>NZ_CP013435.1:0-1200000 GCF_001718795.1 Burkholderia latens | reverse complement strand
GCAGCACGCCGACGCGCTTGCCCTTCAGCGATTGCGGCGTCGGCAGCAGGCCGCTGCCCTGCTTGGCGATCAGCTGGTTCGGGATCGTGTAGATCGGATCGGTGAATGCGATCGCGTGCTTGCGCTGGTCGGTGATCGTCATGTCCGAGTTGATCGCGTCGAACTTGCGCGCCTGCAGCGCGGGGATCAGGCCGTCGAAATCGTTCTCGACCCACACGCACTTCGTCTTCAGCTTCGCGCACACCGCGTTGCCGATGTCGATGTCGAAGCCGGTCAGCTTGCCGTCGGGCGTCTTGTATTCGAACGGCGCGTACGAGGCCTCGACGCCGAAGCGGAGCTCCTTCAGATCCGCTGCCATCGCGCTGCCTGCCGCCACGGCCGATGCCGCCACTACCGCGTGCGCGGCCACTTTACGCCAATCCAACTTCATCAGGTGTTCTCCTCGATACTCGAATGTTCCGGAACTACGGGCGCATGCATCATTGCAGGGTCGAATGACACCCGCAATCGCGATGCCGCGCCTTGATGCGGCGCAACAGCCGCAAGGCCGCGATTGTACCAATCCGCGCGGCCCGGCATGGGAAAGCGGCGGCCGGCCTCCGATGGTGCGCTGCGGGTGCCGGCGTCACCGGCCGCGCTCGGCGAACTTGCAAGACGATGTCGCAAATACGCAAGCGCGCCGTATAAGCTGCCGGCGTGGCGGCCGCGCTCCCCGCGAACACGAACATCGGGGACGCGCTGCGCGGGCTGCGGGCCGCCGCGGCCGCGCGCGAGCGGCCACGTTCAGACGAGCGCGGCGAGCGTGTCGCGCGTCGTGTCGACGACGAGCAGGCCCGCGCGCAACCCCGGCTTTACGGCCGGATTCGGAAAGACGATCCGCTCCTCGTCGTGCTTGACCGTGTAGCGATACTCGCCGTCTTGCGCGAGCACGGTGCCGCGCGGGAACGCCGTGAAGTTCGCGACGTCGGCGGCGACGAACAGCTCGAGCGCATCGCTGCGCTTCGTGATCTGATCGATCACGGTAAACACGCGCGGCAACGGCGGACGGTCGCCCTCTTCGGCGGCGTCACCCCGGTTGCCCGACACGAGCTTGCGCACCGCACGATCGGCCGGCGCGAACCGGCTGAGGTCGTTCTGGCCGAACGGCCGAACCTTGCCGAGTTCGAGCGTGCATGCAAGCGCGCCGCAGTGCTCGGCCGTGAAATGCGAGTACGTGTTGCCCTTCGCGGTATGCAGCAGCACGGCGGCGATGCGCGCATCGCCGAGCCATTCGACCATTGCGCGCGTCGGCGGCGAGCCCGTGTGGGGCAGCAGCGCGAATTGCTCGAACACCGATGCGCGAATCGCCGTGTGCATGTCGATGTGCCAGCGCGCGCTGCCCGCCGGCGCCGCCGCGAAGAATGCGGCGGCCGCGTCTTCGAGCTGCGCGGCGCGCGGCGCTTCGCGGCTCGCCGGCACCTGCGCGTGACGGCCGCCGAACAGCCGGTTCAGGTCGTCGTCGAGATAGCGTGTGTCCGCACGCATCGCCGGCACGTTGCCGAGCACGACGAGCAGCCGGCACGCGAGCGGCAACGTGCCGGCGGCGATGTCGTGCACGAGCATCGACAGCAGTTCGATCGGCGCGGTCTCGTCGCCGTGCACGCCGGCCGACACGAGCACGCTCGCACGCGCGGCGTCACCGGTATCGCGCGCACCCGGCTCGAGCGCGAGCAGCCCGTCGCCGCGCCATTGCCAGCGTACCGCGCCGTTCGCACACGCGCCGTCCGTGACGGCCGGCGCATCGCCCGCGAGCGTGAACGCGAGGAAGTCGTCGAGCAGCGCGGCCGCCGGCATGCGCGACTCAGCGCTGGAAGTCATACAGCGATCCCACGCGCAGGATCTGCGTGAGCTCGTCGAGGGCCGTGCGCGATTCTTCGAGCAGTGCCGGATCGGCGAGGTCTTCCGGCGCGAGACGATCGCGGTAGTGCTTGTCGATCCACGCGTCGAGCGACGCGAACAGCGTGTCGTTGATCCACACGTTCGACGTGACGGCCGCACGCTCGGCGTCGTTCAGCACGACGCGCAGGCGCAGGCACGCGGGGCCGCCGCCGTTCTTCATGCTTTCGCGCAGGTCGAACACAAGTACGTCGCGAATCGGGCCGTTGCCGGCCGCGAGCCGGTCGAGATAAGCGGCGACGTTCGCGTTCTCGCGGCACTCCTGCGGCACGACGAGCACCTGCGAGCCGTCCGCGCGCGACAGCAGCTGGCTGTTGAACAGATAGGACGTGACGGCGTCGTTCACGCTCACCGCCGCATCGGGCACCTCGATCACGTTCAGCCGCGCGCCGCGCGCATCGAGCGCGGCCGTCAGCGTGTCGTAGATTGCCTGCTTGTTGACGAACGCACGCTCGTGCGTGAACAGCGTGTCGCGGTTGCCGACCGAGATCACGTCGTTGTGGAACACGCCCGCATCGATCACGTCCGGATCCTGCTGCGCATAGACCGTCGCTTCTTCCGCGAGCCCGTGGCGATGTGCGACCGCGCGGCTCGCCTCGAACGTCTGGCGCGCGGGGAAGCGCTTCGGCTCCGGCCCGCGGCGGTATTCGGCGCGGCCGTACACGAAGAATTCGACGCCCGGCTTGCCGTATTCGGCGCAAAAGCGCGTGTGGTTCGCCGCGCCTTCGTCGCCGAGCGCCGGCGTGCCCGTCAGCGCGTCGTGCACCGCGAAACGCGCGGGGTCCGCGAACAACGTCGACAGCGTGCGGCGCGTCGCTTCATGCTCGATCGCACGATGCAGCTTGCTGCACAGGTTGGCCGGCGTGAAATGCACGCGGCCGTCGCTGGTGTCGGCCGACGGGCTGACGGTCGCCGCGTTCGCGGTCCACATCGCCGACGCCGAGCTCGCGGCGGCGAGCAGTTCGGGCGCCTGCTTCGCGGCCTTCGCGATCACGTCCGCGTCCTTGCCGGAGAAGCCGAGCTCGCGCAACAGGCGCAGCGACGGTCGCTCCTGCGGCGGCAGCACGCCTTGCGCGAAGCCGAGATCCGCGAGCTGCTTCATCTTGCGCAGCCCCTGTTTCGCGGCCGCCTTCGGATTCGCGGCCGACTTCTCGTTGTTCAGCGACGCCACGTTGCCGAACGACAGCCCGGCGTAGTTGTGGGTCGGGCCGACGAGTCCGTCGAAATTGGCTTCTTGTGCGTTCATCGTCGTTCCCTCGATCAGAAATGCAGGCCCGGCGACAGGCTCGCGGGCAAGGTAAGTTGCGCGCTTTCCACCGACGCCATCGGATACGCGCAGTAGTCGGCCGCGTAGTACGCGCTCGGCCGATGGTTGCCCGAGCGGCCCGTGCCGCCGAACGGCGCGGCCGACGATGCGCCGTTGGTCGGGCGGTTCCAGTTGACGATCCCCGCGCGGATCGTGCGGCGGAAGTGCGCCCATGCGTGTGCGTCGTCGGCGAGCAGGCCGGCGGACAGGCCGAACGCGGTGTCGTTCGCGCGCTCGATCGCTTCGTCGAACGTCGCGTAGCGGACGATCTGCGCGAGCGGGCCGAAGTGCTCTTCGTCCGGCAGGTTCGCGACGCCGGTCACGTCGATGATCGACGCGTTCACGAAGCCGAGGCGCGGATCGCGCTGCGTCATCGCGATGATCGGTTTCGCGCCGTGCTCGATCAGGCGCGACTGCGCATCGACGAGCTTCGCCGCCGCGCGCGCCGAGATCACCGCGCCCATGAACGGCTGCGGATCGGCGTCGAACACGTCGGCCGTGATTTTCGACGTGACGTCGGCGAAGCGCGCGAGGAAGCGGTCGCCGAACGCGCCGTGCGGCACGAAGATGCGGCGTGCGCACGTGCAGCGCTGGCCGGCCGACAGGAACGCCGACTGGATCGTGTGATGTACGGCCGCGTCGATGTCCTCGACTTCGCCGATCACGAGCGGGTTGTTGCCGCCCATTTCGAGCGCGAGCACGATTTCCGGACGGCCGCCGAACTGCTTGTGCAGCAGCGTGCCGGTGTCCGAGCTGCCGGTGAAGAACAGGCCGTCGATCTGGCGGTGATTCGCGAGCGCGATGCCGGTGTCCTTCTCGCCCTGCACGAGGTTCAGCACGCCGGCCGGCAACCCGGCGTCGTGCCACACTTCGACCGTTGCGCGCGCGACGCCCGGCGCAAGCTCCGACGGCTTGAACACGACCGTGTTGCCCGCGATCAGCGCCGGCACGATATGCCCGTTCGGCAAATGGCCGGGGAAGTTGTACGGGCCGAACACCGCGACGACGCCGTGCGGGCGATGGCGCAGCACCGCGACGCCGTCGGCCATGTCCTGACGCTTCTCGCCGGTGCGCTCCTGGTACGCCTGGATCGAGATCCCGACCTTCGCGGCCATCGCCGCGACTTCCGTGCGGGCTTCCCACAGCGGCTTGCCGGTCTCGCGGCCGATCGCGGTTGCGATCGCTTCCTTGCGTTCGGTGAGCAGCGCCGCGAAGCGCTTGACGATCTCGCAGCGTGCTTCGAAGTCGAGCGCCGACCAGCCGGCAAACGCGCGGCGTGCGCTCGCGACCGCGCGGTCGACGTCGGCCGCGGACGCGCTCGCGCCCTGCCATGCGATCGCGTCGGTGCCCGGGTTGCGCGAAGCGAAGACGGGGCCCGAGCCTGCGACCCACGCGCCGTCGATGAAGAGTTCCGTCATGATTCGTTTATCCCTGTTTGACTTTGAGCGGCAGCACGCGGACCGGATCGCCGGCCTTCACGTCGAGCGCGGCGGCATCGTCGGCCGACAGCACGAACGCGCCATTCGCGACCACGCCCGGTGCGACGCCGACGCGGAAATCGTTGAGCGACGTGTTCGACACGAGCGACGTCGGCGCATGGCTGCCGCGCGCGTCTTCGCTTGCAACCGGCACGCCGATCGCGACCGGCACGACGACGCTTTCGCGGACCGTGCGCAGGTCGTTGATGTGGCATTCGAGCACCGGGCCCGCGTCGAAGATGTCGACGTGGTTCTGGTAGCGCAGCCCTTCGGCTTCGAGCATCTTGCGGGCCGGCAGCGTATCGCGGTGCGTGAGGCCGACTGCATCCTGCGCGTCCTGCGGCAGCAGGTCGACGTACACCGGATAGCGCGGCATCAGTTCCGCGAGGAACGACTTGCGGCCGTGCGAGCTCAGGTAGTCCGCCGCGTTGAAATCGATCTGATAGAAGTGCGAACCGACTGCGCGCCAGAACGGCGACGTGCCGTCCTCGTCGAAGTGGCCGCGCAGTTCCGCGCAGATGCGCTCCGGGAAGCGGTCGCGGAATTGCGCGATGAACATGAAGCGCGAGCGCGACAGCAAGCCGCCGACGCCGCCCGTTCGATAGCGCGGGCTCAGGAACAGCGAGCACACTTCCGCGTAGCCCGTAAGGTCGTGCGAGATGTTCAGCGCGGACATGCGCGTCCACACGCCGAGCTCCTGGCTCGCGTGCACGACCGTGCTCACGCGATAGTTGTAGAACGGTTGCTCGAGGCCGACCTGCGTCTCGATTCCGCACACGCCGGCGATGTCGCCCGTCTTCGAGTCTTCCATCACGAAGAAGTAGCCGGCTTCGCCGGGCGCGGCGTTGCCGTCGAGCGTGCGGCGCGCGCGTTCGATGCGTGCGGCAAGCGCGTCGCGATCGGGCTTGAACGTGGTCAGGCCCGGCCCGGTTTCCTGCGCGAGCGACACGAGCGCGTCGACGTCGCCCGTTTGTACGACCCGAACGACGATCATGCTGCGTCCCCCTTCAATTCTTCATCGTCGCGGCGATGCAGCGGCACGCAGCGCACGACATCGCCATCCTTCACATCGAGCGCCGCGCGCACGTCGCCGTCGAGCGGCGCCTCGTGCGTGTCGCCCGGCAGATCGGCCAGCACGCAGCGAAACGATTCGCCGCTGCCCGTCGACACCATGTACGCGACGTCGCCCTGCTGACGCGCCGCTTCGCGCACCGTGCGCTCCGCGCCGTGCTTCACGCATGCGGTGCGGTCGACCTGTGCGGTCAGCACCGGACCCGCGTCGAAGATGTCGACGAAGCGGTCCGGCTCGAAGCCTTCCTCGAGGTGGATGTCGTACGCGAGCAGTGCCGTTTCGTTCGGCTCGCCGAGTACGCGCTGCGCAGCTTCCGGCAACAGCGGCACGTACAGCGGGTACGCGGGCATCACTTCCGCGATGAATGTGCGGCTGCGGCCGCCCGACGCGATGTCGACGTCGGTGAAATCGCGGCCGAAGAACTTGCGGCCCACTGCTTCCCAGAACGGCGACGCGCCCGTGTCGTCGCTTACGCCGAGCAGCAGCGTGAAGACTTCCGGCGTGAAGCGGCGGCGGTTCGCGGCGATATACATCATCCGCGCGCGCGAGATCAGGTGCGCGGCCGCGTCGCCGCGCAGCGACGGGTCGACGTAGAAGCCGGCGAGCCGGCTCTTGCCGGTCAGCTCGTGCGACATCGTGAGCGCGTGGATCTTGCGGTTCACGTGCAGCTCGCGCGACGCGTGGATCAGCGCGTCGTTGCGAAACGCGTAGAACGGTTCCGAGTAGCCGGCCGCGGCCACGATGCTCGCCGTGCCGAGCAGCTTGCCGGTCGACGAATCCTCGAGCACGAAGAGGTAGAACTCTTCGCCGGGGAAGTCGACGTCCGCGCGAAACGAATCCTCGGACAGCGCGACGCGCGCTTCGAGCGCCGCGCGGTCGTGCGGCAGCGAGTGCAGGACGGGCTGCGCGGTGCGCGCCATGTGCGCGAGCGCATCGAGATCCGTGAGTTTGCCGGGGCGAACAAATAGCATCGTCGTTCCTGTCTGCGATGGGGTGCGCCGATCAGCGCGCGGTGGCTTCCTGGGCCGCGAGCACCTGCTCGACTGCCTTCTCGAAGCGCTTCACGCCTTCGTCGAGCAGGTCGAACGGGATCACGAGCGACGGGACGAAACGCAGCACGTTGGGGCCGGCGATCAGCATGATCAGGCCGTTTTCCGCGGCGGCCGTGACGAAGTCCTTCGCGCGGCCGTCGAATGCGGCGGTGAGTTCCGCGCCGACCAGCAGGCCCTTGCCGCGGATGTCCTTGAAGATGCCGAAGCGTGCGTTGATGCGTTCCAGTGCGCCCTTCAGCCGCACGCTGCGTTCGCGTACGCCTCCGAGCAGTGCCGGGTCGGCGATCAGTTCGACGACCTTGTCGGCGATCGCCGACGCGAGCGGGTTGCCGCCGTAGGTCGTGCCGTGCACGCCGACCTTGAAGTGCGCGGCGAGTTCGTTCGTCGTCAGCATCGCGCCGATCGGGAAGCCGTTGCCGAGCGCCTTGGCGGTCGTCAGGATGTCCGGCGTGACGCCCGTGTCCATGTATGCGTAGAAGTGGCCCGTGCGGCCGACGCCCGTTTGCACTTCGTCGAAGATCAGCAGTGCGTCGTTTGCATCGCATGCTTCCCGCAGTGCCTTGAGGAAGGCCGGATCGGCGGGAATCACGCCGCCCTCGCCCTGCACCGGCTCGACGATCACGGCGCAGGTCTTCGGGCCGATCGCGGCTTTTGCGGCTGCGATGTCGTTGAACGGCAGGTGCTTGATGCCGGCCGGCACGGGGCCGAAGCCTTCCGAGTATTTCGGCTGGCCGCCGACGCTGACCGCGAAGAATGTGCGGCCGTGGAACGACTGGACGAACGATACGATCTCGTATTTGTCTGCGCCGTGGCGGTCGAACGCGACGCGGCGTGCGAGCTTCAGTGCGGCTTCGTTCGCTTCCGCGCCCGAGTTCGCGAAGAATGCGCGGTCGGCGAACGTCAGCGCTTCGAGGCGCTTCGCGAGGCGCAGCACCGGCTCGTTCGTGTAGCCGTTGCCGATGTGCCAGAGCTTGCGGCCTTGTTCGTCCAGCACCTTCAGCAGTTCCGGGTGGCCGTGGCCCAGCGACGTGACCGCGATCCCGCACGCGAAATCCACGTATTCGCGGCCGGCCGTGTCCCACACGCGGGAACCCTCTGCGCGGTCCGGCACGAACGGTGCGGGGGAAAATACCGGCACCATCACTTCGTCGAATGTCTGGCGGGTCACGGTCGAGGTCGTCATGGTCGTTCCTTTCGGTTTCGTAAGAGGGTTCAACAGGATCAAGTTTAGGTAAGGGTGACGCAAGCGTCTTGCGGATTTGCGACGGGTTCTATCGGAAGCGGATAGTGCGCTTATTTTGCCCTTCGGGCGCGGGGCCAGGCGGGAGGCCGTTTTTGCCGTTTTTGCCCTTTTTGCTGTTGGGCGGGGAGATCGCGGTTGGCGTGAAGTACCTGTGATCGTGTCGGTCTATTAGCGTCGCCCCTGCGCGGGGCGGCGGTCACTTTTCTTTGTCTTGCCAAAGAAAAGTAACCAAAAGAAAGGCGCCCGGATAACGCACGACTTCCCGGTGCCGTGGTCGCCGGAGTGGCCGCCGCCTAAGTGTCCGCGCCAGGCAAGAAACCGGAGTGGTTCGAGCAATGGTTCCGACGTCACGCACCACCCAACAAAGCGGTATACCGCCCGCTAGCTCCATCCTCGCTTCGCTCGGCTGCAAGGTCCGCCGCTCGCATTGCCTTATGCCCCCGCATATGCCAAGCACTGGGGTCGCAACTGCAGATTGGTTCACATTGCAAAGCGGAATCGATTGCATCCATTACCCCGCAATTGCATATCGCGATGGGCGGATCCACCGCAAAGGAGTGCGATGTGTCACTGTCCGCAGCAAGAATGATGTCCTGTTTGATTCCATCATTCGCTGAGCGCCACGATCGCATAGGCAAATCGAGATGACGTGTGTCACAGGGGTGCACCTGTCGGCCGAGCGAAGCGAGGACGGAGCGAGCGGGCGGTATACCGCTTTGTTGGGTGGTGCGTGATGTCGGAACCATTGCTCGAACCACTCCGGGTTCCGGCCTGGCGCGGACACTTAGGCGGCGGCCACTCCGGCGACCACGGCACCGGGAAGTCATGCGTTATCCGGGCGCCTTTCTTTTGGTTACTTTTCTTTGGCAAGACAAAGAAAAGTGACCGCCGCCCCGCGCAGGGGCGACGCTAATAGACCGACACGATCACAGGTACTTCACGCCAACCGCGATCTCCCCACCCAACGGCAAAAAGAAATCAATCCTTTCCCCCACGCTCGACCAACGCGCCCCCGCGAGGCTCCCCCCCGCCGCCGGTTTGCTTCTCGAGCCAGGCTCGCCGATCTTCCCGTGGCGTAACGCCGAACCGCTCGCGATAAGCGTTAGAAAAATGCGCAGCAGAAGAAAACCCGCAAGCGAGCGAAACCTGAACGACCGACTTGCTGGTCCGCTGCAACTGAGTGCGCGCCTTGAGCAACCGCAGATTGAGGTAATACTTGGAGGGCATGGCGCCGAGATACTGCCGAAAGAGCCTTTCGAGCTGCCGCCGCGACACGCCGACAAGCCCGGCGATCTCATCGGTGGTCAACGGATCCTCGACATTGGCTTCCATCAACAGCAACGCATCGTTGAGCCGAGGATGCCGCTCACCGGGCGCGGTAACAAAAGGAATCCGCTGCCGCTCCTCGCCGCTGCGCAGCGTCCCGGCTCCAAGCGCATCGGCAATCCGCTCCGCGAGATCGGCCCCATGTTCGCGGCCAATCATGGCCAGCATGAAATCGACAGTCGCCTGCCCGCCGGCACAGGTCGCCCGATCGCGATCGATCTCGAAGATCTGCTGCGTGACGATCGACCGCTCGAACTGCTCGGCGAACTGCTGATACGTCTCCCAGTTCACGCTCACGCGATATCCGGAAAGCTGCCCGGCCATCGCAAGCCACCACACGCCGTGGTGAATGCCCGTCACGACCGGCGTACGCTGACCGACCCGCGCGAGACTCGCCAGAAACAACCGATAGTCGGCAAACTGCTGAAACCGCTCCGACACGACGATCAGCCAGTCGCACGCGATCGCGTCGTTGAACGCCGCATCGGCATGCCACTGCGCGCCGCCCGCCAGCGGCACCGGCCGCCCGTCCCACGAACACACCTGCCAGCGATACAGCAACCGCCCGTCGATCTCGTTCGCAAGATTCAACGCATCGACGATCGGACCCACACCCGACATCGACACGGGCGGCAATGCAACGATCGCCACCTGCATCGTGCGGGTGGCGCCTGCGGGACGAGACACCGGTACCACGTATGAAACCCGCCTTTCGCGTTACTTCAGACTGCCCGACAGGAACTGCTTCAGACGCTCGCTCTGCGGGCGCACCAGCACCTCCTTCGGATCGCCCTCTTCCTCGGTCCGCCCCTGATGCAGGAACATCACGTGATTCGACACGTTGCGCGCAAAACCCATCTCGTGCGTAACGACAATCATCGTCCGGCCTTCCTCGGCCAGCTTCTGCATCACCTTCAGCACCTCGCCGACGAGCTCCGGATCGAGCGCAGAAGTCGGCTCGTCGAACAGCATCACGTCCGGATGCATCGCAAGCGCACGCGCAATCGCGACACGCTGCTGCTGGCCGCCAGACAGGTGCGACGGATACTGCTTCTCGACGCGCGGCGGCAAGCCGACCTTTTCCAGGTACTCGCGCGCACGCTCCTCGGCTTCCTTCTTCGAAATGCCAAGCACGTGCACCGGCGCTTCCATCACGTTCTCGAGCACGTTCATGTGCGCCCACAGATTGAAGTGCTGGAACACCATCGCAAGCTTCGTGCGGATGCGCTGCAACTGCTTGTGATCGGCAACCTCGAGCGCGCCCGCGCGGTCCGTCTTCGTGCGCACGGCCTCGCCGTCGACGACGATCTGCCCCGCATTCGGCCGCTCGAGAAAATTGATGCAGCGCAGGAACGTGCTCTTGCCCGACCCGCTCGCGCCGATGATGCTGATGACGTCGCCCGCCTTCGCGTTCAGCGACACGCCCTTGAGCACCTCGTTGTCGCCATAGCGCTTGTGAATGTCGACCGCGGCAAGCTTGACGGAAGCGGACGCGCTCGTTTGAGTGATCTCGGCCAACTGGCTCTCCTCGAAGTGAAATCAATGACGGCCGGCCGCGAGATACGCGAGCCAGTGGCGCTCCGCCCGGCGAAATGCCGCGACGAGTGCGAAAGATACCGCAAGATAGATCAGCGCGGCGATTCCGAACGACTGGAACGCCATGTAGGTCGCGGAATTGGCATCACGCGCGACCTTCAGCACGTCGGGCACGGTCGCCGTAAACGCGACGGTGGTCGCGTGCAGCATCAGGATCACCTCGTTGCTGTACAGCGGCAGCGCGCGGCGCAGCGCCGACGGCAGGATCACGCGGCGGTACATCGTGAACGGCGACATCCCATACGCCCGCGCGGCCTCGACCTCGCCGTGCGGAATCGCGCGAATCGCACCCGCGAAGATCTCGGTCGTGTACGCGCACGTGTTCAACGCGAACGCGAGAATCGCGCAGTTGAAGCCGCTGCGGAAGAACGCGTCGAGCAGCGAGTGCGACCGCACGAACTCGAGGCTGTACATGCCCGTGTACATCAGCAGCAATTGCACGTAGAGCGGCGTGCCGCGGAACACGTACGTATAGAACCGCACCGGCATCGACAGCCATTTCTTCTTCGACACGCGCGCGACCGCGAGCGGCACCGCGCACACGAAGCCGAGCGAAATCGACGCAACGAGCAGCCACAGCGTCACCGCAAGGCCGGACAGGCGCTGGCCGTCCCAGTAAAGGAACGCCTTGCCGAATTCCTGGAGGATCTCGATCATAGTTCTGCGTGCCGCACGCCCATGGAATAACGCTTCTCGAGCTGGATCAGCACGAGGTTGGAAACGGTCGTGATCGCGAGGTAGATCAGCGCCGCGACGAGAATGAAGAAGAACATGTTGAACGTGCTCTTGCCCGCATCCTGCGCGGCCTTCACGACGTCCGCGAGGCCGATGATCGACACCAGCGCGGTCGCTTTCACGAGCACCTGCCAGTTGTTGCCGATGCCCGGCAGCGCGAAACGCATCATCTGCGGAAACATGATCCGCACGAACACGCGCATCCCGCTCATCCCGTACGCCGCGCCGGCCTCCAGCTGCCCGCGCGGCACCGACAGGAACGCGCCGCGGAACGTCTCGGTGAAATACGCGCCGTAGATGAAGCCGAGCGTGAGCACACCGGCGACGAACGGATCGATGTCGATCTGGTCCCAGCCGACGACGTCGGTGAGCTGGTTCAGCCAGATCTGGATGCTGTAGAACAACAGCAGCATCAGGACGAGATCGGGCACCGAGCGGATCAGTGTCGTATAACCGGTCGCGATCGCTCGCAGCACCCGGTTGTGCGACAGCTTCGCCACCGCGCCGATCAGCCCCAGCGCCACCGCAGTGGCGAGCGACAGCAACGACAGCTCGATGGTCTGCACGGTGCCGGCCCACAGGACGGGACCAAAGCCGTAAAGGAACACGCGCGTCTCCAGTGTTGAAAGGAACACCGGCGCGCATGACTGTCCGGCGCCGGGCTGACGCGGATAGTCGCAAGCGAAATTGTTTGCCTCAAATCACCGCACGTCCGGATGCTGCGTCGCAACAATTCGTCGCATCATTTCCGTGCGCGGCCTACGCTGCTGTTTCAAAAGGAAAAAACCCGCTTCCTGACAGTCCGATGACACGCCGGGAAGCGGGTTTTTTGCAATTTTCCGGTCGCTTTTTCGATATAGCGCCGAACGCCGGTTTAGCGCCCTTTCAGGATGTCGGAGCGCGAAGTCGTATAGACAAGCCCGTCCGGGCCGAAATGGACGTTGAAGAACGCGTCGGTGTTCACGCCGTCCTCGAGCCAGCGCCAGCTCCACACGGTCTCGGGCTTCAGCGGGTACTGCGCGATGTCGCCCGGCTTGCCGAGCAGGCGCCGCACCTCGTCCTCGTTCATTCCCGGCGTCACTTTCGCGAAGTTCTCGGCGGTCAGCACCTGCGTCGCGCCCATGTAGTGGCCGCTCGCGTCGAGATCGACGAACCAGGTCTGGTTGCCCATCGGGCCGCGCGGGTACTCGAGGCGCTTGGAGCCGTCGGTGAAGGTGCGCTCGGTCTCGGGTTTGCCCATCGTGCCGCGCACGTCGGCCTCGGTCGAAACGCCGGCCTTCAGCCCTTTCAGGAGCAGCGGCGCGGGCTTGATCGCGGTGAAGAAGTCCTTGATGCGTTGCACGTCGAGATGGCCTTGGTCGTCGCAGCCGGTCAGCGCCAGCGCGGCGGCCAGCATCGTCACGGGAAACAGCCGGAAACGAAAAATCATCGGAAGAAATGCGCGTCGAGAAAACACGCGGCAAGGATACCCGCGCCGCGCCGAAAGCGCGAGAAGGACTGCGGAACCGCGCGGCCGGTGCCGCGCTCAATGCGTCGTTTCGGCCTGCTTGTCGGCGTCGCGGCTCGCCGCGCGGCGTGCGTCCGACGCGGCCGGCGCCGTGCGGATCCGGCGGCGCGTGCGCACGAGCTCGGCCAGCTGCCACGAACCGAGCGCCGCGCATCCGAACAGCACCTCGCGGCCGCGCTTGACCAGCGCGAGCGACAGCGCCGTGTCGCGATCGACGCCAAACATCTGCGCGAGCAGCACGACGGTCGCCTCCTGCACGCCGAGGCCGCCCGGCACCATGAACGCAGCATGCCGCACGGCCTGCGTCATCGCCTCGATCGCGATTGCGCCGCCGATCGACACCGGATGGCCGAGCAGCGCGAGCGCCCAGTAGATTTCGAGCGCGCCGAGCACGTAGCCGGCCAGCTGCCAGAAGAACGCGCTGAACAGCAACGCGGTGCGCGACATCAGCGCATCGATGTCGGCATCGAGCCGTCTACCGTCGACGCCTTGCAGCAACCGGTGCGAATCGCCGAGCAGACGCCCCGCGAACCGCTCGATCGCATGGAAGATCCCGCCGCGACGCATCAGCACGACGCCAAGCACCGGCAACGGCAGCGTCAGCAGCAGCGCGATGCCGATCGTGCCGCCGCCCATGTCATGCGTGGTCGCGAGCAGCAGCACGAGGCCGAGCGCTGCAAACGCATACTGGACGACGATCGTCACCAACACCTCGACGATCACCGATGCGGTCACGCGGCTCGCGTCGGGCACCTGCCACCGCGCCATCCGGATCCCGACCAGCTCGCCGCCGATGCCGACCACCGGCAGCAGCCGGTTCACGGCCTCGCGCACGGTCGCGATCCACCACAGGAACGACAGCGACGCGCGGCGGTCGAGCAGCTGGTGCCACGCATAGGCGTCGAGCAGCAGCGGCAGCGCGTGGAACGGTACGAGCCACAGCAACGCGAAGCCGGCGCGCTCGAGCATCTGCGTCACGTCGCCGATGCCTTCGTGCAGGCCGAGCGCGAGCAGGATCCCGATGCCGATCGGCCAGCCGAGCCATTTGATCCACTTCGTCATGACGGCTGCGCCCCCGGTTCGCGCGACGGGCGCACGCTGCGCGGCGCCCCGCGCTCGCCGAATACGTCCGCGAACCCGCCGGTCGCCACGCCCGCCGCCTTCAGCGCGGCCGCGACGCGCGGCGACAGCAACGCGTCGAGCTCGTCGACCGGACGGTAATCGGCCATCGTCGGTGTGATCGGGCCATCGCCGGCCTCGGCCGGATGACAGTAGATCTCGCCGACGCCATCCGGCAGCGCGGCGAGCGCGTCGAGCAGCACGGCCTCGTCCATCGCGCCCGTATGCTCGATACCGATCACGTAGTCGTTGTGGGCGAGCCCCGCGCGGTCGAGCCGCGCGCGCACGAGCGCGATCCACGGCTTGAGCAGCGCGGGCGCGCTTGCTTCGTAAGGCAACCGCACCGCGCGCAGCCCGTAGTCGCGGCCGATCTCGATGATCATCGACAGCACGGTCGGATGCAGATGGAAATGCTTGTGCGCGTTCACGTGGTCGAGCGGCAGCCCGCTCGCCGCGAACGCGTCGAACTGCGCGCGGATCTCGCGGCGCAGTTGCGCACGCACGTGCGGCAGGAAGAAAAAGCGGCAGCCATCCTTCGCCATCGCGTCGCCGAAGCGCCCGTCGGCGCCGACGAGCGCGGGGATCTCATGCGCAGGCAGGGTGGCCGGCCCGTCCGCGAGCACCAGATGCAGACCGACCGCGAGCGACGGCAGCCGCCTCGCACGTTCGATCGCATCCTGCGCCGCGGGCGCGCCGACCATCAGGCTCGCGGCGTTCAGCACGCCGTCGCGATGCGCGCGCTCGACCGCCGCGTTGACGCGCGGATGCAGCCCGAAGTCGTCCGCGGTGAAGATCAGCGCCCGCGCCGCCCGCTGCGTCGCCACGAATCAGGCCTCGTGCGCGCGCAGGAAGCGGAAGAACTCGACGCCTTCGCGCAGCCGGCGCTTCATCATGTCCCAGCTCGTCAGCATCTCGCGAACGATCTCCCAGATCTTCGACGGACGGAAGTAGAACTCCCGATAGAACTGTTCGAGATGGTGATAGATCTCGTCGCGCGACAGGTGCGCATAGCCGATCGCCGCGAGCTGCACGCCCTCCTTGCTCACCAGGTTGATGGTCTTGTTCTCTTCCATCCAGCCGTTTTCAACGGCCTGCTTGTAGAGCGTCGTGCCCGGATACGGCGCGGCGAGCGATACCTGGATCGTGTGCGGATTGATTTCCTTCGCGTACTCGATCGTCTTCTTGATCGTTTCCTTCGTTTCGCCCGGCAAGCCGAGGATGAACGTGCCGTGGATCTTGATGCCGAGCTTCTTGCAGTCCGCGCTGAAGCGGCGCGCGAAATCGGTGCGCACGCCCTTCTTGATGTTCACGAGGATCTGGTCGTCGCCGGATTCGAAGCCGACCAGCAGCAGGCGCAGGCCGTTTTCCTTCATCACCTTCAGCGTCTTGTACGGCACGTTCGCCTTCGCGTTGCACGACCAGGTCATGCCGAGCTTGCCCAGACCAATGGCGATGGCTTCGGCGCGCGGCAGATCGTCGGTGAAGGTGTCGTCGTCGAACATCAGCTCCTTCACTTCCGGCATGTTGTCGCGGATCCACTTCGCTTCCGCGAGCACGTTCTCGACCGAGCGGGTGCGGTAGCGATGGCCGCTGACCGTCTGCGGCCACAGGCAGAACGTGCAGCGCGACTTGCAGCCGCGCCCCGTGTAGATCGACACGTACGGATAGTTCAGGTAGCCGATGAAGTAGTTGTCGATCTTCAGATCGCGCTTGTAGACGGGCGCGACGAACGGCAGCTCGTCCATGTTCTCGAGGATCGGACGCGCTTCGTTGTGCTCGATCGAGCCGTCCTTCGCACGCCAGCTCAAACCCTTGATCTCCGCGAACGGCTTGCCTTCCGCGAGTTCCTTGCAGGTGTAGTCGAATTCCTCGCGGCACACGAAGTCGATCGCGTCGCTCGCGGTCAGCGAGTTGTGCGGATCGACCATCACCTTCGCGCCCACCATGCCGACCAGCATCGACGGCTTCATCTTCTTGAGGTCCTGCGCGAACATCGCGTCGGTCGGGAACGACGGCGTGCTCGTGTGGATGATCACGAGGTCGTAGTCGTTGGCGATCTTCAGCGTTTCCTCGACCGACAGCCCGTCGGCCGGCGCATCGACGACGCGGCTGCCCGGCACGAGCGCGGCCGGCTGTGCGAGCCACGTCGGGTACCAGAAGGAACGGATTTCGCGCTTCGCCTGATAGCGCGAGCCGGCTCCGCCGTCGAAGCCGTCATACGAAGGGGCCTGCAAGAACAGCGTTTTCATGAATGCTCCGGTAGCCTGCATAGTTCGATTCGTTTCAACGATTCAGTCAATCAACCGCGGGCCGCCGTGCCGGCGCCCGCCTCTCTGTCATGTCGCGTCGCGCGGCGATGCCGCGCGGCGCGTCTCGGCCCGCGGGCCGGATTCGTCGCGGAACCGGCTCGTCCCGATTCCTCGTGGTTCGCGCGCCGGTGCGCTAGCGGCCGTCCGCGCCTTCCACCGCCGCCGCCGCGCGCTCGCCGCCGACGACCGTCATCCGCGCGCCGCGCCACACGACGTGCGTGCCGAACGCGGCAGCTAGCCATTCGAGCGCGAGCAGCGTGTCGCGCACCGCGATGAGCGGCAGGTCGCGCCAAAATGCGCGCCAGCCGTCCTCGCCGCGCGCATGCAGCACGACCCGGCCGAACGCGCCCACGACGGCCGCGCCGCCCGCGAGCGTGCCGGCGACGGTGCCGTCCAGGCGCAGCGCGAGCGCCGCGCCGACGGCGAGCCACGGCGCGGTAAACGTGATGAACAGGAACGCGAAGCCCGCCGGATTCAGCGAACGGATCGTGCGCAGCCAGCGTGTCTCGCGGTGCCACAGCGGCCCGAACGACGGCTCGATCACGTCGGTCGCGACCTCGACCTCGGACAGCACCGTGCGGCGGCCGAGACGGCGCGGCAGCTCGGCCAGCCAGAAATCGTCGGCCAGTTCGTCCTTCAGCGCGAGCAAGCCGCCGATCCGGTCGAGCGTGTCGCGCGTCAGCGCGAGCGTCGCGCCGAAGCCGAAGCGGCTCGAGCGGCCGAGGTGCGCGATTCGCACCGACGGCGCGAACCATGCGTCGACGAACTGCGCGCCGATCCGCGTCCAGAAGCCGCCGACGCTGCGCGCATGATACAGGCACGTGACGACGCCGACCGACGCGTCCGCGAGCGGCGCCGTCACACGCTCCAGATAGTCGGGCTTCACCGCGATGTCGCTGTCCGCGATCACGATGCGGTCGTACTTCGCGCGTTCGGCGAGATTGATCAGGTTGCTGACCTTCAGGTTCTTGCCGTGCACACGCGCGTCGATCACAAGCGTGATGTCGCAGTCCGGATAGTCGGCGCGCAGCCGCTCGACGACCGCGATCGCCGGATCGGACGCCGACGCGACGCCGAACAGCACTTCATGGCGCGGGTGGCGCTGCTCGCAGAACGTCGCGAGGTTCTCATACAGATGCGGCTCCGCGCCGCACAGCGGCTTGAGCACGCTGACCGGCGCGAAGCCGTCGCGCGCGGCGGTGCGGGGCGTGCGCGGGGGCGGCGCGAACGCCGCGACGAGCGCATAGCCGGCGGCGGCGAGCGTGAACGCGATCAGCAGCCAGTCGAGCAGCGTGACGGTCGGCGTCATGCGCGATGCCTCCCGGCGACGCGGGCGCCATGCCGATCGCTCGAACCGGATTGAACGTGATGGGAAATTCCGACAGCAACGAACGCGGGCACGACCCGACTCCTTGTTCCAGCAGCGTCTGTGTAGGGAGGCATGGCTCATTCGCCGAAGCGACCATGCCCGGATTCGCGTGGCACATCCTCACGCGCTGCCCGGACGGGATGCGGGAAGATTCGAATGGCGACCATCGGCACAGCATGGGCAAGCGCCGGATTTTAGCAGTCCGCGCCTGCCCGCGCGCAGCGCCGCGTGAAACGGACTGGTGCGATTTCGGCAAAGCTGCCAGGCCGGCGAACCATTCTGGTGCAACCGCGTTCACGTTAGCGTAAGCCCTTTGCAGGCGTATTGCAGTCTTCAAAATCAAACGTTTCGTGCAAATTTGTATGTCGATGCGAAGACGTGCGCAATCGCCGTAAACATCGGTAATTGTTCGTCGATTGAATCGATTTTTGCAACGATCGAAAGGGCGAGCCTTGCATCCCTGAAAGGCGCATGGGTATCCGCGCGTCGCCAGCGCGTTCGGGAACCCTTTGGCAAAATCGTCGGTATCTGTTGCGCATTCGCATCACCGCGCCCCTCCCTTTCGAAGGCACCCGATGATTCCGTTCTCCGTACTCGATCTTGCCCCCATCCCCGCCGGCGCCGACGCCGCGCAGGCGTTCCGCAACACCGTCGACCTTGCGCAGCATGCGGAGCGCCTCGGCTATCGGCGCTACTGGCTCGCCGAGCATCACAACATGCCGGGCATCGCGAGCGCGGCCACCGCGGTGGTGATCGGCCACGTCGCGGGCGCGACGAAGACGATCCGCGTCGGCTCGGGCGGGATCATGCTCCCGAACCACGCGCCGCTCGTCATCGCCGAGCAGTTCGGCACGCTCGCGTCGCTGTATCCGGGGCGCATCGACCTCGGGCTCGGCCGTGCGCCCGGCACCGACCAGACCACGTCGCGTGCGTTGCGCCGCGATCTGATCGGCAGCGCCGATTCGTTCCCGGACGACGTGGCGGAATTGCAGCGCTACTTCGCCGAACCGGTGCCTGGCCAGCGCGTGCGCGCGGTGCCCGGCGCGGGGCTCGACGTGCCGGTGTGGCTCCTCGGTTCGAGCCTCTTCAGCGCGCAGCTGGCCGCGATGCTGGGGTTGCCGTTCGCGTTCGCGTCGCACTTCGCGCCCGACTACCTGATGCGCGCGCTCGAGCTCTACCGCGCGCAATACCGGCCGTCGGCCGCGTGGCCGAAGCCGCATGCGATGGTCGGCGTCAACGTGTTCGCAGCCGATACCGACGACGACGCGCGGCGCCTGTTCACGTCGCTGCAGCAGCAGTTCATCAACCTGCGCCGCGGCACGCCGGGCAAGCTGCCGCCGCCCGTCGACGTGCTGGAGGCAAGCGAATTCGAACTGGCGAACGTCGCGCACGCGCTGTCGTTCGCGGCCGTCGGCTCGCGCGACACGGTGCGCGACAAGCTGCGCGACCGGATCGCGCAGACAGGCGCGGACGAGCTGATCATCACCGCGCAGATCTACGATCACGCGGCGCGCGTGCGCTCGTTCGAACTGGCCGCACAAATCCGCGACGAGCTCGCCAACGAATCGCACTGAGCCGGCGCGCGCGCGGGCCGCGGCATCACTGCGGATGTACGGCGCTCATTCCGTCGAGTAGCGCCTTGTGGAACGTATCGGGATCCTGGATTTGCGGCGCGTGTCCGAGCGCCGGGAATTCGACGAGCTGCGCGCCGGGGATCGCCGCCTGCGTGCGCTTCGCGAGTTCCGGGTAATGGCCGAGCTTCGCGTGCACGTCGGGCGGCGCGGCATCCTTGCCGATCGCGGTCGTGTCCTTGTCGCCGATCAGCAGCAGCGTCGGCACGCGGATCGCGCCGAGCTCGTAGACCACCGGTTGCGTGAAGATCATGTCGTAGAGCAACGCGGAGTTCCACGCGACCGCGTCGCGGCCCGGGCCGCGGTACATGCCGGCGAGCATCTGCACCCAGCGTTCGTACGACGGCGCCCATTTGCCCGCGTAATAGGTCGCCTGCTCGTAGCGGCGGATGCCGTCGGCGCTGGTCTTCAGCTCGCGTGCATACCAATAGTCGACGGACAGCGGCGGCACGCCGAGCGCCTTCCAGTCCTCCAGCCCGATCGGGTTCACCAGCACGAGCTGGTCGGTCGCCTTCGGATACATCAACGCGTAGCGCATCGCGAGCATCCCGCCCGTCGAATGGCCAACGAGCGTCGCCGACTTCACGCCGATCGATTCGAGCAGCGCGTGCGTGTTGCGCGCCAGTTGCTGAAAGCTGTACTGGTAGCGCTCGGGCTTCGACGATTTGCAGAAGCCGATCTGGTCCGGCGCGACCACGCGGTAGCCGGCACGGCTCAGCACGCCGATCGTGTCCTCCCAGGTCGCCGCGCAGAAGTTCTTCCCGTGCAGCAGCACGACCGTGCGGCCGTTCGGGTGCGCCGGCTGCACGTCGAGGTAGACCATCTCGAGCGTTTCGCGCTGCGACACGAACGCGTAGCGATGCTCGGGCTGCGGATAGGCGAAGCCTTCCAGGCGCGGGCCGTACGCGGGGCCGTCGTTGCCGGCGGGCGCCGGGACGGCGGCCGATGTCGCGCACGCAGCGGCGACACCCGCGCCGAGCACGGCGGCGCGGGCCAGGGACAACATCTTGCAAATCGAAGGCATGGCGATCACGGTAAGGGGAAACGCATACGGGCACACGGGCCTCGCGCCCCGCGATTCTACGCGGTCGCGCTGACGACGGCGCGCAACAGTCGGCCGTCGCACGACTTTCGCGCGCGCGACGATCTCGGGTATCGTGTGACGTGACCCTGAAACGCCTGCAGGCGGATCTCCATGAAAAACGTCCTCAGCATTCAGTCGCACGTCATCTACGGCCACGTGGGCAATAGCGCGGCCGTGTTCCCGATGCAGCGCCTCGGCGTCAACGTCTGGCCGCTCAACACGGTCCAGCTATCGAATCACATGCAGTACGGCCACTGGGCCGGCAGCGCGATCGATGCCGCGAAGATGGAGCAGCTCGTCGACGGCGTCGCGGCGATCGGCGCGCTCAAGCGCTGCGATGCGGTGCTGTCCGGCTTCGTCGGCTCGCCCGCGCAGGCGCGCGCGACGGTCGAAATCGTGCGCGCGGTGAAGGCGATGAACCCGAACGCATGGTACTTCTGCGATCCGGCGATGGGACAGACGGGCGGCATCCGGCCCGAACCCGGCGTCGAGGAATTCATTGTCCAGGAAATGCCGGCGCTCGCCGACGGCATGTCGCCGAACCACACCGAGCTGCAGAAGCTCGCCGGGCGGCGCATCGAGACCGTCGCCGAAGCGGTCGACGCGTGCCGCGCGCTGATCCGCCGCGGCCCCCGGATCATCCTCGTCAAGCACCTGCACGACCGCAACAGCCCGGCCGATCGCTTCAACATGCTCGCCGTCACCGAAACCGAGGCGTGGATCGGCCAGCGCCCGCTGTATGCGTTCCCGCGCCATCCGGTCGGGGTCGGCGACCTCACCAGCGCGATCTTCGTCGCTTGCCGGCTGCGCGGCGACTCGGTGCGCGGGGCGTTCGAGCACACGCTCGCGGCCGTGCACGCGGTCGTGAAGGCGACCTACGACGCGCGTCGCTACGAGCTCGAACTCGTCGCCGCGCAGGACGAAATCGCGCGGCCGAGCGAATGGTTCGGCGCCTGGGTGACCGACGCGTGACGCACGCGCGTCGCGATCGTCACCGCTGCCGCCCTTCTCAGCCTCCCGCCCTTCCCGCCGCTCTCCGTTCTTCCGGCGTGCGCTCCGCCGCCCGCCGCGTGCGTACCGGCCAGGCTCGCCCGCCGCGGCGCCTTCGTCGGCGCATGGCCGGCCGCGTGCAATCCGGCGCGCGTGCAAACGTTTCCGGACTTCACGGGAATGACACCGAATCCCGGCTATGCTCGCGTCGGCACGACCGTCGCAGCCGCATCCTGCGATCCGGGCGCGCCCGCTTTTTTGCGCATGTCCCGCCAACTGGCTCCCCCTTTATGCACGATAACGACCATGACCCGATCGAACCGTCGTGACTTCCTGCGCGTCGCCGCCGGCACCGCCGGCGCCGCCGCGCTGAATCTGTTTCCGCCCGTGATCCGCGATGCGCTCGCCATTCCCGCGAACCGCCGTACCGGCACGATCCGCGATATCGAACACATCGTGATCCTGATGCAGGAGAACCGCTCGTTCGACCATTACTTCGGCACGATGCGCGGTGTCCGCGGCTTCGGCGACCCGCGCCCGCTGCGCCTCGCGAACGGCAAGTCGGTGTTCCATCAGCCGGTCGGCCCGGCCGAGCTGCTGCCGTTCCACCCGGGCGCCGACAAGCTCGGCATGCAGTTCCTGCAAGATCTCCCGCACGGCTGGCAGGACATGCATGCCGCATGGAACAAGGGCCGCTACGACCAGTGGGTGCCGAACAAGGGCACCACGACGATGGCGTACCTGAAGCGCGACGACATTCCGTTCCACTATCAGCTCGCCGACGCGTTCACGATCTGCGACGCGTACCACTGCGCGATCCCGAGCTCGACCGACCCGAACCGCTACTACATGTGGACCGGCTACGTCGGCAACGACGGCACGGGCGGCGGCCCGGTGCTCGGCAACGAGGAAAAGGGCTACGGCTGGACGACCTATCCGGAAGTGCTCGAGCAGGCCGGCGTGTCGTGGAAGATCTACCAGGACGTCGGCACCGGCCTCGACGCGAACGGCTCGTGGGGCTGGACGCAGAACCCGTACATCGGCAACTACGGCGACAATGCGCTGCTCTACTTCAACCAGTACCGCACCGCACTGCCCGGCACGCCGCTGTACGACAAGGCGCGCACCGGCACCAACATCAGCGCCGGCGGCACGCTGTTCGACGTGCTGCAGCAGGACGTGAAGAACGGGACGCTGCCGCAGGTGTCGTGGATCTGCGCGCCGGAAGCGTATTCGGAGCATCCGAACTGGCCGGCCAACTACGGCGCGTGGTACATCGAGCAGGTGCTGAAGGTGCTCGTGTCGAATCCGGACGTGTGGAGCAAGACCGCGCTCTTCATCACCTACGACGAGAACGACGGCTTCTTCGATCATGTGCCGCCGCCGTTCGCGCCGCAGTCGCGCGACAACGGGCTGTCGACGGTCGCGACGACCAACGAGGTATTCGGCGGCGACGCGTCGCACATGGCCGGCCCGTACGGCCTCGGGCCGCGCGTGCCGATGCTCGTCGTTTCGCCGTGGACCAAGGGCGGCTGGGTCTGCTCGCAGACCTTCGATCACACGTCGCTGCTGCAATTCATCGAAGCGCGCTTCGGTGCGCAGTATCCGGTGACGGCCGCCAACGTGTCGCCGTGGCGACGCGCAGTATGCGGCGACCTGACCTCGGCGTTCGACTTCACGACTGCCGACGCGGCATGGCCGACCCTGCCCGACACGAGCGGCTACGCGCCGCCCGATCGTCTGCGCCACCCGGACTACATTCCGGTGCCGCCCGTCGCGCAGCAACTGCCGAAACAGGAACCGGGGCTGCGTCCGGCGCGCGCGCTGCCGTACGAGCTGTTCGTGCACGGCCGCGTCGAAGCCGCGAACGGCCAGTTCCGCCTCGCCTTCGCGAACACCGGCCGTGCGGGTGCCGCGTTCCAGGTGCAGTCGCGCAACCGCGCCGACGGCCCGTGGACGTACACGGTCGAAGCCGGCAAGCGGATCGCCGACACGTGGAGCGCCGCCGCGTCGCTCGGACTGTACGATCTCGACGTGTACGGACCGAACGGCTTCTACTGTCACTTCCGCGGCCCGTTCGCGACGGGCGCCGGCAGCGCGAACACGAACCCCGAGGTGATCTACGGCTATGACGTCGCGAACGGCAACATCACGCTGCGCCTGATGAACCGCGGCCACAAGGCCGTGCGGCTCAAGGTGACGAATGCGTACGGCCACGGCGGCGCGCGCACGTTCGAGCTTGCGCCGGGCGCGCACGTCGACGATTACTGGGATCTGCGCGGCAGCCACGGCTGGTACGACCTGACCGTCAGCGACGGCAGCCTCCTCGGCTTCTTGCGTCGCTTCGCGGGCCACGTCGAGACAGGCCGCCCGAGCACCAGCGACCCTGCCATCCGCACGAGCGCATCGCACGGCGCTCCCGAAGCGGCCGACGCCGCGTCGGACGCGCTGTCCGACTGACGACGGCGCACGGCGGCGCGGCCTCCTGCAAGGCCGCGCCGCCCGCCCCGCACCCGCTCCCGTCCGTTCGTGACGGGAAACTCCCGATACCGGCCGCCCGTGCACACGCGGAAGCTATGCGCAAATCCGCATCGAATGCGCGGCAAATTGCCAAGACCCGTGCATATCGGCGACCTATATATCGAGGCGATCGGGGCTCCTCGCAGAGCCTGACGGGAGAACGTTCCGGGAATCATCAGCATGCCGAGCTCCCCGCCCGATTAAGAGAAGCGGTCGAACCGCCCGCCCGTCGCACGTGTCCGGCCCGCCGGCCGCGTGCGGTACCCACCCGCTGGTGTAGAACAAGAGGAACGAACATGAAATTCCGTCATTCCCTGTTGTCGGTATCGGTCGTATCCGCAGTAGCCCTCCTCTCGCAACAGGCCGCGCAGGCCGCCGACGCGACCGACGTGAAAGTCGGCTTCGCGGCGCCCCTCACCGGCGTGAATGCCGGTTACGGCAAGGATCTGCAGAACGGCGTGCAGCTCGCGCTCGACGATGCCGTCGCGCAGAAGGTGCAGATCGCCGGCAAACCCGCGCACTTCAACCTCGTCGTGCAGGACGATCAGGCCGACCCGCGGATCGGCGTGCAGGCCGCGCAGGCGCTCGTCGATCAAAACGTGTCGGTGGTGGTCGGCCACTTCAATTCCGGCACGACGATTCCGGCGTCGGTGGTCTACGACAAGGCCGGCATTCCGGTCATCGACCCGGCCGCCACGAACCCGACGCTCACGTCGCGCGGGCTTGCGAACATGTTCATGGTGATCGCGACCGACGGCCAGAACGCGGGCAATGCAGGCAAGTACGCGGTCGATGTGACCAAGGCCAAGCGCATCGCGATCATCGACGATCGCACCGCGTTCGGCCAGGGCGAGGCGGACGAGTTCGAGAAGGCCGTGAAGGCGGCCGGCGGCAACATCATCGGCCGCGAGTTCACCAGCAACCAGGCGGTCGACTTCCGCGCGCAGATCACGAGCCTGAAGGGCAAGAACCCCGACCTGATCTTCTTCGGCGGCCTCGATTCGCTCGCCGCGAACTTCATCAAGCAGATGCGCCAGCTCGGGCTGAACGCGCAGTTCGTCGGCGGCGGCGGCGTGAAGGACAACGAGTTCATCAAGATCGCCGGCCCGGCCGCGGAAGGCGCGATGGCGTGGGAATACGGGCGCCCGCTCGACGAGCTGCCGCAGGGCAAGGATTTCGAGCAGCGTTTCAAGAAGCGCTTCGGTGTCGACGTGCTGTCGTACGCACAGTTCGGCTACGACGCCGCGTGGGCCGCGATCAAGGCGATGCAGGCCGCCAATTCGACCGATCCGAAGGTCTATCGCCCGGCGTTGAAGAAGATCGACTTCGAAGGCGTCACCGGCCGCATCTCGTTCGCGAACGACGGCTCGCTCAAGAGCGGGATGTCCACGCTGTACCAGGTGAAGAACGGCGCGTGGAAGACGATCGTGACGAAGGGAGGCTGATTGCGACGAGCCGGCGGCCCGGGTAGCCGGGCCTGTCGGCGCGGGCGGCGGTGCGAACACCGTCCGCCTGCCCCCGTATGACCCGCGAACGTGCGTGCTGCGCGCGACCCATGGCCGGCGGCAGGCCGCGCCAATCTCATACGATGACTGATGTTATGGCTGGCACGCTCTCGACGCGATGCGCGTGCCCCGGGGCGTGCCCACAGGGCTACCCTCCGGCCAATCGATCTTCCGATCAACCGCTCTTCGGGCAAGTCGCCCTCGCGCTCAGCTGGCCTGCGTGTCGCGTTCCGCTTCGGCGGCCTCGTGCGCGCGGCGCAGCCGCTCGCGGCTGTTGGTCAGATGCGTGCGCATCGCGGCGCGTGCGGCTTCCGGGTCGTGACGCGCAATCGCCTCGTAGATGTCCTCGTGCTCGTGATTGAGCCGGCCGACGTAGCGTTCGAGATCGTCACCGGCGAAGCGCGCCGAGTTCACCCGCGTGCGGGGGATGATCGATGCGCCGAGCTGCGTCATGATGTCGACGAAATAGCGGTTGCCGGTGGACTGCGCGATCTGCAGGTGGAACTGGAAGTCGAGCTGCGCGGTGTCGCGGCCGCCGCCGGCCCCCGACGCGATCGCGTCGAGCGCGCGCCGCAGCGCGGCCAGATCGGTGTCGTTCGCGCGCTGCGCGGCGAGGCTCGCGCATTCGCTTTCGAGGCTGATCCGCAATTCGAGCACTGCGAGCACGTCGCGCAGCGTCGTGATGGTCGCGGGATCGATGCCGAGCGTCTGGCGGCGTGACGGCTCGAGCACGAAGCTGCCGATGCCGTGGCGCGTCTCGATGAGGCCGCTCGCCTGCATACGCGAGATCGCTTCGCGCACGACCGTGCGGCTGACGCCCTGCGCCGCCATGACTTCGGTTTCGGTCGGCAGCTTGTCGCCGGGACGCAGCGTGCCGTTTTCGATCTGCGCGGTCAGCGCGTCGACGACATCTTGTGCGAGGCTGCGTGCGCGACGGCGCGGCGCTGCGGGAAGCGTGGGCACGGACATGAGGCCGGTTCCTTTCGAATGATCGTAATGTGAGCCGAGGGTTTACGCGGGGTTTGAGCGAACGCCGATGATTCATTATACTGCGTCACAAGTCATCCGACGACTGATGATCTCGACACGGATCTCCTGTTGACCTCGGCACACACGCTGTACGCACCGGGTCCCGTAGTCGCGATGGGCCCGCTCACGCGCTTCAGCACGCGAGCCGGTACCCGGTTTCGCGGTCGACCGAAATGCGCGCACGCGCTTGCTCCGGTCCACCGCGACACCGGCGTCGAGCTGGGTCGCCCCCCTGCGGATTGCTGTCGACCTGCTGGGCTAGCGCGCCGCGCACGTCGGTTGTCGAATGATCGCACCTCCCGCCGCGCGCGGCAAAGCTTTTGCCGCACGGCATCGCCCACTCTTTCGCCATCGCCGCCATGAACGCCGTCACTGCCTCGCCTTCCCACGACACGCCGCGCATCGTCGACCTGCAAGCCATTCCGGTCGCCGGCCACGACAGCATGCTGCTCAACCTGAGCGGCGCACACGGCCCGTTCTTTACCCGCAACCTCGTCATCCTCAAGGACAGCGCGGGCCGGACCGGCGTCGGCGAAGTGCCGGGCGGCGAAAGCATCCGCCGCACGCTCGACGACGCGCGTGCGCTCGTCGTCGGCCAGCCTGTCGGCAATTACCATGCGGTGCTCAACGACGTGCGGCGCACGTTCGCCGATCGCGACGCGAGCGGGCGCGGGCTGCAAACGTTCGACCTGCGCACCACGATCCATGCGGTCACCGCGCTCGAAGCCGCGTTGCTCGACTTGCTCGGCCAGCATCTCGGCGTGCCCGTGGCTGCGCTGCTCGGCGAGGGGCAGCAGCGCGAGCGCGTCGAGATGCTCGGCTACCTGTTCTACGTCGGCGATCGCACCCGGACGGCGCTGCCGTATCGCGACGGCCGCGGCGCGACCGACGACTGGACTCGCGTGCGCGACGAAGCCGCGCTGACGCCCGAGCAGGTCGTGCGACTCGCGGAAGCCGCGCATGCGCGCTACGGATTCAACGATTTCAAGCTGAAAGGCGGCGTGTTCGAAGGCGCGCGCGAGGTCGAGGCGGTGACGGCGCTCGCCGAGCGCTTCCCCAATGCCCGCGTGACGCTCGACCCGAACGGCGCATGGTCGCTCGACGAGGCCGTGCGGCTGTGCCGCGACCTGCACCACGTGCTCGCGTATGCGGAAGATCCGTGCGGCGCGGAAAACGGCTACTCGGGCCGCGAGGTGATGGCCGAGTTCCGCCGCGCGACCGGGCTGCCGACGGCGACCAACATGATCGCGACCGACTGGCGCCAGATGGGCCACGCGGTGCAGTTGCAGGCCGTCGACATCCCGCTCGCCGACCCCCACTTCTGGACGATGCAGGGCTCGGTGCGCGTCGCGCAGATGTGCCGCGACTGGGGCCTCACGTGGGGCTCCCATTCGAACAATCACTTCGACGTATCGCTCGCGATGTTCACGCATGTCGCCGCTGCGGCGCCCGGCCAGGTCACGGCCATCGACACGCACTGGATCTGGCAGGACGGCGAACGCCTGACGCGCGAGCCGCTGAAGATCGAGAACGGGCTTGTGGAGGTGCCGAAGCGGCCGGGTCTCGGCATCGACATCGACATGGATGCGGTCGCGCGTGCGCACGAGCTGTACAAGCAGCACGGGCTCGGCGCGCGCGACGACGCGGCGGCGATGCAGTATCTGATTCCGGGGTGGACCTTCAACAACAAGCGCCCGTGTCTCGTGCGCTGAGCGCGGCACGCGCGGGGCGGCGAATCCGCGCGGTCGGCGGCCGATGTGCGGCGTTTGCCCACGCGTCGGCCGCTACCCGGCCAGCCCGATCCCCCGCGCCATCCCCGACGCGGCGAACACGATGACCATCACGAGCAGTGCCTGCCAGTGGCCGATCCGTACGTAGGTTCGCGCACGGCCGAGATCGGGCATCTGCTGCTTGCGGGCGTCGATGCGCCAACGGATCAGCCCGAGCATCGGCACAATTTCGAGCAGCAGGATCAGCACCAGAGCGGTCATCTTCACGTGAAAGAGCGGCTCGTGAAGGTAATACGCCGAGCCTTTCTCGAAACCGCCGAATGCGCGCGTGAGCCCCGTCGCGATCAGGACCAGTGCAGACAGCCCCCACACTGCGTCGGCCTTGAACACGCCGGGCAGATCGGCGGCCTGTGCCGATGCGATGACCCGGCGCAGCGCACGATTACGCCCCGCGATCGCCGCGAACGCGACGCCGAACGCCATCAAATGCACGGCTGCAAGCAACCAACGGACGATCATTGCGCCTCCTCGTTGCCTGCGCCACGCAGGCGAAATCAGACGATCTGCTTGAGCGCCGCGTCGAGCGCGAGCACCGCGACGCGATCGCCCTCGGTTGCGAGCGGCGTGCGCATCACGATCTGCCGGTTATGGCCGACGGCGGCGGGAGAATCCCACAGCAGTTCCACCTTCGGGCGCCGGAACAGGCTGCCGCGTCGCGGCGGCATGGCAGCGGCCGGCTGCGCGACGGGCTCGCCCTGCCCGCCGCCAGCCGGGGCCGCCTGGCCGGGCCAGCGCACCGATAATTCGCGTGCGTCGTACTGGCCGACCTTGCGGCTTTCCATCCACACGATCGCGGTGCGCGTGAGCGTATCGAGCGAAATCGCGTAACGGCCGACCGCGAACCGGCGGGCGGCCACGTTGGTGCGCCACAGCGCCCGCGGGCGGCACATCCATACGATTGCCCCATACAGTGCGGGGGCGGCGACGAGCCAGCCGTTGGTGGCCGTCACCGCGTGCAGTGCGCGACGCCAGCCGGCTGCCCACACGAATGCGCCGATCGACCACACGGCGAACAGGAAACCGATCAGCGCGAGTACGCGCAGCGCCTGCCGCAGCCACTGGGGCAGCGGATGGAACGGCCGTTCGGCACGCGCAGCGGCGCCCGGCAGCGCGAGCAGCAGGAAGATCAGGACCAGATAGACGAACGCCCACGGCGACGACACCATCGCCGACAGCGACGCGCGATAACCCATTTGCGACATCGAGAACAGCCAGCGCGCGAACAGCACGAGACCGATCGCGCGCAATGCGAAGATCACGCCGGCACCGGGGGCCGGCGCTGCACGCGTGGTTTTCGTTCTCGCCAAGACTGCTCTCCTCTCGATGATCGTGCGGGGCCGGATTTCACGGCACGGCCATTATAGGGACATTACCGTCTGGACAGACGCCCGGATCGCGCGGCGGACCGCTTCCGCGGCCGTTCGCGGCGCCGGGCGCGGCGAGAATACAACAGATCGGCGCCGCAGATGTGACAACGCCCCGCCGGGTACCCGGACGGGGCGTCGATGACGGCCTCGGCCGCAATGCGGCCGGCGGCCCGGCGTCAGCCTGCGTTGACTTCGCGCAGCACGGTGCGGCGCTTCTGGCGCAGCAGTTCCTCGTAGACCTTCACGTAGTTCTGCGCCATGACCTTCGACGAGAAGCGTGCTTCGAATGCAGCGCGGACCTTCTCGCGCGGCAGCGTATCGAGGCGCTTGAGCGCCGCGACGGCCGACAGTTCGTCTTCGACGACGAAGCCCGACACGCCGTTCTCGATCACTTCCGGCACCGAGCCGCGCTTGAACGCGATCACCGGCGTGCCGCACGCCATCGCCTCGATCATCACCAGGCCGAACGGCTCCGGCCAGTCGATCGGGAACAGCAGCGCGTGCGCGTTGCCCAGGAATTCGGTTTTTTCCGACTCGCTGATCTCACCGATGTACTCGACGTGCGGCAGCGCGAACAGCGGCTTGATCTTTTCTTCGTAGTAAGCGCGATCGGCCTTGTCGAGCTTCGCGGCGATCTTGATCGGCATGCCCGCCTGCTCGGCGATACGGATCGCGGTGTCGACGCGCTTTTCCGGCGAGATGCGGCCGAGGAACGCGAGGTAGCTCGGCTTAACGTTCGGGATCGGCGTCAGCAGGTTCTCCGGCAAGCCGTGATAGACGGTCGACAGCCAGTTCGCCTGCGGCAGCGGGATGCGCTGGTTGTCGGAGATCGACACGACCGGCACGTCGCTGAACGCATTGAAGATCGGCTGCAGTTCCGGCAGGTCGAGACGGCCGTGCATCGTCGTCAGATGCGGAACCGGCTGGCGCGAGAACAGCGAGAACGGATAGTAGTCGATGTGGCAGTGCAGCACGTCGAACTCTTCCGCGCGGCGGCGCACCTGCTCGAGGAGCAGCATGTGCGGGGCCATCACGTCGCGGATCGTCGGGTCGAGGCGCAGCGCCTGCGGCCAGCACGCTTCGAGCTTCGCGGACGTTTGCGAATCGCCGCTCGCGAAGAGCGTGACGTCATGCCCCATCTCGACGAGCGCTTCGGTCAGATAGGACACCACTCGCTCGGTCCCGCCGTAAAGCTTCGGGGGAACCGCTTCATGCAACGGAGCGATTTGGGCGATTCGCATGCGTAACTCCTAAAAAATCGGCTAAAAACCAGGTATGGGTCGGCAACCTGCCGCCGGTCCGGGCCGGATGGACTCGTCCGATGATCGGACGAATTACCTGCCAGGAGCGTCGAAACCCGCGCTGCTCAAGGAGCGTCGGCGACGCGACAGGCATAGAACGTTTGAAACGAAGACCCGTTGACAGGGGTTCGTAAAAACCTGGAATCGAACCCGGAGCCGATTATCTAGGGTTAATCCCGATACGGCGCGCGACATTTCAAACACTTTACTTTGTTACAAAGGTGCAACACTTTGCAACCCGCGGACTCGGGCGTCCGTTCTAGAGTGGAAGGCCCTTTTGGCGTTCCTTGTCATCTCGTCGCCGCCGGCATCGCGATTCCGGCGCATGCGGCAGGACGGGATGCCGGATTTTATCTCAAAATTGTCCGCGCACCGGCCTGATCCAGGCAAGATTCGCGCAGCGCAATGCACGGCGTTGTTTACAATGCCGGATTGTTCAGTCCGGGCGATTCGCCGGCCGCAACCCGGCCGACGCGCCCACTCACCGAATCACCGCACGCATATTTTGGAATCTCTCACCCCCGCCCAGCGCAACGCCCACAACGCGAAGCTGTCGAGCTACGCGCATCGGCCGATCGCGTTCCTGTTCCGCTACATCCGCCTGCATCCTGTCGCGCACCTGGTCGTGCTCTGCAGTGTGCTGGCCGCCGTCGGCTGCGCGCTCGGCTCGCAATACGCGATCAAGCATCTCATCGACGTGCTTGCGACCGGGCGCCATCATCCGGGCCCGCTGTGGAGCGCGTTCGCGCTGCTGGTCGGACTGATCGCAGCCGACAACCTGCTGTGGCGCGTCGGCGGCTGGGTCGCCGCGCACACGTTCGTCGCGGTCACCGGCGACCTGCGGCGCGATCTGTTCCAGTATCTGATCGGCCATTCGCCGACGTACTACTCGGAAAAACAGCCGGGCACGCTCGCCAGCCGCATCACCGCGACGTCGAACGCCGTCTATACGTCGGAGAACACGATGGCGTGGAACGTGCTGCCGCCGTGCATCGCGGTGCTGGGCGCGATCCTGATGATCATCGTCGTGAATCCGCTGATGGCCGCGGGCCTGCTCGGCTGTTCGGCCGTGCTCGCGATCGTGCTGTTCAAGCTCGCCGGACGCGGCTCCGCACGCCATCACGCGTTCGCGGCGAAGGCAGCCGCGGTCGACGGCGAGCTTGTCGACGTGATCGGCAACATGGGCCTCGTGCGCGCGTTCGGGATGACGCTGCGCGAGCAGAAGCGCTTCAGTGCGACGGTGAAGGCCGAGATGGACGCGCGCCAGCAAAGCCTGCTCTATCTCGAGAAGCTGCGCCTGCTGCACGCCGTGATCACCGCGATGCTGTCCGCCGGCCTGCTCGGCTGGGCGCTGTGGCTGTGGGACCAGGGCCGCGCGACGTCCGGCGATATCGTGCTCGTCAGCTCGCTCGGTTTCACGATCCTGCACGGCACGCGCGATCTCGCAGTCGCGCTCGTCGACGTCACGCAGCACATCGCCCGCCTGTCGGAAGCCGTGAAGACGCTGCTCGAGCCGCACGGAATGCCGGACCGCTCCGACGCGCAGCCGCTGTCGCCCAAGGGCGGACGCGTCGATTTCGAACGCGTGACGTTCGCGTATCCGCACCGTCGCGCGATCCTCGACCACTTCGACCTCCATATCGAGCCCGGCCAGCGTGTCGGCCTGATCGGCAAGTCCGGCGCCGGCAAATCGACGGTGCTCGCGCTGCTGCAGCGCTTCTACGACACGCAGGACGGCGCCGTGATGGTCGACGGCCAGGACGTGAAGTCGATCACGCAGGACAGTCTGCGCCAGGCGATCGCGCTCGTGCCGCAGGACATCTCGCTGCTGCACCGGACCATCTACGACAACATCGCATACGGTCGCCCGGACGCGACTCGCGACGAAGTGCTCGCCGCCGCGCGCGACGCCCGCTGCTCGGAGTTCATCGAGGCGATGCCGGAAGGTTATGACACGATCGTCGGCGACCGCGGCGTGAAGCTGTCCGGCGGCCAGCGCCAGCGCATCGCGATCGCGCGCGCGATCCTGAAGGACGCGCCGATTCTGCTGCTCGACGAAGCGACGTCGGCGCTCGACAGCGCGTCCGAAGAAGCGATCCAGAGTGCGCTCGACCGGCTCATGATCGGCCGCACGGTGATCGCGATCGCACACCGGCTGTCGACGCTGCGCAATTTCGACCGGATCATCGTGATGAGCAACGGCAAGGTGATCGACGACGGCAGCCCCGACGTGCTGCGCAGCCGCCCGGGCCTGTACCGCGACCTGCTCGCGAAACAGCAGGGCCGCCATCACGTGCCCGACGGTACCGCACCGAGCGGCGAACGCGTGGCATAACGTCGTGGCAATCGCAAACCGATAAAACCGCCACCGTACTTCGCCGAACCGAACCCCAAAAGTTGGACGCCAACTTTTGGGGTTTTTTCATGGTACCGGCCAGTTTCCGCGCGACATCCGCCGCGCGGTGCGCCGGTCACGCGCGCTGCAAATCGCGCAAGAAATTGTCGCGCCACACCGACACGTTGTTCTCGCGCAGCTGCGCGATCATGTCCGAATAACGCGCGCGCCGCTCGGCGAGCGGCATCGTCAGCGCCTGCGACAGCGCATCGGCCATCCCGTCGATGTCGATCGGGTTGACGATCAGCGCGCCCGTCAGCTCGCGGGCGGCGCCGGCGAAACGCGACAGCACCAGCACGCCCGGATCGTCCGGATTCTGCGCGGACACGTATTCCTTCGCGACGAGGTTCATCCCGTCGCGCAGCGGCGTCACGAAGCCGACGCGAGCGAGCCGATACAGCGCGGCCAGCACCTGCCGGTCGTATTGCCGGTGAATATAGAGAATCGGCGCCCAGTCGAGCTCCGCGTAGCGGCCGTTGATGCGCCCCGACTCCGCTTCGAGCTGCAGCCGGATGTCCTGGTATGCGCGCAGGTCGGCCCGCGTCGACGGCGCGATCTGCAGGAACGACACGCGATTGCGGATCGACGCCTGATGCTCGAGCAGCTTCTCGAACGCGCGGAAGCGCTCGACGAGTCCCTTCGAGTAATCGAGCCGGTCGACGCTCATGATCAGCTGCCGCCCGCGCAGCGACGTCGCGAGCGTGCGCACGGCCTTGCCGGTCTCGCCCGCCTGCGCGAGCGACGCGATCTCGTCCGGGTAGACGCCGATCGGATAGGCGGCCGCGCGTAGCGAATTGCCGAACGCATTCACGCGCACCGTTCGTTCTTCGCGCACGACTTCGCCGCCGGCCTCGAACTCGACATAGTCGCAAAAAGCCCGCAGATCGGGTTCGGTCTGGAAACCGAGCAGGTCGAACGCGCACAGCGACTCGACCAGCTCGCGATGCGGCGGCACGTTGACGAGCACCTGCGCGGCCGGAAACGGAATGTGCAGGAAAAATCCGATGCGATTCTTCACGCCGGCCGCGCGCAGCGCACGCGCGAACGGGATCAGGTGATAGTCGTGCACCCAGATCACGTCGTCGTCCTGCAGCAGCGGCACCAGTTGCTGCGCGAGCCACACGTTCACGCGGCGGTAGCCGTCGAACTCGTGGCGGTCATACTGGATCAGATCCGCGCGGTAATGGAACGCGGGCCACAGCGTCGCGTTCGAGAAACCGCGGTAGTACTGATCGTAATCGCGGCGCGACAGGCCGATCGTCGCGAACGTCACCGGGCCATGCTCGTCGACGCGAATCTGCGGCGCACCGGACGCGACGACTTCGCCGCTCCAGCCGAACCACATGCCGCCCGTCTCCTTCAGCGCGTCGTAGACGCCGATCGCGAGGCCGCCCGCCGCCGGTTCGCCTTCCGAAATCGGTGCGACGCGGTTTGAAACGATGATGAGTCGGCTCATGCGCCCGGCTGCTCCACACCAAGCCAGCGGGCGATCTGCGCGTGCAGCGCGTCGACCGAATCAAGCCGCATGCGCGCCGACGTCTCGCCCGCGCCGACCTTGATCGACAAGCCCCCGCGCGCGTTGACCACCGCGAAACCCTTCTCGTCGGTCAGGTCGTCGCCCGCGAACAGCGGCACGCGGCCCGCGAACGGCGGCTCGTCGAGGAACGCGGCCAGCGCACGTCCCTTGTCGACGCCCTTCGGCTTGATCTCGAACACCATCTTGCCGGGTTGCAGCACGTAAGCGTCCGCATATTCGGCGACGAGGCGCTCGGCCGCTTCGCGCGCGGCCGGCTCCCGCTCCGGCGCGTTGCGATAGTGCAGCGCGACGGCCGCCCCCTTGATTTCGAGCAGCATGCCAGGATGGCGATCGACGACGGCCGCGAGCTCGCGCTCGATGCGCAGCAACCGTTCGTCGTTGAAGCCGATGCGCTGCGTGTCGCCGTTCGCGTCGCGGCGCTCGGCGCCGTGCAGGCCCGCGATCGGCAGGTCCGGCATGTTCAGGAACGTGTCGAGGTTGTCGATCCCGCGCCCCGACACGACGGCAACCGCGCCGTGCGAGCGGCGCCGCAGCGCGTCGAGCAGCGTCAGCAGCGACGGCGGCACATGAATGCTGTCGGGCGTCGGCGCGAGCTCGACGAGCGTGCCGTCGAAGTCGAAAAAGAACGCGGTATCGGTCAGGGACAAGGAAGCCGGAACGGATTGCATCGATTCGATGGTCTGAGGAGCGGCCTGCAGGCGCGGGCCGCCGCTGCGAGAATGGAATTGTGCGCATATTACCGCGCCTGCGTACCGAGATGGGCGAATCCGGCGCTCGACGCGTCGTGCGCGGCGGCCCTCGTCAACTGCGACATATTGCCCCGCCAGCTCGTACCGTACGGGTTTCGAAAGGACGCGGGCGCGGGAATTGCGTTACAGTCGGCAACCGCCGGCCGCGCGACGCATGGCGCCGCGCCGGCCGGCGACCGTTCCGTCCGATCGAGCCCCAGGATGTCGTCTGCCCGTTCCGCGCCGCACCGGCGTTTCCCCCGCCTTAGCCGCTTCCTCGTCCGCGCGATTGCCGCGCTGGGCGCCGCTGTCGCGCTCGCCGCGTGCACGCACGACGAACCGAACTGGCACTTGACCAACGTCACCGGCCACCTGCCGGACCTGTCGTTCACGCTGACCGGCGGCGACGGTCGTCCGGTCGATGCGAACGCGTTCCGCGGCCGCGTCGCGCTCGTCTACTTCGGCTACACGCACTGCCCGGACGTCTGCCCGGAAACGATGGCGCGACTGATGGAAGTGCTCGCGAAACTCGGCCCGCAGGCGAACGACGTGCGCATCCTGTTCGTGTCGGTCGATCCCGCACGCGACACGCCGCAGGCGATGCAGTCGTACGTTGCGGCATTCGACGCCGCGCACGCGCGCGGCCTGACGGGCAGCGAGGGCCAGATCGAATCGCTCGCGAAACGCTATCGCGTCGCCTACCAGATGGAGCAACGCGATCCGTCCGGCGGTTACGAGGTCACGCATAGTTCGGCCGTCTATATTTTCGACGCGAACGGCCGCGCGCGCCTGCTCGCCACCGACGGCGACTCGCCCGACGCGATCGCCGCCGACGTGCGCCGGATCATCGACACCGCCCCCGCCACCTCCTGAAATGCTCAACACCGACATGAAGACGACCCTGAAAACGCTCGCCCTCCTCGCCGCGCTGTGCACCGGTGCGACTGCGTACGCCGCTGGCGCGATCACCGCGCACAACGGATGGGTACGCTGGCTGCCGAACCAGCTGCCCGCCGGCGGGTACGTGACCATCGTCAATGCGAGCGACAAGCCGGTCGATCTCGTCGACGTCGACAGCCCCGACTACGGAATGGCGATGCTGCACCAGACGGTGTCGAACGGCTCGACGCAAAAGATGGAAATGGTCGACAAGCTCACGATCCCGGCGCGTGGCAAGGTCGACATCGCGCCGGGCGGCTATCACTTCATGCTCGAGGAGCCGAAGCATGCGATCAAGCCCGGCGACACCGTGCGCCTGCGCCTGAAATTTTCCGACGGCGAAACGATCGACGCGCCATTCGCCGTGAAGTCGCCGGCGCAGGCGAAGTGATGCGTACGCGATGAACGTCCTGTACTGGCTCGATCCATGGGAACCGTCGCCGACCGTGGTCGTCGCGGTGCTGGCGGCCGCCGTGCTGTTCGCGCGCGGCGTGAAGAAAGCGAAGGTGTCGCCGCTGCGCCAGCTCTCGCTCTGGTTCGGGCTGACGGCGCTCTACATCGCACTGCATACGCGGCTCGATTACTTCTTCGAGCATGAATTCTTCATGCATCGCGCGCAGCATCTCGTGCTGCATCACCTCGGGCCGTTCTTCATCGCGCTCGCCTACCCGGGCGCGGCAATCCGCGCCGGCATTCCGTTTCGCTGGCGGCAGCGCTTCGTGCGCCCCGCGCTCGCATGGGCGCCCGTACGCAAGACGCTCGACGTGCTGTTCCATCCGGTCGTCGCGGTCGTGCTGTTCGTCGGGCTGATTTATTTCTGGCTGCTGTCGCCGATCCACTTCATCGCGATGCTCGACTGGCGTCTGTATCGCTTGATGAACTGGAGCATGGTGATCGACGGGCTGCTGTTCTGGTGGCTCGTCGTCGATCCGCGGCCCGCACCGCCCGCGCGGCTTTTGCCGGGCCGCCGGATCCTGATCGTCGTCGCGGCGATCCCGCCGCAGATCGCGCTCGGCGCGCTGATCTTCTTCACGCCGCACGAGCTGTATCCGATCTATTCGATCTGCGGCCGCGCGTTCACGTGGCTGAGCCCGCTGCGCGACCAGCAGATCGGTGGGCTGCTGCTGTGGATTCCGGGTTCGATGATGAGTGTGATCGGCGCACTGATCGCGCTGCGACACTGGCTGCGGCTGTCCGCGCGCGGCCGGCTGATCGACGAACGCGCCGCCGCACGGCGCACGGAACGCCCGTCGGAGACGCGCGCCGCCCACTGAGCGCTTGCCGCGCCGCGGCTCAGCCGCGCGCGCGGGTCATCCACACGTGCGGGATGCCGTCCTCGTCGTGCACGTCCGAGCTCGGCGTGAAACCGAACGCTCCGTAAAAGCGCTGCAGATGGGCCTGCGCATGCAGACTCACCTGCGTATCCGGCCACTGCGCGTCGATGTGCTCGAGCGCGCGCGAAATCAGTGTGTTGCCGAGGCCCGCGCCACGAAACGGCGCGGTCGTCAGCACGCGGCCGATGCGCACGTCGGTGTGCTGCGCATCCGGCAGCAGCACGCGCAGATAGCCGGCAAGACGTCCAGCCGGATCGTATGCGGCCAGATGCCACGCCGCCGGATCCGCATCGTCGATGTCGCGATACACGCAGTTCTGCTCGACCACGAACACGGCGCTGCGTGCGTCGAGGATCGTATAGAGCTCGCGCGTCGTCAGCGCGTCGAAGAATTTCCAGCGCCAGTCCAGATCGGCGGCGCGCGGGGATGCGGCGAGTGCTGAAGCGTTCATGTGCGGTCCTGATTCGGGCGCGCCGGCCGGCGCGCGGCAATCGTCGATTATGCCTCGAAGCGCACATGGCGCGCGACGGCACGCGCGCATGAAAAAAAGCCCCGCATCGCGCGGGGCTCGTCGGTCAGGCCGGCATCCGGCCGAAGCGGCCGCTGTTGAAATCGTCGATCGCGGTCCGGATTTCCTCTTGCGAGTTCATCACGAACGGGCCGTAACCGACGACCGGCTCATCGATCGGCTCGCCGCTCAGGATCAGCAGCTTGGCGTCGCCGTTCGCTTCGAGTTCGACGTCGCGGCCGTCGCGGCTCAACTGCACGAATTGCGCTTCGCGGGCGATCGTCTCGCCGTTCACCAGCACCGTACCGCTCAGCACGACCACCGCGAGCGTGCGCCCTTCGGCGATCGGCAACCGTGCGCGTCCACCTGCCGCCAGCCGCACGTCCCACACGTCGATCGGCGTATGCGTGCGGGCCGGCCCGCGCCGGCCGTCGAACTCGCCTGCGATGATGCGCGCACGTCCCGCACCGTCCGGCAGGTCGACCACCGGGATATCGGCGTTCAGGATCGTCTGATAGCCGGGCGCATTCATCTTGTCAGCGGCGGGCAGGTTCACCCACAGCTGCACCATCTCGAGCGGCCCGCCGCGCTTCGTGAATGCGTCCGAGTGGAACTCCTCGTGCAGGATCCCGCTCCCGGCCGTCATCCATTGCACGTCGCCCGGACCGATCGTACCGCCCGCGCCGGTCGAATCGCGGTGAGCGACTTCGCCGTCATAGACGATCGTCACCGTTTCGAATCCGCGGTGCGGGTGCTGGCCCACGCCGCGCGGTGCCGAAGCCGGCTCGAAGTTCGCGGGCCCGGCATAGTCGAGCAGCAGGAACGGGCTCAGGTGGGCGCCGTGAGACTGATAGCTGAACATCGACCGCACCGGGAAACCGTCGCCGACCCAATGACCGCGAGGCGCGCTATAAACACCCTGGATCTTCTTCATTTGCCTTCTCCGAATTGCGGCGAAACACGTGTTTCGCATCCTGAGTACGAATATAGTGATGGAACGATCGATCCGGTAGACTGCCGAAATCGCACTCAGCGTTCTATTTGATGAACGATAACGAACGGGATCTGAACGATCTCTATTACTTCGTGCAGGTGGTCGAGCACGGCGGGTTCGCGCCTGCCGGGCGCGCGCTGAACATGCCGAAATCGAAGCTGAGCCGGCGCATTGCGTTGCTCGAGGCGCGGCTAGGGATGCGGCTGATCCAGCGCTCGACGCGCCGTTTCACCGTCACCGACGTCGGTCAGACGTATTACGCGCATTGCCGCGCGATGCTCGTCGAGGCCGATGCCGCCGACGAGGCGATCGCGCTGCTGCACGAGGAGCCGCGCGGGATCGTGCGCATCAGCTGCCCCGTCGTGCTGCTCGACTCGCTGGTCGGCGCGATGATCGCCGCGTTCATGGTCGCGTGCCCGCGCGTCGAGATTCATCTGGAGGCGACCAACCGGCGCGTCGACGTGGTCGGTGAAGGGATCGACGTCGCGATCCGCGTGCGGCCGCCGCCGCTCGAAGACAGCGATCTCGCACTGCGTGTGCTGGCCGAGCGAGGCCAGTGCCTCGTCGCGAGCCCTGCGTTGCTGCACGAGCATGGCGTGCCGGCCGTGCCGGCCGATCTCACGCGCCTGCCGAGCCTCGATCACGGCGTGCCGCAGGCCACGCATGTATGGCGGCTGCGCGGCCCCGCCGGCGCGCAAGCGGAGATCCACCACCAGCCGAGGCTCGTGACGGGCGGCATGCTCGCGTTGCGCGCGGCTGCGGTCGCTGGGGTCGGCATCGTGCAGTTGCCGACGATGATGGTGCGCGACGAAGTCGCGCGCGGTGAACTCGTCACCGTGCTGCCGGACTGGGCGCCGCGCCGCGAAATCGTGCATGCGGTATTCGCGTCGCGGCGCGGGCTGCTGCCGGCCGTGCGCGCGTTGCTCGATTTCCTGGCCGAGCGGTTCGCCCAGCTCGAACCCGATTGAGCGGCATTGCAAGCGCCGTCGCGGCGCATTCGCCACCGCGCCCCTGAGCCGGGCGCTGCACACACGCCGCGCGTGCCGTAGACTGCGGGACGCGCACCGCGCTTTTCGCAATCCGTTGTTCATCACTCTTTTGCCATCCAGCCATGTTCACGCTGTCCACCGACCCTCACGCCTCCAAGACCGAACTCTATGCCACGCTCGTCGAGCAGGCGCGCGCACTTGTCGAATCGGAGCGCGATCTGATCGCGAACGCCGCGAATTTCTCGGCGCTCGTCTATCATTCGCTCGACCGCCTGAACTGGGCCGGCTTCTATTTCTTCGACGGATCGGAACTCGTGGTCGGACCGTTCCAGGGCAAGCCCGCGTGCGTCCGGATCGCGCTCGGCAAGGGCGTGTGCGGCACGGCCGCGCAGACCCGCGAGACGCAGGTCGTGCGCGATGTGCATGAATTCCCGGGCCATATCGCGTGCGACGCGGCCTCGGAATCGGAAATCGTCGTGCCCCTGGTAGCCGCCGACGGCACGCTGATCGGCGTGTGGGACGTCGACAGCCCCGTCGCCGCACGCTTCGACGACGAAGACCGTAACGGAATGGAAGCCCTGTGCCGTGTGTTCGTCGAACACGCCTGGGAGAAGACGCGCGACCGATAAGCGCCGCGCGGGTGGCCACGTCTGCAAAGACGCTCGCTTGCCGACCGCACCGCGCACGCTTCAATGACAAGGGCCCCTGACGGGGCCCATTGTACGTTGCAGCATGCGCGAGCATGCCGTGGCCGTCAGGCTGCGTGCGTGCCCGAAACGGCTGCGAATGCTTTGGGCGTCACGTCGTCCGACAGGATCTCGACGCCCTGCTCCGTGACCACGACCATGTGCTCCCATTGCGCAGACAGCGAGTGATCCTTCGTGACGACCGTCCAGCCGTCCGCCAGCACGCGCGTATCGCGCTTGCCCGCATTCAGCATCGGCTCGATCGTGAAGATCATTCCGGGGCGCAGCGGGACGCCGGTGCCGGGGCGGCCATAGTGCAGCACTTGCGGCTCGTCGTGGTAGACGTCGCCGATCCCGTGCCCGCAGTACTCGCGGACCACGCTGAACCCTTCGCGATGCGCGATCTGCTGGATCGCGTAACCGACATCGCCGAGCGTTGCGCCCGGCCGCACCGCACGAATCCCCGCATGCATCGCCTCGTAGGTCACCGCGACGAGACGCCGCGCCAATTCGCCCGGCTCGCCGACGAAGTACATGCGGCTCGTGTCGCCGAACCACCCGTCCTTGATCACCGCGATGTCGAGGTTGACGATGTCGCCGTCGCGCATCGGCCGCGACGACGGAATGCCGTGACAGACGACGTGATTGACCGACGTGCACAGCGTTTTCGGATAGCCGTGGTAGCCGATGTTCGCCGGAATCGCACCGAGTTCGTCGACGATGTATTCGCGGCAACGCGCATCGAGTTCGTCAGTCGTGACACCCGGCTTCACGTGGTCGGTGATCATCGTCAGCACCTGCGACGCGAGCTTCGCGGCCTCGCGCGACTTGGCGATTTCCGCAGCACCGCGGATCGGAATTTCGCGCTTCGCCATCACGCCACCTGCTCGATGCCGTGAGCCACCGGTTCCGCCGCGCCCGCATCACCGCCGCGCGCTTCGGTCTCGATCAGCATCCGGCAGATATCGCCGTAGGACAACGACGGATTGAGTTCCGACAGCATCCCGACGCGCAGCCAGTGCTCGGCCTGCGCATTGATCGAGCGGCTCAGCGCGGTACTGGTCGAGCGCAGCCGTTCGTGCATGTGCTCGGAGATCTTGATGATTCCCATATGTCTCCAATTAAACGAAATATAGTCGTTTCGTATATTACGCTCGCATCGTCGGGTGGGCAAGCGAAGGATTGTTGGCGCGTCGGTCCAGCCGTCGGGATGGCCGTTGACTTCCAATTCCAGTTTGCTGGAGAATCGATCCATCATGCAAGAATTAGCCAGCACACCCGCCGACGACACTGGCATCAACGATCGCATCGCGCGGCGCGTGCGTGAGCTGCGCACGCTTCGAGGCTATACGCTCGATGCGCTCGCCGCACGTTCCGGCGTCAGCCGTTCGATGATCTCGCTCATCGAGCGCGCGTCGGCAAGCCCGACGGCCGTCGTGCTCGACAAGCTCGCGGCGGGCCTCGGCGTGTCGCTGGCCGGGCTGTTCGGCGGCGATCGCGACGACGCGCCTGCGCAACCGCTCGCGCGGCGCACGCAGCAGACGGAATGGCGCGATCCGGCGTCCGGTTACGTGCGGCGCAACCTGTCGCCGGCCGGCTGGCCGTCGCCGCTCCAGCTCGTCGAAGTCGATTTCCCGCCCGGTGCACGCGTCGCGTACGACTCCGGCGGGCGCGAAAGCGCATTGCACCAACAGGTGTGGGTCGTCCATGGGCGTGTAGACGTCACGTTGGGCGATCAGCTGCATGCGCTTCACGAAGGCGACTGTCTGGCCATGCGGCTCGATCAGCCGCTGATTTTCAGCAACCCGTCGTCGCACGCCGCGCGCTACGTCGTCGCGATCTGCGATGGATCAGCCGCCGTCGGCGCACGCAGCATCTCATCCGTTCAAAGCCGACAGGCGCAGGAGCCCCTATGAATTCCCCGACACCGCGCGACGACGTGCGCCTGATCGATTGCAACGAGGCCGAACACGCCGCGGCCATCCTCGACATCCTGAACGATGCGATCGTGAACTCGACCGCGCTCTACGATTACCGGCCGCGTCCGCCGGAAGCGATGGTCACATGGTTCGCGACGAAGCGCGCGGGCGGTTTTCCTGTCGTCGGCGCTGTGGACGAAGCGGGCTCGCTGGTCGGCTTCGCGAGCTGGGGTACGTTTCGCGCGTTCCCTGCGTTCAAGTACACGGTTGAACACAGCGTCTACGTACACCGCGACCATCGCGGCCGCGGGCTCGGCGAACTGCTGCTGCGCGAGTTGATCCGGCGCGCGCGGGACGCGCAAGTGCACGTGCTGGTCGGCTGCATCGACGCGACGAACGGCGGCAGCGTCGCGCTGCATACGCGGCTTGGCTTCGTACACGCGGGCACGATCGCCGAGGCGGGCTTCAAGTTCGGGCGCTGGCTCGACGCGGCGTTTTACCAGCTCAGGCTCGATACGCCGGCGCAGCCGGTGGATGGTTGATCGTCGGGTTCGCGCAGGGGGATGCGGCGGCTTCGATCAGCGCCCCACCGCCCTGCGCACGGTGATGACGCCGATGCTCATCGGCATCACGAGCCGGCATCCGCGCGCGCAAAAGAAAAGCCCCGCCGAAGCGGGGCTTTTCTCATACTACCTGGAGGCGCGAGCCGGAGTCGAACCGGCCTAAACGGCTTTGCAGGCCGCTGCATAACCGCTTTGCTATCGCGCCAAAAGCGGACTGTCCGCATGCCGTATCGGCAAACGACAGATTCTTTACTCGATGACCATCAGTCCATCAAATAAAAAGGGAAGCGTGGCTTCCCCATGACTTGGAGCGGGAGACGAGTCTCGAACTCGCGACCTCAACCTTGGCAAGGTTGCGCTCTACCAACTGAGCTACTCCCGCATTGTCCTGCACCTGCAGCGCTTTGCCACCCAACACGCTGCCAGAAAAATCTGGAGCGGGAGACGAGTCTCGAACTCGCGACCTCAACCTTGGCAAGGTTGCGCTCTACCAACTGAGCTACTCCCGCATGGGTCCTGCATCTGCAGCGCTTTGCCGCTCAACACGCTGCCAGAAAAAATCTGGAGCGGGAGACGAGTCTCGAACTCGCGACCTCAACCTTGGCAAGGTTGCGCTCTACCAACTGAGCTACTCCCGCATATGCTGCACTGCTACTTCCCCGCCACACACTCACTTCGTCGTGCAGCGGAGAAGCGAGATTATGTCGAAGGCACATTCGTATGTCAAGGGCTTTTCCAGCCCTTTTTCCAAAAACCTGCGCCGCCTGCTGCCCTGACGACGATCATGCGCCGCCGCGCTCACGAATCTGCGGCCATGCGAGCTTCATGTAGTACAGCATCGACCAGATCGTCAGCACCGCCGCGAGATACATCAGCCATTCGCCCCACACGCGCGTGTCGATCGTCGCGATGCCGAGCGGCAACGGGCCGTAGTACAGCAGCATCGGGATCGCGACCATCTGGCACGCGGTCTTGAACTTGCCGAGCTGGTTCACCGCGACGCTCTTCGACGCACCGATCTGCGCCATCCACTCGCGCAGCGCCGAGATCGCGATCTCGCGGCCGACAATCACGAGCGCGATCGCCGCATCCACCCGCGCAATCTGCACGAGGATCAGCAACGCCGCCGTTACCATCAACTTGTCCGCGACCGGATCCAGGAATGCGCCAAACGACGAAGTCTGGTTCCATTTTCTCGCAAGAAACCCGTCGAACCAGTCGGTCAGCGCGGCCAGGATGAAGATCGCCGCCGCCGCGAGATTGCGGTGCGCACCGCCCATCATCGTGTCCGGCAGATAGAACACGCCGACGACGAGCGGGATCAGCACGATCCGGACCCACGTCAGGAAAATCGGGAAATTGAACGGCATGGCTTGCGGGTCAGTAAAGGATTCGCAATTGTGCCGTGTCGACCGGCCTGCCACAAGAACGCGGGAAACGCGGGCTCGCGGGCAGATGCAGCCGGTCGCACGGCCTCGTCAATGAAGCTGCTTGTAGATCTGCTCGGCGAGCGCATGCGAGATGCCGTCGACGCTCGCCAGTTCCTCGACGCTGGCCGCGACGACGCCGCGCAGCCCGCCGAACCGCGCCAGCAGCCGCTGCCGGCGCTTCGCGCCGACGCCTTCGAGCTCCTCGAGCCGCGACGTCTGGCGCGCCTTCGCCCGCTTCGCGCGCATTCCGGTGATCGCGAAGCGGTGCGCCTCGTCGCGGATCTGCGCGACGAGCATCAGCGCGGCGCTCTCCTTGCCGAGTTCGAGCGGCGTGCGGCCGTCCGCGAACACCAGCGTCTCCAGCCCGACCTTGCGACCCTCGCCCTTCGCGACGCCGACCAGCATCGACGTGTCGAGCCCAAGCTCGGTGAAAACCTGGCGAGCGATTTCAACCTGCCCCTTGCCGCCGTCGATCAGCACGATGTTCGGCAGCAGGCTCGATGCTTCGGCCCGGTGCGTCGATTCGCCGTCGATGCCCGCCGCGTCGTCGGCAGCCGCTGCCTGCGCGGCCTGCTCGACCATCTTCTCGTAGCGACGCGTAAGCACCTGCCGCATCGCCGCGTAATCGTCGCCGGGTGTGATGCCCGTGATGTTGTAGCGCCGGTACTCGCCCGACTGCATCTTGTGATGGTGATAGACGACGCACGACGCCTGCGTCGCCTCCCCCATCGTATGGCTGATGTCGAAACATTCGATGCGCAGCGTCGCGAGATCGTCGCATTCGAAGCCGAGCGTCTCCGCCAGCGCGCGGGTGCGCGCCTGCTGCGAGCCCTGTTCGGACAGCAGCCGCGCGAGCGCGAGCCGTGCATTCTGTTCGGCCATCGTCAGCCATGCGCGCCGCTGCCCTTGCGGCTGCCGCACCAGCGACACCTTGTGGCCGGCCTGCTCGGACAACAGCTCGAGCAGGTCGCGGCTTGCCGGTACGTGGCTCACGACCAGCACGGGCGGTACGCGGTTGCCGAGATAATGCTGCGCGATGAACGCGTCGAGCACTTCCGCTTCGATCGATGCGCCGGCGTCGCGCGCGGCGGCCGGCTCCTCCGCAGGCTGGTCGGGCAGCGCAGCGGTGCTCGCGTCGAGCGTGTCCGAGGTCGCCGCTGCATTCGCCGCGTCCGCATCGTCGCCGAGGCCGCCCTCGGCCAGCGTGAGCGCGCTTTCGACGTGCGTCGGGAAATAAGCCTTGTCGCCAAGGTGCCGGCCGCCGCGCACCATCGCGAGGTTCACGCACACGCGTCCGCCCTGCGCGACGACCGCCAGGACGTCGACGTCGCTGTCGCTGCCGACTTCGATCGCCTGCTGGTGCAGAACCGTCGCAAGCGAGCTCATCTGGTTGCGCACCGCCGCGGCCTGCTCGAACTTCAGCTCGGCCGCGAATGCGTGCATCTTCTGCTCGAGCTCCTTCATCACTTCCGACTGCCGGCCGAGCAGGAAGCGCGCGGCGTTCGACACGTCGACCGCGTAATCGTCCTCGGAAATCGCACCGACGCACGGCGCCGTGCAGCGCCCGATCTGATGCAGCAGGCACGGCCGCGTGCGGTTGTTGAACACCGAGTCCTCGCACGTGCGCAACTGGAACACGCGCTGCAGGATCTGGATGCTCTCGCGCACGGCCCACGCGCTCGGGAAAGGCCCGAAATACTGGTTCTGCTTGTCGACCGAGCCGCGGTAGTACGCCATGCGCGGAAAGCGGTGCGCGGTGAGCTTCAGGTACGGATACGACTTGTCGTCGCGAAACAGGATGTTGTAGCGCGGCGCGAGCGCCTTGATCAGGTTGTTCTCGAGCAGCAGCGCCTCGGCTTCCGAACGCGTGACGGTCGTCTCGATGCGCGCGATGCGCGTGACCATCATCGCGATGCGCGGCGACAGCTGCGTCTTCGTGAAATAGCTCGACACGCGCTTCTTCAGGTCGCGCGCCTTGCCGACGTAAAGTACGGCGCCCGCGGCATCGTAGTAGCGGTAGACGCCCGGCATGTGCGGCAACTGCGCGAGGATTTTCTTCGGTTCGAACGGGAGGTCGGCGGCTTCTGGGGATGTCATGCGTGATCCGGGCGCCTTGTGGCGCGGAGCGGGTCCATTAGAATCGCCAGTTTAGAGCATTCACCGGCCCGCTTCGATGCCCAGCACCGCCCCCGCCTCCGTCCCCCGCCCTGCACCGCTCTCGCCCGGCGAACCGATTGCGTGCGACCTTTTCTGCACCGTGATCGACAACTTCGGCGACATCGGCGTGTGCTGGCGGCTCGCGCGCCAGCTCGCGCACGAACACGGGTGGCAGATGCGCCTCTTCATCGACGACCTGCGCACGTTTGCGCGGCTGCAGCCCGGGGTCGATCCCGATGCGGCGCGGCAGACGATCGACGGCATCGTCGTCGAACACTGGCATGCGGAAGTCGGCGACGCGCTCGAGATCGCCGATGTCGTGATCGAAGCGTTCGCGTGCGAGCTGCCCGGCGCCTATCTCGCGGCGATGGCCCGCCGCGCGCGCCGCCCGGTATGGATCAACCTCGAATATCTGAGCGCGGAGGACTGGGTTGCCGATTTCCATCTGCGCCCGTCTCCGCACCCGCGCTATCCGCTGCTGAAGACATTCTTCTTCCCCGGGCTGTCTGCCGGCACCGGCGGCGTGCTGAAGGAGCGCGATCTCGACACGCGCCGCATCGCGTTCGAAGCCGACGCGGCCGCACGCGGCGCGTGGTGGCAACGCGCGACGGGCAGCGCGCCGCCCCCGCGCGGCACGACGGTCGTGAGCCTGTTCGCGTACGAGAATCCGGCCGTGGACGCGCTGCTCGCGCAATGGCGCGACGGCGCGTCCGCCGTCGTCGCGCTCGTGCCGGCCGGTCGCGTATCGCCGGCCGTCGCGCGCTTTTTCGGGGTTGAGTCGTTTGGCGCCGGTGCGCGCGCGACGGCCGGAAACCTCACCGCGTACGGGCTCGCGTTCGTCCCGCAGGCCGACTACGATGCGCTGCTATGGGTCGCCGACGTCAATTTCGTGCGTGGCGAGGACTCGTTCGTCCGCGCGCAGTGGGCGCGCAAGCCGTTCGTGTGGCACATCTACCCGCAGGCCGACGATGCGCACCTGCCCAAGCTCGACGCCGCGCTCGCGCACCTGTCCGCCGGGCTCGACGCCGCGCCGCGCGCGGCGCTCGAGCGCTTCTGGCATGCTTGGAACGGCGCCGGCACGCCGGACTGGCCGGATCTGCTGCAGCACCGTGCAGCGCTCGACGCGAATGCAGCCCGCTGGGCGGACGCGCTCGCGAGCGTCGGCGATCTCGCCGGAAAGCTGGCGGAATACGCAAAATCTCAGTTAAAATAAGCGGTTATCCGACGGCTGACCACGCAAGCGCTCGCATTCGAGCCCGGGGCGCCCCCGCCGGAACGCATCCCGCTTGCGCCGTCAGCCGTTGCGCCACGCTCAGGCACCTATTTATTTGATTGGATCAGGACAGTTTTTTATGAAGACCGCACAGGAACTCCGCGTAGGCAACGTCGTGCAGATCGGCAGCGACGCATGGGTCATCGCGAAGACGGAATACAACAAGTCGGGCCGTAACGCCGCCGTCGTCAAGATGAAGATGAAGAACCTGCTGACGAACGCAGGCCAGGAATCGGTCTACAAGGCCGACGACAAATTCGACGTCGTCGTGCTCGACCGCAAGGAAGTGACGTACTCGTACTTCGCCGACCCGATGTACGTGTTCATGGACGCCGACTACAACCAGTACGAAGTCGAAGCGGAAATGATGGGCGAAGCGCTGAACTACCTCGAAGACGGCATGGCGTGCGAAGTCGTCTTCTACAACGAGAAGGCGATCTCCGTCGAACTGCCGACGATCCTGGTCCGCGAGATCACGTACACGGAACCGGCGGTCAAGGGCGACACGTCGTCGGGCAAGGTGCTGAAGAACGCGAAGCTCGCAACGGGTTTCGAACTGCAAGTGCCGCTGTTCTGCAATACCGGCGACAAGATCGAAATCGATACGCGCACGAACGAATACCGCAGCCGCGCGTAATCGCTGCGATTTCCGTGTCGAACAAAGCGCCCTTCGGGGCGCTTTTTGTTTGTCCGCCGCCAACAGCAGCACGCTTCGGTGTCGTCACGAACACAAAATCCAGCACTAAAGGTATTCAATTTGTATCATCGGTAACTGTTTTATAGCGACGAAGAAATAATGCGCGTCAGGCGTTCAGCGGGGCATAGAATCAGTCTTTAATCTGACATGCGGCTGCGGCCGGCTCCGTGGCCGACAGCTCGCCTCTCTTGACTCGACTCGCGTCCACCATGCCACACGCCCTGATTGTCGAAGACGATCCCAACAGTCTGTCCGGCCTGACCGCGCTGCTCGCTGCAGACGGCTTCTCCGTCGACACGGCCACGTCGCTCGCCGAGGCGCGCACGGCGCTCGGCCGCTCGATTCCCGACGTCGTCCTCGTCGACCTGAACCTGCCGGACGGCAGCGGGTTCGACCTGCTCCAGCATCTGCCGCAGCAGCAGCCGAACGGTTCGCTGCCGGTAATCGTGCTGACGGGCAACGCGACGGTCGAGAGCGCGATCGAAGGCCTGCGCCACGGCATCTGGGACTACCTGTTGAAGCCGATCAACATTCCGCGCCTGCGCAGCCTGCTGGCCCGGATTCCTCGGCCGTACGAACTGATCGACGAAGTCCAGACGCTGCGCGCGTCGCTGCGCCATCTCGGCCGCTTCGGCGCGCTGGTCGGCCGCAGCGAAGCGATGCAGCACGTGTACGACATGATCGAGCACAACGCGCGCACCGAAACGGCCGTGCTGTTCTCGGGCGAAGCCGGCACCGGCAAGAAACTGGCCGCGCGCACGCTGCACGACCTGAGCCGGCGCCGTAAAGGGCCGTTCGTGTCGTTCGACTGCCGGACGCTCGCGCAGGCCGGCCGTCACGGCGCCTCCCTCGACAGCGTGCTGTTCGGCCATGAGCGCGGCGCGTTCGACGGCGCGGAGCGCCGCGAATCCGGCCTGTTCGAACAGGCCGGCGGCGGCACGCTGTTTCTCGACGAAATCACCGCGCTGCCGCTCGTGTTGCAGGAAGCGTTGCTGCATGCGCTCGACTCGCAGAACTTCATGCGCATCGGCGGCACCAGTTCGATCGCGAGCGACTTCCGGCTGATCGCGGCGACGCGCCGCCCGGCCCGCGAGGCGGTCGCAAACGGCACGCTGCGGGAGGATCTGTGGCTGCGCCTCGATGCGGCATCGATTACGATGCCGCCGCTGCGCGAACGCGACGGCGATGCGCTCGCGATCGCGGACGCGTTGATCGACGAACTGAACCGTGAAGCGCGCGCGACCGGCCGCAGCACGACCGACAAACGCGCGGCGCCTGGCTTCGTGCGCGAATGCTTGACGTACGAATGGCCCGGCAACGTGCGCGAACTTCAGGAGCGCGTGCGCTTCGCGTATGACGCGTCCGGCGATTTCATCGAGACGCTCCGTGCCGGCGAGGCAAGCTTCGCGGCCGGTGCCGCGCTGAACGGCAGCAGCGTGCAGATCAAGGTCGGCACGCCGCTGTCCGACGTCGAGGATCTGTTGATTCGCGCAACGCTCGACGCGGTCGGCGGCACGCGCCATCGCGCAGCGACGCTGCTCGGCATCAGCCCGAAGACGCTGTATAACAAGCTGCAGCGGATGAAGGTCAACTGACCGGCCGGCGCTCGTTGCGGGCGCTGTCGACGACCGACCGTTAGTTGCGCGATAGACTGCCAGCCTCTCGCGTTCCCATGAAAAAGCCGCGCAAAAGCGCGGCTTTTCGTTTCCGGCGACTGTTTCGCCGACTGGAACGACGCGACGTTACGCCGCCCTACCGGTTCACGCGAGCGCGCTGCTCAACAGCGCCTGCGCGCTCACATACTCGGGCTGCTCGATCAGCTTGTCCCACTTGAGCGCCTTGCCGCGCGCGCGCATCCGCTTGATGCGCCGCACCGACTCGGGCGACGCCTGCGCATTCAGTTCGTTCAGCACGACCTCCGCCGCGTCCGGCTGGTTGCATACGAGCACCATGTCGCAACCGGCGGCAAGCGCCGCATCGGCCGCCTGCGTGAGTGTGCCGCCTTCGCGCGCCGCTTCCATCGACAGGTCGTCGCTGAAGATCGCGCCGGTAAAGCCCAATCGACCGCGCAAGACGTCCTGCAGCCACACGCGCGAGAAGCCGGCCGGCCGCTTGTCGACCTGCGTGTAGATCACGTGAGCGGGAATCACCGCGGACAGCGAAAGTCCGAGCCAGTCGTACGGTGCGACGTCCTGGTCGAGGATCGCATCGAGCGGCCGGTCGTCGGTCGGCAGCGCGACGTGCGAGTCAGCCTCCGCGAAACCGTGCCCGGGGAAATGCTTGCCGCAGTTGGCCATGCCGGCGAGCGACAGCCCGTGGTTCAGGCTTTTCGCGAGCAGCGTGACGACACGCGGGTCGCGATGGAACGCACGATCGCCGATCACCTTCGAGTGCCCGTAGTCGAGATCGAGCACCGGCGTGAAGCTCATGTCGAATCCGCACGCACGCAATTCGGCGGCCAGAATATAGCCGACCGCGGTCGCGACCTTGGTCGCGAGCAGCACGTCGCGATCCCACAGCTCGCCCAGCCGGCGCATTGCCGGCAGCACGGTGAAACCATCGGTGCGGAACCGCTGCACGCGACCGCCTTCGTGATCGACGGCGATCAGGATGTCGTCGCGCACCGCGCGGATCGAATCGGTCAGCGCGATCAGTTGCGCGCGGTCCTGGAAATGCCGCGCGAACAGGATCACGCCGCCGGTGTTCGGATGCGCAAGGCGCCGCGCATCGTCGCGCGACAGCGTCGTGCCGACGACGTCGAGCATGACCGGGCCGGGAGTCGTTTTCATCGAATCGGGAAGTCCGTCAGGGAATGGTTCAAGGAACGAGAGGAGGCGGTGCCGGCGGCGCGGCATCGGTTTCGGCGATCACGAACGACACCGCGTAGTCGCGTTCGTCGCTGACCGTCACGCGCGCGGTAATGCCGCGCGCGGCGAGCCAGCCGGCCAGTTCGCCGGACGCGACGACGTACGGCTCACCGCTGCGCTGATTGAGGGTCTGCAGTGCGCGCCACGTCATCGGCCAGTGCATGCCGAGACCGATCGCCTTCGAGAACGCTTCCTTCGCGGAGAAGCGGGTCGCGAGAAACGCGATGCCGCGTGCCTCGGAGCGCGCGCGGCGCGCGTGAAACACGCGCAGCTCGTCCGGGCCGAGCACCTTCTCGGCGAACCGGCCGCCCGTGCGCTCGAGAACGGCAGCGATGCGGCTCACCTGAACGACGTCGGTGCCGATACCGTAGATCGCCATGTCAGTTCCTGCGGCGATGAACGGGCGATACCGGCTCGCGATCGATCGGCGTGCGCGCGCGACGCATCGTCATCGAACTCCGCCGTGCAGCGCGGCGACGCGAGCGGCGACCATGATCGCCTTCATCTCGCGCACCGCGTTGTCCCAGCCCGCGAAGATCGCATGCGCGACGATCGCGTGGCCGATGTTCAGTTCGACGATGCCGTCGATCGCGGCGATCTGCTGCACGTTCGTGTAATGCAGACCGTGACCGGCGTTGACCTTCAGCCCAAGTTGCGCGCCGGCCTGCACGCCGGCGACGATGCGTTCGTATTCGCGCTGCTGCTCGGCTTCGTCGTGCGCATCGGCGTAGCGGCCGGTATGCAGTTCGACCACCGGCGCGCCGGCTTCGTGTGCGGCGCGGATCTGCGTTTCGTCGGGATCGATGAACAGCGACACGCGCACACCGGCGTCGGCAAGCTGCTTGCATGCGGCGCGCACGGCCTCGAAGCGGCCCGCGACGTCGAGGCCGCCTTCGGTCGTCAGTTCCTCCCGCTTCTCGGGCACGAGGCACGCGTCGTGCGGACGCACGTCGCATGCGATGTCGAGCATCTCGGCCGTCACCGCGCATTCGAGGTTCATTCGAGTCTTCAACAGCGGACGCAGCTTGCGCACGTCTGCGTCGACGATGTGACGACGGTCCTCGCGCAGGTGCAGCGTGATCGCGTCCGCGCCGGCCTCTTCGGCCGCGAGCGCCGCTCGGATCGGATCGGGATAGCGCGTGCCGCGCGCGTTGCGCAGCGTCGCGACGTGGTCGATGTTCACGCCGAGGTCAATAACGGTGGGCGTTGTCAGGAAAAAGCTCATAGATTTTGCAGGTCGATCAGGATCTGACGCGTGGCAAGCGGCGTGCCGCCGAGATAGGTGTTCAGCAGGAAGCGCATGAGCGTCTTGCTTTGCGCGACCGTCTGGGCTCGATGGTAATCGTCCTGCTCCATGTCGAGCAACGTCTGTCCGGTAATCACCGGCCAATGCGACGGCACGTCGTCGTCCGCGTTGCGCACGCCGCGCTCGGGATCGAACACGTAGCTCCGATCGGGTTCGACCGCGCGGCGTGCGACCGTGCGTGTCAGCGCCATCGCGTAGCCGGTCTCGCGCAGCAGCACGCGCTCGAACGAGCGCAGCACCTGCACCGCCGGTTCGCCGTGCGCAAGGCGCGTGAGCGTCAGCACGTAATGATTGAAGAGCGGCGGCTGCGGATCCTCGCGCGCGCAGAATTTCACCAGCAGCTCGTTCGCGTAGAAGCCGCACAACAGCCCGTCGCCGCCGAGCGGCAGCATCCCGCCGACCCATTCGGCGCCCGTCAGCGTGCGCACCTCGGATTTGCCCGACCACGACAGCAGCAGCGGCTGGAACGTCTGCAGCACACCGCGCAGCGCGGAGTGCGGGCGCTTTGCGCCTTTCGCGACGAGCGCGAGGCGGCCGTGATCGCGCGTGAGCACGTCGATGATCAGGCTGGTTTCGCGGTACGGATAGCTGTGCAGCACGAACGCCGGCTGCTCGGTCACGCGGAAATCGGACGTGCGAGACGTCGCGCGCCGCGCCTTGCGACGCGGCGGTTCGGGCGGTGCCGGCAGCGGCGCGTCGTTCGCGCCGGCCGTCACCGCGTCTTCGGTCGACGTCAGCGCGTCATTCGTACCCATAGGCGCGCAGCCCCGCCTCGTTGTCGGCCCAGCCGCTCTTCACCTTCACGAAGGTCTCGAGATACACGGGGCCGTCGAACAGCTTTTCCATGTCCATCCGCGCTTCGGTGCTGATCTGCTTGAGCTTCTCGCCTTTCTTGCCGATCACCATCGCCTTGTGCGAATCGCGCTCGACGAGAATCGTCGCGAAGATGCGCTTCAGGCGCCCTTCCTCTTCGAACTTGTCGATCAGCACGGTGCTCGTGTACGGCAATTCGTCGCCGGTCCAGCGGAACACCTTCTCCCGCAGGATTTCGGCCGCAAGAAAGCGCGAGCTGCGATCGGTCAGCTCGTCCTCGCCGTAGATCGGCTCGCCTTCCGGCAGATATGGCTTGATCGTGTCGAGCAGGCGCTTGATGTCTTCCGGACGCTGCGCGGACAGCGGCACGAGTTCGGTGAACTCGCGCAGTCCGCTCATCTGCTGCATGAACGGGAACAACGATGCCTTGTCGGCCACACGGTCGATCTTGTTCGCGATCAGCAGCGTCGGCATGCCGGGCGGAATCAGGTCGAGCACCTTCTGGTCGTCCGGCCCGAAGCGGCCCGCCTCGATCACGAACAGGATCACGTCGACCGACGTGAGCGTCGACGTGACCGCGCGATTCAGCGAGCGGTTCAGCGCGGTGCTGTGGCGGGTCTGGAAGCCCGGCGTGTCGACGAACACGAATTGCGCGTCGTCGAACGTATTGATGCCGGTGATGCGATGGCGGGTCGTCTGCGCCTTGCGCGACGTGATGCTGATCTTCTGGCCGACAAGTGCGTTCATCAACGTCGACTTGCCGACGTTGGGACGGCCCACGATCGCGATCATGCCGCAGCGGAAACCGGTAGGAGCGGGAGTGTTCATATCGTTTGGGAGACAGGTTCGGAACCGGCCGCGCGGCGCGCGGCGCGATCGATGGGCAATTCAGTGGCCGGCATCGGCCGCACGCGCCTGGGCGGCAGCGAGGCTCGCACCGCCGGCCGGCGTCTCGGTGTCGGACGTCGCGGCATCGCGCGCGCGCGGAGCGGGCCGCGCCGCGACGTCGGAACCCGAAGCCGGCTTGTCGGCCGGCGTCGCGGCGGGGTCGGCCGGCGAAGCCGCCGACTTGTCGCCGGCGCGGGGACCTTCCGCGGGCTTGTCGGCGCGCTCGGACGGCTTGTCCACGGCGCGCGGGCCCGCCTCGTTGCGATCGGACGTCTTCTCCGGCGGTTTCTCGGACGGCTTGTCCGCAGGTTTGTCGGCCGACTGCTTTGCGGGCCGGTCGGCCTTGTCCGCGCCCGTTTCCACATGCGCGGCGCGAATCGCCGCCATTGGAGCCTGAGCCGGCCGCTCGGCCGGCTCAGCACCGGCGCCGGACGCTGCGGCCGCTGCCTTCGCATCACGCGCCGCCGCACGCTCCTTTCGTTCCGGAGAACGAAGGTCGAGCGCTTCCTGTACGCCCTTCACGCCGGGCACGATTTCAGGCTCCGCATGCTTCGATCCGCGCGCGTTTTTCGAACGCTTCGGTTTCGCGGCAAGCATCGGCGCAGCCGCCAGCACCTCGTCGAGCGCCTTCTTCGCGGCCGCCTGCTCCGCCGCACGGCGGCTCGCGCCGGAACCCGACACCTTCACGTCCAGCTTCGGCACCGTGCATTCGACCTCGAACTGCTGATTGTGCGCCGCACCATGCGTCGCGACGACCGTATAGGTCGGCAGCGCGATCTTGTGCCCCTGCAGGTATTCCTGCAGCAGCGTCTTCGCGTCCTTGCCAAGCGTGCGCGGATCGATGTGGTCGAGAATCGGGATATAGAGACGCTTGATGACCCCTTGGGCGGCTTCGAAGCCGCCATCGAGGAACACGGCCCCGATGATGGCTTCGAACGCGTCCGCGAGGATCGACGGGCGGCGGAAACCGCCGCTGCGCAGCTCGCCCTCGCCCAGCCGCAACCCTTCGGAAATATTCAGGGCCTGAGCGATTTCGTACAGCGACTGCTGCTTCACGAGGTTGGCGCGCACGCGCGACAGATCGCCTTCGTCCAGCTTGCCGAAACGCTGGAACAAAAGGGCCGCCACCGCGCAATTCAGAACGGAGTCGCCGAGAAACTCGAGCCGTTCGTTGTGCGTGGCGCTGTGACTGCGATGGGTCAAAGCCTGGCGCAACAATTCCGCATTGCGAAATTCGTAGCGCAGCCGGCTTTCCAACTGGGATAGGGGCATGTGCAGGAGTATAACGCGGGCGCCGGTCTGGCCGAAACGGCACGGCCGGACGCGAAAAGGCGTGACGAGACGGTGTTACCGCCGGTTCTTAAAGTAGTTCGGCAATACGCGACGCGGCCCGTGCGTCGCGTATTGCATGCGAGTCGAACGAGATCAGTTGAAGGAACCGATGCGCTTCAGATCGCCGAAGTTCATCCAGATGAAGAACGCGCGGCCGACGATGTTGTTGTCCGGCACGAAACCCCAGTAGCGGCTGTCCGCGCTGTTGTCGCGGTTGTCGCCCATCATGAAGTAGTGCCCGGGCGGCACCTTGCAGATCACGCCGCGGCTGTTGTACGTGCAGTTGTCGCGATACGGATAGTCGTAGGCGCCCATCACGAACGGCGGCACGGCCGGATTGTTGAGGATCGCGTTCTTCTTCGTACCGATCGTTTCCTCGAACTGCTTCGCGTAATTCTGGCGCTCGTCGTCGAAGTAGTCGGGCAGCGGCGTTTCAGGCACCGGCTGGCCGTTGATCGTCAGCTGCTTGTCCTGGTAGGCAACCGTGTCGCCCGGCAGGCCGATCACGCGCTTGATGTAGTCGACCGACTCGTCCTTCGGATAACGGAACACGACGACGTCGCCGCGCGACAGCGGGCTGCCCTGCGTGATCTTCGTGTTCGTGACCGGCAGGCGCAGGCCGTATTCGAACTTGTTGACGAGGATGAAGTCGCCGACGAGCAGCGTCGGCACCATCGAGCCGGACGGGATCTTGAACGGTTCGACGATGAACGAACGCACGACGAACACAGCGAGGATCACCGGGAAGAAGCTCGCGGTGTACTCGAGCCACCAGGGCTGGCGCAGCTTTTCGTCACGCAGCTTCGAACGCGTCTGCGCCGCGTTTTCGTCCGCGAATCGCTTGTCGATGCGCGATTGCTGCCGATCGAACTCCTCGATCGCCGAGTCGGCCGCCTTGCGACGCCGCGGCAGGAACACCAGTTTGTCCAACACCCACGCTACGCCCGTCACGACGACGAGCACAAAAAGAATCAGCGCAAAATTCATAAAAGGATCAGTCCTGTTATTTGTCTTCGACGCGCAAGATCGCGAGGAACGCCTCCTGCGGGATCTCGACCGAACCCACCTGCTTCATGCGTTTCTTACCTTCTTTCTGCTTCTCGAGCAGTTTCTTCTTTCGCGTGATGTCGCCGCCGTAGCACTTCGCGAGCACGTTCTTGCGCAGTGCCTTGATGTTCTCGCGCGCGACGATGTGCGCGCCGATCGCGGCCTGGATCGCAACGTCGTACATCTGGCGAGGGATGATCTCGCGCATCTTCGCGGCCACTTCACGGCCGCGATACTGCGACTGCGACCGGTGCACGATGATCGACAGCGCGTCGACCTTGTCGCCGTTGATCAGCATGTCGACCTTAACGACGTCCGACGTGCGGTATTCCTTGAACTCGTAGTCCATCGACGCGTAGCCGCGCGACACCGACTTCAGGCGATCGAAGAAGTCGAGCACGATTTCGGCCATCGGGATTTCGTACGTGAGCTGCACCTGGCGTCCGTGGTACTGCATGTTGATCTGCGAGCCGCGCTTCTGCTCGCACAGCGTGATCACCGAGCCGACGTAGTCCTGCGGCATGTACAGGTTCACGGTGACGATCGGTTCGCGAATCTCTGCGATGCGCGCCGGCTCGGGCATCTTCGCCGGGTTCTCGACCATGATCGTCGAGCCGTCGCTCTGCACCACCTCATAGACGACCGTCGGTGCGGTCGTGATGAGGTCCATGTCGAATTCGCGCTCGAGCCGCTCCTGCACGATTTCCATGTGCAACAGCCCGAGGAAGCCGCAACGGAAACCGAAGCCGAGCGCCTGCGACACTTCCGGCTCGTACTGGAGCGACGCATCGTTGAGCTTCAGCTTCTCGAGCGATTCGCGCAGCGCGTCGTACTGGTTCGCCTCGACCGGATAGAGGCCGGCGAACACCTGCGGCTTCACTTCCTTGAAGCCCGGCAGCGGTTCGGTCGCGGCCTTCGTCGCGTGCGTGACGGTGTCGCCGACCTTCGCGGCCGTCAGTTCCTTGATGCCGGCGATGATGAAGCCCACCTGCCCCGCCGACAGCGATTCGAGATTGCGCGACTTTGGCGTGAATACGCCGATATGCTCGACCGGATACTGCGCGCCGGTCGCCATCATCTTGATCTTGTCCTTCGGACGCAGCGTGCCGTTGACGATGCGCACGAGCATCACGACGCCGACGTAGTTGTCGAACCACGAGTCGATGATCAGCGCCTGCAGCGGCGCGGCCGGATCGCCCTTCGGCGGCGGCACCTTCGCGATCAGCGCCTCGAGCACGTCTTCGACGCCGAGCCCCGTCTTCGCGCTGCAGCGCGTCGCGTCGGTCGCGTCGATGCCGATCACGTCCTCGATTTCCTCGATCGCGTTCTCGGGGTTCGCGGCCGGCAGGTCGATCTTGTTCAGCACCGGCACGACTTCAACGCCCAGTTCGATCGCGGTGTAGCAGTTCGCGACCGTCTGCGCCTCGACGCCCTGGCTCGCATCGACGACCAGCAGCGCACCTTCGCACGCGGACAGCGAACGGCTCACTTCGTACGAGAAGTCGACGTGCCCCGGCGTATCGATCAGGTTCAGGTTGTAGACCTTGCCGTCGCGGGCGCGATAGGACAGTGCGGCTGTCTGCGCCTTGATCGTGATGCCGCGCTCGCGTTCGATGTCCATCGAATCGAGCACCTGCGCTTCCATTTCACGGTCGGCGAGCCCGCCGCATACCTGGATGATGCGATCCGCGAGCGTCGACTTGCCATGGTCGATGTGCGCGATGATCGAGAAATTGCGAATATGATCCATTCAGTGCCGATCAAGCGAAAAAGGCGCGCTCGACGACTGCGGAGCACGCCTTGTAAGTCGGTGAAAAAACGGCCTATTTTAGCCGAAAAGGCCTGTGCCGGGCGGTAATTTGGGACGACCGGTTAGAGACGCCCGGTCAGCGCCACATCCGAAGCATCAGGCCGGCCAAGCCCATCCCCGCGCCCCGATGGGGCACGATCGATCGGCGCCAGACAAGGTTCAACGCCGGGCCGCGAGCGCGCCGCGCACTTTCGCGTCGTCGAAACGATGACGACACACTTCCGCGCCGTCCAGCAATAACACCGGCACGTCCTCGTCATAGCGGGCGACGAGCGCCGGATCGGCATCGATGTCGACGTAGTCGACCGCGACGCCGAACTCGGCCGCCACCGGCGCCAGTGCATCGCGCATGTCGTCGCACAGATGGCACCAGCCGCGGCCGTAGAGTGTGAACATCGGCGCGTTACTTCTGCGTCGGGCGCGGACGCACCGGCACGAACTGCGTGTTGTCGCCGCGCCGCACGAGCACCGCGACGGCCTTCTGCGGATCGAGCTGCGACGTCACGTCGGCGAACTGCTTCGCGCTCGTGATGTCCGTGTCGCCGACGCGCAGCACGATATCGCCGCGCTGCAGCCCCGCACGCACGGCCGGACCGTCGACACCGTCGATCTGCACGCCGTTCTTCAGCTTCAGCGACTTCATCTGCTCCGCCGGAATGTCACTGACCGTCAGGCCGAGCGAATTGGCCTGACGCGGCTTTTGCGGCACGTTCTTGCGCTGCGCTGTCTTCGCGGTCGTGTCCGTCGGCGTCTCGGCGATCGTGATCGGCAGATCGCGCGCCTGACCCTTGCGCCACACGCTGACGGTCGCCTTCGTGCCCGGCTTCGTGTCGCCGACCATGCGCGGCAGATCCGACGCGGCATCGACCGGGCGGCCGTTGAATTTCAGGATGATGTCGCCCGGCTGGATGCCAGCCTTGTCGGCCGGCCCGCCCGGTTCGACGCTGCTGACGAGCGCGCCTTCCGCCTTCGGCAGCCCGATCGAGTCGGCCACGTCCTTCGTCACCTCGCCGATCGCCACCGCGATGCGGCCGCGCGTGACCTTGCCCGTCGCCTTCAGCTGGTCGGCCACGCGCATCGCCTCGTCGATCGGGATCGCGAATGAAATGCCCATGAATCCGCCGGTGCGGCTGTAGATCTGCGAATTGATGCCGATCACCTCGCCTTGCATGTTGATCAGCGGGCCGCCGGAATTGCCCGGGTTCACCGCGACGTCGGTCTGGATGAACGGCAGGTAGTCGCCGGTATTGCGGCTCTTCGAGCTGACGATGCCGGCCGTCACGGTGTTGTCGAGGCCGAACGGCGAGCCGATTGCGACGACCCACTCGCCCACCCGCACCTTGTTCGAATCGCCGATCGCGACAACCGGCAGGTTCGACGCCTGGATCTTGACGACGGCCACGTCCGTGCGGTCGTCGACGCCGATCAGCTTCGCCTTGAACTCGCGCTTGTCGGTCAGCGTCACGTAGATGGTGTCCGCATCGTCGACGACGTGCGCATTCGTCATCACGTAACCGTCCGCCGACACGATGAAGCCGGAACCGACGCCGCGGTTCTGCTCGGTGTCGGGCCCGTTATCGGGCGCCGGCGCGTTTTTCGGACTCCCGTTGCCGCCACCGTTGCCCGGCGCCTGCGGCAGCGGGATGCCGAAGAAGCGCCGGAAGAATTCCGACATGTCGCCGTTGTCGAAGCCCGGCGGCAGCACGCCGCGCGGGCCGGGCACCGGCACGTTGGCGGTGGTCCGGATATTCACGACCGCGGGCCCGACCTTTTCAACCAGGTCGGCGAAATCGGGAAGGCTGGCAGCGGGAGGCGTGACAGCGGCCGCGGTTTGCGGGACGAGCGGCAGGCAGGCACACAGCGCCGCCGCCGCGAGCACTTTACGCAGCGTGAGTTTCGTCATGTCGGAAGCCGTAGCGTTACTTGGAAGCCTTGTATTCTATGGCAGACGCGAACTGCTGCAACGTGGCCGGCGGCACTTCGCCGAGTACGGTGATCCAGTAGTCGCCGCGACGCTTCACGAGAACGTGGGTCGCACCGGTGCTGCCCGCGCCTTCCTTGCGCGTATTCTTTTCGGCCGGTTCGATGAACACCGAAATTGTTGCGAGACCATCGGTGAAGACGGCCTGGTCGACCGGAATCGGCGGATCGCCGGCGTCGCGCGCGGCCATCGGCCGGCGCACCTCGCGAATCTTCCGGAAGCCGGCGATCGTCGGTGCAATCTGCCACCCCTGCGCCTCCATGTCGACCGTCGCGACCGGCGGGCGGACGACCGTCCAGCCGCTTAGATTACGGATCCCGGCCGCGATCGCGGACTTGTCGCCGGTGGAACCGCCCGTCTGCAGTTGCGAGAACGCGACCTGCTCGAGCACGTGATCGTTCGCGTCGAGCGTCTGCGATCGCAGCAGAAGCCCGGTGCGGGCATCGGCCCACAGCTTGTACGTGAAGCGGTACGCATCCTTGGGAACGAGCTCGACGACCTGCGCGTCGATCCCCGCGACGCGATCCTTGCCGAGCAGCTTCGCGTCATAGACGGACATCACGTGCTCGCCGCCCGCGCCGAGCAGCGCGGGAAACGAATCGCGCGTCTGGCGGCGTTCGACCACGCAGAGTTTGCGCTCGGGCACGAACGTGTACAGCTCGTCGTTGTGCCGCAGTACCTTGCGCGGCTTGCCGTCGAGCGATTCGATCCGCTCGAACTCGCCGTCGCGGGATGCCACGTGCGCGATGCGCGACGACTGTACGTACGCGCCGCGCTGGTAGACGAACGTGCCCTCGTAGCTTTGCTGTTGCGCGGCCTGCTGGATACGGTCGAGCCACTCCGCCGCACCCTTGCGGGTCGCGACGGGATCGTCCGGTTGCTGGGCGCTGGCTGGGAGGGATTGAACGGACAACAGGGCGGCTGCGCAAAGCAGGAGGGCCGGCAGCCGCTTCCATCCGGAGATGGCGTGATTCAACTGCAATGTCCGCATCGGGTTTATTGGCCTGGCGTGGTGGTCACGGCAGCGCGGATCAGCGGCATCGAACCCGTGACGACGGGCTGCTGCGCGAATTGCTGGTGCGCTTCGAGGTATTGGTCGAGACTCGCGTCGCGGATGATGTTGACGTCCTGCAGGCCCGGCTGAGCCGATGCCTGCGCAACCGTCACGCGCTGCAGGCTGCCATTCTGCGGCGCGCCTGCCGACGCAACCTGGACGGCGCCAGGCGAACCGGCCGTTTGCATCTGCGGGACGACGATCCAGGTCAGCGTGGCGGCCGCGGCGGCCACCGCGAATGCGGGCACGACACGGCGGCGCAGCGACAGCAGCTTGCGGGCGACCGGCGCTGCAGCCGGCGCGAGCAGGTGCGGCTCGCTTTCGAGCGCGGCCGACATGCGTGCGGTGAACGCGGCGCTGGTTGCCGGCGACAGCGCGAGCTCGTCGGAGCGCAGCGCATCGCCGATCAGGTGGTAATGGGCCCACGCAGCGCGATCCGCGCGGTCGAGCTCAGCCAGAAACTGCCCGTGATCCGGGCCGTCGAACAGTTCACCGTCGACCAGAGCGGAAAGGCGCTCGCCGCGCGAGCACGCTTGCGACTGCGTATTGACCGACCCCATGATGCTCCCCATCTTGCACACACCCCGTCGTGATTCCACGACTCTATCCGTAACTAGACCCCGACCCGCGTCGTTGCGCCCATCGCGCTTACCAGCGCTTGCCTTCGGGCGTATCGAGCAGCGGACGCAATTTCGCAGCGATCGCCTCGCGCGCACGGAAGATTCGCGACCGGACCGTCCCGATCGGACAATCCATCATTTCCGCGATCTCTTCGTAGCTCAGGCCTTCGATCTCGCGCAGCGTGATTGCCTGGCGCAGTTCTTCGGGCAACAGAGCCATCGCAGCGTTGACCGTCTCGGCAATCTGCTTGCTCATCAACATCGACTCAGGCGTGTTGATATCCCTTAGTTGGTCTGCGTCCGAGAAAGTTTCAGCTTCCTCGGCATCGGCCTCGGTCGAGGTCGGCGCCCGGCGGCCCTGCGTCGCAAGGTAGTTCTTCGCCGTATTGACGGCAATCCGGTACAACCACGTGTAGAACGCCGACTCGCCGCGAAATTGCGGCAGCGCACGATACGCCTTGATGAACGCGTCCTGGGCCACATCCTCGACCTCGGCGGGATCCCGCACGAGGCGCGAGATCAGCCGAATGATCTTGCGGTGGTATTTGGAGACCAGGAGTTCGAACGCTGCCTTGTCGCCCTTCTGTACGCGCTCGACCAGAGCCTGATCGATTTCTTTTTCACTCACCTGACAAATCCGTTAACTAGGGATGCAACGCGGAGCGTTATTGTAGCGTTCCGGCGCTGGCCGCTGGTTACGGTCCGTAACCGCGCCGCCATCACGCCCGCCCTGCTGCGCCGGCGGTACGCGCCAGCACCGACAGCGCGCTGAACGACGCGGCGTCGAGCGCATCGGCCGGAATCAGCAGCGGCCGCGCTGGCCGGGCACCCTGCCCGACCGACAGCACGAGCAGCAGGCTGCTCCAGTGCGCATGGCCTGTTACGCGACCGCGGGCCAGCAGGCACCCGGTGCGACCAAACGCCGCAATCTCCCCGAACGCATCGATCTGCAGCTCGGCAGGCAGGCGGCGGGCACAAGCCCGTGCGGCGCACACAGCCAGCAGCGCGGCCGTGGCCGCGGACACGCACGCGCCGGCAACCGCGCCGGCCCGCGGCGCCCAGAACAGGTACGCGGAAGCGGCGGCGGCCGCGACGAATACGGCCAGCACGAGATACAACACGGCCGAGGTCCGCAACGCAAAGCGCTGCGGACGCCCGGCCGGAGCATCGAATGGACTCGTCAAGCGATTGCTGCGTCAGACGCGCTTGAACACCAGCGTGCCGTTGGTACCGCCGAAGCCGAAGTTGTTCTTCACGGCCACGTCGATCTTCATGTCACGCGCGGTGTTCGCGCAGTAATCGAGATCGCACTCGGGGTCCTGGTTGAAGATGTTGATGGTCGGCGGCGACACGTTGTTGTGCAGCGCGAGCACCGTGAACACCGACTCGAGGCCGCCCGCGCCACCCAGCAGGTGGCCCGTCATCGACTTCGTCGAGTTCACGACGATCTTGTACGCATGCTCGCCGAACGCCGCCTTCACCGCGTCCGACTCGTTCTTGTCGCCGAGTGGCGTCGACGTGCCGTGCGCGTTCAGGTACTGGACTTCATCCGGGTTCACGCCGGCGTCGCGCAGCGCCGCGACCATGCAGCGGCGCGGGCCATCCATGTTCGGCGCGGTCATGTGGTACGCATCGCCCGTCATGCCGAAGCCGGAGACTTCCGCATAGATCTTCGCGCCACGCGCCTTCGCCGCTTCGTACTCCTCGAGCACCATCACGCCCGCACCCTCGCCCAGCACGAAACCGTCGCGGTCCTTGTCCCACGGACGGGACGCGGTGGCCGGATCGTCGTTGCGGGTCGACAGCGCACGTGCAGCCGCGAAGCCGCCAATGCCGAGCGGCGACACAGTCGATTCGGCACCACCGGCGACCATCACGTCGGCGTCGCCGGCCTGGATCAGGCGCGCGGCGAGGCCGATGCTGTGCAGACCGGTCGTGCAGGCTGTGACGGCGGCGAGGTTCGGGCCCTTCAGGCCGAACATGATGCTCAGGTGGCCCGAGATCATGTTGATGATCGAACCCGGCACGAAAAACGGCGAAATCCGGCGTGCGCCGCGATCGACGTACGTCTGGTGCGTGTCTTCGATCATCGGCAGGCCGCCGATGCCGGAGCCGACCAGCACGCCGATTCGTTCAGCATTGGCTTCGTTCACTTCGAGACCGCTGTCCCGGATGGCCTGGACGCCGGCTGCGATGCCGTAATGGATGAACGTATCCATGTTGCGGGCTTCCTTCGCCGGAATGTATTCCTCGGCGCTGAAACCCTTCACCTCACCCGCGAAATGGCAAGCGAGGTTCGACGGATCGAACTTCGTGACGGTGGCGATGCCGGACTTGCCGGCGACGAGATTGGCCCAGCCGTCGGCAACATTATTGCCAACAGGCGAAATCAGCCCCAGGCCTGTAACGACAACACGACGGCGGCTCACGGTAACCTCTTTTCCATTGGATGACAAAAGCAAAAGCCACAGTGGCCACAGGAACCAGCCCTGCGAGCCCTGTGGCTGTTAGTCCGTCCGGCGCGGTTGCCGGCAGGACGGCGCGTCAAACGCGAAGATCGCGGCGACGTGGCAGTCAAGCGCGAAGGCGCTTACGCCTTGACGTTCGCGCGAGCGTAGTCGATCGCTTGCTGAACCGTCGTGATCTTCTCTGCTTCTTCGTCCGGGATTTCCATGCCGAACTCGTCTTCCAGAGCCATCACCAGTTCGACGGTGTCGAGCGAGTCGGCGCCCAGGTCGTTCACGAACGAAGCTTCGTTCTTGATCTCGGCTTCGGCGACGCCCAGTTGTTCGGCGACGATCTTCTTGACACGTTGTTCGATGTTGTCCATTACCCCTCCGAGGGAAAGTTCAGATTTACAAGTGCGCGCATTTTATCAGGTTTGCTGACGCCAAAACGCGCGTTGGCTTGATGGTCGATCAAGCGCCGTTCCGCCTGAAAAACCGGATACGGCGCGGATGGTAAACGAAAACCGTTACGACATGTACATGCCGCCGTTCACGTGCAGCGTCGTGCCGGTGATGTAACCGGCCTGCGGCGATGCGAGGAACGCGACGGCATGGGCGATGTCTTCCGGGCTGCCGAGGCGGCCGAGCGGAATCTGGGTCTTGAGCGCGGCCTGCTGCTCTTCCGGCAGCGTCTTGGTCATGTCGGTATCGATGAAGCCCGGCGCGACGCAGTTCACCGTGATGCCACGGCTGCCGATCTCTCGCGCGAGCGCGCGGGTCATGCCGGCCACGCCGGCCTTCGCGGCCGCGTAGTTGGCCTGGCCCGGATTGCCGGCCGAGCCGACCACCGACGTGATGTTGATGATGCGGCCGCCGCGGGCCTTCATCATCGGGCGCAGCACCGCGCGCGACAGGCGGAACACCGACTTCAGGTTGGTGTCGATCACCGCGTCCCAGTCCTCGTCCTTCATCCGCATCGCGAGCTGGTCCTGCGTGATACCCGCGTTGTTGACCAGCACGTTGAGCGCGCCGAATTCCTTCACGGTCGCGTCGATCAGCGCCTCGGCAGCCGCCGCGTCGTTGACGTTCAGCACCGCGCCGCGGCCCGTCACGCCCGCTTCCGCGAACCCGGCGGTGATCGCGGCAGCGCCCGATTCGCTCGTCGCCGTGCCGATCACCGTCGCGCCGAGACGCGCGAGTTCGAGCGCGATCGCCCGGCCGATGCCGCGCGATGCGCCGGTCACGATCGCAACCTGTTTATCGAGAGTCTTTTCCATGAATCGATTATCCGTCTCTTGAGGAAAGGCGCCGCGTCAGGCGGTCGCGAGCTTCAGCGCTTCGTCGAGCGAAGCCGGATCGAACACCGAGGCGCCCACCAGGTTGCCGTCGATGCGTTTCGTCAGGCCTGCCAGCACCTTGCCCGGGCCGCATTCGATCACGTGCGTGACACCCGTACCCGCGATGTGCTGCACGCATTCGACCCAGCGCACCGGGCCGGCGGCCTGGCGCACCAGCGCGTCCTTGATCGCGGCCGGATCGCTGACCACGGCGACGTCGATGTTGTTCACGACCGGAATCTGCGGCGCCTTCACGTCGACGTTCGCGAGATAGTCGCGCAGTTGATCCGACGCCGGTTTGAGCAGCGACGAGTGGAACGGCGCCGACACCGGCAGCGGCAACGCGCGCTTCGCGCCCTTCGCCTTCGCGATTTCGCACGCCTTCTCGACGGCAGCCTTCGCGCCCGCGATCACGACCTGCGCCGGCGCGTTGAAGTTCACGGCTTCGACGACGCCCGCTTCTGCGGCTTCGGTGCATACCGCACGCACCGTGTCGTCATCGAGCCCCAGGATCGCGGCCATGCCGCCCTGCCCGACCGGCACGGCCGTCTGCATCGCCTGTGCGCGGAAACGCACGAGCGGCACCGCATCCTTGAACGCGATCGCGCCCGCGGCGACCAGCGCCGTGTACTCGCCGAGGCTGTGCCCCGCGACGATCGACGGCGCCGGGCCGCCGGCCTGCTGCCATGCGCGATAGCACGCGTACGCGGCCGTCAGCATCACGGGCTGCGTGTTGGTGGTCAGATTCAGCTCTTCGGCCGGACCTTCGGCGATCAGCTTGCCGATATCCTGATTGAGTGCATCGGATGCTTCCTGGAGCGTCTCGCGCACGACGGCCAGGTCGGCGAAGGCGTTGAGCATGCCGACCGACTGCGAGCCCTGCCCCGGAAATACGAATGCAAATTTCATATCGTCCCCAATTGAATCGATTCGGACGGCGCGCGCGAACGGCGCGCCGGTTCGAGATCCGCGCGCAGCCATTGCGCGCCGCGGATCAGAAGCGGAAGACCGACGCGCCCCAGGTGAAGCCGCCGCCGACACCTTCGATCAGCACGTGCTGACCGCGCTGGATGCGGCCGTCGCGCACCGCGGCGTCGAGCGCCAGCGGGATCGATGCAGCCGACGTGTTGCCGTGCTGATCGACCGTCACGACCATGCGCTCCTGCGGCAAGCCGAGCTTGCGGCAGGTGCTGGTCATGATGCGGATGTTCGCCTGGTGCGGAATCAGCCAGTCGATCTGCTCAGGGGCGAGATTCGCCTTCGCGAGCGCCTCGATCGCGACCTTTTCGAGCACGTTGACCGCGAGCTTGAATACCGCCTGCCCGTCCATGTGCAGGAACGCGCTGCCGTCGATCACGCCGCGATTGACGTTGCCCGGCGTGCAGAGGATGTTCGAGTAGCTGCCGTCCGCATGCAGCGCGCTGCCGAGCACGCCCGGCTCTTCCGACGCGGACAGGACCACGGCGCCCGCGCCGTCGCCGAACAGCACGCAGGTGGTGCGGTCCTTGAAATCGAGAATGCGCGAGAACGTCTCCGCGCCGACGATCAACGCCGTGCGGTGCTGGCCGCTGCGGATGAAGCTGTCGGCCGTGGCCATCGCATACGCGAAGCCCGAGCATACGGCCTGCACGTCGAACGCGGCGCCGCCGTTCTTGATGCCCAGCTTGTTCTGCAGCAGGCATGCGGCGCTGGGGAACACGAAATCGGGGGTCGAAGTCGCGACGATGATCAGATCGATCGACTGCGGATCGATGTCGGCCGCCTCGATCGCCCGCCGCGACGCTTCGAGCGCGAGATCGCTGGTCGTGACGTCCGGCGCGGCGAAATGGCGCGCGTGGATGCCCGTGCGCGCAACGATCCATTCATCGCTCGTCTCGATGCCTTCCTTCGCGAGACGATCGGCAAGCTGCTGGTTCGTGACGCGGTCGGGCGGCAGATAGCTGCCCGTGCCGAGCACGCGGGAGTAGAGAGTCGATTGGGCCATTTATGCTTTAGAGGATTGCGCAGCGGAAGGTTCGGCGTGATGGCCTGCGGCCGGGCTCGCATGGCCCGCGCCGCCTGCGTCGTGTTCGCCGTCGCCGAGCGACACCGAATTGTCCGCCATCGCGCGCGTAAGGCGCTCCAGCACGCCGTTTTTGACGGCATCATACCCGCGTTTGATCGCCCACTCAAACGCGTACGCGTCGGCCGAACCGTGGCTCTTGATCACGAGGCTCTTCAGCCCCAGGAGCGCCGCACCGTTGTACTGGCGGTGGTCGACGCGCTTCTTGAAACGCATCAGCACCGGCAGCGCGAGCACCGCCATCAGCTTCGACATCAGCGAACGGCCGAACTCCTCGCGGATGATGTCGGACAGCATCTGCGCGAGCCCTTCGGACGTCTTCAGCGCGACGTTGCCGACGAAACCGTCGCAGACGATCACGTCCACCGTGCCCTTGTAGATGTCGTTGCCTTCGACGTTGCCGCGGAAATTCAGCGTGCTCGCGCGCAGCAGTTCGCCGGCACGTTTGATCGTCTCGTTGCCCTTGATGACTTCTTCGCCGATGTTCAGGAGACCGATCGTAGGACGCTCCTTGCCTTCGAGCGCGGCGACGAGCGCGTGCCCCATCTCTGCGAACTGCAGCAGGTGCTGCGGCTCGCAGTCGACGTTCGCGCCGAGGTCCAGCATCATCGTGTAGCCGGTCGGGTTCGGCAGCGCGAATGCAATCGCGGGCCGCTCGATGCCGGGCAGCGTCTTGAGCACGTATCGGGAGACGGCCATCAGCGCGCCGGTGTTGCCGGCGGAGATGCAGGCCTGCGCCGCGCCTTCCTTCACGTGGTTGAGCGCGACACGCATCGAAGAATCCTTCTTCTTGCGCAGCGCGACTTCGACAGGGTCGTCCATCGCCACGACTTCGGTGGCGGGCACGATGGTCAGCGCGGGATCGTCGAGGGCTTTCAGCTTTTTCAGCTGAGCGCGAATCGCGCTTTCGATGCCGACGAGCATCAGGTGCGCATCGGGATGCGCGCGGACGAACTTGACTGCCGCGGGAACGGTCACGGACGGGCCGTGGTCGCCTCCCATGCAATCGATTGTGAGCTTTACGGTCATGGAATGCGACGAATTTCAGGCACAAAAAAGCGGCAGTTGAATGCCGCCTTTTTGTTGAGCCAGGAAAGTGTCAAGCGAACCAGTTGTCACGCGAACGGCGAGCGTAGCGCGCAACGCGTGACTTGACGCTTAGTCGTTCTTCGTCTTGACGACTTTCTTGCCGCGATAGTAGCCGTTCGGGCTGACGTGGTGACGCAGGTGCACTTCACCCGTGCTCGGCTCGACTGCCAGCGGCGCTGCCGTCAGGAAATCGTGCGAACGATGCATGCCGCGCTTCGACGGCGACTTCTTGTTTTGCTGGACTGCCATGACTAACTCCTAAATAATTTTCCGGATTCTAACACAGCCCGATCCGGCGCTTAACTACCCTGGCCCAAAGCCCTACGCCTTCCCGCGCCACAACTGCTTAGTGTTTCTTGCTGCCGTCTCCGCCCTTCTTCAGCGCTTCCAGCGCTGCGAACGGATTCGGCCGTTTGCCTTCGTCCTCGTCTTCGGCGAACTCGTCGTCCGCGTCTTCCGAAGGACCGCTCGCGCCCGACACGAGACTTTCGTGAACTGCCGGGCAAACCTCGTGCTTGGGCACGAGCGGCAGCGAAAGCAGCAATTCCTCTTCGATCAAGTCGACGAGATCGAACTGGCGCGAGCCCACGATCACATCGGCTTCATCGTCGTCGAGCGGAAATTCTTCAGCTTCTTCTTCGGTCGCGACGATCCGGTACGTCATGTCGACGTCGAACGTCTGGTCGTACGGAGTCATGCAGCGCTGGCACGTAAGCCACGCGTGGCCGTGCACCGCGAGACGCAGATACGGCTGCTGCCCGTCGGAGCCGTCGTCCTGCAACTCCTTCTGGGTGAACCCTTCGGCCTGCCACGTGAAGACCGTGTCGCGATCGGGCGCGTCCGCCGGCACTTCGTTCAGCATGCGCGGCATCTGCGAAAGGCGCACCGCCCCCGCTGCCTGCCGCCCGCTGCGGGCAAATTCGAACAGGTCGACTGCGTGCGGATCAAGCGCTGCCGCAGGCTTGCCAGAAGAAGTGTTCATGTTGCGCTCCTGTCCACGGGCTGACTTGCGGGATCCGGCTTGCCGACGTCGCGCATTCGGCGCCGCCGTCGTTCGTGATCTGGGCCACGCACGATTGACGTAACTTTACTTCCGAAGACCCGGCAGGCGCCACCACAACGAAAGCCTGCCGACGAAAAGCGGGAAAGCATACCTGTTTTACCTTTTACGGTCAATCACTTATGCTTGCGTCCGCGCAACGCCGCATCACACCTGACGATTCACCGACCCAATCGACCATGCCGGATACCGTTTGCCGCCTGCCGCGGCTGATTCTCGCCTCCAGTTCCCGCTACCGCCGCACGCTCCTCGAGCGCCTCGGCATACCGTTCGACGTCGTGTCGCCCGACATCGACGAAACCCCGCTCGCCGACGAAACGCCCGCCGCGACGGCGCTGCGGCTCGCGGCCGCAAAGGCGCGGGCCGTTGCCGCGGCCATCGATGCGCCGGACGGCGTGCTCGTGATCGGGTCGGACCAGGTCGCGACGTTCGACGGGCTGCAGATCGGCAAGCCGGGCACGCACGAGCGCGCACTCGCGCAACTCGTGTCGATGCAGGGTCGCGACGTCGAGTTTCACAGTGCGCTCAGCCTGTACGACAGCCGCACCGGCGAAACGCAGAGCGAGGACGTCGTTACGCACGTGCGCTTTCGCACGCTGCCCGAAGCCGAACTCGATGCGTACCTGCGCGCGGAAACGCCGTACGACGTCGCCGGCAGCGCGAAGTCCGAAGGGCTCGGGATAGCGCTGCTCGACGCGATCGACTCCAGCGACCCGACGGCCCTCGTCGGCCTGCCGCTGATCGCGCTCACGCGGATGCTGCGCGCGGCCGGCTACCCGGTGTTCGCTCACCAAGGAGATCGCGCATGACGGCCGGCACGCTTTATCTCGTCCCGAACACCCTCGGCGAAGGCGATGCATCGATGCTCGCCGCCGTGCTGCCCGCGGCCGTGCAGGCGCGCGCCGGCACGCTCGGCTATTACATCGGCGAGAACGCGAAAACGACGCGCGCGTTCCTGAAGAAGATCGGCACGACTCGGCCAATCCAGGAAATCGAGATCCGCGAACTGAACGTCAACACGCCGGCCGGCGAGATCGACCGCCTGCTTGCGCCGGTGCTGGCGGGCGCGGACGCCGGGCTCGTGTCCGAGGCCGGCTGCCCTGCCGTTGCCGATCCCGGTGCACTGCTCGTGCGTCGTGCGCACGAGCGCGGCGTGAAAGTCGTGCCGCTCGTCGGACCGAGCTCGATCCTGCTCGCGCTGATGGCGTCAGGGCTGAACGGCCAGAGTTTCGCGTTCAACGGCTATCTGCCGGTCGATGCGACCGCACGCGCAAAGCGTCTGCGCGAGCTCGAGCAGTTGTCGCGCAAGGCGCGCCAGACGCAAATCTTCATCGAGACGCCGTACCGCAATCACGCGATGCTCGACACGCTGGTCGCGACCTGCGCGCCGTCGACGCAGATCTGCGTCGCGGCCGACCTGACCCTCGAAACGGAGACGATCGCGAGCCGTTCGGTGGCCGACTGGAAAAAGGCGCCAGCGCCCAATCTGCACAAGCGTCCGGCGATCTTCCTGCTGCTCGCGAACTGACGCGCGCGCCCGCAGCCGTCACGGCGGCGCGGCGAAGCGGCGTTGCGCCCGGCCGTGTTCGCCGCCCGCGCAGACCGGCGGGCGGCCGCTCAGCGCAAGTTGAACGACGCGCCGCCCGCGGCGAGCGCCTTCATCGCCGCACCGCCGACTGCCGCGCCGAACTTGCGCGCAACGCGGTTGGTCAGGCTTTCCTTCACCGTATAGTCGACGAGGTCGGGCGCCTTCAGCACGTCGCGCGCGACCGTATCGGTCGTGCCATAGCCGTCGGCAAGGCCGAGTTCGACGCTTTTCTTGCCCGTCCAGAACAAGCCGGAGAACATGTCGGGCGTCTCATGCAGCCGCTTGCCGCGGCCATCCTTCACGGCCTTGATGAACTGCGCGTGAACCTGATCGAGCAGCTCCTGTGCATGGGCGTCCATCTTCGGCGTCTCGGGCGAGAACGGATCGTAGAAGCCCTTGTTTTCGCCCGATGTGTGCAGGCGGCGCTCGACGCCGAGCTTGCCCATCAGGCCCGTGAAGCCGAAGCCGTCCATCAGCACGCCGATCGACCCGACGATGCTCGCCTTGTCGACGAAGATCTTGTCGGCTGCCGACGCGATGTAATAACCGCCGGATGCGCACATGTCGGTCACGACCACGTACAGCGGCTTGTTCGGATACTTGTTGCGCAGCCGGCGGATCTCGTCGTAGACCATCCCGGCCTGCACCGGACTGCCGCCCGGGCTGTTGATCCGCAGCACGACGCCGGCGGTGCCGTCGTCGTCGAACGCGGCATCGAGCGCCGTGTTGATGTCTTCCGCGTTCGCGTTGGTGCCGGCCGCGATCTCGCCGTCGATCGTGACGAGCGCCGTATGGCGCCCACTCGTCGAGAACTTCGCGTCGCTCGAGAAATCGATCAGCGCGAACGCGAGCAACACGAACACGCCGAGGAACGCGAAACGGAAGAAGATCTTCCAGCGCCGCGCCGCGCGCTGTTCCTTGACGGCCGCGAGCGCGATCCGCTCGAGCGCCGCGCGCTCCCAGGTCGGTTCGCGGCTGTCGGAACGGGACGAGGAATCAGGAGTGTTCGGTAGGTCGGCCATGCAGTGGTGTCGTCAATCGTTCGTGGCGGGAGCGGCCGGAGCCGCAGGACGCAGGTCGGCATCGGGCACCCAGAATACCGCACGGCCGTCGGGCGTGTCGCGCTCGTCGACTTCGACCGGCCGCAGACGGCCGCCGCGGCACGGGCCGCCGACGCATTTGCCGGTATCCGGCGCGTAGATCGCGCCATGCGTCGCGCACATCAGATAGAGGCCCGACGATTCGAAAAATTGCCCTTCGGCCCAGTCGAGTTCCATCGGCACGTGCGCGCAGCGGTTCAGATAGCCATAAGCGCGGCCGTCGTAGCGCACGAAGAAGACGACCGCCTGTTCGCCGCGCAATGTTGCGTCGACGCGCACGCCGGTGCCGCCGTCGATCAGCGCATCGGATGCGCACACGCGTACGGCTTGCGGCGCGCCGCTCATGCGTGCTCCCGCAGCCATGCGGCGAGCGCGACGACGTCCGGCGCAACGAAGCGCGGCGCCAGCGCGGCCAGCGCATCGGCCGTGTGCGCGCCATACGAGACGCCGACACCGGCCGCGCCGGCACTCGCGGCCATCTGAAGGTCGTGCGTCGTGTCGCCGATCATCACCGTGCGGGCAAGATCCTGCCCCAATTCGCGGGTCAGTTCGTGAAGCATGGCCGGATGCGGCTTCGAGAAAGTCTCGTCTGCACAGCGTGTTGCATCGAACATGCTCGTCAGCTTCGACTGATCGAGCACCCGGTTCAGCCCGACCCGGCCCTTGCCGGTCGCGACCGCGAGCAGGTAGCCCAGGTCGCGCAGCTCTGCGAGCAGTTCCCGCACGCCGGCAAAGAGCTCGATGCGTTGGTCGTCGAGCAGATAGTGATAACGATAGCGCTCGGCGAGCCGCGGGTAGTCGGATGGATCGAGGGTCGGAGCGGCAATCTGCAGCGCATCGCGAAGGCCGAGCCCGATGACGTAGCGGGACGCCTCGTCGGACGGCTTGGGCAGGCCGAGATCGCGGCACGCGGCCTGGATGCTGTACGCGATGTGCGCAGTCGAATCCATCAGCGTGCCGTCCCAGTCAAAGACGATCAGATCAAATTGCTGTCGAGCCATGCGAAGTCAGGCGGTATCGCGCAGAGCGCTGAGTTGGTCGAGAAAGCGCCTGCATTCGTCGGGCAGCGGCGCGTCGAACTGCAGCGCGTCGCCGGTCAGCGGGTGCGCAAGCTTCAGGCGGTGCGCATGCAGGAACATCCGTTTGAGCGATGGCTGCGCGTTCGCGCGCGCCAGCGCCTTGTTCAGTGCAAAATCGCCGTACTTGGCGTCGCCGGCGATCGGCAGGCCAAGATGTGCGAGGTGCACCCGGATCTGATGGGTGCGACCGGTTTTGAGTTCCGCTTCGACGAGCGCGTAACCGGGCCACGTGTCGAGCAGGTTGAACACCGTATGCGACGGCAGTCCGTCGTCCTGCACGCGCACGCGCCGCTCCCCTTCCGGGGTCGAATACTTGAACAGCGGCGCTTTCACCGCGCGGCGCCGGCCCCAGTCGGGCTGCCATTCGCCGTGTCCGCATGCGAAGTACCGCTTGTCCATCCGGTTTTCGCGGATCTGCTCGTGGAGGCCGACAAGCGCCGAGCGTTTTTTCGCGAGCATCAGGATGCCGGACGTCTCGCGGTCGAGCCGATGCACGAGTTCGAGGAATTTCGCGCGCGGGCGCGCCTGGCGCATCTGCTCGATTACGCCGAACGCGACACCGCTGCCGCCATGCACCGCGACGCCGGCCGGCTTGTCGATGACGAGCATTGCGTCGTCTTCGTAAAGCACGTCGAAGTGGGCGGGCGGCACGATCGGCGTGTCGGCGCGCGCGAGATCGGCGGCCGCGACGCGCACCGGCGGCACGCGCACGAGATCGCCGAATGCGAGGCGGTACTGCGCGTCGACCCGGCCCTTGTTCACACGCACTTCGCCGCTGCGCAGGATCCGGTAAATATGGCTCTTGGGCACGCCTTTACAGACGCGCAGCAGGAAGTTGTCGATCCGCTGACCGGCCGAGTTTTCGTCGATCTGGATCAGCGATACCTGGCCGCTTGCGACCGAATTCTGGGATATTTTGCCTAACTCATTCATACTGAATATAATTTTGCCCAGCCTGACGTTGAGGGTGGCCTGACAGGCCGGCCCCGGCTGAATCGGGCAAGGCGCAAGCGCAAACCGCTATTTTACTTGCGCCGGGGGTCCGCTGCTCGCCCCTAACCAAAGAGATGCAGCAAGTTGCACGCACGGCGCCGCCCGTCGGCAAGGATCGCGCCCACAGGCGGATTCGGTCGGCAAGGCGCCGCGGTAACGGAAAGTTGGTTGAAAAGAATTTGATCGGCAGCCCGACGGCGCGAAGTGCGTCCGCAGGCTGCCGGTTGCGAAAATTACGGCGTTGCGCCCGATTTGGCCCCGCGAAGCGTGCGGGGCTTGGCGACGTCAAACCAGGGAAGTACACCCCAGGCGGGAAAGTCGGGCTGGATTCGATACTCCCCGCTGCGGCCCAAGCCGCAGCATCTGCCGCCCGTCGGCGCGCGCGACGCATTGCGCGCGCCCCGTGGCAGTGCCCCGGTCTCAGGCTTAGCGCGCTTTTGCAGCGTGCGGTGTGTGGACGCCGTGCTTTGAAGCCGTGTTCGCAGGTGCCCTATGGCCGCCGGCCCCGTTTTTCGGGCCCAAGCGCCTCTTCAGGCAATTCTCCCCGCCATCCTTCCCGCTCCAGCGTGCTTGTGACAACACAACAAGGCGCGGCCTGCCGTCGTTCCCGCCCTCGCGACTGACAACCGCGAGGCGCCGGCAGCAGAGCCGCCTGGAGTCGTTCATGAAACGCATGCTGTTCAATGCGACGCAGCAGGAGGAGCTGCGCGTCGCCATCGTCGATGGGCAGAAGCTCATCGACATCGACATCGAGACAGCCGGGCGCGAACAGCGCAAGGGCAATATCTACAAAGGTGTCGTTACCCGCATCGAGCCGTCGCTCGAAGCCTGCTTCGTCAACTACGGCGAAGACCGCCACGGCTTCCTGCCGTTCAAGGAAGTCGCCCGCCAGTACTTCAAGGAAGGCGTCGACATGCGCTCCGCGCGCATCCAGGATGCCCTGCGCGAAGGCCAGGAGCTGATCGTCCAGGTCGAAAAGGAAGAGCGCGGCAACAAGGGCGCAGCCCTCACGACGTTCATCTCGCTCGCCGGCCGCTATCTCGTGCTGATGCCGAACAACCCGCGCGGCGGCGGCGTGTCGCGCCGGATCGAAGGCGACGAGCGCCAGGAACTGCGCGAAACCATGGCGCAGCTGCAGATTCCGGACGGGATGAGCATGATCGCCCGCACCGCAGGCATCGGCCGCAGCGCCGAGGAACTGCAGTGGGATCTGAACTACCTGCTGCAGCTGTGGCGCGCAATCGAGGCGGCATCGCAAAGCGGCAATCCCGGCCAGCCGATGCTGATCTATCTGGAATCGAGCCTCGTGATCCGAGCGATCCGGGACTATTTCCAGCCGGATATCGGCGAAATCCTGATCGACACGACCGAGATCCACGATCAGGCCCGCGCATTCATGGACATCGTGATGCCGGACAACGTGTCGAAGGTGAAGCGCTACCACGACGACGTGCCGCTGTTCTCCCGTTTCCAGATCGAGCACCAGATCGAGACCGCGTACTCGCGCACGGTGCCGCTGCCGTCGGGTGGCGCGATCGTGATCGACCATACCGAAGCGCTCGTGGCGATCGACGTGAACTCCGCACGTGCGACCAAGGGCGCAGACATCGAGGAAACGGCGACCCGCACGAACCTCGAAGCGGCCGACGAAGTGGCCCGCCAGTTGCGCCTGCGCGACCTCGGCGGCCTGATCGTGATCGACTTCATCGACATGGAGTCGGCGAAGAGCCAGCGTGAAGTCGAGCAGCGCCTGAAGGACGCGCTCAAGCACGACCGTGCACGCGTGCAAATGGGCAAGATCTCCCGCTTCGGCCTGATGGAACTGTCGCGCCAGCGACTGCGCCCGGCGCTGTCGGAAGGCAGCCACGTGACGTGCCCGCGCTGTAACGGCACCGGCCACATCCGCGACACCGAATCGTCCGCACTGCAGGTGCTGCGGATCATTCAGGAAGAAGCGATGAAGGAAAACACCGCGGCGATCCACTGCCAGGTGCCGGTCGAGGTGACCGCCTTCCTGCTGAATGAGAAGCGTCAGGAAATCAACAAGATCGAGTCACGCTTCAAGGTCGGGATCGTGCTGATCCCGAACAAGCACCTCGATACGCCGCACTACAAGCTCGAACGCCTGCGCCACGACGACGCGCGCCTCGACGATCCGCGCGCATCCTGGAAAATGGCCGAGGAAGCCGCTCGCGAACTGGAGTCGGAAACCGGCTACAGCAAGCGCGCAGCCGACGTGAAGCCGAAGCAGGAAGCGGCGGTCAAGGGCATCACGCCCGAGCGCCCGGCACCGAGCCCGGCACCGCAGCGCCCGGTCGAGCCGGTTGCGGCGCCCGCGCCGGTCGTCCCGGCAAGCGGCGGCTTCATCGGCTGGTTGAAGGGTCTGTTCGGCATGTCGCCGGCTCCTGCGCCCGCGCCGGTTGCGCCGGCACCCGCGAAGGAACAGGCTGCACGTCCGGTCCGTGAGCGGACCGAGAAGACCGAGCAGCGCGGCGGCGATCGCAACCGCAACCGTCGCGGCAGCGCGCAACAGGCGCAGGGCGGCCGCGATCAAGCCGCGGCAAGCCGCGACAAGCCGCGCCAGGAACGCGAGGGCAAGGAAGCACGCGAGCCGCGTGAACCCCGCGAGGGTCGCGAACCGCGCGAAGCCCGCGAGCCGCGCGAAAACCGTGAAGGTCGTGAAGGTCGTGAGGGCCGCGAAGGTCGCGAGGGCCGTGGCCCCCGCGAAGGCCGCGAAGCGCGCGAGCCGCGTGAAAGCCGTGAACCGCGCGAAAATCGCGAACCGCGCGAGCGCACCGAGCAGCCGGAAGCCGTCGAAGCAGCCGGACGCGGCGAACGCCAGGAACGCGGCGAGCGTCGCGAGCGCGGTGAGCGCCGCAAGCCAACGCAACATGCGGCTACGCTCGAGACCGTGACCCGTGGCGAGAACCATCCGGAAGCCGACGCCGAACAGGCCGTCGCAACCGCCCTGCCGGGCGCCGAAGTCGCTGCCGACGCGGAAGCCGGTGCACGTGACGGCGAGGAACGTCGTCGCCGCCGCCGCGGTCGTCGTGGCGGTCGTCGCGAGCGCGAAGACGAAGGCGCAGTCGTCGAGCATGGCGCCGACGGTGAAGCCGCCGTGCAGGCCTTGACGACGGCAGACCCGAGCGCGATCGAGCCAGCCCACACGGCCGCACCGGCCGCGGTGGCAACTGTCGCCGCAGCAGGCGCCGCGATTGCCGAAGCCGCAGTCGAGCAGCGCGCCGAAGCACCGGCGCCGGCACCGGCTGCAGTCGAGCCGCAATCGGCACCGGTTCGCGTCGAAGCGACGCCGGTCGCGCCGATTGCGCCGGTCGAGCAGCCCGCGCCGGTCGCGCCGGCAGCCGAACCGACCCCGGTCGCAACGGTCGCAACGGTCGCAACGGTCGCATCGGCCGCCGCAGCGGAGGCGGGTCCGGCTCCGGTCGAGGTGTCGCCGACCGACGCGTTCGAAGTGCCGGCCACGGAAGTGCCGGCCGCGCCGGTTGCCGTCGAAGTGCAGCAGTCCGCGCCCGTCGAGCAAGCTGCACCGGCCCCGGTCGCCGCGGCCGAAACGGCTCCGGCAGCTGTCGAACCGGCTCAGGTTGAAGCCGCACCGGTGCAAGCCGCTGTCGCACCGGCACTGGCGTCCGACCAATCGGCTGCTGCCGCCGCTCCGTCGAGCCTCGATGCCGTGCTGCAACAAGCGGGCCTCGTGTGGGTGAACACGGATGCCGACAAGCTTCGCGCCGCGCAGGAAGCCGCGTCGCGCCTGCCGCGTCCGGTTCGCGTGCCGCGCGAACGCAAGGCGCTGCCGCCGGTCGACCCGACCCCGATGCAGCAGGTCGAAACGTCGCAGCGTTAAGCGGCGCCGCATCGACCGACCACGAAAAGCCCGCCGCAGCCCGGCGGGCTTTTTCTTTTCCGCGCTGCGGGTTTGCGCCCGCCGGCCCGGCCAGCCGCTTGCGGCTAGAATAGAGATCTGGCTCGCACTTCCTCCAACATGTCCCGACGCATCATTCCTCTCACCGACGTCAGCGGGATGCCGGATGTCTCCGGCGTCGCGCACGCGCCCGACGGCGCCCTGGCCGACAGGTTCGCCCGGCCGCTGCGTGACCTGCGCATCTCGGTGACGGACCGCTGCAACTTCCGCTGCGTGTACTGCATGCCACGCGACGTGTTCGACAAGAATTATCCGTTCCTGCCGCACAGCGCGCTGCTCACGCACGAAGAAATCGAGCGGGTGGCACGGCTGTTCGTCGCACACGGCGTCGAAAAGATCCGAATCACCGGCGGCGAGCCGCTGCTGCGCAAGAACCTCGAATTCCTGATCGAACGCCTCGCACGCCTGACAACCCACGACGGCCGTCCGCTCGACCTGACGCTGACCACCAACGGCTCGCTGCTCGCGCGCAAGGCTCGCGCGCTGAAGGACGCCGGCCTCACGCGCGTGACGGTCAGTCTCGACGCACTCGACGACGCGCTGTTCAAGCGCATGAACGACGCCGACTTCGCGAGCGCCGACGTGCTCGACGGCATCTTCGCAGCGCAGGCTGCGGGCTTGGCGCCGGTCAAGGTCAACATGGTCGTGAAGCGCGGCACCAACGACGGCGAGATCCTGCCGATGGCCGAACGCTTCCGTGGCACCGGCGTGATCCTGCGTTTCATCGAATACATGGACGTCGGCACGTCGAACGGGTGGAACATGACCGAAGTGCTGCCGTCCGCGGACGTCATCGCGCGGATCGCCGAGCGGTTCCCGCTCGTAGCGCTCGAGCCGCACACGGCGGCCGAAACCGCGCAGCGCTGGGGCTATGCGGACGGCGGCGGCGAGATCGGCGTAATCTCGAGCGTCACGCGGGCATTCTGCGGCGACTGCACGCGCGCGCGGCTGTCGACCGAAGGCAAGCTGTACCTGTGCCTGTTTGCATCGACCGGGCACGACCTGCGCGCGCTGGTGCGCGGCGGCGCGAGCGACGCCGAGATCGCGACCGCGATCGCCCGGATCTGGCAGGCCCGCACCGACCGCTATTCGCAGCTGCGCGGCAGCACGGCCGCCGATGCCGCGGCCGACGGCGCGGGCAAGCGCGTCGAAATGTCGTACATCGGCGGCTGACGCGCGCCGGCTCCCCGGACTTCCCGCGATGTCCGCTTCCGTCTCGCCTTCCGTCGCCGCCCTGCTGCTCGCGGGCGGCCGCGCGACGCGCATGGATGGCGCCGACAAGGGCCTGCAACTGCTCGACGGCACGCCGCTCGCGCTGCACGTGCTGCGGCGGCTCGCGCCGCAGGTCGACGAAACGCTGATCAGCGCGAATCGCAACGCCGATCGGTACGCCGAGCTCGGCGCGCCGTTCGACGCGCGCATCGTCGCGGACGAGACGCCCGATTTCCCCGGCCCGCTCGCGGGCCTGCTCGCCGGGATGCGCGCGGCACGGGCACCGCTCGTCGCGTGCGCGCCATGCGACACGCCCTATTTGCCCACCGATTTCGTCGTGCGGCTGCGCGCGGCGCTCGACGCGCAGCACGCCGATATCGCGATGGCGGTGACCGTCGACGCACAGCGAGCGCGCTCGCCGCAACCGACTTGCGCGCTGCTGCGGACGTCGCTCGCCGACGACCTCGCCGCCGCGCTCGCGACCGGAGAACGCAAGGTCCGTGCGTGGTACGCACGCCACAAGACGGTCGAAGTCGAGTTTCGCGACGAGCGTGCGTTTTACAATGCCAACTCCTGGCAGGAACTCGCTGCGCTTGCCCGCCGCTGACGGCCTGCGGCACCGTTCCCGCCCGCCGCATGCGCCTGCGCGCTCGGGCGCCGTCGTCGCGCCACCGGCCACGAACCCGATACGCCTTGCAGCGCAGTCCCACTGATGATCACGCACTCCTCGCCCGCCTCCCGAACCGCACCCGATTCCGCAGCCCCGCTGTCGCTCGCTGACGCGCAAGCGCTCGCGTGCCGATTCGCAGCGCCGGTCGACGCGTGCGAGACCGTGTCGCTGCATGATGCGCTGGACCGCGTGCTCGCGTCCGACGTGAACGCGCCGTTCGACATTCCCGCGTACGACAACTCGGCGATGGACGGCTATGCGTTCGACGGCGACGCCGCGGCGCTCGCGGCGGCAGCCGACATCGCGCTGACGATCGCCGGCGCCGCGTATGCCGGCCATCCGTTCGACGCGGCGGTCCCGCCCGGCGCATGCGTCCGCATCATGACCGGTGCGCCGATGCCGGCAGGTTGCGACACGGTCATTCCGCAAGAACGCGTGCACGTGGACGGGGACGTTGTCCGCTTCGCGCCGCGCGATGTCGCGCGCGGCGCAAACTGCCGCCGGGCCGGCGAGGATCTCGCGCGCGGCGCGTGCGCGCTCCCCGCCGGCCGCATCCTGCGCCCGTCCGATCTCGGGCTGCTCGCGTCGTTCGGCCTGCGCGAGGTCACGGTGCGCCGTCGTATACGCGTCGCCGTGTTCTCGACCGGCGACGAACTGCGCGAACCCGGCGAGCCGCTCGACCGCGGCGCGCTGTACGACAGCAATCGGGGGATGCTGATCGCGATGCTCGAACGGCTGCACGTCGACGCACTCGATTTCGGGATCGTCCGCGACGATCCGGCCGCACTCGAGCGCGCGCTGCGCGACGCCGTCGCGGCCCACGCCGACGCAGTGATCACGTCGGGCGGCGTGTCGGTCGGCGAAGCCGACTTCACGCGCGACGTGATGGCGCGGCTCGGCGACGTGACATTCGCGAGCCTCGCATTGCGGCCCGGCCGGCCGCTTGCCGCCGGCACGCTCGCGCGCGCCGGCCATGCCGGCCATGTGTTGTTCTTCGGGTTGCCCGGCAATCCAGTCGCGTCCGCCGTGACGTTCTACGCTATCGTGCGCCCCGCGCTGCTGACGCTTGCCGGCGCGCACGCAGCGCCGCCGGCGATGTATCCGGCCCGCAGTACGCAGGCGCTGAAGAAGCGCGCGGGCCGCACCGAATACCTGCGCGCGATCGCGACGCGCGCGGCGGACGGCGAGTGGCACGTCGCGCCGACCGGCTCGCAGAGCTCCGCATCGCTGAGCGGCCTTGCAGCCGCGAACTGCTTCATCGTCCTGGGCCACGATACTGCGGCAGTCGACGCGGGCGCCCGGGTCGACATCCTGCCGCTCGACGGCCTGATCTGAATTCCAATCGGTATATCTCTACGGGGGCAATCCGCACATGAAGAAACAAATCTCGTCGATCGCCGCGGGGCAGACCGCGAAGGCGCTGATCCTCGTCTACCTGACGTTCAGCGTGCCGATCGTGCTGCTCGGCATCCTGGTCGCGTACATCCGCTACGGAATGGTCGAATTGAGCACGATCCTGAGCGCTCTGCTGCTGAACGCGATCCTCGGTTTCGTGCTGCTGTGGATCGCCTGCCACGCATACAACTGGGTCGCGTCGCGCTTCGGCGGCATCGAGATCGTGCTGTCCGATCCGCCGGAGGAAGCGTGAGCAACGTGCCGCTGATCCGCGCGGCGGAACTACGCGACGTAGGCGCGATTCTCGCGCTGATGCGCGAGCTGGCCGAGTTCGAGAAGCTCACGCACCTGTTCGTCGCCACCGACGCCGATCTTGCCGACGCGGTGTTCGGCGCGCACCCCGCCGCCGAAGCGCTGGTGGCCGAGCGCGACGGCGCGGTGGTCGCGTACGCGCTGTTTTTCCACAACTATTCGACGTTCCTCGGGCGTCGCGGCCTGTATCTCGAGGATCTGTACGTGCAGCCGTCGCAACGCGGCTCGGGGCTCGGCACCGCGATGCTGCGGCACCTCGCAGCACTGGCCGTCGAGCGCCGCTGCGGCCGCTTCGAATGGTCGGTACTCGACTGGAACACGCCCGCGATCGACTTCTACGAGAAGATGGGCGCTACCGTGCTGCCCGAGTGGCGCATCGTGCGAGTCACCGGCGATGCGCTGGATGCGCTCGCCGCACACTGAACGCCGGCCGGCTACGACGCCGGCACCGCTGCAAAACGAGACGGGCGCCGCGGCGCCCGTTTTTTATTCCCGCCGATTTCGGCCGCACACGCGCTGCGTCATGCGTCGTCGGCATCGGCGCCATCCGCGGCGTCCGCGCCGAGCAGCCCGGCCGCCGTCTCGCCCGGCAACGCCTCGACCTGCTTCAGCTTGCGGTTCATCACGCGAGTGCGCTGCTCGGCCGCCTCGATCGAGCGCGTGACCGTTTCGAGTTGCGCTTTCGTGCGCGCAAGCACGTCGCCGAACTTGCCAAACTCGGTCTTCACCGCGCCGAGCACCTGCCACACCTCGCTCGAGCGCTGCTCGATCGCGAGCGTACGGAAGCCCATCTGCAAGCTGTTCAACAGCGCGGTCAGCGTGGTCGGCCCGGCCACCGTCACCCGGTAGTCGCGCTGCAGCAGGTCGGTCAGCCCCGGACGGCGCAGGATCTCCGCATACAGTCCTTCGGTCGGCAAGAACAGCAACGCGAAATCGGTCGTGTGCGGCGGCGCGACGTACTTCTCGGCGATCGTGCGCGCCTCCATCCGCACGCGCGCTTCGAGCGCCCGGGCGGCTTCCTCGACCGCGACCGAATCGGCGCGCTCCTGCGCATCGATCAGCCGCTCGTAGTCCTCGCGCGGGAACTTCGCATCAATCGGCAGCCATACCGGCGGCGCATCGCGCGTACCTGCGTCGCGCCCCGGCAGCCGAATCGCGAATTCGACGCGTTCGCCGCTCTTGGGCACCGTCGCGACGTTCTTCGCATACTGATCGGGCGTCAGCATCTGTTCGAGCAGCGCCTCGAGCTGCACCTCGCCCCACGTGCCGCGTGTCTTCACGTTCGTCAGCACCTTCTTCAGATCGCCGACACCGGCCGCGAGCGTCTGCATCTCGCCGAGTCCGCGGTGCACCTGTTCGAGCCGGTCGGACACGAGCTTGAACGATTCGCCGAGCCGCTGCTCGAGCGTCGCATGCAGCTTCTCGTCGACGGTGCGGCGCATTTCCTCGAGCTTCGCCGCGTTGTTCGTCTCGATTTCCTTCAGCCGCTGCTCGAGCGTCGCGCGCACTTCACCGATCCGCCGATCGTTCGCCTCCGTCAATTGCGTGAGCTGCCTGTTCAGCGTGTCGCCGAACAGGCGCAGTGCGACGGTTTGCTCGTCGCGCGCCTGCTGCGCCTGGCGCTGCGCGCTCTCGCGCATCGCATCGAACTGCTGCGCGTTCGCGGCGACGAGCTTGCCGAGCTGCTGCGCGAAACCGTCGATCTGGTTGTTCTGCACGGTCGCGATGCTCGTCAGCTGCGTCGCGAGCGTCTGCTGAAGCTGCGAGAAATTACCGGCCAGCTCGGTGCGCGAGCCGCGGGCGTTCTCGACGATCTCGCCGCGCAACTCGCGTTCGAGTCGCTCCAGCGCCAGCGCCTGCGCGTGCGCGGCGTCCTCGATCTGGTCGCCGAGCACAACGGCATCGTCGTGACGGCCGCCGCGCATGATCGCGACGATCGCCACCGCGAGCGCGACGGCCAGCACGACGACCGCCGCCAGCAACAACGTCGTCGTCATGCGCGCGGCTTCCCGATCACGTCAGGGTTGATCGGATTCGGCGGCCGCCCCGCGCGCGGCCCTTCGCCGAGCGCGGCAATCAGGTTGTCGGCCGCGAGGTTTGCCATCGCGCGGCGCGTCTTCTCGGTCGCGCTCGCGATGTGCGGCGTCAGCACCACGTTCGGCACCTCGAGCAGCGCCGGATGCACGCTCGGCTCGCCTTCGTACACGTCGAGGCCGGCCGCGGCGATCTGCCCGTCGCGCAGTGCGGCGGCGAGCGCCGCGTCGTCGACGATGCCGCCGCGCGCGATGTTGGTCAGCGTCGCGGTGGGCTTCATCTTCGCGAGCTCGGCCGCGCCGATCGTGTGATGGTTCTCCTTCGTGTACGGCAACACCAGCACGACGTGATCGGCGCGCGCGAGCAGCGCGTCCTTCGACACGTATTCGGCATTCAACTCGGCTTCGATCTCCGGCGCGACGCGCGAGCGGTTGTGATAGATCACCTGCATCCCGAAGCCGCGTGCGCGGCGTGCGAGCGCCTGGCCGATGCGCCCCATACCGATCACGCCGAGCGTCGAGCCGTAAATGTCGTTGCCGAGAAAGCCGTCGTACGCCCACTTCTGCCAGTGGCCAGCGCGCAGCCAGTGCTCGGATTCGGCGATTCGGCGCGCGGCGGCCATCATCAACGCCCAGCCGAAATCGGCGGTCGATTCGTTCAGCACGTCCGGCGTGTTGGTGCCCAGCACATTCGCTGCATTGAACGCAGCCATGTCGAAATTGTTGTAGCCGACCGCCATGTTCGACACGACGCGCAGGCGCGGTGCCGCCGCGAGCACGGCCGCGCCGACCGGGTCGCCGGCCGTCAGCGCACCGTCCTTGTCGGCGAGACGCGCGGCGAGCGCGTCGGGGCCGAGCGCATCGCCGTTGTTCCAGTCGACTTCGAAATACTGCTCGAGCCGTTCGATCACGTCCGGAAAAATCGGACGTGCGACCAGGATCTTTTGCATCGCCATCTCCGCATGCCGCGGCCGGAGCGCGGCGCGACGTGCGCCGCCGGATCCACCCGCGCTTGGTTGAAAATCGTCAGCCTACGCCGTGAAGAAGATCCACGACGTCAGCAGGAATACCGGCACCAGTATCACGAGCGCCCAGCCGAGATACGCGAAGAAGCTCGGCATCTTCACGCCGCGCGATTCCGCGATCGCCTTCACCATGAAGTTCGGCGCATTGCCGATGTAGCTGTTCGCGCCCATGAACACCGCCCCCGCGGAAATTGCGGCGAGCGTCGTCGCACCCGTCGTCATCAGCGCTTGTGCGTCGCCGCCCGCGAGGTTGAAGAACACGAGATAGGTCGGCGCGTTGTCGAGGAACGACGACAGCAGGCCGGTCGCCCAGAAGTACATCGCATCGATCGGCTTGCCGTCGGGCCCCGTCACGAGATGGACGACCTGCGCGAACGCACCGTCGGCGCCCGCTCGCAAAATCACGATCACCGGCGCAATCGTCACGAAGATGCCCGCGAACAGCTTCGCGACTTCCTCGATCGGCGCCCAGTTGAATGCGTTGCCGTCGCGCGCCGAACGCGGCGTCAGCGCGAGCGACACGAGTGCGACGACGACGAGCGCGACGTCGCGCACGAGGTTCTGCAGCGCGACGTGCGTGCCCCACACGTCGAACGCGACGTCCGGTTTCCAGATGCCGCTCATCAGCACGAGGCCGATCACGGCCGCGAGCAGCACGAAGTTGATCTTGCCGTCGATCGACAGCGCGGTGTCGTCGGGTGTCGGGTCGAGCGCGGCCGGCCGCTCATCGCCCTTCCGGTAGAAGTACGTATCGACCGCGAAGAACAGCGTCAGCAGCACCGCACAGATGAACAGCATCGGCAGCGCCAGGTGCGTGGTCGTCCAGAAGAAGCTCACGCCGTTCAGGAAGCCGAGGAACAGCGGCGGATCGCCAAGCGGCGACAGCGAGCCGCCCGCGTTTGCGACGAGGAAGATGAAGAAAATCACGACGTGCACGACGTGCTTGCGGTTGTCGTTCGCACGCAGCAGCGGCCGGATCAGCAGCATTGCGGCGCCGGTCGTCCCCATCACGCTCGCGAGCAGCGTGCCGAGCGCGAGAATCGCGGTGTTCAGCTTCGGCGTGCCGTGCAGGTTGCCGTTCACGCAGATGCCGCCGGCGACCGTATACAGCGCGGTCAGCAGCACGATGAACGGGATGTACTCTTCGAGCAGCGCGTGCACGAGCGTGCCGAACGCGGCGCCTGTGCCGAACGCGGCCGCGAACGGCACGAGGAATGCGATCGCCCACGCCGCGGCAATCTTGCCGAAGTGGTGATGCCAGAACACCGGCGCGACGAGCGGAAACACGGCGATCGATAGCAGGATCCCGGCGAACGGGATGCCCCAGAGTGCGGACAGCGTGGCACCGTCGAGCGTGGCGGCCGATGCGAGCGCGGGCGCGACGCCAAGCGCGGCTCCCGACGCCATGCCCGCCCAGGCGGCATGTCGTTTCATGCAGAACTTCCTTGTGCGAGTAAGAGGAAAGGCAGCGGGCGCGTCATGCGCCGCGCACGATGATCGCGTGAACGCGGTACGGGCCGTGGGCGCCGAGCACGATGGTCTGTTCGATGTCGCCCGTGCGCGACGGGCCCGATACGAAGTTGACCGCACGCGGCAGTTGCCCGCGCTCCGCGCGAATCAGCGCGAATGCGTCTTCATGGCCGGCCAGGATGCGCGACGCCGGCACGATCGCGATATGCGTCTCCGGCAACAGGCCGGCCGATGCATAGGTGTCGGGGCCGGACAGCAGCACCAGCGACCCCGTTTCGGCGGTCGCGCAGAAGCAGCCGGTCACGCCGACCAGATCGCCGTCGCGCGGCTTGCGGCATTCTACCGACAGGCCGGCGCCGGCCCAGTCGAGCTCGGCCAGCGTGCGCCACGCGACGGCCTGCATCGGCAGACCATGAGCGGCAAGATAACGGGCGGCGGCGGCAGGCACGTCGGCCAGCGTCGCGACTTCGTCGACCGTGGTCGACAGGCGCCCCGCTTCGTCGACGAACGCCGCGACGAGATCGGCGGGCACGGGCGGGCGCGGCCCTTCGGGATGACGGGCGAGATAGTCGGCGACGCCGTCGCGCTCCGCTGCATCGGGTTCGGCCGCGCGCCCTTGCGCGGCGCGAATGCGCGCGAGGATCTGGCGACGGGCAGCGGAAGTGTCCATGAACGGTCCTCGTGACGGTGGCGTGCGATACGTCGGATTATACCGGCCGCCCCCGCCGCCACACACCCTCAGCCGAACGGCCGGCGCTTACTTCGACGCGTCTTCCTCGGCCGGCTGCGCGATGCCGAACACCTGGCGCAGGTACGCGAGATACGCCTTGTCGTCGCACATGCTCTTGCCGGGCGAATCCGACAGCTTCGCAACCGGCTGTCCGTTGCAGCGGACCATCTTGATCACGATCTGCAGCGGCACGTAGCCGAGGTCGTTCGTCAGGTTGGTGCCGACGCCGAACGCGAGCTTGCAGCGGTTGCGGAACCGTTCGTACAACTGCATGACTTTCGGGATGTCCAGCGCGTCGGAGAACACGAGTACCTTGGTGCGCGGATCGCAGCGATTTGCCTCGTAGTGGCGCAGCATGCGCTCGCCCCACTCGAACGGGTCGCCCGAATCGTGGCGCGCGCCGTCGAACAGCTTGCAGAAGTACATGTCGAAGTCGTTCAGGAACGCATCCATCCCGTACACGTCGGACAGCGCGATTCCGAGGTCGCCGCGATACTCCTTCGCCCACATCTCGAAACCGTAGGTTTGCGAATCGCGCAGCCGCGGGCCGAGCGCCTGACACGCCTGCAGGTATTCGTGCGCCATCGTGCCGAGCGGCGTCAGGCCGTGCTTCATCGCATAGAACACGTTGCTCGTGCCCGCGAACTGCGGCCCGAGCCCGTCGCGCAGCGTGAGCGCGACCTCCTCGTGCCACACCTTCGAGAAGCGCCGGCGCGTGCCGTAGTCGGCGATCTTGCAATCGGCGAACTCGGGTTTCGCGCCGAGCAGCTTGATCTTCTCGCGCAGCCGTTCGCGGCCCTCGCGGTAGTCGGGCTCGCGCTGCGTGTTGCGGAAGTAGACCTCGTTGACGATCGCAAGCACCGGGATCTCGAAAAGGATCGTGTGCAGCCACGGCCCCTCGATCACGATGTCGATCTCGCCGTTGCCCTTCGGCGAAGGCGTGATCGAGATGTACTTCTCGTTCAGGTGGAACAGCGCGAGGAACTCGACGAAATCGCTCTTGATGAAGCGCATGCGCCGCAGGTAGTCGAGCTCGACGTCGGTGAAGCGCAACGAGCACAGTCCGCGCACCTCGTCGCGGATCTCGTCGATGTACGGCACGAGATCGACGCCGGGCGTGCGGCACCGGAAGCGGTACTCGACGTTTGCGGCAGGAAAGTGATGCAGGACGACCTGCATCATCGTGAACTTGTAGAGATCCGTGTCGAGCAGCGAAGTGATGATCATGATTGCGGCACCGCCAATATCGTGACACGGCCACGGCGCACCGCGCGCCGCCCGGTCTGCCGGCCATGTTACCCGAATGCGGGCCCGACCATCGTGAAACCGCCGGCCTGTCCGCTGCACACGACGCGCCGCCACCGCCCCATAAACTAATCACGAAACGATATAAGCCGGAAAGCCGACCACGCGATGCGGGTTTTGCGCTTCAGTTACAATGCCGCTTTTGGCGCAAACGCCACCCCATATATACCGCCAAGCAGGAGCGTTTTAATGACTCACGTTGTGACCGAAGGCTGCATCAAGTGCAAATACACGGATTGCGTGGATGTGTGCCCGGTGGATTGCTTCCGTGAAGGTCCCAACTTTCTCGCCATCGATCCGGACGAGTGCATCGACTGCGCCGTGTGCGTCGCCGAGTGCCCGACGAACGCGATCTATGCCGAAGAAGACGTTCCCGGCGACCAGCAGCAGTTCACTGCATTGAACGCTGAGCTGGCGAAGAACTGGCCGTCGATCACGAAGACCAAGCCGGCACCGGCCGACGCGGACGAGTGGAAGGACGTGCAGGACAAGCTGCACCTGCTCGAGCGCTGATCGCGCCCGCGGCGTCGTAAAATTTTTTGTACGTCGCCGCTCAAAGGTGTTGACAGGTTAGCCAACGCTCCATACAATCTCGTTTCTCTGCTGTTGTTGTTTGTTCCCCGATAGCTCAGTCGGTAGAGCGCCGGACTGTTAATCCGTAGGTCCCTGGTTCGAGCCCAGGTCGGGGAGCCAAAAACACAAAAGCCCGTTGCTGGTAAGCGGGATTTTTGTTGGTGACCAAACACACGCAGATGTACCGATTTATTCCCCGATAGCTCAGTCGGTAGAGCGCCGGACTGTTAATCCGTAGGTCCCTGGTTCGAGCCCAGGTCGGGGAGCCAGACAGCAAAAGGCCCGTCATTCGACGGGCCTTTTGTTTTTCCGGCACCTGTTGGCAACCGCCGCGCATGCTAGAGTTTCTGTCCTGCATTCGCCTCCGGTCCCGTCGATGAAGCACCGCCTTTTTTCCGCCGCACCCATCGCCCTTCTCCTCTCCGCCGTGGCCGCAGCGCCGCTCGCGCATGCGGAGGAAGTCGGCAGCGTCAACACCCATTTCCGCGTGACGGGCTCCGACCGCGTGGTCGTCGAAGCGTACGACGATCCGCTCGTGACGGGCGTCACCTGTTACGTGTCGCGTGCGCGCACCGGCGGAATCAAGGGCACGCTCGGCGTCGCCGAGGATCCGAGCGAAGCATCAATCGCATGCCGGCAGGTCGGCCCGCTCAGCTTCAAGGAACCGCTGAAGCAGCAGACCGACGTATTCAGCGAGCGCATGTCGTTCATCTTCAAGACGCTGCACGTCGTGCGCGTGGTCGACAAGAAGCGCAACACGCTCGTCTACCTGACCTACAGCGACCGCATCGTCAGCGGCAGCCCGAAGAACGCCGTGACCGCCGTGCCGATGCCGGCCGGCACGACAATTCCGGTCAAGTAAGCGCGACTCGCCGGGCACGCGAACGATACACTGTCGACTCGACCGCCCCCGCGCCCGACCATGTCCGCCGCCCGCCTTCCCGACGCCGCACGCTACTGGCGCACACCGCTGCTGCCGGATGCGGATCTGCTCACGGCCACCTATCGAAACCATTCGTTCGCGCCGCACTGGCACGACGCATACACGATCCCCGTGATCCTCGAGGGCGCGGAACGCTACACCTATCGCGGGACCGGCCATGTCGCCGAAACGGGCACCGTGCCCGTGATCAATCCCGGTGAAGTGCACACCGGCTCGCGTGCGACCGACGAAGGCTGGTGCTATCGCGTCAGTTACGTGCCGGTCGACTTCATCCGTGCGCTCGCGAGCGCGATCGCTGGTCGACCGCAAGATGCGCCATGGTTTCCGTCCGGCGTGATCCGCGACACCGATCTCGCGGCACGGCTCGCGCTTGCGCACCGGATGATGGAAGCAGGCAGCGAATGCATGCGGCCCGGCCGCGCACACGCGCAACCACCCGGCGACGTGGCCGCAACCACCGAGCTGCGCGTGTACGATCCGCTCGCCGCAGAAACGGCAATGCTCGACGCGCTGTCGACGCTGATCGCGCGCCATGCCGACGCGCGGCTGCGGCCGGCGCGGGTCGCGGCCGACGAGCCGCGCGTCGAGGCGATGCGCGAGCGGCTCGCAGCCGACCTCACGAGCCCGGTCACCCTCGACGACGTTGCGCAGGCCGCCGGCCTGTCGCCGTTTCATGCGGCGCGACTCTTCACCCGCACGACCGGCATGCCGCCGCATGCGTGGCGCAACCAGCTGCGGCTGCAGCGCGCGCTGGCGCCGCTGCGCGCCGGCGTACCGGTCGCCGACGTCGCCGCGGCCAGCGGCTTCGTCGACCAGAGTCACTTCACCCGGCATTTCAAACGGATGTTCGGCGTACCGCCCGGCCGCTGGCAGGCGCGCTGACGCGCGCGCTCCGTCACGGCCTTCGTCCATGCACGGCGCCGGCACGCGGCTTGCGGCGCGATACGCGGCGGGCGCAAGAACATACAAGCCGCCACGGCGACAGCCCGCTATCCTCCGTCACATGGAGAAGCGCCCCTTGAACCCTGTACCCGACTCTTCCCCCCCGCCGCGCCGGCCGCTCGACGAATGGCTCGACGGCGCCCGCGACACGATCCCGATGATGATCGGCGCCGCGCCGTTCGGCGTGATCTTCGGCACGCTCGTCGGTGGCGGCCCGCTTGCCGCCTGGCACGGCGCGCTGATGTCGCTCGCGGTGTTCGCCGGCTCCGCGCAGTTCATCGCGGTCGGGTTGATCGCCGGCAGCGCGAGCTTCGTCGTCGTGCTCGCGACGACGCTGATCGTGAACGTGCGCCACCTGCTGTACAGCGCGACCCTCGCGCCGTACGTCGCGCACCTGCCGCTGCGCTGGCGCGCGACGCTCGGCGCGCTACTGACCGACGAAGTGTTCGCGGTCGCCTACGCGCACTACCGGCACTTCCCGCCCGGTTCGATCGGCCCGCACTACTTTTTCGGCTCGGGCCTCGCGATGTACCTGAACTGGCAGGTCTGGACGCTCGCTGGCCTCGGTTTCGGCGCGGCATTCCCGGGCCTTCAGTCGCTCGGCCTCGATTTCGCGATGGCGGCAACCTTCATCGCGATCGTGGTCCCGCAACTGCGCACGCTCCGCTATCTGGCGGCCGCCGCGACAGCCGGCACGCTCGCGTATTTCTGGCAGGGATGGCCGTACAAGCTCGGGCTGCTCGGCGCGGTCGCGGCCGGCGTGCTGGTCGGCGTCGCGCTCACGCTGCTGCACGGACGTTCGCGCGCCGGCTCCCGCACGGAGACCGCATCGTGAGCTACGCGCTGCTGATCCTCGGAATGGCCGCGATCACCTACGCGATCCGGACGACCCTCTTCCTGTTCGGCGAGCGGCTCACGTTCCCGCCGCTCGTGCGAACCGCACTCGGCTTCGTGCCGGTCACCGTGCTGACCGCAATCATCGTGCCGATGACCGTCTCGCCGCACGGCGGGACGGCCGAACTGTCGTTGCGCAATCCCCAGCTCGTCGGCGCGCTCGCCGCGGTGCTCGTGTCCGCGACGACACGCCGGCCGCTTGTGACGATCGCGGTCGGGCTCGCGGTGTTCTTCTTCTGGCAAGGGATCGTGATGCCGCACTGGCTGGCGGCCTGAGCAGGGCTGCGCCGCTCCGCGCTCAAGTTTCCGTGCGGCGGGCCGATATCACGCATGAAGACCCGCCATCGGCCTCGGCGCGAACCGGTTCGTCGACGCTGCGCCCGCACCGGTGCGCGGTTCGGCGCGCCGGCCGCGCGGGCCGCCATCGAGACGATTCATGGGCCAGATCACGCTTTCCCTGAAGGACGACACGCTTGCGTCCCTGCGCAAGGACTACGACGCATTCGTGCGCGTATCGCTGAAACTCGACCCGCAGTTCGCGACGCCGTCGTTCGAGGATTTCCTGCGCGCCAAGCTGCTCGACAACATGGTGCCGCTGACCGAGCACGCCGTGCAGCGAATGCTCGAGGGCGGCCAGTACGCATGGGCGAAGCGCACCCTCGACAAGGAATTTCCCGACGTCGTCGCGATCCTGATGCGGCAGGCCGGCGAATTCGGCTTCGGCTTTGCGTCGCGTTCCGAATGGACGCCGGACGAACTCGCGAAGGCGTGCCGCGACTGGGCCAAGGCGATTGTCGCCGAAGCGCAGGGCGACCCGTCGCTCGTCGACCCGCTCGCCGCGCAAATCAAAAGCGCGGTGCAAGACATCCAGGCGCTCGAGGAAATGATGCAGACGCCCGCGTGGCGGCTCGCGGAATCGCTGCGCCAGCGCATCTACGAGGCAAAGCTCGCGTGCGAGATGAGCGTCGGCAGCGCCGCGCGCGACAAACTCGGCGAACTGCGCGGGCTGCTGCGGCTCGGGCTCGCGCACGGTTCATTCCAGAAACAGGAAGCGCAGCAGATCATGGAATATCTGCGGCTGCTGAAACCCGAGATCTTCGTCGACGAACCGTACGACGTGTTCGCGCGCCTCGCGGCATGGCTGCGCAGCGTGTTCGCACCGGTCACGCGGGCCGCGCCGGCACCGGGGACGGAGCAGCGCCGGCCATGACGGCCCGCCGCCGCGCATGAAGAACGGCCCGGTTCGCGTGCAGCGAACCGGGCCGTCGATCGATCGCCGTCACGACGCGCCGCCAGGCACGGGCGTTGCGCGGCGATCGCGCACCGCTTACTGCGTCGCGCCCGACGCGGACGCACCGCCCTGCACGCCGGTCGACGCACCGCCTTCGGCCGCCTCGTCGCCGACCTTCGACTTCGTCGAGCCGACATGGTGCTTGGCCGACTTCGCCGCATGCTTGGTGTGCTTCTTCGCCGAGTGGACGGACGACGCGGCCGTATCCTTCGCGCCATCCGCTGCCGTGCCGACCGCATCGGTCGCGGCGCCCGCCGTGCCCGACGTATTCGCGCCGGCGCCGCCTTGCATGCCTGCGCCTGCGCCAGCCGCGGGCGTCTGCGTCTGCATGCCTGCACCCGCGCTGCCCTGCGTTGCGGCGCCGGTCTGCGCAAATGCAGCCGAAGTGGCGAACGCCGTCAGCGCGGCACCGATCAGCATCGTACGAATCTTGGACATGACTATCCTCCTCAAGAAGTTGTGCGCGCGCAGCGCATCGATGCGCTCCGTCGCGTCCCCCGCCGCAACACGCAGCGGGTACGACGAAAGACCGGCCGCTCGCACGGTCGGTTCTCGAATCTCTCAGACTGTTACCCACCGTTTCATTTGCTGACGTATCAATCACACTCCTTAACAACCGCGGCGCGAGCGTGCGCGCGGCCGCGCTCGCGTGCCGGCCCGCAGTGCCGTATGATGCGGAGCGATTCCTTCCGCGCGTCGCGCGCCTCCCTCGTCATGCCCAATCTGGATTTCACGCTCACCGGCGAATACGTCGAGCTGCACAACCTTCTGAAAATCACTGGCCTCGCGGATAGCGGCGGCACCGCGAAGATGTTCGTCGCGTCCGGCGCGGTGAAAGTCGACGGCGTGGTCGAACTGCGTAAAACGTGCAAGATCCGCGCGGGCCAGGTCGTGCTGTTCGGCGATACGCGAATCGCGGTACACGACGCATAGCCGAAGCACGTAGCGTTCCCCTGCCCGCGACATGGCCATCGCCGCGCGCGTTCGACACCGTTCGAATAAAGCCGTAAGCTAGCCGTCTCTCAAAATAAATACAGACAGCGCGGGGCCGCACCCGCGCGAGCGCCCATTCCATGTCGCATTCCGGTCTTACGCGGACGGCCGCCGCGCCGCCGTCCCTGTCCACTCATGCCGCCGATACCGCGCGCCTCGCCGCACCGCTCGCGATCGCGCAGCTCTCGCAGATGGCGATGAGCGTCACCGACACGGTGCTGCTCGGCTCGCTCGGCCCCGATTCGCTCGCGGCCGGCGGCCTCGGCGCGAACTTCTTCTTCGTCATCGTGACCGTGCTGCAGGGCGTGCTGTCGTCGATCAGCGTGAGCGTCGCGCATGCGCGCGGCGCGCAGGCCGAACACCGCGTGCCGCACATCTACTGGACGGGCTTCGTGCTGTCGGTGCTGCTCGCGATTCCGGCCATCGTCGCGCTGTCGCTGTCCGAACCGATCCTGCTGATGTTCCACGAGCCGCCCACGCTTGCGCATCATGTCGGCGAGTACACCGGCATCCTGCGCTTCGCGGCGCTCGGCAGCCTGATCGGCGTCGGGCTGATGCGCGCGTTCCTGCCCGCCATCGGCGCCGCGCGGCGGCTGCTGTGGGTGTCGATCGGCGGCGTCGGGATCAACGCCGTGCTGAACTACGGGCTGATCCACGGTGCATTCGGCCTGCCGCGGCTCGGCTTCCTCGGCTCCGCGGTGGCGACGACCATCACGATCTGGCTCACTGCGCTCGCACTGATCTGGCTGCTGCACGGGCGCCAGCGGTTCCGCCATTTCGTGACCGCCGCACGTCCGAAGCTGCCGCTGATGGGCGAGCTGATCGGCATTGGCTGGCCGGTGGCAATCACGTATGGGGTCGAATCGACGCTCTTTCTCGCGACGGGCCTGACCGTCGGCGTGCTCGGCGCGACGTCGCTCGCCGCGCACCAGATCGCGCTGAACGTCGCATCGGTCGCGTTCATGGTGCCGCTCGCGATCGGCCAGGCCGCGAACGTGCGGGTCGGCTACTGGGTCGGCGCCGGCCAGCCGGTCGCCGCACGCCATGCGGGCTTCGTCGCGCTGGGCCTCGGGATCGCGTTCATGTCGCTGTCGGGCCTCGTGCTGATCGTCGCGCCGCATGCGATCGTCGGCCTGTACCTGCAACTCGATGACCCGGCCAATGCGGCGACCGTGTCGCTCGCCGCATCGCTGCTCGGCATCGCCGCAGTGTTCCAGATCGTCGACGGGATGCAGACGGTCGGCTCGGGCGCACTGCGCGGGCTGCGCGACACGCGCATCCCGATGCTCGCAGCGACCTTCGGCTACTGGGGCATCGGCTTCCCGACCGGTTACTGGCTGGCGTTCCATGCGGGCCTCGGCGCGCGCGGCCTGTGGTGGGGGCTCGCGGCCGGCCTCGCGAGTGTCGCCGTGCTGATGGCCTGTCGCTTCCACATGAAGACCGCGTCGCTCATCGCGTCCGCGCGCTGAGCGCGACACGACGGGAAATCCCCGCCGGCGCTATGCTTGTCGATTGAAGACCCACGACGCCGCGCGAGCGGCGCAACTGCCTCACGATACGCCAGACGCCGCGCGACGCGCGGCCTTTCCCATTTCCTGGAGGAGTGCATCATGAACGAAGCAGTTCGGATGGAACGCGACACGTTCGGCGAGATCGCCGTGCCGGCCGACCGGCTCTGGGGCGCGCAGACCGAGCGCTCGCTGCAGAATTTCCGGATCTCGACCGAGAAGCAGTCGCCCGAGCTGATCCATGCGCTCGCGATCGTGAAGCGCGCCGCGGCCGCCGTGAACCAGTCGCTGGGCGTGCTCGCCGACGACAAGGCGCGCGCGATCATCGACGCGGCCGACGAGATCATCGCCGGCAAGCATCCGCGCGAATTTCCGCTCGCGGTATGGCAGACAGGCTCCGGCACGCAGACCAACATGAACCTGAACGAGGTGATCGCGAACCGCGCAAGCGAGCTGCTCGGCGGCGAACGCGGCGAGGCGCGCAAGGTTCATCCGAACGACGACGTGAACCGCGGCCAGTCGTCGAACGATGTGTTCCCGACCGCGATGCACGTCGCAGCCGCATACGCGATCGTCAACCATCTGCTGCCCGCGCTGCGCACACTGCGCGCAACGCTCGACGCGAAATCGAAGGCCTTCGCCGACATCGTGAAGATCGGCCGCACGCACCTGCAGGACGCGACGCCGCTCACGCTCGGGCAGGAATTTTCCGGCTATGTCGCGCAGCTCGACCACGGCATCCGGCACGTCGAATCGGCGCTGCCGCACCTGTACGAGCTCGCGCTCGGCGGCACTGCGGTCGGCACCGGGCTGAACGCGCATCCGGAATTCGCAGTGCGCGTGGCCGACGAGATCGGCCGGCTGACGAAGCTGCCGTTCGTGACCGCGCCGAGCAAGTTCGAGGTGATGGCGGCCGCCGACGCGCTGGTGTTCGCGCACGGTGCGCTGAAGACGGTCGCAGCCGGCCTGATGAAGATCGCGAACGACGTCCGCTGGCTCGCGAGCGGGCCGCGCTGCGGGCTCGGAGAACTGTCGATTCCGGAGAACGAACCGGGCAGCTCGATCATGCCGGGCAAGGTGAACCCGACGCAGTCGGAGGCCGTGACGATGCTGTGCTGCCAGGTGTTCGGCAACGACGTCGCGGTGAACGTCGGCGGCGCGAGCGGCAACTTCGAGTTGAACGTATTCCGGCCGATGATCGCGCACAACGTGCTGCAGTCGGTGCGTCTCCTCGCCGACGGCGCGCAGAGCTTCAACGACCACTGCGCGGTGGGCATCGAGCCGAACCGCGCGCGCATCGACCTTCTGCTGAACGAATCGCTGATGCTCGTGACGGCGCTCAATCCGCACATCGGCTACGACAAGGCCGCGCAGATCGCGAAGAAAGCGCACAAGGAAGGCACGACGCTGAAGGCCGCCGCGCTCGCGCTCGGCTACCTGACCGAGGCGGAATTCGATGCATGGGTGCGACCGGAGCAGATGATCGGATCGCGGTAGACGGATACGATGCGATGGCGGCGCGGGCACGGCGCCCGCTGCCGTCAGACCGTGCCTTTCGCGACTTCCTCGGGTTTCATCTCGACGATCTTGTCGAGCGCGGCGCGCACGTCGGCCGCATACTTCGCGAGCACCTTTTGCTCATCGGTTTCGGGCACGAACGGCGGCACCGGCACCGGGTTGCCGTTTTCGTCCACCGCGACGAACACGACGAGGCAGTCGGTGGTCTGGCGCAGCACGCCGCCCTTCGGGTCGCCGGCGTGCACCGACACGTGGATGTGCATGCTGGTGCGGCCCGTCGCGACGACGCGCGCCTTCAGCTCGACCAGATTGCCGACGAGGATCGGGCGCTGGAACCGGATGTTGCCGACGCTGACCGTCACGCAATAGCGGCTCGACCAGACGGCCGCACACGCATACGCGACCTCGTCGATCCACTTCATCAACGCGCCGCCATGCACCTTCCCGCCGAAGTTGACCGACGACGGCTCGGCGAGAAAGCGGAATACGGTTTCGGTGCGGTCGAGGGCAGCCGGTACGGGGGACGGGTGGGACATCTTGTGAGCTCCAGGCAGCGTGCGTACTGCGATCGGCGCATTATACGTTGCACTGCGACAACACGTCGCGGCCCCACTGCGCGGCGCCCGCGCCGCCGGACGCGGACTCGCTGGGCCGCCATCAGCGGCGCACCGTGATGCCCTGGTCGATGGTGCCGTACATTTCGAGGCTACCGCCCCGCTCGCCCGCGGCGCCGCTGCCGCCCTGCGCACAGGCCGCGCAGACGAACGCGGCCGCCAACAGGCAAAAAATCGTCTTCATCGTCGTATCGTGCCCAGTCCGGCGGCCCGCTGCCGCCGCGTGCGACCATTCTACGCGGGCGCGCGCCGCTGCCACGGTTCGCATGCCACCGCCGCGCCGCATCCGACATTTCAGCCCAGCCCGAAACATCGAATGGCAACCGCGCCTACACTGCGATCATTGCACCGGACGAGACACGACGATGACCGATCAAGACGACCACCATTTTCCGGGCCTGAGCCGGATCGGCGCGCTGATCGCCGATCCGGGGCGCGCGGCGATGCTGTGGGTGCTGATGGACGGCAGCGCGCGGCCGGCTGGCGAACTCACGATGATCGCGGGGCTGTCGCCCTCCGCGGCGAGCGCGCATCTCGCACGCCTGACCGAAGGCGGGCTGCTCGCGCTCGAAGTCCGCGGCCGGCACCGCTACTACCGGCTTGCGTCGGCCGACATCGCGGCGTCGCTCGAGGCGCTCGCGAACGTGGCCCGAGCAGCCGCGCCGAACCGTCCCGTGCCGCCGCCGTCGCGCACGGTTCCGGCCGAGCTGCGCTATGCGCGCACCTGCTACGACCACATGGCCGGCGAGCTCGCGGTCCGCATCTTCGACGGACTCACGGCGCGCGGCTGGCTGCAAACAGGCGACGGCGACGCAATCGAGACCACCGAGCAGGGCACGCAAGCGCTCGCGCGCTGGGGCATCGACGTCGCGCAGCAGCGCACCCGCCGGCGCCGCTTCGCGTGCGGCTGCCTCGACTGGAGCGAGCGCCGCGCGCATCTCGGCGGTGCGCTCGGCGCGGCGCTGCTCGACAGCTTCTGCACGCACGGCTGGATCGAGCGTACCGCGCGGCCGCGCGTGCTGCGCGTCACCGTGCCCGGACAGCAGGTTTTCGACGACTGGCTTACGTCCGCTTGACGCACACATTGCGACCGCACGACAACGGCGCGCGATGGACAGGTTTTGTTACATCGCACGCTAGTCGATTTACAAAACACCGAGCACTGAAACAGGTCGAGCGGATATCGTGAACTGAACGGCGCGAATCGACGCGCCGCAATAACGACGAAGACGCTCACCATGGCTTCCCTGTTCATCCTCACGCGAACCGCCCGCTGCACGCTGCTCGCGTTCGCCGCGCTAACCGCCCTGCCCGCCGCATTCGCGCAATCGACGCAGGCGCCGGTGTATGCACCCGCCCGGCAAGCGGGCGGCGACCCGCCGAGCCGCGTCGCACGGCTGAACTACATGTCGGGCGCCGTGACGACGGAGCCGGCCGGCACCGATACCTGGTCGTACGCAGCAGTCAACCGGCCGCTGACGACAGGCGACCAGCTCTGGAACGATGCGGGCGCACGCTCGGAGCTGCACATCGGCTCGACCGCCGTCCGGCTCGGCGAATCGACGAGCCTGTCGGTGCTGAACCTCGACGACACGACGACGCAGCTGAAGGTCGGCCTCGGCACCGTGTCGACTCACGTGCGCGCGCTGCCGCCCGGTGGCTCGTACGAAATCGACACGCCGAATCTTGCGCTCGGCATCACGGCCCCTGGCGACTATCGCGTCGATGTCGCACCGGACGGTGCGAGTACGACGGTCACCGTGCGCAGCGGCAGCGCGACCGTCTACGGCAGTAACGGGCAGTATCCGCTGTCGCCTGGGCAACAGATCGTGTTCACCGGCACCGACCTTCAGGTCGCGCAGCAATCGAGCGCGCCGGCCCCCGACGCGCTCGACCAGTGGGCCGCGAGCCGCGATGCGGCCGAGCAGCGCTCGGTGTCGGCCCGCTACGTGTCGCGCGACATTCCCGGCTACCAGGATCTCGACGCGAACGGCACGTGGCGGGAAACGCCGAACTACGGCGCGGTCTGGGTGCCGAACGACACGCCCGCCGGCTGGGCGCCGTATCACGACGGCCACTGGATCTGGCAGGCGCCTTGGGGCTGGACCTGGGTCGACGATGCGCCGTGGGGCTTCGCGCCGTACCACTACGGCCGCTGGGCCTATGTCGACGACGGCTGGGCGTGGGTGCCCGGCCCGATGGTCGTCAGCCAGCCGCCCGTCTACGCGCCGGCGCTCGTCGCGTTCGTGGGCGGTGGCAGCGGTCCCGACTGGAGCGTCGCGCTGACGGTGGGCGGCGTCGCCGCGGCCGGCTGCGCATGGTTCGCACTCGGCCCGGGCGAAGCGTGGCATCCGGCCTGGGGCGGCTGGAGTCCGCATTACTACGATCGCGTGAATCGCAACATCGTGGTCAACAACGTCACGGTGAACAAGACGGTGAACGTGACGAACATCACCAACATCACCAACATCACGAACATCAACAAGACGTACGTGAACTTCCGCGCGCCGCACGCGATCACGGCGGTGCCCGCGTCCGCGTTCGTGCACGGGCAGCCGGTGGCCCGCTTCTCGCAGCACGTCGATCCGCAGCAATGGCGCAACGCGCACGTGATGCCGGGCACGCCCGGCATTGCGCCGGTCCGGCAGAGCTTCACCGGCGCGCTGCGCGCCGCCAGCTACCGTCCGCCGGCGGCGATCGGCCAGCATCCGTTCGTCGCGACGCGCAATCCTGCCGTGCCTGCAGCGTATCGCGACCAGGCGGCCGCCCATCTCGCGCGACAGGGCGAGCACGTGCCGGGGGCTGGCACGCCGGTCGCCAGGACCAGCGTGCCGGCCGACTATCGGCCTCGCCCGGTCCGCGTGCCAGGCACCCCCAACGCCGGGGCGTGGGCGATGCGCAACGTGCAACTCGTGAATCCTCACGGCCCCGTCGTGCAGCCGGCGCACGCGCGTCGCGAGAGCGAACCGGCGCAGGCGCAGGCGCAGGCCGCGCGGCCGGGCATGCAGACGACTGCCGTTCCGAATGGCGTGCGACCGGGTACGCCGATCCCGGCGGTCCCGAACGGCTCCCGGCCGACGACCGATGAAGCGCTCAATGCGCGTTCGTCTCGGGTTCCCGATGGCGCCCCGCCGCGGGAGCCGGGCAATTCGGCTCCGCATCCGGCATTCGACGCCGGCAATGGCGTCCCGCATCCGCCGGCGGCGACCATCGTGCCGAACGGGCGCGATACCGCGCACGCAGCCGCGACGCCCGCGCCAGTCTGGATGCAGCCGCACACACCGATGAACCGCCAGCGCCCGACGGCCCCGGCCGCGCTCCACGCAGCCGGGCAGAACGCGCTGCCTCCGGTGCGCGGCACAGCGCCGAACCCGCATCCTGAAAGGGCGCCTGGCGCGCAACCCGGCGTGCGGCAGGACACGCCGCGCGCGCTGCCGCAACCGCGGCTCGACACGACCGCGCAACTCGAGCAGTCGCGGCCCCGCCCCGATTTCACGGCCCCGGCCCAACCTGCGCAACCGCGGCCGGAACGGGCGGCGCCGGCGCCGCAACCGCGCCCCGAATTTGCGCAGCCTGCGCCTCATCGTGAAATGGCGCCGCCGCGAGCGAACGAGTATCGGCCGCCCTCGCCCGCCACACGCGAAATGCCGCGGCCGCAGCCACAGGCTCCGCGGGCGGAGCCACGGCCGCCGATGATGCCAGCGCCACGCATGGAACCGCGCCCGCAACCGGCCCCACGCATGGAGCCTCGCCCGGCGATGCCCGCGCCGCACATGGAATCGCGCCCGCAACCGGCGCCGCACGTTGAGGCACCGCATCCCGGCAATCCGCCGCCCGGCGGCCACGACGAGCGACGCCATCAGTAAGCGTCGCCCAGTGAAACGCAAAGGCCCGACCGGTTAGTCGGGCCTGCTTCATGCTGCCCCGCGCGACTGCTCGCCGCGCCGGGCTCCGCGGATTCAGACGGCCATCGGCGCCGTCAACGGCTCGTGGTGCCGGTAGCCGACCAGCGAGAAATCGGACGGCTCGACGCGTTCGAGCCATTCGGGCGCATAGACGCCCGTCTTCGCGTAATCGGGCACACGTTCGGCGATCTCGAGCCGCGGGCTGTCGTACGGCTCGCGCGTCAGTTGCTGCTGCAGCATGTCGAGCTGGTTCTCGTAGATGTGCGCGTCGCCGATGAAATACGTGAACCAGCGCGGCGTATAGCCCGTCAGGCGACCGACGAGCGACAGCAGTGCGGCGCCTTCCGTCAGGTTGAACGGCGTGCCGAGCCCGACGTCGTTGCTGCGGATGTAAAGGCACAGCGAGATCTCGCGCTTCGTGACGTTCGGCAGGAATTGATACAGCAGATGGCACGCGGGCAGTGCGATCTGGTCGAGCACGGCCGGATTCCACGCATGGAACAGGATGCGGCGGTCGGCCGGGTTCTCCATGATCGTATCCAGACACTGGCGCAGCTGATCGATCGCCTTGTACAGCAGCACCTTCGGCGCGCCGTCCTCGTCGAAGCGCGTGACGATCCGGAAACCGCGGCGTGTCGCGTCGGCGATCTGCGCGTCGGCGCCCGCGTCGAGCACCTTGTAGCCGGGCCACTGGCGCCACTGGACGCCGTAAACGTCGCCCAGGTCGTCGACACCCTGGCGGTACGGGTTCGCCAGCCACTGCGCGTTGTCGTTCGCATTCGCGTCCCAAACCTTGCAGCCGAGCGCGCGGAAATCGGCCGCGCTGCGCGACGCACGCAGGAAGCCGACCAGCTCGCCGATCGCGGACTTGAACGCGAGTTTCTTGGTCGTGACGGCCGGGAAACCTTGCTGCAGGTCGAACCGCAGCATCGCGCCGGGCATGCTGATGGTGCGGATGCCCGTGCGGTTCTCCTGCCAGGTGCCGGTGTCGAGGATGGTGCGAACGAGGTCGAGATACTGTTTCATGCGGGTTCCTTCGGCCGCGAGGGCGGCCGCACCCGCCAATTTTAGCAAGCGTGGCGCGGAACCTCCGGCACCGGTGGCGTAAACGCACCCAAAGGGTCGCCGCGATCGCGCATGCCGTGCGCACACATCAACCGGTAAAGCGTTACGCGCGACACGCCGAGTTCGCGCGCGGCATCCGCGAAACGGCCGCGATGACGCAGCAGCGCCTGCTCGATCGCTTGCCGCTCGGCCGCTTCCCGCGCCTCGGTCAGCGACACTGGCGCGAGAATCGCGAATTCGTTCAACTCGAGATCGGCTGCGGTAATCATCCGACCTTCCGACATCACGATCGCGCGGCGCACGCGATTGATCAGCTCGCGCACGTTGCCGGGCCACGAATAGCCGTAGAGCGCGGCGATCGCGTCCGGGGAGAAGCCGCGCAGCCGGCGATGCGCATCGCCCTTGAAACGCTCGAGCATGTGCCGCGCCAGCAGTTCGATGTCCTTGCCGCGTGCGCGCAACGGCGGCTCCTCGATCTTCAGCACGCACAACCGATGGAACAGATCCTCGCGGAAACGCCCTTCGCGCAGCGCGGTCTCCATGTCCACGTGCGTCGCACATATCACGCGCACGTCGACCGGCACCGACACGTGCGCGCCGAGCCGCTCGATCTTGCCTTCCTGCAGGAAGCGCAGCAGGCTCGCCTGGCTTTCGAGCGGCAGATCGCCGATCTCGTCGAGGAACAGCGTGCCGCCGTTCGCCGCCTCGACGCGGCCGATCTTGCGCTGGTTCGCACCGGTAAACGCGCCGCGCTCATAGCCGAACAGCTCGGCCTGCAGCAGCGTCGACGGAATCGCGCCGCAGTTGATCGCGACAAACGGCGCATGGGCGCGCGCCGAGCGCTCGTGAATCGCGACGGCCGTCAGTTCCTTGCCGGTGCCCGATTCGCCGGAGATAAAGACGGGTGCATCGGTCGTCGCGACGCGCCGGATCGTCCTGAAGAGTCCGAGCATCGCATCGCAGGTGCCGACCATCTCGCCTTCGGCACGCCCCGCGCCGACAGGCGACGCCACGGGATCGGTCAGCGCGACCATGCCGTGCGCATGGCCGACTGTCTCGACGATGCGCGAAGTCTCGTACGGCATCGTCACGTAGTCGAAGCAATAGTCGCGAATCAGATGTCGCAGCGTGGCGTCCTGCAACTGGCCGCGCCGGGTCGCCGCGATCCAGCCGATGTGCTGGATGGTCAGACACGGTTCGAGTTCGCGCAGATCGGCGGGCCGGAACCCCGGCGAGAAATCGAGCAGGCCGGCGGTCGCCACGCCGTGCTGCACGACACGCCGCACGTCGCGCGCGCTTTCCGCGAGATCGACGCGCCACCCGCATGCGTCGAAATGCCCGCGCAATGCGTCGTTCGGCTCGCGCGAAAAATAGATCACATGCCGCTGCTCGGCTCCCATATACCCACCCCGTTCATCAACCGTCTAACGATTGCCGCACGCAAGCCGCGTGCGAAAAAGGATCGAATCGGGTCAGCCGAAGCGGCTCGATTCGCCATGCCGATGCTCGGCAACGACCAGCCTTGCATGATGGCGCTTATATCGCGTCCAGTTGTTGTGTGGTCCCGACAGCTTGGTTATAGGCGCCGAGTACGACAATCTTATTGCGGCGCGAATGGGCGAGCGGTCGAATCGCTCAGTGGTCGACACAGGTCAATCATCTGCACAGAGCACGCGCAGCGGCCCGCAAATGCATCGACACACGCGCCGATTTTCATCCTTGGCGCGTAGCGGTTGAATCCGCAATATTCCGGAGCACGCTCGTTTCACGACTGAAACATTTCCGCGCATTTTCGCTCGCGACGCTCCGCGCTCGCTCGCGAAGCGCAAGCCCGGCAACGCTGTTCGCGCGATGGCATGCATTTCGCTGAATCCGTGACTGATCGGAGAACGCGACCATGCGAACAACTTTTTCACTGTCTTTCCGGCAGATGGCAATTGCATGCGCGCTTGCGTGTCAGTTCGTGCCGGCACACGCGGAAGAAAGCGCGAAATCCGCACGCGCGCTGCTGCTTGCCGATAACACACCGGATGTGTATCACGACAAGCGGTCCGGCATCGTGCCGGTCGCCGTCCCGCGACCGCGTTCGTCCGACAAGACGTCGGTCACGCTGTGGGACGAGATCGCCCCGCCGGCGCGGCTGCCGGTACCGACGCCCGTGCCGCGTCCCGGCGATGCGCAGCACGCGATGGAGCACAGCGCACCCATCCGCCTCGATCAATGATCCGGCGACGACGGCCCGCGCATCGCAATCGTTGAGGATTACGTATCGAATGAACCATGGCGGCAACTCGCGCCGACTCCGCTGCGTCGACGTCGTGACGCGAACGTTTTTTGTGTCCGTCCCCCGGCGGGCACTCTTTTTATTGAGCAGGTGATGACGGGAAGCCCGCGCATCGCCGTCGCCGGTGGCGATACGCGGGCTTCGACGCTTGCCGGCGCACGCATACCGACGGTGGGCGCGCCGTCCTTCCGGTAGAATCGGCGCCATTCCGGCTTTCCTCCTTCCCGACTTCATGACGACGTTAACCCTGATCGTCGCCCGCGCCCGCAACGGCATCATCGGCCGCGACAACCAGTTGCCCTGGAAACTTCCCGAGGATCTCGCGTTCTTCAAACGCACGACGATGGGTGCGCCGATCGTAATGGGGCGCAAGACCCACGAGTCGATCGGACGGCCGTTGCCGGGCCGCCGCAACATCGTCGTCACGCGCGATTCCGCGCGCCGCTTCGACGGCTGCGACACGGTCACGTCGCTCCCCGACGCGCTCGCACTCGCAGCCCGCGACGGTGCAGCCGAAGCGTTCCTGATCGGCGGCGCGCAACTCTATTCGGAAGGTCTCGGGATCGCCGACAAACTGATCGTCACCGAGATCGACGCAGACTTCGACGGCGACGCGTCGTTTCCGGCACCCGATCCCGCGCACTGGCGCGAAGTGTCGCGCGACTCGCATCGGGCGGCCGCGCCGAACGCGTTCGGCTATGCGTTCGTCGTCTACGAGCGCAAGCGCGACTGACCCGCAACGCGCGACAAAAAAGCCCGACCGGCTCGCACGCGCCGGTCGGGCTGATCACGCATTTCGTTTTTCTGGCGGCCGCTGCCGCGCCGCTTACTGGCCGGCGATCGTCATCTGCTCGATCAACACCGAGCCGGTTTCCTTCGTGCCGCGCACGATCGAATCCGCGCCGATCGCGACGATGTGCCGGAACATCTCCTGCAGCGTGCTCGCGACGGTGATTTCCTCGACCGGATACTGAATCACGCCATTCTCGACCCAGAAGCCGGCGGCCCCGCGCGAATAGTCGCCCGTCACGTAATTCACGCCCTGCCCCATCAGCTCCGTCAGCAGCAGGCCCGTACCGAGCTTCTTCAACATCGCGTCGAAATCGTCACCCGGTTGCGTGTTCGAGCTGCGCAGCGCGAGATTGTGCGAGCCGCCCGCGTTGCCGGTCGTCTGCGTGCCGAGCTTGCGCGCGGAATAGGTCGACAGGAAGTAGCCTTCGACGACGCCGTCCTTGACGACGCTGCGCGCGCGCGTGCGCACGCCTTCTTCGTCGAACGGCGCGCTGCCCATCGCGCGCGGCACGTGCGGATCCTCGACGATCTGGACGTGCGGTGCGAACACCGGCTTGCCGAGGCTGTCGACGAGGAACGACGTCTTGCGGTACAGCGCGCCGCCGCTGACGGCCTGCACGAACGCGCCGAGCAGGCCGGCCGCAAGCGGCGCCTCGAACAGCACGGGCACCTTGCGCGTATCGAGACGGCGCGCACCCATCCGCGCGAGTGCACGCTCGGCCGCGTAACGCCCGACGGCTTCGGGCGCCGCGAGGTCGACCGCGCTGCGCTTCGACGAATACCAGTCGTCGCGCTGCATGTGGCGGCCGCTGCCGGCGATCGGCGCGCACGCGATGTAGTGCCGCGAGTACGGGTAGCCAGCGAGGAAGCCGCGCGACGTCGCGAGCACGAACTGCGAGTGCTGCGCCGACACGCTCGCGCCTTCCGAGTTGCGGATCTGCGGGCTGACCGCAAACGCGGCGTCTTCCGCTCGGCGTGCAAGCGCGACGGCGTCGTCGGCCGTCAGCGCCCACGGATGATAAAGATCGAGGTCGCGCGGGTCGGTCTCAAGCAGCTCGGCTTCCGCGAGGCCCGCCGCATCGTCCTCGGCCGTGAAGCGCGCGATGTTGTACGCGGCGGCGACCGTATCCTTGATCGCGGCCGGCGAGAAATCCGACGTGCTCGCGTTGCCGCGCTTCTTGCCGATGAACACCGTCACGCCGACCATCTTGTCGCGGTTGTGTTCGATCGTCTCGACCTCGCCGCGGCGCACCGACACCGACAGGCCGTCGCCTTCGGAGATTTCGGTCGCGGCGTCGGTCGCGCCGAGCGCCTTCGCATGGCGGAGGATGTCCGACGCGATTTCCTTGAGCTGGTCCTGCGTGTGCGGGAAATAGCGCGCTTGTACGTCGAGATTGGCTGCCATCGTCTTGGTATCCGGTGGCGGGCGGGCGCCCGCATGTTCAAAATGTTGCGTATCCCGCGATCATAGCAAGGTCCGGGGCCCCATACCGACAAGCTTGGGGTGTCCGTGCCGCGATACAATGCCGCCCATGACACGCAAAACCCGAATCCAGCCGATCGAGCATGCCGCCGAAGACGACGACAACGGCTACGATCGCCCCAGCAAATCCCAGTTGAAACGCGAGATGCACGCGCTGCAGGAACTCGGCCAGGCGCTGGTCGACCTGCCGAAAGACGCGCTCAAACGCATGCCGATGCCCGAGGATCTCGCGGACGCCGTGCGCGAGGCGCGCCGGATCACCGATCACGAAGGCAAGCGCCGCCAGCTTCAGTACGTCGGCCGCGTGATGCGGTCGCTGACCGACGACGAAACGGCCGCGCTGCGTACCGCGCTCGACGCCCAGCGAGGCGTGAACAAGGCCGCTACGGCGCGCCTGCACTGGATCGAGCGCACGCGCGAACAGCTGCTCGCGAGCGACGACGCGCTGACAGAATTCCTCCGCAGGCACCCCGAAGCCGACATCCAGGAAGGCCGCACGCTGATCCGCAACGCACGCAAGGAGGCGCAGCAAGGCAAGCCGCCGCGCTATTTCCGCGAGCTGTTCCAGTGGATCAAGACCGCCAGCGGCGCGGACGAAGCGGACGGCGACGCGGCGCCGGACGACGCCGGAGACGACCATGACGACGAAGCGTAATCACCCGGACGAACTCGTGGTCGGCCTCGTGTCGATCAGCGACCGTGCCAGCACGGGCGTCTACGAGGACAAGGGGATTCCGGCGCTGCAACAATGGCTCACTGCCGCGCTCGTGTCGCCGTGGCGCGCCGAAACCCGGCTGATCCAGGACGACGCGCCGACGATCTCGGCCACGCTGACCGAACTCGTCGACGTTGCCGGCTGCGATCTCGTGCTGACAACCGGCGGCACCGGCCCCGCGCGCCGCGACGTGACGCCGGAAGCCACGCTTGCCGTGGCAACGAAGGAAATGCCGGGATTCGGCGAGCAGATGCGGCAGATCAGCCTGAATTTCGTCCCGACCGCGATCCTGTCGCGGCAGGTCGCGGTGATCCGCGAAGCGGCCGGGGCCGACCACGCGGCGCTGATCATCAATTTGCCCGGCCAGCCGAAGTCGATCCGGGAAACGCTCGAAGGGCTGCGCGATGCCGACGGCAAGTCGACGGTACCCGGCATCTTCGCGGCGGTGCCCTATTGCATCGACCTGATCGGCGGCCCGTACATCGAGACCGACGACGCGGTGGTCGCGGCGTTCCGGCCGAAGAGCGCACGGCGCTGAACGCCGATCGAGTGCGGCACGGATGCCGGCCCGCTCAGGCGGCCGGCACGGAATCGCCCGCCGGCGCCGACGCGGCCGGAATCAGGAAATGCTCACGGTAGTACTTCAGTTCGTCGATAGACTCGTGGATGTCGGCGAGCGCCGTGTGCATCGCGCGCTTCTGGAAGCCCTTGTAGATCGCCGGCTGCCAGCGGCGGCACAGCTCCTTCAGCGTGCTCACGTCTAGGTTGCGGTAGTGGAAGAACCGCTCGAATTCCGGCATCCACCGCGCCATGAAGCGGCGGTCCTGGCAGATCGAGTTGCCGCACATCGGCGACTTGCCGGGCGACACGTACTGCGCGAGGAACGCCTGCAGCTGCGCGGCGGCCTCCGCCTCGGTCACGGTCGACGCGCGCACGCGGTCGATCAGCCCCGAACGACCGTGCGTCGACTTGTTCCAGTCGTCCATCTTCGCGAGCGTTTCGTCGCTCTGATGGATCGCGAATACGGGGCCTTCCACCGCGATGTCGAGCGTGGAATTGGTCACGACGACCGCGATTTCGATGATGCGGTCGTTATCCGGGTCGAGGCCCGTCATCTCCATGTCGAGCCAGACGAGGTTCAACTCGTTGCGCACGAGCGCGGGCTGGCTTGCGGAAGCGGCGGTATCGGTCATGAGTCATCCTGGAAAATGGCGGACGGCGGGCGGCATCGCGTGAGCGGGGCCGGTCCGCAAGAACATATAATTCTCGCATAGAACCCTTTGGCGCCTTCGATGTCACCCTTTTCGTTCACCCTGCTGTTCGCGATCGCCGTGGTCGCGATGGTCGTCACCAAGCTGTGGCTCGCGTCGCGGCAGATCCGCTTCGTCGCCGCACACCGCAACGGCGTGCCCGAGCAGTTCAGCAGCACCATTCCGCTGACCGCCCACCAGCGCGCGGCCGACTACACGGTCGAGCGCACGCGGCTCGCGATGTTCGAAATCGTCGTCAGCGCGGCCGTGCTGGTCGGCCTCACGCTGCTCGGCGGCGTCGGCGTGCTCGACACGCTTCTGACGGGGTGGCTCGGCCGAGGCTACGGGCAGCAGGTCGCGCTCGTCGCCGCGGTGCTCGTGATCACGGGCGCGATCGACGTGCCGTTCGAGTACTATCGCCAGTTCGGGATCGAGCAGCGCTTCGGCTTCAATCGAATGACGAAGCGCCTGTTCTTCACCGACATGCTGAAAAACACGGTGCTCGGCGCGGTGTTGGGCCTGCCGCTGCTGTTCGTCGTGCTGTGGCTGATGAACCAGGCCGGCAGCCTGTGGTGGATGTGGACGTGGGCCGTATGGGTCGCGTTCCAGATGCTCGTACTGCTGATCTACCCGACCTTCATCGCCCCGCTCTTCAACAAGTTCGAGCCGCTGACGGACGAGGCGCTGCGCGCGCGCATCGAGTCGCTGATGAAACGCTGCGGCTTCGCGGCGAAAGGCCTGTTCGTGATGGACGGCAGCCGCCGCTCCGCACACGGCAACGCGTATTTCACCGGCTTCGGCGCATCGAAGCGGATCGTGTTCTTCGACACGCTGCTCGCGCGGCTGTCCGGTCAGGAAATCGAGGCCGTGCTCGCGCACGAACTCGGCCACTTCAAGCGCCGTCACGTGATGAAGCGGATGCTCGTGTCGTTCGTGCTCAGCCTCGTGCTGCTCGCGCTGCTCGGCTGGCTCGCGCAGCGTACGTGGTTCTACACGGGGCTCGGCGTCACGCCGTCGCTCGAGTCGAGCAATGCGGGCGCCGCGCTCGTGCTGTTCTTCCTCGCGATCCCCGTGTTCCTGTTCTTCGCGACGCCGTTCAGCAGCCTCACGTCGCGCAAGCATGAGTTCGAGGCCGACGCATTCGCTGCCAGCCAGACCGACGCGCAGGACCTCGTCAGCGCGCTCGTGAAGCTCTACGAGGACAACGCGTCGACGCTCACGCCCGATCCCGTCTACACGGCCTTCTACTACTCGCATCCGCCCGCGTCGCAGCGGATCGACCGCCTGATGCAGCACGCATGAGCCGGCCGACCTCCCGCAAGCCGGCTCCCCGCGCATCAGGTGCGCCGCGGGTCGAAGGCCGCGTGATCGCGGCGCACGGTCGCCACTACATCGTCGCGCCCGACGACGGCGGCCCGATGCTGCAATGCTTCCCGCGCGGCAAGAAGAGCGAAATTGCGGTCGGCGATCGCGTCGTGTACGAACAGGCATCGGCCGATCAGGGTGTGATCGTCGAAATCGGCGAGCGGCGCAACCTGCTGTACCGCTCCGACCAGTTCAAGTCGAAGCTGTTCGCGGCGAACCTCGACCAGTTGCTGATCGTGCTCGCGACCGAACCCTATTTCAGCGAGGACCTGCTCGGCCGGGCGCTGATCGCGGCCGAGGCGAACGAACTGAAACCGCTCGTCGCGCTGAACAAGATCGACGTCGAGGCCGCGCTGCCGGTCGCCCGCGAGCGTCTGGCACCGTACCGCGCGCTCGGCTACGACGTGCTCGAACTATCGGTGAAGGGCGCGCCCGACGATGCGCGCGCGCAGTTGATGCCGCACCTGGCCGGCCATTCGACGATCCTGCTCGGCCAGTCGGGGATGGGCAAGTCGACGCTAGTGAACCTGCTCGTGCCCGATGCCGAAGCCGCGACCCGTGAAATCTCGGCCGCGCTCAACAGCGGACGCCATACCACAACGTTCACGCGCCTCTACCCGCTCGACGGCGGCGGTGCGCTGATCGATTCGCCGGGCTTCCAGGAGTTCGGCCTCTATCACCTGACCGAAGGCCGGCTCGAGCGCGCTTTTCCGGAGTTCCGGCCGTTGCTTGCGGACTGCCGTTTCTATAATTGCCATCATCTGCACGAGCCCGGCTGCGCGATTCTCGAAGCCGTCGCCGACGGCCGCATTGCGCCGTCCCGGCATGCGCTGTATGCGCAACTCGTGCACGAGGCAAGCCAGATCGTTCGCTGAGTTCTCGGCAGACGGAAGACGGCCGGACCGGAGCCGGCGTTCACCGACAGGAGCCGCGATGCGCTTCAAGGCCCCCGACCTCGCCACCGCGCAGCACTGGGCGAACGTGCTGCAGGCGGCCGGCATCGGCTGCGAGCTGCACAACTGCTACGCGACCGGCGCGCTCGGCGGCCTGCCGGCCGACGCGTGCACGCCGGAGCTATGGCTCGACGACGAGCGCGACGATGCGCTCGCACGGCGCCTGCTCGACGCTGCATCGCACGACCCGTCGCCCGGTGCCGTCGCGTGGCGTTGCCGCCAATGCGGCGAGCTGCTCGAGGCCCAGTTCACCGCTTGCTGGCAATGCGGCGCGGTACGCGATCCGCTCGACGACTGAACACAATGACCTGACCCACAGCGAAAAGGCCGGCATCGAGCCGGCCTTTGCATTTCATCGCGCGCCGCGCGAGCGTGTCACGAAACCCAGACTGCCAACGTCAGCATCAACAACAGGATCATCCACAGAATCACCGCGCGCCACACCAGGCCGACCGCCGACTGCAGCGTGCGCGGCGTGCAATCGTCGCCGACCGTCAGCGGGCCGCTGTCGCCGACTGCCAGCGCGTCGAGGCTCGACGGCTCCGCAAGCGGCCCCGCGAGGCGTGCGCCGAGCGCACCGCTGCCGGCCGCGAGCAGCACACCGTCGTTCGGATCGGGCCACTGACGTGTGTGATTGCGCCACGCGTAGATCGCGTCCTCGAAGTTGCCGACGATCGCGAAACCGAGCGCAGTCAGTCGCGACGGAATCCAGTCGATCACGAAGAATGCGCGCTGAGCGAACGTCGAGAACGCGACCGTGCGCTCGTCGCCCGGCGTCGACCAGCTGCGCGCGAGATATTCGGAGATGCGGTACAGCACGGCGCCGGCCGGCCCGATCGGCAGCACGTACCAGAAGAACACGCCGAACACGTGGCGATGCGATGCAACGACCGCATGAATCAGCGTATGACGGACGATTTCGCCGACCGGCATGTCGACCGTATCGAGGCCCGTCCACTCATGCAGAATCTCGCGTGCACGCGGCACGTCGTCGTTGTTGAGCGCGAGGTGGATGTCGGTGAAGTAATGGCTGAACTGGCGGAAGCCGAGCGTGAAATAGACGACGACGACGTTCCAGATGAACGCGAGCACGAAGCTCACCTTGTACAGCAGGAAGTAGATCAGTGCGACGACCAGTACCCATGGCAGCACGACCGCGAGCCACGCGAGCACGCCGTGTTTTTGCTTGCCGGCGTCGAGGCCATGCGCGACGGTTTCCGCATGAAACTGGAACAGTGCGAACACCGGATTGCTCGGCGACAACGCGCGGACCTGTTCGATGATGAGAGCGAGAAGAACCGAGAAGAAAGTCATGCGTGGCGCCGTCTTCGGAGTTATGTCATTTTTTGCATAACGATAGCACAGCGTAAGCAACGGATGGCTGCCGACGCGACGGGCCGCGGGCCGGCCGCGCGCGCAGGTTCCGGCGCTCGCCTATCCGGCCGCCAAGAAGCGGTACAGATTGCGCAACATGCCTGCAGTTGCGCCCCAGATGAAGTAATGGCCGGTCGATGCGTCATTCGGATAAGGCATCGCAAAAAAACGACGCTCGCCGCCTTCCCAGCGGAACACGCGCACCTGGTGGTTCGCGGGGCTCATCAGGAATGCGAGCGGCACCTCGAAAATCTCGGCGACTTCGAACGTGTCGGCCTGAACGGTAAACGGTGGATGCACGAGCGCCACCACGGGCGTTACGCAGAAGCCGGTGCCCGTCAGATAGTCGGGCAGCGCACCGAGGACCTCCACCGGCTCTGCGGGCAATCCGATCTCCTCCTTCGCTTCGCGCAACGCGGTCGCGGTCGCGTCGCGATCGAACGGCTCCCGCCGCCCGCCGGGGAAACTGATCTGACCGGCATGGTCGTTCAGATGGTCCGCGCGCTGCGTCAGCAGCACGGTGAGGCCGCTCTCGCGCACGACGAGCGGAACGAGGACGGCGGCGCTGCGCGGATCGACGCCGTCCTGCAACCGCACCTCGGCAGGTTCAACGCTCCATTCGAGCGTGCGCGCGAAACGTTCGCGCAACCCGGGCGGCGTCATCAGCCGGGGATCGATGGACGGCAGGCCGGCGCCGGTGCCTTCGACCGGCAGCACTTCGGGGTCAATGATGGGGCGGCGATTCAATGGGGCTCTCGGATTCGTGTCGTATCGAGCATATTGTCGCGCCAGAATGAAAAAAGCACCCGGGAGGGTGCTTTTTCCTTACAGCTCTTACTCTTGGGAAGCTGCTGCGGCGCGATCCTTCGACACCAGCTTTTCCTTGATTCGAGCCGACTTGCCCGAACGCTCGCGCAGGTAGTACAGCTTCGCACGGCGCACATCACCGCGACGCTTCACGACGATGCTCGCCAGCAGCGGCGAGTAGGTCTGGAACGTACGCTCGACGCCTTCGCCCGACGAGATCTTGCGGACGATGAAGTTCGAGTTCAGGCCACGGTTGCGCTTTGCGATCACAACGCCTTCGTACGCCTGAACGCGCTTGCGGTTACCTTCAACCACGTTCACGTTCACGATCACCGTGTCGCCCGGGGCGAATTCGGGGATCGTCTTGCCGGCGAGCGCGCGCTCGATCTCTTCCTGCTCAAGTTTTGCGATCAGATTCATCACTGACTCCTAAAGCCATCTTGTCGGCGTTTGCGCCCGCCTGCTTCCAGGCCTGGCCCCGATAGAGGATGGATTCACATCAGGCACCGCGCACGCATGCACGGCACCGCCATTTCCCGCCCGCGACGCCGCCTCAGGAGGCGTCCTTCGCTTCGCGTGCGAGGTTCGCAAGCCACGCCTCGTCGGCACGACTCAGCAACTTCTCGCGGCGCGCCCGGACGATCAGGTCCGGCCGCTTCCGCAACGTATTTCTCAATGCTTCCTGGCGCCGCCACTTCTCGATCTCGGCATGATGCCCGCCGAGCAGCACGTCCGGCACGCGCACCCCTTCGTACTCCTCGGGGCGCGTGTAATGCGGACAATCCAGCAGCCCGTCTGCGAAGCTGTCCTGCACCGCCGACTGCGCATCGTTCAGCACGCCGGGCAGCAGCCGCACGACGGCATCCATCATCGCCATCGCCGGCAACTCGCCGCCGGACAGAACGAAATCGCCGAGGCTGATCTCCTCGTCGACGCAACGATCGAGCAGTCGCTGATCGATCGCCTCGTATCGGCCGCACAGCACGATGACGCCCGGCTCCTGCGCCATTCGCATCGCCCGCTCGTGCGTGAACGGCGCACCCTGCGGCGACATCATTACCACGCGGGTGCTCGCGATGCCCTGCTCCGCCTGCGCCGCCTTCGCAGCCCCGATCGCGGCCTCGAGCGGCCTAGCCAGCATCACCATGCCCGGACCGCCGCCGTACGGCCGATCATCGACCGTGCGGTAGTTGTCCGTCGTGAAATCACGCGGATTCCAGGTACGCAACCCAAAGCGCTCCTGCTTCACAGCCCGGCTGGTGATACCCCAGTCGGTCAGTGCGCGGAACATTTCGGGAAAGAGCGTGACGACGTCGAACTGCACCGCGCTCTCCGTAACCTGGTTCATTAGTAATCGGCTTCCCAGTCGACGACGATGCGACGCGCCGCCTGATCCACCGTCTTGACGTAGACGCCGACGAACGGGATCAGCCGTTCGCTGGTGGCCGGCCGGCCATCCTTGCCGACTGCCGGATACTCGACGCGCATGATCGAATGCACGCCGTTGTCGATCATCCCGCTCACCGTCCCAAGCGCCACCGATTGCTCGTTGACGACGTCGAGACCGATCAGGTCGACCCAATAGAATTCGTCCGCGGCCAATGCCGGGAAATCCTCCCGGCGCACGAACACGCGAAAGCCGCGCAAAGCGAGTGCGGCATCGCGGTCGCCGACACCCGCGGGTTGCGCGACGACCGTGTCGCCGTGCGTCTTCGACTGCAGGATGCGGGCGGACAACCGCTCCCCACCCTTTTCCAGCCACCAGCGGCGCGCGTTGAGCAGCGCATCGCCGCCGCGGCCTGCGTCGGCATGCGTCGCCACCTTGACCCAGCCTTTCAGGCCATAGGCGTCGACTACCGCCCCGACCTCGACAGCATCGTCGGGCCAGGCTTGCACCGCTTCGAGACTGCCCTGCTCGGCAGCCATACCGGCGCCCGCGACAACGTCGCGCCCGACCGGCTTGCGGACGAATGCGCCAAATGACGCTCGCCCGCGCTTTGCGTTACCGGAATCGTGACCGGACATCAATGCTCCTTGCAGCCGGCACGACCGGCACACCGCGCCATGTTAGGCAGCCGGTTGCGCCTTTTGCGCTTCCTTCACGAGACGCTGGACGGTCGGCGACAGTTGTGCGCCAACGCCTTGCCAGTACGTCAGGCGATCCTGAGCGATACGCAGCGATTCGCCCTTCGTGGCGACCGGGTTGTAGAAGCCGACGCGCTCGATGAAGCGGCCGTCACGACGGTTACGCGAATCGGTAGCGACGATGTTGTAGAACGGGCGCTTCTTCGAGCCGCCGCGAGCCAGACGGATGATAACCATATGAAATCCTTCGGGAAAACCGGGTTCGAAACTACTGAAACATGCGATTATAGCCGGAAACCAAAGCCACAACAAACACTTACGCGCAAAAATTCGGCGGACGTGCTGTCCGCCGGACATACAATCGTCGTGTTCCCCAATGCTTCCCGCCGCCATGCCGCTATTTTGCGCCCCCCGCGCACGTCATGCGCAGCACCGCCTCGCGGGCGTGCTGGCGGCCATTGTCGCCTGCGGTGCGTCGGCTGCCGCTTGCGCCGCGCCACCGGTGGACGAGCTCGTCGTGCCGCCCGGTTTCCACGTCGACGTACTGACCGACGCCGTGCCGGCGGCCCGGGAGATGGCATGGTCGCCGCGCGGAATCCTGTATGTCGGCTCGCGCGAAGGCCGCGTCCAGGCCCTTGCGATGCACGAGGGCCGGATCACAGCCCGCTACGTGATCGCAGCCGGGCTCGACATGCCGGTCGGCGTCGCCTATCGCGATGGCGCGCTCTATATTTCCGCCGTGTCGCGCATTCTGCGCATCGACCATGTCGACGACCGGCTCGCGAAACCGCCCGCCCCGGTAGTCGTAACGGACGCGCTTCCGACCGATCACCACCACGGCTGGAAATTCATCGCGTTCGGCCCCGACGGCAAGCTTTACGTGCCAGTCGGCGCGCCCTGCAACGTGTGCCTGCGCGACCGCGACCGCTACGCGATCATCGCCCGCATGAACGCCGATGGCAGCGGACGCGAGGTGTTCGCCCGCGGTGTGCGCAATACCGTCGGCTTCGCATGGCACCCCGACTCGGGAGAACTGTGGTTCACCGACAACGGCCGCGACCTGATGGGCGACGACGCGCCCGACGACAAGCTGAACCGCGCTCCGCGCGCGGGCCTGGACTTCGGCTTTCCCTACTGCCATGGCGGCGACCGGCCCGACCCGGAATTCGGGAGCCCCGACGTGTGCCGCCGCTATGTGCCGCCGGTGCTGAAACTCGGCGCACACGTTGCGGCACTGGGCATGCGGTTCTATACGGGGCCGATGTTTCCGGCGTCGTATCGGAACAACGTCTTCATTGCCGAGCACGGTTCGTGGAATCGCAGCACGAAGGTCGGCTACCGCGTGATGCGCGCGGTCGTGTCCGCGGACGGCAGTCACGCGCGAGAGACGCCCTTCATCACGGGCTGGCTGCGCGCTGACGGCACTGTATGGGGACGGCCGGCCGACGTACTGCCACTGCCGGACGGCTCGCTGCTCGTCAGCGACGACTACGCCGGGGCGATCTACCGCGTCACTTATGCGGCACCTTGACGCAGGTGACGGGTGACCCACGTGGACCGGGCATCGTAGAATGCGTGCCGGGCCAAGCGCCCGCGCCGGCCCGCCGCCGCCCATGCCAACGATAATCCGCCGCCACTCATGTCCAGCAGCACCGCATCGTCCCGCCGTTTCCGCTCCAAGACGCTCACCGCCGCGCTCGCGTTTCTGTTCGGTTCGCTCGGCGCGCATCGCTTCTACCTGTACGGCTTTCGCGACGTGTACGGCTGGGCGCACCTGCTCGCAACGATCGTCGGAATTCCCGGCTTTCTGCTGCTCGCGGCAACCCAGCGCACGGCCACGCTCGGCTGGTGGCTGGCTGTGCCCGGCGCGATCTCGCTGCTGGCCGCGTTCCTCGCTGCGCTCGTCTACGGGCTGCGTCCCGACGAAAAATGGGATGCGCAATTCAATGCCGACACGGGCAAGCAGAGCCGCTCTGGCTGGACGGTGATCTTCATCGTAATCTTCTCGCTGTTGATCGGCGCGTTCTTGCTGATGACCGCGCTCGCGCTGTCGTTCCAGACGTACTTCGAATCGCAAGTCGAAGCGGCGAAGCAGATTTCGCAGTAAGCGCAGCCGCGCCGATCAGAACAGACTCAACTGCATGTCGTCGCGCGACTTCGCACCCGTTGAGCCCGCTACCGTGCGCCGTGCTGCCTCAGGGACCGCCGGCGCGCTGCGAAACCGCGACATATCCAGAATGCCGTTCCTGCGCTCGTTCAACCCGAGCCGCTTGACGGCCTGACGGAAACGCTGCCGCAACAGGTCGGCCCAGATCCCCTCGCCCTTCATCCGTTTCGAGAAATCCGAGTCGTAATCCTTCCCGCCGCGCATGTCGCGCACACGATTCATCACGCGCTCCGCGCGATCGGGAAAATGCGCGGCGAGCCAGTTCTTGAACAGCGGCGCGACTTCCCACGGCAGTCGCAGGACGATATAGCTCGCGTGCGTCGCACCGGCTTCCGCGCACGCCTCCAGCACACGCTCCATGTCCGGCTCGGTGACGAACGGGATCATCGGCGCAATGCTGACGCCGACCGGCACGCCCGCGTCGCGCAGCGCGCGGATCGTCCGCAGCCGGCGTGCGGGCGTCGCCGCACGCGGCTCGAGCGTGCGCGCGAGATCGGCGTCGAGTGTGGTGATCGTGACGGCCGCCATCACCTGCCCGCGCTCGGCCATCGGCGCAAGCAAATCGAGATCGCGCTCGATCAGCGAAGATTTGGTGATGGCGGCAAACGGCAGTTCGTGATCGTGCATGACCTGGATCACGCTGCGCGTGATGCGCAGATCGCGCTCGACCGGCTGGTATGCGTCGGTGTTGACGCCGAGCGCGATCGGCTCCGGCACGTAACGCTTGCGCGAAATCTCCCGCTCGAGCAGCTCGGCCGCGTTGACCTTCGCATAGATCCGGCTCTCGAAATCCAGACCGGGAGACAGGCCGAGATAGCTGTGCGTCGGACGCGCAAAGCAGTAGATGCAGCCGTGCTCGCAACCGCGATACGGATTCAGCGACACGCTGAACGGAATGTCGGGCGACTGGTTGTGCGTGAGGATGCTTTTCGCGCGCTCCTCGAATACCTGCGTGCGCAGCGGGGCGGGCAGATCGGTATCGTCCGATTCGTGCGTCCAGCCGTCGTCCACCGCTTCGCGCAGCGCCGTTTCATAGCGCCCCTGCAGATTGTCGACCGCACCGCGCCCCTTGCGGGGCACGGGCGGCGCTATCGGAAATTCGTTGTCGGACAGATCGTCCATGCGCTCACCCGTTCGCCTGCACCCAATACTGTACATTTATACAGTATTGGGTGCAGTGTGCCAAGGGCGAGATAAAGGGTTCGACACGCGGCCAGGCAACGGGCCGAGGCAGTGGTCATTCGCCGACCGAAATCGTCAGCGTCTCCTTGATTTCCTCCATCACGACGTAGCTCTTGGACTGCACCGCACCGGGCAGTTGCAGCAGGATGTCGCCGAGCAGCTTGCGATAGTCCGCCATTTCGCCGATCCGTGCCTTGATCAGGTAGTCGAAATCGCCGGAGACGAGATGGCATTCGAGCACCTCGTCGATCTTCATCACTTCACGGCGGAACTGCTCGAACATGTTGCCGCCCTTGTGGCCGAGCGTGATCTCGACGAATACCAGCAGCGCCGCGCCGAGCTGCGCCGGATCCACGCGCGCGTGGTAGCCGGTGATGACGCCGTCGCGCTCCATGCGCCGCACCCGCTCGATGCACGGTGTAACGGTAAGCCCGACCTGTTCCGCGAGGTCCTTCATCGCCATCCGGCCGTCGTCCTGCAGCAGTTTGAGGATGCGCCGGTCGAGCTTGTCGAGCGAGCGTACTGGCTGGCGTTGCGTTCTCATTTCTTTATGCTGAAAACCTGAAAAATACGATAACAAAACCTGCACATTCGACAATAACATAGCGCAAAAAACTAGATCAGCTAGAGGTTACACGGAGCCGCAGGTGCGCCCGGCCTCGACCTGATTTCTTCGATCTGGAGCAGCTATGCGAGTCGTCATTCTGGGCAGCGGTGTGGTGGGCGTGGCAAGCGCGTATTACCTCGCGCGGGCCGGTCATGAAGTCACGGTGATCGACCGGGAAGCCGGCCCGGCGCTCGAGACGAGCTTTGCGAACGCGGGCCAGATCTCGCCCGGCTATGCTGCGCCGTGGGCCGCGCCCGGCGTGCCGTTGAAGGCCGTCAAGTGGATGTTCGAAAAGCACGCGCCGCTTGCGATCCGGCTCGACGGCACGCGCTTCCAGCTCCAGTGGATGTGGCAAATGCTGCGCAACTGCACGGCCGAGCGCTATGCGGTCAACAAGGGCCGCATGGTGCGCCTCGCCGAATACAGCCGCGACTGCCTGCAGGCGCTGCGCGCCGACACCGGCATCCAGTACGAAGGCCGTACGGGCGGCACGCTGCAGCTGTTCCGCACGCAGCAGCAGCTCGACGGTGCGGCAAAAGACATCGCCGTGCTGCAGGAAGCGAACGTGCCGTTCGAACTGCTGTCGCCGGCAGAGCTCAAGAATGCCGAACCGGCGCTCGCCGCCGTATCGCACAAGCTGACGGGCGGCCTGCGCCTGCCGGGCGATGAAACCGGCGACTGCCAGCTCTTCACGACGCGCCTTGCGGCGCTTGCCGAATCGCTCGGCGTGAAGTTCCGCTACAACACGCCGATCGATGCGCTCGCGATCGCCGGCGGCAAGATCGCCGGCGTGCAGTGCGGCAGCGAGACGGTGCGCGCGGATGCGTACGTCGTCGCGCTGGGTTCGTACTCGACGAACTTCATCGCGAACCTGATGAAGATTCCCGTGTATCCGCTGAAGGGGTATTCGATCACTGCGCCGATCGTGAACGAGGCGGCCGCACCCGTGTCGACGGTGCTCGACGAAACGTACAAGATCGCGATCACGCGTTTCGACCAGCGCATCCGTGTCGGCGGGATGGCCGAAATCGTCGGCTTCGACAAGAACCTGCGCGCGGCGCGGCGCGAAACGCTCGAAATGTGCGTGAACGACCTGTTCCCGGGCGGCGGCGACACGTCGAAGGCGACGTTCTGGACGGGCCTGCGCCCGATGACCCCGGATGGCACGCCGATCGTCGGCCGCACGCCGGTGTCGAACCTGTTCCTGAACACCGGCCACGGCACGCTCGGCTGGACGATGTCGTGCGGGTCGGGGCAGTTGCTCGCCGACCTGATCTCGGGCAAGAAGCCGGCGATCCAGGCCGATGACCTGTCGGTCCATCGCTATCTGAAGGACGTGGCCGGCCAGACGCGCCCGGCATACGCGTAAATCGGAGCGAGCCGCTGCATCGACGACAAAGGCGCCGGACGGCGCCTTTGTTGTTTCGGAGAGCGCGGCTGCGAGTGTCGATGGGGTCCGAGACTGGCTTCCACGTGCGCTCGTCGCCCGCCGGGCGAATCGACGTCGTCGGCTCCCGTCCTGCCGCTGCGATGCGAGCCGCGCGACACGGTGCGATCGCAGACCGTCTGTGACGAAGGTCATCCGCCCCGCTTCGGCGACGACCCAACAAAAAAGGGGCGCTCATCGCGCCCCTTGTCGTGCCGTACGCCTAGCGCGTCGACGTCACGCGATATCAGCCGAGTTCGTTCACGAGTTCCGGCACGAGCGAGAACAGATCGCCGACGAGACCGTAATCGGCCACGCTGAAGATCGGCGCCTCCGGATCCTTGTTGATCGCGACGATCACCTTCGAATCCTTCATGCCGGCCAAGTGCTGGATCGCGCCCGAGATGCCGACCGCGATGTACAGCTGCGGTGCGACGATCTTGCCGGTCTGGCCGACCTGGTAGTCGTTCGGCACGTAACCGGCATCGACTGCCGCACGCGATGCGCCGAGCGCTGCCGACAGCTTGTCCGCCAGCGGCTCCAGCACCTTCGTGTAGTTCTCGCCGCTACCCAGACCGCGGCCGCCCGACACGATGATGCTCGCGCTGGTCAGCTCCGGACGGTCGAGCTTCGTCACTTCACGGCTGACGAACTGCGACTTGCCTGCATCGGCCGCCGCTTCGATCTTCTCGACCGACGCGCTGCCGCCTTCCGCCGCAACCGGATCGAAGCCCGTTGCGCGCACCGTGATGACCTTGATCGGGTCGCTGGACTGCACCGTCGCGATCGCGTTGCCCGCGTAGATCGGGCGCTCGAACGTATCGGCACTGTCGACCGCCGTGATATCCGAGATCTGCGCGACGTCCAGCTTCGCCGCGATGCGCGGCGCGACGTTCTTGCCGTAGGCCGTTGCCGGCGCGAGGATGTGCGAGTAGTCCTTCGCGATGTTCAGCGCGGTCGCCTCGACGTTTTCCGCGAGGCCTTCGGCCAGTTGCGGCGCGTCGGCCAGCAGCACCTTCGACACGCCTGCGATCTTCGCTGCCGCATCGGCCGCTGCTTGCGCGTTGTGGCCAGCGACCAGCACGTGGATGTCACCACCGATCTTCGTTGCCGCTGCGACCGTGTTCAGCGTCGCGGCCTTGATCGACGCGTTGTCGTGTTCTGCAATCACCAGAATCGTCATTTCTTTCCGCTCCCTCTCACAGCACCTTGGCTTCGGTCTTCAGCTTCTCGACCAGCGTCTTCACGTCCGGCACCTTCACTCCGGCCGCGCGCTTCGGCGGCTCGACCACCTTCAGCGTCTTCAGACGCGGCGCGACGTCCACGCCGAGGTCTTCCGGCTTCACCGTTTCCAGCGGCTTCTTCTTCGCCTTCATGATGTTCGGCAGCGTCACGTAGCGCGGCTCGTTCAGGCGCAGGTCGGTCGTCACGACTGCCGGCAGCGTCAGCGACAGCGTTTCCGCGCCACCGTCGACTTCGCGTGCAACCGTTGCCTTGCCGTCGGCGATCGTCACCTTCGACGCGAACGTCGCTTGCGGCAGGCCTGCGAGCGCCGCGAGCATCTGGCCCGTCTGGTTCGAATCGTCGTCGATCGCCTGCTTGCCGAGGATCACCAGTTGCGGCTGCTCCTTGTCGACCAGCGCCTTCAGGATCTTCGCGACGGCCAGCGGCTCGACGCTGTCGTTCGACTCGACGAGGATCGCGCGATCCGCGCCGATTGCCAGCGCCGTGCGCAGCGTTTCCTGCGCCTGCGTGACGCCTACCGACACCGCGATCACTTCGGTCGCGACGCCGGCTTCCTTCAGGCGCACGGCTTCTTCAACGGCGATTTCGTCGAACGGGTTCATCGACATCTTCACGTTCGCGATGTCGACGCCCGTGTTGTCCGACTTCACGCGGACCTTCACGTTGTAATCGACCACTCTTTTCACTGGCACCAGGATTTTCATGCACACGCTCCAAAGTTACGAATACGACCAGAGGCCATTCTATAGCGAGGCCTTGTGACTGCGCGGCCAAGCGGACCCATCCCTCATGGCTACCGAGGATAGCGCTCCTCGATGGCGCGCCGGTAATAGCGAACGGTCGTTCTATTTTAAAAGAGAAAAAACCCGGACGCAAAGCCCGGGTTTTCGATCATCGACTCTAATCGCCGCCGGGCGCGCCCTGTACGTTGCGCTGCTTACCACGCGGCGATGACCGCGCCGCCGAATTTCTGTTCGATGAACTGCTTCACTTGCGCGGAATGGTAGGCCGCGATCAGTTTCGCGACCCACGGCTTGCCGCGGTCCGCGTCGCGAATTGCGAGAATGTTCGCGTACGGGCCGCTCGGGCCCTCGATCGCAATCGCGTCCTGCTTCGGTTTCAACCCCGCTTCCATCGCGTAATTGGTATTGATCGCCGCCGCGTCGACGTCGCCGAGCGAACGCGGGATCTGCGCCGCATCGAGTTCGACGATCTTCAGCTTGCGCGGATTGTCGACGACGTCGAGCGGCGTCGCCTTGAGGCCCGCGTCCGCACGCAGCTTCAGCAGCCCCTGCTTCTGCAGCAACAACAGCGCGCGGCCGCCATTGGTCGGATCGTTCGGCACGGCGACGCGCGCGCCCGGCTTCAACTCCGCGAGCGACTTCACGCGCTTCGAATAAATGCCCATCGGGAACGTGACGGTGTCGGCCACCTTGATCAGCTTGTAGCCGCGATCCTTTACCTGCGCCTGCAGATACGGATCGTGCTGGTAGCTGTTCGCGTCGAGATCGCCCGACGCGAGCGCAGCGTTTGGCTGCACGTAATCCGAGAATTCGACGACGCGAATGTCGAGGCCGCTCTGTGCGGCGACCTTCTTCACCACGTCCATGATCTGCGCGTGCGGGCCACCCGTCACACCCACCTTGATGGTTTCGGCGTGCGCGTGCGCGCTCGCGAACAGTGCGGCTGCGCCCAGTGCAGCCGCGAATTTCAGCATGAAACGTCGTTGCATCGTCTTCCCCGAACCGAATGAAGGCCGTTTTTACTTGTGGCTGAGCCGGCGCACCAGCCAGTCGCCGAACGATTGCACGATCTGCACGAACACGATCAGGATCGCGACGACCGTCCACATCACTTCAGGCAGATAGCGCTGGTACCCGTAGCGGATCCCGAGATCGCCGAGCCCGCCGCCGCCGATCGCACCGGCCATCGCCGAATAGCCGACGAGCGACACGAACGTGATCGTCAGGCCGGCGACGATGCCGGGCAGCGACTCGGGCAGCAGCACCTTGAATACGATCTGCGACGTCGTCGCGCCCATCGACTGCGCGGCTTCGATCAGCCCGCGGTCTACCTCGCGCAGCGCCGTCTCGACCAGGCGCGCGATGAACGGCGCGGCCGCGAGCGTGAGCGGCACGACCGCCGCGGCCGTGCCGATCGACGAGCCGGTAACGAGCCGCGTAAACGGAATGACCGCGACCAGCAGGATGATGAACGGCGTCGAACGCACCGCGTTCACGATGCCGCCGAGCACACGATTCACGCCGAGGTTCTGCAGCACGCCCTGGCGGTCGGTCAGATACAGCAGCACGCCGAGCGGCAGCCCGACGAGCGCACCGACCGCCCCCGAGATGCCGACCATGATCAGCGTCTCCCAGAACGACTGCACGAACATATCGAACATCTCACTCAACATACGAAAGCTCCTCCACCACCACGCCTTGCTCGCGCAGGAACGCGAGCGCCTGCCCGACCTTGCCCGGTTCGCCGCCCGCGAGCACCGCCAGCGAGCCGAACGCCTGCCCCTGGATCTCGTCGATCTGGCCGTGCAGGATGTTGAAATCGAGTTCGTACCGGCGGATCGTCTCCGACAGGATCGGCTGGTCGACGCCGGAGCCGGTGAACGCAAGCCGCAGCAGATGGCCGCTGCCGGCCTTCAATCGCTCGGCCACGCGCGCCTTCAGCGCCGGCGGCAACTCCTGCGCGATCACGTCGCCGATCAGCGCGCGCGTCACCTCGTGATGCGGCTGCAGGAACACGTCGATCACGCGGCCTTCCTCGACTACGCGGCCCGCGTCGAGCACCGCCACGCGGTCGCACACCTGCTTGATCACTTCCATCTGGTGCGTGATCAGTACGATCGTCAGGCCGAGTTCGCGGTTGATGCGCTTCAGCAGGTCCAGAATCGAGCGGGTCGTTTCGGGATCGAGCGCCGACGTCGCTTCGTCCGACAGCAGCACCTTCGGCTTGCTGGCGAGCGCGCGGGCGATGCCGACGCGCTGCTTCTGGCCGCCGCTGATCTGCGCCGGATAGCGATCCTTCTGCGCGGACAGCCCGACGAGTTCGAGCAGCGGCAGCACGGCCGCCTCGATGTCGGCCCGGCTTGCGCCGGCCAGTTCGAGCGGCAGCGCGACGTTGTCGAACACCGTGCGCGACGACAGCAGGTTGAAGTGCTGGAAGATCATGCCGATCTCGCGGCGTGCTTCGCGCAGGGCGCCGGCGGGCAGCAGCGTGAGATCGCGCCCGCCGACGACGACATTGCCTTCCGTCGGCCGCGTGAGCAGATTGATGGTGCGCACGAGCGTGCTCTTGCCGGCGCCGCTTCGGCCGATGATGCCGAACACTTCGCCTTGGGGAATCGTCAGGTTGACGTTGTGCAATGCGTCGACCCAGCCTGTCGGCCCGGGAAAACGCTGCGACAGATTGCGTAATTCGATCATGTAAACAAAACGGCGGCCGGCTGGCGAGCAGGCCCGCCAATCGGCCGCCGATGCATCGGGAATAGCCGGCGATTTTACCGCAAACCCCTCATTCCCCTTAATAATCGATTTCGATCTTTTCATAACCGGACGAAATTAGAGCGCTGCCGCTGCCCGCCGCCGGACGGCCGCGTCTATGATCCGGATCACGATATGAACGAAAAGGGGACACGCCCGATGACCGCGACGACCACGCAGCCTCCCAACACCGCGACCACCACGGGCGCATCGCCGCCGCCCGCGCCGCGAATGGGCCGCCTGCGCACCGCAGACGGACTCGAACTCGCGTCGTACCGCTGGCCGGCCGGCGACGGCACGCTGCCGCCCCGCGCGACGATCGCGCTGGTGCACGGCCTGGCCGAGCATGCGGGCCGTTATGCGGCGCTTGCAGCGAGACTGAACGCGGCCGGCATCGACGTGCTCGCGATCGATCTGCGCGGGCACGGCCAGTCGCCGGGCAAGCGCGCGTGGGTCGAGCGGTTCGACGATTACCTGAACGATGCCGATGCGCTCGTCGACGAAGCCGCCCGCGGCAATACGCCGCTCTTCCTGATGGGGCACAGCATGGGCGGAGCCATTGCGGCGCTGTATGCGATCGAACGCGTGCCGGCCCGCGGCCATGCGCTGTCCGGTCTCGTGCTGTCGAGCCCGGCGCTCGCGCCCGGGCACGACGTGCCGCGCTGGATGCTTGCGATGAGCCGCTTCATCAGCCGCGTGTGGCCGACCTTTCCCGCGATCAGGATCGACGCGGCGCTGCTTTCGCGCGATCCGGCCGTCGTCGCGGCCAATCGCGCCGATCCGCTCGTGCACCATGGCGCGGTACCAGCGCGCACCGGCGCGGAAATCCTGGATGCGATGGCGCGTATCGAGCGCGGGCGCGGCACGCTGCGCGTGCCGGTGCTCGTCTATCACGGCACCGACGACAAGCTGACCGAACCTGACGGCAGCCGCGCATTCGGCGCGCACGTCGGCTCGCCCGATCGCACGCTGACGCTATTCGAAGGTGGCTTCCACGAAACGATGAACGATCTCGAGCGCGATCGCGTGATCGACGCGTTGATCGCGTGGATTCTCGCGCGCGTGCCGGCGCGCTGAGCGGGTGCCGCGCCGCGGCCGCTCAGATGCCGGCCAGCACGCGCAGGTGCGCGACGACGCTGCGTCCGAGCGCGGACAGGTTGTAGCCGCCCTCGAGGCAGCTCACGATGCGGCCCTGCGCATGCCGGCGAGCGACGTCGACGATCTGCGCGGTCAACCATTCGAAATCGGCCTCCACGAGACCGAGGTTGCCGATGTCGTCCTCACGATGCGCGTCGAAGCCGGCCGACACGAACAGCATTTGCGGCTTGAACGCGTCGAGACGCGGCAGCCAGAACATGTCGACCGCCTCGCGGATCGCCATCCCGTTGCTGCGCGCGGGCATCGGCAGATTGACCATGTTCGGCGCCTGATGGTCGACGCCGGAAAATGGGTACAGCGGATGCTGGAAGAAGCTGCACATCAGCACGCGCTCGTCGTTCGCGAACGCCGCTTCGGTGCCGTTGCCGTGATGCACGTCGAAATCGACGATCGCGACGCGCTCGAGGCCGTGGACGTCGAGCGCATGCCGTGCCGCGATTGCAACGTTATTGAAGAAACAGAAGCCCATCGCCCGCGCCGGTTCCGCGTGATGGCCGGGCGGACGCACGCTGCAGAACGCATTCGCATAGCGGCCTTCGATCACAGCGTCGGTTGCCGCGATTGCGCCGCCGGCCGCGCGCAGTGCAGCCCGCCACGTGTCGCGGTTCATCAGCGTATCGGGATCGATTTCGACGTAGCCGTCGACGGGCGTCATGCTGCGGATGTAGTCGATATGGGCCTGCGTATGCACGCGGCCTAGCGCGACCTCGCTCGCGAACGGCGCGGTTTCGTGCACGATCAGATCGTCGATGCGGCTCGCGATCAGCTGATCCTGGATCGCCGACAATCGGGCCGGACATTCCGGATGCCATTCCCCCATTTCGTGCAGCATGCAGTCGGGGTGCGTATAGAAGGCGGTTGCCATAAGCTGTCATCCGCGACGCAGCGTGCGCCGCAGGTCTCCATCAATGATGTCCATCGTCTGCCGCGAATTCCGCCGCTAACTTACCACATCGGTGCGCTGCCTCGCCCCGGCACGCAGGATGCGTCGGGTATACTGCGCCGAACCCCATCGCCCTGTCCGCCCGCTTCGACATGAATTCCAGCAAGCCCGCCGCCCTTCTCTCCATGCTGTTCCGCGTTCGTGTTCCGCTCGTTGCCGGTGCCGTCGCCGCGATGCTGGCCGCCGCGCCGGCCGCCGCGCAGACGCCGTCTGCGAAGTCGTCCGGCACGCTCGTCGCGCAGGCGCAACCGCAGCAGCCGGCACCGCAAGGCCAGACCTTCGAAGAGGAAATCGTTCCGCAGCGTTACGCGAACAACGCGAAGGTCGATGCATTCATCGACGAGATGGCGAGCCGCAACGGCTTCGATTCCGCGAGCCTGCATGCGCTGTTCTCGCGCGTCAGCTACTCGGCCACAGCCGTGAAGCTCGTGAAGCCGGCGCCGACGCCTTCGGTGAAGAACTGGCGCGTCTATCGCTCGCGCTTCATCGAACCGATCCGCATCAACGCGGGCGTGAAATTCTGGAAGGAGAACCGGGCGACGCTGCAACGCGCATCTGCGCAATTCGGCGTGCCTCCGGAGGTAATCGTCGGCATCATCGGCGTCGAAACGATCTATGGCCGCTACATGGGCAACTTCCGCGTGCTGGATGCGCTGACGACGCTCACGTTCGACTACCCGGACACGCCGAATCGCGACAGCCGCCAGGCGACCTTCCGCAAGAACCTGGAGGATTTCCTGGTCTGGACCCGCGACAACCAGCTCGATCCGACCACCGTGCTTGGCTCATATACGGGCGCGATCGGCATCCCGCAGTTCCTGCCGAGCAGCATCCGCGAATATGCGGTCGACTACGACGGCGGCGGCCACGTCGATCTGCGCAGCAGTCCTGCCGATGCGATCGGCAGCGTCGCGAACTATCTGAAGCAACACGGCTGGGAAACCGATCGGCCGGTGGTGTGGCGCATCACGCCCGACACCGGCAGTCTCGGCATCGCGCAGGCCGCAGCCGACGGCCAGCCCGAGCCGCACTGGGCGCTGTCGCAATTGCTGCGCGCGGGCATGACGCTCAACGAGCCGACAGTCAACATCACGACCGAAGCGAGTACGCCGGTCACCGTGGTCGACCTGCCGTCGCCGGCAAGCGCAACCGAGTACATGCTCGGCCTGAAGAACTTCTATGTGCTCACGCGCTACAACCGCAGCTTCTTCTACGCGCTCACGGTGTACCAACTCGGCGAAGCCGTGAAGGCCGAAATGGAAGCGCGCGGCGCGCTGCCGCTGCCTGCGGCCGACACGGAAGCGCCGGCGCAGTAAGCCCGGCCCCAAGCAAAGAAAAAGCGCTGCTGATGCAGCGCTTTTTTTATCGCGCCGCCCGGCCGACGCCGACCGGGCACCGCCTCGCGTTCATGCGGGGAACACGCCGGTCGACAGGTAGCGGTCGCCGCGATCGCAGATGATGAACACGATCGTTGCATTCTCGACCTGGCGCGCGATGCGCATCGCGACTTCGCACGCGCCACCCGACGAGATGCCGGCGAAAATGCCTTCGACCGCCGCGAGCCGGCGCGCCATCGTTTCCGCCGCGGCCTGGCTCACGCCCTCGACGCGATCGACGCGGCTGCGATCGAAAATCGTCGGCATATAGGCTTCCGGCCACTTGCGAATGCCCGGAATACGGGAGCCCTCTTCCGGTTGCGCACCGACGATCTCGATTGCCGGGTTCTGCTCCTTCAGGTAGCGCGACGTGCCCATGATCGTGCCCGTCGTGCCCATCGCCGACACGAAGTGCGTGATGCGCCCTTCGGTATCGCGCCAGATCTCCGGTCCCGTCGTTTCGTAGTGCGCGACGGGGTTGTCGGGATTCCCGAACTGATCGAGGATCACACCCTTGCCTTCGCGCTGCATCTGCTCCGCGAGATCGCGCGCCAGTTCCATCCCACCCTTCACCGGCGTCAGGATGATTTCGGCGCCGTAGGCGGCCATGCTCTGGCGGCGCTCGACCGACAAGTCCTCCGGCATGATCAGCACCATCTTGTAGCCGCGGATGGCCGCAGCCATCGCGAGCGCAATGCCCGTGTTGCCGCTCGTCGCTTCGATCAGCGTATCGCCCGGCTTGATGCGGCCGCGTGCCTCGGCCTTGCTGATCATCGACAGCGCCGGACGATCCTTCACGGAACCGGCCGGGTTGTTGCCCTCGAGCTTGGCGAGCAGCACGTTATTGCGTGCGCGAATCTCATCGTCCGGCAGGCGGACCAGTTGCACGAGCGGCGTGTTGCCGATCGTGTCTTCGATAGTTTTGTAAGCCATGGGGATACCGTGAGTGCGAGGGCGATCAATCGATTGATTGTAAACCAGCGCAGGCGCGCACGCGGGCAACCCCCATCGACACGATGGAATACCGGTGCCGCGCGATTCAAGATCGTGCCGGCGCAGCTTGCACGCAAAAAACCCGCGGCGTGCCGCGGGAAGCCGTCGCAACGACGGCGACTGAAGGAGCCTTTGCTGGAACCGTTGCGGGGCGGGCGTTACTTGTGCGCAGTGCGTGCCGGCGCCGGCGCGGATTTCGCGGCAGCGGACTTGCCGGCAGCAGGCACGGCGGCACCAGGAGCGGTAGACGAGATGGTCAAGCCCTCCTGCTGAAGGCGCTCGACCGTGTGGCCGCCCATGCCTTTCACGCGCGACGCGAGATCTTCTGCATTCCTGAACGGGCCGCGCGCGGAGCGCTCGTCGAGAATCGCCTTGGCCCGCGCGGGGCCGATGCCCTTGATGCCGACGAGCGCATCCTCGTTCGCGGTGTTGACGTCGACGGCCGCCCAGGCCGAAGCGATCGCGCCGAACATCGCGGCGGCCGCAAGCCATTTCCTGATCATGTGCTGGATCTCCGATGAAAACGGCCGGCGGCTGCCGACCGTGAGACCCAGTCTAGCGACGCAACGACTGCGTTTAAACCTGGCCGGACAGCCAACGCACGTAGCGATCGACCCCTTCCTGCACGGTCAGGAACGGCGCATCGTAGCCGGCGGCACGCAGCTTCGTCTGGTCGGCCTGCGTGAAGCATTGGTACTTGCCGCGCAGCGCATCGGGGAACGGCACGTATTCGATCAGCCCCTGTTCGACCTGCTGCGCGAGCGTCAGCGGCGGCTGGTTGTCGAGCGCGCGCAGCGTGTTCACGACCGTCGATGCGATGTCGTTGAACGGCTGCGCACGGCCGGTGCCGAGATTGAAGATGCCCGACTTCTCCGGATGATCGAAGAAGAACAGGTTCACCTTCGCGACGTCCTCGACCGAAACGAAATCGCGTGTCTGCTCGCCCGGCGCGTAGCCGTTGTATTCGCCGAACAGCTTGACCTTGCCTTCCGCGCGGAACTGGTTGAAGTTGTGGAACGCGACCGATGCCATGCGGCCCTTGTGCGTTTCACGCGGACCATACACGTTGAAGTAGCGGAACCCGGCGATCTGGCTCTTCGCGCTCGGCAGCACGCGGCGGACGACCTGGTCGAACAGGAACTTCGAATAGCCGTAGACGTTCAGCGGCGCCTCGACCTCGCGCTCCTCGACGAAGCGCGTCGAGCCGCCGTAGATCGCGGCCGACGACGCGTACAGGAACTGCGCGCCCTGCGCGAGGCACGCATCGAGCACCGCGCGGCTATAGCGGAAATTGTTGTCCATCATGTAGCGGCCGTCGGTTTCCATCGTGTCCGAACAGGCGCCTTCATGGAACACCGCACGTACCTTGCCGAAGTCGCCACGCGTAAAGCGCTCGACGAATTCGGTCTTGTCGAGATAGTCGTCGATCTCGCAATCGACAAGATTCCGGAACTTGTCTGCGCGCGTCAGATTATCGACCGCGATGATGCGCGACTCGCCGCGCTCGTTGAGCGCCTTGACGATGTTCGCGCCGATAAAACCGGCTGCGCCGGTGACGATAATGGTCATGGTCGTCCTGCCTGAAAAATTACAATACCCATGCGCGGCGCGCTCAGCGCGCCGCGCAACGCGCTTAGTGAAAGAGTTCGTCGTAGTCTACCGTGGCCGTGCCGAGCTTACCGACCACGATGCCCGCGGCACGGTTCGCGAGCACGACGGCGTCGACGAGCGGCACGCCGGCGCCGAGCATCGTCGCGACCGTCGCGATCACCGTATCGCCCGCACCCGACACGTCATATACCTCGCGCGCCAGCGCCGGCGCATGCAGTTCGCCGTTCGCGGAGAAGAGCGTCATCCCCTCTTCCGAGCGCGTGAGCAGCAGCGCATCGAGGTCGAGGTCCGCGCGCAGCTTCGCGACGCGCGCACGCAGGTCGTCTTCCGAATGCCAGTGGCCGATGACTTCGCGCAGCTCGGCGCGATTCGGGGTAATCAGCGACGCGCCGCGATAGCGCTCCCAGTCGCCGCCCTTCGGATCGACGAGCACGGCCTTGCCGGCCGCGCGCGCCTTCTCGATCATCGTCGTCACGTGCGTGAGGCCGCCCTTCGCGTAGTCCGACATCAGCACGACGTCGTGCTCCGGCAACAGCACGTCGAAACGGGCGAGCCCGGCGAGCAGTACTTCGTGCGTGGGCATCGCCTCGAAGTCGACCCGCAGCAGCTGCTGCTGGCGCGCGAGCACGCGCAGCTTGATGGTGGTCGGCAGCGCCGCATCGCGTTCGAGATGAGGCGTCACGCCGCTACTGCCGAGCAGCTCGACGATCCGCTCGCCGGGTTCGTCGCAACCGACCACGCACAGCAAGCCGGCCTGGCCGCCGAGCGTCACCGCATTGCGCGCGACGTTGGCCGCGCCGCCGAGGCGCTCTTCCTGGCGCTGCACGTGAACGACCGGCACCGGCGCTTCCGGCGAAATACGTTCGACGTTGCCAAACCAGTAACGGTCGAGCATCACGTCGCCGACGACGAGCACGCGCGAGCTCGCAAGCTGCGCCCGCGGTACCGGCACCACTTCACGAAGCGTAGTCATCGTGCACTCACCGACGGGAAAGGGACTGGGGATCGACGTGCGGGCGGCCGATCGCGTAGTAGTCGATGCCGAGTTCCGCCATCGCGTCCGGCTCGTACAGGTTGCGCCCGTCGAAGATCACCGGCGCCTTCAGTTCCGCCTTCAGGCGCGTGAAATCCGGGCTGCGGAATTCCTTCCACTCGGTGACGATCACGAGCGCGTCCGCGGCTGTCACGGCTGCGTCCTGCGTATCGACGAAGTGCAGGCGCGCAAGCGCGTCGGAACCGTCGCCGAGATCGAGCGAAAACACACGGCGTGCCTCGTCGATCGCGACCGGGTCGTATGCGCGTACGGTCGCGCCGCGCTCGAGCAGCGCGCCGATCAGCCGACGGCTCGGCGCCTCGCGCATGTCGTCCGTATTCGGCTTGAACGCGAGACCCCACACCGCGAATTCGCGACCGGTCAGGTCCGCACCGAACCGCTGCTCGATCTTGCCGATCAGCACGTCCTTCTGCGCGGAGTTGGCCGCTTCTACGGCCTCCAGGATGCGCAGCGGCTGGCCGTTCTCGCCGGCCGTGCGGATCAGCGCCTGCACGTCCTTCGGGAAACACGAGCCGCCATAACCGACGCCCGCGTACAGGAAGTGATAACCGATGCGCGGATCGGAGCCGATCCCGCGGCGCACGGCTTCGATGTCGGCGCCGACCTTGTCCGCCAGGTTCGACATTTCGTTCATGAACGAGATGCGCGTCGCCAGCATCGCATTCGCTGCGTATTTCGCGAATTCCGCCGACCGCACGTCCATGTAGATCGTGCGTTCGTGATTACGATTGAACGGCGCGTAGAGCTTCTTCATCTTCTCGCGGGCGATCGTTCCCGTCTCGTCATCGTCGACGCCGATGATGATGCGGTCCGGGCGCATGAAGTCCTCGACGGCCGCGCCTTCCTTCAGGAACTCGGGATTCGAAACGACCGAGAAGCGGTGCGCGACGCTGCCCGCGAGCCCGCGCGCGCCGAGCGCCTCGTCGACCACGCTGCGCACGCGCTGCGCGGTGCCGACCGGCACCGTCGACTTGTCGACGATCACCTTGAAGCCGGTCATGTGACGGCCGATGTTGCGCGCGGCCTCGAGCACATATTGCAGGTCGGCCGAACCGTCCTCGTCGGGCGGCGTGCCGACCGCGATGAACTGGATCTCGCCGTGCGCGACGCTCGCTTCGATGTCGGTCGAGAAACGCAGGCGGCCGGCCGCGCGGTTGCGCGCGATGATGTCCAGCAGCCCCGGTTCGTGAATCGGCATCCCGCCGTTGTTCAGGATGTCGATCTTGCGCGGATCGACGTCGAGACAGAAGACGTCGTGGCCGATCTCTGCAAGACAGGAGCCCGTGACGAGACCGACGTAGCCGGTGCCGATGATGGTGATTTTCATAGATGTTCCGGTACTTCCCGGTGATTGACTAACTTGGCCGCCAGGCCGGGCCCGGCGGCGACGCCGCGTGTCGCTGCCGCGCGCCGGGATCAGCCCGGCATCGCAGGTTCGACGCGGCGCGGCGCATAGGTTTCCCAGCCGCTGCAGCCGGGGCACTGCCAGTAGAAAAGCCGTGCCCGGAAACCGCAATTTTGGCACGTATACCGTGGCAGATTTTTGGTGCGCTGCTTGATCAGCGCACGCATCATTTCAAGCTCCTTACGGCGCGGCTCGTCGGCGGCCGCGATCTGCGCGTCGAGCAGATGCAGCATGCCCGACAGGTTCGGCGACTTCTCCATCTGCGTGCGCGCAAGCGTATGTGCAGCGTCCTGGCCGCGCAGCCCCGCGATGTGCTGGTATGCGATGTCGAGCAGGTCGTTCGACGGATAACGATCGATATAGCCCATCAGCAGCTCGGCGCCCTCGACCGGCTTGCCGAGCGCAACGTGGGCCTTCATCAGCTTGTCGGCAACGAGCGGCAGATATGCGGGATTCTGCGCTTCGACGCGCTTCCAGTGCTCGATTGCAGCTGCATGATCGCCCGCGGCCTGCGCGGCGTCGCCGGACAGGATCGTCGCCCGCACGTTCTGCGGGTTCGCCGCGAGCGCGAGCTTCAGCTGGTCGGCCGCGACCGCAGCGTTCTTGCGCTGCAACGCGTCCTGCGCGAGTTCGCAGTGGAACTGCGCAATTTCGATGCCGAGCGGCTTGTCGCTCATCGACTCGATGCGCTTCGCCGTATCGATCGACTTGTTCCAGTCCTTCTCGATCTCGTAGATCGTCAGCAGCGCCCGCTGCGCTCCGAGCGCGTAGTCGCCGTCGGCAAGCCGGTGGAATGCCTCCTCTGCCCGATCGAGCAGGCCGGCCTTCAAGAAGTCCTGGCCGAGCTCGTACAGCGCGTGATCGCGCTCGTTGACGGGCAGGTCCGTGCGGCTCAGCAGGTTCTGATGCACACGGATTGCGCGGTCCGTTTCGCCGCGACGACGAAACAGGTTGCCGAGCGCGAAGTGCAGTTCGACCGTCTCCGGGTCGAGCTTCGCGACTTCGATGAACGCATCGATCGCCTTGTCCGGCTGTTCGTTCAACAGAAAATTCAGGCCGCGGAAATACGATCGCGGCAGGTTGGCACTCTCCGACAGGAGGTTCTTCAGGTCATAGCGTGACGCCGCCCAGCCGAGCGCGAACGCCACCGGAATCGCGAGCAGCCACCAGAAATCCAGATCCATGCGAAATATCGATGCAGAGACGAAAACCGCGCGAAGATCGCGCGGCGTCCGAGTTAAATGACGGGCGGCATCGGCGGCTGGTCGACGATGGCCGGAGTTTCCCGGGCCGCGCGCAAATCGCGCTTCAGGCGCCCGTTCTCGACGCGCAGGCGGAAGATCGCCGGCAGCGCGGACAACAGGCCGGCAAGCAGCCCGACGACGAAGAACGCGAGGCCGATCAGGATCAGCGGCGCTTGCCATGCATAGCCGGCAACGAAATTCAGCGTCGCGGTTTGCGTATTGGCCAGCGCGAGCACCAGCAACAGCACGAACACCAATACCCGGATCAGCCAGACGATAAACTTCATGTAGCCCTCTCGTTGTTGAGGTTTGCCGTGGCGCGCGACTCCCCTTCGCGTCGCCGAATCGACCCGTATTGTAAAGGAAGCGTTTCCGCGTCACCGCACATCCTGCGGCCAGGCGCGGCCACGCAGCGGCCGAAAATGAAAAAAGCGCCCACTGGGGGCGCTTTTTTCTTCAGCTTTGCCGGCGTGATTCCGGGCATGCCGAACGACGTTCAACGCTCGTCGTCCGGATCGTCAGCTTTCAGCGGCTCGCCGGCGCGGCCGTCGACGCGTTCACGCAATTCCTTGCCAGGCTTGAAGTGCGGCACGAACTTCTCGGGCACCTGCACTTTCTCGCCGGACTTCGGGTTGCGTCCGACGCGCGCCGGGCGACGGTTGAGGCCGAAGCTGCCGAAACCGCGAATTTCAATGCGATGACCTTTGGACAGAGCATCGGACATCGCATCGAGCATCGTTTTCACCGCGAAATCCGCATCCTTGAGGACAAGTTGCGGAAATCGCAGTGCCAGCTGCGCGACCAACTCGGATTTGGTCATACTTCAGCAGACCTCGTGAGGCTTACTGGTTCTGGCCGTCGAGCTTCGCCTTCAGCAGCGCGCCGAGGTTGGTCGTACCGGTCGCAGCAGCGCTGGAGTCGGACTGCAGGCCGCGGATCGCTTCCTGTTGTTCAGCCGAATCCTTTGCCTTGATCGACAGGTTGATGCCACGCGACTTGCGATCGATGTTGATCACCATCGCGTTGACCTTGTCGCCTTCCTTCAGCACGTTGCGTGCGTCTTCGACGCGATCCTGCGAGATTTCCGATGCACGCAGGTAGCCTTCGACGTCGCCCGTCAGCGTAATGACAGCGCCCTTCGCATCGACCGACTTCACCACGCCGTCGACGATCGAGCCCTTGTCGTTCATTGCAACGTAGTTGCTGAACGGGTCGCCTTCGAGCTGCTTGATGCCGAGCGAAATGCGCTCCTTCTCGACGTCGATGCCGAGCACGATCGCTTCGACTTCGTCGCCCTTCTTGTACTTGCGAACAGCTTCTTCGCCGGCTTCGCTCCACGACAGGTCCGACAGGTGGACCAGGCCGTCGATGCCGCCCGGCAGACCGATGAACACGCCGAAGTCGGTGATCGACTTGATTGCGCCCGTGATCTTGTCGCCCTTCTTGAAGTTGCGGCTGAAGTCATCCCACGGATTCGGCTTGCACTGCTTCATGCCGAGGCTGATACGACGGCGGTCTTCGTCGATCTCGAGGACCATGACTTCGACTTCGTCGCCCAGTTGCACAACCTTCGACGGTGCAACGTTCTTGTTGGTCCAGTCCATTTCCGACACGTGGACGAGGCCTTCGATGCCCGATTCCACTTCGACGAATGCGCCGTAGTCGGTGATGTTCGTGACCTTGCCGAACAGGCGCGTGCCCGACGGGTAACGGCGCGAGATGCCTTCCCACGGATCGTCGCCCAGTTGCTTGATGCCGAGCGAGACGCGGTTCTTCTCTTGGTCGAACTTGAGGATCTTCGCGGTGACTTCCTGGCCAACCGACAGGACTTCGCTCGGGTGACGCACACGGCGCCATGCGATGTCGGTGATGTGCAGCAGGCCGTCGATGCCGCCGAGGTCGACGAACGCGCCGTAGTCGGTGATGTTCTTGACCACGCCGTTGACGATCGCGCCTTCCTTCAGCGTCTCGAGCAGCTTCGCGCGCTCTTCGCCTTGCGTTGCCTCGATCACTGCACGACGCGACAGCACGACGTTGTTACGCTTGCGATCGAGCTTGATCACGCGGAACTCGAGCGTCTTGCCTTCGTACGGGGTCGTGTCCTTGACCGGACGCGTGTCGACCAGCGAACCCGGCAGGAACGCGCGGATGCCGTTGACCATCACGGTCATGCCGCCCTTCACCTTGCCGGTGATCGTGCCGGTGACGAGTTCGTTGTTGTCGAGGGCCTTTTCCAGCGACAGCCACGATGCAAGGCGCTTTGCCTTGTCGCGCGACAGGATCGTGTCGCCGTAGCCGTTTTCGAGTGCGTCGATCGCGACGGACACGAAATCGCCCGCCTGCACCTCAACCTCGCCCTGATCGTTCAGGAATTCCTCGATCGGAATGTAAGCCTCGGACTTCAGGCCTGCATTGACGACCACGAAGTTGTGGTCGACGCGCACGACTTCGGCGGAGATCACTTCGCCGGCGCGCATGTCTTGGCGGGTCAGCGACTCTTCGAACAGAGCCGCAAAGGATTCGGTATTCGGGGTGGAGGTTTGCAGGTCGGACATAAAAATCTGATTGTGCATGGTTCGCTGTGCCACGCCGGCCGGAATGGCAGGCTGAAAGGGCCAGATCGAAGCCACACGGGGTTAAGGGTTCGAAACACGCTCCGCACTTACGCGCGGAGCACCTACTGACGCCCGCCTTGTCAGGCTGGCTGGCCGAGCGCCCGGTACCACTGCAGCACCTCGTCGACGGCTTCATCGACCGACAGCGCCGACGTATCGAGCAGCTTGGCATCTGCCGCGGGCTTCAGCGGCGCGGCCGCGCGATTGCTATCGCGCGCGTCCCGTTCGCGCAAATCCCGGAGCAAGTCAGCTATATTAGCAGAAAAACCTTTTTGCATCAATTGCTTATGCCGTCTGGCCGCGCGCGCCTCCGCGCTGGCCGTCAGGAACACCTTCAGCACGGCATCCGGGAAGATTACGGTGCCCATGTCGCGCCCGTCCGCGACGAGGCCCGGCGTCTTGCGAAACGCCCGCTGGCGCGCGACCAGCGCGGCGCGCACCGGCCCGTGCACGGCAATCGCCGACGCGCGGTTGCCGACCGCTTCCGCACGAATGTCGTTCGACACGTCGACCCCGTCGAGCTGCGCGCAGCCCTCGCGAAACGTGATGTGAAGATCGTCGATCAGCTTCACGAGCGCGTCGATGTCCTCCGCTGCGATGCCGTAGCGCACGCTTGCAAGCGCGGCGAGCCGGTACAGCGCCCCGCTGTCGAGCAGGTGGAAGCCGAGGTGCGCGGCGACGAGCGCGGCGACAGTGCCCTTGCCGGAGGCGGTCGGGCCGTCGATCGTGATAACGGGGGTCGGGTGAAAGGGTCGTGTCGATTTCATCGGGTACGGTCGGGTCAGGCTTTGGCGAGCGCGGCGAAGCGGTCGAAATAGTCGGGGAACGTCTTGCCGACGCACTTCGGGTCGTTGATCCGCACGGGCACGCCGCCCAGGCTGACGAGCGAGAAGCACATCGCCATCCGGTGATCGTCGTACGTGTCGATCGCAGCGTTCGGCGTGAGCCGCTGCGGCGGCGTGACGACCAGATAGTCGGAGCCTTCCTCGACGATCGCACCGACCTTGCGCAGCTCGGTCGCCATCGCGGCGATACGGTCGGTTTCCTTCACGCGCCAGCTCGCGATGTTGCGCAGCGTGCTCGCGCCGCTCGCGAACAGCGCCGCAACCGCGATCGTCATCGCGGCATCGGGAATCAGGTTGAAGTCCATGTCGATCGGCTCGAGCTTGCCGTGGTCGTGGCCGATGCCGCGCACTTCGATCCAGTCGTCGCCCATCGTCACGTTCGCGCCCATTTGCATCAGCGCGTTCGCGAAGCCCACGTCACCCTGAATGCTCGCGCGTCCCACGCCCTCGACGCGCAGCGGGCCGCCGCCGAGCGCGCCGGCCGCGAGGAAGTACGACGCCGACGACGCATCGCCTTCGACCATGATGCGGCCCGGCGAACGGTAACGGACACCGGCCGGCACGACGAAGCGCTGCCAGCCGTCGCGCTCGACGGTCACGCCGAAGCGCTCCATCAGCCGGATCGTGATGTCGATGTACGGCTTCGAGATCAACTCGCCGTCGACTTCGACGACGATCTTTCCGTCCTTCGCCTTCACGAGCGGCAGCGTCATCAATAGCGCGGTGAGGAACTGGCTCGACACGTCGCCGCGCACGCGGATCGGCGCGTCGACTGCAATCGCCGCGGGCTTGATCCGCAGCGGCGGGAAGCCTTCGTTCTGCTCGTAGTCGATCTGCGCGCCGATCTGCCGCAGGCCGTCGACGAGGTCGCCGATCGGCCGCTCGTGCATGCGCGGCACGCCGTGCACGCGATAGTCGCCACCGTTCACGGCGAGCGCGGCCGTCAGCGGGCGCACGGCGGTGCCCGCGTTGCCGAGGAACAGGTCGGCCGTCTTCGCGGTAAACGCGCCGCGCGTGCCGGTGACGACACAGGTGTCGCCGTCGCGCGCGAGTTTCACGCCGAGCTTGCCGAGCGCGTCGAGCATCACGCGCGTGTCGTCGGAATCGAGCAGGTTCGTGATCGTGGTGTCGCCTTCGGCAAGCGCGGCGAGCAGCAGCACGCGGTTCGAGATGCTCTTCGAGCCAGGCAGGCGCACGGTGCCCGATGCGCTGGAATACGGGCCGAGATCGAGATAGTCCATGGGGAATCGTCCTGTTATTTCTTGACCGGCTCGGCAGCGGGCTGCGCGCCGCGCTCCTGCCATGCCTTGCGTGCCGCGCGCGAGCGCGTGAACACGGTTTCGAGCGCCGCGCCGTCGCCCGCGTCGATCGCCGCACGCAGCCGTGCGAGCACGCGCGTGTAGCCGTCGAGTTCGTCGAGCAGCGCCGCGCGGTTCGCGACGCACACGTCGCGCCACATTTCCGGGCTCGACGCAGCAATGCGCGTGAAGTCGCGGAAGCCGCCCGCCGCGTACGAGAATTTCAGCTCGGCATCCGCCTCGCCGAGAATCTGCTCGACGAGCGCGAACGACAGCACGTGCGGCAGATGGCTGATCGACGCGAATACGCGGTCGTGCTGCGCCGTGCTCATCGTGCGCACGTCGGCGCCGGTTGCCCGCCACATCGCGTCGATCCGCTCGACCGTTTCGGGTGCGTTCTCCGGCAGCGGACACAACACGACGTTACGGCCGACGTACAGATCCGGCAGCGCGGCTTCGACGCCGCTCGACTCTCGTCCGGCGATCGGATGCCCCGGCACGAACTGCGCGATCCGTGCGCCGAGCGCCTCGCGCGCGGCCGCGACGACGTCGGACTTGGTGCTGCCCGCGTCGGTGACAATCGTCGCGGCGTCGAGCGACGGAGCGATGCGTGCGAGCAGCGGGTGCGTCTGTGCGACGGGGGCGGCCAACAGTACGAGGTCGGCGCCGGCCAGCGCGTCGCGCAGTTGCGCATCGTCGTCGAGCGACGCCGCGCGATCGATCACGCCGAGCGCGAGCGCACGCTCGACCGACGCCCGCGAACGGCCGACGCCGACGACTTCACCCGCGCCGCCCGGCTCACGCTCGCGCAGCGCGCGCGCCAGCGATCCGCCGATCAGGCCGACGCCGAAGATGACCAGTTTGTTGAATGCAAAGCCTGACACGACATGAGCCAAGTGACGCACGCGGAACGATGCCCCGCGCACGGAAGTCCAGATTCCGGGCAACAGGCGCGCACCCGGCGCTCCACGCGCCGGCTACCGCCCGAACCCGCCTTCGGCAGTGCCGCCAGGCCTGCCCTGCCCGCTGCGCCGCCGCGTTCGCACGGCACGCGACGGGCCGCCGCGCGTCAGCGCGCGCGCGGATACGATCCGAGTATCTTCAGGAACGCGGCCTTCTGACCAAGCTCCGCGAGCGCGGCGGCCACGGCCGGCTCGCCCCGGTGCCCTTCGATGTCGATGTAGAAGTAATACTCCCACGTGCCGACCCGCGCCGGACGCGACTCGAAGCGCGTCATCGACACGCCGTGCCGCGCGAGCGGCTCGAGCAGCTTGAACACGGCGCCCGGCTCGTTCTTCACCGACACGATCAGCGACGTCTGGTCGTGACCGCTTTGCCCCGCCGGCTGCTTGCCGACGATGACGAAACGCGTGCGATTGTGCGGATCGTCCTGGATCAGCGAGAACGCGATCTGCAGCCCGTAGTGCGCGGCCGCGCGATCGCCGGCAATCGCCGCCACGCCCGGATCCGCCGCCGCGAGGCGCGCGGCCTCCGCATTGCTCGCGACCGCTTGCCTCTCGAGCTGCGGCGCGTTCGCGGCGAGCCACTGCTGGCATTGCGCGAGCGCCTGCGCATGCGCGCATACGCGCGTGACGCCGTCGAGCGTGCCGCTCTGCGTGAGCAGGTTGTGATGGATGGGTAGTGCGAGTTCGCCGCTGATCAGCAGCTGCGTCTGCAGCAGCAGATCGAGCGTGCGCGACACCGCGCCTTCGGTCGAATTCTCGACCGGCGCGATGCCGAACGCGCACGCGCCAGCCTCGACCGAGCGGAACACCTCATCGATCGACGGACACGGCAGCCCTTCGATCGACTGGCCGAAATACTCGAACATCGCCTGTTCGCTGTACGTGCCGACCGGCCCGAGGAATGCGACGTGGATCGTCTGCTCGAGCGCCCGGCTCGCGGCCATGATCTCGCGCCAGATCGCGCTGATGTGCTCGCCCGCGAGCGGCCCCGCGCTCATGTCCTGCAGGCGCGCGATCACCTGCAGCTCGCGCTCCGGCCGGAACACCGGCGCGTTGAAATGCTTCTTGACCTCGCCCACCTCGAGCGCCACCGCGGCGCGCTGGTTGAGGAGCGCAATCAGTTGCGCGTCGATCGCATCGATGCGGTCGCGCAGCGGTTTCAGGCGGGAATTCAGTTCGTCGTCCATGCGTTTTGCCGTGCTGTTTGAACAGCGCCGCCGTCAGGCGCCGCGCTGCTCGAAGTCCTTCATGTACTCGACGAGCGCTTGCACGCCCTCGAGCGGCACCGCGTTGTAGATCGACGCCCGCATGCCGCCGACGGACTTGTGGCCCTTCAGCTGCAGCAGCCCGCGCGCCTTTGCGCCGGCAAGGAAGTCTTCATTGCGCGTTTCGTCGGCCAGGAAAAACGGCACGTTCATGCGCGAACGCACCGCCGGCTCGACCTTGTTCAGATAGAAGCTGCTCGCATCGATCGTGTCGTAGAGCAGCTTCGCTTTCTCGATATTGCGCGCCTCGATCGCGGCGAGGCCGCCCTGCCGCTTCAGCCACTGGAACACGAGGCCGGCGATGTAGATCGCATATGTGGGCGGCGTGTTGTACAGCGAGTTGTTCTCGGCGACGGTTTTCCATTCGAATGCGGACGGACAGATCGACAGCGCGCGATCGAGCAGATCCTCGCGGACGATCACGACCGTCACGCCTGCCATCCCGATGTTTTTCTGCGCGCCGCCGAACAGCACGCCGTACTTTGCGACGTCCATCGGGCGCGACAGGATATGCGACGACACGTCCGCGACGAGCGGCACGTCGCCGAGATCGGGAATCTCGAACGTCTCGACGCCGTCGATCGTCTCGTTCGTGCACAGGTGCACGTAGGCCGGATCGTCCGACAGTTGCCATTCGTCGCGGGCCGGCGCGCGCGTGAAGCCGTCGGCCGTCTTGCCGGACGCGGCCAGATGCGGCGTACCGTACCGCTTCGCTTCGTTGAACGACTTCTGCGACCACGAACCCGTCACGACGAAGTCGGCGGTCTTGCGCGTGCCGAGCAAGTTCATCGGCACGATCGCGTTCTCGGCGATGCCCCCGCCCTGCAGGAACAGAATCCGGTGGCTGGCCGGCACGTCGAGCAGCTCGCGCAGGTCGGCCAGCGCCGCCTCGTGGATCGACATGAATTCCTTGCCGCGATGGCTCATCTCCATCACGCTCATGCCGCTGCCGTGCCAGTCGAGCATTTCGTCTGCGGCCTGCCGCAGCACTTCCTCGGGGAGCGCCGCCGGGCCGGCGGAGAAGTTAAAGACGCGCATCGTGAAAAACCTCGGGAGGGACGCGACCGGCTTGCCGCCGGCAGAAAGAACCGCGCCAGAAAAGGAATGGCCGCTTGCGCTCGCGCGCAAACGGCCATTATCGCACTGTCATCAGGCTCCCGCCAAACCCGGCCGAACGGCCGGGCGGCGTGCCCGGACGGCTTACTTGCCCGGCTTGACTGCCGCGACTTCCTTGTCAGCCTGCGCGCGGGTTGCCTGAATCGCTTGCGGCATGTACTTCTGCATCAGGCCGTTGACCACGTCGCGGCCGACTTGATCCTGGACCTGGATGAACTTGCGGCCCGTCGGGCTCTTGTAGAACGTCGTCAGATCCTTGATCTCCGACGTGCTGTAGTACTTCGCGTACGCGTCGTACTGAGCCGACATCGCGTCGTTCTGGAACTGCTGCGTGCCGAACACCTTGCCCGCACCGTCGACCAGCTTCGGCACAGCGTTCTTCTGCAGCGTCGGCACGGCAGCCTGCTTCTGCTTGTCGTTCAGCGTCTTGTTTTCCGACAGCGCGTCCGACAGGATTGCCGGCACGAGCTGCTTTGCCTGCATCTCGGCGCTGTTGCCGATAGCCGACACGAGCTTCGGCGCGTCGATCGCGTCGAGCAGATCCTTGATCGCCGCCTTCTTGTCGGCGTCGATCGGCGCAGCTGCTGCGGTTGCGGCCGGTGCGGAATTCGACAGCGCTTGCGCCATCGCGAACGTCGGCACCAGTGCAGCCAGCAGAACCAGTTGCTTGAATTGCTTTTGCATCATCACTCCCTCTTGGAAATATGAATGGTTGCTCGCCGACCGCGGCGCTTTACGCGCGCGGCGGCTCGAGTCTCATCCGTTCTCAGGCTTCGCCGTCCGACGCCTCGTCGGCGTCGCCGTCGCCCTCTTCGGCTTCCGCGATCTGCTGCAGGCCGGAGAGCTTGGTACCCTCATCGAGACTAATGAGTGTAACACCTTGCGTCGCGCGGCCCATCTCGCGAATCTCGGACACGCGCGTACGAATCAGCACGCCCGCTGTCGTGATCAGCATGATCTGATCCTCGGCGTCGACGAGCGTCGCGGCCACCACCTTGCCGTTGCGCTCGGACGTCTGAATCGCAATCATGCCCTTCGTGCCGCGGCCGTGGCGCGTGTACTCGGTGATCGGCGTGCGCTTGCCGTAGCCGTTCTCGGTCGCGGTGAGCACGGTTTGCTCCTCGCTGCCCGCGACCAGCAGCGCGATGACCTGCTGACCGTCCTCCAGCTGCATGCCGCGCACGCCGCGCGCTTCCCGGCCCATTGGGCGCACGTCGTTCTCGTCGAAGCGCACGGCCTTGCCGGCGTCGGAGAACAGCATCACGTCGTGCGCGCCATCGGTGATCGACGCGCCGATCAGGTAGTCGCCGTCGTCGAGGCCGACCGCGATGATGCCCTTCTTCATCGGACGGCTGAATGCCTCGAGCGGCGTCTTCTTCACGGTGCCGAGCGACGTCGCCATGAACACGAACTTGTCGGCCGAGAACTCCTTCACCGGCAGCACGACGTTGATCTTCTCGCCGTCCTGCAGCGGGAACATGTTGACGATCGGACGGCCACGCGAGTTGCGCGAGCCCTGCGGCACTTCATACACCTTGACCCAGTACACGCGGCCGCGGTTCGAGAAGCACAGAATGTAATCGTGCGTGTTCGCGATGAACAGCGTCTCGATCCAGTCGTCTTCCTTCATCTGCGTCGCCTGCTTGCCGCGGCCGCCGCGCTTCTGCGCGCGATACTCGGACAGCGGCTGCGACTTCACGTAGCCCGCATGCGACATCGTGACGACCATGTCCTGTGGCGTGATCAAGTCTTCGGTATTCAGCTCGGTCGCGTTCAGCTCGATCTTCGAGCGGCGCGCATCGCCGAACTCGGCCTTCACCGTCGTCAGCTCTTCGCCGATCATCGTCGTGATCCGCTCCGGGCGGGCGAGGATGTCGAGCAGGTCGGCAATCTGCGCCATCACCTCGCGGTACTCGCCGATGATCTTGTCCTGCTCGAGGCCGGTCAGGCGCTGCAGACGCATCTGCAGGATTTCCTGGGCCTGCGTGTCGGACAGCTTGTACAGCCCGTCACCCTGCATCCCGAATGCCGGATTCAAGCCTTCCGGACGGTAAGCGGAGCGGCCGCCCGCGGCGGCATTGTCGGTTTCCGCCCGCGTCAGCATCTCGCGCACGAGCGACGAATCCCACGGCTTCGCCATCAGTTCCTGCTTCGCGATCGGCGGCGTCGGCGCGGCCTTGATGATCGCGATGAACTCGTCGATGTTCGCGAGCGCGACCGCGAGACCTTCGAGCACGTGGCCGCGTTCGCGTGCCTTGCGCAGTTCGTAGATCGTGCGGCGCGTCAGCACTTCGCGCCGGTGCGACAGGAAGCACTGCAGGATTTCCTTCAGGTTCAGCAGCTTCGGCTGGCCGTCGACGAGCGCAACCATGTTCATGCCGAACGTGTCCTGCAACTGCGTCGCCTTGTACAGGTTGTTCAGCACGACCTCGGGCACTTCGCCGCGCTTCAGCTCGATCACGACGCGCATGCCGCTCTTGTCGGACTCGTCGCGAATGTCGGAGATGCCTTCGAGCTTCTTCTCGTTCACGAGTTCGGCGATGCGCTCGAGCAGCGAGCGTTTGTTCACCTGGTACGGCAGCTCGTCGACGATGATCGCCATCCGCTGGCCGCGATCGATCTCCTCGAAGTGCGTGGCCGCGCGCATGACGACGCGGCCGCGCCCCGTGCGGTAGCCGTCGCGCACGCCGGCGACGCCATAGATGATCCCGGCCGTCGGGAAGTCGGGCGCCGGGATGATTTCGATCAGCTCGTCGATCGTCGCTTCCGGATTGCTCAGCAGGTGCTGGCATGCGTCGACGACTTCATTCAGGTTATGCGGCGGGATGTTGGTCGCCATGCCGACCGCGATGCCCGACGAACCGTTGATCAGCAGGTTCGGGATGCGCGACGGCAGGACCGACGGCTGCGTTTCGTTGCCGTCGTAGTTCGGCTCGAAGTCGACCGTTTCCTTGTCGATGTCGGCGAGCAGTTCGTGACCGATTTTCGCCATGCGAATTTCGGTGTAACGCATCGCCGCGGCATTGTCGCCGTCGATCGAGCCGAAGTTGCCCTGCCCGTCGATCAGCATGTAGCGCAGGGAGAAGTCCTGCGCCATCCGCACGATCGTGTCGTACACCGCGGTATCGCCGTGCGGGTGATACTTACCGATCACGTCACCGACGATACGCGCCGATTTCTTGTACGCGCGGTTCCAGTCGTTGTTCAGTTCGTGCATCGCGAACAGTACGCGCCGGTGCACGGGCTTCAGGCCATCGCGGACATCCGGAAGGGCACGTCCGACGATCACGCTCATCGCGTAATCGAGATACGAACGGCGCATTTCCTCCTCGAGGGAGGTGGGCAGGGTCTCTTTGGCGAATTGATCCATGTATCCGTATCGTTTCGGAGCGAAGACGGCGAACGCCTTTCGCGTGGGCGCTGCATGCGCAACGCAACGCGAGATTCTAACATGCGCCCATCCGCAGCCAATTCGCCGCCACCTCTATATGTAAACAGCAAAAACCGTGGCCGCCGCGATGGCGTCCGAACGATCGCGGTCGCACCCCGTTAAATGGCGCCGGCATCCGCGCCAACCGTTTTTGCGCGCGCAAGCAAACATTCAAGGCGCCCTCCGCAATTTCGCGGACACACTCTTGACAATTTCTTAAAGTTGCGGCAGGCCGGTGTTGCGCATGCACCACAAAGTTGAAGCGATCTTGGGGTGGGGAGGATTTTTTTTCGTAGGAAGGGAACGATATGGCAAAATGCCAACGCACTGAAAGTTAGACGCTGCTCGAAGTCTACACAGAGCGGTGCCGCGTTTTTTGTGCCGCACCAATGTTATACTTCGAGCAATGTATGACTTGTCACCGTCAACAGGCTCGCAGTAAACCTGCGGTAATCTCAATTTCGAGAGGAGAAATATGAATAAACTTTCAAAGCTCGCGTTCATTGCAGCTACCGCAGTTATGGCTGCATCCGCTTCGGCACAGTCGGTGCCGGCGTCGCGTCAAGCCGTCAATGACAACTGGGTGAACGGCACGGGCGAATGGGTTTGGATGAACGGCACGAACGAGCTCTGCTGGCGCGATGCGTTCTGGACGCCGGCCACCGCCAACGCGAAGTGCGATGGCGCACTGGTCGCCCAAGCACCGCAGCCGCCGGTCGCTCCGGTCGCTCCGGCCATCACCAGCCAGAAGATCACGTATCAGGCTGACGCGCTGTTCGACTTCGACAAGGCAACCCTCAAGCCGCTGGGCAAGCAGAAGCTCGACGAACTGGCTTCGAAGATCCAGGGCATGAACACGGAAGTGGTCGTCGCAACGGGCTACACGGACCGCATCGGTTCGGACAAGTACAACGACCGTCTGTCGCTGCGCCGTGCGCAAGCAGTCAAGTCGTACCTGGTCAGCAAGGGTGTCCCGGCCAACAAGATCTACACGGAAGGCAAGGGCAAGCGCAACCCGGTCACGACCGGCTGCAACCAGAAGAACCGCAAGCAACTGATCGCCTGCCTCGCACCGGATCGCCGCGTGGAAGTGGAAGTGGTCGGTACGCAAGAAGTGCAGAAGACGACCGTTCCGGCGCAGTAAGCCGCGGTTTTCGACTGCTTCAAAGCCCCGCTCCGGCGGGGCTTTTTCTTTGACGCCCGTCCGGGCGCTCGCTGGCCTCGTCGTCCGCCCGCTTATATACTCGGGGCTGACGTACCGATGCACCGCCCTCCTTCCGTAGCCCGTTTGCCGACATGACCAACGCCGACCCGCACGAACTCCAGAAATTCAGCGACCTCGCCCATCGGTGGTGGGATCCGAATGCCGAATTCAAACCGCTGCACGACCTGAATCCGGTCCGGCTCGGCTGGATCGACTCGCATGCGCATCTCGCCGGCAAGCGCGCACTCGACGTCGGCTGCGGCGGCGGCATCCTGTCCGAATCGATGGCCGGCCTCGGCGCGCAGGTAAAAGGCATCGACCTGTCGACCGAGGCGCTCGGCGTGGCCGATCTGCACAGCCTTGAAAGCGGCATCACCGTCGACTACGAGGCGATCGCGGCAGAAGCGATCGCCGAACGCGAGCCTGGCGCATACGATGTCGTCACGTGCATGGAGATGCTCGAGCACGTGCCGTCGCCGGCCGGCGTCGTGGCCGCGTGCGCGACGCTCGTGAAACCGGGCGGCTGGGTGTTCTTCTCGACGCTGAACCGCAACCTGAAGTCCTACCTGTTCGCCGTGATCGGCGCCGAGTACATCGCGCAGATGCTGCCGAAAGGCACGCACGACTACGCGCGCTTCATCCGTCCGTCGGAACTGGCGAGCTTCGTGCGCGGGACCGATCTGCACATCGTCGAGATCAAGGGCATCACGTATCACCCGATCGGCAAGCGCTTCGCGCTGTCGAACGACACCGACATCAACTATCTCGTCGCGTGCCGCCGCGGCGCGTGACCTTCCGACCGGCATGACGACTCCCCTTTCGACCGCGCGGGCCGCATTCGACGAGCCGCGCCTGGTGAACTGCGATGCGGTGCTGTTCGACCTCGACGGTACGCTCGCCGACACGGCGCCCGATCTTGCCGCCGCCGTCAACAAGATGCAGCGCGTGCGCGGCCTGCCCGAAACGCCGCTCGACGTGCTCCGGCCGCGCGCGTCGGCCGGCGCGCGCGGCCTGCTCGGCGGCGCGTTCGGCATCGATCCGCAATCGCCCGGCTACGATGCGATGCGCGACGAGTTCCTGATCAACTACGCGACCGACATCTGCGTGCACACGACGTTGTTCCCGGGCATCGACGACGTGCTCGGCGAACTCGAGGCGCGCGGCGTGCGCTGGGGCATCGTCACGAACAAGGCGATGCGCCTCACCGCGCCGCTTGTCGAACTGCTCGGCCTGTCGGCGCGCGCTGCCTGTATCGTCGGGGGCGACACAACGCCGCACTCGAAGCCGCATCCGGCACCGCTGCTGCATGCGGCCGCGCAGATGACGCTCGCGCCCCAACGGATCGTCTATGTCGGCGACGATCTGCGCGACATCCAGGCCGGCAGCGCCGCCGGGATGGCGACCGTCGCCGCCGCGTACGGCTACTGCGGGGACGGCGCCGCGCCGGGCGACTGGCAGGCACAGCATCTCGTCGGCTCGACGCAGGAACTGCGCGAACTGTTGCGCGATGTTGGGCTATAATGGTCGATCTTATCCGCGGGGGCGACCTGGTTTCGACAGGGGTTGTGAAGCGGCTAGGGCATGTCGAGGACCCGTCACCTCGTTAATCAATGGGAAAATCGTAACTGCAAACGACGATACGTTCGCACTGGCAGCCTAAGGGCCGCCGTCCTCTGCCTAGTTCACTGACGGGCTAGTGTCGCAAGACCGGTAGCAATACCGCCAGAGGTCATTTACGTCAGTTAAGCCCTGTCGGCGTCGCGACGCCAGGGTCGAAAACCTAGCGAATCGCCGTAGTGCAGCGTGTTCGTCCGCGTCGCTACGGTTAAATCAAATGACTGAACTAAACATGTAGAACTAGTCGTGGAGCGCTTCTGGACGCGGGTTCGATTCCCGCCGCCTCCACCAAATTCCGCGCTTGACGCACGAACCCCGCACGACGCGAGTCTGCGGGGTTTTTGTTGTCGGCGAACCGCACGTGCCCCCCGCCGCGAAAGCGCCCAGCCCCGGACGGGCCAGGCGGAATGCCGCCGGTATTCCAGCGGCAGGAGGTGACGGATGGTCGGCGTCGCCCGCGCTGCGATTCCGCGCACTGAACGACACCCGCCCCGGCAACCGCGGCCGTGGCACGACGCATCGTCGGCTCGGGCCCGCGGCACCACCGGATCATTGACGGCTTAGCTGCCGCGATACAGCGACTTCATTTCTTCTGCGCTGGCGGGACGCACGCCGATCGCACGGGAGCCCGACGCCGATGCGCCCTGCGCCTGCGCGCCGTAGCCGCTGGCGTCGGCGGCCTGCGCTTGTGCGAACGCGGCGCGCTGCTGCTCTGCGACGCGTGCGGTGGCTGCCTGGATCGCTTCCGGATAGTGCGGATCTTCGCCGCGGGCGGTGTTGTAGCCGGCCTGTTGCAACTGGACGAGTTCGGCGCGAACCTGCGCGCGAGTGAGTGCCGACGGCTGCGCGAACGACACGACCGGTGCGACGAGAGCGGCAGCAACGACAACGGCTTGAACGAGCGACTTCATGATGACCTACCTCCAGATTTGTCTGATTTCGCGGTGAACACCCGTTCATCGCTGACAAACCGAAGTTTATGTAGGTGAGTGCTTAAGAATAAGGCAGGTTTCTGGAAGACATTCTTCCTCAATCAAGGGTTAACCCTATACTCACGTTTGCCGCGTCCTCGCCACGCCGAACGCACCGCCTATAAAACACGAGCCCCGCGAAGCGGCAAGCTTCGGGGGGCTCGGCAATATCGCACGGGCGCGCCGGATTATCGGTCATGCCCTCGCCGGCGACTGTCGCGCGCGACGACGCGTGCTGTTACTGGGCGTCCATCGGGCACTTCAGGTTGCAGCCGTTAGGGTCGCCCATATCGCCCTTGCGCCGTAGCGCCGATTTCTTGCCGCTCTGGAATTTCTGCGACGGCGCCGACGCCGCGAACGGCATCTGCGGATGCTCGTTCAGGCGAAACTGGTCGCTCAGGATCCCGCCGGGCACGCCCGGCGAGTTCTGCGCCGACGCGAACGGCGACGCAGCGATCAGAAGCCCCGCAGTCAACGCGGCCGCGGAGAAGGGAACGGAAAGTTTCATGGCGGGATGACGCCTGAACGGCGTGCTTGTTGGAACGTTGATCAAGCGGCAAGCGTAGCGCAAATCCCCCGCTGCTGCAGTGCAGTTCGCACTTGCTCGCGTTACCGGGTGTTGACGTCCGGCGCCCCGGTCGCGCCGCTGCCGGCCAGCCCTGCCGCGATGCCGGTCAGCGTCCCGCACGCGGCCGGATCGTAGCCGTCGAGATGCGCGACGCGTTCGATGAAGCGTGCGTCGCGCAACAATTCCAGCACGCCGGCGAGCGGTCGGGAATCGATCCGCGCGCGTTCGCACGCAAAGTAATAATCCTCGTCGACGACCGGGATGAAATCGAGCCCGAAGTGGCGGGCGGCCGGCTCGACGCCAAAGCCCAGATCAGCCATCCCGCTCGCGACGAACGCTGCAATCGCGGAGTGCGTGAGCTCCGCGGACGCATAACCGTCGATTCGCTCCGGGTCGATGCCGATCGCGCGCAACGCCAGATCGAGCAGCATTCGCGTGCCGGAGCCCGGCTGCCGGTTGACGAAGCGGATGTCGTTCCGCGCGAGATCGGCGAGCCCGCGAACCTGCTTCGGGTTGCCGCGGGGCACGAACAGCCCCTGTTGGCGACGCGTCAGATGAATCAGCACGTGGCGCGCGTCGTCGAGCCACGGCCGGTAGATCTGCGCGCACTGCTCGCGGAACGCGCCGCGCGGCAGGTGGAAACCTGCCAGTTCGCATTCGCCGCGCACGAGCGCCTGCACGGCTTCGACACTCTCGCGATACTTGATGTCGACCGCAGCCTGTGCCTCGACGAGCGCGGAAACGAGCGTCGCGACCGCATAGCCGTGCGACGCGTGGATTCGCACGGCGCCGTCGCGCTGCGCAAGCCGCCGATTCAGGTCGCTCGACACCTCGGCCGCGAGCGCGCGCAGGTTCTCGTCGAGCCGGCTGCGCGCGAGACGCTGCGCGTCCACGATCGCCTGGCCCAATTCGGACAGTGTCGAACCCTTGCCGCGCGCGGTGTCGATCAACGCGCCGCCGACGCACGCCTCCAGCGCGCGCAGCATGCCCCACGCATGCCGATATGACAGTCCCTTCGCCTGCGCGGCTTGCGCGATGCTGCCCGTATCGGCCACGAGTTCCAGCAACGGCGCCACGTCCGACAGGCTGGCCGCGCGCCCTTCGGTGTCGCGTACGGTCAGATACGCGTCGCATTCGATTCGAATCAATTATGTGCTCCGATTTCCTATTGCGACTGCGAAATCTTCCGCTTATCGTTGACCAAAATCAATCAGAACGAAGCCTCGTTGCGCACTATATGAACTCATAGCGCATATGAGACTTTGGAGGAGCATAACCGATGTCCCCGAATTCCTCTGCGCCCGACGCGCTCGTCGAGCGCCATGCGCGCGCCGGCCGCTCGCTGCTCGCGGTCCTGCACGCGATCCAGGACGACGCGGGCTACGTGCCGGCGGGCTGCGTCGCGCCGCTCGCGAAGGCGTTGAACCTGTCGCGCGCGGAAGTGCACGGCGTGCTCACCTACTATCACCACTTCCGCACCGCGCCGCCCGCGCGCGTGACGATCCAGATGTGCCGCGCCGAGGCGTGCCGCAGCATGGGCTGCGAGACGCTCGCCGCCCATGCGGAAGCGCGCACCGGTTGCCGGTTCGACGCGTCGCACGGCAACGGTGCCGACACGCACGCGTCGGGCGACGTCGCGCTCGAGTCCGTCTACTGCCTCGGGCTGTGCGCGCAATCGCCGTCGATGACGATCAATGGCGTACTGCACGCGAAGGTCACGCCGGAAAAGTTCGACGCGCTCCTCGCGCGAGCCGCCGCCCACACGCCGGAGGCCGCATGACGACCCGCATCTACGTTCCGCGCGATTCGTCCGCGCTGGCGCTCGGCGCCGATGCCCTCGCCGCCGCGATCGTCGCGGAAGCCGAGCGACGCGGCGTCGCCGTCGAACTCGTGCGCAACGGCTCGCGCGGCCTGCTGTGGCTCGAACCGCTCGTCGAGGTCGGCACGGCCGCCGGCCGAGTCGGCTATGCGAACCTGTCGGCCGCCGACGTGCCCGCCCTCTTCGACGCGAATTGGCTGGACGGCGGTGCACATCCGAGCGGCGTCGGCCTCGTCGATGCGCTGCCGTATCTCGCGCGCCAGCAGCGCCTGACGTTCGCGCGGATCGGCCTGACCGACCCGCTGTCGATCGACGACTACCTGAAGCACGACGGCCTCGCGGGCCTGAAGAACGCACTCGCGCTCGGCGGCGACGCCGCGTGCGAGACGCTGATCGAATCGGGGCTGCGCGGGCGCGGGGGCGCGGCCTTCCCGGCCGGCATCAAATGGCGCACGGTCCGCCAGGCCAGCGCGACGCAGAAGTACATCGTCTGCAACGCCGACGAAGGCGACTCGGGCACGTTCTCCGATCGCCTGATCATGGAAAGCGACCCGTACTGCCTGATCGAAGGGATGATCATCGCCGGCATCGCAACGGGCGCGACGCTCGGCTACATCTACGTGCGCAGCGAATATCCGCATGCGATCGCGGCGCTCGAAACCGCCATCGAGCGCGCGCGCGACGCCGGCTGGCTCGGCGAGCACGTGCTCGGCTCCGCGCATGCGTTCGACCTGCAGGTCGCGAAAGGCGCCGGCTCGTACGTGTGCGGCGAGGAAACGGCACTGCTCGAATCGCTCGAAGGCAAACGCGGCGTCGTGCGCGCGAAGCCGCCGCTGCCCGCGCTGGCCGGCCTGTTCGGGCAGCCGACGGTCATCAACAACGTGATCACGCTCGCGACCGCGCCGATCATCTTCGCGCGCGGTGCCGCGTTCTATCGCGACTACGGGATGGGCCGCTCGCGCGGCACGCTGCCGTTCCAGCTCGCGGGCAACATTCGCCACGGCGGTCTCGTCGAACTCGCGTTCGGCCTCACGCTGCGCGAGCTGCTGTTCGACTTCGGCGGCGGCACGGCCAGCGGCCGGCCCGCACGCGCGGCCCAGGTTGGCGGCCCGCTCGGCACCTATCTGCCCGAGCACCAGTGGGACGTGCCGCTCGATTACGAGGCATACGCGGCCATCGGCGCGGTGGTCGGCCACGGCGGCATCGTGCTGCACGACGACACGTCGAACCTCGCCGAACTCGCCGAATACGCAATGAAGTTTTGCGCGATCGAATCGTGCGGCAAGTGCACGCCGTGCCGCATCGGCTCCACGCGCGGCGTCGAGACGATCACACGCATTCGCGAAGGCGATACGTCGGAGCGGCAGATCACGCTGCTGCGCGATCTGTGCGACACGATGCTCGCCGGTTCGCTGTGCGCGATGGGCGGGATGACGCCGTACCCGGTGCTGTCCGCGCTCGACCATTTCCCCGAAGATTTCGGGCTCGCCGCCGGCAAGCAAGCCGCGTCGGGTCCGGTCAAGGCTGCGGCCTGACCCAGAAGGAGCCCTGCATGTCCCTCGACACGAACAACGTCCGCCAAGGCGGCTGCGGCTCGGGCCAATGCGCTTGCAACAGCGCCGCCCAGGCGCGCGTGCGCGATCCGTTCGACGATACCGACTACGGCACGCCCCTGCGGCACGCCGATACCGACGTCACGCTCGAAATCGACGGCCAGCCGGTGACGGTGCCGGCCGGCACGTCGGTGATGCGCGCCGCGATCGAGGCCGGCGTCAACGTGCCGAAGCTGTGCGCGACCGACTCGCTCGAACCGTTCGGTTCGTGCCGTCTGTGCCTCGTGGAAATCGAGGGCCGGCGCGGCTATCCGGCGTCGTGCACGACACCCGTAGAAACCGGGATGAAGGTGCGCACGCAATCGGACCGGCTGCAGTCGCTGCGCCGCAACGTGATGGAGTTGTACATCTCCGACCACCCGCTCGACTGCCTGACCTGCCCGGCCAACGGCGACTGCGAGCTGCAGGACATGGCGGGGGTCGTCGGACTGCGCGAGGTCCGCTACGGCTTCGACGGTGCGAATCACCTGCGCGACCGGAAGGACGAATCGAACCCGTACTTCACGTACGATCCGTCGAAGTGCATCGTCTGCAACCGCTGCGTGCGCGCATGCGAGGAAACGCAGGGAACGTTCGCGCTGACGATCGCTGCGCGCGGTTTCGAATCGCGCGTCGCCGCGAGCGAAAGCGAATCGTTCATGGCATCCGAATGCGTGTCGTGCGGCGCCTGCGTCGCCGCATGCCCGACCGCCACGTTGCAGGAAAAGACGGTCGTCCAGCTCGGCCAGGCCGAACATTCGGTCGTCACGACCTGCGCGTACTGCGGCGTCGGCTGTTCGTTCAAGGCCGAAATGAAGGGCACGCAGGTCGTGCGGATGACGCCGCACAAGAACGGCCTCGCGAACGAAGGCCACGCGTGCGTGAAGGGGCGCTTCGCGTGGGGCTATGCGACGCACAAGGACCGCATCACGAAGCCGATGATTCGCGAGAAGATCACCGATCCGTGGCGCGAAGTGAGCTGGGAAGAGGCGCTCACCTATGCGGCGACGCAGTTCCGCAAGCTGCAGCAGAAGTACGGCCGCGATTCGATCGGCGGCATCACGTCGTCGCGCTGCACGAACGAGGAAACCTACCTCGTGCAAAAGCTCGTACGCGCCGCGTTCGGCAACAACAACGTCGACACCTGCGCACGCGTGTGCCATTCGCCGACCGGCTACGGACTGAAGACGACACTCGGCGAATCGGCCGGCACGCAGACCTTCGCGTCGGTCAGCCAGGCCGACGTGATCATCGTGATGGGCGCGAACCCGACCGACGGGCACCCGGTGTTCGGCTCGCGCCTGAAGCGGCGCATCCGGGAAGGCGCGAAGCTGATCGTGATCGATCCGCGCCGCATCGACGTCGTCGACGGCCCGCACGTGAAGGCCACCCATCACCTGCAATTGCGTCCCGGCACCAACGTCGCGATGGTCAATGCGCTCGCGCACGTGATCGTCACCGAAGGGCTCGTCGCCGACGCGTTCGTCGCCGAGCGCTGCGAAACGCGCGCGTTCGAGCAATGGCGCGAATTCGTGTCGCGCGCAGAGAACTCGCCGGAGGCGACCGCCGACGTGACGGGCGTGCCGGCCGAACAGGTGCGGGAAGCGGCGCGCCTCTACGCGACGGGCGGCAACGCCGCGATCTACTACGGCCTCGGCGTGACGGAACACGCACAGGGCTCGACGACGGTGATGGGCATCGCGAACCTCGCGATGGCGACCGGCAACATCGGCCGCGAAGGCGTCGGCGTCAATCCGCTGCGCGGCCAGAACAACGTGCAGGGCTCGTGCGACATGGGCTCATTCCCGCACGAGCTGCCCGGCTACCGGCACATCGGCGACGCAACCGTACGCGCGCAGTTCGAACAAGCATGGTCGGCGACGTTGCAGCCGGAACCTGGCCTGCGCATCCCGAACATGTTCGACGCGGCACTCGATGGCAGCTTCAAAGGGCTCTACTGCCAGGGCGAGGACATCGTCCAGTCGGATCCGAACACGCAGCACGTGGCCGCCGCGCTGTCGGCGATGGAATGCATCGTCGTGCAGGACATCTTCCTGAACGAGACGGCCAAATACGCACACGTGCTGCTGCCGGGCTCGACGTTCCTCGAGAAGGACGGCACGTTCACGAACGCTGAGCGCCGGATCTCCCGCGTGCGAAAGGTAATGCCACCGGTCGCGGGCTACGCGGACTGGGAAGTGACGCTGCTGCTGTCGCAGGCGCTCGGCTACGACATGCACTACTCGCATCCGTCCGAAATCATGGACGAGATCGCGCGGCTCACGCCGACCTTTGCGGGCGTATCGTACGAGAAGCTGGACGCGCTCGGCAGCATCCAGTGGCCGTGCAACGCGCAGGCGCCGGACGGCACGCCGACGATGCACATCGACGCGTTCGTGCGCGGCAAAGGCCGGTTCGTGATCACGCAATTCATCCCGACGCCCGAGAAGGTCACGCAGCGCTATCCGCTGATCCTGACCACGGGCCGCATCCTGTCGCAATACAACGTCGGCGCGCAGACACGCCGGACCGAAAACGTGCAGTGGCACGAAGAGGACCGCCTCGAGATCCATCCGCACGACGCCGAGGATCGCGGGATCCGCACCGGCGACTGGGTTGGCATCGAATCGCGGGCCGGCCAGACGGTGTTGCGCGCGCTCGTGTCCGACCGCATGCAGCCCGGTGTCGTGTACACGACGTTCCATTTCCCGGAATCGGGCGCGAACGTGATCACGACGGACAGTTCCGACTGGGCGACCAATTGCCCCGAATACAAGGTCACGGCCGTGCAGGTGCTGCCGGTTGCGCAGCCGTCCGACTGGCAACGTGCGTATGCGCGCTTCAACTCGGAGCAACTCGACCTGCTCGAGCGTCGCGCCGCCGCGCCGGCCGCCGTGACCACGGGCAAGTGAGGAAGCAATGGACCACGGACACCTGATCGACATGGCGAACCAGATCGGCGCTTTCTTCGAATCGATGCCCGATCGCGACGAAGCGCTGACCGGGATCGCCGAGCATATCCGCCGCTTCTGGGAGCCGCGGATGCGCCGCGCGCTTCTCGCCGCGCTCGACGATCCGTCGAGCGAAGCCGGACAACGCGCGACGCCGATCTTGCGCGACGCGATCGCCGCGCATCGGGCGTCGCTCGTGCCGGCCGCGGCCCCGGCCTGAAGGCTCGCTACGCGGGCAGCGGCATGCCCGCGAACCAGTTTTCGCAATGGCGCAGCAGCGCGTTCGCGTCTGTGGCGGTGCGGCCGCGCGCCGCGATGTAGCCGTCCGGCCGCAGCAGGTAGAACGATGGTCTCGAGCGGCCATACGCGTGCGCCAAACCTTCCGCGCCGTTGCCTTCGGCATCGCAGACGCGCCATGTCCGCACGGCGCCCGGCATGATCCGCTCCACGCCTTGCACGAGCGCCTGAGCATCCGCGGACATCGGCGGCACGTACACCGGCGGCACGTCAGCGGCGTCGCCGCCATCGGCGCCCGCCGGCTCCTCCAGCAACAGCAGCGTGAAGCTCGCCGGGTCGTGCAGATCGTATAGCCTTGCGGTTCCCGGCGCCGGGCCGAGCGGCCCGTCGACGACGCGTACCAGCGCGTCGGGCGCGCGCTCGCCGGCGCGCGGGCCACCGTCAAGCACGCGCTCGAGCGTGAGCGGGCTTTTCCGGTACTGCACGCCGAGCTCGCTGAACGTGCGCCGCACCGCGTCGCGCACCGGGCCGAGCGACGACAGCAGCGGCACCACGTGATCGCGCAGCAGCTTGACCGCGCCGTGGTCCGCTTCGACGAGCTGCGTGACGACACTCGTCTGCCGCAACACGTCGCGCTCGATCGGGTGGCGCTCGGCATGATACGTGTCGAGCAGCCGCTCGGACGTTCCCGCACCGAGCACGCGCGCGAGCTTCCAGCCGAGATTGAGCGCCTCCTGGATTCCCGTGTTCATGCCCTGCGCGCCGGCCGGACTGTGGATATGCGCGGCGTCGCCGGCGAAAAACACGCGCCCGTAGCGCAGCCGGTCGACCATCCGGCTGTTCAGATGGAAATACGACGACCACGCGAGATCGCTCGGCGCAATCGATGCGCCCATGCGGGCGCGCACCAGCGCGTCGCATTCGTCGAGCGATGGCGGCGGTGCATCGGGTGCCGGTGCGCCGCCGGGCGGCCGGTCAGCAACGAGCCGGTAGCGTCCGCTCCCCATCGGGAACAGCCCGGCGATGCCGTCGGGTGTCGTAAACAGATGGATTTCCTCGTCGGGCCAGGGCGGCAAGGCCTCGAAATCGGCAAGCAGAAACGTTTGTTCCAACGCGCGGCCCGCGAAGCCCACGCCGAGCAGATGCCGCACCGTACTGTGTGCGCCGTCGGCCGCGACCAGGTACGACGGCGCGCAGCGTTCGTCGCGGCCGTCGGCACCGCGCAGCGTCACGTCGAGCGACGGGCCGCCGGCGTCGCACGCGACCAGCGTGACACCGCGCTCGATCGTCACGCCGAGGCCGGCCAGATGTTCGGTCAGCAATCGCTCGGTGACGCTCTGATCGAGCAACAGCAGGTAGGGATAACGCGTTTGCAACGGATCGAAATCGAGCCGCGCGATCACGCGGCCGTCGGAATGCAGCGCGGCCTCGTGCACGCGATGGCCGAGTTCGAGAAACGGTTCGACCGCGCGATGCTGTTCGAGCAGTTCGAGCGTGCGCGCCTGGATGCCGATCGCGCGTGAATACGGCGCCGGCGTGGCGAGCCGGTCGACGATGCGCACCGGCACGCGGGCCCGCGCGAGACTCATCGCGGCAGCAAGACCGGTCGGACCGGCGCCGACGATCAGCACGGGCGGGATATCGAGCAATGTGTCAGCCATGAGCACCTCGATGACACGCGATGCCGCCAGTCTACGCCGCTCCGCGTGACGGGGCCATATGCCGGGCGGCCGATCCTCGGCGCGGGTGCGCAATGTGGGAAAATACGCGCTTTCCGTCAGTTTTCGCGTCATGGATTCCGCATTCGACCGAGCGTATGCCGCGCACCGCGCGGGCCGCCTCGCCGAGGCCGAGCACGGCTATCGCGCCGCAATCGCCACCAATCCCGCCGACGCCGACGCGCTGCATCTGTTCGGCGTGCTGCGCCATCAGCAGGGCCAGCATGCCGAGGCGGCAGATCTCGTCGGGCGCGCGGTCGAGTTGCGCCCGGACGATGCCGCGCTTCAGCTCAATCTCGGCAACGCGCTGAAGGCGCTCGGCCGGCTCGACGACGCGATCGACCGCTTTCGCAATGCGCTGTCGCTCGCGCCCGAATTTCCGCTCGCGCACTACAACCTCGGCAACGCGTATGCGGCGCTGCAGCGCCACGAGGATGCGGTAGATGCATTCGCCCGCGCGCTCCGGCTCACGCCCGACGATGCATCGATCCACAACAACCTCGGCAACGCGCTGAACGCGCTCGGCCGCCACGACGACGCACTGGCCGCGTTCCGCCGCGCACTGGAGCTGCGCCCCGGCCATGCGGGCGCGCACAACAATCTGGCGATGGCGCTAAACGCGATGGGCCGCGCGGACGACGCAATCGCGCACTTCCAGGCCGCGATCGACGCGCAGCCGCGCTTCGTCGCCGCGCATTTCAATCTCGGGAACACGCTGGAAGCGCTCGGCCGTCATGCGCAAGCCGCCGCCGCGTTCGAAGCGGCGCTCGCGCTGCACCCGCCGTTTCCGCTCGCGCTGTTCGGGCTCGCGAACGCGCTGTGCGCGCAGGCACGCCACCGCGAAGCACTGCCCTACTACGAACGCGCGGTCGGGCTCGATCCGTCGTTCGCCCTCGCGTGGCTGAACCTCGGCAACGCGCATCATGCGCTTGGCGCGCACGAGATGGCGCTGCGTGCGTTCGACCAGGCGCTCCGCGTCGCGCCGGACCTGAAGCTCGCGCAACTGCACCGCGCCGTCACGCTGCTCACGCTGCGCGACTTCACGCGCGGCCTGCCCGCCTATGAAGCCCGCCACGACACGCCGGGCGCAACGCCGCTCGGCACGCTGCCGCGCTGGCAGGGCGAACCGATTGCGGCGCGCACGCTGCTGATCCGCGCGGAACAAGGCTTCGGCGATACGCTGCAGTTCGTCCGCTTCGTACCGCTCGCTCGCGCACGCTGCGCGCGTGTCGTGCTCGAGGTGCAGCCGGAACTCGTCACGCTTCTCGCACCGGTTGCGGCACGCTGGCGCGTGACGCTCATCGCGCAGGGCGCCGCAAAGCCGCCGGCGGACGTCGCATGCACGCTGATGAGCCTGCCGTTCCTGCTCGGCCTGCAGCCGGACGACATCGTCGCGGACGCGCGCTATCTCGATGCGCCGGACAGTGCCCGCCGGCGCTTTCGCGGGTCGCTCGGCGGTCAGTCGAAACGCAAGTTCGGCCTGGCGTGGTCCGGGCGCCGACAGGCTCAGGAGGACCGCTCGATGCCGTTCGATGCGCTCGCGCCGCTGTTCGCGCTGCCCGACATCGACTGGCTCGTGCTGCAGCCGGCGCTCGACGACGACGAACGCGCGCGCATCGACGCGCACCCGCGCGTGCATCGGCTCGATGGCCGGCTGAACGACTTCGCCGATACGGCCGCGCTCATCGAGCGGCTCGACGGCGTCGTCACGATCGATACGGCCGTCGCGCACCTCGCGGGCGCGCTCGGCAAGCCGCTGTGGATCATGCTGCCGTTCGCAGCGGACTGGCGCTGGTTCACGGGCGACGACTGCCCGTGGTATCCGGCGGCGACGCTCGTGCGCCAGCCCGCACCGGGGCACTGGCTCGACGTGACGGCGAAGGTGGCCGCCGCGCTGCACGACGCCTGAGCGTCGGCAAAAAGGGAGCGCGCCGCGCGCCCCTTGTTTATCCGATGCGATGCAACACGGACGCCATCACGCCGACTTGTACTGGTTGCGCGCGCCGGGGGTCCGGTACAGCACGAGCGTCGCGATCAGCCCGCAGATCGCAGCGACGCTCAGCCAGAGGCCCGGCGCCGCCTTGTTGCCCGTCTGGTGGATCAGCAGCGTCGAGATCGCGGGCGTGAAACCGCCGATCGTCGTCGCGAGGCTGTACGCGAGCGAAAAGCCGGCGGTGCGCACGTCGGCCGGCATCACTTCGGTCAGCGCAACGACCATCGCGCCGTTGTACGACCCGTACAGGAACGACAGCCAAAGCTCGACCGCGAGCAGCCTCACGAACGACGGCTGCGCAACGAGCCATAGCACGGCCGGATAGGCCGACAGCAACGTGAGCACCGTGAACGCGATCAGCACGGGGCGGCGGCCGACTCGGTCCGACAACGCACCGGACAGTGGCAGCCACACGAGGTTGGACAGACCGACGCAAACGGTCACGATCAGCGCGTCGAGCGACGACAGGTGCAGCACTTCCTTGCCGAACGTCGGCGTGTATGCGGTGATCATGTAGAACGACACCGTCGTCATGATCACCATCCCCATCCCGGCGATCACGACACCCCAGTTCGCGAGCATCGAGCGCATGATCTCGCCCATCGTCGGACGGTGGCGCTTCGCGAGGAATTCATCGGTTTCCTTCAGCGAACGACGGATCAGGAACAGGAACGGCACGATCAGACAGCCGATCAGGAACGGAATGCGCCACCCCCACGCGGTCATCTCGTCGGCCGGCAGCATACGGTTGAGCAGCACGCCGACAAATGCGGCAAACACGACCGCGACCTGCTGGCTGCCCGATTGCCACGACGTGTAGAAACCCTTGTTGCCCTTCGTCGCGATCTCGGACAGATAGACCGACACGCCGCCGAGTTCGACGCCCGCCGAAAAGCCCTGCAGCAGCCGGCCGAGCAGCACGAGCACCGGCGCGAGCACGCCGATCGTCGCGTAGCCCGGAATCGCGGCCACCGCAAGCGTGCCGAGCGCCATCAACCCCAGCGTCAGGATCAGCCCCTTGCGACGGCCATGATGATCGATGTACGCGCCGAGCACGATCGCGCCGACCGGGCGCATCAGGAAGCCCGCGCCGAACACCGACAGCGACAGCATCAGCGACGCGAACGCGTTGCCGCTGGGAAAGTACGTTTTCGCGATGGCCGACGCGTAGTACCCGTAGACCATGAAGTCGTACATTTCGAGAAAGTTGCCGCTGACGACGCGGAACACGGTGCGAACTTTTGATTCCTGCGCGACAGCTTGCGTTGCTGTAGACATGTCGTTCTCTCGGCTCGGATGGCGCGAACGCCGCGCCGTGTGGGACCGACGATGCGTGCCGCGCCGCGGCGGCGCACACAGGCATCGCTGTGAGCCGGCGGCGCATCGCGCAACGACGTGCGCGCCGGCAAGATTTGCAAATGATGCCACGCGAAACCGACGATTGCCTTGGAGCGTCCCTGGGCGCGGCCGCCGGTCCGCGCGCCCGGTTTCCGCTCGTACGAATGAGCTCGAACCGGGCGCCAAAATCGGACTAATCCGATCGACCGATCGCGCTCGCGTGACCACAATGTCACGAATCGCAACGCTACTGCGCTGCAGCCGCACGATTGCCCGTGCCGCACCGCGCACCTTCTCATGACTTCATCGCCGCTTGTTCCCGTCGAAGGCGCGCTCGCCCGCCCTCGCGCCGCCCCGCTCGACGGCGTGCCGCCGTTCGGCCGCGAGTGGACGTTCCGCGGCGCGTCCGGTACGCGCGCGCTTGCGACGCTGACGACGTCATGCATCGACGTCGATGCACCGCACCGGTCGTGTCGCTGGCAACCGCAGCCCGTCGCGCCGCCGTCGTTGGCCGGCGCACCGGCGGTCGCGCCCGACATCCGCCGCCGCTCCATCGACGCAGCGGGCCGGGCGCCCGATCGACGCGCGCTGCATGCCGCGTGCTGGAGCATCGGTGCGTTCGTCATCATCGGCTGGCTCGTGGCCGCGCACGAACCGTTCCCGGTCTTCGCGCCAGCGTCCATGCAGGCGGCCGGCGCGACGCCGCGCCACGGCAATGAATCCAAGGGAACGGTGCGTACCGTCGCAGCCCTCGCGGCCAAGCCGGTCGACGCGCCGGCCCAGCAGGTCGCAGCGCATCCCGTCGCGACATCGGCCGGCCCCACTCGGCCTGCACGGGGCGCGACGCCGAAGGCCGCGCCGCAGCGCAGCGAAATGGCATCGCACGCCGCGCCCGTCTCCATCGTGTCGGCGGCGCCGCCACTATCGCGCCAAGGCCCGGCGGGCAAACGCGCAAAACGGGCGCGCGCTTCGGACGCCTCTGCGTCCCGGCTTGCCCCCCGCCCGCCCGTCACGCAGCACGCATCACGAGCGCCGTCGCACGATCATCGCCACCGGCGCTCGCATGCGCTCCCGCCGCAGCCCTCGCTCGACGATCCGCTCACGCTGATCGCGATTGCGCACGCGCTGAATGCCTCCCTTCCCGCGCCACCGGACAAAACGCCCGGCGCCGCCTTCGACTGGACCGCGCAACTGTCTCATCGGCGCCTGACCGACGTCTACCGCGCACTCCCCCGCTAACGCGCGCGCAATAAAAAACCCGGCGAAGCACGCTTCGCCGGGTTTCGTCCGTCCGTCGTTGCGTCGGACGTCCTGTCGTTACTTGTGCTGAGGCAATCCCGTTTCGGCCTGCCGCTCGAGTTGCCGCACCTGGTCCTGCAGTTCACGCAACTGCATCTGTGCTGCCCGCTTCTCGACCTGCAGCGCCTGCGTCTGCTCCTGTGCGGCCTTTTGCCGCTGCGCGACCTCGGCTTGCTGGCTGCGCGCGACGCCGAGATCGGCTTGCAACTGCTGCGCGCGATTCGCCTGCAGCGCGATCACGCGCTCGAGGAACGTCTTCTGCGCCTGCAGTTCGGTGCGGCGGATTTCGACGTCCGCAAGCTGCGCCGTCTGCTGGACGAAGTTCGCGTAGACCATCTCCGCCCGAGTCTTCTCCTGCGACTTGATCACGCGCCATAGATGCTTGTCCTGAAACAGCGCGACGTAGTACGTCATCTCGCGCGGATCGAACATGAGGCTCGCGCCGTAGCTGCCGTTGTAGGTCGTTCGCATCTCGACGATTCGCCCGTCGTGCAGCATCTGCGACAGTTCGGCGACGTTGCCTTGCGCACCGGCATCCGTCGCGCTCGCGGCCGATGTCGGTGCCGCTTCCGGCGACGCATCGCCGCTCAGGCTCGTCACCGCGGGGCGCGTGCCCGCGACAGGCGCGGTCGCATCGGCGGACCACGTTGCGCCTGCGTATGCGCAGGCAGCCATCGCAACGATCCACGTTGCGCATCGAGCAGGGGAAAAGTTTCGGAAGACCAACGTGAGACTCCGGCGAACGAATCGGAACTCGCGATTATCGTTCAAAACGAAACGGCCGCATCTCAAATTAAACGGGATGCGGCCGCCCTGCTTCGATGCGATGCAAATGCAGTCTACAGACGGGTCTCGCGTGCCGCGCGCAGGAATGCATCGAGCAGCGGCGTGCAGTCGAGCAACTCGGCGCCGCCCGCGCGATGAAACTCCGGATGCCACTGCACGCCGACGACGAACGGAGCGCGCCGGTAGCGGATGCCCTCGATGATCCCGTCGCCCGCCGACACGGCCTCGATGTTCAGATCGCGGCCGAGATCGCGGATCGCCTGATGGTGGATCGAGTTGACGATCGCTTCGCTGCGCCCGGGGAACATGCTCGCGAGCGTCGACGAATCGGGGAAGCGGATCGCGTGGCGATGCTGGTCGTAGTGCTCGCTTACGTGAGCATTCGCGGTCGGCACGTCGGTCGCGATGTCCTGGTACAGCGAACCGCCGAACGCGACGTTGATCAGCTGGCAACCGCGGCACACGCCGAGCACCGGCTTGCCGGACTCGACGAATTCGTGAAACAGCTCGAGCTCGTACATGTCGCGCACGCGGTCGCCCGGCCATTCGGGGCGCGCATCCGACGCCGCGTAGGTTTGCGGCGACACGTCGGCGCCGCCTTGGAGCAGCAGGCCGTCGAGATGCTTCGCGTAATCGCGCAGGCGGATGTTGCTCGGATGCAGCATGCCCTGGTGGCCGACCGTCGGGATCATGAACACGAGCACGTCGCGCGACATGACCCAATGCGCGATCGACTCTTCGAGGTACTGCAGCGTCTTGCCGCGCAACCCCTTCGCGCCGGGTTCCGGATGGAAGATCCGCGCCGACACGCCGATGCGCAGTGTGCGCTGCGTGATCCGCTGGCCGGCGCGATCGAACAGCCGGCGCGCACGCGCGGCGACGATCCGGCCGAATACCGACCACGGCGTGTCGCTCTGTTTCAGATAAGCCGGCGGCGCAGTCTGCGCGCTCGCAGGAGGCGGCCGCGGCGTGTCGAAATCGGGCTGCGCGCCGAAACCGGGCGGCGCCGCACCGGGCTTCGGCGTGGCTGCACCGGCTTCGCCGGTGGCGCCCGTCGCGCTCGCGCCCGTCGTGCCGGCGGCGCCGGGCTCGGATGCCGCCGTGACCGGCGATGCGCCATCGTCCGCAACGTCGTGCGCAGCGGCGGCCTGCGCGACAGCCGATGCGGGCGTTTTCGCCGGATCGGAACGGGGGAAATCGGAAGAAGGGGAAGAGGAACCGGTCAGACCGGCCGGGGAAGGCGTGGTTTCGCTCATGACGATGGTCTGGTGCGTCGCTCGCGCGTATTGGATTGACGAGGAATCATTATGCGTCAGTGCACGATCGCGCGGTAAACCAGCAACATCCTGTCGATAATTGTTGCAAGTCGTCGCATGCGACGCCGTCGCCGCTGTCCCGCCGACCCTCGCACCTCGCGCCCGTGCGCTGGACACCCGTGATATATCACAATAATATTCACGTATCGTCCAAATCGAACGCCGCTCGATGACCGCCTCCAGCCCGCCTGCCGCGCCCCAGCCCGCATGAACGCACTGACCGACGCACTGCCCGACCAGCCTGCCGCATCGGCGCGCAGCCTCGCGGAGCGCGCCTATGCGCTGATCCAGCGCGACATCATTACGATGCGCCTGAAGCCGGGCGCCGCCCTTAACGAGGCCGAGCTGGTCGCGCGTACCGGCATCGGCCGCACGCCGGTCCACCAGGCCGTGCACCGACTGGTGCTCGAAGGACTGCTGTCCGTGATGCCGCGCAAGGGACTCATGGTGCAGCCGCTGTCGCTCGACGACATCGTCGCGGTGATCGACGTGCGGCGCATCAACGAAGCCCATTGCGTCGAACTGGCCGCGCGCCATGCGACGCCCGACGATCTCGCGCGCCTCGCCGCGCTGCTCGACGCAGGGCAGGCGTGCGTCGGCACGCACGACGTCGAAGGGATGATGGAGCTCGACCGCGCATTTCATCAGGCGATCGCCGCAGCCGCGCGCAATCCGGTGCTCGCGGAAATCCTGCGCGGACTGCATGAGCGCTCGCTGCGGTTCTGGTTCGTCACGCTGTCCGAGCCGCACCACCTGTCCGACGTCCAGCATGAACACCGGGAATTGTTCGAACGGCTATCCGCACGCGACGCCGCCGGCGCGCGCGCAGCCGTCGAACGCCATATCGATTCGTTTCGCGCCACCCTCGTCCACCGTCTTCGTCCCTGAGCAGCCCATGACCACCACCTTCACGCCCTTCCCCCCGCTCGCCCAACTGGCCGCCGATCTCGCCGCCGGGCGGACCACGAGCCGTGCGCTCGTCGACGTCGCGCTCGACCGGATCGCCGATCCGTCGGGCCAGGGTGCGATCGTCTTCACCGAAGTCGACGCCGACAACGCGCGCGCGGCCGCCGACGCGCACGATCGCCTGCGTGCCGCGGGCACCGTGCTGTCGCCGCTCGCGGGCATCCCCGTGTCGGTGAAGGACCTGTTCGACGTCGCGGGCCAAGTGACGCGCGCCGGTTCACGCGTGCTCGACGGCGCGCCGCCCGCGCACGCCGACGCGGTCGCCGTCGCGCGCCTCAAGCGGGCGGGCGCGGTGCTGGTGGGCCGCACCAACATGAGCGAGTTCGCGTTCTCGGGGCTTGGCCTGAATCCGCACTTCGGCACGCCGCGTTCGCCGTACCGCCGCGACGTGCCGGGCGATGCGCGGATTGCCGGCGGCTCGTCGTCCGGCGCGGCCGCGTCCGTCGCCGACGGGATGGCGGCCGTCGCGCTCGGCACCGACACCGGCGGCTCGATCCGGATTCCGGCCGCGCTGTGCGGACTCACCGGCTTCAAGCCGACCGCGAGCCGGATCCCGACGCAAGGCGGCGTGCCGCTGTCGACGACGCTCGACTCGTTCGGCCCGATCGGCTTGACGGTCGCGTGCTGCGCGCTCGTCGACCGGATGCTCGCGGGCCTCGAGCCGCACGTGCCGGCCGCGCGGCCGCTCGAGGGCGTGCGCCTCGGCGTGCTGACCAACTACGTGACCGACGGCGTCGACGCGGATGTCGCCGCCGCGCTCGACGCATCGCTGAAGCATCTGGAAGCGGCCGGTGCGATCGTCACCGAAGTGCGCTTTTCGGCCCTCGACCGGTTGCCCGAGATCAACCGCTTCGGCTTCTCGCCGATCGAGGCGTATGCGTGGCATCGCCCGCTGCTCGCGCAGCACCGCGATCGATACGATCCGCGCGTGCTGTCGCGCATCCTGAAGGGCGAGCCGGCAAGCGCGGCCGACTATCTGGACTTGCTCGCCGCCCGCCGCGCGATGCTGGAAGAAGCGGCGCACACGGTATGGGCGCGCTTCGACGCACTCGTCGCACCGACGGTGCCGGTCGTGCCGCCGCGCATCGCCGAACTCGAAGCGGACGACGCCACGTTCACGCGCACCAATGCGCTGATCCTGCGCAATCCGAGCGCATTCAACTTCCTCGACGCGTGCGCGCTGTCGCTGCCGTGCCATCCGCGCGACGCGGCACCCGTCGGCCTGATGCTCGCGGCCGCGCCGCATCGCGACGACGCGCTGCTCGCGATCGGCCAGGCGGTCGAAGCGGTGCTGAACACGATCCGGTAATCGCACCGCAATGACGGCGCCGCCGCACGGCCGCTAGCGGGTGCGGCGGGTTGCCGCACCGGCGCTGTCAGTTTCGTGCCAGATCGTTCGCGCTAAAATCGCGCGATTGTTTATCGGACCGACCAACGACAGGAATCCCGCCGACATGAACGACTCCACGCTCGCACTTCGCCGTGAACGCCGCCTGCTGATGCTGCTCGGCTGGGTGTGCATCGCCCTGCTGGCGGGCGCGCTATACCTTCAGTACGTGAAGAACGAGGATCCGTGCCCGCTGTGCATCATCCAGCGCTACTTCTTCGCGGCGATCGGCATCTTCGCGTTCCTCGCGGCCGGGATGCGCAACTGGCGCGGCATCTGGGTGCTCGAACTGCTGATCGCGATCGCCGCGGCCGGCGGCGTCGGCACCGCCGCGCGGCATCTGTCGATCCAGATGAATCCGGGCTTCAGCTGCGGCTTCAACACGCTGCAGCCGATCGTCGACAGCCTGCCGCCCGCGCAATGGTTCCCCGGCATGTTCAAGGTCGCCGGCCTGTGCGAGACCGTCTACCCGCCGATCCTCGGCATCCTGCTGCCCGGCTGGGCGCTGATCGCGTTCGCCGTAATCCTCGTTGCCGTCGCATCGAGCGTCTGGCGCCATCGCCGGAAACTGGCAGGCTGACACGCTGAGCCGGCCGCCGCCGGGCCACTGCGCCGATGCCGGCCGAGCTGTGCCCGCGGCCGCCTTTTAGCCCGCTGGGCGTAAACACCTACCGGTGGCGCTGCGCTGTTTTCCGGGCGTACGCGCATTGCAGGCCATTGGCGCGCATGTCCCGCCACACGGGCGTTTCCGCCGGATGCCCGCGCATCGCCGCCACGATCCCGCGCGGCGGGCCTATGATCGACATGATCGCCGCCTGATGACGCGGATCACTGCCCGGCAATGTTCGCGCCGCATCGCAGTGCTATCTTCGCGACTGGATGGCGATCTACGTGCGCGAGACCAGGCGGTCTCACCTCCTGCGTAACGCGCGCCCGATCCGCAATGTCGACTGGATTCATCATGACAACGCAACCCATCCGCATCCGTCATCCTCATGGCGTCCGCACGTCCCTCGGCACCGAACGCGCGTGCCTTCGGCGCGATAGCGCCGCACCGGCTCCGTCGTGTGCCCGAACCGCCCCGCTCCCGCTTGCCGCCCCCGCGCCCGCTGACCCACACCGCGCGCCGCGCCGCGCCGTCCCGAACGGAGCGCACTGATGGAAGCGTGGCTCGGCGATCTGCAGCAACTGCTCGCGCACGGTGAAGCAGCCGTGCTCGTGACGGTCGCGCATACCGACGGCTCCGCGCCGCGCGAGGCCGGCACCAAAATGCTGGTCACGCGCGACACGGCCCGCCATACGATCGGCGGCGGTCATCTGGAATGGAAGGCAATCGAGATCGCGCGGCATCTGCTGAAAGACGGTGCGCACGTGCCGCACGCACGCCGGCTCGAACGGCTCGCGCTCGGGCCGAGCCTCGGCCAGTGCTGCGGCGGTGCGGTCGTGCTCGCGTTCGAGCGCCTGGACGTCGGCGACCTCGGCTGGATCATGTCGCTCGCGAAACGCGTCGCGGCCGGCGCCGCGACCGTCCGTAGCGTATCATTCGGCCCCTCGCCCGGCGCGCCGCTGCTGAGCGAGCCCGAACCGCAAGCCGCGCGCGCCGATTGCCTGCTGTGGGAAACCGGCGGCGTGTCGCTGATGACCGAAACGATCGCGCCGTATGCGTTCCCCGTCGTGCTGTTCGGCGCCGGACACATCGGCACCGCGCTCGTGAAGGTGCTCGCGACGTTGCCGTGCCAAGTGCGCTGGGTCGACGGACCCGATGCGGCGTTCCCGCCGGCAGACGCGCTCGCCGGAATCGGCAATCTCTCGATCGACGCGCTGGCGAGCCCGGCCGAGGCCGTCGACGCGGCGCCGCCGCGCGCGTACTTCGTCGTGATGACGCACGATCACGCACTCGACTTCATGCTGGCCGAGCGCATCCTGCGGCGCGGCGACTACGCGTACTTCGGGATGACCGGATCGCGCACGAAGCGCGCGCAGTTCGATCACCGGCTGGCAGCGATCGGCATCGACCCGGCCCAGGTCGCGCGGATGCACTGCCCGATCGGCGTCGACGGCATCGTCGACAAGGCGCCCGAAGTGATCGCGATCTCGGTGGCCGCGCAGTTGCTGCAGGCCGTCGAGGCGAACGCGTCCGCGCAGGTTCCCTCATCTTTCTGACCGACCAAGAACAACGCCATGACCCCGACATTCAAGGACAAGATTGCCCGCGCGCCGAAAGCGGAACTGCACATCCATATCGAAGGCTCGCTCGAGCCCGAACTGATCTTCGCGCTCGCGCAGCGCAACGGCGTGACGCTCGCGTACGAATCGATCGACGCGCTGCGCGCCGCATACGCATTCACCGACCTGCAGTCGTTCCTCGACATCTATTACGCCGGCGCGAGCGTGCTGCTGACCGAGCAGGACTTCTACGACATGACGGCGGCGTACTGCGAACGCGCGCTCGCCGACAACGTCGTCCATACCGAGCTGTTCTTCGACCCGCAGACGCACACCGAACGCGGCGTGCCGATCGAAACGGTGGTTGCCGGCATCGATCGCGCGCTCGCCGATGCCGAGCAGCGCGGGCTGTCGAGCAAGCTGATCCCGTGCTTCCTGCGCCACCTTTCCGAAGACGACGCGCTCGCGACGTTCGAATCCGCATTGCCGCTGTTCGAGCGCTATCGCCACCGGCTGATCGGCGTCGGCCTCGATTCGTCCGAACTCGGCCATCCGCCGACGAAGTTCGCGCGCGTGTTCGAGAAGGCGCGGGCGCTCGGGCTGAAGCTGGTCGCGCACGCGGGCGAGGAAGGCCCGCCAGCGTATATCTACGAAGCGCTCGACGTGCTGAAGGTCGACCGCATCGATCATGGCGTGCGCAGCATCGAGGACGCGGCGCTCGTCGAACGCCTCGCGCGCACGCGCACGGCGCTGACCGTGTGCCCGCTGTCGAACCTGAAGCTGTGCGTGTTCGACGACATGAAGAAGCACACGCTGAAGGCGCTGCTCGACCGCGGCGTCGCGGTGACGATCAACTCCGACGATCCGGCCTATTTCGGCGGCTACGTGAACGACAACTACTTCGCGACGGTCGACGGACTCCAGCTGACGGACGCCGAAGTGTACGCAGTGATCCGCAACGGCTTCGAAGCGTCGTTCGTCGATGCCGCGCAGCGCGATGCGCTGATCGCGCGCCTCGATTCGTACTGGCAGGCGGCGTGACGGCCGGCATCGGGTTTCGCTAGACAGATGAAACGTCGTCACGCCATCCGCTTTCCGGTGCACGGTTCGGCGCTGCACCGCGTGTCGCGCATGCGCGCACCGTACACGCATGCCGCGATCGCGGCGGCCGCATCCGTGGCGACGGCGTTGACGGCGTCGTACGCCGTCGCGCGGCGAAGCCGCTTGGGGCGGCTCGTCACGCAGCGCGCTGCCGCGCCGGTTGCCATCGCGATCGCACCGGCGCTCGCGGCAATGTTCGCGGCCCCGCGTCACGCAGCGGCCGCCTCCACGCTCGCGTGCGCGATCGCCGTGCAGTACGCGCTTGCATCCGCATTCGCGGTCGCACACTGCTGCAGCGAAGCGGCGCCCACTCTGCTGTCCGTGCCAGCAAGCGCACGAACCGACCGTTTTCCTCTGTTCGCCTTACCTTGATGCAGGACCCTTCGTCATGACGCAAACCGCTTTTCGTTCCCAGCTGCTGACCTTCAACGGCGACCCGGCGCAATCGAGCCAGGCCGCGAACTACGAGGCCGACGGCCTGCTGATCGTCGACGACGGCAAGGTCGTCGCGGCCGGCCCGCATGCGCGGCTCGCGGCGACACTCGCACGCGACGCGATCGTCCACGACCAGCGCGACAAGCTGATCGTGCCCGGCTTCATCGACACGCACATCCACTATCCGCAGACGGACATGATCGCGTCGCCGGCGCCCGGCCTGCTGCCGTGGCTCGACAAGTACACGTTCCCGACCGAGCGCCAGTTCGGCGATCCGGAGCATGCGCGCGAAGTGGCCGACTTCTTCGTCGACGAACTGCTCGCATGCGGGACGACGAGCGCGCTCGTCTACTGCACCGTGCACAAGCAGTCGGCCGATGCGCTGTTCGCCGCGAGCGCCGCGCGCGACGTGCGGATGATCGCGGGCAAGGTGCTGATGGATCGCAACTGCCCCGAGTTCCTGCGCGACACCGCGCAATCGGGCTACGACGACAGTGCCGAACTGATCAGCCGCTGGCACGGCAACGGCCGGCAGCTTTACGCGCTCACACCGCGCTTCGCGCCGACGTCGACCGAGGCGCAGCTCGAGGCGTGCGGCGAACTCGCTCGCCGCCATCCGGACGTGTTCGTGCAGAGCCACGTCGCGGAAAACGTCGATGAAGTGAAATGGGTGGCCGAGCTGTTCCCCGGCCACCGCAGCTATCTCGACATCTACGATCGCTATGGGCTGCTGCGGCCGCGCGCAGTGTACGGCCACTGCATCCACCTTGACGACGAGGACCGCCGCCGGATGGCCGAGACGCGCACCGTCGTCGCCCACTGCCCGACGTCGAACTTCTTCCTCGGCAGCGGGCTGTTCGACTTCGACAAGGCGGGCGAATTCGACGTGCCCGTCACGCTCGCGACCGACGTCGGCGGCGGCACGTCGTTCTCGATGCTGCAGACGATGAACGAGGCGCACAAGGTCGCGCGGCTGTCAGGCCATCACTTGACCGCCACGCGGATGTTCTGGCTGGCGACGGCCGGCGCCGCGCACGCGCTCAATCTAGCCGATACGGTCGGCACACTGGCACCACACACCGAAGCCGACTTCGTCGTGCTCGACCCGCAGGCCACGCCGCTGCTCGCGCGCCGCACGAAGCGCGCGGATTCGCTCGAGGAGTTGCTGTTCGCGTTCGCGCTGCTCGGCGACGACCGCGCCGTGTACCGCACGTACGCGGCCGGCCGGCTCGTGCACGAGCGCGGTACAGCGCGCCGCACTGCGACCCCGGCGTAACCTGCGCCGGTAAGCCTTGCTGCCGCTCCGGCGTGCGCGGCGACGCATACCGGAGCGGCCGAATCCGCATTGCACGCGGCACGCGTCGTGCTAGAATGCGGCCCTCATTGGGGAGTAGCCGCTCCGCTCGATGTCCCGCGCTTTCGGCGCGCATCGTGACGGAGGCGTCCGTCAACAGACTTGGCCGTTCGGCCATGGCGGGCGCAGCCACCAGGGCCTGGCGAGACCGATGGTTCACTGCGCGCCGCATCAGGGCCCGGCGCGCGGCGGATCGTCGCTCGCACGCACAACATCGGCCCGCGGAACCCCGTACGTGTCTCAAGCCTTCCTGATCTCCACCGGCGCCGTCGCCCTCGCTGAAATCGGCGACAAGACCCAACTGCTGTCCCTCGTGCTGGCCGCGCGCTATCGCAGGCCCGTGCCGATCATTCTCGGCGTGCTCGTCGCGACGCTCGTGAATCACGGGTTCGCCGGGGCCCTCGGCGAATGGCTCGGCGTGCTGGTCACGCCGTCGATCATGCGCTGGGCGCTCGCAATCTCTTTCATCGCGATGGGGCTGTGGATTCTCGTGCCGGACAAGCTCGACGAGGACGAAGCCAATGCGACGCGCTCGCGGCTGGGCGTGTTCGGCGCGACGCTGGTTGCATTCTTTCTCGCGGAAATGGGCGACAAGACACAAATCGCGACCGTCGCGCTCGCCGCGCGCTTCCAGGATTACATCGGCGTGGTGGCCGGCACGACGTTCGGGATGATGCTCGCGAACGTGCCGGCGATCGTGCTCGGCGACCGTTTTGCGCACCGCCTGCCGACGAAGTTCGTGCACGGCATCGCCGCGGTGCTGTTCGTCGTGCTGGGTGCGCTGGCGCTGCTGGGCGTCGGAGTTTGATTCGAGTTCGACGCACAGCCGCCGCGCGCTAGCGCGCGAGCATGCGGGCGGCGCGGCCGGGGGCCGCGCGTATCGCGATCGCGTTACTTCGGAGCCGCCGCACCCGATGCCGGGGCCGCCGGCACCGCGCGCTCGTTGGCGGCCGGCGCGGCCGGCCCGCCGCGCTTGTCGACCGGCAGCCGCACCGTACGAATCGCGCCGTTCGACAACGGGAAATCGGCGAGCGCGCTGCGCGCGAGGAACGGCATCGCGTACAGCAACGCGCCGTTGTCGCCGGTAGTGCGTGCGGTCACGTTGTAGACCTCCTTGCCGGTCGCGCGCTCGGTGATCCGGATCCCGAGCGTGTAGTCGAACACCTGATAGGTTTGCGCGACATAGCCGGCCGGCATCCCGCCCCAGGGCCCCCACGGGCCCCACGGGCCGCCCCGCCAGTACGGCCCCGGCCCCATGAACCACGGGTCGTAGTAGACGGGCTGCGGCACCGTCACCAGATCGCTGCCGACGCCGTACGTCAGCCCGACCAGATAGCGCGCCTGCGCGGCCGGCACCGGACGAAACGCGTACGCAGACAATTCGTTTGCGACGATCGGCTCGTAGGTCGACTGCTCGATGCTGTGTTTCTGCGCGTCGGTGCGCGTGAACGCGTACGTGCGTGTGGCGTCGCTGCCGCTCCAGTCCGAGAAGGCCGTGACCTGTGTCGTCACATAGCTCGTGCAGCCCGCGAGCAGCGCCACGCACAGCCCCGCCACCCAGCCCGCACCGCGTTGTATCCATTCGCGTTTCATGTCGATCCTCGTCGATCCGTCATCCGTTCGTCGCACCGCGCGAAGCATACGGGATGCCGATAATACGCGGACTCCCGGAACCGGTAAAAAGTTCGCAGCGGCACGCGGCCGCAAGCCTTTGTACAATGGCCCGGTTCGCCCGGCCCGCGTCGCGGGCCCGATCCCCACTCCACCGACCTCGACGACCATGTCCGACAACGCATCTTCCACCGTGATCCGCCGCGCCGACTACACGCCGCCGGCCTTCCTCATCGATTCCGTCGCACTCGAATTCGATCTCGCACCGGCGCGCACGATCGTCAGGAATACGATGCGCGTGCGCCGCAATCCGGATGCCGCACCCAACCCGCATCTGGAGCTGATGGGCGAAGCGCTCGAATTCCTCGGCGCGCAGCTCGACCACGCACCGTATGGCGCCGTGCGCGCGCACGAACACGGCCTCACCGTCGAAAACGTGCCGGACGCGTTCGAGCTCACCATCTCGAGCGCATGCGCGCCGGACCAGAACACGACGCTGTCGGGCCTGTACGTGTCGAGCGGCAACTTCTTCACGCAGTGCGAGGCCGAAGGCTTTCGCCGCATCACCTACTTCCTCGACCGTCCCGACGTGATGGCGTCGTACACGGTCACGCTGCGCGCCGACAAGGCCGCGTATCCGGTGCTGCTGTCGAACGGCAACCTCGTCGACTCGGGCGAGTTGCCCGAAGGGCGCCACTTCGCGAAATGGGAAGACCCGTTCCGCAAGCCGAGCTACCTGTTCGCGCTGGTCGCGGGCAAGCTCGTCGCGATCGAGGAAAAAATCACCACCGGCTCCGGCAAGGAAAAGCTGTTGCAGGTATGGGTCGAACCGTCCGATCTCGACAAGACGCGCCACGCGATGGATTCGTTGATCCACTCGATCCGCTGGGACGAAAAGCGCTTCGGCCTCGAGCTCGATCTCGACCGCTTCATGATCGTCGCGGTCGGCGACTTCAACATGGGCGCGATGGAGAACAAGGGGCTCAACATCTTCAATACGAAGTACGTGCTCGCGAACCCCGAGACCGCGACCGACACCGATTTCGCGAACATCGAGTCGGTGGTCGGCCACGAGTACTTCCACAACTGGACCGGCAACCGCGTGACCTGCCGCGACTGGTTCCAGCTGAGCCTGAAGGAAGGGCTGACCGTGTTCCGCGACCAGGAATTCTCGGCCGACATGGCCGCGGGCGATGACGTGGCATCAGCGGCCCGCGCAGTCAAGCGCATCGAGGACGTGCGCGTGCTGCGCCAGCTTCAGTTCGCCGAGGACGCCGGCCCGATGGCGCACCCGGTGCGGCCGGAAAGCTACGTCGAGATCAACAACTTCTACACGATGACCGTGTACGAGAAAGGCTCGGAAGTCGTGCGGATGTATCAGACGCTGTTCGGCCGCGACGGCTTCCGCAAAGGGATGGACCTGTACTTCAAGCGCCATGACGGCCACGCGGTGACCTGCGACGACTTCCGTCACGCGATGGCCGATGCGAATGGGCGCGATCTCGCGCAGTTCGAGCGCTGGTACAGCCAGGCCGGCACGCCGCGCGTGTCGGTGCGCACCGCGTACGACGCGGCCGCGCGCCGCTACACCGTTACGCTCGCGCAGGGCTACGGCGACGCATCGCCGGCCGCGCGCGCCACGCAGCAAGGCCCGCTGCTGATTCCGTTCGCGATCGGCCTGATCGGCCGCGACGGCCGCGACCTGCCGCTGCGTGTGGACGGCGAAGCCGCTGCATCGGGCACGACGCGCGTGCTCGAGTTCACCGACACCGAGCAAACCTTCACGTTCGTCGACGTGCCGGAACATCCGCTGCCGTCGCTGCTGCGCAATTTCTCGGCGCCGGTGATCGTCGAGTACGACTACAGCGACGACGACCTCGCGTTCCTGCTCGCGCACGACAGCGACCCGTTCAACCGCTGGGAAGCCGGCCAGCGCCTCGCCACGCGCGCGCTGCTGACGCTCGCGTCGCGCGCGGCCGCGAACGAGCCGCTCACGCTCGGCGAGAACTTCGTCGCCGCGTTCCGCCGCGTGCTGACCGATGCGAGCCTGTCGCCAGCTTTCCGCGAGCTGGCGCTCACGCTGCCGTCGGAAACCTATCTGGCCGACCAGATGGCCGAAGCCGATCCGGCCGCCGTCCACCGCGCGCGCCAGTTCGTGCGCCGCCAGCTCGCGACCGCGCTGCGCGCCGACTGGCTCGCAGCTTACGAGCAGCACCAGACGCCGGGCGCGTACGAGCCGACGCCCGAGGCGTCCGGCCGCCGCGCGCTGAAGAACCTCGCGCTCGCGTATCTCGCCGAACTCGAGGATCCGGCCGACGCCGTGCGCATCGCGACCGCGCAGTACGACGCGGCGAACAACATGACCGATCGCGCGGCGGCGCTCGGCGCGCTGCTCGCCGCTGCAGCGGCCGGCGCGGACGACGCGGCCACACGTGCGCTCGACGACTTCTACCGCCGCTTCGAGAAGGAAGCGCTCGTGATCGACAAGTGGTTCGCGATGCAGGCCGCGCAGCGGGGTACGCCGGCCCGGCCGACGCTCGAGAAAGTCCGCAAGCTGATGGCCCACCCGGCGTTCAACCTGAAGAATCCGAACCGCGCGCGCTCGCTGATCTTCAGCTTCTGCGCGGCGAATCCCGCGCAATTCCACGCGGCCGACGGTTCGGGCTATGCGTTCTGGGCCGAGCAGGTGCTCGCGCTCGATGCGATCAACCCGCAGGTTGCCGCACGGCTCGCCCGTTCGCTCGAACTGTGGCGCCGCTTCACGCCCGCGCTGCGCGACCGGATGCGCGAAGCGCTCGAACAGGTCGCGTCAGGCGCCAAGTCGCGGGACGTGCGCGAGATCGTCGAGAAGGCGCTCGCGTAACCGGCCGCCGCCCAGCGATTGCCTCGCGCATTGGCGCGCAGCGAAGCCGGTGCCGTCCGTCGCGGCGCCGGCTTTTTTATCGGCCGAAGTTTGACGGGGTCGGAGCTGGACAGCGCTTTGAGCGCCTGGCCGCCACGGCGCTGCAGGCCCGCTTGCGTGCACTGCCCACGCCGGAACGCGCCGTGGCCGCCACCGTGTCGTGTAACCGGACGAAAAAAGGCGGCGGCGCGCGAAGCACGGCGGGTAAAATTGCGGCAATTCAAGGATTCTTTTGGCCTCTCGGAGTCTGTCATGTCCATTGCCCGCCGCACCACGCTGTCCAAGTTCCTGATCGAGCAGCAGCGTGAGACCAACAACCTCCCCGCCGACCTCCGCCTGCTGATCGAAGTCGTCGCCCGCGCGTGCAAGGCGATCAGCTACAACGTGTCGAAGGGCGCGCTCGGCGACGCGCTCGGCACTGCCGGCAGCGAGAACGTCCAGGGCGAAGTGCAGAAGAAGCTCGACATCCTGTCGAACGAAATCCTGCTCGACGCGAACGAATGGGGCGGCAACCTTGCCGCGATGGCATCCGAGGAGATGGAAACGTTCTTCCCGATTCCCGCCAACTATCCGCGCGGCGAATACCTGCTCGTGTTCGATCCGCTCGACGGCTCGTCGAACATCGACGTGAACGTGTCGATCGGCACGATCTTCTCGGTGCTGCGCTGCCCGGACGGCAAGCAGGCCACCGAGGAATCGTTCCTGCAGCCGGGCACGCAGCAGGTCGCGGCAGGCTACGCGGTGTACGGTCCGCAAACGGTGTTCGTGCTGACGACCGGCAACGGCGTGAACTGCTTCACGCTCGACCGCGAAGTCGGCTCGTGGGTGCTCACGCAGAGCAACATGCAGATCCCCGCCGACACGCGCGAATACGCGATCAACGCGTCGAACGCCCGCCACTGGTACGAGCCGGTGCAGCGCTACGTGAACGAACTGAACGCCGGCAAGGAAGGCCCGCGCGGCGACAATTTCAACATGCGCTGGATCGCATCGATGGTCGCGGACGTACACCGGATCCTGAACCGCGGCGGCATCTTCATGTACCCGGCCGACAAGCGCACGCCCGACCGTCCGGGCAAGCTGCGCCTGATGTACGAGGCGAACCCGATGTCGTTCATCGTCGAACAGGCGGGCGGCGCCGCGACGACGGGCACGCAGCGCATCATGGAAGTGCAACCGACCGGCCTGCATCAGCGCGTACCGGTGTTCCTCGGTTCGAAGAACGAAGTCGAGCGCGTGACCGCCTATCACAACGAAGGCAAATAAATTTGCGCTGCAGCACTAGACGAAGGTGCGAGACGTCAGTACAATCGCGCCTTCGCGATGTGGCCCTGACAGGCTGCATCGCAGTGAAGTGAAAGCGGGAAATCCGCCGGATCGATGGTTTCGCGAAGCAGCAGCGGCAAGCTGAAAAAAATTTCGCAAAACCTATTGCCAAGATCGCGGAAATCACCCTATAATTTCACTTCTCTGCTGCCGGTGTAGCTCAGTTGGTAGAGCAGCGCATTCGTAATGCGAAGGTCGTAGGTTCGACTCCTATCTCCGGCACCAAGATATAAAGGCCTGACAAGTGATGCTTGTCAGGCCTTTTCTCTTTTCCGATCGCGTTTTCGGCACACGTTCCGATATTCGAAACGTGTGCACCCTTCCCCCGCGTCGTCGGCTCACGCTTCACTGCCTTGCGTTCACGCTCGACGGCGCCCGCGATCCGGCGCTCGACGATCTCGAACGATGCCTGCACGACGCCGCGCTGCCTTTCGCGCTCGTCACGCCTGCATCGCGCGCGGCACCGCATCGACTCGGGCGGTAGCCAGACGAATCGCCTGGAAAAACCCGTTCAGGGTGCATAACATTACTTAACGATTCCGACCCGTCTATCGCGTTACATTGCGAAGGCGGCGCGGCGGGTCGCAGTGCCGCCTTCATGCAGCTTGCGGCGAAACAGCCGGCGTCCGGTCATTTCGACTCAAACACAAGGAGAGGATCACCATGACTCATGGCTTGATTATGTGGCTCATCATCGGTGCGATCGCCGGCTGGCTCGCGGGACTGCTCGTCAAGGGCGGCGGGTTCGGCCTGATCGTCGACATCATCGTCGGCATCGTCGGCGCGGTGATCGGCGGCTGGCTGGCGGGACTGCTCGGCATCAGCATCGGCAGCGGCTTCATCGGTTCGGTGATCGTCGCGGTCATCGGCGCCGTGATCCTGCTGTTCGTGATCCGGCTATTCAGGCGCGCAGCCTGACGATCTTCTCGCGCGCCTTCGGGCGCGCTTTCTTTTCCATATCGGAACGGCGCGCGGCATCCGTCGCGCGCCGACATTCTCTCAACGGCGCTTGCCGCGCTGCAACCAGCCATCGAGCACGTCGATCGTCAGCAATCCGCTGCGTGCGTCGCGCGAGCCATCGCGCCCGATCCACACGGTACGCGGCATTTCTCCACGCCATCCCGCATCGAGCGCTGTCCGCAGACGTTCGGGCATCGGTTCCGCGCTCGCATACTGCGCGACCTGCGGCGGCACGTTCATCTGCGCAAGCGCCTGTGCGACGGCCGCGCCGTTATCGTCATACGCGTCCATCGCGATCATCGCGAGCTGCACGTCCGGATGCCGGCGCTGCCATGCGACGAGATGCGCGGCGTTCTCGCGGCAGTATCCGCAATCGAGCGACCAGATTTCAACCGCGAGCGGCCGTTCATGCGCGGTCGCATACAGCTTCGCGACGTCGGTCGCGCGCAGCGGCTGCAGTTCGCCGCCCCATGCCGGCAAGCTCGCGAACACCGCACCGACCCAGACCATCCATCGTTTCATCGCGCGCCCTCCACCGGGATCAGCCGGTAGCCGTCGTTGCGCGTTCGCCACGACAGATAAATGCGGCCCGCGTCGTCGAGCAGTTGCGGGTTGTCGCTTGCGCCCGACGTCGAAGCGACCACGCTTGGCGCCGACCAGTGCTCGCCGCGATCGTCCGAGCGGCGCAGCTTGATCTGCATCGAGTCGCCGTCGAACGCCTTCCACGCCAGCCACACGACGTCGCCGCGCGCCACGAGGGCCGCGTGCGACGCCTGTTCGGTTGGCCGCGCGGGATTCGCGCCGAACGCCCACGGTGTACCGCGCGGCTCGCCGTCGGTGCCGATACGCGAATAGAACACGTCGGCGCGGCCGTCGACGACACCGAACCACGCGATATGGCGCGTACCGTCCCGTGTGATCGCCAACGCCGGCCCGTGCTCGGGGCAGGCCTCGACATGCCAGTTCGAGAACGTCGCTCGCACCGGCACGACGGGCGCCGCCGCCGATACCGGCAGCACCGCGAGCGCATGATCACGAATCTGCCCGGGGAACACGTTGCGCCATACGGCTTCGATGTTTCCAGCCGGGTCGACCGCCATCGCGATCCGGCAACATTCGCACGTGTGATCGGTCACCTTGCGCTCTGGCTCGAACGACGCACCGCCGTCGCGCGACACCGCGTAGTAGACGGCCGCGCCGTCGTAAGGCTGCGCTGCTGCTTTCGCCGCGGCGAGATCGCGCTTGTCGATCCAGGCAATCGCGATGTTGCCGGCCGGATCGACGGCCATCATGTCGAAGCGGTGCGTGATCGCTTGCCGGTCGCGATGCACGGTGACGGGCACGCTCCACGTCGCGCCCCCGTCGAGCGAACGTGCGAAGCGCACCATGCCGGTGTACGGCGCATCGAGCGGCATCGACCACGACACGTATACCGCGCGGCCGTCCGGGCTCGTCGCGAGCTTCGGCCGATTCTCCGCGCTCGTGTAGATCGGCTCGGGCATCGCGTTGACGGGCACGGGCGGGGACAGCGTGCGACCCGCGTCATCCGAATGCGCGACGACGACGTGTGCGCCCTCGACCCATGCGACCCACAGCCGGTGCCGCGCATCGAACGCGGCGCCGGTCGCGAGCGGCTGCTTCTGTTGCGTGGGCGTCGCCTGCATGCTCATGTGCGCGGCATGCGGATCGGCGGCCTTCGGCACACCGGGCGCGTCGTGAGCGCCCGCGGACGACAGCACCGCGAGCCACAGGGCGACGCCTGCTGCGACCGATTTCACAGCGACCATTTCAGTTCTCCAAAGAAAGTGCGGCCCGGATACGGGTGGAACACGTAGTAGCGGCGGTCCGTCAGGTTGTCGATGCCGACCGACGCGCTCCAGTGACGGTCGAACCGGTAGCGCGCCTTCAGATCGACGACCGTGAACACGCTCGTGCCGCCGTACACGTCGGGATTCACGTCGCTGTTGTCGAGTGTGTTGAACTGGCGGCCCGAATAGCGCACGCCGACGCTCGCGAGCAAGTGCTCGTCGAAGCGGTATGACGCAAGCAGGTTCGCGCGCATGCGCGGAATCCGCGGAAAGCGCGAGCCGACGTACGCGGGATTTGCGGCGTCTGCGAGGATCTGCGCATTGCTCGCCGACACGTTCGCGTCGATGTCGAGGCCGCGCAGCCCGACGTTCTGGCCGCTGAAGCCCAGCTCGACGCCGCGCACGCGCACGCGGTCGACGTTCGAGATGTTGGTGACGGTCGACGCGCCCGACACCGTCGTCTGGCTGTAAATCGAATCGCGCAGGTCGCTCTGGAACACGCTCGCGCGCACGACGCCGACACCCACGTCGCGCTCGGCCGTGAAGTCCCAGTCGATCGCCTTCTCCGGCCGCAGGCTCGGGTTGTTGTTGACGATCGCGTTGTTCGAGATCGTGCCCTGGAACAGTTCGCCGACCGTCGGGAAACGCGTGCCGGTCGCAAACGACAGACGGAAGCGCCAGACGTCCGTCGCATCCCATTGCACGGCGACCTTCGGCGACAGCGCGTTTGCACTGCGGTCGGCATAGCCAAGCGTGCCGCTCGCGTTGCCGAGCGCGCCGCCGTACGCATCCCAGCGCTCGTAGCGCAGGCCGAGCGTTGCGAGCCAGCGCGGTGCGAAATGCCACGCATCCTGCGCGAACAGCGCCTGTGTGCGCGTATCGCCCCGGTACACGCTGGCGACCGACGTGGTCGGCCCGGCCAGCCAGTCGGCCGTGTTGTACGTGACGTTGCGCAGGAAATAGTTGTCGTAGTGATAACCGACCGTGAATGTGTGGCCCTTCACTTGCGGCGCCTCAGCCTTGAGATCGAGCGTGCGCCAGCCGGTGCCGTCACCCTGGAACAGCGTGCCGGCACCGCCCTGCACCGTCGACGCCGAGCGCAGCACGTCCCGCGACACGTCGTACGCGGACACCACGCCCGACAGCCGCCAGCCCGAATCCAGCCGGCCGTTGAGTCCGAGCGCGTACAGCCAGTTCTCCTGGTCGCCGCGCTGCGGCGCGAACGCGCTCGGCGCGACGGTCATGTTCCGGCCGCCGATCGACACGTTGCCGCCGTATACCGGATTGCCGGCCGCATCGCGCAGGAAGGTAGCGCCATGCTGCCGGTAATGGTTCTCCCAGTGGCCGAGCGTCAGTGTCGCGTCGACGTGGTCGGTGAACGCGTAGCCCATTCGGACCGTCTCGTTCAGCTGCTCGGTGCGCTCGATGTTCTGCGCGCCGACGATCGTGCGCGGCTTGCCGTTGGGCCCGATGTCGGTCGCCGCGCCCGTCACGGGCACCGCGCCGCCGAGCCGCGGGTTGTACGTGGAATTGGGGCTCGCGTACTGCATCGGCTGACCGTCGTTCTCGAGCCTGTCCAGCGACAGCGAGAACCAGAATTTGCCGACGCGGTTCGCGATCCGCGCGGTCTGATGATTGCCGCCGAAACTGTCCGCAAAGCCATAGCCGTCGTGATAGCGCTGCGTGAAGAACTGCGTCGACAGCGATGCCTCGAGCTTGTCGGGGCGCCGCGTCGTCAGCAGCACGGTCGAGCCGATCGCGTTGCCCGGGTACAGCGCCGAAAAAGGACCATACAGCACGTCCACGCGGGCGATGTCGTCCGGCGCGATCAGCGACCAGCGCGGCGGATACGCGTAGCTCGAACCGAGCAGGTTCGACAGCAGCAAGCCGTCGGCATACACGAGCCCGCGCGCACTCTGCAGTTCGTTGAAGTCGCGGCCGGCGAACACGCTGTTGCGGTCGCCGATGTAGCGCTTGCGCACCATCAGGTTGGGCGCGTATTTCAGCGCATCCTCGGTCGTGACGTTGGTGTGCGCGTCGATCTGCTCGCGCGTAATCGAGTGGACGACGGCCGGCGTATCGGGATCGATCGCCTGTCGCTGCGCGGTGATACTGACCGCACTCAGCGTATCGCCCGTCAGAGCCGGTGCGACTGCGGCAACCGCAGCAGCATCGGGCCCGGCCGGATTGCGGGAATCGCGCGCCGCCGGAGCGGAGGGTGCGCGATCGATGGAGGCCGCCTGTGCGGCCGGCCAGGCAAAAGCGGCCGCGCACGCGAGCGCGAGCCGACCGCGCGACGCTCGCGCGGCGAAGGTATGCGACATGGAGCCATTCCTGAAAACGTGACCGGATACCGCCGGACACGAGCCGCCGCGCCACGCCGATGCGGCGCGACGCGCGATCCGTGTCGCGAGCGGCACGCGCGCCACCGGGGCGCGCGGACGATATCAATCAGACAGGGACGTTTCAGGCGGGCCGCGCGGCTGCGCGAGCCGAATGCCGTTGCGCGGAAAATCGGCAACGACAGGCGCGGCAGCGCGGTAGGCGAACGTGCGTACGAAACCCGGCAGCGCCGGCAGGCTCGTGCCGAGCGCAACGTTCGCTGCGAAGCCCGGACAGTACACGCAGTGCGCCACGCCGGCATGGTCGAGCGACGACGTGCCGCGGTCGTCGCCGGACTGTGCGAGCACGATCTGGCGGGCGCCTGCCGCACTGCACAATTCGAGCGTGAGCTCGCCTGAACCGCTCGACGCGAGGCGCGCATAGCCGACGACGGGCGACAGTACGTTCAGTACCAGCGCCAGCCATACGAGGCCGATCCATCGCGTCGTTCGTTTCATCGAGGTCCAGGAAAAAGTGCGCGCCAGTATAACAAGCGCCCCGATTGTTGCCGACTGCGCAGCCTGCAATAGCGGGCATCACGCGGCGCGCGGCGGTGCATGTGCCGTTAATACAACAGAGACAAAATCTAACGATTCGCCGCTGGCATAAATCCAAGCACGAGGTTGATAATTATTGAACCTGCTGGAGAAACGACCATGGACGAAAGACCAACCCGCATGCCCCCGCCCGAGCAAGTGATGAGCCCGGATCCGGAACCGGTCGGCGTGGAATTCCTCGCCGAATTGCCCGAGCACGTCCGGGCATTCTTCGACGAGCAGCACAAGCTGTACTCGCCGAAGTGAACCTGCGTTCCGTTCTGTAACCGCCGCGTGTCGATCGAGATCGTGCGGTTCATCGCTGCGTTTTCGGCGCAGATCGCATCGCACCCGGGCTGCAACGGCCTGACGGTGCCGGATCAGCGCGCCCGCTGATTCTTCTGTCGCGACGTTCCGCCGCGCGACTGTCTTCGTCTATCCTTCTGGTTTTCCGTCTCCGGCCCACCGGGCTGCCCCGACCATTCCAATGAAGCAAGCCATTCGTGCCAGCCTCGCTGTCGCCGTGCTCGGCGTCGCCGCCCTTTCGTCATCGACAGTCGCCCGCGCAGACGGCGACGATACCGCGCTCACCAATCTCGTTGCGCTCGCATCTCAGCGACTTGCGCTGGCTGAACCCGTCGCACGATGGAAATGGGCCAACCACAAGGCCATCGAGGACGGGCCGCGGGAGGCGGCACTGCTCGCGTCGGTGGAAAAGCGTGCGGAACAGTCCGGTGTCGATGCGGCCTTCGCCCGGACGTTCTTCCAGGATCAGATTGCCGCGAGCAAGGAGGTGCAGAACGCGCTCTTTGCAACGTGGCGCGCGACACGCCCGCCCGAAGGCACACCGCCCGACCTCGCGACCAGCACACGACCGGCGCTCGACCAGCTCACGCAGAAAATGCTGGCCGGTCTCGCGCAGGTGGCGCCGCTGCGCGACGCACCGGACTGCCAGGCGCGGCTTGCCCGCAGCATCGCGAGTTGGAAGACGCTCACCCGCTACGATGCGACCGGGACACGGGCTCTCGGCACCGCGCTGTCGCATGTCTGCGCCGCCGGCGGCGCCAGCGCGATCGGCTGAGCGCGCGCGACGGCACCCGCGGCCAGTGGCGTGCCGCGCTCAGCCAGCCGGCACGGACGCCGCGAGCGGGATCAGTTGCAGTCCGCGTGCGAGATGGGTCTGCAGCAGGCGATGGGTGTGCGGCTCGAACGACCGTTCCGGCCCGTCGGCCGCGAGCTGCGCGGCCGCATCGAGCGACTCGGCTGCACCGAGGTAGCGCCAGCCGTCGATCACGTGAAAGAAGCGGCGCTCGCCGCTCGCTTCGAACGCGACCGCGCCGTCGAACGGCCAGGGCGCGCTGCCCGGCCGCGCCGCGTTCGCGGCGGGACGCCGGTTGTATGACGGACGCAACTGCGCGATCCACTGCGCTTCAGCGAGCATCGCGCCCAGTTCGTTGCCGGTCTCCTGCCATTCGACACGCCGCACCTGCTGGGCAAGCCGCATTTCCTTCGACGAGCGTCGCTCGCCGGTCAGCAGCGCGCGCAGGCGCTGCCGCACGCGCACGCTGCGCCCGACGTACAGGGCTGCATCGCCGTCGCCGAACAGCGCATACGCTCCGCATCCGGCCGGCGCGGTATCGAGCCACGCTTCGGTCAGGTCACCGCCCAGGCGAAAGTGACGCGTCGTGCGCGCGATCTGGTCGCGCAGCCGCTCGATCGGCACGATTTCGTGCAGTCGCCGCCAGAACTGCCACAGCAGATCGGCATCGGCGAGCGCCCGGTGGCGAGCCGCCGGTACGAGGCCATGCCGCTCGATCAACGCATCGAGGCCATGCCGCGACTCGCGCGGAAACAGCGCGCGCGACAACCGCACCGTGCAAAGCACGTCCGGATTGAACGCAATGCCGGCACGCTCGAATTCGGCTCGCAGGAAGCCGCGGTCGAAGCTCGCGTTGTGCGCAACGAACAGCTTGCCGTCGAGTCGCTCGAACAACGCGGGCGCGAGCGACGCGAACGACGGCGCATCTCGCACCATCTCCTCCGAAATTCCGGTCAGTTGCTGGATGAAGGGGGGGATCGGCTGCCCCGGGTTGACGAGCGTCGTCCACGTCGATACGCCGAGCGGCCCGATTTCGACCACGCCGATTTCGGTGATGCGGTGTTCGGCGGACGAGCCGCCGGTGGTTTCAAGATCGACGAAAACGAGCGGCTGTTCGCTGGCGGGATCGGACGGACGGGAATCGGACATGAAAAGACAGGGAAACGATGCTTCCGTGAGTATGCACCGGCATGCGTGCTCACGACCAGTCCGGGCCGGCATCGGTTCGCCCGACGGCGCCTTCCGCGCGCCAGAATGCAAAAGGCCCCCGCATTGCGGGGGCCGGCCATGATCGGCAATGCGTGGCGCGTCAGACCGCCTGGATATTCGCTGCCTGCTTGCCTTTCGGCCCGACTTTCACTTCGAAGGAAACGCGCTGGTTTTCCTTCAGCGTTTTGAAGCCGTCCATCCGGATTTCGGAAAAGTGGGCAAACAGATCTTCCCCGCCGTTGTCCGACGTAATGAAACCAAAGCCTTTAGCATCGTTAAACCATTTTACGATACCGGTATCCATACCTTCGTTCCCCACTCGTTTAGATCAAAAAAGCTACTGTTATAGCGCCTCCCGCATTCCCGCGGCAGCACGCCGAGACCCACCCTCAGCGCTCCGCCAGGGGACGGAGTGCTGACTTTATAAATTGGACAATCCGCGCGCGTCAAGGAAATTTTTCGCGCGTTGTTTATCAAGAAAACATCAATAGCGCTGGAATCGATACACCATCGTCTTTTATTAATTGATCCGCGCGGGAAACCTGTCAATATTACCTGGGCACGCTCGTAGATAATCGAGATGATGAAAAACCTACCGGGCGAAAATCGGGTCGGAAAAATCCTCGGGTTTTTTCCGGGTTGCGAAAAACGAAGCGCATTGCGATGCTGAAGTCATCAGGATGAAAGGAGAAGGTCATGTGGCTGGACGCACTCAAGCGCTTCGCGAGCCGGTTCGCGCGCGTGCGCCGAAAGTCCCGCGCGCTGGCCGAGTCCCGTGAGCTGCCTTGCGACACCGAGTTCGACCCGACGTGGCACGGCGATCATTGGCAGAACCTGTTGGCGTCACCGTTGGACGCCCGTCACTATGTGATGGAAGACTGGACGTACACGCCGCCGCAGGCGGAAACCGACGACACGGAACCGGCCGTCAAGCGCAAGCGACGCTCGTACATGCAATAGGAAGGTGGAAGGACCAGGACGACGGGCAAAAAAAAGCGCGACTGGGAAGTCGCGCCGACAAAGGTTTGGAGATCTTTTCCGTCAACGAAAAAGTCTGCTTCGGAAAGCAGAGATCGCAGTATAGCGAGAGAACATCCTTTCATTATCCATAGTGCGCACAAACCTCTATTGCGGATGTGTCAATAATCGGCTTGCACGCGCGCGGACAGCGCCTTGCACCGCCTCCTGTCGCAATCGTGCAACGGCTTCTTGCAGTGACCTGATGAAGCGCTGCGCATGCTGCATCGCGGCGAACCGTTGATGGCGGCGGCTCGCCGGGCATTCGTCCATTCTTGCGCGTTCTAAAATACAGTATTGCAGTCAACGGTTTCCTTCAGCGCCCCGCGTGATCCGTACACTGCAGATGGATTTCCGACGAGGGGCGGCGCCCAGCGCGCACGGTATCGACGACCCGCGATGCCGCAGACGCCCGCAACAGGTTCGATCGACCTCATCCTGTTTGGAGACAGATCATGAAAAAGACCCTGATCGTCGCGGTATTGGCCGGCGCGTCCGCCACCGCCGCCCATGCGCAAAGCAGCGTCACGCTGTACGGGCTGATCGACGCGGGCATCACCTACACGAACAACCAGGGCGGCCATAGTGCCTGGCAGGAGACGTCCGGCTCGATCAACGGCAGCCGCTGGGGCTTGCGCGGCACCGAGGATCTCGGCGGCGGACTGAAGGCGATCTTCACGCTGGAAAACGGCTTCGGCATCAACAACGGCACACTGAAGCAGAATGGCCGCGAGTTCGGCCGGCAGGCGTTCGTCGGGCTCGCGGACACCCGCTTCGGCTCGTTGACGCTCGGCCGCCAGTACGACAGCGTCGTCGATTACCTCGGCCCGTTGTCGCTCACCGGCACGCAGTACGGCGGCACGCAGTTCGCGCACCCGTTCGACAACGACAACCTGAACAACTCGTTCCGGATCAACAACTCGGTCAAATACCAGAGCGCGAACTACGGCGGCCTGAAGTTCGGCGCACTGTACGGCTTCTCGAACTCGACCGATTTCTCGAACAACCGTGCATACAGCGTGGGCGCGTCGTACAGCTACATGGGCTTCAACGTCGCGGCCGCGTACATGCAGTTGAACAACAACATCAACGCGCTGGCGCTCGCGGCCAGCGATCCGGGCGCGGTGGCCGGCGACTGGACGTTCGCGGCCAGCCGACAGCGCACGTGGGGCGCCGGTCTCAACTATGGGTTCGGCCCTGCGACGGCTGGCTTCGTATTCACGCAGACGCGGCTGACCGATTCAGCCCGCATCAGCGCCGGACAGTCTGGCGTAACGGGCGGCATCCCGCTTGCGGGCGGCACGCGCTTCAACAATTACGAAGTCAACGGCCGCTATGCGCTGACGCCGGCGTTCTCGCTCGCAGGTTCGTACACCTATACCGACGGCCGGATCGACGGCCAGACGCCGAGCTGGCACCAGTTCAACCTGCAGGCCGACTACGCGCTGTCGAAGCGCACCGACCTGTACCTCCAGGGCGAATATCAGCGGGTCAATGCGGATGGCCTGGCGATCGGCGCGAACATCAACGGGCTCGGCACCGCGTCGTCGACGAACAAGCAGATCGCGGTCACGGCCGGCATGCGCCACCGCTTCTGAGCCGGTCGCCCTGCGCGTCATTCGCGTGACGCCGCGATCACGAAGCGCCCCGCAAGGGGCGCTTTTACGTCGATGCGGCGTGGCGCGTGCGATTCACGCGTCGCCGGGCGCCGGATAGCGGACGTCGAGCACGTCGATCGGCTGCGGACCGGCCGGCGTCATCAGCGTGACCGTGTCACCGATTCTGGCCTTGATGAGCGCGCGCGCGACCGGTGAGATCCAGCTGACGTGACCGCGATCGAGATCGACCTCGTCGATCCCGACGATCGTGACGGTATGATCCTCGCCGTCCTCGGTCGCGTAATCGACGGTCGCGCCGAAAAACACCTGATCGACGTTCTCCTGCCGGCTCGCGTCGACGACTTCCGCGAGATCGAGCCGCTTCGTCAGGAAGCGGATCCGGCGGTCGATCTCGCGCAGCCGCCGCTTGCCGTAGATGTAGTCGCCATTCTCGGAGCGGTCACCGTTCGACGCGGCCCACGACACAAGCCGCACGACCTCGGGACGCTCGACGTCGATCAGGTTCAGCAGTTCGTCCCGGAGCCGCTTGTGGCCGGCCGGCGTGATGTAGTTCTTAGTGCCCGCAGGAATCGCGGGCTGCCCCGCTTCGAGATCGTCGTCGTCGCCGTCCGACTCTTTGACAAACGCCTTGTTCATGATGCAGATTCAATACGTGGATGACCGATGCTTCAAGGTTACACGAAGGTGACCGCGCAAGATTGTGCGACATATTTCGCGAATAAGGCTTCCCTTTTTATACAACTCTGCTATACTTCCGCTTCTGCGTGCGGCTGTAGCTCAGTTGGATAGAGTACTTGGCTACGAACCAAGGGGTCGTGGGTTCGAATCCTGCCAGCCGCGCCACCTTTTTCGAGGGCCTTCCGAACCGAAGGCCCTTTCAGTTCGAAGTAGTAGCAGTTTTGTTGTTGCGTGCGGCTGTAGCTCAGTTGGATAGAGTACTTGGCTACGAACCAAGGGGTCGTGGGTTCGAATCCTGCCAGCCGCGCCACCTTTTTGGGGGCCTTCCCATCGCAGAAGGTTCCGACAGTTGAAGTAGTACCGCTTTGCGTGCGGCTGTAGCTCAGTTGGATAGAGTACTTGGCTACGAACCAAGGGGTCGTGGGTTCGAATCCTGCCAGCCGCGCCACCTCAGAAGGGCCTTCCTCCGGGAAGGCCCTTTTTTTCTTTTCCGCTCCCCTCTTCTCGGTTGCGCACACGTGATCGCGGCACGCGAGCCGGTCATCGCGGCACCTGCACCGCGTGCGCATCGCATACAAAAACGGCGGCCTCGTGGCCGCCGTCGTAGCGTGGCTGCGACGCAATGCGCGGCTTCAGTAATCCTGCCGCTCGCGCTCGATGCGCATGCCGCCGTCGTGACGTGCATGCGCGCCGTCGTCGGTCGAGCGCTCGCGCATGATCCGCATCACATCCGGGTTGGTCCGTACGCGCCGCATCACGTTTGCAAGGTGCACGCGGTCGCTGACCTGGATCACGAAACGCAGCACCGTCGATTCGTGCGTCAGATCCTCGTCCATCGCGATGTGAACGATGTTCGCATCGGCCGACGTGATGTCCGCCGCGACGCGCGCGAAGATGCCCTTCGTGTTCTTCACGAGCGCCTTGACCGCGACGTCGAACAGACGGCCCGGCTGCGGCGCCCATTCGACGTCGATCCAGCGGCCCGGATCGCGGCGATGGATGCGCTGCGCGACACGGCAATCGGTCGCATGAATCGCCATCCCGAGGCCGATGCCGATGTAGCCCATGATCGCGTCGCCCGGAATCGGCCGGCAGCATGCGGACAGCTGCACCGACATCCCTTCGGTGCCGGTAATGACGACCGGCGGCGCGTTGTGCACCGGATGACGCTCGGACTTCGGCAGATCGTCGTCCGCATCGCGGCCGCTCATCAGCACCTCGATGCGCTTGGCCATCACCGCGGCAACGCGGCGGCCAAGGCCGATGTCCGCAAAAATCTCCTGGCGGCTCTTGTTGCCCGTCCACTGCACGAGCTTTTCCCATACTTCCGGGCCGACGTCGGACAGCGCGAGCCCGTAGGCTTTCAGGCTTTGATCGACGAGTCGCTCGCCGAGCTGCACCGACTCGTTCAGGCGCATCGTCTTCAGGTAGTGACGAATCGCGGAGCGCGCCTTGCCGGTGCGCACGAATCCGAGCCACGCGGGGTTCGGCTTCGAATACGGTGCTGTGATCACCTCGACGATGTCGCCGCTCTTCAGCTCGGTACGCAGCGGCAGCAGTTCATTGTTGATCTTCACGGCCACGCACTGGTTGCCGAGATCGCTGTGGATCGAATACGCGAAATCGAGCGCCGTCGCGCCGCGCGGCAGCGCCATGATCTTCGACTTCGGCGTGAACACGTACACCGCATCCGGGAACAGATCGATCTTCACGTGCTCGAGGAATTCGCTCGAATCGCCGGCTTCGCTCTGAATGTCGAGCAGCGACTTCAGCCACTGGTGCGCACGCTTCTGCACGTCGTTCAGGTCGGCGCCGCCGTTCTTGTACAGCCAGTGTGCGGCCACACCGGCCTCCGCGATCTCGTGCATCTTGCGCGTGCGCACCTGGAACTCGATCGGCGCGCCGAACGGGCCGACGAGCGTCGTGTGCAGCGACTGATAGCCGTTGATCTTCGGAATCGCGATGTAGTCCTTGAACTTGCCGGGCACGGGCTTGTACAGCGCATGCAGCGCGCCGATGCACGTGTAGCAGTCGAGCGGGCTGTCGACGACGACACGAAAGCCATACACGTCGAGCACCTGCGAGAACGACAGCTGCTTGTCGCGCATCTTCCGGTAGATGCTGTAGATCGTCTTTTCGCGGCCGGTGATTTCGGCGTCGATCTTCGCGTCGGACATCGCGCGCTGCGCGGCCTCGAGGATCTTGCCGATCACTTCGCGGCGGTTGCCGCGCGCGGCCTTCACCGCTTTCTCGAGCGTCGCGTAACGATGCGGGTTGAAATTCGCGAAGCTCATGTCCTGCAGCTCGCGATACGTGTTGTTCAACCCGAGACGGTGCGCGATCGGCGCATAGATGTCGAGCGTTTCGCGGGCGACGCGGCGGCGTTTTTCCATCGGCACCGCGCCGAGCGTGCGCATGTTGTGCAGGCGATCGGCGAGCTTGACGAGGATCACGCGCACGTCGCGCGCCATCGCGAGCAGCATCTTGCGGAAGTTTTCCGCCTGCGCTTCCTCGCGGCTGCGGAACTCCATCTTGTCGAGCTTGGATAGCCCGTCGACCAGTTCGGCGACCTTCGGGCCGAACCGCTCGGCCAGCTCGCTCTTGGTCACGCCCTGGTCTTCCATCACGTCGTGCAAGAGCGCCGCCATCACGGCTTGCGCATCGAGCTTCCAGCCGGCGCAGATTTCCGCGACGGCGACGGGATGGGTGATGTAGGGTTCGCCGCTCTGGCGATATTGACCGAGGTGGGCTTCGTCGCTGAAGTGGAACGCCGCCTTGACCTCTTTGATTTCCTCCGGAGGGAGATACTCGGCAAGCGCGGCCGTCAGATTCGCGATCGAAACGACGCCGTGCTTGCGCGGCTGCTCTGGAGTGGCGGTCGGCCCGAACAGATGCCGGAAGGACTGTTCGAGGACCGCGTCGATGTACTGGCGCGCAGGCGACTGGGCCATGGCTTCGGTGGTCGAATCCGCGGAGGCGGACGATGGGGTGGTGCTCATATTCGCCTCCAGGTCGAGTCGTTGCGCGCGAGGATTACATGGCTGGAACGGGCCGGATGCGCGTTACACCGGCACCTTCTTCAGCATCTCGACGCCGACCTGGCCGGCAGCGATTTCGCGCAGCGCGACGACGGTGGGCTTGTCGCGGCTCTCGATCTTCGGCGTATGGCCTTGCGCGAGCTGCCGCGCGCGGTAGGTGGCGGCGAGCGCCAGTTCGAAGCGGTTGGGGATTTGCTTCAGGCAGTCTTCGACGGTAATGCGAGCCATGTTGGAAATTCCTTCTGAATATAGTCCTTATTCTACCTTATGTCCCTCAACCCCCGCGTCATTCCGCGTGGGGCAGATGGATGCCTAGCTCGATGAACAGCTCCGCATGTCGCGCGTACTGCGAAGCAAAGCGCAGGCGGGTCGCAGCGACGATGCATTCGAGCTCCGCCAGCGCACGATCGAAATTCTCGTTGATCACGACATATTCCGCTTCGGACGCGTGCGCCATCTCGCTGCCCGCGGCGAGCAGGCGTCGCGTGATCACGTTCGGCTCGTCCTGGCCGCGCTTTTTCAGACGCTCCTCGAGCGCGTCGAGCGACGGCGGCAGGATGAAGATGCCGACCGCGTTGCGGAACTGCTTCTTCACCTGCTGCGCGCCCTGCCAGTCGATTTCGAGCAGCACGTCGTGGCCGCTCGCCATCTGCTCTTCGATCCAGACGCGCGACGTGCCGTAGTAGTTGCCGTGCACTTCCGCGCTCTCGAGGAATTCATGCGCGGCGTGACGCGCGCGGAAATCCTCGACGGTCGTGAAGTGATAGTGCTGGCCATCCTGCTCGCCCGGGCGCGGCTTGCGTGTCGTGTACGAAATCGACAGACAGATGTCGCGGTCCTTCGACAGCAGCGCGTTCACGAGCGTCGACTTGCCGGCGCCCGACGGCGCGATGACCATGAACAGGTTGCCGGGATAGACGCCGCCGTGCAGCGCATGCGGCGCGTGGCCGTCGCGGTGTGGGTCGGTCATGTCAGCCTCCGCCGGGCCGCCCCAAGGCGGCTGACCGCCGCTTCGGGCGGCAGTGAACGCAGTGAGCGTGGGGGTCGTTTCATCTGTTACTCCAGGTTTTGCACTTGCTCGCGCATCTGCTCGATCAGCAGCTTCAGCGCCATCGATGCGTCGGCGAGTTCCTTCGCCGCCGCCTTCGATCCGAGCGTGTTCGCTTCGCGATTCAGTTCCTGCATCATGAAGTCGAGCCGCTTGCCGACGCGGCCGCCCTTCTCGATCACATGACGCGTTTCGTTCAAATGCGCGGTGAGTCGCGACAGCTCTTCCGCGATGTCGATTCGGATTCCGTACATCGTCACTTCCTGACGGATGCGCTCCGCGGCCTCCTCCCGCGTGACGTTCGCGGCGCTGCCTTCGGGCGCCGCGATACCGAGCGCTTCCTGCAGCCGCTCGACGATCTTCTGCTGATGCTTCGCGATCAGCTCCGGCACGAGCGGCGTGATACGCGCGACGATCGCTTCCATCTCGGTGACGTTGGCCAGCAGCATCGTCGCGAGCTGCGCGCCTTCGCGCGAACGCACGACGACGAGCTCGCCGATCGCTTCCTTGCCGCACGCGAGCACCGCGTCGCGAATCGCCTCGGCCGACACCCCGCTCTCGGCGAGCACGCCCGGCCAACGCAGGATCTCGCCCGCGCGCAGGCGGCCGACGCCCGGAAATGCGTCGAGCACGGAACGCTCCAGTTCGGCGAGCTGGCCGAGCGCGGTCTGGTTCAGCGCACCCGCGCCGATGCTCTGCTCGCCGCGCTGCAGATTGATGCGCACGTCGACCTTGCCGCGCGACAGTTTGTTCATCAGCATCTCGCGCAGCGCCGGCTCGCACGCGCGCACGTCGTCCGGCATGCGGAAATTCAGGTCGAGGAAGCGCGAGTTCACGGTGCGCAGTTCGACCGACACGCTGGTACCGCCGTTGCCGGCCGCCGTCGCGAGTTCGCGCGTCGCGCTCGCATAGCCCGTCATGCTGTAGATCATGGTTCGTCTCGCCGTCTGGGTGCCCTTTTCGGGCAGGAATATGTCGAGGCGCCCGGCGCATTCCAAGGCGCGGGGCGGGAAGCGCGCATTATCCCATTTTTGTGCCGCACCCCGCCGGGCGCGCGTGCCGTTCGGCGCTAAAATCGGGGTTTCCTCTTCCGTCCACGACTCCCCGATGACGTCTTCCCTGTCCCGCCCGAGCGGCCGCCGCGCCGACGAACTGCGCAAGGTCGCGCTCACCCGCCACTACACGAAACACGCCGAAGGCTCGGTGCTCGTCGAATTCGGCGACACCAAGGTGATCTGCACCGCAAGCGTCGCCGAACGCGTGCCCGAGTTCCTGCGCGAGCGCGGCCAGGGCTGGCTGACCGCCGAATACGGCATGCTGCCGCGCGCAACCCACACACGCAGCGACCGCGAAGCCGCCCGCGGCAAGCAGACGGGCCGCACGCAGGAAATTCAGCGCCTGATCGGCCGCGCGCTGCGCGCGGTGTTCGACCTCGACGCGCTCGGTCCGCGCACGATCCATATCGACTGCGACGTGATCCAGGCCGACGGCGGCACGCGCACCGCGAGCATCACCGGCGCATTCGTCGCCGCGCACGACGCCGTATCGAAGCTGATCGCGGCCGGCAAGCTCGCGCGCTCGCCGATCACCGACCACGTCGCCGCGATCTCGGTCGGCGTGTACGAAGGTGCACCGGTGCTCGACCTCGACTACGCGGAAGATTCGCAGTGCGACACCGACATGAACGTCGTGATGACGGGCGCCGGCGGTTTCGTCGAAGTCCAGGGCACCGCCGAAGGCGTGCCGTTCTCGCGCGCCGAGATGAATGCGCTGCTCGATCTCGCGCAAAGCGGAATCGGCCAGCTCGTGCAACTGCAGAAGGACGTGCTGGGCGCCGGCCATGTCTGACGATCGCACCGTCGCACCGCTGTCGCGCATCGTGCTCGCGTCCAACAACGCCGGCAAGCTGCGCGAATTCACCGCACTGTTTTCCACGGTCGGCATCGAGATCGTGCCGCAGGGCGACCTGGCCGTACCCGAAGCCGAAGAGCCGTTCGGCACGTTCATCGAGAATGCGCTGACGAAAGCGCGGCACGCGGCGCGCGTCACCGGGCTGCCCGCAATCGCCGACGATTCGGGCCTGTGCGTGCGTGCGCTGCGCGGCGCACCGGGGGTCTATTCGGCGCGATACGCGCAGCGCGCGGGCCGCGACAACGGCGACGCGGCGAACAATGCGTACCTCGTCGAGCAACTGCGCGGCGTCGACGACCGGCGCGCATACTATTGCTGCGTGCTCGCGCTCGTGCGTCACGCGGACGATCCCGAGCCGCTGTTCGCCGAAGGCCGCTGGGCGGGCGAGATCGTCGACACGCCGCGCGGCGAGCACGGATTCGGCTACGACCCGTATTTTTATCTGCCGTCGCTCGGCGCGACGGCGGCCGAGCTCGAGCCAGCCGTCAAGAACACGCACAGCCATCGCGCGCTCGCGCTGAAGGCGCTGCTCGCGCGGCTCGCAGAGGAACCCGCATGATCGTTTTCGTCACGCATTCGCAGCCGGAGGCCGTATGAGCCGGGCCGCGGAAACCGGCGCGCGCGTCGTCGCGACGTTCACGTCGCCCGGCCAGGTGCGACTCACGTCGCTGCCGCCGCTCGCGCTGTACGTGCATTTTCCGTGGTGCGTGCGCAAGTGCCCGTACTGCGATTTCAACTCGCACGAATGGAAAGGCGAGCGATTTCCCGAAACCGAGTATCTCGATGCGCTGCGCGCCGATCTCGAGCAGGCGCTGCCGCTCGTATGGGGGCGCCAGGTGCATACGGTGTTCATCGGCGGCGGCACGCCGAGCCTGCTGACGGCAGCCGGCCTCGATCGTTTGCTGTCCGACGTGCGTGCATTGCTGCCGCTCGACGCCGATGCGGAGATCACGCTCGAAGCGAATCCCGGCACATTCGAGGCCGCGAAGTTCGCGCAGTTTCGTGCGAGCGGCGTGAACCGCCTGTCAGTCGGCATCCAGAGCTTCAACGAAGGGCATCTGAAGGCGCTCGGCCGCATTCACGACACCGCGCAGGCGCGCGCGGCCGTCGAGATCGCCGCGAAGACGTTCGACAACTTCAACCTGGACCTGATGTTCGCGCTGCCGAACCAGACGCTCGACGAATGCCGGGCCGACATCGAAACCGCGCTGTCTTACGCGCCGCCGCATCTGTCGCTGTATCACCTGACGCTCGAGCCGAACACGCTGTTCGCGAAGTTCCCGCCGGCGGTGCCCGACGACGACGCGTCGGCCGACATGCAGGAGTGGATTCACGCACGCACGGCCGAGGCCGGGTACGAGCGCTACGAGGTGTCCGCGTATGCGAAGCCGAACCATCAGTGCAAGCACAACCTGAATTACTGGCGTTTCGGCGACTATCTCGGGATCGGCGCGGGCGCGCACACGAAGCTGTCGTTCCCGAACCGGATCCTGCGGCAGGCGCGCTACAAGCATCCGGCGACCTTCATCGAGCAGGCGATGGCCGGCACGCCGGTGCAGGAAGAGCGAGAAGTGGGCGCGCGCGACCTGCCGTTCGAGTTCATGCTGAACACGCTGCGGCTCGTCGAGGGCTTCCCAGTGCACAGCTTCGTCGAGCGTACCGGTTTGCCGATCGGCACGATCGAGCCGGCGCTGCAGGAAGCGGAGCGGCGCGGGCTGATCACGCGCGATTTCGCGCAAATCGCGCCGACCCAGCTTGGCCAGCGTTTCCTCAACGATCTGCAGGAATTGTTCCTGCGCGACGATTGACGCGGAACGACGCGACATTTCGGTTACAATGCCGCCTCGTGTGGAAGCGTGGCCGAGCGGTTTAAGGCACTGGTCTTGAAAACCAGCGACGGGAAACTGTCCGTGAGTTCGAATCTCACCGCTTCCGCCACGCAATTCGCCAAACCCCGTCCATTCATCGAATGACGGGGTTTTTGTTTGCCCGCTGCATTTTTTCTGCCGCGTCGCGCGCCCAACGGCCCGACGCATCGCCGCCGATGCCGTTACAATCCGGCGCTCCGAACCGCGAAACGGGAAACCACGTCATGAAGCCCTTCATCGCATCGGCGCTCGCCGCCCTGCTCGCCGCTGCCGGCACGCACGCAGCGGCCGCCGACTCCGCCTCCGGCGCCGACGCGCCGACGCCGTCGTGCGCGATCGCGTACGTGAAGGGCGTCGGCGGCTCGCCGCGCAGCCTGCGCGAATATCTCGCGAGCCCGACGCCGTACAACTACCTGAAGGAAAACGAACTCCAGTGCAAGGTGTCGGACGACGGCCGCGCGTCTAACTGCACCGGCGTGACCTATATCCGCAACGAGCAGGTCAGCGTGTACGACGATTCCGACCCGGCCACGCTGACGGTCGTCGCGCCGGTCGAACTCGAGCACGGCGAGAAGTATCCGGTGATCCTCGTCGTGCAGCGCAAGGACGCACGCTGCACGCGGTAATGCGGGGCGCGGCCCGCATCGCGCCATGGCCTCGCCGGACGGCGCGTCATCGCCTAGAATTCGATCAGCACGGCGACACGACCGCCGCCGCGACTCGATGCCGTTCGCGCCATCCGCGCGTGCGGCGCACGGAGACCGCCATGACCGAACTGTCGACCGCGACCGATCACGTCGATTACGAAGGCTTCGAGATCCACGTCGTACCGGGCCTCGTTCCGGGCAGCGACGCGCGCTATACGTACACCGGCTACGTATGCCACCCGGGCGTGAATCCGGCCCTCCCCGATCATGCGGTGCCGTTTCACGCGGACGGCGAGGAAAGCTTCGCGAACGCCGACGACGCGATTCGCGAGGCCGTGCACGTCGGCAAAAGCATCATCGACGGCACGCATCCGGACCTATCCGTCCTGTCGCTCGTGACGCACGGCTACTGAGCGCATTCGACTGAGCCGCCATCGCCGCTTCGCGGCGAGCGGGCACGCGCGTTGCGCACGCGTCGCGTGCCGTCAAACATCACATCACTTCAGAACGCCGGCCGCCGCGGAGCCGGGCGATCGTTCGCGCGCATGCCGTCACGCGTCGCGCGTTATGCGTTTCTCCCGATAACGCGCCGCGCCGGGGCGACTATCATTTTTTTATAGTCACCCTCCGGTTCACCTCCCATGCTGCCTCTATCCCGCCCGGGCGCCGACCGGCCGCGCATTGCCGCGCTGGTCGCCGCGCTGTTGCTTGCTGCCTGCACGATCACGCCGCCGCCTTCGCTGCACTCGGTGGTGACGATCCCGTCGATCACGCGCGGCGCGAATCTCGACCAGTACCGCGTGGAAGTCGCGCGGTGCGTTGCCGAGCACAATCCGTCCGCCGTATCGCGCGGCACACCGCAGGCGATGCTGCGTTCGCTCGTCGTCGTCGCGTTCACCGTCGATCGCGGCGGCCGCCTCCTCAATGCGTCCGTCTATCGGAGCAACGGCGACAGCGAAGCGGAAGCGCTCGCGCTCGCATCGCTGCGCCGCTCGGCGCCGTTGCCGGCGCCGCCGTCGAGACTGCTGGACGGCGACGGACGGATCGAGCTGATGGAAGGCTGGCTGTTCAACGACGACGGCCGCTTCCAGTTGCAGAGCACCGCGTCCGCGCAAGCCCAGTCGATCGACTGAGCCGCACGCCGCCCGCGATTGCCGCCATGTCGCGGCGCTGGCTATAATTTTCCGCAATCGCGCGGCCACCTTCCGCGCGCGCGTTCGCGCGCCGCACCCGGCATGCGAGCCGACCACGCCGGCACCGGGCGGCGGCGACCTATCCGTCTCCATCGTCGACCGGCGGGTGACGTCCGCGCCGCGGCGCGCGCTCACGCCGCCACCGCATCATCCGCCCGGCTGCATCCGGCAAGCATCCGCGCCTGCCCGACCGCACGCCCCAACGACAAAACGGAGACATCCATGTCCGCATCTCCCCCGGCCGTTGCACATGCAACCGGTTCGGCCGCCGCCGTCAGCCACCGGCGCATCGTGTTCGCCAGCTTCATCGGCACCGCGATCGAGTTCTACGATTTCTATGTGTACGCAACCGCCGCGGCACTCGTCATCGGCCCCGTGTTCTTTCCGCACGGCTCGGCGACCGCGCAGGCGCTGTCCGCATTCGTCACGTTCGGCATCGCCTTCATCGCACGACCGATCGGTTCGTTCCTGTTCGGCCACTTCGGCGACCGGATCGGCCGCAAATCGACGCTTGTCGCGTCGCTGCTCGTAATGGGCGTATCGACTACCGCAATCGGTTTCGTGCCCGGCTACGACGCGATCGGCACGCTCGCGCCGGTACTGCTGTGCGTGCTGCGCTTCGGCCAGGGGATCGGCCTCGGCGGCGAATGGGGCGGCGCGGCGCTGCTGGCGACCGAGCATGCGCCGCAACGCAAACGCGGCTGGTTCGGGATGTTTCCGCAGCTCGGGCCGTCGGTCGGCTTCCTGATGTCGAACGGTCTGTTCTTCGCGCTCGCGCTGTCGCTGTCCGACGAACAGTTCCGCAGCTGGGGCTGGCGTATCCCGTTCCTCGTCAGCGCGGTGCTCGTCGCGCTCGGCCTGTATGTGCGACTGAAGATCAGCGAAACGCCGGCGTTCCAGGCCGCGCTCGACCGCAACGAGCGCGTGCGCGTGCCGGTCGCGACGCTCGTGTCGCAGCACTGGCAGCCGACGTTGCTCGGCGCGCTCGCGATGGTGGTCTGCTACACGCTGTTCTATATCTCGACCGTGTTTTCGCTGTCGTACGGCGTGTCGGCGCTGCATATTCCGCGCCAAAGCTTCCTCGGGCTGCTGTGCTTCGCCGTCGTGTTCATGGGGCTTGCGACACCGCTGTCGGCGTGGGCGTCGGACCGCTTCGGCCGCAAGCCGGTGCTCATCGCCGGTGCAATTGCCGCGCTGCTGTCCGGCTTCGCGATGGAACCGCTGCTCGGCAGCGGCTCGATGCCGCTTGTCGCGCTGTTCCTCACGATAGAGCTGTTCCTGATGGGCGTGACGTTCGCGCCGATGGGTGCGCTGCTGCCCGAACTGTTCCCGACCAACGTCCGCTACACGGGCGCGGGCGTCGCGTACAACCTTGGCGGGATTCTCGGCGCGTCGATTGCACCGTACATCGCGCAACTGCTTGCCGCGCGAGGTGGGCTGTCGTGGGTCGGCGGCTACGTGTCGGTCGCGGCGGCGATCAGCGTAATCGGTGTGCTGTTGATGCGCGAGACCCGCGACACGTCGCTGCTCTGACCTTCGGGGCGCCCCGGGTTGTGCAGCGGGCGGCGCTGCCTATACTCGATTCCGGGGCGCCGCCGTGCGCACACGGGTTCGCTTCCCGAAGGAGCCGCCGCGATGAACGTTCATCTCAACAATGCCGACCTCGTCATGATCCTCGTGCTCGCGCTGGGCGGCGCGCTGCTGCTCGCGGCGCGCTTGCGACCGAAAACCTGGCGGGGTTTGCTGTTCGACGCATTGCTGGCGAATCTGGCGGCCATCGCCGCCGTGGTCGCCGTCGAGGCGCTGCTCGCCTGAACCGGCCAGCGTTACCACGCGCGCCGGTTCGCGCCGCCAATCGGCGCTACGCCGTCAATCGAGCGCGCAACGCGCCATACGCCGGGCAGACCGCATCGATGGCATCAAGCGCCTGCGCAACCGACGGCGGTGCACCAGGCTCTCCGATCGACAGCGCGTTCGGCGCGCCGCCGATCCCGCAATGGTGGCGCGACGTCGCAACGAAAATCATCACGGTCGGGCGCTTCAGTGCGTGGGCCATGTGCACGAACCCCGTGTCGACCCCCACCACCAGCGCGGCCCGGCCGATCGCAGCGCCCAATTCGCGCACCGACATTGCCGACAGCACAACCGCGCCGGGCGCGCGCGCGGCAATGTCGCGCGCATCGTCATGCTCGGCCGCCGATCCCCACGGCAGCAGCACGCGCAAGCCACGCGCCATCATCTGCGTCGCGAGCGCCGCCCAGTGATCGGCCGGCCATTGCTTGTCAGGGTTCGACGTCGCGTGAAACAGCAGCATGAACGGCGCGCCGTCGGTCACCGCAGCCGGCAGGCTCGCAACCTGCGGCGCGACCACACCATAGTCGGCAATGCCTTGCGGGACATAGCCCAGCGCCTCGCCCGCGCTCACGCGCATCCCGTGCCAAGCGTCGCAGTCGGGCCGCGGGCCGAACCGATGTGAATACGCGAAACGCGCGCCCGTCTCGCCGAGATCCTGCGTTTGATAGCCGAACCGGCGCACGGCGCGCGCGAGCGCGGAGATGATCGCACTCTTGTAGACCCCGTGCAGGTCGATGACCGCATCGTAACGGTGCGCGCGCAGCGCGCCGATCGACGCCGAAATCGCCTTCAGGTCGCCGCCGTTGCGCAGCTTCTTGAACCGCCGCAGCGGCGCGCAAAGCACGTTGGTCACGCCCGGGTGCCAGCGCACGACTTCGGCGCACGACTCGTCGACGGCCCAGTCGACCTGAACGCCGGCAAAAGCGCGATGGAGGTCCGCGACGACGGGCAGCGTCTGGACGACATCGCCGAGCGACGTCACTTTCACGATGAGGATACGTTTCACGTTTCTTGTGGGAATGGGGGGTGGACGGCCATTTGGTGATGCTAACGATGCTTGCCGCGCCGATACATTACATCGACATTACATTTGCAACAAATTGCATCTCGTTTGTGAATAATTGTCGAGCCCGGACGGATCCCATTCTTTTTATAATGCGTCTTTGCCTGCCGGCCCGGTTCCCCGATGCAACGCCCCTCTCTCGCCGCCCTGCTTCCCGGATTGTTTCCCGCCCTCACGCGCCGCTCGCTGCGGATCTGGCGCCAGTACGGCGTGTTCTGGCTGGGTGCGATCGCGGTTGGCCTCGCAGCCGTATTGTATGCGCGACTGATCGACTGGGGCTACGACGCCTTCCGCACGATGCGCGCGCATGCCGCGTGGCTGCCGTTGCTGCTGACGCCGGCGATCGCCGCGGCGTCGGCGTGGCTCACGCGCCGCTTCTTCCGCGGCGCCGAGGGCAGCGGGATCCCGCAGGTCATCGCAACGCTGCATGCCAGCCCGAGTTCATTCGGCGCGCGGCTTCTGACGCTGCGCATCCTGTTCGGCAAGGTGCTGATTTCGCTGATGGGGATCCTCGGCGGGTTCACGATCGGCCGCGAAGGCCCCACCGTGCAGGTCGGCGCGGCACTGATGTTCAATCTGCGGCGTTTCTATCCGCGCTCGAATGCGCTGATCGAACGGCAGCTCGTGCTCGCGGGCGCGGCCGCGGGCCTGTCGGCGGCGTTCAATACGCCGCTTGCCGGGATCGTGTTCGCGATCGAGGAACTGACCCGCAGCTTCTCCGCGCGTGCAAGCGGCGTGCTGATTACCGCGATCATCCTGGCGGGCGTGGTCGCGCTCGGTCTGAACGGCAACTACACGTACTTCGGCACGATCGATGCGGGCCAGCATTTCCCGAAGATGCTCGCCGTCGCCGTGCTCGTCACGGCGATCGTTACCGGGATCGCCGGCGGCCTCTTCAGCTGGCTTCTGCTCAATACCGGGCGCTGGCTGCCCGCGCGCGTGCTCGGCCTCTATCGCGAGCGCCCGATCGCGTTTGCGGCGCTGTGCGGCTTCGTGATCGCCGTCGTTGGCATCGTATCGGGCGGGACGACGTTCGGCAGCGGCTATGCGGAGGCGCGCGGCCTGCTCGACGGCCACGAACAGCTGTCGCTGTTCTATCCGGTCCTGAAGATGGTGTCGATGGTGGCGTCGTATCTGCCGGGGATCCCTGGCGGCATCTTCGCGCCGTCGCTGTCGATCGGCGCAGGCTTCGGCAACGTGCTGCACGTCGTGTTCGACGACATGAGCCTGCCGATGCTGATCGCGCTCGCGATGGTCGGCTATCTCGCGGCGGTCACGCAGTCGCCGATCACATCGTTCGTGATCGTGATGGAAATGATCAACGGCCACGCGCTCGTGATTTCGCTGATGGCCACCGCGCTGGTGTCGAGCCGCGTCGCGCGCTTCTTCGCGCCGCCGCTTTACGAAACGCTCGCGCAGCGCTATCTCGCGCCGCCGCCGGCCGCCGCGCCGCACGCGGCCGATTCGGCGCAAGCTGCCGAGGAAACTGCAACGGCGACCAGCGTGACCGAGCCGCAGGATGCGGCGGCGGCGCCCGCCGATCCGCTCGACACGCTGCGCGAACAACCCGCGAACGCATCGGACGTTCCGGCGGCAACCCACGGGGCCGCTCCGGCAGCGGCGACGCAGGAGCGCGACGACCCGCCCGCTTCGGACGCGAACGGCGCCGCGCAGACGGGCCCGCGCGAACCTCAGTAAATGACGACAGGTGCCGGCCGATAGTAGACGGGACGCGCCGGCACGACGATGCAGCCGGCGACGGTGATCGCGACGAGCGCGATGGCGATGGCGGTTTTCTTCATCGTGCGCGCCCGTTACGCCCAGTGGCCGCGCGTCCAGAACCAGTTCGGACCACGCTGGTCCCAATGGCCCGGCACCCAGTGCATGCCGATCCGTTCGGCTTCCCAATGGCCGCCAATCCAGACGTAGCGCCCATGATCCCAATGCCAGTGGCCGCGCTCCCACACATAGCCGACGCGGGCGTCAGGCACGACCTCGTAGCGCACGGGCGGCGGCGCGTTCGGCGCAACGACGACGATTTCTTCGGCAGGGGCGGCAACGGGCTCGGCGACGATCATGCGGCCGGACTGCACGAGCACCGGCGCGCCGACGAGAATTTCGTCCGCGCGGGCGGCGAGCGGCGCGACGATGGCGGACAGGCCCGCGGCGAGCAGCGCGAGAGAAACGATACGGCGTTGAACGGTAGAGACAGCCATCACAACCTCCTGATTGACGAATGACGCGAACGTATTCACTTCAATGCGGGAGGACGGCGAACGGCAGACAGACGCCGTGTTACGGCGAGCCCGAAAGTGCAACAGGGCGTAAGACGCGCACGGCGGCGTACACCGCCGTGCGGGGGAAAGCGGCAACGTTCAGGCTTGCGGGATCTCGATCTTCACTTCGAGGACTTCGAGATCGTCCTGCCGCTCGAGGCTCACGCGGATGTCGTCGTTCGAAATATGGACGTACTTCGAGATGACCGCGACGAGTTCTTTCTGCAGCGCCGGCAGGTAATCGGCCGGCGGACGGCCGCCGACCCGCTCGTGCGCGATGATGAGCTGCAGGCGCTCCTTCGCGACCGATGCGGACTTCTTCTTCTCGCCGAGGAGAAACGAAAGGATGGACATGGACGGCCTCCGTTACTTGCTGCCGAAGAGGCGCTGCAGCAGGCCCGGCTTCTGGTAGTCGGTGAAGCGCAGCGGCTTGTCTTCGCCGAGGAATCGGGCGACCACGTCCTTGTACGCTTCCGCGACGTCGGTGCCGTCGATATGCACGGCCGGCAAACCCTGGTTCGACGCATGCAGCACGGCTTCCGATTCAGGCACCACGCCGATCAGCTTGATGCGCAGGATCTCGCTGATGTCCTCGAGCGACAGCATCTCGCCTTCGCTCACGCGCTTCGGGCTGTAACGCGTGATCAGCAGGTGTTCCTTGATCGGCTCCTTGCCTTCGGTCGCGCGCTTCGTCTTCGACGACAGAATGCCGAGAATGCGGTCCGAGTCGCGCACCGACGACACTTCCGGGTTCGTGACGATCAGCGCTTCGTCCGCGAAGTACATCGCGTGCAGCGCGCCGGCTTCGATACCGGCCGGCGAATCGCAGACGATGTATTCGAAATCCATCGCGGCCAGGTCGTTCAGCACCTTCTCGACGCCGTCACGCGTGAGCGCATCCTTGTCGCGCGTTTGCGACGCCGGCAGGATGAACAGGTTCTCGCACTTCTTGTCCTTGATCAGCGCCTGATTCAGGTTCGCTTCGCCCTGGATCACGTTGACGAGGTCGTACACCACGCGCCGCTCGCAGCCCATGATGAGATCGAGGTTACGCAGGCCGACGTCGAAGTCGATCACGGCCGTCTTGTGGCCGCGCAGCGCGAGGCCGGACGCGAAGCTCGCGCTGGTCGTCGTCTTGCCCACGCCGCCCTTGCCCGAAGTCACCACGATGATTTTTGCCATTTACCCAATACCCTGTGTTCGTCAATGAGAGCCGATCGATCCGGAGCGTGCCGCGTGAATCACGTCAGGCGCAGCGGTTCGATCATCAGTTTTTCCTCTTCGAGCCGGATCTGCACCGATTTGCCCAGTATGTCGGCGGGCAACGGGTTCTCGGTCGTGCGATAGATACCCGCGATCGAAATCAGTTCCGGTTCGAGACACGTGCAGAAGATGCGCGCGTCGTGATTGCCGTGCACGCCCGCGAGAGCGCGGCCGCGCAACGGCGCGTAGATGTGGATATTGCCTTCCGCGATGATCTCGGCGCCGTGACTGACCGGCGCGAGCACCACGAGGTCCCCTTTCGCGTAAATCTGCTGTCCCGAGCGCAGCGGCCGATCAACGACCAGCGTCTGGCCGCCCGCCGAAACCGGCGTCGGAGCAGGCTCTGGCGCCGGTTCCGCTGTCGCGGCGGCAGACGTGGCAACGGCAGCGGCCGGCTGCGCCGCATCGTCGGCCGGCTTCGCGGCCGCCACGCGGCGATCGCGCGCTTCGAGCAGCGGCAGGCCGGCTTCCGCCACCCACGCCTGCGTCGGCAGCGCGACCACGCCCACCGGGCGCATCCGCACGTCGTTCAGCATTTGGCCGATATCGGCGAGCGCGACGCGTTCACCGTCCGCGAGACGGCGAACGTCGATCGCGACGACGTCGTCGGCGAAAAACTCGGGAGTCGCTTCGAAGCGCTTGACCAGTTCGGTACGCAACGCATCGAGATCGGTCGTCTTCACGGTGAACAGCAACGTATCGACCGATCCGCTGCGCAGCTCGAAGAATGGCGATTTTTTAAGCGACATGGACACTCTGCAAAAATTTTTTGCGTATTTTACAGGCGTCCGCGCGTGCGGCCATTATTTTTGGGGAATCTGGACGGCGACGGTCGCGGCCGCCGCACCGCGGGCCGGAGGGCATCGAGACGGCGCGAGCGAGGTGCGATCGCGCCGTGCGGCCTCGGCCGTCATGGGTCAGGGTGCATTGATGTGGGACACGAACAACGACTTCATCGCGCCGGGCATCCGCGCGATCGGTGCATGCTCGCCCGTGTTGCCGAAACCCGCCCGTTCGTAGAAGCGAATCGCGTTGCGGTTCGCATCGGCGATCCATGCGTACACGTCCTGCGCGCCGCGCTCGGTCAGCCACGCGGTGGCCGTTTCGAGCAACAGCACGCCGCCGCGCAGGTGGCGGACCGCGTGCGCGACCCACAGCTCGCTGACGAACGCGCGCCGCTCGGGCGAATTGTCGAAATATGCACCGATCATGCCGGCCGGGTGGCCCTCGGTGTACAGAACGAAGGTCGTCGATTCGTCGGACGCGGCGCGCAGCGCGGCGATGGCCGCCGCCGCGTCGGCATCGACGGTCAGCAATTCGGCCTCCGGCGCTTCGCCGGGCGCGTACGGCTCACGCAGCGATGCGGCGCGGAGTTCGCGATACACGTTGCCCTGGTCGGCAGCGATACGACGAACGGTCAAGGTCGAACTCATGCAGGCACAGCCCCCTTCGGACAGCAAGTTACTAGCTTCAACCGAAAGCGGGGCATGAGTCAAATCGTTATTTTCAAATGGCGGCGCGAATCGAAAGTCGGCAGGCACCGCGCGGGCTGCCGCCCCCATGTGCTTGTGCGAGTGCAACATCGGCCCCGGCTGCATGCTCGCGTATCGCCGCGCGGACGCCGTCGGCACATGGGTCGCCGTGCTTGCGTTGTCATACGCGGCATTTCTGCGCGCGCATTCGCAGTTTCCCCGTCGCGATCGCAATCGTCCGTAATATGCGGCCGCGCATGCACCACGACGACGCGCGTGCGGATGCAGGAGTTATTGCATTGCAACATTCGTTGCGGCGTCCCGAAGCCGGTCGCTGACGCGCTTGTCGCGACGATTTGGTCAGACGAGAAAATCGTCCGCACGGGCGGATCGCGCGCCACCGCCGGTTTCAATCACCCCTTCGTCGGCCCTTCCCGACCGGCGCAATGGATGCGCCGCCGTTTGGAGTTTCCCGCCTAGCGCCCGGGTTTGGAAAGCCTGCACGACCGTCGTATAACTGGCACAACCGGACCATCGATCGGGTGCCGCGCGCCATGCCGCGGCCGAACGACGATCGGACCGGCAACAGAACGAGACATGCGGCCGCCTCGCCCCGCGCGCAAGCCCGCCGCCAACAGGAGGGAGACAATGGCAATGACCGACGGACCGGCCGCGCGCTGGTCGGATGGCAAACGTTATCTGTGGCTGCTTGGCGCGCTGACGATCACGCTGCCGATCCTCGCGGCCCAGCTCGCGCTGTCGACGGGCGTGCACCTGTTCTGGTGGTTCGGCCCGCTGTTCGCGTTCGGCGTGATACCGATTCTCGACACGCTGATCGGCGACGATCGCGACAACCCTCCGGAAACCGCCGTCCCGCAGCTCGAGCGGGAACGCTACTACCGCTATATCGTCTATCTCGCGACGCTCGTCGAATACGTCGCATTCTTCATGTGCGTGTGGATCGTCGGCACGCATTCGCTGGCGTGGTACGACTACGCAGGCTTCGCGTTGTCGCTCGGCGCCGCGACGGGCATCTCGATCAATACCGCGCACGAACTCGGGCACAAGACGAGCCGCTTCGAGCGCTGGCTCGCGAAAATCACGCTCGCGCCGGTCGCGTACGGGCACTTCTTCGTCGAACACAACCGCGGCCATCACGTGCGCGTCGCGACGGCCGAGGATCCGGCAAGCGCGCGCTTCGGCGAATCGTTCTGGGCGTTCCTGCCGCGCACGGTGACGGGCAGCATCCGTTCGGCGTGGCGGCTCGAGAAGACGCGCCTCGAACGGCTCGGGCAGTCGCCGTGGACCTGGCGCAACGAGGTGCTGCACGCGTGGGCAATGACGGCTGGCGTCTGGGGCATCGCGATCGCGCTGGCCGGCAAGGCCGTGATCCCGTTCCTTGTGATCCAGGCCGTGTACGGCGCGTCGCTGCTCGAAGTCGTGAATTACATCGAGCACTACGGGCTCGGCCGGCGCAAACTCGCGAGCGGCCGCTACGAACGCTGCACGCCGCAGCATTCGTGGAACAGCAATCACGTCGTCACCAACCTGTTCCTGTATCAGCTGCAGCGGCACGCCGATCATCACGCGAACCCGACGCGCTCGTACCAGGCGTTGCGCCACTTCGACGACTCGCCGCAATTGCCGGCCGGCTACGCGACGATGATCCTGTTCGCGTATGTGCCGCCGCTCTGGTATCGCGTGATGAATCCGCGGGTCGTCGCGCACTATGGCGGCGACATGGCGCAATCGAACATCAAGCCGTCGATCCGCGCGCGTGTGCTCGCGCAGTATTCGGCCGCGGTGTGACATGCGTCGGCGCGGTCGAACGCACGAGCGTCACGCGGCCAGCGGCAACTTGAATACCGAGACCGCGTGCCGCAGCGCACTCGCCTGTTCGGCCAGCGCCTGCGTCGCCGCCGACGCCTGCTCGACGAGCGCTGCGTTGCGCTGCGTCGCCTCGTCCATCTGCGTGACCGCGACGTTCACCTGCTGGATGCCGCCGCTCTGCTCCTGCGACGCGGACGAGATCTCGCCCACGATCGTCGTCACCCGCTGCACCGCGCCGACGATCTCGTGAATCGATTCTCCCGCTCGGGCGATCAGTACGGCACCGTCGTCGACGCGACGCGTCGATTGCTCGATGAGCGTCTTGATCTCCTTCGCCGCGGCAGCACTACGCTGCGCCAGCGTGCGCACCTCGGATGCGACGACCGCGAAGCCGCGCCCCTGTTCGCCCGCCCGCGCCGCCTCGACGGCCGCGTTCAGCGCGAGGATGTTCGTCTGGAACGCGATGCCGTCGATCACCGCGATGATCTCGCCGACCTTCGCCGAGCTCGCGGCGATTCCGCTCATCGTCTCGACGGCGTCCGTCATCACGCTGCCGCCCGCGGACGCGATGTCCGACGCGTCCCTTGCGAGCTGCGCCGCGTGCTGCGCATGCTCGGCCGACTGGCGCACGATGCCTGTCAGCTCGGTCATGCTGGCGGCCGTTTCCTCGAGCGACGCGGCCTGCGCCTCCGTGCGCGACGACAGGTCGTGATTGCCCGATGCGATCTGCGCACTCGCCGTCGCGACGGCTTCGGCATGCGTGCGCACCTCGAGCACCACGCTCGACAGGCTGGCCTGCATCGTCTGCAACGCGCGCAGCAAGTCGGCGATCTCGTCGCGACCGGCCACGTCGACGTCGCGCGTCAGATCGCCGCCGGCCACCGCCTGCGCACAGGCGACTGCACGATCGAGCGGCCGCAGGATCGCACGGCTGAACAGGAATGCGCCAATCAGCGCGATGCCGAGCACGATCAGCATCAACACTACGCTCGCCACGGTCGCGCGGCTCGCATCGCGGCTCGCTCGCGCCGACACCGCGGCACTTTCGTCGGCGATCGTCTTCGCCGCGCGCTCGAGCAACGTCGCGGGCGCACGATCGACGCCCGCGACGGCAGCATCACCGGCCGCCGGCTCGAATCCCGCCGCCTTGAATGCGTCGAAGCCGCGCCGATAACCGTCGCCCATCGCCGCATGCGCGCGCATGAACTGCTCGACGAGCGTGCGGCTCTCGCCGGGCGGCAACTCGTTGACGAGTTGCGCGGCGAGCGTATCGACCGCGCGTTCGCGCGTCTGGAATGCCTGCCAGTACGTGGCGAGCTTGTCGGGCTGCTTGCCGCGCAGCAGCGTGTCCTTCCACTCCTGGACCTGCAGCTTGAACTGCACGAGCGTCGCCGATGCGAGCCGCTCGTCGGCGACATGCGTCTGCACGTCGTTCGCGAACGTATCGATCGACCGGTTGAGGATGTGGATGCCGTACAGCGCGCCGCAGAACATCAGCAGCAGCGCAACGGCGAATGCGAAGGGAATCTTGTAGCTCAGTTTCATGGGACCTTGGATCGATGCATAACGACGACGGCGCGAAAAGCGCGCGTCGCCGTCCGCTGTTAACGGCGCACGAAGCCAGGGCTGAAGCGCGAACGGCGGCTGGGCCGCCGACGCTGGGCGGTCGGGTGCGGCCGCGACGGCCGACCGGCAGGCGTGAGCGCCCCCGCCGACGCGTGGAGATGGATGCGAATGCCGATGCGCGGGGGCGCATACCGCGGCATCGACAATGCACGGGAATGGGCGACCAAAACGAAAAACCCCGTGATCCTTTCGAATCACGGGGCTTCGTATTTTGGCGGAGAGGGTGGGATTCGAACCCACGGTACGGGGAAACCGTACGCCTGATTTCGAGTCAGGTACATTCGACCACTCTGCCACCTCTCCTTCCTTGCTGCTTCATTTCCCGGTTGGTCGTGTCCGGGAAAGCAAAGATTATAGAACGATATCTTCGAAACTCACAAGCCCTTTTTGCAAATTTTTTTGCCGGCCGTCGAACGGCGATCGTTGCGCGATCTCACGACGCCTGTGCGGGCGCTTCGATGCGCTCGAGTCCGCCCATGTACGGACGCAGCGCCTCGGGCACCGTAACCGAGCCGTCGGCATTCTGGTAGTTCTCGAGCACCGCGACGAGCGTGCGGCCGACCGCGAGACCGGAGCCGTTCAGCGTATGCACGAGTTCCGGCTTGCCCTGCGCGTTGCGGAAGCGCGCCTGCATCCGGCGCGCCTGGAACGCCTCGGTGTTCGAGCAGCTCGAGATCTCGCGATAGGTGTTTTGCGCGGGCAGCCACACTTCGAGATCGAACGTCTTCGCGGCCGAGAAGCCCATGTCGCCCGTGCACAGCGTGATCACGCGGTACGGCAGGCCGAGCTTCTGCAGGATCGCTTCCGCGTGGCCGACCATTTCGTCGAGCGCCGCGTACGATGCGTCCGGCGCGACGATCTGAACCATCTCGACCTTGTCGAACTGGTGCTGACGGATCATCCCGCGCGTGTCGCGGCCGTACGAGCCGGCTTCCGAGCGGAAGCACGGCGAATGTGCGGTGAGCTTGATCGGCAGCGCGGAGCCTTCGACGATCGATTCGCGCACGGTATTCGTCAGCGAAATCTCGGACGTCGAGATCAGGTATTGCGTGATGGTGTTCTCGGCACCGCCCTTCTCGACGCGGAACATGTCGTCGGCGAACTTCGGCAGTTGGCCCGTGCCGTACAGGATTTCCGGGTTCACGATGTACGGCGTGTACGTCTCGCTATAGCCGTGCTGCTGCGTGTGCGTATCGATCATGAACTGCGCGAGCGCGCGGTGCAGGCGTGCGATCGAGCCGCGCAGCATCGTGAAGCGTGCACCGGCGAGCTTCGCGCCCGTCTCGAAATCGAGGCCGAGCGGCGTGCCGACGTCGACGTGATCCTTTACCTCGAAGTCGAACTGGCGCGGCGTGCCCCAGCGGCGCACTTCGACGTTGTCGGCCTCGTCCTTGCCGACCGGCACGCTTTCGTGCGCGATGTTCGGCATGCCCAGCATCAGGTCGGACAGACGCGCCTGAATCTCGCCGAGCTTCGCTTCCGACGCCTTCATTTCTTCGCCGATCCCGCAGACTTCAGCCATCACGGCCGACGTGTCCTCGCCCTTCCCCTTCATCGCGCCGATCTGCTTCGACAGGCTGTTGCGGCGCGCCTGGAGCTCTTCGGTACGGGTCTGGATCGCGCGGCGTTCCGCTTCGAGCGCGGAGAACGCGGCGACGTCGAGGGTGTAGCCGCGATCGGCGAGGCGCTTCGCGACGCCGTCGAGGTCTTTGCGCAGCAACTGGATGTCGAGCATGGGAGGACTTTGGAAAATCGTTGTGTAAGACGGGAATTCTAACGCACCGCGGGGCCGCTACGGCACTGGCCGGACGGACGATGGCGCAAACGCGCGCCGCGCATGGCAGTATTGCGGTGCGCATCGCGTATCGCGCCGCCGGCGAAAGCGCGCCGAGCAACACCACCGTGCAGCGCGCGACGGCGGCTCCGCCCTGATATCACCATTACCCGAGGGACCCCGATGGCCATCGAACTCGACAGGGACGTCCGCGACCGCGCGGTCGCGTCGCTGCAACGCTATTTCGCGGAAAACATGGACGAGCCGATCGGCAACATCCAGGCCGGCGCGCTACTGCACTTCTTCGTCGAGGAAATCGCGCCGGCAATCTACAACCTCGCGATTGCCGATGCGCAGGAGCGCCTGCAGGCGCGGGTCGCCGAGCTTGACATCGAATGCCACGCGGAGCCGTTCGAGTACTGGAAAAAGCAGCCGGGCCCCAAGCGCTGACGCACCGGCCAGCTGCGCCGGGCGGCGCGCGCCGGGCGGCGGTCAGTCCTTCTTGCCGGCCTCGCGGTCGAGCTCGCGCAGCCATGCAAGCTTGTCGGCGATCTTCGATTCGAGCCCGCGCGGCACCGGCTTGTACCAATGCGGCTCGCGCATCCCTTCCGGCAGATAGCTCTCGCCGGCCGCATACGCGTTCGGCTCGTCGTGCGCGTAGCGGTACGCGTGACCATAGCCGAGTTCCTTCATCAGCTTGGTAGGCGCGTTGCGCAGATGCACGGGCACTTCGCGGGACTTGTCCTGTTTCACGAACGCCATCGCCTGGTTGAACGCGTTGTAGCCCGCGTTGCTCTTCGCCGCGCACGCGAGATAGATCACCGCCTGACCGAGCGCCAGCTCGCCTTCCGGAGACCCGAGCCGCTCGTAGGTTTCTGCTGCGTCGTTCGCCATCTGCAGCGCGCGCGGGTCGGCGAGGCCGATGTCTTCCCACGCCATCCGCACGATCCGTCGCGCGAGATATTTGGGATCCGCACCGCCGTCGATCATCCGGCAGAACCAGTACAGCGCGCCGTCCGGGCTCGAGCCGCGCACCGACTTGTGCAGTGCCGAGATCTGATCGTAGAAATTGTCGCCGCCCTTGTCGAAGCGCCGTGCGTTCAGCGTCATCGCATTGCTGACGAAATCGGCGTCGATGGTCGTGACCCGGGCCGAGGATGCAGCCGTTTGCGCCTGCTCCAGCAGATTCAGGAAGCGCCGCGCGTCACCATCCGCGTAACCGATCAGCGTATCGATCGCCTTGTCGTCGAACGCAAGCCCATCGAGCGCGATTTCCTGTGCGCGCTTGAGCAACTGCCGCATCTCGTCGTCGTTCAGCGACTTCAGCACGTACACCTGCGCCCGTGACAGCAGCGCCGAGTTCACTTCGAAACTCGGGTTCTCGGTCGTCGCGCCGATGAAGGTCACGAGCCCCGACTCGACGAACGGCAGCAACGCGTCCTGCTGGCCCTTGTTGAAGCGATGGATTTCGTCGACGAACAGGATCGTGTGGCGGCCGGTGCGGTTCAACGTGTCCTTCGCCTGCTCCATCGCCTCGCGTATGTCCTTCACGCCGCCGAGCACCGCCGACAGCGCGATGAATTCGCAGTCGAAAGCGAGCGCGGTGAGGCGTGCAAGCGTCGTCTTGCCGACACCGGGCGGCCCCCACAGGATCATCGAATGCGGTTTGCCGGATTCGAACGCGAGCCGCAGCGGCTTGCCTTCGCCCAGCAGATGCGTCTGGCCGATCACCTCGGCGAGCGTCTTCGGCCGCAGCGCCTCGGCGAGCGGCCGGCGCGGCTCGACTTGAAACAGGTCGGACATGAACCCTCGCTCCAGATCAAACGATGGCGGCCGGACCGGCCGCCGGACCAGACATTATGACAGCGGCACGTCCGTGCCGCCGCGGGTGGCGCGTGGTAGCCGCGCGTCGTACTCGCGTCCGGTGACCGGGTCGGGTGTACACGTCATGTGCCCGCGCCTGGTGCCCGTGCCCCGTGCCCGCGCCCGGTGCCCACGCCCGGTGCCCGCGCCCCCAAACAACACGGGCCTGCCGTTGCCGGCAGGCCCGTGGCGGGAAAACGGCGCAACAAACGTCAGCCGTTGATCACGTCCGCGCCTTTCGGCACGACGAACTTGAACGCATCGCCCTTCAACGGCGGGTTCGTCTGGATGTTCGTGAACGTCAGCAGCGTGACGTTGCCGAACACGTCGTGCAACTCCATTGCCGCAAGCGTGCCGTTGCGAAAGCCGATGCCGATCCGCTGGAACTGCGTGTCCTGCGCCTTCGGCAGCATCTCGAGCCATTCGATGCCGCCCTTCTCGCCAGCATCGCGCAGCGTGTAGTTCTTGTCGAGGTCGTTGCTGCCGAACAGGATCGCGGCCGGGCTCGCGCCAAGCGCGCCGTTCAGCTTGCGCTCGGTGACCTGGTTCAGGTCGCGGTCGTACACGTAGAGCTTGTCGCCGTCGGCCTGCAGCACCTGCTGGTACGGCTTCTGATAAGTCCAGATGAACTTGCCCGGGCGCGAGAACACGAACGTACCGCTCGAATTGTCGTTGGGCTTCGGTGCGGCTTGCGCGGCGCTCGCGCCCTTGGCCGGCGCCTTGACGATTTGCTGCGTGAAATCGCCCTTCGCCGAACGCACCTGCGACACGAAGGCCTTCAGCTGCTCGGTGCCGCCCGCGAACGCGTGCGTCGCCGCGAGCATCAGCGATGCGCCCACGCACGCCGCGCCGAGCCAGCGCCGCGTCGAACGAAGGGAAGGGACGAACGAAAGTTGCTGCATGATGCGGTTTTCTCCCTGGGTGGCCGGCGCTGCGAGCGCCGCGGACTCATTCCGCGTCGCGCACCGGCACAAGAATTTCGCGGTTGCCGCTCGACGACATCGCCGACACGAGCCCCGACTGTTCCATCTGTTCGAGCAGCCGCGCCGCGCGGTTGTAGCCGATCCGCAAATGGCGCTGCACGAGCGAGATCGACGCGCGGCGGTTCTTGATGACGATTTCGACCGCCTGGTCGTACAGCGGATCTGACTCGCCGCCGCCTTCACCGGTTCCCGCGCCGGCCGAGCCCTCGTCGCCGTCGGCGGTGCCGCCTTCGAGTAGCCCTTCGACGTAGTTCGGCTCGCCCTGTTCTTTGAGCTTCTCGACGACGCGATGCACTTCGTCGTCGGCGACGAACGCGCCGTGCACGCGCACCGGCAACCCGGTGCCCGGCGGCAGGTAAAGCATGTCGCCCATGCCGAGCAGCGATTCGGCGCCCATCTGGTCGAGAATCGTGCGCGAGTCGATCTTCGACGACACCTGGAATGCGATTCGCGTCGGCACGTTCGCCTTGATCAGGCCCGTGATCACGTCGACGGACGGACGCTGCGTCGCGAGGATCAGGTGGATGCCGGCCGCGCGCGCCTTCTGCGCGATCCGCGCGATCAGCTCCTCGACCTTCTTGCCGACGACCATCATCAAGTCGGCCAGCTCGTCGATCACGACCACGATGTTCGGCAGGCGGCCGAGCGGCTCGGGATCGTCCGGCGTCAGGCTGAACGGATTCGGAATCTTTTCCTCGCGCTTCGCCGCGTCGTCGATCTTGTTGTTGTAGCCGGCGAGGTTGCGCACGCCGAGCTTGCTCATCAGCTTGTAGCGGCGCTCCATTTCCGCGACCGTCCAGTTCAGCGCGTGGCCGGCCTGGCGCATGTCGGTGACGACCGGACACAGCAGATGCGGAATGCCTTCGTAGACGCTCATTTCGAGCATCTTCGGATCGATCAGGATCAGGCGCACCTGCTCGGCGGTCGCCTTGTACAGCAACGACAGGATCATCGCGTTGATCCCGACCGACTTGCCCGAACCGGTCGTGCCGGCGACGAGCAAGTGAGGCATCTTCGCGAGATCCGCGCACACGGGCTTGCCGCCGATGTCCTTGCCGAGGCTCAGCGTCAGCGCCGACGATGCTGCCGCATAGACCTCCGAGCCGATGATCTCGGACAGATGGACTGTCTGGCGGCGCTGGTTCGGCAGCTCGAGCGCCATGTAGTTCTTGCCGGGGATCGTTTCGACCACGCGGATCGACACGAGCGACAGCGAACGTGCAAGATCCTTCGCAAGGTTGACGATCTGGCTGCCCTTCACGCCGGTGGCCGGCTCGATCTCGTAGCGCGTGACGACGGGGCCCGGATACGCGGCCACGACGCTCGCCTCGACGCCGAAATCCTTCAGCTTCTTCTCGATCAGGCGCGACGTGAATTCGAGCGTATCGGCCGAAATCGCTTCCTGCGTCTTGGGTGCGGGATCGAGCAGCGACACCGGCGGCAGCGTCGAGTCGCCCGGCAGATCGGTGAACAGCGGCACCTGGCGCTCGCGCTCGACGCGCTCGGACTTCGCCGGCGTGACGACCGGCGGCACGATCGTCACGGGCTCGTGATCCTCGATGCGCACACGCTCTTCCTCGACCTTGCCTTCGCGACGCACGGCCGCTGCCTCGCCGAGCTTGCGGTCGCGCTCGGCCTCGCGGCGCAGCTTCGCGACGTTGACGGCCGACAGGATCGCGCCGCCGACGCGCTCGGCGACCGACAGCCACGAAAAGCGGAAATACAGCGACAAGCCGATCGCCAGCAGAATCAGCAGCAGCAGCGTGCCGCCAGTGAAGCCGAACGCGTGCGACATCGCGCCGGCGACGGCCTCGCCGATCACGCCGCCCGGCGCGCGCGGCAATTGCACCTTCAGCGACCACATCCGCAGCGCTTCGATGCCATCGCACGCGAGCACGACGAGCACGAACGCGAAGATTTCGGTAAGCCAGCCGATCGGCCGCTCCGGTTCGTCGACGACCGCCTCGTGACGCGTGATGCGCCGGTAGTTGACCGCGATGCGCCGCGCGAGCGGCACGATCAGCCAATACGCGGACAGCCCGAACAGCAGCAGGATGATGTCGGCCGTCCACGCGCCGACGCGCCCGGCCCAGTTCGAGATGTGGTCCACCTGCGCGGCGTGCGTCCAGCTCGGATCGCGCCGGCTATAGCTCAGCAGGGCCATCACCAGAAAAGCGCAGAGCGCGACCTGGAGAATCCAGCGGATCTCCGTGAGGAGCTTCGACATCCGGTGCGGCAACGCCTGTGCCTGGGCGGAATAAGGAGCTTTTGCCATGAATCCGTATAAAGAGGACGGGCCGCGCGCCCGCCTGTCGTTCGATCGCGCTTATTGTAAACGCTGCATCGGGCCGCCAAGTGTAAATGACGGTTACATCAAAGCGACGCGCCGCTCATCCGGTGACTACGGCGGCTACCGCGGATGCGAGCCGGACGCGCCGGCTGCGACGATGCACCGCGCGGTGCGGCGCCGCCGGGAGTCGGCGCTTCCGCCCGGCCGCCCATGGCTGCGCGCGCCGGCCAGCCGCGAAACGCTATCGTCGCGATTGAAACTCTCGTTCGGCAGCGCAGCAACGGGGCCTTTATAATGCGCGTCTGATACCCATCTACGACGGCATCCCGGTCAACCAGACCGCTCGGCGCGCCTTACCCAGCCCGCCGCGGCCGACTTTTACGGATTCGCACATGTCCACGCCCAAACACGCCAAAGTCCTGATTCTCGGTTCCGGCCCCGCCGGCTACACGGCCGCCGTCTACGCGGCACGCGCCAACCTGTCCCCGGTGCTGATCACCGGCATCGCGCAGGGCGGCCAGCTGATGACGACGACCGACGTTGAAAACTGGCCGGCGGACGCGAAGGGCGTGCAAGGCCCGGAACTCATGGCGCGCTTTCAGGAGCACGCAGAGCGCTTCAACACCGAAATCGTCTTCGACCACATCCATACCGCGAAGCTGCACGAGAAGCCGATCCGGCTGATCGGCGACTCGGGTGAATACACGTGCGATGCGCTGATCATCGCGACCGGCGCATCCGCGCAGTATCTCGGCCTGCCGTCCGAGGAAGCGTTCATGGGCAAGGGCGTGTCGGCCTGCGCAACCTGCGACGGTTTCTTCTATCGCAACCAGGAAGTCGCGGTGATCGGTGGCGGCAACACGGCCGTCGAGGAAGCGCTGTACCTGACGGGCATTGCGAAGAAGGTCACGGTGATCCACCGCCGCGACAAGTTCCGCGCCGAGCCGATCCTGATCGACCGGCTGCTCGAGAAGGAAAAGGAAGGCGTCGTCGACATCAAGTGGGATCACGTGCTCGACGAAGTGACGGGCGAGGAGTCGGGTGTCACGGGCCTGCGCATCAAGAACGTGAAAACGGGCGCGACGCAGGATCTGACCGTGCAGGGCGTGTTCGTCGCAATCGGCCACAAGCCGAACACCGACCTGTTCCAGGGTCAGCTGGAAATGAAAGACGGCTACATCCTGACGAAGAGCGGCCTGCAGGGCAACGCGACGTCGACGAGCGTGCCGGGCGTGTTCGCCGCCGGCGACGTGCAGGACAACGTGTATCGCCAGGCGATCACGAGCGCCGGCACCGGCTGCATGGCCGCGCTCGACGCGCAGCGCTACCTGGAAAGCCTGCACGACAAGAAGTAAGCCGCAAGCGTTTGCCGCGGCGGGCGCTACAATGGCGTCCGCTGCCGTGCAGCGCGCTTGACCGGAAAGCCGCTGCCGCGCAGCGGCTTTTTTGTGCCCGCGCGCCCGAACGCGCTTGCCCCGTTACCGAATCATGGCAAAGAACCAGCCCCATCCGAGCGATCCCGCGAAGCGGCAGATCGCCGCCCGTTCCGCGAATCCCGCGCCCGCGGCGGCGCCGCCCGTGCCGGCGCCGGCCGCGCTGCGCGGCCAGGGACTCGCGGGCCTCGGCGCGTTACGCAGCGCACTGCAGGGCGAAGCCGAGCGTCGCGAGCGCGCGCGGATCGAAACCGCGCAGGCCGCACGCAAGGCCGAAGCCGACGCGAACCTGTTCCGCAACGAAATCGGCGCGATCCGCCCGCTGAACGCGCCGCCGCGGGCAGCGTCCGGCCGCATCCCGCCCGCGCCAGTGCCAAAGCAGACCCAGCGTGACGAGGAAGCGGTGCTGAACGCGACGCTGTCCGACGAATTCGATCCGGAGACGCTGCTCGACAGCGACGAATCGCTGTATTACCACCGCCCGGGCATCAGTCGCGACGTCGTGCGCAAGTTGCGCAGCGGCGCGTGGATCGTGCAGGCGCAGCTCGACCTGCACGGGATGCGGCGCGACGAGGCGCGCGACGCGCTCGCCGAATTCATCCGCGAAGCCGGCAAGAAAGGGCTGCGCTGCCTGCGCGTAATCCATGGAAAAGGGCTCGGGTCGATCGGCAAGGAACCCGTGCTGAAGGGCAAGGTGCGCGCGTGGCTCGTGCAGAAGGAGGAAGTGATCGCGTTCTGCGAAGCGCGCGGCCACGACGGCGGCGCCGGCGCGGTGCTCGTGCTGCTGCAGCCGCTGACGGCGCCTGCCGAACGGGGGCCGCGTGCCGCATCCTAGGCTGACGCTTGCGATCGCGGTGCTTGAGGCGATCGCGACGCTGGCTTTCGCGATCTCGGGGTTCATCGAGGCGCGCAAGAATCGCCTGGACTCGGTCGGCACGTTCGTCGTCGCGCTCGCCACCGCGTTCGGCGGCGGCACGCTGCGCGACATCCTGCTCGAGCGCCGGCCGTTCTACTGGGTCGTGCACGACGACTACGTGATCGCCATCTTCGTGCTCGCGCTGTTCGCGCCGTTCGTGCTGCGCTTGCTGTCTCGGCTGTCGGCCGAGCGGATGCTGCTGGTGGCCGACGCGATCGGGCTCGGCATCTTCAGCATCTCGGGCACCGCGATCGCGCTCGATGCCGAGATGCCGCGCTTCATCGCGGTGATGATGGGCGTGATCACCGGCGTGGTCGGCGGCATCATTCGCGACGTGCTGTGCAACGACATCCCGCTGATCCTGCGCGATTCGCGGCCGTACGCGACCTGCGCGTTCGTCGGCTGCTGGTTTTATCTGCTGCTCGTGTGGCTGCAGTGCGACCTGGTGTACAGCATGCTGCTCGCGACCGCGCTTACGCTCGTCGCGCGGCTCGTCACGTTCAAACTCGACGTGCGGTTGCCGCACTGACGCAAACCGTTTTCCAGCATCTCAAGGGACCGATTCGGCAGTCCCTTGCCGCTGGACGCTCGTGATTCAGATCAAAACGAGCGAGTGCATATCGACACAATTCTTTACATTCTCCTTTCATTTCGCGACAAAACCATGCTACGTTCCGCCGCATGATTTCAACCTAGCGGCAGCGACATGGTCATCTTTTATGCGGTGGTCGAAGACGATCCACTGGACAGTGGCGGCTACGTCCTCGACGGGGGCAAATGCGGAACGATCGTCGGTGACGACGGCAAGCATCGAAGAATCACGTTCGTCGGACAACGTGCATGGTGTAGCACCTGCGAAAGCATCGGAACAATTGAAGCTGCACCCTGGGCTCCAAATGCAAAGCGATTACGCGACTTCACATGCGCAGGAAGAGTTCAGGCGCTGAGCGGAGATTGGGTTCGATGCCAATGCGACCGTCCTCCACGCATCAACTCCCGGTACGGACGCAAATGGAAAATAGAAGGAATAGCGCACAACGTGGAAATACCCGCCCCCGCCGCGATGTCGTCCCTCCAGCCGGCTGTGCCGCTCGTCTATGACGATCGCTTCGTCCTTCGGGACATTGCCGGCAATCCTCTGAGCTACGCCCGTTATGCGCTGCGGCGTGACACGGGAACGTTCGAATACGGCACGACGGACAGGCTGGGATACACGCACCTGCTTGCCTCGGTGCGGCACGCGGAAAACATAACGATCTATCTCGCGGAATAGCCATGCCGGACCATACTCACGTGTCGCCTGACGGCAATCGATACAAGCGGATCGCAACACGCACGACCACGCCAACGAGCGATACTTCACCGAAGCCGGTCACTGCGCGGTTCAAGACATTCTGGAAAACGGTCCGTCAGTGGACTGATACCGACATCGCTGAATACCATCTCACGCTGCCACAGCTGGCAACACAAATCCAGACAGAAACTTATTGGGATCGCAATGGAAGCACGCGCGCGAATCGATTTACGTGCGAGGACTTCGCACTACGCGTGCTTATCCAGTTTTCCGCCTTGCGAGGGCTGCCGCTCTGCCTGACAACGGACGTACGAAGCTATCGGAATATCGAAATCTACGGCGAGTCCGAGCATGGACGATACGATTCGACAATGTACGGTTTCGCCGATATGGTATCGCTGACTTTCGGCGCACCAGACTTACAGCGTACAGATTCGAACACCGTGCAGCTCCACGCGCCGGAGTCACTGCTGCCTGGAGACATGCTTGTACAGGCCAATGATCGCGCAGGCATCGGACACCACGTTCAAATGGTCATAAGGGTCTCGCCGTCGTCCATTGCGATCATGCAGGGTAATTCGAGTGGCGTGATCGTTCGCCCGTTCACAACAATCATGCGAATCTTCGGTCGCAATCGTGCGGATCCGCGAAGTGGCAGCTACGCAGGCATGAGGGTCGAGAATGGGCATTACACATCCGGCGAGGACGGGTGGGACTACAGAAACGAGACAACAGGCGCCGAAGTCAAAGACTTTCTGAAGCAGTTTCAGCTGTATCGCTGGAATTTCACCGCATTTAACCAGTAAGCCGTGGAACGGACATGCGTGCGCTTTTTCTGATGATCGCGGATAGCGATCTATTCGGTGCACTCGCGACAGTGTGTTTGCTTGTCGCAGTGGCCGGCTTATTTCCCAAGATACGCCGCTCGAATCTTTATTTTCCAGCCGTCTTCACGTGTCTTCTGTTCATGCCTGCGCTACACGCGATCGGTTCATATTTCCTCTCACTGCCGCATCCGTGACTGCACCGTGCGGCCCTCAGACATCGAGGAAAGGCTGTAACGACCGCGAATGCAGCGGCCTGGCTTACGCCCGGGCAGTCGACGAGCAGCCAAACCATCTGTGGCCTGAACACATCGTCGATAGCCCCAAGCGTGTTTGCCTCACGCAATCCGCTCTTCCGACGCCGGATCGAACAGCACCGCCTTCGACACGTCGAACAGCAACGACTGCGTCTGCCCCGGCTGCGGATTCGCGGCCGGATGCACGCGGCTCACGATCCGCTTGCCGTTCACCTGCGCGAACACGTGCGTGTCCGGCCCCGTCGGCTCCGTCACGTCGACGCGCACGTCGATCGGCTGCAGCTTCGACGCCTCGCCGTGATGCGCGTTGCGCGCGTCGGTGATGCGCTCCGGACGCAGGCCGAGGATCACCTCGCGGCCGACGTGGCCGTTCATCCGCTTCGCGTCGAACGGCAGGTTCAGCGCGCTGCGCCCAAGCCCCGTGTCGATCTCGAGCGCGACGCCGCTGCCCTGCTCCACCAGCTTGCCGTTGATGAAGTTCATCGGCGGCGCGCCGATGAAGCCGGCGACGAACAGGTTCGACGGCGAATCGTAGATTTCCTGCGGCGCGCCGAACTGCTGGACGACACCGTCCTTCATCACCGCGATCCGGTCGCCAAGCGTCATCGCCTCGATCTGATCGTGCGTCACGTAGACGATCGTCGTGCCGAGGCGCTGGTGCAGCAGCTTGATTTCCGCGCGCATCTCGATGCGCAGCTTCGCGTCGAGGTTCGACAGCGGTTCGTCGAACAGGAACAACGACGGATCGCGCGCGAGCGCGCGGCCCATCGCGACGCGCTGGCGCTGGCCGCCCGACAGCTGGCCGGGCTTGCGGTCGAGCAGATGCTGGATCTGCAGCATCGCGGACACACGCTCGACGATCTGCTGCTGTTCGCTCTTCGGCACCTTGCGGATGTTCAAGCCGAACGAGATGTTCTCGCGCACCGTCATCGACGGATACAGCGCGTACGACTGGAACACCATCGCGATGTCGCGATCCTTCGGCGACAAGTCGTTGACGACCTTGCCGTCGATGCAGATCTCGCCGCTCGTCACGGTCTCGAGGCCGGCGATCATGTTGAGCAGCGTCGATTTCCCGCAGCCCGATCCGCCGACCAGGATCAGGAACTGTCCGTCCTCGATCTCGATGTCGACACCCTTCAGGACCGGCACCCCGTTCGGGTAGGTCTTGTACACGTCACGGATGGAAAGGCTTGCCATGCTGTGAATCCTCTGTCTCGTCTCGCGCGGCGCTACGGCGCCGCGTCGGGTTCGTTTCGATGCGCCGCGCGTCGCGCGCGGCCGGTTCGTCGTATCGGATGAAGCCGCGCTTACCCCTTCACCGCGCCCGCCGTCAGGCCGCGCACGAAGTAGCGGCCGGCGACCACGTAGACGAGCAGCGTCGGCAGCGCGGCGATGATCGCGCCGGCCATGTCGACGTTGTATTCCTTCACGCCCGTCGACGTGTTCACGAGGTTGTTCAGCGCGACCGTGATCGGCATCGAGTCGACGCCGGAGAACACGATCCCGAACAGGAAGTCGTTCCAGATCTGCGTGAACTGCCAGATCAGGCACACCATGAAGATCGGCAGCGACACCGGCAGCAGGATCTTCGTGAAGATCGTGAAGAAGCCCGCGCCGTCGATGCGTGCGGCCTTCACGAGCTCGGCCGGCACGCTGACGTAGAAGTTGCGGAAGAACATCGTCGTGAATGCGATCCCGTACACGACGTGCACGAACACCAGGCCCGGAATCGTGTTCGCAAGGCCGAGCATCCCCTGCAGGCGCGCCATCGGCAGCAGGATGACCTGGAACGGAATGAAGCAGCCGACCAGCATCATCGTGAACAGCGCATCCGCGCCGCGAAAGCGCCAGTGCGTGAGCACGTAGCCGTTGAACGCGCCGATCAGCGACGAGATCAGCACGGCCGGAATCACCATCTGCAGCGAGTTCAGGAAGAACGGCTTCATCCCGTCGCAGCGCACGCCGGTACACGCGCCGCTCCACGCCTTCACCCACGGATCGACGGTCCAGTGCGACGGCGGCGTCAACAGGTTGCCGGTACGAAGCTGGTCGAGATCCTTGAACGACGTCGACAGCATCACGTAGATCGGGAACAGGAAATACAGCGCGAACAGGATCAGCGCCGCATAGATCACTGCCCGGCTGATCGTCATCTTAGGCTGCATTGCGGGTGCTCCTCGATTCCATATACATCAGCGGCACCAGCACCGCGACCACCGTCGCGAGCATCATCACCGACGACGCCGCGCCCAGGCCCAGCTGGCCGCGGTTGAACGAAAACGTGTACATGAACATGGCCGGCAGCGACGACGACGTGCCGGGCCCGCCCGCGGTCAGCGCGACGACCAGGTCGAACGTCTTGATCGTGATGTGGCACAGGATCAGCAGCACCGAGAAGAATACAGGCCGCATGCTCGGGATCACGATCTTGCGGTAGATGGTCGGAAGCGTCGCGCCGTCGACCTGAGCGGCCTTGAAAATCTCGCCGTCGACGCCGCGCAGCCCCGCGAGGAACAGCGCCATCACGAAGCCGGTCGACTGCCACACGGCCGCGATCACGATACAGAAGATCGCCTTGTCCGGATCGTCGAGCCAGCCGAACGAGAAGCTCGTCCAGCCCCAGTCGTGCATCACCTTCTCGAGGCCGAGACCCGGGTTCAGGATCCACTGCCATGCGGTGCCGGTCACGATGAACGACAGCGCCATCGGGTACAGGAAGATCGCGCGCAGCGCGCCTTCGTTGCGGATGCGCTGGTCGAGCAGGATCGCGAGGAACAGGCCGAGCCCGACGCAGATCGCGATGAACGGAATCCCGAACCAGCCGAGGTTCGCGGCGGAAGTCCACCACACATCGTTCTGGAACAGGTCCGTGTAACGGCCGAAGCCGTCGAATTCGTAGTTCGGCAACAGCCGCGAATTGGTCAGCGACAGATAGCCGGTAATCAGGATGAAGCCGTAGATGAACACCACGGCGATCGCGAGGCTCGGCGCGAGCACGAGCTTCGGGATCCAGCGATCGGCGAAGGCCGACATCGGCGACGTGCGCCGCGCGACGGCAGTGCCGGATCCGTTTCCGCTAAGAGGGGCAGCCACTTGATTCGACTCCTGGAACGAGGGCGGCGCAGGCCGGGGCCGGCACCGGTACGGCGCGGGCCCGCGGGCGAGCCCGTTTGCTGCACATGCAAAAACGCCCGGCCGACGATGCGTTTCCGGCCGGGCGCCTGTCGCGCTTTACTTCACCTTCGCGGCTTTCGCGAGCGCGGCCACTGCGCTCTTCGAATCCTGCTGCGAATTCATGAACTTCGTCACGACGTCGGTGATCGCACCGGCCGTCGCATCGCCTTGCGCCATCCCGTGCGCCAGCGACGGCACGAAACCGCCCGACTTGATCGCGGTCTGCTCGTCCGCGTACGACTTCTTCGCGCAGTCGTCGAACTTGTCCATCTTCACGCCGAGACGCACCGGCACCGAGCCCTTCAACAGGCTGAACTGCTCCTGGAACTCCGGCGTCATGATCGTCTTCGCGAGCGCGATCTGGCCCGGCGTCGCGTTCTTCTCGCCCTTCTGCTGGAAGAACACGAACGAGTCGACGTTGAACGTGTACGCGTTCGCGGTGCCCGGCACCGGCGCGCAGATGTAGTCCTTGCCCGCCTTCTTGCCGGCGTTCTCGAACTCGCCCTTCGCCCAGTCGCCCATGAACTGCATGCCGGCCTTGCCGTTGATGACCATCGCGGTCGCGAGGTTCCAGTCGCGGCCGTTGCGGCCAGTGTCGAAGTAGCCCTGGATCTTGCGCACCGTATCGAACACCGACACCATCTGCGGCGACGTCAGCGTCGCCTGGTCAAGATCGACGAGCGCCTTCTTGTAGAACGCCGGACCCTGCGACAGCACGACGTCTTCCCACAGCGTCAGGTCCTGCCACGGCTGGCCGCCCATCGCGACCGGCTGGATGCCCGCGGCCTTCAGCTTGTCGGCGACCGCGAAGAATTCCGCCCACGTGGTCGGCACCTTCGCACCGACCTTGTCGAGCGCGGCCTTGTTGATGTACAGCCAGTTCACGCGGTGCACCGAGAACGGCGCGGCGACCGTGTGGCCCTTGTACTTGATGATCTTGTCGATTTCCGGCGGCAGGTTCTGCTTCCAGTCGCCCGCGGCGGAATCGATGTTGACGAGCACGCCCTGGTCGGCCCAGTCCTGGATCAGCGGGCCCTTGATCTGCGCGGCCGACGGTGCGTCGCCGCTGATCACCTTGGTCTTCAGCGCGGTCATGGCCGCCGCGCCCGCGCCGCCCGCGACCGCGAAGTCCTTCCACACGTAGCCCTGCTTCTGCATGTCGTCCTTCAGCACGCCGACGGCCTTGGACTCGCCGCCCGAGGTCCACCAGTGCAGCACCGTCACGTTCTCGGCTGCCTGCGCCGCCACGGCGCCAGCCATCAGACCCGCGGCGCAGAGCGCGCCCATGATCGAGCGAACTTTCATTACTTATCTCCTCCAGACTGAATCAACTCGTGAGGCTCCCCGACGGGGAACCGGCTTCTTGATAAACGACGGGGAAATCGAGCCGCGGGACGCATGCAGCGTACGGGGCCGATGACCGGCCGGGCTCTTACAGAAAGCGTGAATCGAGATTCAACGGCGTGTCTCCTCTTTGTGTTTCTGGCCCGCCGCGATGCCGCGGCGCGAGCCCGGGGGCGACGGCGCGCGACCGATGCGCTCCGTCAATGTCCGATACCATTCGGCACAAGGCGCTCCCGAGGCGAAGCTCGTGCAGTTCGTCGACCGCACATCTTTTTTTCTTCACCCAGGTGCTACCCCTTGCGGCGGATTGTAGTTAAACTACAATTCAGTGTCAAAAATATTTTTATCGCACTACGGATCGCTTCCGAGCACCCCAACTGGCGGAGACACATGCATACCGATTCCAGCTTTACCTTCGTACTTTTCGGCGGCACCGGCGACCTGTCGATGCGCAAGATCCTGCCCGCGCTGTTCGAAGCGCACCGCGGCAACATGCTCGCCGAAGGCGGCCGGATCATCGCCGTCGCGCGACACGAATCGGATCGCGCCCACTATCTCGAGTGGGTCGACACGCACGTGAAACCGCATGCGACGAAGGCAGCCGGCAGCGCATTCGACGAAAGCGCATGGAAGTCTTTCCTCGAGCGCATCGAATACGTGAACCTCGATCTCGGCCGCGCGGAAGACTACGTCGTGCTGCGCGACGCGATCGCGCATCTGCCCGGCATCCGCGTGTTCTATCTCGCGACGGGCCCGTCGCTGTTCGTGCCGATCTGCAAGGCGCTCGCGTCGGTCGGCCTGAACGAAGGCGCGCGGATCGTGCTCGAGAAGCCGCTTGGCTACGACCTGCGCTCGTCGAATGCGATCAACGACGCGGTCGGCGAGATCTTCGCGGAAGACCAGATCTACCGGATCGACCACTACCTCGGGAAGGAGCCGGTCCAGAACCTGCTCGCGCTGCGCTTCGGCAATGCGCTGTTCGAGCCGCTGTGGCGCCGCGAATGGGTCGAGAGCATCCAGATCACGATCGCCGAGGAGCTGGGCGTCGAGGCGCGCGGCGATTTCTACGACAATACGGGCGCGCTGCGCGACATGGTGCAGAACCACCTGCTGCAGCTGCTGTCGATCGTCGCGATGGAGCCGCCGCATTCGATGGATTCGGACTCGGTGCGCGACGAAAAGCTGCGCGTGTTGCGTGCGCTGAAACCCGTCGATCCGCGCGACATCGGCAAGGTCGCGGTGCGCGGCCAGTATCATGCGGGCGTGATCAAGGGCGCGCAGGTGCCGGCATACGCGACCGAGCCGGGCGTGAAGCCGGACAGCCAGACCGAGACCTTCGTCGCGCTGAAGGTCGAGATCGAGAACTGGCGCTGGGCCGGCGTGCCGTTCTTCCTGCGCACCGGCAAGCGGCTGGCCGATCGCGTCGCGGAAATCGTCGTCAACTTCCGTCCGGTGCCGCACTCGGCGCTCGGGCCGACCGCGCTGCGCGCAGGCTCGAACCGTCTCGTGATCCGGCTGCAGCCGAACGAGACGATCCGCCTGTACTGCCTCGCGAAGCAGCCCGGCGAGGGGATGAATCTCGCGAGCGTGCACCTCGACCTCGCGTTCGACCAGTTCTTCAAGGAAGGGCAGATGGAGGCGTACCAGCGTCTGCTGCTCGACGTGATCAACGGCCGCCTCGCGCTGTTCGTGCGCCGCGACGAGCAAGAGGCCGCGTGGCGCTGGGTCGAGCCGATCCTGAACGAATGGGCGCGCACGCTGAAGCCGCCGAAGCCGTACGCGGCGGGCACGTGGGGGCCGGCCGCGGCAAGCGCGATGCTCGCGCAGCACGGCACCTGCTGGCTCGAAGAGGAAAACTGATGCAAACCGTTGCCGCGCACATCGTACGCGCGGCAACGTGCCCCACGATTCATACGAATTGAACAGACAAAGCAGTCCGGAGGAGATGTGATCGAGATCCACGCTTTCGACACCCAGGAAGCGCAAAGCGAAGCGCTCGCGCGCGCCGTCGGCGATGTGCTGCGCGCGGCGCTCGCCGGCCCCGCGCGCCCGACGCTCGCGGTGTCCGGCGGTACGAGCCCGCGCCCGTTCCTGCAAACGCTGTCGCATGCAGCGCTCGACTGGGCCGGCGTCGACGTCACGCTGGTCGACGACCGCTGGGTGCCGGAGAACGACGCGGCCAGCAACGCGCAGCTCGTGCGCGACACGCTGTTGCAGCACGCAGCGGCCCCTGCCCGCTTCCTGCCGCTCGTCGACACGCGCGTGCCGCTCGACGCGCACGTCGCCGCACTCAACGCGAACGCCGATTACCGCGTGCCGACCGTCGCCGTGCTCGGCATGGGCGAGGACGGCCATACCGCGTCGATCTTCGCCGATGCGCCCGAATGGGACCACGCGATCACGACGTCCGAACGCTTCGTCGCCGTGCATCCCGGTGCGGCGCCGCATGCGCGCGTGAGCTATTCGCTCGATGCGCTCAAGCGCGTCGACCGGCTGTTCCTGCTGATCGCCGGCGCCGCCAAGCGCGACGTGCTCGACGCCGCAGCGGCCACGCTGCAGAAAAACGCGATTTCCCAACTGGCCAACGACAAGGGGACCAAGCTCGATGTCTACTGGTGCGCAAAGTAAGGCTGTCGTCGCCGGCCAGCACGCCGACGGCCCGCGCCTGCTCGCGGACGTCGGCGGCACCAACGCGCGTTTCGCGCTGGAAACCGGCCCGGGCGAAATCACGCAGATCCGCGTCTATCCCGGTGCGGACTACCCGACGCTCACCGACGCGATCCGCAAGTATCTGAAGGACGTGAAGATCAGCCGCGTGAATCACGCGGCGATCGCGATCGCGAACCCGGTCGACGGCGACCAGGTCACGATGACCAATCACGACTGGAGCTTTTCGATCGAAGCGACGCGCCGCGCGCTCGGCTTCGACACGCTGCTCGTCGTCAACGACTTCACCGCGCTCGCGATGGCGCTGCCCGGCCTGACCGACGCGCAGCGCGTGCAGATCGGCGGCGGCGCGCGCCGCCAGAACAGCGTGATCGGGCTGCTCGGGCCCGGCACCGGGCTCGGCGTATCGGGCCTGATTCCAGCGGACGACCGCTGGATCGCGCTCGGCAGCGAAGGCGGTCATGCGTCGTTCGCACCGCAGGACGAGCGTGAGGATCTCGTGCTGCAGTACGCGCGCAAGAAGTTTCCGCACGTGTCGTTCGAACGCGTGTGCGCGGGCCCGGGCATGGAGATCATCTACCGGGCGCTCGCCGCGCGGGACAAGAAGCGCGTCGCCGCGTCCGTCGATACGGCCGAGATCGTCGAGCGTGCGCATGCAGGCGACGCGCTCGCGCTCGAAACCGTCGAATGCTTCTGCGGGATCCTCGGTTCGTTCGCCGGCAGCGTCGCGCTGACACTCGGCGCGCTCGGCGGTGTCTATATCGGCGGCGGTGTCGCGCTGAAGCTCGGCGAGCTGTTCACGCGCTCGTCGTTCCGTGCACGCTTCGAGGCGAAGGGCCGCTTCGCGCACTATCTGGCGAACATCCCGACCTACCTGATCACCGCCGAATATCCGGCGTTCCTCGGCGTGTCGGCCATTCTCGCGGAGCAGCTGTCGAACCGTTCGGGCGGCGCGTCGTCGGCCGTGTTCGAGCGGATCCGCCAGATGCGCGACGCGCTGACGCCGGCCGAGCGCCGCGTCGCCGATCTCGCGCTGAACCATCCGCGCTCGATCATCAACGATCCGATCGTCGACATCGCGCGCAAGGCGGACGTGAGCCAGCCGACGGTGATCCGCTTTTGCCGCTCGCTCGGTTGCCAGGGGCTGTCGGATTTCAAGCTGAAGCTCGCGACCGGTCTCACCGGCACGATTCCGATGAGCCACAGCCAGGTGCATCTCGGCGACACGGCGACCGATTTCGGCGCGAAGGTGCTCGACAACACGGTGTCTGCGATTCTGCAGTTGCGCGAGCACCTGAACTTCGAACATGTCGAGAACGCGATCGAAATACTGAACGGCGCGCGCCGCATCGAGTTCTACGGGCTCGGCAATTCGAACATCGTCGCGCAGGACGCGCATTACAAGTTCTTCCGCTTCGGGATTCCGACGATCGCGTACGGCGACCTGTACATGCAGGCCGCTTCGGCCGCGTTGCTCGGCAAGGGCGACGTGATCGTCGCGGTGTCGAAGTCGGGGCGCGCGCCCGAGCTGCTGCGCGTGCTCGACGTCGCGATGCAGGCCGGCGCGAAGGTGATCGCGATCACGTCGAGCAATACGCCGCTCGCGAAACGCGCGACCGTCGCACTCGAAACCGATCACATCGAGATGCGCGAGTCGCAGCTGTCGATGATCTCGCGGATCCTGCATCTGCTGATGATCGACATCCTCGCGGTCGGCGTTGCGATCCGTCGCGCGTCGACCAACGGCGAACTGCCGGACGCGGTCGCTCAGGCGCGCGCGCGGGCAAGCGACGACGAAACGGCCGACGTGCTCGACTGGCTGAGCCATGGCGCGTCGCCGGCGGCGAAGGACGTCGCGCGGGATTGATACAGGGGCAAGAAAACGCCTCGGTCAAGCAACACCCCGAACGCTGGATGGCCGATCCGCGTTCGGGGTGTTGTGCATTGGGCGGGTTGCTTGACGTGTCGCCGTAGGAATTCACGGATGAACACCGCACGGCACTGTACCGACGATGCCAGCGAAGCCGCGTCGCCAACAGGAAACAGGAGCGGGCTTCGCGTGGCAATCGCTATCCGAACACGCATCAATGAATGCGCGGCAGGCGCTCCGGTGCTCTCGCGCATTCGGGCTCACGCATCGCACGGATCGCGGTTGCGCGTGCGGCCGTCGCCATCCGCCACCGCGCGCGCCGCGCCGATCAAGCGCCGGTCGGCACCGCCCGTCCATGCCAGCGCAGCACGAGGAAGCGTCCGACGAAACACAGCACGCCGGTGACGCCGATCGTCACGCCCATCGCGAACGGCGTACCGTCGGCGAGGGCGCCGATCGCGACGCTCGCGAGCGCGCCGAGAGCGAGCTGCATCGCGCCGAACACGGCCGCAGACGCACCCGCATTGTGCGGATAGCGATGCATCAGATCGGTCGTGCAATTCGCCGACAGGATGCCGACCACGCCGACGACGAAGAACAGGCACACGACGATCGACCACAGCCCGCCCCACCCCGTCAGCGCGACGAGCGCGACCGCGAGCGACGCAACGACGCTCACGAGCGACGCAGCCGAGATGATGCGCAGCGAGCCGAGACGGCCGACGAGCCGCGTGTTGGTGAAGTTGCCGATCATGATCCCGACGACGTTGAGCCCGAACAGCAGCCCGTAGTGCTGCGGCGACACGTGGAAATACTCGATGTACACGAACGGTGTCGCGGTGATGTACGAGAACATCGACGCGAACGCCATCCCGCCGCACAGCATGTGCCCCCACGCGACCGGATCGGACAGGATGCGTCCGTACGATGCGAACGACGCGAGCACCGCCGCGCTCTTGCGCCGCTCCTTCGGCCAGGTTTCGGGCACGCGCAGGTACGCGGTCGCCGCGCACAACGCGCCGAATGCGGCAAGCACGACGAACACGCCGCGCCAGCCGGCGAAGCGCAGAACCTGGCCGCCGAGCAGCGGCGCGAGCAGCGGCCCGACCGCGGTGACGATCGCGACCATCGACAGCACCTTCGCCGCGTCGGTCGGTTCGTGCGCGTCGCGCGCGATCGCGCGTGCGAGCACCGACGCTGCGCCCGCGCCGAGCGCCTGCAGGAAGCGCACGAGGATCAGCATGTCGATCGAGCTCGATACGAAACAGCCGACGCTCGCGAGCGTGAACAGCGCGATGCCCCCCAGCAGCACCGGGCGGCGGCCCCACGTGTCGGACAGCGGGCCGTAAAGCAGCATGCCGATCGAGAAGCCGGCCATGAAACTCGTCAGCGTGCGCTGCGCGGCGCCGGGGCTCACGGAGAAGCCCGCGGCAATCGACGGCAGGCTCGGCAGGTACATGTCGGTTGCGATCGGCCCGCAGGCTGCGAGCGCGCCGAGCAACAGGATCAGCCGGGCATCGGGCCGGCGCCGGACGACGTGAGACATGGGTTTCCGGATTGGAGGCCCGCGCGCGTCGGGGCGCGCGTGGCGGTGAAGACGGGAGGCCGCGCCGCGAACGGCGCGTTCAGGCCCATGATTGTACGCGCAACTTTTTCGCGTGCCGCGCAGGGCCGGAATACGCGCGCACGATCTGCGCCCGGAAATTCGCACGTGGATTCGATTAAGCTTGCTGCTCGCCGCCTTTCTCGTCAGACCATTTCGACGTACGACCCGAACGATGACCGCCTTCCTGCTGATCTGGAGCCCCAAGAAGTGGCCGTGGCCCGAACTGCCCGACGTCGCCGCACGCGTGAAGGCCGGCGAAGCCGTGCACGACGTATGGGGCTGCGGCTTCGCGCGCGGCATCCTGCCGGGCGACCGCGTGTTCCTGCACCGCGTCGCGAACGCGCCGAAAGGCGTGTTCGGCTCCGGCTACGTGACGCGGGCGCCGTACGAGGTCGCCGACCCGGCGACGAAACGGGGCTACCGGCTCTGCATCGACTTCGTGTACGACTGGCTCGTCGACGCGCATCAGGAGGTCGTGATTCCGCGCGACGCGCTGCGCGTGCATCCGTACTCGGTGCAGACCTGGGACGCGCAGAGCTCCGGTACGTCGATCAAGCCGATGGTCGAGGGGCCGCTGGAAAAGCGCTGGGCCGAGCTGACCGGCAAGCGCAGGCCGCCGCGATAAAAAGGGGGCGGGCGCACCTTTCGCGCGTAGCGGCTCCGCCTATTCCCGCCGCGCGTACACGCCGCAGGCCAGCCCGCGGGCCTGCCGCGCGCGTCTCTTGTACAATCGGACGATCGTTCCGCCCAGGCGCCGCGGCCCGTGCACCGGCCCCCGCGCCCTTCTCTCGCAGGTTTCGCACATGTCCAACAATCAGATCCTCTTCGAACGCGCCCAGAAGACCATTCCGGGCGGCGTCAACTCGCCGGTGCGCGCGTTCCGTTCCGTCGGCGGCACGCCGCGCTTCGTGTCGCGCGCGCAGGGCCCGTACTTCTGGGATGCCGACGGCAAGCAGTACATCGACTACATCGGCTCGTGGGGCCCGATGATCGTCGGCCACGTTCATCCGGAAGTGCTGTCGGCCGTGCAGAGCGTGCTCGCCGACGGCTTCTCGTTCGGTGCGCCGACCGAAGCGGAGATCGTGATCGCCGAGGAAATCTGCAAGCTCGTGCCGTCGATCGAACAGGTGCGAATGGTGTCGAGCGGCACCGAGGCCACGATGAGCGCACTGCGCCTCGCGCGCGGCTTCACGGGCCGCAGCCGCATCGTCAAGTTCGAGGGCTGCTATCACGGCCACGCTGACAGCCTGCTGGTCAAGGCCGGCTCCGGCCTGCTGACGTTCGGCAACCCGACGTCGGCCGGCGTGCCCGCCGACATCGCGAAGCACACGACTGTCCTCGAGTACAACAACGTCGCCGCGCTCGAAGAAGCGTTCGGCGCCTTCGGCGACGACATCGCCGCCGTGATCGTCGAGCCCGTCGCGGGCAACATGAACCTCGTGCGCGGCACGCCCGAATTCCTGAATGCGCTGCGCACGCTGTGCACGAAGCATGGCGCCGTGCTGATCTTCGACGAGGTGATGTGCGGGTTCCGCGTCGCGCTCGGCGGCGCACAGGCGCACTACGGGATCGCGGCCGACCTCACCTGCCTCGGCAAGGTGATTGGCGGCGGAATGCCGGCCGCCGCGTTCGGCGGCCGCCGCGACATCATGGCCCACCTCGCGCCGCTCGGCGGCGTGTACCAGGCCGGCACGCTGTCGGGCAACCCGATCGCAGTCGCAGCGGGCCTGAAAACGCTGCAGCTGATCCAGGCGCCCGGCTTCTACGATGCGCTCACCGCGCAGACGAAGCGCCTCGCCGACGGCCTCGCGGCCGAAGCGCGCGCGGCGGGCGTGCCGTTCGCGGCCGACTCGATCGGCGCGATGTTCGGCCTGTATTTCTCCGAGCAGGTGCCGACGAGCTTCGCGGAAGTGACGAAGAGCGACATCGAGCGCTTCAACCGCTTCTTCCACCTGATGCTCGACGAAGGCGTGTACTTCGCGCCGTCCGCGTACGAAGCCGGCTTCGTGTCGAGCACGCACGACGATGCGGTTATCGACGCGACGCTCGCGGCCGCGCGCCGTGCGTTCGCGGCGCTGGCCGCCTGACCCGGGCCCGCACGCATGTTCTCGGATACCGATTTCGCCCACATGCAGCGCGCGCTGAAGCTCGCGGCGCGCGGCATGTATACGACCGCGCCGAACCCGCGCGTCGGCTGCGTGATCGTCAAGAACGGCAGTGTGATCGGCGAAGGCTTCACGCAGCCGGCCGGCCAGGATCACGCGGAAGTGCAGGCGCTGAAGGACGCGCGCTCGCGCGGCCATGACGTCGCCGGCGCCACCGTGTATGTCACGCTCGAGCCGTGCAGCCACTTCGGCCGTACACCGCCGTGCGCGAATGCGCTGATCGACGCGCGCGTCGCGAAAGTCGTCGCGGCGATGGAAGACCCGAATCCGCAAGTGTCGGGGCGCGGCCTCGGGATGCTGCGCGACGCGGGCATCGACGTGCGCTGCGGGCTGCTCGCGAACGAGGCGGCCGAGCTGAACATCGGTTTCGTGTCGCGGATGACGCGCGGCCGCCCGTGGGTGCGGATGAAGACCGCCGCGTCGCTCGACGCGCGCACTGCACTGCCGTCCGGCAAAAGCCAGTGGATCACCGGCGAGGCCGCCCGCGCCGACGGCCACGCATGGCGCGCGCGCGCGTGCGCGATCCTGACCGGAATCGGCACCGTACGCGAAGACAACCCGCAGCTGACCGTGCGCGGCATCGATACGCCGCGCCAGCCGCGGCGCGTGCTGGTCGACAGCCGTCTCGACCTGCCGCTCGATGCGCGGCTGCTCGAAGGCGCGCCGCTGCTGATCTTCTGCGGCCGGCTCGATGCAGCCGGCGACCAGCGCGCGAACGTGCTGCGCTCGCGCGGCGCGGAGATCGTGTCGCTTGCGAATGCTCAGGGGAAGGTCGACCTGCCCGCGATGCTGGCGGAACTGGGCGCGCGCGGCGTGAATGAGCTGCACGTCGAGGCCGGCCACAAGCTGAACGGCTCGCTGCTGCGCGAGCGCTGCGTCGACGAGCTGCTGGTCTATCTCGCGCCGAGCCTGCTCGGCAGCGACGCGGCCGGCATGTTCGACCTCGCCGCGCCGGCGAGCCTCGACGCCCGCACGCGGCTTGCGTTCCACAGCGTCGAGCGGATCGGCGACGATCTGCGGATCCTCGCGCGTATCGCGCCGCCCTCTGCGTCCCACTGAACGGAGCCGTCACGATGTTTACCGGAATTGTCGCGGCCGTCGGCCGCATCGAATCGATCGCGCCGCTCGGCGCGTCGCCCGACGCGGGCGTGCGGCTGACCGTGCACGCGGGCGGCCTCGACCTCGCCGATCTCGCGCTCGGCGACAGCATCGCGATCCAGGGCGCGTGCATGACGGTCATCGCAAAGACCGACACGGGCTTCGACGTCGACGTGTCGCGCGAAAGCCTGAACCGCACGGTGGGCCTCGCGCAGCCGGGGGAAGTGAATCTCGAGAAGGCGCTGCGCGCGCACGACCGGCTCGGCGGGCACATCGTGTCCGGCCACGTCGACGGCCTCGGCACCGTCACGCGCTTCGCCCCGGTCGGCGAGTCGCACGAGCTGCGGATCGTCGCGCCGCGCGAGCTCGGCCGCTATCTCGCCTACAAGGGCTCGATCACGGTCAACGGTGTGAGCCTGACCGTCAACACGATCGACGATCGCGCGGACGGCTGCGAATTCTCGATCAACCTGATCCCGCATACCGTCGAGGTCACGACGCTGCGGCACGTGAAGGCCGCCGACAAGGTCAATCTCGAAGTCGACATGATCGCGCGGTATGTCGAGCGAATGCTGTCGGCATCGCAGGGCGTGCATCAGGACTGATTGCGGCGGTTCCGGCTCTGGCCCCCCCGGAATCCGGTGGACAGGGAATGGCGGCCGCCGCCGCGCCCCTATACCCGGCCGAATGGCCAACGGCGCGCACGGCCGATCGCGTCGCGCTAAGATGCAACGGCAGCGGATCCGGCGCCGCGACGCATCGCGCGCACCGATACCGGCTGCCCCTTTCCCACCAGGAGTCGTCCCCATGTCCATCTCGATGTACCAGGCTTCACTGCCCGTGCTGATCCGCGGCCTCACCAACCTGCAGCACATCCTCGGCAAGGCGCAGGCGCACGCGGCCGAGAAGCAGATCGACCCGTCGGTGTTCATCGGCGCACGCCTCTATCCGGACATGCTGCCGCTCGTCCGCCAGGTGTACATCGCGACCGATACCGCGAAGGGCTGCGCCGCCCGGCTCGCCGGCGTCGACATTCCGAGCTACCCCGACGTCGAGCAGACGTTCGACGAACTGCATGCACGCATCCAGAAGACGATCGACTACCTGAAGGGTTTCGATGCAGCGCAGATCGACGGCAGCGAAGCGCGCCAGATCGTGCTCAAGATGCGTGTGGGTCCGATCGAGTTCACCGGCCAGTCGTATCTGCTGAACTTCGTGCTGCCCAACTTCTTCTTCCACGTGACGACCGCGTACGACATCCTGCGCCACAGCGGCGTCGAACTCGGCAAGCTCGATTACCTCGGCGGCCGCAACGAGCAAGGCTGACGCACGGCCGGCCGGGGCGCCGCGCGGGCTTTCTCGCACGCCGCCGCGCTCCGGGCCGGCTCGCCGCACAGCCCGGCCGCATCGTTTTCCGGCGCGCTCGCGGAGTGCGGGGGCCCGTGCCGGCGGAAACGCGGTCCGACTGGCGTAAAATACGCACTTTCCTCTTTCTCGCCCCTTTATGACGCTCGCCTCCACGCTCGACATCATCGCGGAATTGAAAGCCGGCCGGATGGTGATCCTGGTCGACGAAGAAGACCGCGAAAACGAAGGCGACCTCGTGATCGCCGCCGAATTCGTCACGCCGGAAGCGATCAACTTCATGGCCAAGTACGGCCGTGGCCTCATTTGTCTGACGTTGACGCAGGAGCGCTGCAAGCAGCTGCACCTGCCGCTGATGACCTACCGCAACGGCACGCAGTACGGCACCGCGTTCACGGTCAGCATCGAAGCGGCCGAAGGCGTGACGACCGGCATCTCGGCCGCCGACCGCGCGCATACGATCGCCACGGCGGTCGCGCACGACGTCCGCCCCGAGCACATCGTGCAGCCGGGCCACGTTTTCCCGATCATGGCCCAGCCGGGCGGCGTGCTCGTGCGTGCCGGCCACACCGAGGCCGGCTGCGATTTCACGGCGCTGGCCGGGCTCACGCCTGCCGCGGTGATCTGCGAGGTCATCAAGGACGACGGCACGATGGCGCGCCTGCCCGACCTGCTCGAGTTCGCGAAGGAACACGGTCTGAAGATCGGCACGATCGCCGACCTGATCCAGTACCGCAGCCGCACCGAATCGATCATCGAACGGATCGCCGAGCGCACGATGCAGACCGCGCACGGCACGTTTCGCGCGGTGCTCTACCGCGACCAGCCGAGCGGCTCGCCGCATATCGCACTGGTGCGCGGCACACCGTCGCCCGACGTCGATACGCCGGTGCGCGTGCACGAGCCGCTGTCGGTGCTCGACCTGCTCGAAACGGGCGTCTCGACGCACTCGTGGACGCTCGACGCCGCGATGCGCGACATCGCGGAGCGCGACCTCGGTGTGATCGTGCTGCTCAACTGCGGCGACACGAAGGAACATCTGATCGACGTCTTCAAGGCGTTCGACGAAGAAGAAAGGGCCGCTGCGCTGAAGCGCCGGCCGGTCGATTTCAAGACGTTCGGCATCGGCGCGCAGATCCTGCGCGATGTCGGCGTCGGCAAGATGCAGGTGCTGTCGAATCCGCGCAAGCTGGGCAGCATGTCCGGCTACGGCCTCGAAGTCACGGGCTTCATTCCGATGCCCGGCGGCGAAGCCAAGTCCTGCCCGGCGTCCAACGCGTAACCCGCCGCGGCGCTTTCGCCCTATAACCGTTCATCCACACCACGGACCAGATCATGGAAATCGGACAATACCAACCGAATCTCGAAGGCGACGGCCTGCGTATCGGCATCGTGCAATCCCGCTTCAACGAACCCGTCTGCAACGGCCTCGCCGATGCATGCGTCGAAGAACTCGAGCGTCTCGGCGTCTCCGGTGAAGACGTGCTGCTCGTGTCGGTGCCCGGCGCGCTGGAAATCCCTCTCGCGCTGCAAAAGCTCGCGGAAAGCGGCCAGTTCGACGCTCTGATCGCGCTCGGCGCGGTGATTCGGGGCGAGACGTACCACTTCGAGCTCGTGTCGAACGAGAGCGGCGCGGGCATTACCCGCATCGGCCTCGACTTCAACCTGCCGATCGCAAACGCGGTGCTGACGACCGAGAACGACGAGCAAGCCGTCGCGCGCATGACCGAGAAGGGTCGCGACGCCGCACGCGTCGCGGTCGAGATGGCCAACCTGACGATGGCGCTCGACCAGCTCGGCGACGACGAGGACGAAGAAGAAGACGAAGACGACGAAGAGGAGCGCGCATGAAGAAGAGCGCCCGCCGACAATCGCGCGAGCTGGCGACGCAGGGCCTGTATCAGTGGCTGCTGTCGAACGCGGCCTCCGGCGAGATCGACGCGCAGCTGCGCGGCGCGCTCGGTTACGACAAGGCCGACAAGGAGCTGCTCGACGCGATCCTGCATGGCGTGATTCGCGAGCACGCAGCGCTCGTCGAAGCCATCACGCCGTCGCTCGACCGTCCGATCGACCAGCTGTCGCCAGTCGAACGCGCGGTGCTGCTGATCGCGACGTTCGAGCTCACGCACCATGTCGAAACGCCGTATCGCGTGATCATCAACGAAGCCGTCGAACTCGCGAAGACGTTCGGCGGCTCCGACGGTTACAAGTACGTCAACGGCGTGCTCGACAAGCTCGCCGCGAAGCTGCGCCCCGCCGAAACGCAGGCGCGCCGCAACGGCTGATTCCGTCGCTGGACGGGCGCGCAAGCGCCCGTTTTTCGTTCTCCCTCGCCACTGCCGCCCCGCCCGACCGATGAATACCACCGCCGACTCGCTCGTCACGCTCGCCGCACGCGTCGACGCGATCCAGCCGTTCTACGTGATGGAACTGATGAAGGAGGCACAGCGGGTCGAGTCCTCCGGGCGCGACGTTATCCACATGGGCATCGGCGAGCCGGATTTCACGGCCCCCGAGCCGGTCGTCGAGGCGGCCGCGGCCGCATTGCGCCGCGGCGTCACGCAGTACACGAGCGCGCTCGGCATCGCACCGCTTCGCGAAGCGATTGCCGCTCACTATGTGCGCGCATACGGCCTCACGATCAGCCCGGAGCGGATCGTCGTGACGGCCGGCGCGTCGGCCGCGCTGCTGCTCGCGTGTCTCGCGCTCGTCGGCCGCGACGACGAGGTGCTGATGCCCGACCCGTCGTATCCGTGCAACCGGCACTTCGTCGCCGCGGCCGAAGGCCGCCCGGTGCTCGTGCCGAGCGGCCCGGAAGCCCGTTTCCAGCTCACCGCCGACGATGTCCGCACGCGCTGGGGCGACCGCACGCGCGGCGTGCTGCTCGCGTCGCCGTCGAACCCGACCGGCACGTCGCTGGAGCCGGACGAGCTGAGGCGAATCGTCGAGGCCGTACGCGCCCGCGGCGGCTTCACGATCGTCGACGAGATCTATCAGGGCCTCAGCTACGACGCGGCGCCCGTGTCGGCGCTGTCGTACGGCGACGACGTCGTCACCGTGAACAGCTTCTCCAAGTACTTCAGCATGACCGGCTGGCGGCTCGGCTGGCTGGTCGTGCCGCCCGCGCTGGTCGGCACGTTCGAAAAGCTGTCGCAGAACCTGTTCATCTGCCCGTCCGCGCTTGCGCAGCATGCAGCGCTCGCGTGCTTCGAGCCGGCCACGCTCGACATCTATGAAGCGCGCCGCGCCGAATTCAAGCGCCGCCGCGATTTCATCGCGCCGGCGCTCGAGCGGCTCGGCTTCACGGTGCCCGTCATGCCGGACGGCGCGTTCTACGTGTATGCGAACTGTGGCGGTGTCGCGCATCCGGCCGCCGGCGACAGCGCAGCGCTCACGCACGCCATGCTGCACGACGCGGGCGTCGTGCTGGTGCCTGGCATGGATTTCGGTGTCCATGCGCCGCGCGACTATATCCGGCTGTCCTATGCGACCGCCTACTCACGCCTCGAAGAAGCCGTCGAACGGCTCGCGAAGCTGTTCGGACAGCACTGACGCGCGGCGCCGACGCCGCCCTTCCCCGGCGGATCAGGCACGAACCGCCCTCGGCAGAGGCGAAAAAAAAGCACCCGGTTCGGGTGCTTTTTCGTTTCAGTGCCGCGAAAGCTGGCGGGTACTATGCGCCAAGCTCCGAATGATCGCCGTGCGACTGCTTCGCGGTATCGACGCTCGCATCGTCCTGCTGCGGCGCGCCCTTCGGCACGGCAGCGGCCTTCGCGGTAATCGGCTGGGCGCCGTCGAGCGTCGCGTGCACGCGCTTCGCGCCGCCCGCCGATGCGGCCACGGCCGCGGTGACGATCGGCTTCGACGGCTGCGCCGGCGCCTGCGGCGCGTTGATCGGCACGCTGCGGCCGCGCGCGACGTCGCGCAGGCGGCTGCGCTCGGCCATCACCTTCGATCCGTACGCATTGTCGTCCGGATTCGTCGAGCCGTTGTACAGGCGCAGGCCGTTCGCGAGCGAGCCGCCGCGGGCGATGCAATCCTTCAGCACCAGTGCACCGACCTGCAGGTTCGCGAGCGGCTGCAGCGCGGTGTCGGTGCCGCCGAAATACTCGAACTTGTCGGAATGGACTTTCGACATCACCTGCATCAGCCCCTGCGCGCCGACGCCGCTTTCAGCGTACGGGTTGAAGCCCGATTCGATCGCCATCACGGACAGCAGCAGCAGCGGATCGAGGCCGACGTCGCGGCCAGTCTGGAACGCCGCCTTGACCAGCTGGCCGAGCGGCTCCTGCGCGACGCGGTACCGGCGCGACAAGTAGGTGGCGACGAGCGCCTGTTCGCGGTTCGACGCAAGCGCGCGATCGTCGCGCGCTTCGGCGGGGACTCGCTGGGTCGGAATCAGCTTCGCAAGCGCGACGGGCGACGGGCCGTTGCGGGCCGGATCGGACGCGTCGTTCTGCGCGGCGGTTTCCGGTGCGACGTCGAGGCCGACGGCGAGCGCATCGGTTTCCGGAGCGTCTTCCTGCTGCGGCTGCGCGCCGGCCGGCGCGAAGTTCGGCAGCGGATGACCGGTCAGCAGACGGGCCGGACCGGCCTGCACGGCCGCGGATACGACCGGCATCAGCTTCGCGGCGAGGCTCCCGCGCACGGTCGGCAGCAGCCACAGCGCAAGTGCGACCGCGACAGCGAAACAGCCGACAACGCTGAATAGATGGTGACTGACACGCGTCCCGCGACGCAGCATGGCGCGCACGAACTGCGCATGCTGCTCACTGGGACGCCACGATAACCAAGCGTTCATTCAGATCATCTCCCATGAACATGACTCGTGCGGCTCGCTCAGCTCGATGGCGAGACGGAAAACGCGCCGCGGAATCACGACGCCGCACGCCTTGGTTGGGACGCGCAAGCATCGGGGAAACGGTATAAGTACCGTTCAGGGCCACGGTGTAAGAGGGCCGGCGCCTTCGCACATCGGGCGAGGCGGGCATACGCGGTGGCACCCACGCAAAAAACCAGCGTCTGGTGGCGCTGGCTGGGACTACGACAAAGGCCGTCGAATACGCCGTGCAGGTTTCGGCGGACGGTGACGCGCTGCGTCAAAGATCGGTGATTGGCGGCTCGAAGCCTTTACCCTGCAGCCAATGTGAGCGGATTCTAGCAGGGTTTTATAGATCGTCAACACTATAAAACCTTGAAATTATAACAAAAAGTAATTTCAAACCGCCCTTCAGTTCCAGAGCCCCGTGCCGTAGGGGCTTCGCGCGGGATCGACTTTTTTCGCCGCCGGGCGTGTACGCAGCCGCCCGGGTAAAATCGCTGGTCGATTCGGGGTCGCAGCGAGCCGCTGCGCCCGCCCATCGCTGCCCGTTGCGCGGGCAGCTCGGACCTTCTTCATGAAATACAAAGACTTACGCGATTTCATCCAACGCCTCGAGGCGCTCGGCGAACTGCGGCGCGTCACTCAGCCCGTGTCACCGGTGCTCGAAATGACCGAGCTGTGCGACCGCGTGTTGCGCGCCGGCGGCCCGGCGCTGCTGTTCAATGCGCCGCCCGGCCACGCATTCCCGGTGCTCGGCAACCTGTTCGGCACGCCGCGCCGCGTCGCGCTCGGGATGGGCGTCGATGCGGGCGACGACGCCGCGCTGGGTTCGCTGCGCGACCTTGGCCGGCTGCTGTCCGCGCTGAAAGAACCGGATCCGCCGAAGAGCCTGAAGGACGCCGGCAAGCTGCTGTCGCTCGCGAAGGCGGTATGGGACATGGCGCCGAAATCCGTGTCGTCGCCGCCTTGCCAGGAGATCGTCTGGGAAGGCGCGGACGTCGACCTGAACAAGCTGCCGATCCAGACCTGCTGGCCGGGCGATGCGGGGCCGCTCGTCACGTGGGGCCTGACGGTCACGCGCGGGCCGAACAAGCCGCGCCAGAACCTCGGCATCTACCGTCAGCAATTGATCGGCCGCAACAAGCTGATCATGCGCTGGCTCGCGCATCGCGGCGGTGCACTCGACTTCCGTGAATTCGCGCTGAGAAACCCCGGCAAGCCCTACCCGGTCGCGGTCGTGCTCGGCGCGGATCCGGCCACGACGCTCGGCGCGGTCACGCCGGTGCCCGATTCGCTGTCCGAATATCAGTTCGCGGGCCTGCTGCGCGGCAGCCGTACCGAGCTCGCGAAGTGCCTGACGCCAGGCGTCGACACGCTGCAGGTGCCCGCGCGGGCCGAGATCGTGCTCGAGGGCTTCATCCATCCGCAGGAAGGCACGCCCGCCGCGGCGCCGGCCGGCGCGCCGGCGCGCCCGGCGGGCAACGCGGCCGCGGCGTACGAGCACGCGCTCGAAGGCCCGTACGGCGACCACACCGGCTACTACAACGAGCAGGAGTGGTTTCCGGTGTTCACGGTCGAGCGCATCACGATGCGCCGCGACGCGATCTATCACTCGACCTACACGGGCAAGCCGCCCGACGAGCCGGCCGTGCTCGGCGTCGCGCTCAACGAGGTATTCGTGCCGCTGCTGCAGAAGCAGTTCACAGAGATCACCGACTTCTACTTGCCCCCGGAAGGCTGCAGCTACCGGATGGCCATCGTCCAGATGAAGAAGAGCTACGCGGGCCACGCGAAGCGCGTGATGTTCGGCGTGTGGAGCTTCCTGCGGCAGTTCATGTACACGAAGTTCATCGTCGTCGTCGACGAGGACGTGAACATCCGCGACTGGAACGAGGTGATCTGGGCGATCACGACGCGCGTCGATCCCGTGCGCGACACCGTGATGGTCGATAACACGCCGATTGACTATCTCGATTTCGCGTCGCCCGTCGCGGGCCTCGGTTCGAAGATGGGGCTCGACGCGACGAACAAGTGGCCTGGCGAGACCAATCGCGAATGGGGCCGTCCGATCGAGATGGACGCAGCCGTGAAGGCGCGCGTCGACCGGCTCTGGCAGGAGATCGGACTCTAAGCCCGCACGGCGGGCGCGCGGCGCCCCGTGCCTCGTACGTACTCCGCCATACTAACGACGATGAGTTTTCCTCCCGCCTCGATGCTGTCCGACGGATTCTTCCTGTCGCTGTCGCTGTGTCTCGACATCGGTCTCGTCAACGTCGCGATGCTGTCGCTGACGCTGTCGCACGGCTTCCGGCCGGGCTTCTGGCTCGGCGTCGGCTCGTGCTTCGGCGACCTCGTGTACGCGGCGCTCGCGCTCGCAGGAATGGCGGTACTGCTGCAGTTCGAAGCCGTACGCTGGATCGTGTGGATCGGCGGCGGTGCGGTGCTGCTGTTCCTCACATGGAAGATGGCGCGCGAAGCGCTCGCACCGGCGAGTGAAGTCAATGGCGGCGATACGGACGACACGCCGCAGCCGCGCGCCAGCGCGCGGCGCAGCTTCATGCGCGGGATGCTGCTCGCGATGTCGTCGCCGAGCGCGATCCTGTGGTTTGCGGCGGTCGGCGGCGCACTGATCGCGAAAGCCGGCGCGACCACACCGGCGACGGCGTCGGTATTCCTGTCCGGCTTCTTCCTCGGCGGCCTCGCGTGGACGCTCTTCATGTGCACGCTCGCCAGCCAGGGCCGCAAGCGTGCAGGCGCGGGGTTGATGCGCGCGTGCCACGTCGCGTCCGCGCTGCTGTTCGCGTATTTCTCGTATAGCGTGATCGTCGGCGGCTATCGCGACCTGATCGTGCACGCGGTGTAATCTCCGGGCCGGGCGCGCGCACGGCCGGCGCCGAAAAAAAAAGCGGCGCAACGTCCGGTGAAGGACGTTGCGCCGTTTTGCCGCGCACGGTCAGCCCGCGCGGGACACGTCAACGACGCCAGTAACCGTGATGGCCCCAGCCGCCGTAACCGTGACGCCAGTACGGACGACCGTAGTAGCCGCCGACGACCACCGCGGGCGGCGCATAGTAGGCCGGCGCCGGCGCGTAATAGACGGGCGGAGGCGGCGGCGCGTAATAGACGGGCGGCGGCGGTGCATACACGGGATACGCAGGCGCGACCGGGACGCCGATGCCGACCCCGATCGACACGTGTGCCTGCGCGGCGCTCGCGGCACCCAGGCCCAGCGCGGCGGCGGCGATGAACGGAATGAGCTTTTTCACTTCGATTCTCCTGCTGGAGCGGTAATTTGTGCGCCCCTGTCGGCAACGGCGGGCATGCACGTCGCATGCAAGCAATGTAGCGAAAACCCGCCCGCCATGTATTTCGCATTTGTTGCAAATTGCAATTCCAGGCGGCTGCGGGCTCGGCCGGACGCGGCTTTGCGGATCGCCGCTGTTCCTTGCCGGCTGCGCGATTCCGCCCGACTTCGGATCGCGGCCCACGTGCGCCGGTCACACTTACCGGCTCCGGCGAGCACCGCGTGTGCGCTTCCGTAATGAACGATTACAAATTTGAGACAGGATGCCGACGATTCGACAGCGTTCGACAGCGACGGCGAACCGGTTTAAGTAGGGCCAGTTGGAATCGCCGCAGCGACGTGACCGCGCGCGAACCCCCGACGCCGTGCTCGTGCGAGGAGCGCGCGCGCCACCCAACGTCGTCCCCGCGCCGGGTCAAAACCCCCCGTGCCCGGGCGTCCGTTCATTCCTGCGATACTGACGGCTGCCCCGTTTTCGCGTGACTCCCGACCATGGCCATTCCCGCCACTCCCCGCCTCGGCTTCATCGGCGCCGGCCGCCTCGCGCGCTGCATCGCGCGGCGTTTTGCGAGCGCCGGCTTTCCGGTCGTCGCGATCGCGAGCCGCACCGCCGCGTCGGCCGCGGCACTCGCCGCGCACATCGACGGCTGTCGCGCAGTCGGCACGCCGCAGGAAGTCGTCGATGCCGCCGACCTGATCTTCCTGACCGTGCCGGACGACCATCTGGCAGCGACGGCCGCCGTGCTGCGGTTCGATCCGGCGCGCGCGGCCGACCAGGCGCTCATCCACTGCAGCGGCGCGTCAGCGGTGGATCTGCTGGACCCGGCGAAGCGGCACGGAGCGGCCACCGGCGGCTTCCATCCGCTCTATCTGTTCGGCGGCACGGACGGCGATCTTGCGCGCATCGACGGCTGCTCGGTCACGCTCGAGGCCGACGGCGAACTGCACGCGATGCTGCTGCGGCTGACTGCCGCACTCGGCTGCCATCCGCTGTCGATTCCGGCCGGCGGCCGGATGCTCTATCACGCGGCCGCGCATTACGCGGCGAGCTTCGCGCTGTGCGGGCTGTCGGAAGCGGTCGAACTGTGGCGCGGCCTCGGCTTCGACGAGGAAGCGGCGTTGCGCGCGCTGCTGCCGATGCTCGCCGGCACGATCGAGACCGCGCGCGACAAGGGCCTCGCGAATGCACTCGCGGGCCCGGTGTCACGGGGCGACACCGGCATCGTCGAGCGCCAGCTCGCGCTGCTCGAAGCACGCGGCGGCGATCACGCGATGTTGTATGCGCTGATGACGCGTCGTGCGATCGCGCTCGCCGCGAAGCGCAGCGCGCCGCCGGCCGCACTGCCCGCGCTCGCGCATGCCGTCGATACGTCGCTCGGTCGCACCGCGAGCCTCCTCTCCCCGTCGCAAGACGAGGCGTGATAAGGTGTCGGCCGATGCGCCGCCATCCGGCGTTGGCGGCCGCACGCTACTCGACTGTATAAAAAGGATGCCAACGATGTTCGGCGAGATCGCCCGTTTTCTGCTCAATACCGTCTTCACCCTGTTCGGCGCCGCGCTGATTCTGCGCGTCTGGATGCAGGCCGTCCGCGTGCCGCCGTACAACCCCGTCACGCAGGCCGTGCTCCAGGCGACCAACTGGCTCGTGCTGCCGCTGCGCCGCGTGATCGCGGGCGTGCGCGGGATCGACTGGGCGAGCGTCGTCGCCGCGCTTCTCACCGCGCTCGTCTACGTGGTGCTGATGGTCGTGATGGCGGGCTTCGATCCGGCCGCGGTGATTGCGACACTGATCGTGGTCGCGCTGCTCACCGTCGTGAAGTGGGCGCTCAACCTCGTGATCTGGATGACCATCCTGATGGCGCTGCTGTCGTGGCTCAATCCGCGCTCGCCGGCGATGCCGATCCTCTACCAGCTCACCGCGCCGTTCCTGAACCCGCTGCGCCGCGTGATCCCGAACCTCGGCGGCATCGACCTGTCGCCGATCCTGCTGTTCGTGATCGTGCAGGTGCTGCTGATGATCGTCACGCGCGCAGCCGTGTCGCTGACGATGTTCGGCATCTGACGCGTCGCCGCATTACGCTGCCGGCCCTTGCGCCGGCGGCGCGCCGAGCGTGTCGATCACGCCGAAGCGTGCCGGAATCATCGCGTAGCACACGCGCACCTTCTCGCGCGACAGCCGCTCGAGCAACTGCTGCGCCTCGTCCTCGGTGACGATGAATTCCACCTCGATCGCGAGCGAACCCTGCAGTTCGAAAAAGCGGTCTTCATGCAGCACGCGATGCCGGCCGAAGCCCGCGACCGCGCGAAACGCCGAGCCGCCCGCGACGCCCATCCGGTTCCCTTCCTCCAGCAACCACTCCCACAGCGGCTTCCAGTGCAGCCGGTGCTGCTCGTGCACGTAGAAGCGCAAGAAGACCCTGTCCATCGCGCCCTCCGGGTGCCGGCGCGCTCAGGCCGCCGCGAACCACGCGCGCGCGGTCCACATGCCGAGCGCCGTCAGCGTGAACGATCCTGTCAAGTGTAGGGCAGCCACCGCGAACGCCCATCCCAATTCGCCCTGCATCGCATGCGTCATCACTTCGACCGAATACGTCGAGAACGTCGTGAGGCCGCCCAGGAAACCCGTGATCACGAACAGCCGCCACTCGGGCGGCAGCCCGACGCGCGTGGTGAACACGACAGCGGCGACGCCGATCACGTAGCCGCCGAGCAGGTTCGCGACAAGCGTGCCGAGCGGCACCGCCGGAAAGAATGCGTTGAGCGCGAGGCTCAGGAACCAGCGCAGCAACGCGCCGAGGCCGGCGCCGACGAAAATAGCGACGATCGAATAGAACAAGGGAACTCCTCGCTGACGGCGCCGCGTGGCGGGTGCGGCCTACGCCGAACTTTATGCGCAATCGCGCCGCGGCGGCAATGCCGTCGGGCGCCGCCCTGCCCCGCTCACCCGCCGTGCCACGCGTGCTCGAGCGCGGCAAGCGTCGCGAGCGCGCCGCCTTTCAGCCCTATCACGTCCGGACGGCGCGCATGCGCTTCGCGCGCGTTGATGCGAATCACGTCCGCGCCGAGCCGTTCGCTCAGCAGCCGCACGGTCGGAATCGCGGTGCCCGCACCGATCTCGACGACCGTCACCCGGCCGGCCTGCGCGAGCCATGCATCGAGCGCCCGCTGCTGCGCGTCATAGCGTTCGCCGAGCCAGCCGCGATCGCCGAACATCAGGATGTTCGGCCGCGCGAGGCCGCCGCAGCGCGGGCAGCGCGGCAACTCGCCGAGCAGCCGGCACGCGGCCGCGTCGACGTCCGGCGTGAACGGCGCGGCGTCCCATGTGTCGTCGGAGCACGGCCGCAAGCACTGCATCGCATGAATCGATCCATGAATCTCGACGATTCGCGCCGGGTCGAAGCCGGCCGCCTGGAACTGGCCGTCGACATTGCTCGTCAGCACGAAACCGCCCTTGGGCATCGCATCGATCCAGCGCCGCAGGATCGCGAAACCCGCGTGCGGCACCGTGCGCCGGTACAGTTCGAGCCGATGCCCGTAGAAGCCCCACGCGAGCTGCGGATGCGCGCGAAACGCCTGCGGCGATGCGATCTCGTGGAACTCGAAACGCTCGTGACGCAGCGCCGGGTACGCGCGCCAGAACCCGTCCGTGCCGCGGTAATCGGGCAGGCCAGAATCGACGCCGATACCGGCGCCGGCCGTCACGAGCAACGCATCGGCGCGCGCGAGGGCATCGACGGCGGACGCGACGAGGTCGGCAGGCAGTGGCGCGGTGGTGGGGCTGGAATCGAGGGAGTCGGGCGAATCGGAAAGCGGCATGATGGAGCAGCGGTAACGTCGAACGGTGCGCGAGTTGCGTCGCGCGATCATACGCCGGTTCGAGCGCCGCGCCGCTGCTTCATGCGTGCATTGCGTGCCTTATGGCGTGCCTCACGCTGCGGCAGCATGCGCGCCCGCGGGTTCGCGCAGCGCGACGTACTGCAGCAGCATGATCGTCTTCGCGTCGACGATCTCGCCGCGCTCGATGGCGTCGAGCGCCGCGCACAACGGCATCTCGACGACCTCGAGATCCTCGCCCTCTTCCGCGATGCCGCCGCCGTCGCCCGTGCGCAGCGACGCATCGTATTCGCCGACGAAGAAATGCAGCTTCTCCGTCACCGATCCGGGGCTCATGAATGCCTCGAACACCTTGCGCACGCCGCGCACGCGATAGCCGGTCTCCTCCTCGGCTTCCGCGCGAATGCGCGCTTCGGGCGTCGCGTCGTCGAGCAGGCCGGCCGCCGCTTCGAGCAGCATCCCGTCGTGACCGTTGACGAACGCGGGCATCCGGAACTGGCGCGTGAGCAACACGTCGCCCGTCGCGGCGTTGCGCAGCAGGATCGTCGCGCCGTTGCCGCGGTCGTAGGTTTCGCGGCTCAGGCGCTGCCAGGTTCCGTCACGGCGCAGGAAGTCGAACGTGACCTTCCTCAGCACATACCAGTCATCGGACAGCACCGTCGTATCGACGATGCGCACGCGGTCTTGCGTTGCAGCCATGGCGACCTCTCGTTGGACAAGTGACGGCCTGCATGGTAACGTGCAGATTCGTGTAATTTCAAGAAATTTCGTGCAAATACGATGCTGACGACCCAACGCAAGAAAGCGATCCTCGATGCGCTCTCCCGCGACGGCCAGGTGCTGGCGGCCGAGTTGAGCGCGCAATTCGGCGTGTCCGAAGACACGATCCGCCGCGACCTGCGCGAGCTGGCGAGCGAAGGACTGCTGCAGCGGGTGCACGGCGGCGCGCTGCCGGCGTCGCCGGCCGTCGCGCCGTTCGCGCAGCGCGAGACGCTCGATACCGCAGAGAAGCGCCGCATCGCCCGCCGTGCCGCGCAGATGATCGCGCCCGGGCAGGTTGCGATCGTCGACGGCGGCACGACGTCCGCGCTGCTCGTCAGCCAGTTGCCGCCCGACCTGCGCGCGACGATCGTCACGCACAGCCCGAGCGTCGCCGTCGCGCTGGCCGAGCATCCGTCGATCGACGTGATCGTGATCGGCGGGCAGCTCTACAAGCATTCGATCGTCGCGGTGGGCGCCGCGGCAATGGAAGGTATCGCGCGCATCCATGCGGACCTGTATTTCATGGGCGTGACCGGCGTTCATCCGGTCGCCGGGCTGAGCACCGGCGATTTCGAGGAGGCGGCGATCAAGCGCGCGCTGGCCGAGCGCGCGGCGGAGACGGTCGTGCTCGCATCGCAATCCAAATTGCATGCGGCTTCGCAGTTCGTGATCGGCGAGCTCACGCTCGCGCAAACCGTCGTGGTCGAACGGGAGACCGATGCGGCATTGACCGCGCCGATCGAGGCCGCCGGCGTGAGCGTCGTGCGCGCGTAACCGGCGGCAGCCTCCGCTTCAGTGGCGGGATCGTTGGGCCGCGCGCGTCGTCGGCTCGATGTCAGCGTGCCGACAGGCGCCGCTTGCTACCATGGCCGACCGCCACCCGCCGTGTCGAGTTCGTCCGATGTCTTCCGCCCTGCCCGTCGCACCCGTGCCGCCCGATGGCGATGCGCCGCCACCCGGCGTCCTCGCGCTGTTCATCGCGTTCGCGCAAATCGGCCTGACCAGTTTCGGCGGCGGATTGAGCGCGCGCATGCTGCGCGACTTCGTGCACGAGCGGCGCTGGCTCGACGAAGAGGCGTTCCTCAACGGCCTTGCGCTGTCGCAGGCGCTGCCGGGCGTCAACGTAAAGAACCTCGCGATCTGGATCGGCTATCGGCTCGCCGGATGGCGCGGCGCAATGGCCGGCTTCACCGGCATCATCGCGCCGCCGGCCGTGCTGATCGTGCTGTTCGGCGTCGCGTTCTCGACGCTTACGCGCTTCCCGCTCACGCATATCGCGCTCGCGGGCGCGGCCGCCGCGGCGATCGGTCTGTCGATCTCGATGGCGATCACCGCGGTGCGGCGATTGCCGCGCCGTGTGCTGCCGTTCGCGGTGATGACGCTTACGTTCGTCTCGGTGGCGGTACTGCACTGGCCGCTCGTGTGGACCGTGCTGATCGGCGGCGCGCTGAGCGTCGCGCTCGAATACCGCCGGGCGGGCCGCGCGAGCGGCGGGAGCGGCGGCCGATGACCGCTTCGTCGCGCTACGCCGCACTGTTCGGGGTGTTCGCGCCGCTGTCGATCGCAACGATCGGCGGCGGTCAGGCGATCGTCGCCGACATCCAGCGGCAGGTCGTCGACGTGCATCACTGGATGACGGCTACGCAGTTCGTGAACGACTTCGCGATCGCGCGCATGGCGCCGGGCCCCGGCTCGCTGCTCGCGACGCTGATCGGCTGGCAGGTGGCGGGTCTCTGGGGTGCCGTGATCGCGACGCTCGCGCTGTTCGGACCCACTGCGTTCCTGATCTACGGCGTCGCGCATCTGTGGCGCCGGCATCAAGGCGCGCGCTGGCAGATCGCGCTCGAGGCCGGACTGCGGCCGGTTGCCGCCGGCATGATTCTCGCGTCGGTGTGGGTGCTGCTGCAGGCGTTAGACGGCGGCTGGACCGCACGCGCGATCGCGATTGCTTCGACCGTGTTGGTGATGACAACGCGCATTCATGCGCTGCTGTTGATCGCCGTCGGGGCGGTGGTGCTGATCGGCGTGCACGTGATCGGCTGACGGCGCGCACTTCACGCTGAAGCGGGCACTGCGTTCAGCGCTCCACCAAAGCGCGAAACGTGCGATACGCATCGGCATGCAGTTCGAAGCCGATGCCGGGCGCTTGCGGTACGGCCGCGCATCCGGCGTCGACCGATTCACCATCGGCGAGCCCGCTGAACGGATGGAACGCGAACGGACTGACCTCGGCGCCGCCAAGCCCGAGCGCCGCCACGACGTGCAGCGAAAACAGATGGCCGCCGTGCGGCCAGAACGCGTCGCGCCGCCAGCCGCTCGCCACGAAATGATCGACGATCTGCAGGTAGCCGGGCAGGCCGTAGCAATGCACCGGGTCGAACACGAGCACGTCGCGATCGGCGCGCAGGCCGCCATAGCGTTCGAGCAGCTTCGCTTCGGCCAGCGAAAACAGCGCCTCGCCTGCCGCCACCGGCGGCGGATACTGCGCAGTCAGATCCGCATGCAGCGGCAGGTCGTGCGGATCGCAGAGGTCCTCGAACCACCGTAGCCCGAACGGCGCCAGCATCGCCGCGGCGGCGCGGCCGCTCGTCGCGTCGTACGTGTTCATCGCATCGACCGCGAGATGCGAGCTGTCTGCGAGCCGCGCGGCGGCCACTTCGATGCGCCTTTTGTCCTCGTCGATATCGGGCCCGCCGATCTTGATCTTCGCGTGCGTGTAGCCGAGCTCGACGATGCGGCGCATCTCGTCGGACAGGCGTGCGAGATCGTCGTGCGGATAGCGGTAGCCACCGCCCGCGTACACGCGTACGCGCGTAGCCGCATCGCGCGCGAGCCGGCCGGCGATGAAACGATGGAGCGGCAACCCCGCGATCTTCGCGGCGGCATCCCAGATCGCCATGTCGAGCACGCCGATCGCCACGCAACGTTCACCGTGCCCGCCAGGCTTCTCGCCGGCCATCATTGCGCGCCACGCGCGAAACGGATCGACGTTCGTGCCGGCGTCATCCGCGATCGTGTCGGCGGCGGCCAACAGCCGCGGCGCGAATCGCTCGCGAATCAACCCGCCCTGCGCATGGCGCCCGACCGACGCGTAGCCATAACCGGTTACCGCGCGGCCCTCGCGCACGACGTCGGTCACCACCGCGACGACGCTCGTCGTCAGCCCGCCCGATGGAATCGCCGGATCGGCGTAGCGGGAAACCGGGATCGCTTGCTCGCGGATATCGGTGATGCGCATGGTCGGGTTCCGGTGAAGGCATTGGATGTTCGCTGGCCGAGCACGCATGCATCGTCGCGGCGATTGGCAGATCGCTGCATCATAGGCGGTTGCGCGCCGTGTTGCAGGCTGCGCTCGTGCGGAGCGCCGACGCGGTGTCGGTATTGCTACGTATCGCCCAATCGCGTGGCCGGATATCCGCGTGCGGTCGGCATGTGCGCGATACGCGATGCGCGGCGGCGCGTCATATACGTCCGTCGAAAGCGCGCATTCCGCACCGCCGGCCCCGCCGAGAATTAGATGGACATCCGGCATGAAGCGCGTATGATGAATTTGTCCGAGCACGCTCCCTTCTCTTACTGCTCGCCCCGCCGTCCGCCCTCTTGCGTCGCGCGTTGATCCGCGCGCATTGCAGCCCTTTTCACCCCACCCGTCGCGCCGCCTCGCGGTGATACCGGTCGGATGCGTTCGTCCGCGCGTTTTGTCGCGACCGAACCGAGGAGTTCGTCATGAGCATGCATCTCTATCGCGGGTTCGAAATCTACCCGCTGATTTACCCGCACATTCCGTCGCAGAACGGCAATCCGCACAACTACGACGGCGGCTTCGACGCAGCCGTGAAGATTTGCCTGCGCGGCACCGCCGATACGCTGACCCGCAGCGAAACGTTCCGGCTGCTCGAGCATGCGCCGTTCGAGTCGGCGGGCGAAGCGCGTCGGGCGTCCGTTCGCTATGCAGAGGAAATCATCGACGGCGATCGCGGCAAACAGCCGCTCTTCGACGATACGCAATGACGCATGCTGTCGCGACATGTGACGTTCATCCTTCGATTCGGAGCACGAAATGATTATTGACGAATTCATCGACCTGATCACGCGGCGAGAGGTTTCGCGGATCGACGCCGTGCCGCACGACGGCCTCGCCGGTTCGGCGCTGCGCCATCAACCGGAGTTGCAAATGTTCGCGGCCGTGCGCGCACTGTCGCTCAGCGCCGGCTATTCCGAATTCGAATCCGACAGGATAGCGAGCGCCGTCATGACCCGGCTCGGCTAATGCTCGTTCGGGCAGCGATTGAATCAGGCCGCCGCCTCGCAAGCTGCATCAGGAGAATACCGTGTACCAGCCGCCCGCCGAAGAGCCCCCGTTCTTTCCGTTGACGAAATGCAAAGTCGATTTCGATCGACAGAACGATGCGATCACGCTTCTGCCGAGCTTCTACGCGTTCGGCTGCGAGTACACCAGCCGAGGCCTGCTGATCGGCCGCGACGATGCGTTCAAATTGATTGCTGCGATCGAGAAGGCGCTCAGCATCGACGCGTGAGTTTCTTCGCAAGCGGCCGAAGCGCGTCCGGCCGCGCGTGACTAGTGTTGTGGCAGCCGCGATCTGGCCGTGCACGCTGGCGAAGCGGTGAGGCTGAAACGCCGATCGGCGCATCCCCGTCACCTGCGCCGCGCCGGATTGCGCGCGCTGTTCCGGCCCGCTCACGCGAACACGAAGTACTTGCGCACCGTCTCGACCACTTCCCACGTGCCCTTCATGCCCGGCTCGATCACGAACACGTCGCCGGCCTTCAGGTGCACGGACTCCTCGCCTTCCGGCGTGATGATGCAGTAGCCGTCGAGGAAGTGGCAGTACTCCCATTTCTCGTAGTTCACTTCGAACTTGCCGGGCGTGCAGATCCACGTACCCATGATCTTGCTGCCATCCTTGGACAGGTACGCGTTGAGGTTCACGGTGTGCGGATCGCCGCCGATGCGCTTCCACTTGGTCGCATCCACAACGGGCGTCGGACAGGTTTTGCGCAGAACGGTGATGAAATCGGACATGTCGGCTCCAGAGTAACGATCGGATAAGAGGACTGTCACGTTAGAGCGAAAGCCTGGTCGGAGCTTGTATGGTTCCGACACCGACTCGTCCAATTTCGACACCGGCTTGCCGGTTGGTGCGCACACGGGAGTTCCGCCGAGCGTCGGCCGTATCCGAACACCGCGGTTGACGTGGTTGACTCGGTCGCGTGAGCGCACTCGCAACGAATGCCCGCGCGAACTACCGACCCAATCGCGATCGCCCGTCATTGCCTGATGCGCAGTCGTTTCCGGCAAGCCAAGACGCGTCTCTTGCAACATCCCGGCCAAACCCTGTAGAATTACCCGTTCTGCGGGCGTCGTATAATGGCCATTACCTCAGCTTCCCAAGCTGATGACGTGGGTTCGATTCCCATCGCCCGCTCCACACACCACCTAGCCCCTTGATTCCACTGGGTTATGTGCGTGTCTCACGAGCTTCGCCGCACCACTACTACAGTGGTCTCCTACGGTGGCTCAAACCTCCTGCCTCTATCGTCGCCCTAGCGGCATCTACGTCGTTCGTCTTGTCGTCCCGAAACGGTTGCGCGCAGCAGTCGGCAAGAACGAAATTCACGCGTCTACCCGCCTCCGCGATTGGGAAGCCGCTAAACTCGTCGGCCATCGGATTCAGTCGCATTGGCGCGAGCACTTCATGACGTTGGACATCGAGAAACTGAGAGCAGAAAACCCGCTGCTGGACGGGGCGGGCATGATCCCCATTGTGGACGCTGCGCGAACCATCGGTATCGAGCCGGGTCTACTGGCGAATGAATTGCTCAATGATGGCGCGCAGGTCTTCACGCACCTCCACGGACAGTCCTGCTGGTGGGTGCCCGTCCTCAACGACCTGGACCGGGACTTCGGCGGGGAATTCATCTGGAACGAAGTCGAAGCCAGCGGCGAGCGAACCATTCACACCGGGACAGTGCGCTTTCTCGATTCTCGGGCCACGCTGCAACAGGTCGTCACCGCCGGGGAGTCTCAAGAGAATGTGTTCCGCGACGGCAAGTCAGCGGGCATCCGTCTTGAAGACCCGATAGCCGTAGACCTCGCCCGATGCATCGTGCACAAAACCGCCGTGACAAAGGTTCGCGCCAGGCTCGTTGCGTCGCTCAGCCCTGCCCCCACGGTCGCCCTGCCAGCGCCGTCGATCGCTTCGAGTGCCCCAACAGCACCAGTCGCTTCCAGCCCGATCGAGACGCTTGGCACTATGCCAATAGCGACCGCCCCAGCCCCGGTCGTGTTCGATCCAATAACGGCCAAGCACGGCAAGAAGCGGTTTTCGGCGTTGTTCGAGTCTTACAAGGGGAATCGCAATTGGGGGAAGGCGCAAACTCAGCGCATGACGACAGAAGCGAAGTTGTTTTGTGATGTGATGGGAGACCCCGAACTCGGGGAAATCGAGTTTGAAACAGTCGAGGAATTCGCGCGCCGCTTGGCGCAACTTCCGACCGATCTCTACCAGTCCAGGCGACGATTCAAAACCGATGATATTGACGAACTAATTCGCCTTGCGGAAAGCGAAGGAGTCGAGGTCAAGCGGGAGAGGACTATCAAGGGGCATATCGGCAAACTCAGCGAAATCCTTGCATTCGGCGTGCGGCAGCACATGCTCAGGTTCAATCCCGCGGCCGACTACAAGCGTGGTGACAGGCGCTTCAACATGCCACGCTCTCAAGACGAACGACATGCATTTACGTCGCAGGAGTTGTCGTTGATCTTCGGGCAGGACTGGTTCACTACCGGAACGGGCACGTTCACTCGTGACGGATGGACGACATGGCGCCCGCACTACTACTGGCTGCCGCTGCTCGGCCTGTTCACTGGCGGGCGAATCAATGAACTTTCCCAGCTATACCTCGCGGACGTTCTTCAAAGCGGGAGCGGTCAATGGTATCTCGACTTCAACCTGACGGGAGCCGACAAGGTGGACGAGAAAGACAAATCCCTCAAGACAATCAATGCTGTAAGAGTCGTGCCGCTACACGACAGGCTCGTCCAACTGGGGCTGCCGGAATATGTTCAAGCACTTCGAAAAGCAGGCCATAAGCGCCTATTCCCGGAACTCAAGCGGGATGCAGTCAAGGGCTATGGCAAGCCCGCAAGTTCGTGGTTCAATGAACGGTTCTTAGGGCGCGCACTCAGCATCGAACGAAACGGAATGAAGACGTTCCACTCGTTCCGACACACCTTTCTGACTGCCGCCTCGCACCTCGGGACCCCGGAACAAGTGACAGCGCAAATGGCCGGACATCAGCGCGGGAAAACGGAGAGCTACACGCGCTATGCGAAGGACCGGGACGCCGATCAATTGGCCCCTATAGTGAATGGACTTGCCTTCCCTGAAACCGACGGCATTGCCCGTTTCATCGTGTCAGAGGGTATCCGGGCCATTCAATGCGCCGAACGTCAGAAAGAACGGATGCGCCGCGCAAGAGGCGCCGCGAAGGCCAGCAATTCGCTCTAACGCTGAACCGACGGTGCCCCGTCCGCACCGTCTTCCTCAAACAGAGCCTTGACCGGCACGCCCAGAGCATCAGCAATTGTCTGGATCGAGTCCAAGGATGGATTCGCCTTGCCGGTCTCGATCTTCCCCATATAGCTACGAACGAAGCCGCACTTGTCGGCGAAAGCCTCTTGGCTCAAGCCAGTCGTAGCTTTCCGTAGTTCTCGAACCCTCGCCCCGAAGCGATTCCTGAGTGTTGTGTTTGCCGTCATCCGTGGGATGTTGGCGGGCGCGTATAATCGCGACCACACCCTAATAATGGCCACCCTGAAAGAGGCCACCCTACAAATGACACGACCACATGCAAACCATCGGCGCGCAACGCGCGCTTCCGTAGCGTTGCTGCTAGCGCTGATGTGCGGACCGGTAGCGACCAACCGGGCATGGGCTGGCAGCGAAGGCATATGTTTGCAGATCAGTCGAATGGCCCTGGAGATGGCACGAGACAGGGACGATGGGGTTCCCTATGCGACCGAGCAAGCGAAATTCGAAACGAGCCTCAAAACGATCCGCCCCGAGTGGCGGCGCGAATTCCGCGGGCTCTACATAGGCTCGCTCGATCTTGTTTACAAACGCCAGCCCAACGCCACGCCGGATCAATTACAACGCTCCGTCTATAAGGTTTGCGTTTCCGAATACTGAAACGCAGCGCTGCCATAGCGCAACAGATTCCGGGCACGTCTTGTTGCGTTTGTTGTTGCCCACCACGAGAAAGAGACCTGACCAATGAGAAAGACGTTCGGGGCGTGCGCCCTGGCCCTTACCCTGTCGGCCTGCATGACGATGGGAAGCAAATTCGACATCCGCGACGCCGACCAATTCGTTCCGGGCGTGACGACGATGCAGCAAGCGCAAGAGAAGCTTGGCACACCGACGGCCACCAACGCTATGCCGAACGGCAGCACGCTCCAACAATGGATGTATTCGCAAGCGTCAGTGATCGGTGGCACTTCGTCTAACCTTGCAATCCTTTTCGACCGGGATGGGAAGATGATCCGTATCCAAAATCGCGGACAGATCAATACCCGGTAGTGCCGGGAGCATCCACGAGCGGTGGCGCGTGCTTAGCGCACCGCTGCCCAAGCACTAGCCTCGGCCCGAACAACCGGCCAGCAAACCGAGCCGCATACGCCCACCACGTCCCGTTTGGGGTCACCGCATCCCATGTAATTATTACCGTTCACCTGCTCAATTTTTAGGCTCGCGATTTTTTCCTCGCAACACATTGATTTAATTGAATTAAAAAATCAATGTTGCCTACCAGAGCTATTGAAAAGCCTATCTCCGGTTTATAAGCTTCTTCCTCCCAGACGTGCAGCCAAGGCACGCTAACCAACCCACGCGGAGGAATGATGGTTGTTCAGGTAATCGAGAATTATGAGAATTTCGGACCAAGCGATCCGGACTGCTTCGATGAAATTCAATGCAAAATGGATGCAGCGCTTTTTCTGGTCGCCGAATCCGGACAACAGATAGATTCCGGTGGATGGTCGAAGCAGATTTTCAAACATCAAAGGGACGCGGTCTTATTCATAAAAGACTTGGTAGCAGCAAGTTACCATTTTCGGATAACCGACAAGATATACATTCAGTTTATCTCCGGCTGGGGCTTCGATCACTTCAACACGTTGCTTGAACTCGCACGGCTTCTTTTGGACGACGATGAAGAACTGTCCCAGCTAATGCAGGACGATGACGACCTATTCCCATCGGGTCCGTGGTGGATGTAATCGCGCCGGAAGTCGCTGGCCTACAAGACCCCAGTTTCACGCGGGAACTGGGGCGGGCGCCTGCTCAAGCGCCATCACGAATAGCATGGATTGTCGCCCGCGAAACCGCGTAGGCCCGCGCCAGGGCGCTCACCGACTCGCCCCGCCCTAGCCCTTCGAGAATTTCGCGGCGCTGTTCTGGGGTGGTTTTGGACGGTCTGCCGAGCTTCTTCCCCTCGGCACGAGCGCGAGCGAGTCCGGCTTGCGTCCGCTCGATCAGGAGATCGCGCTCCATCTCTGCAACAGACGCCAGCATCGTGAGCAGCAGTTTCCCCGCCGGGGACGTTAGATCAGTCTGCCCCAACTGCATCACGATCACCTTGATTGACCGCTTTTCAAGTGCCCGAATGGTTTGCAGCACGTCCACAGCGTCTCGGCCCAGCCGGTCGAGCTTTGCGACGACGAGAGTTTCGCCGTCACGAATCTTTTCCAGCAGCCGCCCGAACTCCGGGCGCTCGCTCGCGCAGGTCTTTCCGCTGATTCCGTGGTCCGCAAACCAGTAGTCGATGACGAAGCCTCCGCGTTCCAATTCGAGCCGCTGGTTCTCGGTTGTTTGCTGCCCCGTTGACACTCGTCCGTATCCGAAGGTCTTCATCTTGTCCGCCCCTGTTAGAAAACGGTGCCAGCGTAGGATGGCCTATCGGAAAAGCCAAGGGCTATATTTTCAACACGTCGGCACCCGCTATCGGTGAAGTGTCAGAAACCGGTCGTTTGTTGACACGAAAAGGGTTGTCCTATTTAGCAATCGCCCAGCTACACAAAACATCGAAAAGATGCGACAACTGGCACACATTTAAGTGGCCACTTCGTCAAGAAAACTCACTGCCGAACAATGCCATCGAAGAAATGATCAAGGACATATCTATCGAAGCCATCTAAGTCCGCAACCTTTTCCTGAATTTTATGCTTCATTTTGTTGAGCATATCGAGCGCAGAATGAAGCGATAGATTCTCGTCTTCAAAATCGACAATCCCAGCGGCATGTATTTTCTTCGCAAGCATCCTAGGCAACCCATATTCTTCCAGTTCCAACACACACGACGGAAGGAATGCCTTTGAAAGACGAGCAATGAACGGCGAGATATCAATATGCTGGTCCGGCATTACCTCCTTCTGAATGACATTGATGTCACTCAGCAATGCCGTCAACTTGAACGTAGCATTTCGTTCGAGCTTGAAAAATTCCTCGATAGTCACATCCTGCTCGTCCAACTTGTCTAGCAGTTCAGGTATAGAGTTTTGCCAGTTGGCCGACAACATCTTCACAAATTCTATAAACTTCGAGTAGGGAAACTCCCATTCTCCGGGCGCCAGCCTGAGAACCTTGTTCAGTATCCAACCCCAATATTCGCTCGATGGAGAATTCAAAATGGCGAGCCCTCGCCACGTCTTTCGATTATTGTTGATCTCAAGTGCTATACCGGCAAGCAACTCAGCATCACTCGATATCAAAGCACCCTCATTTCGGAGTCGATCAAATACCTCTTGACCAAGAACACCTGCCATCTGCTCCTTATAAAGTAATATTTTAGCAACTTACTCCTTGGATAATTGCTGCTTAAATTCCTGCTCATCGACATCCGCAAGCAACTCATCCGGAAAAGTCAAATCCAGTTGCGTATCCGCCGGGAGAGGAGGCTCTTCGAGTATGTAGATATTCCCAATAAAATGCCTGAACATTCGGCCTCCGCGACCGATAATGTTCCGATAAGTGAAATCATTGAGCTTCAGAGTTCCATTCTTATTACTCCAAACGATGACATTTTCCGCAGACGTGTTCACTCCTTCAATAATCGAGGAAGTCGACACGATAGTCTGCAATCCTTCCACCTCCTCGAATAGCCTCACCTGTATCTGACTCAACGACCTGTGAAGTCGACCGGTATGAATACCAGCCCCGCGCTTGACTAGCGCAGTCAGTATCCAATTCGGATCGTAGTTCTTCGAAAGCCAGTCGGAGAATGCCGCCAACAAATCACTGTCAAGCTCCTCCGTCTTTTCGAGCAGCAAATTCGACACGCGCTCAATGTTTGAATAAGTGCCAGCATAAATAAGCGACTTCGATCTTTTCTTCCCTAGTATCTCAATCAGGGAATCGCTCTTTTTCTGCGCATCCTTTTTAATTTCCCTATAAAGCTCATGCTTTTCCAGAAACACCGTATTGAAATCCAGACGCAGAAACAACATATCCTTTGTAAAAGGGTTGTCGCTCAGTTTCGCAATATTTGGCGCAAGGTAGTATTTTTGATCAGCAATCGAACCAAGCTTCATCATTGCCTTCAATAAAGCAGGGCAACGCTCCTTATCGAAGTCTCGACTTGCTTTGTAAAATTCATCCACGACAAGCAAATCCAGCCTGTCCAGTTTACTAAAATAATGAATCGCCCTTTCCTGGGGGAAGATAAGTATGTTCCGCTCCCCTAGCTCAACGTCTGCCGTTGTAACAATTTTGTATTCGGCCGAGAATTTTCTGCTCAACCGCCGCCTAGTCTCATCCGTTAGAGCAATAGTCGGAACGAGAATAAGCACATTCTTTGGCTTGCGGATTGCGATGTAGGCATCGATTATCAAACTTTTGCCAAAACTGGTGGGCGCACTGACGGCTATATTCGTGCCATCAAGGAGATGCTTGAGAACCATTGACTGTTCGCTATGAAGCGTAACAGGAGACTCCTGCCCCACATCCACTTTGAAAGACTCGTAAACAAACCGATCCTGCCAACTGGAAGTATCTGGATCGAGGTATGGGAAAAGCCCTGACTCTCTGATCAGATGATTGACAAGTGGAGAATAATGCGCAGATTCTCTCTCATGTTGATCGAGCAGACGAATTAAGCGATTTCTCGCCTCTGTTTCGTTCCCGGCTTGCAGCAATTCATTGATTACCGCGCACTCATCAAAGGTTTCCATTGATTATTATGCCTTGTGAAATGCGACTTCCTTGGAGAACTGCTCAATCAACTTCCCCCTATCAGGAACAGGGAAAAGGATGATATGGAATTTGACATCCGAATATTTTGCCACCTTCCCAGACAACGTATCAATCTGCCTTTTAAAGTAGGCCGTCGCCCGCTCATGATGATACTTTCGAATCTCTTCCCTATAAACATCATTCATCTCTATTGCTGACGCGGTGATCGCACACTCATGCAAAAGAAGAATGGGAACATGAATCTTAGCCTTGATATGATCAATTGAATTCTTCGCAGACAAAGCGTCCTTGATTCTCGCCGCCACCTTCGGATTAGTTATTAGACGATCAATATCCGAGGTATTGGTAATAATACTATTTTCTTTCTTTAGCTTATCCGTCTTCAGTGAATTTCCAACCGACTCGATGACCGCAGGAAGCCTAGCATCTTCAATACTGTTGTAAAACTTCGCTTCTCCAAACCAAAGAGAGAAGTCATCATCCCCTTCTAACACGATATGGACGCTGTCAGCACCTTTCGCGTTGTCCTGCACATTCTGTTTGTAGAAAATCTTCGGAACGACAGGCAATGCTCCATAATGGTGATGCATGATTCCATATAAGACAATTTCGGCAAGCTCACTGCCTTGCCCTATGTCTCCCGCTTTATCCGTCAGCCGAAGGTTTTTCGCCGATTCACGCAGCGTTGACCGGCTCTGTCCCGTGAGTTTTTCCCGTTCCCACGCCGATAGCGCCGTAAGCGCAATATTATCCCAAATGAAATTTTCGAACTTCTCGTATCGCCAAAGTTGGTCTTCGAAGTCGTTCGCCAGACTCAAAACGCGCTTATTTTCAATCGGAGTAAGCAACGTCTCCGAGAAAAGCTTCAGGTAGGCGTCATCTACAAGTATTTCGAAATCCATCGAGACATTCTCTTCGTGAGTTCAATCGAGTCTTTGCGTAACGCACTTGATGTAGGAGAAGTCTTCTTTGCTCCCATCCGTCCGAACAGCGCAAAAGCATTGGGTTCCGTATTCCGCCGGTATGACTTCGAAGTAGTCAATCCCGGAACCGAGCTTCGTTACATACTCTGGATGACGTTTGAACAAAGCCCCTAGGTGGATCGTGTCTTCGGACGAGACTCGTTCACCAGGAACATACCGATTGAGCATCTCGCGGAAAAAATCCCTCGCTAGACTTTGGTTGTCAAAACTCATCGACTCAAGAATCACTTTTTTGCCTCGCCCCATTCCATCCCCCGTTTCGGTGGCTCCGCCCAGCAATAGGGACATATTACTGCAAGTCAACGGGCGTGCCCCTTCATGAATCTTCGATACAAGATAGACGGTCACACATCGCCAAGGAGAAAACTTCCGCGCGCTCCGCGAGGTTGCTCAACGACCAAGTGCAATTGACTTGCCAAACACTTCATCGCGGTAGCTTCGGCCCCAATGCCTCCCTCCTCCATTGCAGCCTCTGCCCCCACCTGAACAAAGAAAACGCACAGAAAAATTCACTCCATACTCGAAATTTTGAGACAGTCGCTTCTGCAAATTAGCTCAAACAGAAGATTTACTTCACAAAAAGTCACCACTCGTGCTAAATTGCTCGTCGCAAACTCAAGAGACCGGGTTTGCGCTTCCTTGCTTTTCGGCGATAGAACGGTCGGGCAAGGTCGTAAAGCTGCGGGAGGATTCGCAGCGGGGCATAGATGGGGTTCGTTACGTATTGCCCGCCGGTAGAGTGGCCTCGCAAGAGGAAGGTGCAGCCGGGTCGATGACGGGAGGTATGGTTGGCTCAGCTTTGGATCAACCTCTCGCGACATAATGCACCATGACCAAAGCAAGGGAACCCATAGGGAAGAATATGGGAGCGTCGATGCCTCGCACTAGGTTTCTCGTTTTCGAGAAGCCTAGGGAGAGTATTGGCTCTCCCACGGGAAGGGTCTAACAACGAATACAAAACAATGGGAATAACTTGGGAAAAGTTACTCCCCGATTGATCCCGTTCCCCTACTCGAATCGCCGACACACAAGCTCGTGTCAATCCCATCCACCTGCGGAACACCGAGCAACCCACGAGCAGCCGTCATCGGCGGTAGGACCTCCTAGGAAATCCGCGACCGCCCCAAGGTATCGCGTCCTTCAATCGAGCCCACGGATCGCAAATCCTTATAGCAAGGCGGCGCGCTACTTGAACCACCGGATAATCTGCTCCTTGAGACCTTCCGAAAGCTGCTGCGCGATGAACTCGTTCAAACGCGACGGATCGGGCTCAAACCGCTCGGCTTCATATCGGACGTCCCAGTGATCGAAACTATCGGGGCGAGTCGCGACAATCACACCGATCCCATGCCGCTTGGCTTCTTCGCACGTTGCCTCGACCGCTGCAATGATGTCACGCTCCCGCTCCTCCGGGACGTGCAGCACAACATACGCACGCGTGGACGCCCGCCTATGCGCCAACGCCTCATAGACTGAGGCAACGTCAACCGTGGAAAACGGCTTGACTTCGAACGTCACGACCTCCAGGAAGCGCCCCGGCACGAACGGGAATGTCTTGTAACCAACGGCTGTCAGGTCGGGCCGGGTCCATTTGCCACCGGTCTGTCTGGACCCTTGCCGCGCCGTGATTTCGACCGAATAGGCGTCGAAGCCCTGTTCCTTCGCCCACTGCCCTCGCAGCACGGTTGCAATCGGTTCGTAAAGCTGATCCTCTCGGGCGAATTCAGCCCCGGCCTGGGCTCCTTGTCCCGCGTCAGGGGGTTGGACATCCCCCGCGACAACGGCAGCGCCTGCAGGCTCTTCCGCAACGGGTTCTACCACCGCAGGAACGCGTCGAACGCTCCCGCCCATACCCCGACCGGTTTCCAGAACACCGGTGTCTACCAGACGGTTTCTGACGCTCCAATACAGGTCGTCATCACCCCAGTTCAAAAGCTCGCGCAACCGCATGTTGCCGATGGAGTCGCGCTCGGGAACATGCGCGAGAAGTTCATTCTGTCGCTGGTCAATCTCCGCTGCTGAGAGTCCTTCGAGTGACATGCTTCCCCTTCACTTTCGTTGTGTTTGTATGATTGGTCGCCGACACCTGCACGCGGATTATAGGGCCGACGTAGTGGGAAATTCGTGACGACTGCGGCGCTCTGGTAAACTGCTACAGAAGTATCCGACATGGGGTTGGGTTGCCCGCTCCATGTTCCTTTTAAATCAAAGTGCTGCGGATGCGCGTGGAGGAGCCTTCGATTCCCATCGCCCGCTCCACTTTCTGCTGCACTGCAGCCTGCGCGTGAGCCGCCTCGTCGAAGGCGGCTTTTTTGTACCATGTGCCGACACCCGGCGCACTGCTACGCGCAACGGGCCCTCGCCTGCAACCGAGCTTTTCTGTACCGATGATGCACGACGATCCGAACGAAGCCGGCCTGCCGCCGGACGACGCCGCCCTTCCCGACGAAGCCGCCGACGGCGCCGATGAAGTCAATCCGCTGCACCGCCGCCGCATCCGCAGCTTCGTCACACGTGCCGGCCGCGTGTCGACCGGCCAGCGCCGCGCACTGGACGAGCTCGGCCCGCGCTTCGTCGTCCCGTACGCGCCGGACATCCCCGACTGGGACGCCGTGTTCGGCCGCAGCGCGCCGCGCATCCTGGAGATCGGCTTCGGGATGGGCGCGTCGACCGCGGAAATCGCCGCGCACCGACCTGGCGACGACTTCCTCGGCGTCGAGGTGCACGAGCCGGGCGTCGGCGCATTGCTGAAGCTGATCGGCGAACAGGATCTGACGAACATCCGCATCATCCAGCACGACGCAGTCGAAGTGCTCGAGCACATGCTGGCACCGGAAAGCCTGGACGGCGTGCACATCTTCTTCCCGGATCCGTGGCACAAGGCGCGCCACCACAAACGCCGGCTGATCCAGCCGCCGCTCGTCGCGCACCTCGCGTCGCGCCTGAAGCCGGGCGCGTACCTGCATTGCGCGACCGACTGGCAGAACTATGCGGAACAGATGCTGGAAGTGCTCGGCGCCGAACCGACGCTCGAGAACACGGCCGCAGACTACGCGCCGCGCCCCGACTACCGCCCCGTCACGAAGTTCGAACGGCGCGGGCTGCGGCTCGGGCACGGCGTGTGGGATCTGGTGTTCCGCAAGCGCGCCGGCTGACCGCACCCCTCCGCCACGCAACGCAAAACGGCCCAACCGGCATCTGCCGATTGGGCCGTTCGTCATTGGGCACGCTGTCGCGCTGGCCCGGCGTCACGCCCAGTTCAGCCATCCGCTGTAGCCGACGAGCAGCACGAACAGCCCGAACGCGATCCGATACCACGCGAACACCGTGAAGTCATGCGTCGCGACGAAGCGCAGCAGCCACCGCACGCACACGAATGCGCTGAAAAACGCGGCGACGAGCCCCAGCGCGAACAACCCAAGCGAATCGACAGTGAACGCATGCCAGTCCTTGACGGTTTCGTAGAGCGTCGCGCCGAATATGATCGGAATCGCAAGAAAGAACGAGAACTCCGTCGCGACGCGCCGGTCGAGGCCGAACAGCATCCCGCCGATGATCGTCGAGCCCGAGCGCGACATGCCGGGCACGAGCGCAAAACATTGCGCGATGCCGACCTTCAGCGCATCGAGCGGCGTCAGCGCATCGATCGACTGCACGCGCGGCGGCACGCTGCGCTCGCGCTGCCGCGCCTCCGCCCACAGGATGATCGCGCCGCCCACGACGAGCGCGAACGCGACGGGCACCGGTGAGAACAGCACCGCCTTGATCTTCTTCTCGAACAGCAGGCCGAGCGCGATCGCGGGAATCGTCGCGATCACGACGTTCAACGCGAAGCGCCGTGCGTCGGGCCGGCTCGGCAACCCGGTAACGACCGACACGATCCGCTGCCGGTATTCCCAGCACACCGCGAGAATCGCGCCGAACTGGATCACGACGTCGAAGGTCTTCGCATGCGCGTCGTTGAAATCCAGAAAGCTGCCGGCGACGATCAGGTGACCGGTGCTCGACACCGGGAGGAATTCCGTCAGCCCCTCGACGACGCCGAGGATCAATGCCTTGCAGATCAGGATCCAGTCCATCCGTGGCCCAACTCCGAAGTGGTCGAAAGAAAGGGCCACGCTACCGCCGCGGCCCGCCCGGCCGCGCGCGGTGCACCGTCACTTTTCGACGATCGCGACGCGTATGCCGTTTGTAAGAATCGTAATTGTACCGGGTTCGTAGTTGACTCCGGCAAATTGCAGTTGCTCGGGCTTGAACGTGTAGATCGGATAGTTGGTCAGCACCTGCGTCGCGAGCAGCCCCGCAGCCGCGCCGACTTGCTGCGCATACATTTGCGCGTCGCCGTCGAGCGCGAGACTGTCGACGGCCGGCGCCTTCAGCACGACCGAACGGCTTGGCGCGTCGTAGGCGAGCTGGCCGGACACGGTGAACTTGCCGCTCACCGGTGCGCGCAGAAACGGGCTCGCAAAGTGCGCATCGAGTTGCACGGCGACACGGTTCTGGTCGGGCAGCAGGCTCACGGCCGGATTCGCGAGCGACACGTCGACGACCTGCGCGACCGTGCGCTGATACGGAAACTTGCGCGCGACGGCTTTCTGCACGTCGCCGCGCGAGAACGTGTAGTGATCGGGGATGAACGGGAACGTCGACGCGCAGGCGGCGAGCGATATCGACACGCCGATGGCGCCGGCGCAGGCGGCGACGAAGCGGCGCCGGCCGGGCGTGCAAGATGCGGTCATGCTGGACAATCTCCTTCGTATATCGGGCGAAGCGGCGGTCTGGCAAGCGGCGCCGGCCCATGAGGCGCGCGGGGGACCGAAGCGAGCGCCGCCGCGCATGCCGCCGGTTCCCGGCGCGCGCCGACGTATATCACCGCGGTCAGCGAATCGGTGATCGGCCGGGCGCCGAAGACGGCTGCGTCGCGACCTCGAGGCGTGCGAGCCACGCAAGCGCATCGTCGCGCGACGCGCCGCACATCTCGACCGAAGGCTGAAGCCCCGAACAGCACGCGGGCCGCTCCGGCCGGCCGAAGATCCGGCAGCGCAAGTCGTCGCCGAGCTGCACGCAGCGCACGCCGGCCGGCTTGCCGCCGGGCATCCCGGGAATCGGCGACGAAATCGACGGCGCGATGCAGCAGGCACCGCACCCCTCGCGGCACGCATGCGGCGGCGGCACATCGGCAGGCGCGGGACGGACAGGCATTTCGACGGACACTCGACACTCTCGACAAACGACAAAAACACGATGCGGCAACCGGACGCAGCAGTGCGGCGGCCCACTGCGCATTGTGCCACCACCGGCTGCGACGTTATTACACAACGCAGCCGAAATGCCCGTTCCTATACTCGAACGCATCTAAAAAGCGCGAGACCATCATGAATTCCGGTTCTGCCGACACGTTGTTCCGTCCCGATTTGCTCGCGAAGTACGGTGCGAACGGGCCGCGCTATACGTCGTACCCCACCGCCCTGCAGTTCCGCGACGATTTCGACCCGGCCGACTATGTGCGCGCCGCGCGCGATCCGGGCGCGTCGTCGAGCGACCTGTCGCTGTACTTCCATATCCCGTTCTGCAACACCGCCTGCTTTTACTGCGGCTGCAACAAGATCGCGACCAACAACCGACGCCGCGCGCGCCCGTATCTCGAGCAACTGAAGCGCGAGCTGGCGCTGCAGGCCGCGCTGTTCGACCCTGCGCGCACGGTCACGCAGCTGCACTGGGGTGGCGGTACGCCGACTTTCCTGTCCGACGCCGAAACGGCCGAATTGATGGCTGCAACCCGCGAACACTTCACGCTCGCACCGGACGCCGACGCCGAGTTCTCGATCGAAATCGACCCGCGCACGGTCACGCCCGCGACACTCGTGCACCTGCGCAACATCGGCTTCAACCGGCTGAGCCTCGGCGTGCAGGATTTCGATCCGGTCGTGCAGCAAGCGATCAACCGGGTCCAGCCGATCGCGATGACGGCCGACCTGCTGTCCGCCGCGCGTACGACCGGTTTCCATTCGATCAGCGTCGACCTGATCTACGGGCTTCCGCACCAGACGGTGGCCGTGTTCGCGCGAACGCTCGAAACGATCATCGAACTCGCGCCCGACCGGCTGTCGGTGTTCGGCTACGCACACATGCCGCACCTGTTCAAGATGCAGCGCCAGATCGACGATGCGGCGCTGCCGCCGCCGGACACGCGCGTCGCGCTGCTCGGCCTCGCGATCGACATGCTGACGGCGGCCGGCTACGTGTACATCGGGATGGACCATTTCGCGCGGCCGTCCGACGAACTGGTGCGCGCGCAGCGAAACGGCACGCTGCAGCGCAATTTCCAGGGCTACAGCACGCGCGCGGATACCGACCTGATCGGCCTCGGCGCGTCGTCGATCGGCAAGGTCGGCGACGTCTATGCGCAGAATGCGAAGGATCTGCCCGCGTATGGCGCGGCGCTCGACGCCGGCCGGCTGCCGATCGCGCGCGGCGTGCGGCTCACGGCCGACGACCGGCTGCGCCGCGACGTGATCACGCAGCTGATGTGCAATCTCGACCTGCCCTTTTCGCACATCGAGGCCGCGCACGGGATCCGCTTCGCCGATCACTTCGCACGCGAGCTCTTCGCGCTGCGCGGCTTCGAGCAAGACGGCCTGCTGACCATCGCCGGCGACCGCCTGACGATCCATCCGGCCGGCCGGATGGTCGTGCGCAACATCGCGATGGCGTTCGACGCATACCTCGGCGGCATGCCGCGCCAGCGCTACTCACGCACCGTGTGACACGGCATCGCCGCGGGCGCGCGGGCGGTTTGATAGAGTAACGGGTTCAACGCCCCTGCAAGTATCCGCACGATGCGCACCACCAAAGCAACCAACGCGGTCGAACGCCTGAAAGCCCGCTCCGGCAACCCGCAGTTCGCGGCGGTCGCGATGGCCGGCGGCCTGTTCTACCTGGTCGACCGCTCGAGCGGCACCGCCGAAAAGCGCAGCGAACCGCTTCCGCTCGACGAATTCGTCCGGTTCGTCGACGAATTCGGCCCCAAAAAGCCGCGCAAGGTCAGCAAGCTCGACGCCGCGTTCGAGGCGCAGATCAAGAAGAGCAAGGGGTAAAGGTCTGTTGCAGGCCGTCCGAAGGCTTTCCCTCCGTCCCGTTTGGTACAATCACGAAGTTTCTCTATCCCCGCTGATAGCCGACCTGGCTGCGTGACCACACCATGAATATCGAAAACGCGCGTTTCAACATGATCGAACAACAGATCCGGCCGTGGGACGTGCTGGATCTCGACGTCCTTGGTCTGCTGTCGATCGTCAAGCGTGAAAAATACGTGTCGCCCGAACATCGCGATCTCGCGTTCGCGGACCTCGAACTGCCGCTGCCCGGCGGCCGCAGCAAGATGCTGTTCCCGCGCGTCGAAGCGCGCGTGCTGCAGGAACTGGCGGTCAAGAAGCACGAGAACGTGCTCGTGGTCGGCGCCGGCTCCGGCTACCTCGCCGCGCTGTTCGCGCACCGCGCGCAGCACGTGACCGCCGTCGAGATCGATCCGGACATCGCGAAGTTCGCGGCAGACAACCTGCGCAACGACGGCGTAACGAACGCGGAAGTCGTGCTTGGCGACGGCTCGCTCGGCTGGCCCGACAAGGCGCCGTACGACGTCATCTGCGTCGCGGGCGGCCTGCCGCTCGTGCCGCAGCAGATGCTCGAACAGCTGAAGATCGGCGGCCGCCTGTCGGCGTTCGTCGGCGGCCGTCCGGTGATGAAGGCGCAGATCATCACGCGCATCGACGACAAGCAGTACCGTGTCGCGGACGTGTTCGAAACCTACGTCGATCACCTCGTCAACGCGATCGAACCGTCGCGCTTCAAGTTCTGAGCGGCGGCGCCATGCAGATCCTGACACCCGCGATGCTCGCTGAATGGCTGCGCGATCCGGCGCGCCCCGCGCCGGTCGTGCTGGACGTGCGCGAACCGTGGGAAATCTCGACCGCGCAGATCGCCGGCAGCGTGTCGATTCCGATGCAGCAAATTCCCGCGCGCAGCGAGGAACTCGACGACGAAGCGGAAATCGTCTGCGTATGCCATCACGGGATGCGCAGCGCGCAGGTCGCGATGTTCCTCGAATCGCGCGGCTTCACGAAACTGTACAACCTGCAGGGCGGCATCGACGCGTGGTCGCGCGACGTCGATCCGTCGGTGCCGCGTTACTGAGTTTCCGATCTTTGCGCCGGCGCGTCGCCGCCGGCTGCACTGATCCGCCGAACGGGCGCGCATTGCGCGCCCGTTTCCATTTCGGCGTCCGGTGCACCGCTCGTCGCGGCACATGACGACTGCGTCGCGCATGCTCGTCGTCGACGGCACGTCCGCCATTACACAGCGCTTCAACCGGCGACGCAGCGCGCCAAGCCGCCCGTTCAATGCGCGCCCTCCGCGCCGTCAGGGCGGTGCTGCGTGCGCGGCACATCATGCACCATTTACGCCCGCGCACACGCACCGCAACGGATCGCGCATGCTGCACGACGCATCATGCGCACCGCGCCGGTACTCGACTCGTTCCCGCACAGGCACGCCCGGCGTGCATCCGCGCGACTGGCACATGCCTTGCGTTATCCCCATGCCGACGCCGCCACCACGGCGCACGCACAACCAACACGTCAAGGGGAACCCGATGAAACGTCGCAGTCTGCTGAAGTTCGGTTCGATGGCTGGTGCGCTCGCGCTGGCGGGCAAGAGTCCGTTCGTGCACGCGGCCGATGCGGGCACGGGCCCGATCAAGGTCGGCATCCTGCATTCGCTGTCGGGCACGATGGCGATCTCCGAAACGTCGCTGAAGGACACGGCGTTGATGACGATCGCCGACATCAACAAGAGCGGCGGCGTGATGGGCCGCAAGCTCGAGCCGGTGGTCGTCGACCCGGCCTCGAACTGGCCGCTGTTCGCCGAGAAGGCGCGCCAGCTGCTCACGCAGGACAAGGTCGCGTGCGTGTTCGGCTGCTGGACGTCGGTGTCGCGCAAGTCCGTGCTGCCGGTGTTCGAGGAGCTGAACGGCCTGCTCTACTATCCGGTGCAATACGAGGGCGAGGAAATGTCGCGCAACGTGTTCTACACGGGCGCCGCGCCGAATCAGCAGGCGATTCCGGCCGTCGAGTACCTGATGAGCGCCGAAGGCGGCAGCGCGAAGCGGTTCTTCCTGCTCGGCACCGACTACGTGTATCCGCGCACGACCAACAAGATCCTGCGCGCGTTCCTGAAATCGAAGGGCGTGAAGGACGCCGACATTCAGGAGGTCTACACGCCGTTCGGCCACAGCGATTACCAGACGATCGTCGCGAACATCAAGAACTTCGCGCAAGGCGGCAAGACGACCGTGATCTCGACGATCAACGGCGATTCGAACGTGCCGTTCTACAAGGAGCTCGGCAACCAGGGGATCAAGGCGACCGACGTGCCGGTAGTCGCATTCTCGGTCGGCGAGGAAGAGCTGCGCGGGATCGACACGAAGCCGCTCGTCGGCCACCTCGCCGCATGGAACTACTTCATGTCGGTGAAGAACCCGACCAACACCAAGTTCAAGGACCAGTTCGCCGCGTGGGTCAACGCGAACAATCTGCCGGGCGGCGCAAAGCGCGTGACCAATGATCCGATGGAAGCCACCTATGTCGGCATCCACATGTGGAAGCAGGCGGTCGAGAAGGCGAAGAGCACCGACGTCGACAAGGTGCGCGTCGCGATGATCGGCCAGACGGTTGCCGCACCGTCGGGCTTCACGCTCACGATGGACGGCAACCACCACCTGCACAAGCCCGTGATGATTGGCGAAATCCGTGGCGACGGGCAGTTCAACGTCGTATGGAAGACGAAGACGGCCGTGCGCGCGCAGCCGTGGAGCCCGTTCATCGCGGGCAACCAGGGCAAGCCGGACGTGGTCAGCTCGATCCCGGCGTTCCTGCGCCGGCAACGCGCGGCGCTGGCCTGATGCAATGCGCGGGCGCTGCGCGTACAGGCAGCGCCCGGGCCGCGCGCGGCTTCGTGGCGCGCGCGGCCGCAACGCGTCGAAACCGGCGCGCCGGTGCGGCAGCATGAAGCGCCGTCGCCATTGCCGAAGGTGCAGCCGTCATGCCACCGCGTGAGACCACGTCTCCACGCCCGACAGGAACTCCGATGCCGATACGCTTTCACAAGACCGTCGTCGCGATCGTCGCGTGCGCTGCGTTGCTCTGCGCGCTGCCACGCGCCGCATGCGCGCTGACGGCCGCGGATACCGCCGCGGTCGCCGGCGACGACTTCGACGCGAAGACGGCCGCGATCGAACACCTGGCCGCTGATACCGATCCGCGCGCCGTCGCGCTGCTCAATGCGCTGTCGAGCGGCGACGCGCTTGCGACCGGCGACGGCCGCCTGCTGATTCAGACCGGCGATACCGCGCGGGACGCGCTCACCCAGGCTGCGACGCCGGCCGGCGACGCGCAGCCCGTGATGCTGAACAACCTGCTGCGCACGAAAATCGCCGCCGCGCTGTCGGGGCTCGCTCTCGCGTCGCCCGATCTCTCCGCGCGCCGCGACGCGATCGATGCGCTGCTGAAGTCGCCCGATCCGGCGCTCAAGCCGATGATCGACCGTGCACGCGCGAAGGAAACGGATCCCGCGTTGAAACGCCGCCTCGACGCACTATGGGCGATTGCCGCGCTGCACGACGCCGATCCGGCGAAGCGTCTCGAAGCCGTGCAGGTGGTGGCCGCGCGCCAGGATCTCGACATGATCGAACAGCTGCGTCCGCTCGTCGCGAAGAACGCGGACGGCAGCTATGCGGAACCCGACGCGCGCGTGCGCGACGCCGCGCAGCAGGGGCTCGACACGCTGCACGCTCTGCAGCGCCGCGGCGAGATCGCGGGCACCGTGTTCGCGGGCCTGTCGCTCGGCAGCGTGCTGCTGCTTGCGGCGCTCGGCCTTGCGATCACGTACGGGCTGATCGGCGTGATCAACATGGCGCACGGTGAATTCCTGATGATCGGTGCGTACGCAACCTATGTCGTGCAGACGCTGATCCAGCGCTATGCACCGGCTGCGTTCGACTGGTATCCGCTCGTCGCGGTGCCCGTATCGTTCGCGGCCGCCGCACTCGTCGGCATCGTGCTCGAACGGCTCGTGCTGCGGCACCTGTACGGCCGCCCGCTCGAAACGCTGCTCGCGACGTTCGGCGTGAGCCTGATCCTGATCCAGGCGACGCGCATGCTGTTCGGTGCGCAGAACGTGCAGGTCGTGAACCCGTCGTGGATGAGCGGCGGCGTCACCGTGATGCAGAACCTGATACTGCCGTACAACCGGCTTGCGATCCTCGCATTCGCGCTCGCCGTGGTGTTCGTCGCATGGGCGGTGCTGACGAAGACGCGGCTCGGGCTGTTCGTGCGCGCGGTCACGCAGAATCGCCGGATGGCCGCGTGCGTCGGCGTGAAGACCGCGCGCGTCGACGCATATGCATTCGCGTTCGGCGCGGGCATCGCGGGCCTCGGCGGCTGCGCGCTGTCGCAGATCGGCAACGTGGGCCCCGATCTCGGGCAGAACTACATCATCGATTCGTTCATGGCGGTCGTGCTCGGCGGCGTCGGCCAGATCGCCGGCACCGTGCTCGGCGGCTTCGGACTCGGCCTCGTCAGCAAGGCAATCGAGCCGTTTTGGGGCGCCGTGCTCGCGAAGATCGCGGTGCTCGTGATGATCGTGCTGTTCATCCAGAAGCGTCCGCAGGGGATGTTCGCCCCGAGGGGACGCAGCGCGGAGGCATGACGTGACTTCCTTCACCGATTCGTTGTCGAACCCGGTCGCGGATGCGCCGAAACCCACGTCGGCCGGCGCGCGCGCAGATGAACGCTTCGCGCTCGGGTTACCGCCCCGCCCCGCGCTGCTGCCGCGCCGCGCATGGCTCGCGCTCGTCGCGCTATGCATCGCGATCGGTATCGGCGTGCCGCTCGCCGCGCTGGTCGCGCCCGAGTCGAGCGCATTCCATCTGTCCGCGTATGCGATGACGCTTGCCGGCAAGCTGATGTGCTACGCGATCGCCGCGCTCGCGCTCGATCTCGTGTGGGGTTATTGCGGCATCCTGAGCCTCGGCCACGGCCTGTTCTTCGCGCTCGGCGGCTATGCGATCGGCATGTACCTGATGCGCGAGATCGGCCGCGACGGCAAGTACGGCAGCGACCTGCCCGACTTCATGGTGTTTCTCGACTGGCATCAGTTGCCGTGGTACTGGAGCGGCACACAGCATCTCGCATGGGCGCTCGCGCTGGTCGTCCTCGCACCAGCCTTGCTCGCCTGGGTGTTCGGCTTCTTCACGTTCCGCTCGCGCGTGAAGGGCGTGTACCTGTCGATCATCACGCAGGCGCTGACGTTCGCCGCGATGCTGCTGTTCTTTCGCAACGAGACGGGCTTCGGCGGCAACAACGGTTTCACCGACTTCAAGCGCATCGCCGGCTTTTCGATCACGTCGCCCGGCACGCGCACCGTGCTGTTGTTGCTGACCTTCGCGACGCTCGTGCTTGCATTCATCGTTGCGCGTGCGGTCGTCACCAGCAAGCTCGGGCGCGTGGTGACCGCGGTACGCGACGGCGAGACGCGGCTGATGTTCCTCGGCTACAGCCCGCTCGCGTACAAGCTGTTCGTGTGGACGCTGTCGGCCGTGCTGTGCGGAATCGCCGGCGCGCTGTACGTGCCGCAGGTCGGCATCATCAATCCCGGCGAGATGTCGCCCGGCAATTCGATCGAAATGGCGATCTGGGTCGCGGTCGGCGGACGCGGCACGCTGATCGGCCCGATCGTCGGCGCATTCGCGGTGAACGGCGCGAAGAGTTTCTTCACCGCGTACTTCGCCGAGTACTGGCTGTTCTTTCTCGGCCTGATCTTCGTGCTTGTGCCGCTGCTGCTGCCGCGCGGGATCATGGGCCTTGTCGACACGCTGCTCGCGAAGGGGAAACGCGGATGAACGGCACGGCCCTCTACCAGTTCACGCCACCGCCCGAGGACGAGCTGCTGGCCGTCAGCGGCAGCGCATCGATGGGCCGCGTCGTGCCTGACGGCATCGATACGTCGCACGGCACGATCCTTTACCTCGAAGACATCGAAGTCAGCTTCGACGGTTTTCGCGCGCTGAACAGGCTGTCGCTCGCGATCGACGCAGGCGAGCTGCGCTGCGTGATCGGTCCGAACGGCGCAGGCAAGACGACGATGATGGACGTGATCACCGGCAAGACGCGTCCCGATGCGGGCAAGGTGTTTCTCGGACAGACGATCGACCTCGCGCGGATGAACGAACCGGAGATCGCACGCGCGGGCATCGGTCGCAAGTTCCAGAAGCCGACCGTGTTCGAACAGCATCCGGTCTGGGAAAACCTGGAGCTCGCGATGCAGACCGACAAGGGCTGGCTTGCGTCGCTGCGCGCGCGGCTCGACCGCACCGCGCAGACGAAGATCGAGGAAACGCTCGCGCTGATCGGCCTCGAAAGCGACGCGTACCGCGCAGCCGGCGAACTGTCGCATGGCCAGAAGCAGCGGCTCGAGATCGGCATGTTGCTGATGCAGCGTCCGGCGCTGCTACTGCTCGACGAACCGGCGGCCGGGATGACCGATCACGAGACGATGGAGCTCGCGAAGCTGCTGAACACGCTGCGCGGCACGTGCTCGATGATGGTCGTCGAGCACGACATGGAGTTCGTCGCGGCGCTCGCGGGCGATAGCGGCCGCGTGACGGTGATGGCCGAAGGCGCGGTGCTCGCGCAAGGCACGCTCGACCAGGTCAAGCGCGACGACGCGGTGATCGAGTCTTACCTCGGACGATGACGCAATGCTGAAGATCGATGCACTGAACCAGTACTACGGCGGCAGCCATATCCTGCGCAACGTGACGCTCGCCGCCGACGACGGCAAGCTCACCGTGCTGCTCGGCCGCAACGGCGTCGGCAAGAGCACGCTGCTGCGGTGCCTGATGGGCGTCGTCGCGGCGAAGAGCGGCAGCGTGTCGTGGCGCGGCACGTCGCTCGGCGCGCTCCCGCCGTATGCGCGCGTCGCGGCCGGGCTCGCATACGTGCCGCAGGGCCGCGACATCTTTCCGCGGCTCACCGTCGAGGAAAACCTGCTCGTCGGCGCGGCGAGCCGCAAGGCGCCGACGAAGGTGCCGGACCGCATCTACGACCTGTTTCCGGTGCTGAAGGACATGCGCGCGCGACGCGGCGGCGACCTGTCGGGCGGCCAGCAGCAGCAGCTCGCGATCGGCCGCGCGCTGATGAGCGAACCGCAGTTGCTGATCCTCGACGAGCCGACTGAAGGCATCCAGCCGTCGATCATCCAGGACATCGGCCGCACGCTGCGCCAGCTCGTCGACGAATCGAAGATGACGGTGCTGCTCGTCGAACAGTATTACGATTTCGCGCGCTCGATCGCGGACTGCTATTGGGTGATGAGCCGCGGCGAGATCGTTGCGGGCGGCGCCGCGAGCGACATGGAGACGAACGGCGTGCGGGAGCTGATCGCGGTGTAGCCGGCAACGCGGCACGGGATGTGCGATTCCGACGACCGGTGAGTCGCGTTTGGCGTCTGGCGGCGAGCGCAGGTCCGCCCGTCGTTCGGTCGGCCGTGCATTCGCCAAGCGCGCCGCCGGCTCGGCAACACATCTGCTCACGCGTATATTGTTGCGTTAGCATCTTCGTTTCTCGCGCCCGTCCCCAGTTTCCCGCCGATGTCCGCCCCCGACTCCCACGCCCCGCTGTCCCGCCCTGCCGTCGCCAAGTCCTGGCATGGCCGCCTCGAACTCGGCTTCGCACAGCACGGCGCGCGCACGACGCTCGTTCACCGGCTGCACGACGGCCCGCTGCGCGTGCAACGGCCGCTGTATCCGGAAGGCGACGCGATCTGCCACGCGGTAATCGTTCACCCGCCGGGCGGCGTCGCCGGCGGCGACCGGCTCGACATCGACATCGCGCTCGGCGAAGCCACGCATGCCGTACTGACCACCCCCGGCGCCACCAAGTGGTACAAGTCGAACGGACTCGACGCAACACAACGCATCGGCATCACGGTCGGCGAGCGCGCGAAGCTCGACTGGCTGCCGCAGAACAACCTGTTCTTCGACGCCGCGCACGCCGCGCTCGACTTCACGGTCACGCTCGGCGCCGGCGCGACCGCGATCGGCTGGGACGCGACGCAACTCGGCCGGCAAGCGGCCGGCGAAACGTGGTCGGCGGGCCGCATCGTGTCGCGCTCGGCAATCGTCGGCGCCGACGGCCGGCCGCTATGGACCGAGCGCGCACTGCTCGACGCGCACGATCCGCTGCGCGGCTCGCTACAGGGCCTCGCAGGCTTTCCCGCGTACGGCACGCTGTGGGCGGTCGGCGCCGCGTGCGATGCGGCACTTGCCGAAGCGCTCGCCGCGCGAATGCCGTTCGACGATACGCTGCGCACGGGCGCGACCTGCGTGACGCCGGGCGTCGTACTGGTGCGTGCATTGTCGACCTCGATGGAAGCGCTGCAGCGGCACTTCACCGAATGCTGGCTGTATCTGCGCCCGATCGTGCATGGCGTCGATGCATGCCCGCTTCGTCTTTGGCAAACGTGACCCTCCCGAAAGCGGCGCGCACCGTTTTTGCGCATCGCGCGCATTCACTTCGCCCGCAATCGATGCACCACGCACCACGAATGCGCATCCGCGCACACTGCATCGGCATGGCACGGGCCTTGCTGCTTACATAATCGATACACGACGCACGAAAAGCGGCGCGGTGCTACGATGAGCCGCGCCACGGCCGCCTTGCAGCGCACTGATAAAAATTACGTTTTCCTGAACGATTGCCTTCATGAAACTGACTCCCCGAGAAAAGGACAAGCTGCTGATCTTCACGGCGGCGCTGCTGGCCGAGCGCCGGCGCGCGCGCGGGCTCAAGCTCAACTATCCGGAAGCGGTCGCGTTCATCACCGCCGCGCTGATGGAAGCCGCACGCGACGGCAAGACCGTCGCCGAAGTGATGCACTACGGCACGACGCTGCTCACGCGCGACGACGTGATGGAAGGGGTGCCGGAGATGATTCCCGACATTCAGGTCGAGGCGACCTTCCCCGACGGCACCAAGCTCGTCACCGTCCACCACCCGATTCCGTGACCAGGGCCCCGCGCATGATTCCCGGCGAAATCCTCACCGACGACGGCGAGCACGAACTGAACGCGGGCCGCGCGACGCTGTCGCTCGTCGTCGCAAATACCGGCGACCGTCCGGTGCAGGTCGGTTCGCACTACCACTTCTTCGAAGTCAACGACGCGCTGTCGTTCGATCGCGCGGCCGCGCGCGGCTTCCGGCTCAACATCGCGGCCGGCACCGCGGTGCGCTTCGAGCCAGGCCAGACACGCACCGTCGAGCTCGTCGAGCTGGCCGGCGAACGCGCCGTCTACGGTTTTCAAGGCAAGGTGATGGGGCCGCTGTAAGCCGCCCCCCGCTCTTCAGGAACAGCACATGACATTACGCTTGAGCCGCCGCGCGTACGCGGAAATGTTCGGGCCGACGACGGGCGACCGCGTGCGGCTCGCCGACACCGAATTGCTGATCGAGATCGAACGCGACTTCACCACTTACGGCGAGGAAGTGAAATTCGGCGGCGGGAAGGTGATCCGCGACGGGATGGGCCAGTCGCAGCGCGTGGCCGCCGACGTGCCCGACACGATCATCACGAACGCGGTGATCCTCGATCACTGGGGCATCGTGAAGGCCGACATCGCGATCAAGCACGGCCGCATCGCCGCGATCGGCAAGGCCGGCAATCCGGACATCCAGCCTGGCGTGACGATTGCGATCGGCGCCGCGACCGAAGTGATCGCCGGCGAAGGGCTGATCGTCACGGCCGGCGGCATCGACACGCACATCCACTTCATCAGCCCGCAACAGATCGACGAGGCGCTCGCGTCGGGTGTCACGACGATGCTCGGCGGCGGCACGGGGCCGGCCACCGGCACCAATGCTACGACCTGCACGCCGGGGCCGTGGCACATGGAGCGGATGCTGCAGGCGGCCGACGGCTGGCCGATCAACCTCGGCTTTCTCGGCAAGGGCAACGCGAGCCTGCCGCAGCCGCTCGTCGAACAGATCGCAGCCGGCGCGATCGGGTTGAAGCTGCACGAGGACTGGGGCACGACGCCGGCCGCGATCGACAACTGCCTGTCGGTCGCGGACGACACCGACACGCAGGTCGCGATCCACACCGACACGCTGAACGAAGGCGGCTTCGTCGAATCGACGGTCGCCGCGTTCAAGGGCCGCACGATCCACACGTACCACACCGAAGGCGCGGGCGGCGGGCACGCGCCGGACATCCTGAAGGTGTGCGGCGAGGCGAACGTGTTGCCGTCGTCGACGAACCCGACGCGGCCGTACACGATCAATACGCTCGACGAGCATCTCGACATGCTGATGGTGTGCCATCACCTCGATCCGTCGATCGCCGAAGATCTCGCGTTCGCCGAGTCGCGGATTCGCCGCGAGACGATCGCGGCCGAGGACATCCTGCACGATCTCGGCGCGCTGTCGATGCTGTCCTCCGACTCGCAGGCGATGGGCCGCGTCGGCGAAGTCATCATCCGCACGTGGCAGACCGCGCACAAGATGAAGGTGCAGCGCGGCGCGCTGCCGGAAGACAACGCGCGCAACGACAACTTCCGCGCGAAACGCTACGTCGCGAAGTACACGATCAACCCGGCGATCACGCACGGCATTGCTCACGAAGTCGGTTCGATCGAACCGGGCAAGTGGGCCGACCTCGTGCTGTGGGAACCCGCATTCTTCGGAATCAAGCCGTCGATGATCCTCAAAGGCGGAATGATCGCGATGGCGCAGATGGGCGACCCGAACGCGTCGATCCCGACGCCGCAGCCGGTCCACTACCGCGAAATGTTCGCAACGCGCGGCGGCGCGCTCGCGCGCACGTCGCTGACGTTCGTGTCGCAGATGGCGGCCGACGCTGGCATCGCCGAGCGCTACGGGCTCGCGAAGCACATCGTGCCGGTGCGCAACTGCCGCAACGTGACGAAGGCCGACATGATCCACAACGCATGGCGGCCGTCGATCAGCGTCGATCCCGAAACTTACGACGTGATCGCCGACGGCCAGTTGCTCACCTGCGAGCCGGCGACGGTGCTGCCGATGGCACAGCGTTATTTCCTGTTCTGATTTCCGTTTTTTCGTTCCATGCGCACCCTTGATAAACGCATCGCCCCGAACGTGAAGCTCGCCGCATCGCTCGTCGCGCGCGCGCCGACGCTCACGCTCACGTACGAGGCCCGCTGCAAGAGCCGTCTCGCCGCGACGCTCGACACCGGCGAGGACGTCGCGGTCCTGCTGCCCCGCGGCACCGTGCTGCGCGACGGCGACGTGCTCGTCGCCGACGACGGTGCGCTCGTGCGGATCGCCGCGGCGCCCGAGACCGTGCTGCTCGTGCGCGCCGCCGATCCGCTCACGCTGACGCGTGCTGCGTATCATCTAGGCAATCGCCACACGCCGGTCGAGATCGGCGACGGGTATCTGAAGCTCGAAGCCGATCCGGTGCTCGCGGACATGCTGCGCCGGCTCGGCACGCAGGTCAACGAAACGAGCGCACCGTTCCAGCCGGAAGCCGGTGCGTACGGCGGCGGTCACAAGCACGGCCACGATGCGACGTTCGCGGAAGACTACGCGCTCGCGCAACAGGTGTTCGGCGAACATCACGGCCATTCGCACTCGCACTCGCACTCGCACTCGCACTCGCACTCGCACTCGCACTCGCACTCGCACTCGCACTCGCACTCGCACTCGCACTCGCACGACCACGATCACGATCACGATCATCAGCATGGCCCCGGCTGTGCGCACGGCCACCACGGTCATGACCACCACTGAGCTCGTCGCGCTGCTGCATCTCGCGTCGCCCGCGCTGCCGATCGGCGCGTTCAGCTACTCGCAGGGCTTCGAAGCCGGGCTCGACGCGAACCTGATCCGCGACGCCGACACCGCGCGCGACTGGATCGCGAGCGGGCTCGTCGACGTGCTCGCGCACGGCGAATTGCCGTTCCTCGCTCACCAGCTCGCGCGCTGGCAAACGCATGAGCCCGACGCGCTCGCCCGCGAGAACGCGTGGTTCGTCGCGAGCCGCGAGTCGGCTGAACTGCGCCGCGAGACCGAACAGATGGGCTGGTCGCTCGCGCAGCTGTGCGCGTCGCTCGAATGGGGCGATGCCGCCCGCCGCGCGACGCTCGCATCGCTCACGCCGATCGCGCTGCCGACTGCATTCGCTTACGCGGCCGCCGCGCACGACGCGCGCCCCGAAGCCGTGCTCGCCGCGTATGCGTTCGGCTGGATCGAAAACCAGACCGCTGCCGCGCTGAAGGCCGTGCCGCTTGGCCAGCTCGCGGGGCAGCGCATCATCGTCGCGCTGCGTGATGCGATCGACGCGGCCGTGCGCCGCGCGCTCGCGACACCGCCCGACGCGATCAACACGTTCGCGCCGCAGCTCGGCATTCTGTCGGCACGGCACGAAACCCAGTATTCGCGGTTGTTCCGCTCCTGAACCACGACGCCTCACACCATGAACGCACCCGCCTCCTCCTCTACCCGCCGCACGAAGAAACTGCCGCCGTTGCGCGTCGGCATCGGCGGCCCCGTCGGCTCCGGCAAGACCACGCTGCTCGAAATGCTGTGCAAGGCGATGCGCGAGCGTTACGACCTCGTCGCGATCACGAACGACATCTACACGAAGGAAGATCAGCGCCTGCTGACGGTCGCGGGCGCGCTGCCCGAGGAGCGCATCATGGGCGTCGAGACGGGCGGCTGCCCGCACACGGCAATCCGCGAGGATGCGTCGATCAACCTCGAGGCGGTCGACCGGATGCTGTCGCGCTTTCCGGATGCCGACATCGTGTTCATCGAATCGGGCGGCGACAATCTCGCGGCAACGTTCAGCCCCGAGCTGTCCGACCTGACGATCTACGTGATCGACGTCGCGGGCGGCGAGAAGATTCCGCGCAAGGGCGGCCCGGGCATCACGAAATCCGACCTGCTCGTGATCAACAAGACCGATCTCGCACCGCTCGTCGGCGCGAACCTCGACGTGATGGCGTCCGACACGAAGAAAATGCGTGGCGAGCGGCCCTATGTGATGACGAACCTGAAGGCGCTCGAAGGCGTCGCTGACGTCGTCGCGTTCATCGAGAAGAAAGGATTGCTGACGGTGTGAACGGCGGCACGGCGGCGCGCTGCCGCCTCATCCGCGCTGGGGCGGCGTTGCACCGCCCCGCTCAATCGCCGGCTGCGTGCTGCAGCGATTGCGCGCCGCGCTCGACCGGCGGCAGCAACGCCGCGAGCACATCGACCGAACGCGCGGTCGCGCCGCGATGACGCGATGCGAACGCGGCGCCGGCCGCACCCATCGCGACACGCCGCGCATGATCGGCGAACAACGCGTCGAGCACGTGCGCGAGATCGAGCGGATCCGCGACCTGCAGCGCGGCGCCCGCAGCGACCGCATCGGCTGTCGCCTGCGTGAAGTTGAACACGTGCGGACCGATCAGCACCGGCACGCCGACCGCACAGGCCTCGATCAGGTTCTGCCCGCCGAGCGGCAGCAGGCTGCCGCCGATGAACGCGACATCGGCTGCCGCGTAATACGCACCGAGCTCACCCATCGAATCGCCAAGCAACACCGTCACGTCGGCGGGCAACGGTTCAGCCGCGGCGGGCCGGCCGGCCGCGAGCGCCGCCGCATCCGCGCCCCACACCGAACGCCGTACGCACTTGAAGCCGTTGCGCGCGACCAGTGCCTCGACTTCGGCAAAGCGCTGCGGATGACGCGGCACGAGAATCAGCAGTGCATCGGGCGTTTTCATTGCGGCGAACGCCTGCAGTACCAGCGCCTCCTCGTTTTCACGCGTGCTCGCCGCAACCCATACCGGCCGCGTGCCGATCGCATCGCGCCATGCATGGCCGCGCGCCGCGAGTTCCGGTGGGGTTGTCATGTCGAATTTCAGATTGCCGAGCACCGTCACGTTGCGGGCGCCGAGCGACGTCAGCCGCTCCGCATCCGCGGGGCTCTGCGCGAGCACGCGCGAGAAGCCGCCGAACACGTCGCGCGTCGCCGCGCCGAACTTCGCCGCGCGCCGATGCGAACGCGCGGACATCCGCGCATTCGTCAGCACGAGCGGCACGTCTGCGCGTCGGCACTCGTCGATCAGCGTCGGCCATACCTCGGTTTCCATCACGAGGCCGAGCGTCGGCCGCCACGCGCGCAGGAAGCGCCGCACCGCGCCCGGCATGTCGTACGGCAGATAGCAGCGCAGCACGCGATCGCCGAAGATCTGCTCGCCGGTCGCGCGGCCGCTCGGCGTCATGTGCGTGAGCAGGATGCGCGCGTCGGGACGCGCACGCATCAGCGCATCGATCAACGGCTGCGCGGCACGCGTCTCGCCGACCGACACCGCATGCACCCAGATCAGCGGCGCGCGATCGTCCGGTGAACGGCCCGCGACGTGACCGAAACGTTCGCCGATGTGTTCGCGATAGCCGCGTTCCTTGCGCGAGCGCACGAGCAGCCGGATCACGGCGATCGGCGCGACGAGCCACCACAGCGCGCGATAGATCGCCCTCAGCATGCGGCGGCCCCCATGTTGCGTCGAAACTGGCGCGCGCTCAAACCAGCGTCCTGCCGGTCAGGCGCTCGAGAATCCCGAGCGGCGCGCATTCGCGGCGCACCATCGCGTCGACCGGCAGGAAAAAGGTCTGCTCGAGCATGAACTGGCCGGACATCACAGCGTGCGAAGTCTGATCGGAGAAACATATCCACACGCTGCCCGGCGGAAACGGCATCGTCTGCTGCGGACATGTCTTCTGGTAGTCGAGATCGGCCTTCATCCCGTCGTGCAGGTTCAGCATCAGGTGGTCGTACGCGCTGCGCGGCGACTTCGTCACGTGCAACAGGTTCAGCAGCCACGCCGAGCCCGGCAATTGCGGACGGATCTTCGGCAGGAAACGCTTCGCGACGTCCTCGAACGGCTCGCCGACACGCCACACGCGCGGCTGCCCGGCGGGATTCACGTTCGTGAACACGCGCAGGATCCGCTCGCCGTAATTCGGCCGCGACGGGAACGCGTCGACGTGCAGCCGGCTGTCGTCCTTGCGCCACGACGTCTGACGCGTCTCGACCTGCATCAGTCGCAGGCTCGTCGGCGCGACGCGCAGCTTGCCGCGGTATTCGGGGAACAGGCCGTCGACAAGCGTGCCGGCCTGGTGCTGAAAGCGCGCGACCAGCGCGCGCACGGCCGACTGCGTGACGCTGTCGCCGAGCACACCGGCGAGCGCGCCGCCGTTCGGCGCGAGACTGATGTTCTTGCGTTTCGGGTCGGCAAGCGCCGGATCGAGCAGCGCTTCCTCGCCGCCTTCGATCGCGAAGCGCAGGTGCGGGAAATACAGCACCTTGCCCTCCTCGACCGCGGCCAGCAGCTGCTCGCGCGGCGCCGACAGGTTGTGTCCGCTCCAGTCGGCGGACGAGACTTCGATGATCTGGGATTCGCTCATGATCGGTTCGCGTGCATGACAGGCGGCAATGGCGGGACGGGCATGGCGGACGCAGCACGCATCAGAGCAGGCCGAAGCCCGCGAGCGCCGCCTTCACCTGCGCGATCGACGGTGGCTGCCCCGCCGTGCCGAGATTGACGACGTTCGGCGACCAGTAGCCGCCGGTGCGCCACGCCGTCGCGAAATTGTACAGTTCGACGGTCGGGCGCTTCAGCGCCGCCGCGATGTGAACCAGACCTGTATCAACCCCGACCGTTGCGGCCGCGCCGTCGATCAGCCCGACCACGGCGGGCAGCGACAGCTTCGGCGGCACGATCGCGGCCGCACCGAACTCCTTCGCGAGCCGCTCGCTGGTCGCGCGCTCCGCGTCGTTGCCCCACGGCAGCACGAGCGACGCGCCGCGCCGCACGAGCGCCTGCCCGAGATCGATCCATGCGGCGTCGGGCCACTGCTTGTCCGCGCGCGACGTCGCGTGCACGAACACCACGTACGGCACCGGCAGGTTCAGCCCGAGCGCCGCGACCGCGAGCGCGGCCGCGCGCGTATCGAGGCCGAAGTCGACCGGATCGGCCGGCGTCGGCGCCGGGTCGCCGAGTGCGGCCGCGACGAGCTGGCGCGAACGCTCGACCACATGCGTGCGCGGCGCGATCGGCACGCGCTTGCGATAGAAGAAGCGCACCGGCCACTCATAGCCCGCGCCGTCGGTGCGGTTGCCGAGGCCGGCGAGCGGGCCGCGCGCCCAGCTTGCGACCCACGCCGTCTTGATGAGCCCCTGGCAGTCGATCACGAGGTCGTACTGCTCGGCCGCGAGCCGCTTGCGGAACGCGCGGATCTCGCGCCACGTCGCACCCGAGAACGGCTTCTTGCGCCAGCGGCGCAGCGAGAACGGCAGCACGTCGCGCACGCCGTCGACAAGGCGCACGAGGTCGACGAAGCTCTCCTCGACGAGCCAGTCGATCTGCGCATCGGGGTGGCGACGCCGGATATCGGCGATCACCGGCATGTTGTGCACGACGTCGCCCAGCGACGACACGCGCACGATCAGGATCTTTTGCACGCTGAAAAAACGCCGGCGGACGGCCGGCGACAGGCATAAAGACGCGATTTTATCGCGCCCGGACAGTCACACAGACAAAAAGCGGCCGCATGCCCGTGACATGCGCCGCTTTTCGGGGATGGCGCGCCGATTCGCTCGACCGCCGTGCCGCGGGCAGCCCGCAGGCCGCCCGGGTTCAGAACGGGAGCTTGACGTCCGGCTTCGCGGCCGTCAGCACGCGGCGAAAATCCGCCTGGATGCGCTGCAGGCCTTCCTGCGTCTCAGACTCGAACCGCAACACCACTACCGGCGTCGTGTTCGACGAACGCGCGAGGCCGAAACCGTCCGGATACTCGACGCGCAGCCCGTCGATCGTCACGACTTCGTCGGCGCCGTCGAACTTCGCTTCCTTTTGCAGCTTGTCGATCAGCTGGAAGTTTTCGCCTTCCTCGAGCTTGAGCTGCAATTCGGGCGTGCTCATCGCATCCGGCAGCGCGTTGAGCACAGCGCTCGGGTCGGCCGTCTTCGCAAGAATTTCCAGCAGGCGCGCACCGGTGTAAAGACCATCGTCGAAGCCATACCAGCGATCCTTGAAGAACACGTGGCCGCTCATCTCGCCCGCGAGCGGTGCGCCCGTCTCGCGCAGTTTCGCCTTCACGAGCGAATGGCCCGTCTTCCACATCAGCGGCTCGCCGCCCTTCTCCTTCACCCATTGCGCGAGATGGCGCGTGCACTTCACGTCGTAGATGATCTGCGCGCCCGGGTTGCGCGACAGCACTTCTTCCGCGAACAGCATCAGCTGACGGTCCGGATAGATGATCTGACCGTCCTTCGTGACGACGCCGAGGCGGTCGCCGTCGCCGTCGAACGCGAAGCCGAGTTCGGCATCGGTGTCCTTCAGCGCCTGGATCACGTCCTGCAGGTTTTCCGGGTGGGCGGGATCCGGATGGTGGTTCGGGAACGTGCCGTCGATGTCGGTGAAACGCTCGACGAGCTCACAGCCGAGCGCCTTGAACAGGCGCGTCGCAAGCGGGCCCGCGACGCCGTTGCCGGCATCCACCACGAGCTTCAGCGGGCGCGCGAGTTTCACGTCGCCGACGATGCGCGCGACGTACTGGTCCGCGACGTCGAACGCTTCGAACGAGCCGCTGCCCGTTTCATAGCGTTCGTCGACGATGCGGCGGTACAGCGCCTGGATCTGCTCGCCGTAGATCGCCGCGCCGCGCAACACCATCTTGAAGCCGTTGTAGTCCGGCGGATTGTGACTGCCCGTGACGACGATGCACGAATCGACGCGACGCTCGCCGCCCTTCAATGCGAGCGGCACGCTCGCCGCGAAATAGCCGACCGGCGTGGGCACCATGCCGACGTCGACCACGTCGACGCCTGCCGCACGCAGGCCATCGGCGAGTGCGCCGACCAGCTCGGGCCCCGAAAGGCGCCCGTCGCGCGCGACGACGACCGCATCGCCGCCCTGTGCGCGCACTTCGCTGCCGAATGCGCGGCCGATCGCGCGCGCCGTGTCGGCGTCGAGCGTCTTGCCGACCACGCCGCGGATGTCATATGCCTTGAAGATGGATTGGGAGATCATGAGTTCTCTCTCGGTTGCGTGCATGGAAAATAATCTGGCCGCCTTTCGCGCATGCCCGGCATCATACATGTGGGCCCGGCGCTATCAGGAACGGGACGGCTGGCGCAGTCCCGATCCCACTTATAATCGCGGGTTTTGATGACGCGAATTCCGTCCATTTTAATGCCTAGCCGTTCCGCCGCCGCCCACCTGCCGCCTTCGGGCGCCCTGCCGGCCGCCTCGCATGCAAGCGGCTGCCCCGCATGCTGAAGCGATTCGGCAATCCGGACGTCGCGAAGGCCGTCGCGAACCTCGTCTGGCTCGGGCTCGAACGGCTCACGCAAATCGGCGTCGCGATCGCGATCAGCGGCCTTCTGGCCCGATATTTCGGGCCGGACGTGTTCGGCAAATGGCAGTATGCGAATACGCTTCTCCTCGTACTGGCACCGCTCACCTGGGTGTGCGGCGCCGAAATCCTGGTTCCGACCATCGTCCAGCGCCCGCCCGCGCAACTCGGCGCGGTGCTCGGCAGTGCGTTCGCGCTGCGCATCGGCGTGTCGGCCGCCGCGCTCGTCGCGACCTGGATCGCGATCGCGGCCGGCGCGTTCGATCCGCTCGTCGGCGCGATGCTCGCGGGCCTCGCGGTCACGATGGTGTTCCGCGAGCCGTTCGTCGGCGTGATCAACGCATGGCTGCAGAGCATGACCTACAGCAAGCCGCAGCTCGTGACGAGCATGGTCACCGCGCTGGTCAAGGCGCTGCTCGTGTGGCTGCTGGTGCGCGCAGCCGCCGGCCCGGCCCGCTTTGCGTGGCTGTGGGCGCTGGAAGCCGCTGCGATCGGCTTCGCGCTGCTGCTCTACTACCGCCATCGTAACGGCGGCACGCTCGGCTGGACGTTCGACAAACCGCTGTTCGGACACTTTGCGACGGCCGGCACCGTGTTCTGGCTCGGGCTGATCTGCATGTACCTGTTCCTGAAGCTCGATCGGCTGATGCTCGAGCGTCACGTGTCGTTCGCCGACCTTGGCCGCTACGCGGCGGCCCAGCAGCTCAACGAGAACTGGATCACGCTCGCGCTGATGCTCGCGCAGACCATCGCACCCGCATTCGTGTACCGCGTGCAGGACGTCGCGCGGCTGCGCCGCAACATCGTCCGGCTGATCGCGATGACGGCCGGCGTAATGACGGCCGGCGCGCTCGTACTGGACGCGGCCGCACCGCTCATCGTCGGCAAGGTGTTCGGCCGCGGCTACGAGGCGTCGGTCGACATCTTCCGCTGGGCGGTCTGGCTGTCCGTGCCGGCCGGCATCGAGGCGATAGGCAATCTTATCGTTCTCAAATATCAAGCAAAATTCGTGTTGCTGGCGAAATGGGTGCTCGCGCTCGCGATCGCCGCGCTCGTCAATGTGTTCGCGATCCCGCGGCTCGGCCTGTACGGCGCGCTCGTCGGGCTCGCGGCCGGCTATGTCGCCGCCGCCGCCGTTAACTTCTATTACATTCGTTTCAAGCTGCGCCCATGACGTCTTCCGCTTGCCCGCCCGTGCTCGACGACGTGGCCGTGCTGATGCCCGCCTACAACGGCCACGACGACGTCGTGCGCACCCTCGCGTCGTTTCGCGAGGACGGGCCGGTGCACGTGCTGATCGTCGACGACGGCAGCACGCCGCCGATCGTCGCGCCCGATTTGCCCGGCCTCGCGATCGAGGTGCTGCGCATGCCGCGCAACGGCGGCATCGAGCGCGCGCTCGAGGCCGGCATCGATGCGCTCGCCGTGCGAGGCTTCCGCTATGCGGCGCGGATCGATGCAGGCGATCTCGCCGTGCCGCAGCGCCTCGCGAAGCAGCGCGCCTACCTCGACGCCCACCCGCGCGTCGCGTGCGTCGGCATGTGGACGCAGGTCGTGTCGCGCGCCGGCGAGCCGCGCTTCATGCTGACGCCGCCCGCCGATCCGCGCACGCTGCGTCGCACACGCTTCCTGCGCTCGCCGCTCGTGCATCCGTCGGTCATGCTGCGCATCGAGGCCGTGCGCGAAGTCGGCAACTACCGCGCGAAATACCGTGCGGCAGAGGATCTCGATCTTTTTTTACGGTTAATGCAACGTTACGATTGCGCGAACCTGCCCGAGCTCGGCCTCTACTATGAGCTCAACGAGGGCGGGATCAGCGCGACCCAGCGCCGCCGCCAGCTGATGTCGACGCTGTCGCTGCTGCTGCGTCAGTTCAACGTGCTGAACCCGTACGACTGGGCCGGCCTCGCCAAGAACCTGCTGCATTTCGTGATGCCGTACCGTACGCTGCAGCGGATCAAGCAGACGCTGTTCGCGGCGCGGCCGTCCGCATAGCCCGTCTCCGGCATTTTCGGCGCTTTATTTTTTCTTTTTTTTCATGTCCGCTACCTCCTCGCTGCGCATCGCGCTCGTCTGCAACACGGCCTGGGCGATCTACACGTACCGCCACGGGTTGATTCGTGCGCTCGTCGCGCGTGGCGCGGAGGTCATCGTGATCGCACCGCACGACCGCACGGTGCCGCTGCTCGAGCAGATGGGCTGCCGCTACGTCAGGCTCGCAGTCGCGTCGAAGGGCACGAGCCCGCGCGAGGACCTCGGCACGCTGGCCGCGCTGGTGCGCCATTACCGCGCGCTGAAGCCCGATCTCGTGTTTCATTACACGATCAAGCCGAACATCTACGGGTCGATCGCCGCATGGCTCGCACGCGTGCCGTCGATCGCGGTCACGACCGGCCTCGGTTACGTGTTCATCCAGAAGAGCCGCGCGGCCAGCGTCGCGAAGCGCCTGTACCGGTTCGCGTTCCGCTTTCCGCGCGAAGTCTGGTTCCTCAACCGCGACGATCTCGCGACCTTCACCGACGAGCGGTTGCTCGCGCATCCCGAGCGCGCGCGCCTGCTGCACGGCGAAGGTGTCGATCTGGAGCAGTTCGCGCCGGTGCCGCTGCCTGCCGGCAACGGGCCGGTGTTCATCCTGATCGGCCGGCTGCTGTGGGACAAGGGCGTGCGCGAGTACGTCGAGGCCGCGCGCGTCGTGCGTGCCCGTTATCCGGACGCGCGCTTCCGGTTGCTGGGGCCGCTCGGCGTCGACAACCCGAGCGCGATCGGCCGCGCGGACGTCGATGCGTGGGTCGGCGAAGGCGTCGTCGAGTATCTCGGCGAGGCGCACGATGTGCGCCCGCACATCGCGGCGGCCGACTGCGTCGTGCTGCCTTCGTACCGCGAAGGCGTGCCGCGCACGCTGATGGAAGCATCGGCGATGGGCCGCCCGATCGTCGCGACCGACGTGCCGGGCTGCCGAGACGTCGTCGCCGATGGCGAAACCGGGTTCCTGTGCCGCGTGCGCGACAGCGCGAGCCTCGCGGAGCAGCTGATTCGCACGATCGAATTGGGCAACGCGGGGCGCGACGCGATGGGCGCGCGCGGACGCCGCAAGGTGGCCGCGGAATTCGACGAGCAGCAGGTCGTCGAACGCTACCGGCAAACCATTCACGCATTGACCGGCATCACACTCTGAAGGAGCACATCAGCATGACCGCTAAAGGCACCATCCTCGTTACCGGCGGTGCGGGCTATATCGGCTCGCACACCGCCGTCGAGCTGCTCGACAACGGCTACGATGTCGTGATCGTCGACAACCTCGTCAACAGCAAGGCCGAAGCCGTGCGCCGCATCGAGCGCATCACCGGCAAGACGCCGGCATTCCACCAGGTCGACGTGTGCGACGAAGCCGCGCTCGCGAAGGTGTTCGATGCGCATCAGATCACCGGCACGATCCATTTCGCGGCGCTCAAGGCCGTTGGCGAATCGGTCGCGAAGCCGCTCGAGTACTACCAGAACAACCTCGGCGGGCTGCTTTCCGTGCTCAAGATCATGCGCGAGCGCAACGTGCGGCAGTTCGTGTTCAGTTCGTCGGCGACCGTGTACGGCGTGCCCGAGCGCTCGCCGATCGACGAATCGTTCCCGCTGTCCGCAACCAATCCGTACGGCCAGTCGAAACTGATTGCCGAGCAAATCCTGCGCGACCTCGAAGTGTCGGACCCGTCATGGCGCATCGCGACGCTGCGCTACTTCAATCCGGTCGGTGCGCATTCGAGCGGGCTGATCGGCGAAGATCCGGCCGGCATCCCGAACAACCTGATGCCGTACGTCGCGCAGGTCGCGGTCGGCAAGCTCGAGAAGCTGCGCGTGTTCGGCTCCGATTACCCGACGCCGGACGGCACCGGCGTGCGCGACTACATTCACGTCGTCGATCTTGCGAAGGGGCACATTGCCGCGCTCGACGCGCTCGCGAAACGCGATGCGAGCTTCGTCGTGAACCTCGGCACCGGCCAGGGCTACAGCGTGCTCGAAGTCGTGCGCGCGTTCGAGAAGGCGTCCGGCCGGCCGGTGCCGTACGAACTCGTCGCGCGCCGCCCCGGCGACATCGCCGAATGCTATGCGAACCCGCAGGCGGCTGCCGAGATCATCGGCTGGCGCGCAACGCTCGGGATCGAAGACATGTGCGCCGACCACTGGAAATGGCAGGAGGGCAACCCGCGCGGTTTTGTATAATCCGCTGTCCATTTTCCGAGCGATCCCATGCTCAGCTTCGCGTCCGGCTTCATCGTCTCCCTGCTCGTCACCTTGTTCATCGTGCGCTATGCGCATCTGCACGAGAAATTCTCGGTCGACAGCGACCTCGCCGGCGTGCAGAAATTCCATGTGCGGCCGGTGCCGCGCGTCGGGGGCATCGGGATCCTCGCCGGAGTCGTCATTGCCGCGCTGATCCTGTCGCGGCGCTATCCGACGATCGCCGGCAGCATTCTCGGGATCGCCGCGTGCGGGATGCCGGCATTCCTGTCGGGGCTCGTCGAAGACCTCACCAAGCGCGTGTCGCCGCGCGCGCGGCTGCTGTGCACGATGGGCGCGGCCGCGCTCGCGTTCTGGCTGATGGGCATTGCGGTCAAGCGCATCAGCGTGCCGCCGCTCGATTTCCTGCTCGGTTACGTGGCGATTTCCGCGTTCATCACGGTGCTCGCAGTCGCGGCGCTGGCGAACGCGATCAACATCATCGACGGGTTCAACGGTCTCGCGTCGATGGTCAGCTTCATGATGTTCGCGTCGCTCGCGTATGTCGCGTTCCACGTGGGCGACCCGGTCGTGATGTCCGCGTCGATCATCATGATGGGCGCCGTGCTCGGTTTCTTCCTGTGGAATTTCCCGGCCGGGCTGATCTTTCTCGGCGACGGCGGCGCGTATTTCATCGGATTCATGCTGGCCGAGCTCGCGATCATGCTCGTGATGCGCAATCGCGAAGTATCGGCGTGGTATCCGGTGCTGCTGTTCATGTATCCGATCTTCGAGACATGCTTCTCCATCTACCGGAAGAAGTTCATCCGCGGGATGTCGCCGGGGATTCCGGATGGCGTGCATTTGCACATGCTCGTATACAAGCGGCTGATGCGGTGGGCTGTGGGGACCAAGCATGCGCACGATCTGACGCGGCGGAACTCGCTGACTTCACCGTATCTGTGGCTGCTGTGCCTCGTTGCGGTGATTCCGGCGACGCTGTTCTGGCGGCATACCGTGCACCTGTTCGTTTTTGTCGTGCTGTTCGCGCTGACTTATGTGTGGCTCTATCTCAGCATCGTGAGGTTCAGGGTGCCGCGGTGGATGGTGGTGAGGAAGGAACGGCGGGGGCATTGAGGGGTGCAGCGGGCAGCCGGTTTGCAGCCGGTTTGCACGGCTCGTCGTTGCCGACGAGCCGTGACCGCGCAACCTCGATTCGACAAGCGGAATACTAGATTCCCGCGGTGTTCGAGCTCCAGCGCGGCATCTGCGTGTAGATCACGACGTTACCGTCGTCCTGAACGTATGTGGCCGCGCCGGGATAGCCTCTGGTGCCGGAATACCAGAGCGGAACGCCCGTCGAACTGTAGACGACCAGATTGCCATCCGCTTGCATCACCGCAAACGCGCCCGGATGACTATAGGTACCCGAGCTCCACCGCGCAACGCCCTGGCGAAGCAGTACCAGATTCCCATCTCCCTGCATGACCAGAACGTTCGCGCCATTGCCGGAGGTAAAACTCTGGCCGCTACCGAGCGCGACGCCGCCCTTCCAGACCGCCGGACCGCTCGAGGAATTCGTATATACGCTAGCGGCGGTCGATGTGGCAAATACCGGGACGGACGACGCGTAGACCACCATATTGCCGTCGTCCTGCACGACGAGATACTGCCCGAACGACGTGCTGCTGGTCGCCGAGTTCCACAGCGCGTTGCCGCTGGGCCCGTACACCACGAAATTGCCGTCAGTCTGGAAGACTGCATACGCTCCGGCATTTCCGGACGTGCCGGAATTCCATGCGGGGGCACCGTTCGTGGTGTTGTAAAGCACGAGGTTGCCGTCATTCTGCATAGCCAGTTGATGGCTTTTGGAACCCGAGTAGACGATTTGCCCGGGCCTGAGTACCGTCCCTGCGTTGATCACCCCGCCGTAGATCGGAGTCGTCGGCCCGCATATCGCGGAATACAGAACGCTGATGTTGGGTGTGCCCCAGCCGGTCACGAAATCCCAGCCAGTACCCGCACTGTATGCGCCGTTCGATCCATTGGTGACATCGCGAAAGGCCGACGGAACCGTGGCTTGAGCGCTGTACAGCAACGGCGCCGCGAAACCGGGATTCGTCGCGCAAGCACCGGACAGCATGCGCGCCCAGGTCGCCGCAAACAGCGGTGCGGACAGGCTTGTACCGCCCACGAGCTCGAGTTGTCCGCCGACGACGACTACCGCGCCGCTGTTCGGATCGGCGTCGAAGGCGATGTCGGGCATACCGCGGAAAGCGCGGCCCCTGAGCGCCGGAACATTCGACTGCCACGACGGAATCGGCTCGATACCGCTGATGCCGCCGCCGCTGCCGTCCCAGGCCGTCTCACCCGCGTAGCTGCCGTTCCCGTTCGTATAGAGCGTCGTACCGCCCACTGCCACGACATATGGGGATGTCGCCGGATATTGCACGGACGTCCCGGTGCAGCCGTATGCCACGCTACCTGAATCCCCGGAACTGACCGAGAAAGTCTGCCCTTGCGCGACGGCGAGCTGGAATAGCGTGTCCATGGACGCTGTCGGCGCCCAGTTCTCGCAACCGCCGATCGACATGTTGATGACCCGGGCGGTGTTGTCGCTCACGGCACGGTTGATTGCAACGGCGATATCGCTCCAGGCAAACGATCGTGCAACGTAGAAATTGAGCTGCTTGAGACCGCCGGACATCCCGACGATAGTCTGGCTATCGAGCGACCATTCGAGGTTCGCACTTGTGTCCGTGCCTGACGACCCGGCATGAATCACCGAAACGGGCACTGCGGGTAACTGGTTGTTGCTTTCGAACGTCGCCAAGTCGATGACTGGCTGCGTCACGTCTCCCACGGCAATGAGGCCGACCGTGGTGTTGGCGGCTGTCGGCGTGCTGCCGACGGAATAGATGGCCGGAAACTGCGTCGGACCGTGCCCGACCGTGACCGCGGAGGTCGTCGGCGACGCGTTTGCCGTCGGCGCGGCAGCGGCACGGGAGGCGCGCACGAAATTCGGACGCAGGCGGGTTGCGGTATCGAGCCCGAGAACACCCTTGACGACCCCGTTGATCGCATCAGGCACCGTCTCCGGGGCCGTATTGATGTGCGTGCTGGTGCCGTCCGCCATCGCGACCGGTACGAGCGTCGTCTGGAATACACCGGATACCACGCCGGCCGGGGCATCGGCTTCCACGATCATGTTGTTGTCGGCGGCCTTGATGTTCGTGAAGCCCTTACTTGCCAAATAAGTCTTCACGGCGGCGACCTGGCCGGTGGTGGGTGCGTACTGCGCGGCAATTTGCGCCGAGGTCAGCACGGCGCCGAAGTTGGGGCTGCCGGGCGTTCGCGCGTCCTGCACGAAGCGATTCAGCCCCGCTTCGTCGTTCAGCTTGAGCACGAGCGCGACATGCACCGGCGCCGTTGCGCTCATCGGCGCCGCGCTCACGACGTTGCCCGTGGCTCGCAACGCCGACAGTTTGCCGGCCTGCGCGGTAGCGGTTACGGCCGCCGTCGGACTGTCGTCGCCGCCACACCCCGATAGCGCGAGCACCATGAGTGCCGCGCTCATTCCCCTTGCAATATGTTCCGCTTTCATCGGATTGGTATCGAACGTAGAGCTCGTATCTGGCTTTTCACCTTTGTTATTTACGGCAATCGCGCGGCTACCTTGAGGGAAACATAGGAAGGAATCGGTCGGTAGTCAAATACCACGATGTATCGAACCCGATGCTCGGCGAGCGCAAGTCGCACCTGCAGTTGCACCCCGACAGACGGCGCATCGCCGCCCCCGAATGTTGCAAAAACTGGAAATCACGTCCGCAACTCGTCACACGTCAATCCGGCCGGGTTCGCGGCGATCCCACCAATTAAAAATGCCGTTCAGCTCGCCACTGAACGGCATGGATTCCGCGATCGCTATTGCGTCATCGCGATCGGTTACGGCGCGATCACTCGCTGGCAATCGCCCGTCTCGGTACGCTCTGCAGCACAGGAGTAACCGTAGTCTGATATTCCGGCACCCAGCGCCGCAGATCGCGCCGTACCTCATCGTCGGTGAGCACGCGGTGCTGCATCAGCCACGGCAACAGCTCATCGAGCAGATGGTCGGGCACTTCGCGCGCACGCGCGATCCGCAGCTTCGGATGCGGCGTGCGTGTCGTCGTCTCGTCGTCGGCGAGCAATTCCTCGTAAAGCTTTTCGCCAGGCCGCAACCCCGTAAATTCGATCCGGATCTGCCCCTCCGAGAAACCGTACAGACGAATCAAATCGCGTGCGAGATCAACGATCTTGACCGGCTCGCCCATGTCGAGAATGAAGATCTCGCCGCCGTGGCCCATGCTCGACGCCTGCAGCACGAGTTGCGACGCTTCCGGAATCGTCATGAAGAAGCGCGTGATCTCGGGATGCGTGACCGTCACCGGGCCGCCCTTCGCGATCTGCTGCTGGAACTTCGGAATCACGCTGCCGGCACTGCCGAGCACATTGCCAAAACGAACCGTCTCGAATTGCGTGCCGTCGCTCGTCTGCTGCAATGCCTGACAGGCCATTTCGGCGAGCCGCTTGCTCGCGCCCATCACGTTGGTCGGATTGACAGCCTTGTCGGTCGAAATCAGCACGAAATGGCGAACGCCATGGCGAATCGCCGCGCGCGCGACACGATACGTGCCGAGCACGTTGTTGCGGAGTGCCTGCCAAGCATTGTGCTCTTCCATCAGCGGCACGTGCTTGTACGCGGCCGCGTGGAAAACGATATGCGGCGCATAGCGCGACATCACCTGGTCGAGCAGCAGCGAATCCTTCGCGTCGCCGATGATCGGCAGCACGGGCTGGTCTGGGAAGCGTTCCCGCAGTTCCTCGGCCAGCCGGTACATCGCGTATTCGGACAGATCGAATGCGACGAGTTGCGCAGGCGCAAAGCGGAGGATCTGCCTGCACAGCTCGGAACCAATCGAGCCGCCCGCGCCCGTTACCATCACGACACGCCCGCGCAGCAGCGCCTCGACGTGCGGCGTGTCGATCGTCACCGCATCGCGACCGAGCAAGTCCTCGAGGTCGATATTGCGCACCTGCGACAGGAACCCCTGCCCCGGCATCAGCGCGGTCAGCGATGGCAGCACCATCGCCTTGATGCCCGCGCGCACGCATAGCGTCGCGACACGGCGCTGCGTTTCGACCGATGCCGATGGAATCGCGATGATCGCGTATTCGACTTTCAGCGCGTCAGTCCAGTGCTTCAGATCATTGAACGAACCGAGCACCTTGTGGCCGTAGATCTCACGTCCTTGCTTTGTCCGGTCGTCATCCAGCAGGCCAACGAGACGCCATTCGCCCGATCGCGACAGTTCGCGCGCGAGGCTCGCGCCGGCCGTGCCGGCGCCGAGCACCAGCACCGGCTTGCCCTGTCCGACGAGGCCACCGTACAGATAAAACTCCTTCGTTGCGCGGTACAGCGCGCGCGCACCACCCATCACCAGGAACAGCATCAACGGCGATACGAGCAGCACCGAACGCGGAATGATCGGGAACGGCTGGAACATCACGGCACCAATCATTACGATCACGCCGCCGCCTGCCACCGCCTTCGAGATCCGCATCAGGTCGGGAAGGCTCGCGAACACCCACAGCCCGCGGTACAGGCCGAACAAGTGGAACATCAACGCGTAGACCGGCAGCACCCAGAGAAGCGCAGTCAGCGCGCCGCCCATGAAGTCGGACGGAACGCTGCCATTGAATCGGACGAGATACGCGAACAACCACGCGGCGGTGACCGCCGTCAGGTCAAACAGGAAAGCGCTCAGCGAAAGCCATGATGCTTTGGATCGCAACATCGGCGGGAAACCTCAAGAGTTATTTTCGGCGGTCGGCCGAAACCGGCGCCAACGCATGTCGATTACCAATCCGATACATGCCAGGACGCCGTACCACGCGAAGAACGACAGCCATTGCTGCAGTTCCGGCCGGCCCTTTGCCCACATGGCGACGATTATGCCTGCGAGCATGATGAGGTACCAATAAAGAGCAGTCCGGCGGTGACCCACGCCCGCCCGGACCATCCGTTGATAATAATGCTCCCGATGCGCTTGCCAAAACTTTTCGCCGCGTAACAGACGTCTCAAAAGTGTTACAGATGCGTCGGCAATAAAAGGGGCGAACACGAGCGCCGGAAACCAGATCGGCCACACTCCGCCGCTCCAGCCCCAGTAGCCAAGCGCCCCGGCCAGGAATCCGAGCGGAATCGAGCCGGCGTCGCCGAGAAACAGCCGAGCCGGGTGGAAATTCAGCAGCAGGAACCCGAACGCGGCGCCGGCGACAGCCGAGCCGGCCACGGCTAGGTTCGGCGACGGCGTCGGGCCGGTCAGCGCCGCGATCGCATACGCACCGAAGCCGAACAGCGCCATGCCGCCCGCGAGGCCGTCGGCGCCGTCCATGAAGTTGTACAGGTTCGTCAGCCAGACCATCACGAAGCCGATGGCGAACAGCAGCCACCACGGTGCGTCGGCCGGAAACACTGCGATCAGCGCGGCGACCGCGGCGAGATGCGCCGAGAACCGGACGCGGGCCGGCAGCCCGCGCCGATCGTCGATCTGGGACACCGCGGCAAGCCCTGCGGCGGCGGCAGCGATCAGCCACAAGTCGGGCGCCAGCGCGAGCAGCGCGACGACGCAAACCGGTACGATGCCCCATCCGCCGACGCGCGGCGTCGGCAGCGTGTGGAGCGAACGGTCGTTCGGAATATCGGTGGCAAGGCGCCACGCAAGGCCGGTCGCCAGCAGCACGCACAGGATGGCTGTCGACGCGATCGCAGCGGCTAGCGCCACCACGGCCGCTTCGGGCCACGTGGATATCGGGAGATGCATGTCGGCTATTGTTGTGTATCGCGCGAACGATACCATGCGGCGGTCGCTTCGAGGCCTTGCCGGGTCGTATAACGTGGATGCCAGCCCAGCACGCGCGTGATCCGGCTCGTATCGAGCTGGAGGCCGCCGGTCAGGCGGTCGATCGCTTCGCGGCGACCGCTCAGCGCGCCGATGGCGCGCAGCACGGCAGGTGGGACGGCGATGAGGCGGGCCGGCTTGCCGAGTGCGTCGCCGACCAGCCGTAACAGGCCCGTGACGGACGGCGCATCGTCGTCCGCAACGTGGAAGCATTCGCCGGCCGCGCGCGGATCGATCGCGCATTGCAGCAGCGCGTCGGCCAAGTTGTCGACGTAGACGATGCTGCGACGTGCCGCGATGGAGCCGAGCGGCAGCGGCATCCCTCGCGCAACAGCGTCCATCATGCGCAAGAAGTTGGCGCGTACGCCGGGACCGTAGACCAGCGGCGGTCGAACGACCACGACGTCGAGCCCGTTTGACGCACCGAATTGGGCGAGCTCGCGTTCCGCCCGCAGTTTCGAGCGGCCGTAGGCGTCATGCGGGTCGGGGCTTACCACTTCCGACAACGGTATGCCGCCGTCGCTCTCACCGACGGCCTTGATGCTGCTTGCGTAGACGATGCGGCGCACGCCATGCTGGCGCGCAGCTTTAGCGAGACGCAAGGTACCGGCGACGTTGGTCGCGTCGAACGCAGCGTCGGGATCCGGCGACTCGTCGCGCATCACGTGCACACGGGCCGCGAGGTGAATCACGCAATCGGCTACAAGATCCGTCGGCCATCCTTCGTCGAGGCCGTCGAAATCGGCTCCGTCGTGCACCCATTCAAGCACGCCGTCGATGGTTCCGCCCGGACGCCTCACCAAGGCGGTGACGGTATGCCCGGCCTCCAGCGCGCGACGGCATACTGCGCGGCCGACAAAACCGTTTGCACCGGTAACGACGAGACGGGTCACCACAACCTCCAGCCGAAACGGTTGTAGAACTTGAAGGCCGACGCCGCGAACATGCGGATGTGCGCGAAGCCCTTGCGGGACGCGCCGCCGCCGTGGTGGATCACGCGGACCGACGGAACATAGGCGACGCGTGCGACGTCATGCGTGCGCAGGCTGAGGTCGTAGTCCTCGAAGTAGAGGAAATACCGCGGATCGAACCCACGCAGTTGCTTCAGCGTTTCGGTCCGGAACAGCATGAAGCAACCGCTGATGATCGGCGGGTCCCAAAGGACATCCCGCGCATTGCTCTGATCCCGGAGTTCATACCGTGCAAGACGATGCGCGAACCGCCGCCGGACGCTTGCGGGTGCGAAGCCCCGCACGACAAGATCAGCCAGCGACGGATAACGGCGGCAGAGATACTGCTGTCCGCCTTGGTCGTCACCGATCCAGGGCGAGACGAGCCCCAACTCGGGGTGCGCGTCGAAGAATGCGAGCCCGGCCGACAGCGCGGTCCGGTCGAGGTCGATGTCGGGATTCAGTATCAGGTGGAATCGCCCCGCCGCACGTTCGATCGCGAGGTTATGACCTCGGCCGTAGCCGACGTTCCCGTGGCCTGACACGATCTCGCAAGCTATGCCCGCCGCACGGAGTGACTCGATAGTTTCTGGCAAAGCGCCCAATCCACCGTTGTCGATCAGATACAGAGTGATCGGCAAGCCCGGACGAGCGATGCGCACTTCGTCGCAAGCTGCACCGAGGCTGGCCAACGTGTGTTCGAGCTGCGGGCGATCCGGCCGGTAGACAACAATCGAGACCGACAGGCCGTCGGCAGGAAATGATAGCGGGGGATCGAGGGGCATCAAGAACGCAGCGGTGGTGGGACATGGACGAAACGGGGCCATCGCATTTGCGGCGCCGCCGCGCAAGTTTGATCAAATTTGTCGCCGCAGGCAACTCGACGTTGCGACCCTATGTGCATGGCGAACGACGCTGAGCGGGGCCCGGCGCTACGCAAGCCGCGCAGAAAAGGGGCTCCCTGGATGTTAGAATCCGTACGATGCGGTCAGCAAGACGGGCCGCCGGCAAGCACCCTGCTGCAGTCGATTTGGAGCGGTACTCGATCGAGCATGTGCACCGGCGCACGTCGTGGCGTACCCAAACCTTACTTTACGAACCAACCGAATAGCACATGACAGTCGCGATCGTTACCGGCATTACAGGTCAGGATGGGGCTTACCTCGCACAGCTTCTCCTCGAGAAAGGCTATACCGTGTACGGCACCTATCGCCGTACCAGTTCAGTGAATTTCTGGCGAATCGAGGAGATCGGCATCGTCGGTCATCCTGATCTTCACCTCGTGGAATACGATTTGACTGATTTGGGATCCAGCATCCGTCTTCTTCAAACTACGCAAGCGACGGAAGTTTACAACCTCGCGGCGCAGAGTTTCGTCGGCGTGTCGTTCGATCAGCCTTCCACAACCGCCCAGATCACTGGTCTTGGCGCACTAAATTTGCTCGAGGCTATTCGGATCGTCAACCCTAAGATTCGCTTCTACCAAGCAAGCACTTCAGAAATGTTCGGGAAGGTCCAGGCCGTTCCCCAAGTAGAAAGTACGCCTTTCTACCCGCGCAGCCCGTACGGTGTCGCCAAGCTTTACGCGCACTGGATGACGGTCAACTATCGTGAAAGCTACGACATCTTTGGGTGCAGCGGTATTCTGTTTAATCACGAGTCACCGCTGCGTGGCAAAGAGTTCGTCACGCGCAAAATCACGGACAGCCTGGCAAAGATCCGCCTGAACAAACTCGACGTGCTGGAACTCGGGAACCTGGACGCCAAACGCGACTGGGGGTATGCGAAGGAATACGTCGAAGGGATGTGGCGCATGCTTCAGGCTGCCCGCCCCGATACCTATGTGCTTGCCACGAACCGAACCGAGACCGTTCGAGATTTCGTGTCCATGGCTGCGCAAGCCGCCGGCTTCGAACTCGCCTGGGAAGGCAGCGGTGAAAAGGAAGTCGGAATCGATAGCCGGTCCGGCAAAGCCATCGTAAGGATCAGCCCGAAGTTTTATCGCCCTGCGGAGGTCGATCTGCTGATTGGCAACCCGGCCAAAGCACAGAAGGAACTCGGGTGGGCACCGCAAACCACGCTTGAGCAGCTGTGTCAGATGATGGTCGAGGCGGATATTCGCCGAAACGAAGCCGGCGTCTCGTTCTGAAGCATGGCAAAGGTCTTCGTAACTGGGCTGGATGGGTTTACCGGTCGCTACCTGGCGACCGAATTGGCCCAATCCGGCCATGACGTTTGCGGGATCGTTCGCGCGGAAAGAGATAATGTTCCAGGGCGAGCGCATGTCTGCGATCTTCTCGATCGTGAAAATCTGACGCAAATACTGGCATTGGAAAAACCCGATGCGGTCGTGCACCTCGCTGCGATCGCGTTTGTGCAACACGGCACTGCCGGGGACATTTATCAGGCCAACGTCGTCGGTACCCGAAATCTTCTTGACGCACTAGAGCGTTCGGGATGTCAGCCGAAGTCAGTGCTACTCGCGAGCAGCGCCAACGTATACGGCAATTGCGATCAGGAAAGCATCGACGAGCAGACTCCCCCGGCTCCGGTCAACGACTACGCGATCAGCAAGCTCGCGATGGAACTAGTCGCCCGGATGTGGGCAGACAAACTCCCGATCGTTATCGCGAGGCCGTTCAACTATACCGGCGTCGGGCAAGACAACCGGTTTCTTCTGCCCAAAATCGTCGGCCATTTTCGCGACAAGGCAAAACGCATCGAGCTCGGCAATCTCCACGTTGTGCGCGACTTCTCGGACGTTCGCACGGTAGTGGCCGTGTATCGTCGGTTGATCGAAGGCACTTTCGCGGGGAGAACATTCAACGTTTGCTCTGGAGTTGGACATTCGCTGCAGGATATCCTGGCGATCGCGCGTGAACTGACCGGCCACGATCCGGAGATATGTGTGAATCCGCAATTCGTCCGCGCGAACGAAGTTCATAAGCTGATTGGGAATTGCGACGAGCTTATACGCTCACTCGGCCCCATCGACTCCATTCCACTGCGGGATACGTTGAAATGGATGCTGACTTAGGATCTCACAGCATCTGACCGAACCGGTGTAGAAGTCTCGATTACGGCGCGCAGAACGGAGGCCCGGTGGAAGCACAGCCTACACCGGGCAGTTCCGCGCGCCGCACGACAGACACGCGCTGATCGCATCACTCGCAATTAAAGTAGCGAAAACGTCCCACTTCGCAATACAAGCGCGCATTGGGCGACCGACTTCCGACCGCCACGCCCACTGACGACCGAGCGGACACACAAAGCTCTCAAACAAGAGGTAGACGCCAAGGCCCCGGCAGTGCAACGCTGCGTCGACGGGCTCCCGCTGCGCGCCGCCCCTTCCAGCTCGAAACGCGGCTCCTGCGCGAAGCGGGATGAGGCATCAGCAATCAATCGACTTATATAGCATCGATTAATTCAAGAACCCCTTTTCTAAAATGCGGCAAGGAATAGCGCTTTACGTCTTCACGAGCCCGAGCCGCCATCGCCTCCAGATCTGGGTGACCAAACATCGCCATTAACTTCTCGGTGCGAGCAGCGAGTTCGTCCGCATCGCGGAAATGAAATCCATTAACCCCGTTATCAACGATTTCGGGCTGACCCCCTTTAGGCATTACCACCGGCACGCATGCCGCAGCCATCGCCTCGCAAGTCGTCATACCAAAGTGTTCCATTCGCTCAGGGAACGATTCGGCATCTTCCCCCCACCCGGATCCGTGCCAGAAAATGCTTGCCTTTGCATATTCCTGCTTCAAAGCATCCGCGGAAATATTTCCGAGTATTTTTACCGGATATCCCTTTGCAAGCTCATTCACTTCTCGAAAATATCCAATATCATCCGGCGTATTCAAATTGACGCTGCCCGCGAGATGATACTCCCATCCTTGCGGAACACGTCCGCTGTCGCACATGGCGCGGAAAGCACGCAAGAGCTCGAGATGCTTCTTGTTGTGCCCGTCCTTTCCACCGTGAAAGAAGCGACCCACACTGAGAATGACGCGCGACTTTCCCGAGCTGTCTATATCCGCGTAACGTTCGATGTCAATGGGTGGCGACAGCACCACTCCCTTACATCCCCAGCGACGCTCGAGCCATTCGGTCGTAAATTGGGAAATCGTGACTTTTACCTGATAGCTCGAAATAAACTCATTGCTTCCTCGCTGAATTCTCCCGAACGCTCTCGAAGCCAGTCTCGCACCCGAGCGGCCCAGCAATCGCGGTGATCGAGCCATCGCTCCGAGCACGGAAGCCAACGCCTTTCGCCTTGGCCCCATTGGCCGAGGCGATAATTGATGCGGGAAAAAGACCACATAAATGGACGATTTCGCCTGCGAAACCATGGAAGAACAATAAGTCGAATTGGTAAATAAATCATACTCGGCCGACCTGGACGCCAATTGCGCACAGGAATCACCCGGCCACTCGACCCAGCGAGCCCGAGAAAGATCCAGGTTCATGCGATCCTGAAATTCCTTTACGTCGACCTTCGTAGTGTGAATAAGATCGACCTCATGGGCTTCACTTAATATTTGAGCGATGGTTCCGGTGTACTTTTCACCACCACCCATCGTACCCCAATATCTGTTGTAAATTCCGATTTTCATTACAGCCTACCTTATAGTCGATCCAGCGGTGTACCTTTAAAGCCCCATCGCCGCAAAAGTGTTCCAGGAATTTTTTTGATCAAATCGATCTGCAGACGAAGGCGCAGTCCGAATTCCGCGCGCGCTCGCTGGTCGTTACCGCCTCGAATAGCATTACGCATCCACGCTACGCACGCCCGAGCACACCGCGCAGCCTCGACAAGATAACTAGCCATCGCCACACGTAGCGCGGCATGCTTGAAGCGGATCAGCACGTGATTTCGGGAAACGTAATAGACGAACATCGGAGACCATTCGACACTGGAACCAGTGTGAATATGGCGCACGACGCTCGTCGGTACGTATCGCAGGACGCCTCCGGCTCGGCGCATACGCCAGCAGAGGTCCGCGTCCTCGTAGTACATGAAAAACCTGGAGTCGAACAAACCAATTCGCTCAAGGGCGCTGCGTCTAATCAGCATAGCGGCGCCGCAAAGCGCCTCAACGGACTCCTCCCGATCGTACTGTCCGCGGTCGGGTTCATAGATTCCGCGATCGCTAGCGTCACCGCTTTCGTTTAGGCGCGTACCGGCGTTATTCAATAAGTCGAAATTCGCAGCACTCACCAAAGAGCCTGGTATCCGCAGAAGGTGCTCATCGAACTCCGACGAGAGCACACCGTGACCGATTTGCGTGCCGCCCAACTCGACGCTAAACGATGCGCCCGATCCCGCTTCCGTTCCCGACACGATCAAGGACAGCTCGTACACGTCTTCGCTATCTGCTGTCGGCATCACCGGCAACAATAATCTTGCCTCGCCCGAAGTCCAACGGACACGCCGTCCCGACAACTGCTCACTTCCCCAAAACCCGTCAGCAAAAATCGGCTTGCGATAATCACACCCCACGAACGCGCTGCTCTCGTCTAGCAAGAGACCCAATTCACGCTGGTCAGAAGATTGCCCTCTTTCAGACGGTTTAAAAACATCGCTCTTGATTACGATTTCGACGTATTTTCTGAAAAAAACGAGCTTTGAACCTGCCGCCCACGCCTTGGGATCACGCGCCAACGCCGCCACCAATTCACGGAGACATTTGGGATCAACCTCGGTATCGTTATTGATAAGTCCAATCAGATCGCCATTTGCCGCCTGCATGCCGAGGTTGTTTCCGCCGGCAAAGCCGAGATTCTCGCTAGACTTGACGATGCGCACGCTGGGGAAGTGCTCGGCAACATAATCGACCGACGCATCGCTCGACGCATTATCGACCAAGACAATTTCATATCTCGGGTAATCGAGGTGCATTAGGCTCTGCAACAACCCCGGCAGGAATCTGAGCCCATTGAAATTCACAACGATTAGGCTGACCAGCGGCACCATGTCCTTGAAAGCGGCATTTTCCGCCAGCTGACTGTGCATGCTGTCGACCTCTGTCGCCACCCTCGACCGCTCTCGTTCGATCGCCGAAATCTTTGCTCGATATTCCTGAGTGACGCCCTCAACTTTCCGATCCCATTCGGCGTCCTTGTTCTTCAGCATGGCATCTCGCTCAGCTGCGATGCGCTCGATCTCCGCCCCGTAGTCTTTCACGACTTGTTGAAGGTATTTTTCCCATGCGAGATCCTTGTCCCTCAGCATGCCATCACGTTCCAAGGCAATACGCTGAATCTCCGCTTGATAATCCGCGGATACGCCTTGGACTCGGGACTCGATATAACCTTCAACTTCGAACATCGACGGCGCAAACTCAGGCACCGGACCGTTTGATGCAAGGGCAATAAAATAGACCGGCTCTCTGGGCAATTCCGCGTGTTGGACGCCAACCGCTTCGGTGCCCGTCCGGGTCCAAAAATGGCGTCCGACTTTGCTGACGCAGCCGTTCATACGTGCGATCAGCGAACCAAATGCAGCACGCTGGCCGTAAAGGTCAACGTTGGAGAAGTGACGCGACAGCAAGTCCTTGAATTCGTCCAAGTACAGTTCTTTGACGTGATATGGATTCCTATACCCGGGTTTTTCGGAATATTCGTACTTATCTGGACTCGAGATTATCAAAATACCATTCTCGCGCAGAACGCGAGAAATCTCGCTCATCATCTCTTCATGCTGATCGTGATGCTCGATTGTTTCGAAGCTCACCACCACATCGACGCTACGATCCGGGAGAGGGATTGCAGCAGCCGACCCGGTTTCGAATCGGAGGTTCGGGCGGCGATAATATGCACGCGCGTGCTCGACAGCGGTGCTGTCGATGTCCACGCCGATCACACTACGCGCGTCCGATGCCATCAGCGCGGAGCCGTACCCCTCGCCACACGCGATGTCGAGGACATCCTTCCCCTTGATAATTTCGCTAACGAGATAATAGCGATGGTAGTGTTCCATCTCTATTTCGCCAGGCACTCCCGGCACAAAACGTTCACCGGTGAAATCCATGCTTCGATCCTGTTGCTCGCTCGGATAAGACATCATATGGCTTCCAAAGTAATTTCCTTCATAGGCACGCCAAACAAGCCTATGCAAGTCGAGCTGGAATGGACCTGAAGAATCATTGCGTCGTGCACCCAATGATGCTGCACGTGATCACTTTGCGTGCCTTCTGCTATCGCGGGAGAAATGCTATATTCCCCGGAGGGCAAAACCGGGAATTTGAATCTAAATCTCGCCACGAGCTTGCGGCCTCGACCCACATCAATTGATTTATTTCTGTAGGGAATGTAGGTGTTATCCGCGAAAATAATCTGACCAAGCTTGTCTTTGAACACAAAACCTATAATCGGACGCCCGATATCCGCTGTTGCCCGCGCCGATATTTCAAGAACCATTTCCTCCCCGCCGACCGCCCAGGCAACGGGATTCCCGCTTCCGTCGAGCAATCGCACTCCCGTGATCTGCGCCCCGCCGGCACCGAACGAAGCTCGTGCTTCGTCGAACTGGAAGACTTCGATATCATTTCGCAGCGGCGACGCGTTGATCATCGGCATGCGCATGTCGATATATTCCTCGACCTGGGGAGCTTTCTCCTCGACCTCGATTGCCTCCTCAACGGGTTGCGGATCCTCTACAACGACCGGATCAAACAGCGATTCGAGATATTTTTCCGAAACTGCCTTCGGGTTTCCCGCCATCTTGACTTGGCCTTTGTCCAGCCAAACAACGCGATTGCATAGATTGACAATTGCCCCCATGTCATGGCTGCAGAACAATAGCGTTCCCCGCTGCATGAACGAGCGCAAGAACCGCATACACTTTTGCGTGAAGTATGCGTCTCCGACGGATAAGGCCTCATCTACAACCAATATATCCGCGTCGACATGCGCGATCACGGAGAAGGCCAAGCGCACGACCATGCCACTCGAATAAGTCTTGACAGGCTGATCAATAAAATCCGCTATTCCGGAAAAGGCCACAATATCGTCATAACGCGCAGCAATCTCATCTCGGGACAAACCGAACAGCGCCCCGCTAAGCATCACGTTCTCGCGCCCCGTGAATTCCGGGTTGAAACCGGAACCAAGCTCGAGAAGTGCAGCAATGCGACCGCGCGTTTCCATCGTTCCGGTAGACGGCGAAAGCGTTCCGCAGACAAGTTGGAGCAACGTTGATTTACCCGAGCCATTTCGTCCGATAATGCCAACGGTTTCTCCCCGCCGCACCTCAAAGGACACGTCGCTCAACGCCCAAAATTGCTTGTAGTACTTCCGCGGCTCTTTACCTCTCGCACGATCGAGAGTCGGCAACAAGAATTGCTTCAGTCGATCCTTCGGATTTCCATAGATCTCGTAATATTTACCCAAGCCATTGGCCGCAATTACGACATCGCCCGCCTTGGCTTCGGAATTATCGAGTTGATCAGAGAACATCGGCAAATCCCTTTCTCATCTTCTGAAAACAAAAAAAACCAAACCAGGCCACACACAGCGCAATCAACAGATACACGCCCAATCCGACAAAATCGGGATAGTGCCCCCAAAGACAAATCTCCCGGGATTGTCCGATGATGAATGTCAATGGATTGAGCAAGAAAAGCGTTCGATATTGCTCTGGCCAGGCCGTCTCCGGATAGAAAACCGGCGAGAGAAATAACATGGCGGTAGTTATAAACGTGGTGCTCTGCTTCAAGTCACGAGCAAACACACCCAGTGCGGAAAGTATCCACGCAATGCCGATGACCATGACCAGGAACGGGAACAGAACGAACGGAAGCAAGATAACCTGCCAGTGCAGTTCTCCGCTATAGACCAATATCCCGGTCAATAGAATCAAGATGCCGGCAAGTGCGTGAAAGAGCGCCGCACCAAGACCGATAGCCGGCAGAATTTCCAACGGAAAAACCACCTTCGTCACATAGTTGGGATTTTCCAGCACTAACCCCGGTGCACGATTGATCACTTCCGAAAACAAGCCGTGAATAATGACGCCAACAAACATGACCAACGCGAACTGTGAGCGACCGCCATCCACCGCGCCGGCCCATCGCGATTTAAAGATGAACGTAAACACGAACGTATAGATCAGCAGCATCAGCAGCGGGTTAACCAGGGTCCACAGTAGCCCGATATACGATCCCTTGTATCGGGCCTGCACATCGCGCTTCGCAAGCAGCCAGGTAATTTCCCGATTGCGCCAAATAGAAAGAACCATTGAGACTGGCGAAGTCGAATAATCCGACGTGGAGCTCTTTGAAGGTAAAGTACTGTTCATCACTGAGGTATTAAATTCCGTACGTGCGCCAACCAATTCGATCACTCATCCGCCGCGACCGCTAACATCAAACGCCGCAGCGACCATGAAGCGAAATTCCCGATTTCATGCAAATCAAATTTGGGGCTGCGTGTCAGCGCGACCTGTTTCTCCGACTCGACCATACTGATCTTCAAAGCGAACGATATCGTCCTCGCCCAGGTACTCCCCGCTCTGTACCTCAATCAGCACAAGCGGAATCTTCCCCGGATTTTCCAGGCGATGTCGATGCCCGCATGGAATATAGGTGGACTGGTTCTGTGTGAGCAGCATCTCCTCCGCACCGTTGGTCACGCGCGCGCTGCCGGAAACCACAATCCAGTGCTCCGCACGATGGAAATGTGCCTGCAAACTGAGCCGACCGCCCGGCTTGACCTCAATGCGTTTGATCTTGAAACCTGCTCCCTCTTCCAGCACGGTATACGTGCCCCACGGCCGGTGAGCGGTACGGTGAATCACCGCTGCTTCGTGATTCTCCATTTTTAAGCTGCCATACATCGCCTTGACGTCCTGCACTCGCTCGCGATGGGTGATCAGCAACGCATCTTCCGTATCAACCACGACAAGATCGGAGACGCCCAACAACCCGATCATCCGGTTGCCGCCGTTCACGTAGCAGTTCTTGGCATCGAGCAGCCGCGCCTCGCCGAGGACCCGGTTACCGTGTTCGTCAGCGTCGAGCAAGTCGGCCATGCCGGCCCACGAACCGATGTCCGACCAGCCGCAGTCGCAGGCAACCACAGCAACGTTCTTTGCCTTCTCCATCACCGCATAATCGATCGAGATCGACTGCACCTTCGCGAACGTCGCCTCGTCAACAATAATGTTCGAGCGACTTGTGCGATCGGCCCGAGACTGGTCCAGGGCAAACTTCGCTCCCTCGAGCAATTCCGGGCAAAACTTCTCCATAGCGGCGAGCATGACGGCCGCCGTAAAGCAGAACATCCCGGAATTCCAATAGAATCGACCGCTCCGGACATAGTCGACAGCGGTTTCATAATCGGGTTTCTCGACGAAGCGCCGCACGTCTTCGCCGTCGGCTTCGATATACCCGAAACCTGTTTCAGGGCGAGACGGGGAAATGCCGAAAGTCACAATCCGGCCCGTGCTCGCAATCTCCGTGGCGCGGTCCACAGCCGCCTGAAATGCGACCTGATCCTCGATGAGATGGTCCGCCGCCAGCACCAAAAGCACGGCGTCCTCGCCATACTCCCGAGCCACCTCCAAGGTCGCCAATGCGACGGCTGCAGCAGTATCTCGCCCGAAAGGCTCGAGGATATAGTGCTCGTCCGCTACCTTGTAGCTGGACGCTGCATAGTGGTCCTGGGTGAGAAAATAGAGATCCTTATTAGTCACCGTGAACAAGTGCTCCACCCCCGGAAGCGATGCGGCTCGCTCATAGGTGCGCTGAATAAGCGTGCTTCCATCCGGCAGGGTGAGAAACGGCTTTGGATAACGCTCTCTCGACTGCGGCCAGAGGCGTGATCCTGAACCACCACTCATAATTACGGGAATTAACTTCATGATCCGAATAAACTCCTTAAACTCCACGACCAATGCACGGTTTCGTCAAGAATCCGGTGCAGCTCGCGACAACCTCTTGCTGTCGCTTCGTTGCATTCACTGCAGCATCATCACCCGCTCGACCCGGTTTGGCGTTCGACATGCCGGGTCCGCGGCCCCTGGTGTTTAGTCCCTACGACCCGGAGATTCTTTTGGGATGCCAAGTAGGCTCGTATGGTACATCACCGCCCAATTGTCGCCGGCTCGTCGCAGGCCACGGATGACGTCAGCTCGCCATAGATACCGGCGGCAGCACTCGTCTCAAGACGGAGCGCGCCGCCTCAAGCGAAAAGTACTGACGCACATTGTCCATGCCCCGGTCAGACAACTGATTCCACAACGTCTCGTCTTCGTAGGCCCGCAATACTGCGGCGGCAAAGCCCTCGGCATCGTCGCTCAGCAATACATTGTCTCCATCAGAAAGTTGCATGCCTTCGGCTGCGATATGGGTCGCGACCACTGGCAAGCCGTAGCTCATTGCCATGTTCACTTTACCCTTTACGCCTGCACCGTAGCGCAGCGGGGCCAGCGCTACACGGCATCCGTCCATCCATGGTGTCAGATCGGGTACACGGCCGTGAATGTGAATCCCGGGCCCGGCCAACTCGGATTGCGCCGCTCCGGGCATATCGCCGACGATGTGCAACGCGATATCCGGCCGCTTGGCCCGAATACGCGGAAATATCTCGTCGACGAGCCAGCGCACAGCGTCCTCGTTGGGCGAATGACTGAAGCCCCCAACAAAAACCAGCCCCTCGCGTGTAGCGAAGCCGGCGTGACGGCCAGGCACGTCGTGTACGTTGGACAACAGTTCAACGGACGCGTCCGGCACTTCGCGCATCAGCAAATCGCGCTCGATCGGACTGACCACGAACGTCACGTCGCAGGCTCGAATAAGCGTCAACTCGCGCTTGCGGGACAAAGTTGCCTTCCTCGCCAATGCCGGGTTGTTGGTGAAAGCGGCCGCACGCTGCTCACGCAAAAAGTGAAGATCGACCGTGTCGAACAGGATTTGCGCTTGGGGTGCGAGACGCTTGACCAGTGCGAGGTTGGGTGCCGCAACGTAATGCCGGCAAAGCATCACGGCGCCAAGCTGGCTACCTTCCCTTTTTAACCATCGGGTCAGCGATGGAGCCCACGGCTTGCACAGCACATGCACGCCGATCCGACCGAGCGCGGTAATCTCCGCGTGCGAAGCCAAGCGGTTGCTTGCCATAAAACTGATCCGCCACCCCATCTCGCTCAGAAGGCGCATGATATTGATCATGCGAAGCGAGCCGGAGTCGCGAGAAGCGTCGGGGGTCAATGCATCGACGATCAGGATATGCGGCGACGCAGCGCGTTGAATCGCCTGTACCGCAGGCGTGCCGGGGGCCGGTTGCGCTGCCAGTTCGGCGGCCCACTTTTGCCTGAACTTCTCGCGATTGATTACTTGGTACTGCTTAACCCCCGAAAAGGTGTCGGTGCCCGAGCTGATACCTTCGTTATGAATCACCAAGCTTTGCGGTTGATAGAACACCTGCTTGCCCGCGGCCCGTACGGCGAACGCCAAATCCGTATCCTCATAGTAGGCGGGTGCATACCGCGCGTCCAAGCCCCCTAGCTGCCCGAAGAGAGCGGCATCGATCATCATCGCGGCACCGGAGATGTAATCGACGCGTCGCCGGTAGAGAAATTGCGGGTTGTCCGGAGATTCGAACCGCCCAAAATTCCAAGCGGATGCATCGGAGAACACGATGCCCCCTGCTTCTTGCAATCGGCCATCGGGATATACCAGCCGACTGCCGGCAATACCGCAATCGCTCTCTTCGGCAAAGCACGCGAGCAATTGATCGAGCCAACCGGGTGTGACTTGCGTGTCGTTGTTGAGAAATAGCAGGTAAGTGCCCAGCGCGGCGGCGGCGCCCGCGTTGCAGCTACCAATGAAGCCGAGATTGCGCTCATTGCGTATCAAGCGCAGCCCCTCGATCTGCGACAGCGTTTCGGTACTGTCGTCGGGCGAAGCATCGTCCACGACGATCACCTCGAAAGCGGCGTCGGCACCATGTCGCGCTATCGATCGCAAGCAGGCCAAGGTGTACGCCAGCTTGCCGTAAGCAGGGACGATAACCGACACCTGCGGCGCAGAACTGGTGGGAAGCGCAAACGGACTAAACGGCTGTTGAAGAGATTCAAGCGTCCAGCGCCCGGAAGTGGCCGACGGCGGGCGAAATTCCTGTGCGATGCGCGCAATGGTATTGCGCCACCCGCGAGTGGCAACGCTGCCGGTCACCCGCTGCGCAACAAAATGTATGCGACGCACATGCCAGATCAAGTGTTTGAACAACATTGGATTTCTATACCGGGGAAGACTTGAATTTGGAGCAATCGTGCGTTGCGAATTTCGACGGCATCGAGTCCCTCCTCCTATCGGCATCGACGATGGCAGCGGCAGCAGCCATCGTCGATGCGCGGAACGCAGCATCAGTCGGCGCGAAATATCCGCGCGATCGTGCTTCGACCGATAGGTCTCGGACACACCATCGCGACCGTTCAGCTACTCTCGAGACACAGCTGCAGTGCTTCGTCCCAGCGAGGTGGCTGAATTCCGAACGTCGCCTGCAGCTTCTCGTGAGACAGGCGTGAATTTGCTGGCCGCTTCGCCGGAGTGGGATAGTCCGATGTCGAAATCGGGAGGACGCGGGGTGGCGACTCCAGCTTGGCACGTGCGAAAATTTCCTGAGCAAATCCGTGCCATGAGGTCGCATCGGCAGAGGTAAGATGATAGATGCCCGAGCGCTCCTGCCACCATCCTGCGGTCCCCGCGGCGACTCCCTGAGCAACGATATGCGCTGTCATTGTCGCAATCGTATTGGCCCAGGTAGGAGCCCCGATCTGGTCCGCGACCACCCGCAATTCCGGACGCTCGCTGCCGAGCTTCAGCATCGTCAGCAGGAAGTTCTTGCCGCGCCGACCGTATACCCAGCTCGTGCGCAGAATCAGATGCGGGCAGCCGGTCGCCGCGATGGCCTGTTCGCCCTGGAGCTTGGTCAGGCCGTATACGTTCTGCGGATTGGTTACGTCCGTTTCGACATAGGCGCCCTCTTTGGTGCCGTCGAACACGTAGTCGGTCGAATAATGAATCAGCACCGCGCCGATGCGGGCTGCTTCTTCCGCGAACACGCGCGGCACGTCGGCGTTCAGCCGACGCGCGGCATCGACGTCCGTCTCTGCCTTGTCGACCGCCGTATAGGCAGCCGGATTTACGATGATCGAGGGCTTGAGCTCGCGAACGACGTCGCGCACCCGATCGAGATCGGACAGATCGAGCATCGAACGGTCGCACGCCACCACGCGTCCCAAGCCCTGCAGCGAACGCAGCAGCTCGAACCCGACCTGCCCGTTCACTCCCGTCACGAGAATCGTCGGCTCTGTTTTCACGCCCACCTCACGCATAGACTTCGGCTTCGCTCAAGCGCTTGCCGGCCGCGTCCTTCGCGGCGAGCAGCGGTTCGAAATCGATCGGCCACTCGATTCCGATTTCCGGATCGTTCCAGACGATGCTGCGCTCGTGCTCGGGGAACCAGTAATCGGTCGTCTTGTAGAGGAATTGCGCGGCCTGCGACAGCACGACGAACCCGTGCGCGAAGCCGGGCGGTACCCACAGTTGCTTGTGGTTGTCGTTCGACAGCACCACACCGACCCACTTGCCGAAGTTCGGCGAACGCTTGCGAATATCGACTGCGACGTCGAACACCTCGCCCTCGACCACGCGCACGAGCTTGCCCTGCGCATGCTGGATTTGATAATGCAACCCGCGCAGCACGCCCTTCGACGACCGCGAATGGTTGTCCTGCACGAATTCGATGCCGGGTTCGACCTGCTCTGCGAATTCCTTCCCGTTGAAGCTTTCGTAGAAGAACCCGCGCGCGTCGCCGAACACCTTCGGCTCGATGATCTTGACTTCGGGCAGCGCCGTCGCCGTTACTTGGATGGCCATGCGACTTGATCCGTGAGAAGGTTCTTGAGGTACTGCCCGTACGCGTTCTTCGCGAGCGGTTGTGCAAGCTTCAGCACCTGCTCCGCATCGATCCAGCGCCGGCGGTACGCGATTTCCTCCGGGCATGCGACCACGAGACCCTGCCGCTTCTGCAGTGTCGCGATGAAGCTCGCCGCCTCGATCAGCGAATCGTGCGTGCCGGTATCGAGCCATGCGTAACCACGCCCCATGATCTCGACATTGAGCGCGCCGTCGCTCAAATACCGCGAATTGACGTCGGTGATTTCAAGTTCGCCACGCGGCGACGGCTTGATGTCGGCCGCGATGTCGCACACGCGGTTGTCGTAGAAATACAGGCCGGTCACCGCGTAGTTCGAACGCGGCTTCGCAGGCTTCTCTTCGATCGACAGCGCGCGGAACGACTTGTCGAATTCGACGACACCGTAACGCTCCGGATCATGCACGTGATACGCAAACACCGTCGCGCCGCTTTCCTGCGCATGCGCCCGCTCGAGTTGCTTCGCCAGATCGTGGCCGTAGAAGATATTGTCGCCGAGGATCAGCGCCGACGGATCGTTGCCGACGAATTCCTTGCCGATGATGAACGCCTGCGCCAGGCCGTCGGGCGACGGCTGCACCGCGTACTGGATATTCATCCCCCACTGGCTGCCGTCGCCGAGCATCGACTCGAAGCGCGGCGTATCCTGCGGCGTCGAGATGATCAGCACATCGCGGATGCCGGCGACCATCAGCGTCGACAGCGGGTAATAGATCATCGGCTTGTCGTACACCGGCAGCAGCTGCTTCGAGACGACGTGCGTGATCGGGTAGAGCCGCGTACCCGAACCTCCCGCGAGGATGATGCCTTTACGTGCCATCGCGTGTCTCCTCAAGCGCGCTTCGCGTAGTTGGTTTCGACCCACTTGCGGTACTCGCCCGACGCGACTTCGTCCGCCCACACCTGGTTGTCCAGATACCAGTCGACGGTCTTCGCGAGGCCCGTCTCGAAAGTTTCCGCCGGCTTCCAGCCCAGTTCGCGCTCCAGCTTACGCGCATCGATCGCGTAGCGGCGATCGTGGCCCGGACGATCCGTCACGTAGGTGATCTGGTCGCGATACGAACCGGCCGCCTTCGGGCGCGCCTTGTCGAGCAGATCACACAGCGTATGCACGACTTCGAAGTTCTTCTTCTCGTTCCAGCCGCCGACGTTGTATGTCTCGCCCGGTACGCCGCGCGCCAGTACCTCGCGGATCGCGCTACAGTGGTCACCCACATACAGCCAGTCGCGCACGTTCTGGCCGTCGCCGTAGACGGGCAGCGGCTTACCGGCGAGCGCGTTCGCGATCATCAGCGGGATCAGCTTCTCGGGGAACTGGTACGGGCCGTAGTTGTTCGAACAGTTCGTCGTCAACGTCGGCAGGCCGTACGTGTGATGGTAAGCACGCACGAGATGGTCCGAGCCGGCCTTGGTCGCGGAATACGGGCTGTTCGGTGCGTACGGCGTCGTCTCGGAGAATTGCGGGTCGGTCGCGGACAGCGAGCCGAACACCTCGTCGGTCGAGACGTGCAGGAAGCGGAACGCCGCCTTGTCAACATCGTTCAGGCCGTTCCAGTATTGACGGGCAGCTTCCAGCAGCGTGAACGTGCCGACGAGGTTGGTCTGCACAAAATCGGCCGGGCCGTGGATCGAGCGGTCAACATGGCTTTCGGCAGCGAAGTGCAGCACCGCGCGCGGTTTGTGCTCGGCGAACAGCGAGTCGAGCGCGGTACGATCGCAGATGTCGACGCGTGCAAATACGTGCTTCGGATTGCCGTCGAGCGATTGGAGCGTGCGGAGGTTGCCGGCATAGGTCAGCTTGTCGACATTCAGCACCGCTTCGTCGGAGTCGCGTAGCCAATCGAGTACAAAATTGGCACCGATAAACCCTGCGCCGCCCGTAACCAGAATCATGAGACTCCCTCTGTAGTAATGCGCGACGAGCGCGTTCAAGCGGTCGCCGCGTCAAGATTCGAAGCACCTGGCGATGGTCGCCACATCAAACCGGGAATTTTAACCGGTCGCCATGGTCGCCAAAGTCATGAAATGCTAATTTTGTTCGGGAAAACGACAATTATAGGGAGCCGCGACGTGCAAAAGCCATGCCGCTAACAACTTGATACAGCGCTCCGCACCCTTGCCCGAACGGAATTTTCCTTTCAAATCAATGGGCCTTTAGAGAACCGCAATCCCAAAATGTCGCCGTACACCGAGTACGTTTCTTTTATCCAGGAAACCCGAAGGATTCGCCTTCCATGACGCACACCCCCATCGCCATTGGCGACATCCAAGGCTGTCATTCAGCTTTCGATTCGCTACTAAAGAAACTCTCCGTTCCCGCCGACACCCCGCTCTGGATCGCCGGCGACATCGTCAACCGCGGCCCGGGCTCGCTCGCTGCACTGCGCTCGCTGATCGACCTCGGCCCCCAAGTCACGGCAGTCCTCGGCAACCACGACCTCCATCTGCTCGCCGTTTCGGCCGGCATCCGCACCGAACGTCCTGGCGACACGATCGGCGAGATCCTCGACGCCCCGGACGCCGACGCCCTTCTCGACTGGGTTCGCCACCGACCGTTCGCGCACTTCGAAGACGGAAAGCTGCTGGTCCACGCCGGCGTGCTTCCGCAATGGGACACTACGCTTGCGCTCGAACTCGCCGACGAACTCCACCGCGCGTTGCGCGCGCCGGACTGGCACGACACGCTTCGTGGCCTCTACGGCAACGAACCGAACCAATGGAATCCGAACCTGAAAAAACGCGACCGGATGCGCGTCGCGTTCAACGCCTTCACTCGCCTGCGCTTCTGCACCCCTGACGGCGCGATGGAATTCAAGGCAAACGGCGGCCCTGACAGTGCGCCGCCGGGCTACCTGCCGTGGTTCGACGTACCGGGCCGCCGCAGCGAAAACGTGACGGTCGTATTCGGCCACTGGGCCGCGCTCGGTCTGATGCTGCGCGACAACCTCGTCGCGCTGGATTCAGGATGCGTATGGGGAAACCAGCTCTCGGCCGTGCGCCTGACGGCCGATCCGACGGAGCGCACGGTCACGCAGGTGCAGTGCGAAGCCTGCCGCACACCGGGCGGCGAATAGCCGGCACGCGCGACGCGCGGGCGAGAAGAAGCGTCACCCCTCCCGCCCCGGCACCGGCGCATCGTCCGCCGCCTCGCCCGTCGCCCCGCCGCCGACTTCGGTCGCCGGATATGCGTGCTTCTCGAGTTCAGCCAGCGATTCGGGCGACGGCTTGCCGACCTTCGCCTGCATCGCTTCGAGCGCGGCCGCGATCGCGTCGCGCGCCGCCGCCGACGTCGTGCGCCGATCGCCGCCCGGCGGGATCGGCTCGCACACGTACAGATGCGCGACGAGCGGGCCGCCGCGCAACACCATGTCGAGCGACTTCCCGAGCGACAGCTCACCCGTGTAGGCCGGCGCGACCGACTGCCGCCCTTGCGCATCCTCGTACATCAGACACACCGGCTGCACTGCGCACCCCGCCGACACTGCGGCCTGGAACAGGTTCGCGTGAAACGGCAACAGCCCCTGCCCGTCCGACGTCGTACCTTCGGGAAACACGCACATGACGCCGCCGTTGCGCAGCCGTTCTGCCATCTGGTGCATCACCCGCATCGCCTCGGTACGCTTCTCGCGCTGCAGAAACACGGTGTCGAGCTTCTCGGCAAGCCAGCCGACGACCGGCCACTGCCGCACCTCCGCCTTCGACACGAACGGTGTCGGCCGCCATGCATTGACGGTGTAGATGTCAAGCCACGACACGTGGTTGCCCACGACGAGCGCGCCCGCATCGAGCCGCGCGCCGTCGTTGTGCACGACGAGCCGCATCCCGCAGATCCGCAGCATCTTGAGCGACCAGCGGCGTGTGAGCTCGGCGCGGTGCGCGGGCGTGACGTGCGAAAAGCGCAGCGCGACGATCGCCATGCCGCGCAGCAAATGAAAGACGAGACGCAGCTTGCGAAGAGCGGTCATGGCGAGGATCCGGCGTGGTTCAGTGACGCTCGAACGCGACGTGCCCGGCGACGAGCGTCGCACGCACGCAGGCCGGCAGTTCGTAGCCGAGGAACGGCGAGTTGTGGCCCTGGCTCTTCAGCGCACGCGGCTCGACGCGCCAGTGCGCCCGCGGATCGAACACGCACAGGTCGGCCGCGCCGCCTTCGGCAAGCCGGCCCGCCGGCAGTTGCAGCACGTCGGCCGGCGCGGCGGTGATGCGGCGCAGCGCCTGCGCGAGCGGCGTATTCGTTTCGTCGGCCCACTTCACCGTCAGCGACAGCAGCAGCTCGAGCCCGGTCGCGCCAGGCGTCGCTTCGGCGAACGGCAGCAGCTTCTCGTCGTCGTCGACCGGCGTGTGATCGGAGCAGATCGCGTCGATCGTGCCGTCCGCGAGCGCCGCGCGGATCGCTTCGCGGTCGCGCTCGCCACGCAGCGGCGGATCGAGTCGGAACTGCGAATCGAAATAGCCGATGTCGACGTCGATCAGGTGCAGGTGGTTCGCGCTGACGTCGCACGTCACCGGCAGCCCTTCCGCCTTCGCCGCGCGCACGAGCGCGAGGCCGGCTGCCGACGACAGGCGGGCAAGGTGCACGCGCGCGCCCGTGACACGCATCAGCTCGAAAATCGTGTGCAGCGCGATCGTCTCGGCCGCGACCGGCACGCCGGACAACCCGAGTCGCGACGCGAGCGCGCCGCTCGCGGCGACGCCGCCGCGTCCGATGAACGCGTCTTGCGGACGCAGCCACGTCGTGTAGCCGTAAGTGCTCGCGTACTGCAGCGCGCGCAGCAGCACCTGCGTGTCGCGCACGGGCACGTTCGCATGCGTGAAGCCGACGCAGCCCGACTCGGTCAGCGCGACCATCTCGGTAATCACGTCGCCCTTCAGGCCGACGGTGAGCGCGCCGAGCGGATGCACGTTCGCCTGCTTCAGGTTGCGTGCGCGAAACTTGAGCATCTCGACGAGGCCCGGCTCGTCGAGCACGGGGTCGGTGTCCGGCGGGCACACGAGCGTCGTGACGCCGCCCGCGACGGCCGCGGCCATCTCGGACGCGAGCGTCGCCTTGTGCTCGTAGCCCGGCTCGCGCAGGCGCGCGCACAGGTCGACGAGGCCGGGCGCGACGATCAGGCCCGACGCGTCGATCGTGTTGTCCGCGTTGAAGCCGGCCGGAGCCGTGCCGAGCGCGGCGATTTTGCCGTCCGCGACGAATACGTCGGCCTGCCGCTCGGTCCCGGCTGCCGGATCGACCACCGTGCCGCCTTTGATATGAATCTTCATGCGCTGTCTGTGAATGCGTTGATTGCGTTGAGTGCCTGGATCAGGATGCGCGAAATCGGGCTCAGTCGCTGTTGCCGGCGACGATGCCCATCACCGCCATCCGCACGGCGATGCCGAACGTGACCTGGTTGAGGATCACCGACTGCGGACCGTCGGCGACCTGCGAGTCGATCTCGACGCCGCGGTTCATCGGCCCCGGATGCATCACGATCGCGTCGGGCGCGGCAAGCGCAAGGCGCTCCGGCGTCAGGCCCCACGTCTTGAAATATTCCTGCGCGGACGGCAGCAGCGCGCCGCTCATCCGTTCGTTCTGCAGCCGCAGCATGATGATCACGTCGACGCCCTTCAACCCCTCGTCGAGGTTATGGAACACCTTCACGCCCATCTGCTCGAGGCCGCCCGGCAGCAGCGTGCGGGGGCCGATCGCGCGCACTTCCGGCACGCCGAGCGTGGTGAGCGCGTGGATGTCGGAGCGCGCGACGCGCGAATGCAGGATGTCGCCGACGATCGCCACGCGCAGCTTCGTGAAGTCGCGCTTGTAGTGGCGGATCGTGTACATGTCGAGCAGCCCCTGCGTCGGGTGCGCGTGACGGCCGTCGCCGGCGTTGATCACGTGCACGTGCGGCGCGCAGTGCTCGGCGATCAGGTACGGCGCGCCGCTCGATGCATGGCGCACGACGAACAGGTCGGCATGCATCGCCGACAGGTTGTTGATCGTGTCGAGCAGCGACTCGCCCTTGCTCGTCGACGACGCATTGATGTTCAGGTTCAGCACGTCGGCCGACAGGCGCGTCGCGGCGATCTCGAACGTCGTGCGGGTGCGCGTCGAGTTCTCGAAGAACAGGTTGAACACCGACTTGCCGCGCAACAGCGGCACCTTCTTCACCTCGCGGTCCGTCACGCTGACGAACTGCTCGGCGGTATCGAGGATGTGGTTGACGATCGAGCGCGGCAGCCCCTCGATCGACAGCAGGTGTTTGAGCTCGCCGTTTTTCGTGAGCTGCGGATTGCCCTTCAGGAAACCGTAGCGGAACCGCTCGGGGCTCGCGGCCGCAGCGGGATTGCCGGTGCGGCCAGTGGTGTCGGTGGTCATGGTGTGCGTGATTCCAACTATGCAAACGGGCCGCGGCGCGAACCGGCGGCCCGGGATACGGTTTCGCGGTTCGTTCAGCCGCCGTGCGCCTCGAGACGCAGCGTGAACTGCGCGGCGGCGTCGCGCGTCAGCACGAGCGTCGCATCGGCCGGCACGTCGACCGTGCCGCCCGAGAAGCGCGCGGCGACCGGCAGCTCGCGGCCGCCGCGATCGGCGAGCACCGCAAGCTCGACCGCGGCCGGACGGCCGTAGTCGAACAACTCGTTGAGCGCGGCGCGCACGGTGCGGCCGGTGTACAGCACGTCGTCGACGAGCACGATGCGCGCGCCGTCGACGTCGAACGGCAACGACGTCGGGCTCGCCTGACTGTGCAGTCCCTTTTTCGCGTAGTCGTCGCGATGCAGCGCGACGTTCACGACGCCGAACGCCGGCGCGCCGAGATCGCGCGCGAGGCGCTCGGCAAGCCACGCGCCGCCGCTGTGAATGCCGGCGAGCCGCGGGCCGCCCGGCTCGGCGAACGCCGTGCCGTACGCTGCGCGAATCTGGTCGAGCAGGACGTGGTAAAGCGCGTCGGCGTCAATGTTGCTCATGGTCTGACAATTGATCGAGATACTGTTGAAGGATCACGGCCGCGGCCTCGGCATCGAGCATCTCGGAGCGCGCGCGGCCGCGTACGTTGCGCTCGCGCAGCCCTGCCTCGGCCTCGACCGACGAATAGCGTTCGTCGACCCACGTGACGGGCAGCCCGAAGCGGCCGTTCAGCTGATTGCCGAAACGCTTCGCCTGCTGCGTCATCTCGTGCGGCGTGCCGTCCGGGTGCATCGGCAGCCCGACGACGAGCGCGTCCGGCCGCCATTCGGCCAGCAAATCGCCGACCGCCTTGAAGCGGTGCTCGCGGTTCAGGTTGGGAATCACGACGAGCGCGCGGGCCGAGCGCGTCAGCGCATTGCCGATCGCGACCCCGATCCGTTTCTCGCCGTAGTCGAACGCCAGGAGCGTCGCATCGCGCGCGCGCGCGCCACTCATGCGTGCCCTGCTTCGCCGGACAGCATCGACGAGCTGACGCCGAGCAGGCCGAGTGCGGCTTCGAAGCGCTCCTCGGCCGGCGTGTCGAACACGATGCGCGGATCGGCGGCGACCGTCAGCCAGCCGTTGCGGGAAATCTCTTCCTCGAGCTGCCCGGCACCCCAACCCGCATGGCCGAGCGTCAGCAGGAAGCGCTTCGGGCCGGTGCCCGTCGCGACCGCCTCGAGCACGTCTTTCGACGTCGTCATCTCGAGCCCGCCCTCGACCGACATCGACGAGTTGTAGTTCGCGCCCTCGACCGGCTCGTGCAGCACGAAGCCGCGCTCGGTCTGCACCGGGCCGCCGAAATACACGGGGATGTGCAGCAGCGGCTCGATATCGAGCTTCAGGTCGATGCGGTTGAACAGCGATTCGAGATCGATGTCGGTGGGACGATTGATGACGAGGCCGAGCGCGCCGCGCTCGCTGTGATCGCAAAGATAGACCACCGTTCCCGAAAACGTCGGATCCGCCATGTTCGGCATGGCGATCAGGAACTGGTTGGTGAGATTGATGCGATCGGAAGGCTTTGACATGGTTTGAATTTTAGCAAAGACGCCGCGACCTGACCGGGCCGCGATCAACAAGCAACGCCGCACGACGCTGGCAACGACGCGCGCGGATTACACGGCACTCTAACACGCGCGCGGGGGCTGTCGGGAGCGTGTTGGGGGCCCGTGCGGCAAGGCCTGCCGCCGCGGTCGCGCCCCGTTGCGGGTCAGGTCCGGCCAAGCGCCGCACCGAGCGCTTCGGACGCCGCTGTGAGGTCCGGCGGCGCCACGCCCGCGGCGATCTTCAACAGCGCAGCACGCAGCATGTCGGACGCACGGCGGTGCGCGTCGAGCCCGCCATCGGCGAGCGGCAGGCCATGCGCGGCACGACGCCACGCGAGCCCGAGCGTATCGGCCAGCAGCGCCGCGTGACCAAGCCCGAGTGCGCAGGCGGCCGTGCCGACGCGATAGGCGGCCGCGGATGCACGCCACGCCGCGCCCGCATCGGCCGCGGCCGGGGCGGTCGCGAGATCGGCCATCGACGCGTCGGCGGTCTGCAGGAAATCCTCGTACGCGTGCGCGTTGACGGTCACGGCGCCGAGCACGCGGGTCGGTGCGGTTGCGACGGCATCGCGCTCGGCACGCGCCGCACCGGCTTCCCACAGCGCTTCGGACGCGGGCGTGCCGGCAACGTGCCAGTCCACGGTGAGCCCGTAGTCGTGCAGCACGTCGACGAGCGCGCCATCCTCGGCCGCCGCGCCGAACAGCGCGAAATCGCGCCACAGCAACGCGGCCGTCTCGCGCACGAGCTCGGGTGGCGCATGGCGCCGGCCCCGCGCGTGCTCGCCGAGCAGCAGGTTGGTCCGCGCGAGAAACCGTTTCAGCTCGGGCGCGGCGGTGGCGCGCAGCGCGCGCAGGCACGCAGCGGCGAGCCGCCAGAAGTCGTACGGCGTACCGTCCGAGAGCGCGGCGAGGGTCGTATCGAGTTCGTCGAGCGCCGCCTCCTGCGCACCGCTCGCCGCGCGCAGCGCGCCGAGCAGCGCCTGCTCGTAGCGGGCCCGCGCGCGGCTTGCGAATGCGTCCGGCAGCGCGCACAGCGTTGCCGGCGGCATTGCGCGTCCGACGAGCGCCAGTACGTCGAGCGACACGTTCGCGTGCCGGTCCGCCGCGCTTTGCGCGCGCAACCCGCGAAAATGATCGAAAAGAACCGGCGAGCAGGCAAGCTCGCGCAAATTGTGACGGCCGACAGCCGCGCGGAAATCGCGCAGTGCGAGGCGCCAGGCGTGAGCGGCCGGCGCCTCGGCGCCCGGGGGCGCCGACGCCGCCAATTGCCCCGCGAAACGGGCAGCCGGCAACCAGCCGGCTTCCGCCAGCACAGCCGCCGCGGCCGACAACGGCTCTACCGCGTCGTCGCGACGCTCGAATGCGTCGCCGGCCGCCGCAAGCCACGCGTCGGCCGCGCGCACGGCGCCGCCGCGCGGGTTCGGCAGTGCGTCAGGGTGGGGAATGTTCGCCGGATCGGACGTCATGTACACGCGCGCCTGTCATCGTCAAGTCGCTCGCGCCGACCGCGGCGCGCAAGCGCCAGGCAATCGCGAGACCGGAGCGGTGTGCGCGCGGGCCGACGGTCCGGTCAGATCTGGACCATCTCGAAGTCTTCCTTGCGAGCGCCGCATTCGGGGCACGTCCAGTTGATCGGGACGTCTTCCCAGCGCGTGCCCGGGGCGATGCCCTCTTCGGGCAGCCCGGCTTCTTCGTCATAAATCCAGCCACAAATCAGGCACATCCAGCTCTTGTATTCCATCTTAAGCCGCGTCGGGAAAGTCGGTAAATTCGGGAGCCATGATGGTACCGTGTCGGGGCCGGACTGCCTAGCAATCGCGCTGGAGGGCAGCGACTACGTCGCGTCGCGCTAAAAAATCCGTCGTGCGGGCCGGATTCCGCCGCATAATGGCTGCACAGTGCGGCCTGCCGGGCAACACCGGGCAAAAACCGCCCAATTCGCCTCGCCGTCCGCCTCTCCGTCGCTTTCCCCGTTTTTTTCTTGCCCCATTTTTACATGTCCAGCAACGCCCCTCCGATCGTCCTCACCTTCGGCCTGTCCGATCCCACCGGCGGCTCCGGCCTCCAAGCCGATCTGATGACCCTGGCGAGCATGGGCTGTCACGGCGTGTCCGTCCTGACCGGCTACACCGTGCGCGACTCGGCCGCCTGCGACGAAGTCACCGGCCTCGATCCGGATGTCGTCGCCGCGCAGGCGCGCATGCTGCTCGAGGACATGCCGGTTGCCGCGTTCAAGATCGGCGCGGCGACGCGCGCGGAAGTCGTGAGCGCGATCGCCGAGGTGGTCGCCGATTACGACGGCGTGCCGCTGGTGCTCGCACCCGACTTCACGCTCGACGACGAACACGTGCTCGCCGCCGACGATTTGCGCGAGTCGATCGCCGATCTGCTTGCACCGCAGACGACGCTGCTGGTCGCCGATCACGCGACGCTGATCGCGCTCGCGCAGCCGGACGGCGATGCCGAGGCGCCGAACCTCGATGCGGCCGTGTCGCACCTGCTGTCGCAGGGCTGCGAATACATCCTGTCGTCGGAGACGGGCTCGCACCGGCTCGTCAATACGCTGTACGGCGAGGAAGGCCAGCTCCGCGAGGACATGTGGGATCGCTCGCCGCACCGGCTGATGGGCATCACCGACACGCTCGGCGCGGCGATCGCCGCGTTGCTCGCCAATGGGCAGGAACCGCCCGAGGCCGTTCGCGAAGCGCAGGAATATCTTTACCAGGCCGTGCGCGACGCGTTCCGGCCCGGTATGGGTGCGTACCTGCCCGATCGGTTCTTCTGGGCGCGTAGTAATGACGAGGACGGTGGGCCAGCCGTGACGGAAAACAGCAAAAGCTCGCCACGGATCGCCCGGCATTAACCGCCACAGGCGGCCACACGTTCGCGGGCGTGACGTGCCCCTTCGCGCGCGCTCGCTCGCGATCGCGCGTGCGGCATGCCGCCGATGTCCCCGGCGATCGCGGCCTTGACCGGCTCCCGCAGCCGCCCGCTGTCAATTGCCGTTCGATCCCGGCGCCATGCGTTGCACCTGCCTGTTCCGCTGGCTTTTCCGGGCGTTTGACTGTAAGGTACCGCGCGCGCGGAGTCTCTGTCCGCCAGCCCACTGGCGCGGACTACCGGGCCGGACAATCGCGAAACCAGCATGTCGCCACCAATCCATGAGCTTGCGCCCGCGCGCTGCGTACGCAACTCCGGCAATCGCAGCCTGAATGTAATTTTCTGTAATTTTGCCCGTTTCGATTTGTTCTATATTCCAGCGATGTTCGCCGAATTCGATATGGCCATTTAGATATTTGTACGCCATCAACATACGCGCGAATCCCTCACTGGCAGGCGATGAAATTAATCATTCAAATCCCGTGCTTCAACGAAGCCGCCACATTACCGATTGCACTGGCGGCCCTACCGCGCCGACTCCCCGGATTTGACAGGGTCGAATGGCTCGTTGTCGACGACGGTAGCAGCGACGGGACCCTGGAAGTCGCACGCGCCGCGGGCGTCGATCACCTCATCCGACATCCGCATAACCGCGGTCTTGCGCGCGCATTCATGACCGGACTGGAAGCCTGTCTGCAGCGCGGCGCGGACGTCATCGTCAATACCGACGCCGATAATCAATACAACGCCGCGGATATTCCTGCGCTAGTGCGCCCTATTTATGCCGGTGATGCCGATATCGTCGTCGGTGCGCGGCCGATCGATGAAATCGCCCATTTCTCCACAATCAAAAAAGCGCTGCAGAAAATCGGCAGTTGGGTAGTGCGTACCGTAAGCCGTACCGACATTCCCGACACGACAAGCGGCTTTCGTGCCTATAGTCGCCATGCCGCACAGAGAATAACGGTCTTCAGCAATTACACGTACACCCTCGAGACCATCATCCAGGCCGGCCAACGCGACATGTCGATCGTATCGGTACCAATCAGGGTCAATGGATTCCTGCGACCGTCGCGACTGGTAAAGAGCATCGGTTCGTACGTGATGCGCTCTGCCCACACCATCCTGCGGATTTTCGTGATCTACCGGCCCGCCGCTTTTTTCGGCACGCTGGGCACGATCCTGCTCGGCGCAGGCGCGGCAATCGGACTCCGCTTTGTCTATTTCTGGGCGACCGGTCACGGTGCCGGACACGTCCAATCCCTGATTCTCGCGTCGATACTCGTGGGCGCCGGCTTTCAGACCCTGTTGATCGCCATCATTGCGGACCTGTTGTCGACCAACCGCAAGTTGCTCGAGGATGTGCGCTTCATGGTCAAACAGATGCAAACTGACCGTGCGAGCCCACAGCGGCTCGACAATGATGCGGCACACGCGCTCGAGGTCGTCCGATGAAGATCGCGCAGGGCATGGCCGAAAACGGCATCGTCGTCGGCAACCATTACGACAAGTACGGCTCACGCAACCCCATCGTACGACGTCTCATGCGAGGTTTCGACGAAGCCCTGACCGACTTCGTGGCCCGGGCGGCACCGTCATCCATTCACGAAATTGGCTGCGGCGAAGGGTATTGGGTTCTACGGTGGCAACAGCAGGGTCTTCACGCCACCGGTAGTGATTTCTCCGGCCAGGTCATCGAGATCGCACAAGAGAATGCGATCGCGTCCGGAATCGATCCCGCGTGTTTCTCGCGGCGCGACGTCTATGAGATGCGCCCCCGGGAAGTGCAAGCCGACCTCGTCGTTTGCTGCGAAGTGCTGGAGCATCTCCACCAGCCGGAAGTCGCGTTGCGCAACATCGAGGCGCTGGGCGCACGCCACGTGGTGTTCAGTGTGCCGCGCGAGCCGATCTGGAGCGCAATGAACCTCGCCCGCGGCAAGTATCTGTCAGCCATGGGGAATACGCCGGGCCACGTTCAGCGTTGGTCAACCCGTACATTCCTTGCATTCATCTCCACACGCTTCGAGATCCTGAGCGTGCGCACGCCGTTGCCGTGGACGATGCTGCTCTGCCGCCCTCGCAACGCTGCAAACACGTGAAATTCGGTCAACGGGAACGGCGCTGCGTGCATCTGGCCGGCAGCACACTGGGTGCGCTCGGCATGATCTTCGTCGGCATGAAGCTTGTCGAATACAGCCGGCAGCTTTCAATCGACACGTTCTCCGCGTTGACATGGAGCGCCGTGGGATTGCTCAGCGCAGGCTACGGTGCGTGCGGTGTGCTGCTCGCGCTCGCGTGGCGGCACCTGCTCGCCCACCACGCCGTCGAGTCGTCACGTACGTGGGCCATTCGGACGTATGGCATGTCGCAACTTGCCAAATACACGCCTGGAAACATTTTTCATCTTGCCGGTCGCCAGGCGATCAGCATTGCTGCCGGCCTGCCTGCATGGCCGGTCGCCAAGTCAATCGGCTGGGAACTTGCCGTCATCGCATCGACCGCACTGCCCTTCGCGTTGTTGGCGGCTCCGCTCAAATGGGCGGCAATCGGCACTACGACGGCCGCGGCCGCGTTCGCGGGATTGCTTGCCATTGCTGTTTGGGCACTGGGAACGATGTGGTCCCGACAGGTCGCGCGTGCCGTGTCACTGCACGCCCTGTTTCTGGTTGCCGCCGGGCTGATCTTCTGCGCCCTGCTCGCCATCGCGTCCACATCCGCAACGGTCGACGCGCTTCGCGCCGGTTTCTGGTTGCCCGTGTGCGGCGCTTACGTGGTGGCGTGGCTCGCCGGGCTTGTGACTCCCGGGGCGCCGGCGGGTGTCGGCGTACGCGAAGCCGTCCTGTACTGGCTGATGCACGGGATCGTCGGGCAAGCAGATCTCATTACGACGATCGTCCTCGGCCGCACGGTGACCGTGGCGGGCGATCTGATTTTCTTTGTCGGCGCGACGCTCGCCACCAAACACCAGCAGTGATTCAGACATGCGCAACACTCAACGGAACTCGCTTCCATTCATTCACATCTTGCGCAAAGCGCTGCCGTTCGCGGGAGCGCTGACGGTGGTCGCGGTCGTCTACGGAGCCGTGCCCTTCGTCGCCCTTCCGACGCTAGGTCAAGCATTGTGGGTTTCGTCATTCGCTCAGTCTTTCGCCAACAGCGGCTGGCCGTCGATTTTCGCCCACAATTTCGGTCTTCCTGCCCCCGCACCGATCGCGTTCGGCCTGTCCGGCGCGCTCGTCGAGAGTGCAGTGCTGGCCGCGACGCCGCTGAATGCCGCCGACGCCTACAGCGCCACCATGCTGCTATTTCTGGCGCTCGCACTGTGGGGCGCGAAACGCTATGCAGTGGCACAAGGCGCTTCGGCACGATATGCGCTGCCGCTTGGCGTGGTGTGGGCGACCCTGCCGGTCGTATGGGCACACGCGGGATATTCGATGTTGTCTGCCGGGATAGCGCTGTTACCACTTTACCTGTGGACGACACACCGACTGTGCGATGCGCTCGCTTCGCAAGACTGGCGGACGATCGCGAGATCGGGGATGGCATTCGCGATCGCCGCATGTCTGGCAGTCTTCACCGACGGGTATACGTTCGTAATGTTCGCTGTGGGCGCAACTGTCCAGTATGCGGGCTGGATCGCGCAGTCAGATAGTCGCCGGGTACGTCAGCTTGCCGCCGGCCTGCCGATTTATGCCGTCGGCTTCGGGATTGCGTTCGCGCTTTACCGACGATACATCGACACGCAAAGCTTCCATACCGACCCATTGTCCGTGTTTCGCGGCTACGGCGTGGATGTGACCATGCTCGTACGGCCCACGCAAGGGCTCCTGTGGATATGGGATACGCTGCGCATCAGTACGCCCAGAAGCGACGCCGCCTACTTCGGCGACGCATCCGTGTGGTTCACAACGTTCGTCGCGCCAGTCGCAATTGCGGGCATGGCCGGATTCGCCCTGACGAGGGCGCGCGCCCGCGGCGTCTCGCTGCTAGTGCTTGGCGCGTTCGCGACATACCTCGCCCTCGGCCCGTCGTTGAAAATCGATTCCGTACGGCCCGATGCCGATCGCGCTGCCGGCAATTTCCAAGCGACGATGCCTGCCGAATACGCAATCGGGCCGACCGGATCGGCCTATCTGTCGACTCACGTGCCAGGCTTCAAAAACATGCGCGCGTCGTACCGATGGATCGCACTGACCGCCTTCGCGTTCTGGGCTCTGTTTGTCCTGCTGATCAGTGAGCTGTCTCGTCGCGACAAGCACGGCATTGCGTGGTCGCTGCTCGGTTTGATGCTGGTATCGAACCTGCCGCATCCGGCTTCCGGTCTCGCGTATTCCGAATCGCACGATTACGTGCGTCAGATGCGTCTGCATGAGCCGCTGCGCTTCCGTGACCAGTTCGAGATGCTCGACCGATCGATCGTCGCCGACTTCAGGGAGGACGCGCCAAAGCAAGGCATTACTGCGTTTATTCCGCAGGGGAACGACTTTCTGGCCGCCTATCTGGCTGCAACGTCCGGTACGCACACCTACAACATCGGCGGCGACAAAAACGTCGCGTTCGCGCAAGCGCACTGGCCACCGTCGGTCTCGACGCTGTTTTCATCCGATACCACGACGCTTGCAGGCAACATCGACCGCGTGCTTACGGACCGCAGTGCGCATGCCGTGGTCATCAGCTACGTGAACCTGCTATGGAACGCCCACATTTGGCCGCCATCGCCTGCAGAATTGGACCGCGCGCGCGCGCACTACGCTACAGCAGTGGATGCGTTCTCGGCCAATCCCCGCTTTGTCGTGAAAACGCGACCCTACTACGCATTGATCATGCTGCGCGAATAGCACAGCGGATCCATCGACGATCTGCGCCAAGGCTTTTCATTCGGCATTGACATCAGTACGCAAAAAAAGACCCGCATCGCTGCGGGTCTTTTTTTGGCAGGAACGCGCATCGCTGCGCGCTCCGGACACACGATCGACCGAAGTCGATTACATGTCCATGCCCATGCCGCCCATGCCGCCCGGCATGCCGCCCGGCATCGGAGCGTCTTCCTTCGGCAGTTCTGCGACGGCAGCGTCCGTCGTCAGCAGCAGGCCTGCAACCGAAGCTGCGTTCTGCAGTGCGGTGCGCGTGACCTTGGTCGGGTCGACGACGCCGGCTTCGACCATGTCGACGTACTCGCCCGTCGCTGCGTTGTAGCCGTAGTTGCCCTTGCCTGCAGCAACTGCCGCCACCACGACGCTCGCTTCTTCGCCACCGTTCGTGACGATCTGGCGCAGCGGCTCTTCCATCGCGCGCAGCACGATCTTGATGCCGGCGTTTTGATCGGCGTTCACGCCGGTCAGGCCTGCGATCGCGGTGCGAGCGCGGATCAGCGCAACGCCGCCGCCCGGGACGATGCCTTCTTCAACGGCAGCGCGGGTTGCGTGCAGCGCGTCTTCGACGCGTGCCTTCTTTTCCTTCATTTCGACTTCGGTCGCAGCGCCGACCTTGATCACTGCCACGCCGCCGGCCAGCTTCGCCACGCGTTCCTGCAGCTTTTCACGGTCGTAGTCCGACGTTGCTTCTTCGATCTGCGTGCGGATCTGCTTGACGCGCGCTTCGATGTTGGTCGCTTCGCCAGCGCCGTCGATGATCGTCGTGTTTTCCTTGCCCACTTCGATGCGCTTCGCCTGGCCCAGTTCTGCCAGCGTTGCCTTCTCGAGCGTGAGGCCCGTTTCTTCCGCGATGACCTGGCCGCCGGTCAGGATTGCGATGTCTTCCAGCATTGCCTTGCGACGATCGCCGAAGCCCGGCGCCTTGACCGCAACGGTCTTCAGGATGCCGCGGATGTTGTTGACGACCAGCGTTGCGAGCGCTTCGCCTTCGACGTCTTCAGCGATGATCAGCAGCGGACGGCCAGCCTTTGCCACTTGCTCGAGCACCGGCAGCAGGTCACGGATGTTCGAGACCTTCTTGTCGTGCAGCAGCACGAACGGGTTCTCGAGAACGGCAACTTGCTTGTCCGGGTTGTTGATGAAGTACGGCGACAGGTAGCCGCGGTCGAACTGCATGCCTTCGACGACGTCGAGTTCGTCGGCGAGCGACTTGCCGTCTTCGACGGTGATCACGCCTTCCTTGCCGACCTTGTCCATCGCTTCAGCGATGCGATCGCCGATCGACGAATCGCTGTTCGCCGAGATCGCGCCAACCTGGGCGATTTCCTTGTTCGTCGTGCACGGCTTGCTGATCTTCTTCAGCTCTTCGACAGCCGCTGCGACTGCCTTGTCGATGCCGCGCTTCAGGTCCATCGGGTTCATGCCCGATGCGACGTACTTCATGCCTTCGCGAACGATCGATTGCGCGAGGACGGTTGCCGTCGTCGTGCCGTCGCCTGCGTTGTCGCTGGTCTTGGAAGCCACTTCCTTGACCATTTGCGCGCCCATGTTCTGAAGCTTGTCCTTCAGCTCGATTTCCTTCGCGACCGAAACACCGTCCTTGGTCACCGTCGGGCCGCCGAAGCTGCGCTCGAGCACGACGTTGCGGCCCTTCGGACCCAGCGTGACCTTGACCGCGTTGGCCAGAATGTTCACGCCTTCGACCATCTTCGAACGGGCGGAATCGCCGAATACGACGTCTTTAGCTGCCATCTTCTAACTCCTTGAATTCTTGGGAATATGTACCGTCTGTGGACGCTTACTTCGCGTTGACCACGGCCATGATGTCTTCTTCGCGCATGACCAGCAGCTCCTGGCCGTCGACCTTGACGGTCTGGCCAGCGTACTTGCCGAACAGCACGCGATCGCCGACCTTCACGTCGAGCGCGATCGGGGCGCCCTTGTCGTCGCGCTTGCCCGGGCCGATGGCCAGGACTTCGCCTTGATCCGGCTTCTCAGCAGCTGCGTCGGGGATCACGATGCCCGAGGCGGTCTTGGTTTCCTGATCCAGGCGCTTGACGATCACGCGATCGTGCAAAGGACGAAGGTTCATATTCACTCCTCTCTTGACTGAGATTGAAGAACGCTTAGGGAATCTGCCCGGCATGTCGCCCGGCAGAGAATTGTTAGCACTCTCGTGCAGCGAGTGCTAATTATATGGACGGGTTTTGACAAATTCAAGAAGGGGAGCCGGAGGTTTTTTCACCCGGCAGGCAGCGCCGAAAACGCGGGAAAATATCCAAAAATCGATTTATAAACAACAAGATAGGCGTCGACCGGGCACTCCGGCAGCGGCGACGCTACGGGATTTCCCCGACCTCGCCCCCATTCCGCACGGGGTTGGAACCGGATTGCCGCGACCGTCCGGCTCCGCGCAAAAACGGCTGCCAGGGCGCCGGCGAACGCATCGCTCCGCCGGCCGATCGTCACGTGTCGGGGCAGCCGGCGACCGGCTCGAACCTTCGGCCATCGGTCTCGACCGTCGCACCGAGCAGCCGCGCGAGACCCTTCGCGCCCTCGCGCATCACGACGCCGTGGTTCCACACGAACAGCGGGCGCGCCACCGGCTCCAGCCAGTTCATCCAGCGCTCGCACGTGCGGATGTGCCAGTCGTAGCGCACGACGGTGCACGTCCCGTCGCCGGTGAACGACCAGCGGCCGTCGCCCTCGATCGCGCCGCTCGCGCGGCCTTCGAGCACGTGCGGCCGCTCGACGCGCAGCACGCGCATGTCGAAGGTGAGCCGGTACGGCAGCGCGCCCTTCCATGTGTACCGCTGCAGCGCGCCGATGCCGCGCGCATCGCCGGACTCGATCTCGACGGTCCGCACGGCGCTCTTCCACCATTCGGGCCAGCGGTCGACCTGATAGATCGCGTCCCAGACCGCGGCGAGCGGCGCGTCCACGCGCCACGTCGTCGAAAACCGGTACTTCGCCATGCCACCTCCGGCAGGAATCGGAATTCGGGGGATCGGCCGCGCGATCAGGGGGAGAAGAAGCGGGCAGGAAACGCGACGTCGATCTCGACGTCGTCGAGCGTCACCGTCTCGAGCGGCTCGACGTCGCCGTCCGCGAAGCTGACGACTTTCAGCGGAAAACCGTCCTCGGCGTCCAGCCATAGCCGATAGCGATGCACGCCGTCGACGACGTGCGCCGGCGCGCCCGTCACCGACACGCGCAGCGCGGTTCGGCCGCCGATGGATTCCTCCCCTTCCGTCACCGTCGCGCCGCCCTCCTGCAGCGCATGCACGTTGCGCAGCAGCGCGCCGACGTCCGACCGGTCCACACGATGGCCGCTGCGGTCGCGCACGAGCGGGTTCGACGGCGACAGCGTCAGCGCGGGCGGCGCATGCTCGCCGAACGGACGCAGCCGCACCTTGCCATCGTCGGGATCGTACGCGAGCACCGCGCCGCGATGCGGCGACACGAAGTCCATCCGGACCAAACCGGGCTTCTGGTACGCATAGTGAAATTCGGTGTGCTCGCCGCTTCGCGCGGACGAGCGGATCGTCGCGCGGTACGAGTGCAGCTGGTCGAAACGGGCCTGCGCAACGGTCACCGGGTCGGCTGTCATGCTTGCTCCTATCAGGCTCGCGGCCACCAATGCAGCGATCATGGCGCCGCCTCGACGTCGAGCACGCCCTCCATTCCGCGCTCGCGATGGCTGCGCAAGAACAGAAGCCGATGCGTGCAATAGTAGGCGAAGCGGCCGGGCGCGGTCGGCGTGAAGCGGAACGTGCGCGGCGTCGTCGCCAGTTCGGTATGCACTGCGATGCCGGCCTGCGGCGCGTCGATCTCGAAACTGTGCGGCACGACGCCCGGCTCGGCCGATACGGTCAGCTCGACCGGCGCATGCGCGCGGACGATCACGTGGTTCGGTCGAAAGAAGTAGCTGCCGCCGACGATAGTCACCCGCTGGACGCCGTCGGCGTCGAGCGGCACGCGCACCGGCGCATCGCCGTCCGCCCGCGCGAACCCGGCGCCTGCCGCCAGCGCCATCGTTACCATCGCCGCCTTCGCATTCATGACCTGTCCCCTGCTCCCGGCCGATATCGCGGGCATCACCCCTTCCATGCGTCGGTCGACCCGCCGAGCGCGCCGCAAGCGTCGATCGCGAGCTCCCGCAGACGCCGTTCGTCGCCGCGCCCTGACAGCGCAAATCCCATGCCGCGGTCGGACCAGAAATATGTATGACGGCCGTCGGCCGACATCGCCTGTGGCGCGAGGTGCCGCGCGTCGTAGGCCGTCATGTACAGCGTCACGCGGGCGCCGTCCGCGCGCTGGTACATCAGTTGCGCGGCGGGGCCGGCGTCGCCAGGCAGCAACCGGCCGCCGATGAGCGCATAACCGTATTCGTCGAGCGACGGTGCGTGCACTGGCCAGCCCAGACGCGCGGACAGCCATCCGGCCAGACGCACCGGATCGCGCGCGTCGATTTCGACCGGATGATCGCGATCGGCCGCGTACACCGCGTACGCGACATCCGCGCGCGCCGCGAACGCGGGTTCGACGCCGAACACCGCCCAGCCTGCATGCAGCGCGATGCCGAGCACAACGCCGGCAGCCAGCCCCGCAAACGCGTACGCGACCACACGCCGGCGCGGCGCGCGCCGCTGCACGAACAGTGCCGGCGCCGCCGCCGGCAGCGGAAACAGCGCGCGCAGCGCGTCGCGTTGCGCCCGGTAATGCTCGTATCGTTCGGCTTCCCGCGGAGCGGACTGCAGCCGCGCGAGCACCTCGCGCCGCTCGTCCGCGGACAGCTCGCCGTCAAGCAGCGCCGACAGCAGCTGGGCCGACGCATCTGCGCCGTCGTCCCGGTCGTTCGAAGGCTTGTGCGGATCGTCCATCATGTCTTCCCGACCACCCGTAATGCGGCCGTACCGTGCGCCGAAGGCTCGCCCGACAGCAGCGTGCGCATCTGTTCTCGCGCACGCGACAGCCGCGACATTACCGTCCCGATCGGCACACCCAACACCTGTGCGGCATCGCGATAGCTCAGCTCCTCGAGTGCGATCAGCAGCAGCACCTCGCGCTGCTCGACGGGCAGCCGGTACAGCGCGCGCTGCACGTCACGCAACATCAGGCCGCCCATCGCGTCGGCCGGCGCGGCCATCGTCTGCCACGGCGCGGTCGCGTCGTCGACCGCGATCTCGTGCCGTGCGCGCAACTGATCGATGAAACGGTGGCGAAGCAGCGTCAGCAGCCACGCGCGCAGATTGCCGCCATCGCGGGGCGGCCGGTTCAGCGCGCGCTCGAGCGTGTCCTGCACGAGATCGTCCGCCCACGCGCGGTCGCCCGTCAGCGCGCGCGCATACCGCGTGAGATGCGGCAGCCACACCAGCAGATCCGATTCGTAGCTCATCCGGATGCCTCGCGCGTCGCCGCGCCGTCGGTCCGTCAGTCATTCCGTCGATCAGGGACGCGCGACGTGCCACATGCCGCCGACTCCGTCGCCGCTTGCGTCCCCCGCTTTGCGGTCCATCTTCCAGCGATACAGCGGGCGGCCGCGATACGCCCATTGCTTCTTGCCGTCGTCGCGGGCGACGATGCTCAGCGCACCGGACGCCTTGTCGTATCCGTCCGCAAGCGCCGGCGGCCAGTTCGCCGCGCACGTGCCGCTGCACGTGCTTTTGCCCGGCGCGTCGTGATCGAACACGTACAGCGTCATGTGGTCTTCGTCGACCAGCTTCCCGTCCGCGGCCTGCGGCGGTTCCGCGGCAGCGGGCCGCGCGATCGCCGTGGTCAGCGCGACGGCCAATAGCATCGTCTTCATTCCCGTTCTCCTTTGCGTGGCATCGCACGGCACCAGGCGCGGCGACGCCCGACGGGACCGCGGACTTCGTCATGGTCATTATCCCGCCGTGCGGTTGCGCCGCGACTCGGTATGTAAACGGACGGGCCGGCCGGTTATTCCATGCGGGCGATGTTGCGGCTGTTGCGCCTGCGCGGGAGGCCGGCGGCCGGCAAACCGGCCATTCCTCGGCCAAATGAAATTGCGCGTCAGAAACGAAAACGCGGCATGACATTGCTGTCATGCCGCGCCGTGCGACCTGCCGCGCGCGGGAGGCGATGCACCGCTCCCGCACGCGCCGGCCGGTTACTTCGGCAGTGCGCCCGTCACCGCTTGCAGCAGCGTCGACACCGGTGCGAGCGGGTTGTTTGCCGATCCGCTGCCCGAATGCGGCGTGACCGACAGACCAGGCGCGGACCCGAGAGCAGTGCCCAGTGTCGTGCCGACGGCGTTGACCACCGTCGCCGACGCGTTGCCGGTCGTCGAAACCAGCGAGCCGACCGCGCCGGCCGTGCTGCCCGCCGCACTCGCGCCGGAGCCGAGCAGGCCGCCGCCCGCCGCCGCCGTCGAACCTGCCGCGCCCGACAGCGCACCGGCCGCCTGCCCGAGCGCCGCAGGACCGCTGCCGAGCGCGCCCGTCACCGAGCCGAGCGCGCCGGTCAATGCGCCGGCCGGATTGCTGCCGCCGGTCAGACCGCCGACGAGGTTCGTGATCGGCGCGATCGGGCTGCTGCCGCCTGCGCCCGACAACGTACCGACGACCTGATTCACGACGCCTTGCACCGGCGCCAGCGGGCTGGTGCCGCCGAGGTTGCCGAGTGCGCCCGTCAGGGAGTTCACCGCACCGCTCAGTGCGCCGGCCGGGTTGCCGAAGCCGAGCGTGCCGACCACCTGGTTCACGACGCCTTGCACCGGCGCCAGCGGGTTCGTGCCGCCGAGATTGCCGAGTGCGCCCGTCACCGAGTTCACCGCGCTACTCAGTGCGCCGGCCGGATTGCTGCCGCCGAGCGTACCGACCACCTGATTCACGACGCCCTGCACCGGCGCCAGCGGGTTCGTGCCGCCAAGGCTGCCGAGTGCGCCCGTCACCGAGTTCACGGCGTTCGACAGTGCACCGGCCGCGTTGCCGCCGGTCGGCAGCGCGTTCTGCAGGCCGCTGACGAGGTTGGTGATCGGCGTGATCGGGCTGCTGCCGCCTGCACCCGACAACGTGCCGACAACCTGGTTCACGACGCCTTGCACCGGCGCCAGCGGGTTCGTGCCGCCGAGGTTGCCGAGTGCGCCCGTCACCGAGTTCACGGCGTTCGACAGCGCACCGGCGGGATTGTCATTGCCGAGTGAGCCAGCAAGTTGCGTGATCGCACCCTGCACCGGGGCCAGCGCGCCCGACGCACCACCGCCGTTGCCGAGCGTCCCCGTGATCGTGTTGACCGCGTTGCTCAGCGCGCCGGCCGGATTGCCGCTGCCCAGCGTGCCGGTGACCTGATCGACGACGCTCTGGATCGGCGCCAGCGGGTTGGTGCCGCCGACGTTGCCCAGCGCGCCTGTCACCGTACCCAGCGCACCGGTCAACGCACCTGCCGGATTGCCGCCGCCTAGCGCACCGGTCACTTGATTGACCACACCTTGAACCGGCGCGAGCGGATTCGCGCCGCCACCGACGTTGCCCAACGCGCCCGTCACCGTACCCAGCGCACCGGTCAGCGCACCCGCCGGATTGCCGCCGCCTAGCGCACCGGTCACCTGATTGATCGCACCTTGAACCGGCGCGAGCGGATTCGTGCCGCCACCGACGTTGCCCAACGCCCCCGTCACCGTACCCAGCGCACCGGTCAGCGCACCGGTCAGCGCACCCGCCGGATTACCCCCGCCTAGCGCACCGGTCACTTGATTGACCACACCTTGAACCGGCGCGAGCGGATTCGTGCCGCCACCGACGTTGCCCAGCGCGCCCGTCACCGTGCCCAGCGCACCGGTCAATGCACCCGCCGGATTGCCGCCGCCTAGCGCACCGGTCACTTGATTGACCACACCTTGAACCGGTGCGAGCGGATTCGCGCCGCCACCGACGTTGCCCAGCGCGCCCGTTACCGTACCGAGAGCACCGGTCAATGCACCTGCAGGATTGCCGCCGCCTAGCGCACCGGTCACTTGATTGACCACACCTTGAACCGGCGCGAGCGGATTCGTGCCGCCACCGACGTTGCCCAACGCCCCCGTCACCGTACCCAGCGCACCGGTCAGCGCACCCGCCGGATTACCCCCGCCTAGCGCACCGGTCACTTGATTGACCACACCTTGAACCGGCGCGAGCGGATTCGTGCCGCCACCGACGTTGCCCAGCGCGCCCGTCACCGTGCCCAGCGCACCGGTCAATGCACCCGCCGGATTGCCGCCGCCTAGCGCACCGGTCACTTGATTGACCACACCTTGAACCGGTGCGAGCGGCGTGACCGCGCCGCCACCGGCGCCGAGCGCACCCGTCAGCGCATTCACCGCGCCGGACACCGCCTCCGCCGGATTACCGAACGACGTCTGAATCGCGCCCGAACCGCCGGCCGCGACGGTGATTGTCCCCAGCGGCGACGTGCCAGTGGCAGCCAGCCCCACCGATACGCCGTTCCCCGACGGATTCACGATCACTTGTGGAATCGGCAACCCATCGAGCGTTCCCGCGGTCGCCGAACCCGAAGCCAGTACCCCGAATACCGTCGCGACCGACAGCGCCACACCCGTCAATTTAAGATTTTTTCGCATCTTCACCCGTCTCCGTTGGCACTACGTTGAAAAGCATGGGGACGGATTGCATGAAGTGTGCCACCGGGATAAACCGCGTTCATTCGTTGGCTTATTGCAAGCCAATAACGGTTTTATATGGCTTTCCGGGTAAATGAATTCCCCCGGCGCGTCAAATCATCTGACGAAAAAAACATGCGCGAGCGCGGATGTAACGTAACGTTTGCGAGCCCCGGAGTAAAGTGTTCCGGTACATCGATCGAACGCCGGAACAGCCGGGGCGACAGAATGCCATGGGATCGCCGAGCGACATGCCCGTTTTGCATTTCATTTCCATGAAAATGCATTGATAAATCGTGTGCTTTCCGATTTTCTTATTCCGAGATTTCTTTCCGTCGGCGAATTACGCAGACAATTACGGCCGTGCGGCTCAACTGATCGCGCAGACAGCAGAATGAAAAACTGTGACGGCCGCACACGCGGCGGCCGTCGTGCCGCGACGCGCTTAACCGAAACGCGCGGGCCGGTATGGGCGCGGATCGATATAGGTCGGCGCGCCGGTCATCATCTCGGCAAGCAGGCGTCCGGTCGCGGGCCCGAGCGTGAGACCGTGGTGGCAATGGCCGAACGCGAACCACAAGCCGCGATGACGCGGCGCCGGCCCGATCACCGGCCGCATGTCGGGCGTGCACGGCCTCATCCCCAGCCATGGCTGCGCATCGAGCCGCTCGCCGATGCCGAACGCGTCGCGCGCGAGCGGCTCGGCTCGCGCGAGCTGCACGCCTGTCGGCGGCGCGCCGCGCAATGCGATCTCGACGCCGGTCGTGAGCCGCAGGCGGCCGCCGTCCATCGGCGCGACGACGAAACCCGCTTCGGTATCGCACACGGGCACGTTCAGCGGCGCGCGGGTCGGCTGGTAGTGCATGTGATAACCGCGCTTCGCGCGCAGCGGAATCCGGTAGCCGAGAGGCGCGAACACGTGATCGGACCAGGGGCCGAGTGCGACTACCGCCGCGCCTGCCGAGATCGAGCCGTACTCCGTATCGACCTGCCAGCCGTCGCGCACCTGCGCGAGCGTCGTCGCGTCGCCGCGCACGAACGTGCCGCCGTCGCGCTCGAACAGCCGCGCGTACGCCTTCGTCAGCCCACCGGGGCTCGACACCGTCTTCGGATCCTGCCAATGGAATGCGCCGCAGAATGCGGCGCCGATGCCGGGCTCGCGCTCGCGCAACGCGCGCGCGTCGAGCACGCTCATCCGCAACCCGTGCGCGTCCGCCACCTGCCGCTGCGCGCGCGCTTCCGCGTCGAACAGCTCGGGAGAACGAAACGCCTCGATCCACCCGCCGTCGTGCACGAGCGGCTGCGCGTCGGTGCGCGCGAGCAGCGCGTCATGCTCGACGACGCTCGCCGCGACGAGCGGCAGCATGTCGCGTGCGGCGGCCGCGAGCCGCTGCGGCGACGATTCGCGCCAAAAGCGCGCAAGCCAGCCCGCATATGCAGGCAGCGCCTTGTAGTCCCAGTAGAGATCGACCGAGCGGTTGCGCGCATAGCGCAGCAGCGTGCCGAGCCGGCGCGGAAACGCATACGGCACGACCGACGAGCGCTCGATCAGCCCCGCATTGCCGTGGCTCGTTTCCTCGCCGGGCGCTCGCCGGTCGACGAGCGCGACGCGCAGCCCGCGATCCTGCAGATGCAGCGCCGACGACACGCCGACGATGCCGGCCCCCAGAACGATGACGTCGAAATCCATGCTTTTCCGTACCGCGTCGAGATTCGCTGCACGATGGGCAGCAATACGCGCCGGCGTCGCGGCCGGCGCGGGAACCGCTTACTTCGCGACGATGTCGCGCTTGAAGTACTTCTGCGACAGCGCGCTCAGCGTGCCGTCCTTCTTCAGCGCGTCGAGCGCGCCGACGATCTTCGCCTGCAGCGCCTTGTCGCCCTTGCGCAGCCCGAAGCCGGTGCCTTCGCCGAGCGTCGCCGGATCCTTCAGCGGCTCGCCGACGATCTGATAGTCGCGGCCGGCCGGCTTGTCGAGGAAACCCTCCTGCGCGGTCTGCGCCTCCTGAACGGCTGCGTCGAGACGGCCCGCGACGAGGTCGGCATAGATCTGGTCCTGATCCTGATAGGACACGACGTTCACGCCCGCATTCGCCCAGTGCGCCTTCAGGAAATCCTCCTGCGACGAACCCTGCAGCACGCCGACGTGCTTGCCGCGCAAGCTCGCGGCATCGGGCCGCAGCGGCGAACCGCGATGCGCGACCATCACGATCGGCACCACGTAGATCGGCGGCGTGAAATCGATGCTCTGCTTGCGCTTCGCGGTGATGTTCATCGCCGAGTTGATCGCGTCGAACTTGCGCGCCTGCAGTGCCGGGATCAACCCGTCGAACGCGTTTTCGACCCACACGCATTTCATGTTCAGCTTCGCGCATACGGCGTTGCCGACGTCGACGTCGAAACCCTGCAGCTGGCCGGCCGGCGTCTTGCTCTCGAACGGCGGGTATGCGGCTTCGATCCCGAAGCGCAACGTGGCCTGTTCCGCGTGGGCCGTAACGGCCGCGCACGCAAGCGCCGCAACGGCGCAGAGGGAAAGCTTCCAGTTCATGACGAATTCCTTCGATTCCTGATTGAGGCGATGAAGACCGGTCGCTCGGCGCCGGATCGGGATGCGGTCGTGCCGGACTGCGCGGCTGACGCAGGGCGACGCGCCGGTCCACCGCCAGAATATAGACTGTTAGTCTACTATGGACTATAGGGGATACGATAATCCCGTCTCGGACATTTCGCGGCAAAAGTGGCGGAATGCGCTACAACCCCATGATTCGTTGAGATTTTCTCCGCCAACAATGGTACATGAGCGTCCGCAAGAGAAAAATTTCCCCACTTCTTTCTGTCTATATTAGACTTTTATTCCATCACGAACATCGCTAGACACGCGCTTTCGAGACTGCGCGGTCCAGCCCGAACGGAGACATCCATGACGCAACTCGCCCCGACCCCGCCGTTGACCGTCGACGAAGCCGCGGTGCGCGCGGCACTCCCGTCGCTCGACGTGCTCGGCACGCTGCGCCGCATGTTCGCGTCGCTCGCGTCGGCCCGTGCGGTCCAGCCGCCGCAGACGCTGACGCCGTTCCCCGACCAGGCCGGCGATTTCATCACGTACCTCGGCGCGCTCGCCGACGAGCAGGTATTCGGCGCGAAACTGTCGCCGTACGTCGTGACGGGCGCCAAACCCATCGTTACCGCATGGACGGCGCTGATGTCGATGCGCACCGGCCAGCCTCTGATGTGGTGCGACGCCGGGCTGCTGACGGTCGAGCGCACGGCCGGCACGACGGCGCTCGCGGTCGACTGCCTCGCACCGCGCGACGCCCGCCGGCTCGCCGTGATCGGCACCGGCGCGGTCGGCCTTGCGCATCTGCGCCACGCCGCGCCATTGCGCGACTGGGCATCGATCAGCGTGCATTCGCCTGCGCTCGCCGGCGACCCGGCGCTGGTGGCGACACTGGCACGGCTCGATCCGCGCGCGCGTGCCGCCGCAAGCGTCGAAGCATGCGTGCGCGATGCGGACGTCGTGATGCTGTGCACGTCGTCGGGCACGCCGGTGCTCGCGGACGGCATGCTCACCCGCCCCGCGCTCGTCACGTCGATCAGCACCAACGTCGCGCGGGCACACGAGATTCCGCCCGCGTGGCTCCCCGACATGGACGTGTACTGCGACTACCGGCACACGACGCCCTCGAGCGCGGGCGAAATGCTGATCGCGGCGGCCGAGCACGGCTGGACGCCCGAGCGGATCGTCGGCGATTTGCCAGCGCTCGTCACCGGCACATGTCCGGCGCCGTCGCGCACGCGCCATGCGTTGTTCCGCTCGATCGGTCTCGGACTCGAGGACATCGCGATCGCGCACGCGCTGTACGAACATCTGACGCGCGCATGAGCGGCGCACGCATGCGGGGCCGATACAATGACGCAACCGCCGCGGCAGCGCGCGGGCGCACGAGCGAGCCGATCGCCGGTACGCCCATGCGCCGCGCAGACGCGCCGCCCGGCCCCCGCTCACCCGAGATGGCGATTCCGATGCGCAAGAAGCAATCCCCCGTCAAAGACCTGCTGCTCACCCGCTACGCACCGATCGCCGATGGCATCGCGGCGCTGTTCTTCCCGTATGCGGAAGTCGTGATCCACGACCTGCACGACCAGACGGTGCTGTACCTTGCGAACAACCTGTCGAAGCGCGAGATCGGCGACGACTCGGCGCTCGAGGAGATCGACCATTCGGCGCGCGAGCGCGTGATCGGCCCGTACGAGAAGCTGAACTGGGACGGCCGACGGATGCGCTGCGTGAGCAACGTGTTGTTCGACGACGACGGCCGTCCGGCCGGGATGATGTGCATCAACTTCAATATCGCGGTGTTCGACGACGTGCGCGCGACGCTCGACGTGTTCATCAAGGGCGCGGGAATCGTCGCGCAACCGGACGAATTGTTCCGCGACGACTGGCAGGAGCGCATCAACACGTTCCTGCACGGCTGGCTGCGCGAGCGGCAGGTAGGCCTGAACGGCCTCACGCGCGAACATCGGCGCGAGCTCGTCGAGGCGCTGTACGCGGAAGGCGCATTCCGCGGCAAGAGCGCTGCAAACTACGTCGCGAACGTGCTCGGGATGGGGCGCGCGACCGTCTACAAGCACCTGAAGCACCTGAAGGAAACGCAGGGCGACGCGTAACCGGCGCGTGCAGCCGTCGCCGGCTGCCGGTATCGGGTATCGGGTATCGGGTATCGGGTATCGGCGCCCATGTTTCGGTATTACGTTGCCGGTCGCCCCTTTGCGCGTCGTCCAGCCGACCGCCGCGATGTGTCGGAGCACAAAATGCTATAGTCTCGGTTACACTTTTTCGCTGCCGTACCGCCCATGACGACGCACCCCGCCCCCGCTACCCGCCAGACCCTGACCGTCGAGATCTGGTCCGACCTGATCTGCCCGTGGTGCTGGATCGGCAAACGCCGCTTCGACGATGCGCTCGCCGCGTTCGCACACGCGCAGCACGTCGACGTCGCGCTGCGCGCGTACCGGCTGATGCCTGGCCAGCCGGTCGAACCGGTCGAGGCAATGCTCGCGGACAAGTACCGGATGTCGGCCGCGCAAGTCGACCAGATGCTCCGGCAGGTGACGGACGCGGCCGCGAGCGTCGGGCTGCGCTACGACCTGCCCGGCACGCTCGTCGGCGACACACTCGATGCTCACCGCCTCGTGAAACTCGCGGAAGCGACCGGCCGCGCGCATGCGCTGACCGAGCGCCTCTATCGCGCGTATTTCTGCGAGCACGGGTCGCTGTTCGATCATGCCTCGTTGCTCGACTTCGCGGCGGAAGCCGGGCTCGAGCGCTCGGCCGCCGAAGCCGTGCTGCGCAGCGACGCGTACCGCGACGAAGTCGAAGCCGACATCGCGCGCGCCGCGCAGATCGGCGGACGCGGCGTGCCGCTGTTCGTGTTCGGCGGCCGCTATGCGGTGTCCGGCGCGCAGCAGGCCGACGTGTTCACGCAGGCGCTCGAGCAGGCGTGGCGCGACGGCGCGATCGTCGAACTCGCGGGCGACGATGCAGCCGCGTGCGGGCCCGACGGCTGCGAACTGCCGGCGCGCGGATAACGCCGGGCGCGCGAGCCGCGCCGCCGCTACGCGCCGCTGCTGCCACAAACCGGCAGGAAGCGTGCGCGGGCGACGTCTACAATGCAGCCTCTCAAATAACAATCGGAGAGAGGGCTGCCCCATGACCCACGGAATTCACGGCGAGAAGCGCTGGTACGCGCTGATCGTCCTCTGCCTCGGCGTGCTGATGATCGTGCTCGACAGCACGATCGTGAACGTCGCGCTGCCGTCGATCAGCACCGACCTCCATTTCACCGAAACCGCGCTGGTCTGGGTCGTCAACGCGTACCTGCTGACGTTCGGCGGCTGCCTGCTGCTCGGCGGCCGGCTCGGCGACCTGTATGGCCAGCGGCGCATGTTCCTCGCGGGGCTCGTCGTATTCACGCTCGCGTCGCTCGCCTGCGGTCTCGCGCAATCGCAGACGATGCTGATCGCGGCGCGCGCGGTGCAGGGCTTCGGCGGCGCAATCGTGTCGGCCGTGTCGCTGTCGCTCATCATGAACCTGTTCACCGAACCCGGCGAACGGGCGCGCGCGATGGGCGTCTACGGCTTCGTCTGCGCAGGCGGCGGGAGCATCGGCGTGCTGCTTGGCGGGCTGCTGACCAGCTCGCTGTCGTGGCACTGGATCTTTCTCGTCAACCTGCCGATCGGCATCGCGGTCTATGCAATGTGCGTTGCGCTGCTGCCGCGCATGCGCGCGCCTGTCGGCGCCGCACGGCTCGACGTCGTCGGCGCGGCGACCGTAACCGCGTCGCTGATGCTCGCCGTCTACGCGATCGTCGGCGGCAACGAGGCCGGCTGGCTGTCGACGCAGACCGTAGCATTGATCGGCGCGGCCGCCGCGCTGCTCGCGCTGTTCATCGCGATCGAGGCGCGCGTCGCCCATCCGCTGATGCCGCTCACGCTGTTCGGTGCGCGCAACGTCGCGCTCGCGAACGTGATCGGCGTGCTGTGGGCCGCCGCGATGTTCGCGTGGTTCTTCCTGTCTGCGCTGTACATGCAGCGCGTGCTCGGCTATGGGCCGCTGCAGGTCGGGCTCGCGTTCCTGCCGGCGAACCTGATCATGGCCGCGTTCTCGCTCGGGCTGTCCGCGCGGATCGTGATGCGCTTCGGGATTCGCGGCCCGATCGCGGCGGGCCTGCTGATCGCCGCGTGCGGCCTCGCGCTGTTCTCGCGCGCGCCCGCGGACGGCAGCTTCGTTTGGCACGTGCTGCCGGGCATGACGCTGCTCGGGATCGGCGCGGGCGTCGCGTTCAATCCGGTGCTGCTCGCGGCGATGAGCGACGTCGATCCGGCCGATTCGGGGCTTGCGTCGGGCATCGTCAACACCGCGTTCATGATGGGCGGCGCGCTCGGCCTCGCGGTGCTCGCGAGCCTCGCTGCGGCGCGCACCGACGCGCTCGCGGCAGCCCAGGCGGCGCCGCTCGACGCGCTGAACGGCGGCTATCACGCGGCGTTTGCGGTCGGCGCGGCATTCGCGGCCGCGGCGGGGCTGCTCGGACTCGCTCTGCGCATCCGCCGCCAGGACGCGGTGTCGGACGTCGGTCGCGCGATGCACTGACAGCCATCCGGCCTGCGCCGCGGGCGCGCACCGCCCTGTTTCGTTGCACCGGTTCTCGAACCGGTGGCGGCAACGCACGGACCGAACGCAGCCCGGCGTCGGCGCCCCACGCCGCGGCGCACGTTCAAACGCCCGTTTCACCGGCCGTCACGGTCGGCGACGCGGTCAGGCGGGCCGTCCGCGCCGATTTTTAACGTAGTCGTACGCCGAAGCGCCACTTTTGCGACAATGGCGGACTTTGATGCGCGCGCCGCGGGCGCGCGCCGCCGAACGCCGCATAACTGCCTGCTTCCGATGTCGCTTCCCCATATCGATCTGCTGTACTCGCTGTCCGGCCTGTTCGTCGGCGTTCTCGTCGGCCTGACGGGCGTCGGCGGCGGTTCGTTGATGACGCCGATCCTCGTGCTGCTGTTCGGCGTGCACCCCGCGACGGCGGTCGGCACCGACCTGCTGTACGCGGCCGCGACCAAAGCCACCGGCACGCTCGTGCACGGGCTGAAGGGGTCGATCGACTGGCGCATCACCGGCCGGCTCGCGGCCGGCAGCGTGCCGGCCGCGGCCGTGACGCTGTGGCTGCTGCACACGCACGGGATGAATTCGCCGGGCACCGCGCGGATGATCCAGCTGGTGCTCGGCGTCGCGCTGCTCCTCACGTCGCTCGCGCTGATCTTCCGTCCGCAACTCACCGCATTCGCCGCGCGCAACCCGCTCGTGCCGAGCCCCGCGCGCACGCTGTGGTCGACCGTGCTGACGGGCGCCGCCCTCGGCGTGCTCGTGTCGATGACGTCGGTCGGCGCCGGTGCGATCGGCGTCACGGTGCTGCTTCTGCTTTATCCGGCGCTCGCGACCACCCGCATCGTCGGCTCCGACATCGCGCACGCGGTGCCGCTTACCCTCGTCGCCGGCATGGGCCACTGGCTGCTCGGCTCGGTCGACTGGTCGATGCTGCTGTCGCTGCTGCTCGGCTCGCTGCCCGGCATCGTCGTCGGCAGCCTGCTGTCGGCGCGTGCGCCGGAGCGGCTGCTGCGCAACCTGCTCGCGGCGACGCTGGTCGCGGTCGGCGTGCGGCTCGTGCTCGCTTAGGCGCGGCGACGCAGCGCGCGGAACCCGCCGCTGCGCGCATAGCGATCCTCCACGGCAACGGCTCGCGCGCCCGGCGCGCGACCATTCGCCCGAAAAAACAGCCCGCCCGGCTCACACCGGCCGGGCTGTCGTCCATCCGTCGCACCGCGAACCCGCGCCGCCCGGTGCGAAGCCGGGCCGCACGAGTCGCGGCGCGACGCTTACTGCCCCTGCTGCTTCAGCTGCTGCTTCATCTGCAGCGTGCGCGCCTGCAGCTTCAGCACGCGCTGCAGCGCGGTACGGTTCGCGAGGATGCCGTCATAGAAGCTGGCGAGATCGCCCTTCAACGCGGTCCGCGACGCGTCGTTCAGGTAGATCATGTGGCCCGACGGATAGTTCTTGATCGTCAGGTTCTGCGCCTTGAGCGTCGGATCGAGCGGCATCTGCGCGAGCGTCAGCTCGGTCTGGTGGAACGGCGTGACCGCATCGAAATACCCGTTCGCCGACAGCACCTTCAGGTCCGGGTTCACGCTCATCGTCGCCGCGAGGTCGCCCGCCGTGTACAGCGTATTGCCGCCGCCCTTGTTCGCGCCGGTCGGGTCCGTGTGGCTGAAGTCCCAGTTGTTGAAGACCTGGTCGTTCAGGTCCACGAACGACGACGTCGACGTGTACTTGAGGTCGGTGTTGATGTAGCTGTTCCACAGCACCGTGTACGCGCCGCCGACATTCGTGATCGACGGATCGTTGCTGCCGGAGTTCGGCAGGATGTACGGCGCGATCCCCTTGCCCGTGAAGTTCGCTCGCCCGTCGTACTGGCCGATCTGCGTGCCGGGCACGAGCGTCAGGAAGAACGTGTACGGCGGGTTGTCGTCCGACGACGGCACGTTGCCGAGTGCGGCCGGGTTGCCGAAGGTCTGGATCAGCGACGTCGGGTCCGTGCCGATGTACGAACCCATCTGCTGCGCGGTCTGCAGGTTCAGGTTCAGCCGGACGTTCACGAAGCCGCCGTCCTGCGGATTCGGCTTCTGCGCGAGCGGCGCGAGCGTGTTGTCCGCGTAGTTGCGCGCCTGGACCATGTACGCGTCGAGATCGGTCGGCGCCGGGTTCAGCGTCGTCTTCTTCCAGTAGAACGCGTCGGCGGCGAGCGTCGGGAACGTGCCCGGCGCGGACAGCGCGTTCGCATAATCGAGGATCGACGACTGCAGCGTGATCCCGTTCAGGTCGATGCCGTCCTCGTGCAGCACCCACGACACGACCGCGCTGCGCGCCGTGCCGTACGACTCGCCATACAGGAACTTCGGCGAATTCCAGCGCGAGTACTTGGTCAGGTAGCGCTGAATGAAGCGGTCGATCGAGCGCGCATCCTGGTCGGTGCCCCAGAAATCCTTGTTCTTCGCCGGGGCGATCGCCGCCGAATAACCGGTGCCGACCGGATTGATGAACACGAGGTCGGTACGGTCGAGCAGGCTGTCGGGGTTGTCGAGCAGCTTGTACGGGGCCGGCGGCGTGAAGTTCGGGAACGACGACTGCAGGCGCTTCGGCCCGTACGAGCCGAGCAGAAGATAGACGGACGACGAGCCGGGGCCGCCGTTGTAGAAGAACGTGACCGGGCGCGGCTTCGACGGATCCGGATTGTCCTGCGTGTACGCGACGTAGAACATTTTCGCGTTCGGCGCCGACGTGATCGGGTCGATGGTGGTCAGGTGGCCGGTCGTGGCCGTGTACTTGACGGTCTTGCCGCCGATCGTGACCTGGCGGTGCACGACCGCAGCGCCTTCGGTCGAATCGGTGACCGCATCGTCCGGGCCGGTGCCGTACACGTCGGTGTCGACGTACGGCTGGTCCGCAGGGGCTGCGGCAGTGGCGTCGGCGCTGGCCGACGTGCTGCCGTTCGACGCCGTCGCGGCCGCCGCGGTGGCGGCGGTCGGGCCCGAGCCGTCGTCGCCGCCGCAACCGGTGACGAGCAGCGCCGCGGCCGCGGCTGCGGCGAGCGGCACGCTCAGTGTCGTTGCAAATAGCGCGAAACCGTCTTTCAAGGACTTCAGTGTCGTCATTATTGCCTCTCGAACAGAACGATAAATACCGCCGGCCGCAAAGGATCGTTTGCGCCGACGCTCGGCACCGGAATGCATTCGTTTTGCGATGCACACCGAGTTTTTTACCGGCCCGGCAAATACCGACCGGCATGATTTACCCCCACCCGTATTTCGCGACTGCGCGCTGGAATCAATTCCACCGCGAACGACAATTCGATAATGCCCGGTTGAGCGAACAACGGCGCCTGACCTGAATCGACGGAATTGCGGGCAACAGCTCGCCCAGCAAAGCCCGCCGGTCAAGGCGTCTTCACTTTCGGAAGACGAACGATTCCCCTCGACGAGACGCCGATTAATCGCGAAATGGCGATAAACCGTGGCTCGCGCCGATTTAATAAAATCGAAAGGATCGATTAACTATATGGAAAGAAAATATGGTCTGTCCGGTAATTTATTAAATTAAGTGAAAATACCGGCGCATAATAAATTCCGGATTTTTCGCCGTAAAGTAACAATTTGTTACGGCGCGTGCCATTCCGATAAAAAGCGCCGGGGAACCGATTCCGGACGCGAAAAAGAAAAAAGCCGGACGACTGTCCGGCTTCGGGCCTGCGACGCAACGCGCGCCGTCAGAGCGGCACGTCGATCGCACCGGCGCCCGCCGTGATCGCGTTCGCGCCCGGCGCGGTTACGATCGGCGGCAGGTTCGCGCTCGTCAGCGCGGGTGCGGCGCCCGGCGTGCCGCCGCGCGGCACCGTGCGGATCACCTGCGACGGCGGCAGCGGCGCACCGCTCTTCAGGTGCCGCCACATCAGGTTCAGCGCCTGCAGGTCGTAGTAGTGGACCGGCACGAAGCGCGTGTCGAACCCGGCGACCGGGAGGAATGCATCGAAGTGCTGCCCGTTCGTTACCTCGTAGAACACGAGCTGGCTGCGGGCGCCTTCGCTGATGCTGTTCTGCGCGACGTATGCGCGCGATGCATGGTTCACCGGCACGAGCGCGTCGCTGCGGCCCTGCACGATGATCGCTGGCTTGCCCTGCAGGTTCGCGTTCACGCGTACCGCGTCGACGTTCGCCGGCATGTCGAGCATCCCGTTGGTCCACAGCTGCCGCAGGCACAGCGCGCCCGCGAAGCTCGCATCGGGTGTGGCGAGCCGATGATCGACGCCCGCGCCGGTGTTGAACACCAGATTGATGCCGGCAGTCGGCGGTACGCCGTTGCCGAGCCCGAACACGGCCGGCATCGGCGACGCGGCCGGCGCCGCGACCGCGCCGGTCGCCGCCGTGGTCGTCGCGAAACTGAAATTGCACAGGTTGTCGGTCGCGCGCGAGCGCGTGTACGCGTTCGCATAGGTGACCGCGATCGCCGGAATCGCCTGCGAATCCCACATCGACGCGTGCAGCAGATCGGAATCGGCAAGATAGCCGGCCGCATGCAGCTGAGCGAGCGCGTCGGCGGCCTGGCTCGGCGTATCGGCGCCGGACACGAGGCCCGCCGCCGCGAGCGTCGCGCAGCGCTGCGCGCGGATCGACTGGGTGGTCGCCAGCGGCAGGCCGCTCAGGTATGGCTCCCCGGCGAGCGACGCCGACGCGGCCGCGCACGGCTGCAGCAGGTTCGCGAGCGTCGCGTAGTCGGCAAGCGGCCGCCCGAACGACGGCACCGGCTGGCCACCCTCGCGCACGACCGCGTTCGGCGCCATCCGCACGTTGATCTGCGGCTCGCCGACGACGACCGCGGTGATCCAGCGGCGCGTGTCCTGCTCGGCCGCCGCGAGCGCCGCACCGCCGCCGTTGCTGACGGAAGCGGCGATCGTCGTGATGTCGCCCGGGCGATAGCGCACGCCGTGATGCGACCCGTCGAGCGGCGGGCCGAACTGTTCGTTGAGCGCCCAGTACGCGAACTCGACGGCCTGCAGCGTCGCACGGCCCCAGTCCTGCTCGGGATTTTGCTGCGAATGCGCATGCTTGAACGCATAGCGGTTCGGAAAGCGATTGTTGTACGCGGCCAGGTCGCCGCTCGTCACGTTGGCGGTGAAGAGGCTGGCGCTGCCGGCCAGCACCGCGTCGGCGAGCGTGCCGTCGATCAGCGTGATCGTGTCGGAACCGAGCTCGTGCGCACCGTTTCCGCCGCCCTTGTCGTTATACGCGACCGCGCAGCCGCGCTTGAGGCCCCACTCGCCGGCCGCCGAAATCGCGCCGTACACGCCGCGCGAACCCGACGACGTCGCGGTGACGATGCACGGCTGCGCGGGATCGAAGCTCGCGGGCACCTGTACGAGCAGCGTCACGTTCTTGCGGCCGCTGCCGTCGTCGGAATACGCGAGATATTCAGTGCCGCGGATCTTGCCTTCGCCGAGCGTGTCGTTGCCGTCGACGTCGACGTTCGGCCCCCAGAAACGGCCATAACCGCCGTTCGCGCTCATGTCGACGAGCGCGCGGTAATTCGACCAGATCGCGACACGCCGCAGCTCGGCGCTCGTCGGCCGGGCCGGATTCGCGAATGCCGGCGCGGTGGCGGCGGCGAGACCGGTCTTGCCGAGGCCGGCCGTCAGCAGGTCGTCGCTGGTGCCGTCATAGGCGGTCGTACGCACACTGCCCGCCACGAAGCCGGGCAGCCTGTTGCGTTCGGCCGACTCGTCGCCGTTGCAGGCGCCGAGCAACGCGAGCGCGGCCAGCGTCGCGCCGACAAGAATCCGACTGCCCCACCCGTGCGTCGTCATTGTCGCCTCTCGATATGGATGTCGTTATCAGCCCGCCGCCGTGTCGTGCGCGGCGCGTGTCGTCTGAAGAAAACGCCGGGGCGACCCGGCTTTTGCGCCCCGGACAACGTGCTCCCGGGCCGCGCTCTCGCGAAGCATGGCGGGCAACGGCAGGCCCGGCCCGTCGTCTGAAGCGCAAACGGGCCCCGGCATGCCGGGGCCCGCGTGGAAGCGGACGCACGCGGCGCTCGCGCGCCGCCGCCCGGCATTACTGCTGCTGCACCGTCAGCTTGTTCGTGACGGACGTGACGCCGTTCACGCTCTTCGCTGCTTCTTCTGCCTTGTCGATCTGTGCCTGATCGGGCACCGTACCCTCCAGCGAGATCGCGCCGCCCTTCGAACGCACGACGATATTCGACACGTCGATGCCGCCTGCCTTCGTAATGGCCTTGCGCACCGCGTAGCCAAGCTTGCGGTTGGCCTTCTTCGCGGTCTTGGCCGCGGCCTTCGGCGAACTCGCCGCCGCGGCCGGCGCTTCGGTGCCCGCCGCGTCGCTCGACTGCGCATACACGCTACCCGTCAGACAGGCCGCCACGGCTGCAACACCCAACGCTCTCAACACGATCGACTTCATGCTATCTCCTTGTGACTTCGGAACGGCCGTGCACAGTACGGCCGGATACCCCCAAAGGCAGCCGGCCCGCGCGCGAACGGGCGGGACGGCCGATGATTTCCACGGCGATGCGAGAGAGGCGATACGGGCCGGCAGCCGGCGCACGCGAATGCGGGCCGGCCGGGCCGGGCAGCCGCCGGCCGGACGCGCCCGGTCTCATTGCGTGCCGGGTCGCGCGCGAATCGGGCGCGGCTGCGTCGCACAATGTAATCCAGTGCCCGCCGAAGCGCAAAGCTTTTGACGCGCAGCCCGCCGGCGCGGGTCGGCGGGGCGCCAGGGCGCGCGGCCCGCCACGCCCGCCGACTCGCGCACGCGATGCGAAACCGGGTACCATCGCCGCCAGAACACGCAGTGCGTGCATCGCCCGAAACGGCCGTCATCGGCGCGTCACGCCCGCATCATCGACCGATTCCATGAAGCCAGCCAGCCGCCGCCCGCCCCGCCGCATCCTCGCCCGCTTCGTCGCGGTGTCGTGGCGCGACCTCGCACTGTCGATCGGCCCGACCGTGCTGGTCGCGGCCGCGGCGGTCTGGCTCGCGGTCAGGCTGATCCAGCCGGCGCCGCCGTCCACGCTCGTGATCTCGTCCGGGCCGCCCGGCAGCACGTACTGGAACGCCGCGCAGAAATACAAGGCGATCCTCGCGAAGAACGGCGTCACGCTCGACGTCGAGTCGTCGGAAGGTTCAGCGCAAAACCTCGCGCGGTTGTCGAACCCGAATGCGCCGGTCGACGTCGGCTTCGTGCAGAGCGGCATCGGCCCGAAGGAGCGCGACGAACATCTGGTGTCCCTCGGCAGCATCGGCTACGTGCCGCTCGCGATCATGTACCGCGGGCCGGTCGTCGCACGCCTGTCCGACTTCAAGGGCAAGCGGCTCGCGCTCGGCGCGCAGGGCAGCGGCGCCCGCGAACTGAGCCTCGCGCTGCTGAAGATGAACGGCATCGAGCCGGGCGGCTCCACCGAATTGCTGCCGACCGCCGGCGAGGATGCCGCGGCCGCGCTGCTCGACGGCAAGATCGATGCCGCATTCCTGTCCGGCGATTCGACGCAGATTCCGGTGATGGCGAAGCTGTTCCGTGCACCCGGCGTGCACGTGTACTCGTTCACGCAGGCCGAAGCGTATGCGCGGCGCTTTCCGTACCTGACCGCGATCACGCTGCCGATGGGCGTCTACGATCTCGGCCGCAACCTGCCGCCCGCCGACATCCATACGGTCGCGCCGACGATTGAGCTCGTCGCGCGCGATTCGCTGCATCCCGCGCTGTCCGACCTGCTGATCGAGGCCGCACGCGAAGTGCACGGCCATGCGACGATCCTGCAGCACGCGGGCGAATTCCCGTCGGCCGTCACGCGCGGCTTCCCGCTGTCCGACGACGCCGCACGCTATTACAAGTCCGGCAAGACGTTCCTGTACCGGCGACTGCCGTTCTGGGTCGCGAGCCTCGTCGACCGGCTGCTCGTCGTGGTCGTGCCGTTGATCGTCGTGCTGATCCCCGGGCTGCGGCTCGTGCCGTCGCTGTACGGCTGGCGCGTGCGCTCGCGCATCTACCGCTGGTACGGCGCACTGATCGCACTCGAGCGCCGCGCGCTCGGCGAGCATACGGCCGACGAGCGCGTCCGGCTGCTCAACGAGCTCGACGACATCGAGGAAGCCGTGAACCGGATGAAGATGCCGCTCGCGTATGCGGGTCAGTTCTACGTGCTGCGCGAGCACATCGGCTTCGTGCGCGAGCGGCTCACCGCACACGAGTACGATGCGCAGCCCGGCACGCCGGATGCCGGCGCGAGCGCGGCGCCGCGCGACGAAGGCGGCGGCGCACCGGCCGGCGAGCCCCCTCGGGCGACTCCCGGTTCCGCGTGAGCGTCCGATCCGCGATCATTGCTGCATCTAGGCGCCGCCGCGTAACATGAAGGCCGCCGCGAGGCGCGCACGCCCCACCCTCTGGAGATCGCCATGACAACCGGCCTCGACACTACCCAGCCCGCCTGGTTCTTCGACTTCGTGTCGCCGTTCTCCTATCTGCTGCTCGAACAGCACGACAAATGGCCGGATGTGCCGTTCGAACCCGTGCCTGTGTCGCTGCCCGATCTGCAGCGCCACTGGGGCCAGCGGCCGAGCGCCGACGTGCCGTCCAAGCGCGTGTTCACGTATCGCCACGCGCTGTTTCGCGCGGAGCAGCTCGGCATTCGCTTCAAGATGCCGCCCGCGCATCCGTTCGATTCGGACAAGGTGCTGCGTCTTGCGATCGCCGTGCGCGCCGACATCGCGACCGTGCTCGAAATGTTCCGCTTCATCTGGCACGACGGCAACGATCCGTCGACGCCGGACGGCTTCGCGGCATTGTGCGAGCGCGTCGGCGTCGGGCACGGCGACGAGCTGATCGAATTCGAGGAAACGAGCGCGCAGTTGCGCCGCAACACCGACGATGCGATCGCGCTCGGCGTGTTCGGCGTGCCGACGTTCTGGATGAACAAGCAGCTGTTCTGGGGCGAGGACGCGCTGCCGATGGTCCTGTATTGCGCACGCACGCCGAACTGGCTCGAATCGGGCGAAGTCAAGCGGATCAGCGCGCTGCCGAAGGGGCGCGCGTGATGGCCGGTATCACGCACGGGAACGCGCGGCTGCGGTAAGGTTACGCTTCACCGAATCCGCCCGCCCCGATGGAAGACGACGACCGCACCGCCTCGCTCGATATCTGGCTCGTGCGCGTATTGCGCACGCTGCTGCTCGAGCGCAGCGTCACGCAAACCGCGCTGCGGCTGAACCAGACGCAGCCGGCGATCAGCACCGCGCTGCGCAAGCTGCGCGAAACGCTTAACGACCCGATTCTCGTGCGCGGCAAATCCGGGATGGTACCGACCGAGTACGGCGCGTCACTGCTCGGCGCGGCGTCGCGCGCGCTGCGCGAGGTCGACTTCATCGCGACGCCGCACGGCGACTTCGATCCGTCGTCCGCGCGTCGCACGTTCCGCGTCGCGGCGCCCGATTACCTGAACGATTTCTTCATGCCGACGCTGATCGAGCGCTTTCGCGACGCGGCGCCGCATGCGCATCTCGAAATCGACTCGCTGAACCCTGCGCTCGATCACGCGGACGCGCTCGAATCCGGCGCGCTCGATCTCGTGATCGGCAACTGGCCGAAGCCCGATCCGCGCTTCGCGCGCCAGGATCTGTTCTCCGACACGATCGTGTGCCTGATGCGCGACGCGCATCCGCTCGCACGCGAACCGCTCACCCGCGAAGCGTACGCGGCGGCCGCGCACGTCGCGCCCACGCCTTACACCGGCGACAAGCGCAATGCGATCGAGATCGGTCTCTCTCGTGCGCGGCTCACGCGGCGGATCGTGACGACGCTGCCGTACTTCGGCATCGTGCCGCAGGTGCTGTTGCAGTCCGACCTGATCTTCACGACGACGCGCCGCTTCGCGACACACTATGCGCAGCTGCTGCCGCTCGTCGTCGTCACGCCGCCGGTGCCGTTTCCGCGGATCAAGAGTTATTTGCTCACGCACCCGCAGCCCGATCGCCCGACCGACATCGCGTGGCTGTGTGCGCTGATGCAGAGCGTGTCCGATGAACTGACGGCCGCGCGCGGGCGCAAGCGCTGAAGCGGCGCGGGACGCGTCGCGCGCGATTGCGCAACGCGGCCGGTCAGGCCGTGCAGAACGTTTCCTGAAGATGGGTCCAGCGCACGATGCCTGCCGCGTCGCGCTCAAACACGGCCGTCGCGCGCCGCGCGGGCAATTCGCCGGATGCCGCCTGCTGCGCTTCGACGTAGGTGAGCGTCGCATCCGACGCGTCGGCCGCGAGCACGCGGACGTCCGACAATGCGATCCGCAACCCCGGCTTCGCGCCGCCGAGCTGCACGAACAGCGCGCGCAGACCATCACGGTCAAGCAGGCGGCCGTCGGTCAGGATCATCGTGAAACCGGTGGAGAAAGACGCGAGCAGCGCGTCGAGCGCCGCAGGTGCGGTATCAGCGCCGGACAGCCAGCGCTCGATGGCGGCGACGCTCGCATCGAGTGCGTCGAGATAGAGCTTGTGATCGGACATGGAACGCGCACGAAAAACGCACGGCCCGATGCCGCGCGATCCGTGCAGTGTAGGCAAAAACGCTCGGACGTGCGCCGCGCGTGGCGGCCGCGCGTCGTTATCGCGCGCAGCCGGCGGCGTCGCGCACGTGCCCGGCCGCCGCCGCCTTCGCATCGGCCACCGGCATTCCCGAGCGGGCCTGCAGCAGTTCCGCGCAGACGGCCACCGCGATCGCACCCGGCGCCTTGTCGACGATGCCCGCGATGCCGATCGGACACACCATCTGCGCAAGCCGCGCCGGCTCGACGCCGCGCGCCGCGAGGCGGCGTTCGAATTTCACGCGCTTGGTGCGCGAGCCAATCATCCCGAAGTACGCGAAATCGCGCCGCCGCATGATCTGCGCGGCGAGCGAGAAATCGAGCGCGTGGTTGTGCGTCATCACCAGGAAGTACGCGCCCGGAGGCGCCGCGTCGACGACCGACTCCGGCGTGTCGGTCGGCTCCGGCTGCACGTTCGGCGGACATTCGTCCGGAAACAACTCGTCGCGCGTGTCGACCCACTGCACGACGCACGGCAATGCGCCGAGCAACGCGACGAGCGCATGACCGACGTGCCCCGCGCCGAACAGCACGATGTGCATCGGCGGCGGCGCTGCGGTTGCGCGGTTGCGCCGGCCGGTGCCCGGCGCGAACGGCTGCAGCGGCGACGCCGGACTGCCGCACGCGCCGTCGCATCCTGCCGCGGACACCTGCGCCATGCTGCGCGGGGAACGAGCGGGGCCGTTCATGGCAGCCTCCGCCGCACCGGCGCGGCGACGCTGACCGGCCGCTTGCGGCCGGCGCACGAAGCGAATGCGAAGAGACGAGTCATCATCTCAGCCTGCCCGCGCGGCGCTCGCCGCACGTACCGCGTGCACCGCGCGCAAGATCGACTCGCCGGTGGCCGGCGCGTCGAGCGGCGGATTCACGCGGTAGTCGCCGACCGCGGCAATCGCATCGCGCACCGCGAAGAACACCGAGAACGGCAACAGCAGCGGCGGTTCGCCGACGGCTTTCGAACGGTGAATGCTGTCCTCCACGTTGCGGTTCTGGAACAGCCGCACGTTGAACTCCGGCGGCGTGTCGTTGACGGTCGGGATCTTGTACGTGGACGGCGCGTGCGTCATCAGCTTACCGCCCGCGTTCCACCACAGCTCCTCGGTCGTGAGCCAGCCCATCCCCTGGATGAACGCGCCCTCGACCTGGCCGATGTCGAGCGCCGGGTTCAGCGACGCGCCGACGTCGTGCAACGCATCGACGCGCAGCGTGCGCATCTCGCCCGTCAGCGTGTCGATCACGACTTCCGATACCGCAGCCCCGTACGAGTAGTAGTAAAACGGCCGGCCTTGCAGCTTCGACTGGTCCCAATGCAGCTTCGGCGTCGCGTAGAATCCGTCGGACCACAGCTGCACGCGCGCGAGATACGCCTTCGCGATCACCTCGCCGAACGGCACGCTCGCGCCGCCGACCCACACGAAGTCGTTGCCGAACGTCACGTCAGCCGGGTCGACCTTGCCGTCGCCGAACTGCTTCGCCGCGAACGCCGCGAGCCGCTCGCGCAACTGGCGCGCCGCATCCTGCGCGGCCTTGCCGTTCAGGTCCGAACCCGTCGATGCGGCAGTCGCGGACGTGTTCGCGACCTTGCTCGTGTCGGTCGCCGTCACGCGGATGCGGCCGAAGCGGATGCCGAGCTCGTGCGCGACGACCTGCGCGACCTTCGTGTTGAGCCCCTGCCCCATCTCCGTGCCGCCGTGATTCACGAGCACCGAGCCGTCCGTGTAGATGTGCACGAGCGCGCCCGCCTGGTTGAAGTGCGTGACGTTGAACGCGATCCCGAACTTCACCGGCGTGAGCGCAATGCCCTTCTTCAGCACCGGGTTGCGCGCGTTGAATGCCCGCACGCCGGCGCGCCGAGCGCGGTAGTCGCTCGTCGTCTCGAGTTCGCCGAGCAGTTCGTGCAGCACGTTGTCCTCGACCGTCTGGCCGTACGGCGTCACGTTGCGTTCGGTCTTGCCGTACAGGTTCGCGTAGCGCACGTCCAGCGGATCGCGGCCGAGCGAGCGAGCGATGTCGTCGAGGATGTACTCGATCGCGAACGCGCCCTGCGGGCCGCCGAAGCCGCGGAACGCGGTGTTCGACTGCGTGTTCGTCCTTCCGCAGTAGCCCGCGATGGCGACGTCGCCGAGCCAGTAAGCGTTGTCGAAGTGGCACACCGCGCGCGTCATCACCGGGCCCGACAGATCGGCCGAGAAACCGCAGCGCGACGTCATGTCGAGCGCGACGCCGTCGATGCGGCCGTCGTCGTCGTAACCGACGTCGAAGCGGTAATGGAAGTCGTGCCGCTTGCCGGTGATCATCATGTCGTCGTCGCGGTCGGGACGCAGCTTCACCGGGCACAGCAGCTTCCACGCGGCGAGCGCCGCGCAGCACGCGAACAGCCCCGACTGCGATTCCTTGCCGCCGAATCCGCCGCCCATCCGCCGGCACTCGACCAGCACGTTGTGCGACGCGACGCCGAGCACGTGCGCGACGAGGTGCTGCATCTCGCTCGGGTGCTGCGTCGAGCAGTACACGTGCATCCCGTCGTCGTCCTTCGGCACCGCATACGCGATCTGCCCTTCCAGGTAGAACTGCTCCTGGCCGCCGAGCAGCATCTCGCCGGACTCGCGATGCGGCGCGGCGGCAAGCCGTGCAGCGGCATCGCCGCGCGCAAGCTTCAGCGGCGGAATCACATAGGTCTCGGCCTTGCGTGCTTCCTGGGCGGTGAGGATCGCGGGCAGCTCTTCGTACTCGACCTGCGCGCGGCGCGCGGCAAGCCGCGCGATGTCGTGCGACGTCGCGACCACGATGAACATCGGCTGGCCGACGAACTGCACGACGCCCTTCGCGAGCACCGGATCGTCGTGGATGATCGGCCCGCAATCGTTGACGCCGGGAATATCGTCGGCAGTGAACACGGCGACCACGCCCGGCGTCGCGCGCACCGCGTCGAAGTTCATCGACACGATCTTCGCGTGCGGCTTCGCGGACAGCCCGAGCGCCGCATGCAGCGTGCCGGCGACGAGCGGAATGTCGTCGGTGTAAGTCGCGCGGCCGCTCACGTGCAGATGCGCGGATTCGTGCGCGCGCGACACGTGCACCTGGGCGGCGTCGGCTTGCGGGTCGACGGCGGTGAGGAACGGTTCTGCTTGCTGGTTCATGTTCGGGGTTCTCCGTCGTCAGACGCGCGCGGCGTCGTTCGCGACTTCAGCGGCGACTTCAGTGGCCACTTCGGCGGCCACTTCGCGCACGCTCAGCGCCTGCACCGGCAGCGGGTCGTGGGGGCGCGTCTCCAGCCAGAAGCGATACATCAGGTTCTTTGCGGTATCGAGGCGATACGCGCTCGTCGCGCGCATGTCCGACAGCGGCTGGTAGTCGCGCTCGAGCGCCTGCATCGCGGCCTGCACGGTCGCTTCGTGCCACTGCGCGCCGTCGAGCACGGCCTCCGTATTCGCCGCGCGCTTCGGCGTCGCGGCCATCCCGCCGAACGCGATGCGCGGCTCGCGAATCAGCTCGCCGTCCGCGATGAACGCGAACGCCGCGCACACCGCGGAGATGTCGGAGTCGAACCGCTTCGACAGCTTGTACGTGCGAAACCGCAGATTCGCGCGCGCGCCGGCGCGGGTCGGCACCTTCAGGCCGACGACGAATTCGTGCGGCGCCATGTCCTTTTGCTGATAACCGGTGTACAGCGCCTCGAGCGGCAGCTCGCGCACCGTGTCGCCGCCGCGCAGCACCACGCGTGCGCCGAGCGCGATCAGGCCGGGCATCGAATCGCCGATCGGCGAACCGTTCGCGACGTTGCCGCCGAGCGTCCCCGCGTTGCGGATCGGCAGCGACGCGAACCGCTTCCACATTTCGGTCAGTTCCGGATACGTGCCGGCGAGTGCCGCATACGCATTTTCGACCGTCACGCCCGCGCCGATCTCGATCCAGTCGTCGCCGTGCACGACCTGCCGCAGTTCGGCGATCTGGCCGACGTAGATCAGGTCGTCGAGGCGGCGCATCTGTTTCGTGACCCACAGGCCGATGTCGGTGCTGCCCGCGAGGATGCGCGCGCCCGGGCGGGCAGCCTTCAGCGCGGCCAGTGCATCGAGCGTGCGCGGCGCCGCGAACTGCGCGCCGTCGGCCGTCGTGTATGCGAACGTGTCGTCCCGCGCGAGCGACGCGAGCGTGCGGGCGAGCGCCGCCGTGTCGACCGGAGCCGATGCGGCGGATGCGCGTTCGCCGGTGGCACCTTCGCCGGCCCCGTCGAACATCCTCACCGCGGCGTCGACGATCGGCCGGTAGCCGGTGCAGCGGCACAGGTTGCCGGTCAGCGCATCGGCGATCTCGGTGCGCGTCGGTACGCTCTTCCCGTTCGCGTACGCGCTGCCGCAGCTTTCGTGACCGTGTTTCTCGTACAGCGCCCACATCGACATCACGAAGCCCGGCGTGCAGAAGCCGCATTGCGAGCCGTGGCAATCGACCATCGCCTGCTGCACCGGATGCAGCGAACCGTCCGGCCGGCGCAGGTCCTCGACCGTCAGCAGCGCCTTGCCGTCGAGCGTCGGCAGGAACTGGATGCAAGCGTTGACGGCCTTGAACGCGACCGCGCCCGCGTCGGTCAGCTCGCCGACGACGACCGTGCACGCGCCGCAATCGCCTTCCGCGCAGCCTTCCTTGGTGCCGGTGCAATGCGCGTCTTCGCGCAAATACTGCAACACGGTGCGGGTGACGTCCGCGCCGCTGACTTCGCGGATCGCGTGACGATGGTAGAAGCGGATCGGCTCACTCATGTCTCTATCGTTCTTCAAGTGGGGGCAAGGCGGCCTGCGCGGGGCGCTCGGCCGACGTGTTTCTGACAGTTTGCACGCTATCACCGCCAAATTCCGCAACCCATAGCCCATCGCGCATGCGGCGCATATAACTGCCGCGATATGCGCGCCGCGGCCGCGCGGCGGCCGTCCCGACCGTTGCCTGGCTTGCGTTGCGCGCGGGCGCACGCCGATTCGCCGGCTCGCCGTCGACGATAAAACGGGTCGGGATTAACTAAACGGTCCCTGCGGGAAAACCGGTTCCATGGGAAAATCCCGATTCCGTTTTTCGCGGTCTTCCGTTCCGTTTCGCTCATCCGTTCCGACCCCATGTCAACCGATTCCGCCACACCGCCGCGCAGCGGCGTTGCCGTCACGCTGCAAATCGTGTCCGTCGTCTGCTTCACGTTCATCTGCTATCTGACCATCGGTCTGCCGCTGGCGGTGCTGCCGGGCTTCGTCCATGACGATCTCGGCTTTTCGGCGATCGTCGCGGGCGGTGCGATCAGCGTCCAGTATTTCGCGACGCTCGCGTCGCGCCCGCTCGCCGGGCGCTTCGCCGACACGCTCGGACCGAAGCAAACGGTGCTGCGCGGGCTGATCGGCTGCGGCGTGTCGGGGGTGCTGCTGCTCGTCGCGCTGCTGCTCGCGCACTGGCCGGCCGCGAGCCTGGTGCTGCTGGTTGCGAGCCGGCTCGTGCTGGGCGTCGGCGAAAGCCTGTGCGGCACCGGCGCGATTCTGTGGGGCATCGGCCGCGTCGGCGTCGCGCACAACGCGAAAGTGATCTCGTGGAACGGCATCGCGACCTACGGCGCGCTCGCGCTCGGCGCGCCGGTCGGCGTCGCGATCGCGCATACGCTGAATCCGGCGCTGATCGGCGTGATCGTGATCGCGCTCGCCGCGCTCGGCTTCTATCTCGCGCGGCTGATCGATCCGGTGCCGGTCGTGCACGGCGAGCGGATGTCGTATGCGAGCGTGTTCACGCGCGTGCTCCCGCACGGCCTCGGCCTCGCGCTCGGCTCGGCCGGCTTCGGCTCGATCGCGACCTTCGTCACGCTGTACTACGCGGCGCGCCACTGGCCGAACGCCGCGCTGTCGCTGACCGTGTTCGGCACGCTGTTCATCGGCGCGCGCCTGCTGTTCGCGAACACGATCAAGACCTACGGCGGCTTCCGCGTCGCGATCGTGTCGTTCGCGTTCGAGTGCTCGGGCCTCGTGCTGCTGTGGCTCGCACCCGTGCCGCACGTCGCGCTCGTCGGCGCGGCGTTGACGGGCTTCGGCTTCGCGCTGATCTTCCCGGCGCTCGGCGTCGAAGCCGTCGCGCTGGTGCCGCCGGCAAGCCGCGGCGCGGCGCTGTCCGCGTATTCGGTGTTCCTCGACCTGTCGCTCGGCATCACCGGCCCGCTCGCCGGTTATGTGGCCGGTGCGTTCGGCTATCCGCAGGTGTTCCTGTTCGCGGCCGTGGCGGCTGCGGCAGGCGTCGTGCTGTCGATGATGCTGTATCAGCGGCAGGCGCGGCTCGCGGGGAGCGGTGCGGCGGCGTAACGCCGGGTGCCGCACGCGCCGCGCGACGCGGCCTGACTCGGCAGCACGTTGGCGTGCTGCAGTACGCGAGCCGCATCGGGGTAGCGCCCGAACGGAACCGCGTTCGTTAGCGAAAGCTTGGGTTCTGCACGATCGCAGCGCCGCGCCGAAGCGAAAATCAGGTTAGCCACAACCGACCCGTGCGCCGGATCCCCGATCGTGCGCACGCACCGCCGCGAACGGGATCAAGCCGTCCGCAAGAACAACCGCCGCGCCAGATCGAAAGCAACGAGATTGCCGGCGAGCACGAGCAGCAGGCCGATCACCGCGAGCGGCGACCATTGGTAGCCTTCGAAGATAGTCGACACGGCCAGCGCGACGATCGGGAACAGCACCGTGCAATATGCGGCGCGCTCCGGCCCGATCCGCCCGACGAGCGTCAGGTACGCGGTAAAGCCGATCACCGATCCCGGCACGGCCAGATAGACGAGCGCGCCGAGATAGCGCGGGCTCGGATCGATCATGAACGGCAATCCGGCCGCCGCGCTGCCGATCGTCAGGATCCCCGCGCCGATCAGCATCGCCCAGCCGTTGGTCGCGAGCGGGTGCAGGCCCATCGACTGCATCCGGCTCGACAGCAGGTTGCCGGCCGAGAAGCACATCGTGCCGGCGAACGCGATCGCGAGGCCGATCCACGTTGCATGATCGTCCAGATGTCCGGCCATTTGCTGCCAGAACAGACACGCGATGCCGGTCAGCCCGAGCAGCGCGCCGGCGATCGCGGACGGCCGCAACGGACGGCCCATGAACAGCCGGCCGTTGATCGAATTCAGCAGCGGCGCGGTCGAGAAGATCACCGCGACGAGGCCGCTCGGCACGACCTGCTCCGCATAGTAGAAGCACAGGAAATTCAGGCAGAACAGCGCGAAGCCCTGCGCGACGAGGTAGCGCCACGCCTCGCGCGGCGGGCGCACCGGCCGGCGCATCACGCGCAGCAGCGCAAACAGCACGGCGGACGCTAGCCAGAAGCGCCACGCGATCGACACGGGCGGCGGCACGGCGCCGAGCTGCCACTTGATTGCGATCCAGGTGGTGCCCCAGATCAGCACGGTGACGAAATAGAGCGACAGGTTCATGGCGGCGGCGAAGCGAAACGAGTGAAACGGACTGCGACTATGCGGCCGCCCCGCCGCTGCGGATTGTCCGAAATTGCGGTCTTTTTCGCGGCGCCGCACGGCGCTCGGCGCGCGAGCTTATACTCGTCCCATCATGAGTTCGCCCCTGTACGCCCCGCCCGTCGACCACGCCGCCGCCCTGGCCGGCGGCGCGATGCCATTCGGCCTGCACTCGGTGTGCCGCACGCTCGCCGAGGCGAACGCAACGCTCGAGCGCTTCGCATGGCTCGGCGACCATCTCGCGATCGCCGAATGGACGCGCATCACCGACGAAAGCGAAACGATCTACGAACAGCCCGGCCACCATACGCTGTCGTGCTATCTCGACGGCGGCTACCGGACGGAGCGCGAACGCGTGCCGCGCTACGGCGCGCCGAGCCTGTTGTGCGCGCTGCCCGGCGACCACGAATCGCGCTGGTGGGTGCGCGGCGAGATGCACTTCATCCACCTGTACTTCCTTCCCGAACACTTCACGCAGCGCGCGATCCGCGAGCTCGACCGCGAACCGCGAGAGCTCAAGCTCGCCGACCGCACCTATTTCGAGGATGCGCGCATGGCCGCGCAGTTGCGTACGCTCGCGCTCGAGCGCTGGGACGACGCGGACGGGAAATTGCGCGTGAACGAGGCCGCGCACGACGTGCTGAGCCTGCTGCTGCGCGGCCAGAGCACGGCTCGCACCGACACGCCGTTCCGTGGCGGTCTCGCGCCGGCTGTACGGCGTCGCGTGCGCGACTATATCGACACCTACCTGTCGCAGCCGCTCACGCTTGGCGAACTGGCGAACGTCGCCGCGCTGTCCGAATACCACTTCGCGCGGATGTTCCGGCTGTCGTTCGGCCGCGCGCCGCACGCGTGGGTGGCCGAGCAGCGGCTCGCACGGGCGCGGCTGCTGCTGCGCACGACGGCGCTGCCGCTCGCGCAGGTCGCGGCCGAGTGCGGCTATGCGAACGCCGGGCACTTCAGCCATCGCTTTCGCGACGCGCACGGCACGACGCCGAACGCGTACCGGCGCGCGATGCAAGGCGGCTGAGCAGCCGCGCCATTCAATGGACGGCCGCGCTGCGCGCCCGCCGGCACCGCCCCGCTTACGCGCCCCGCCTCGACAGTTCCTGCTCGAGCGCGGCCACGCCGGCCGGCAGGTCGACCGGCACCTTCAGGTCGACCATCGTGCGGCCGAACGCATGGAGCGTGCGGAACAGGTTGTGTTCCCGGCACTGCTCGCCCATCTGGCCGATTCGCACGATCGGCAAGCCGAACGAGCCCGAGATCTCGACCTGGTACTGCTTCGAGATGTGACCGCACACCATCCCGGGCGTGAGCCCTTCGGGCGTCTCTATTCCGACCACCGAATTGAGCCGGCAGTCCTTCGGCGCATAGAGCGCGAGACCCATCGCCTCGACGCCGGCCTGCAGCGCGAGCGAACAGCGCAGATGGCGCGCGAAGCGGCTTTCGAGCGTTTCCGCGCACACGAGCCGCAGCGCCTCGTGCAGCGCGAGCACGCCGGACACCGGCGCCGTATAGTGATACCCCGCGTTGTGCCAGAAGTTCTCGGCGAGCGCCATGTCGAGGCACCAGTGCGCGTTCGGCTCGGGACGCTGCTTCATCCGCTCCCACGCGGCGTCGGAGAACGCGATCAGCGACACGCCGGGGATCGACGACAACCCCTTCTGGCCGCCGGTGATCACAGCGTCGATGCCCCACGCGTCCATTTCGAGCGGCATCGTCGACAGCGTGCACACCGCATCGACCACGACCAGCGCGCCGGCCGCCTTCGCGAGTGCCGCGATGTCGCGCAGGTCGCGGTTCCACACGGTATTCGACGTCTCGCCCTGCACGATCGTGACGATCTCCGGGCGCTCGCGCGCGATCGCATCGGCAATCTCGTCGAGGCTCGCGACCGCACGGTCCGCCACTTCGAGCGTCGCGACGTCGGCGCCGACGCGGGTCGCCATTTCGGCCATCCGTGCGCTGAAGAAGCCGTTGCGGATCGACAGTACGCGCGTGCCGCGCCATGCGAGATTCGAGATCGCCATCTCCATCGCGGCGGAGCCCGGGCCGGCGACGCCGAGCACCCACTTCGTGCGCGTCTGGAACACGTAGCGCGCCATTTCCTTCACCTGCTCGATGATCTTCGCCATCGTCGCGCCGAGGTGGTTGATCACGATCGTGTTCGCCTTCGCAACGGCGGCCGGAATCGGAACCGGGCCGGCCCCCATCATCAGCAGCGGTTCTTCGGGCAGGATCGCGTCGAGCGGCACGACGACGGGACAGGGAATCGGCGAGTAATCGATGGACATGGCTGGTAGAGGAGGAAGGAAAAAACGCACGGACGTCGTTCGCCGCACGGCATGGCGAAAGTAATCGATCATTCCGCGTTCCGCGCCCGCGCGCAAGAGGCACACGCGGCCGGACAGCGTGACGGTGGCCCGGTCGACGGACCGGGCCAGCCGTCCGTGCGGGCATTGCACGATTGTGGCGCCGATTCGCGCCGCATTGCGACGCGCCGCCGAAACGGTTCCATGCAAACGCCGATAGCCGCGATTTTCTCCGGCAATATCGCGGCGAATCCGGGATGCTCGCGTTCAGCACCACGCGCGTATCGCCCGGATTACCCGTCGTCACGATAAAAATCACGCGGATGGAATCGGTCCACGAAAGCCAGACCCGCGCAAAAACATCCATTATCGCAGCATGAATTGGCGATCGATTTCACCCCATTATCGTCTCAGCGACCGAACACCAAAGACAAAGCATTGATTTACATATACAAATTCGACCATCATGCAGTTGCTTCAAGCCGCCTCGGCAAATCCGCGGCGCTCTGCAGGCGCGTCATTGCGTTAAACCGATACTCGCGATTTCGATTTTACGCAACCCGCCCATTTTCTCAGGTTGACGAGTAACGCCTTCGTAATGAACAATCGTCTGCAGAATCGAAAACCGGTTTTTCGATACGAACGAAAGCCGGACGTCGCGCGACGGTTTTCCAGGTCGTGCAACGAAAAATCACAACCATAATCATTCACCGGGCCAGAAATCCGCGAGCCATGAACCAGATTCAGACCATGCGTGTGTTCGTCTGCGTCGCCGAGCAGCAGAGCTTCCGGCGCGCGGCGCACCATCTCGGCGTATCCAACGCGCTCGTCACGCGCTCGATCGCGATGCTCGAGTCTCACCTGAACACGCGGCTGATCCACCGCACCACGCGCAACCTGTCGCTGACGGAGGCGGGCCTGCGCTACCTCGACGGCTGCCGCGCGCTGCTCGAGGAATTCGATCATCTCGAGGCGTCCGTCGCACACGCGGTGCGCGAGCCGGCCGGCACGCTGCGCGTCGTCGCGTCGGGGCTGCTGTCACCGCTCGCGCTGACGCCGCTCATCAGCGAGTTCCGTCACCGCTACCCCGAATTGCGCGTGCAGCTCACCGTCGCCGACGGGCCGCTCGACGTGCTCGATTCGGGCTACGACGTCGGCATCGTCACCGGCAACCGGCTCGACGGCAACCCGACGCTGATCGGCCATGCACTGCCGCCTAATCCGTTCGTCGCCTGCGCAGCGCCCGCGTATCTCGAACGGCGCGGCGAGCCGCGCGCGCCCGACGATCTGCCGGGCCACGACTGGGTCACGCTCGCGCCGCATCAGCATGCGCCGTCGTGGCGGCTCATCGGCCACGACGGCGTCACGCATCCGGTCACGGTGCGCCCCACCTGCACGGTCAACCAGCTCGCGCTCGTGCAGTCGGCGGCCGTCGCCGGGTCCGGCATCGCGGTGCTGCCCGAACCGTGCGCCGCCGAAGCCATCGCCAACGGCACGCTCGTGCGCCTGCTGCCCGGCTACCGGATCGACGATCCGGACGCGCAGCTGTCGCTCGTCTACCCGAACCGCCAATACGTGCCGGCCCGCACGCGCAGCTTCGTCGAGCACGCGCTCGAGCATTTCGGCGTCGAGGCGGCCCGCGAACGCACCGCGTACGACTTCCTGCACACGCCGCGCGGGCCCGATCGCACCGATATCGTCACGGGGCTGCAGTAGACTGCACGCGATAGCCATCGGAGGTGCAGCGTGCGCGTGATCCTGTTCAGCAGCCGGCAGTACGACGACGAATCGTTTACCGCCGCGAATCGGCAGTTCGGCTATCGGCTGCACTTTCAACCCTCCCATCTCGACGCGGAAACCGCGATCCTCGCGCACGGCTATGAAGTCGTGTGCCCGTTCGTCAACGACACCGTCGACGCGGCCGTGCTCGAGCGGCTCGCCGACGGCGGCACCCGGCTGATCGCGCTGCGCTCGGCAGGCTTCAACCATGTCGATCTGGCAGCGGCCGAGCGGCTCGGCATCGCGGTCGTGCGCGTGCCAGCCTATTCGCCGCACGCGGTTGCCGAACATGCGGTCGCGCTGATCCTCGCGCTCAATCGCCGGCTGCCGCGCGCCGTTGCGCGCACGCGCGAAGGCGACTTCTCGCTGAACGGGCTGCTCGGCTTCGACCTGCACGGCAAGACCGTCGGCGTGATCGGCACCGGGCTGATCGGCCGCGTGTTCGCGAAGATCATGATGGGCTTCGGAATGCACGTGCTCGCGCATTCGATGCCGCCCTACGACGAAGAGCTGATCGCGTTCGGCGCGCGCTACGTCGAGCTCGACGATCTGCTGCACGGCGCCGACATCGTGAGCCTGCACTGTCCGCTGCTGCCGTCCACCCACCATCTGATCAACGCGAGGACACTCGCGCGGATGAAGCACGGCGCAATGCTGATCAACACCGGCCGCGGCGGTCTCGTCGACGCGCAGGCGCTGATCGACGCGCTCAAGAGCGGCCAGCTCGGCCATCTCGGGCTCGACGTGTACGAGGAAGAAAGCGGCCTGTTCTTCGAGGATCATTCCGACCTGCCGCTGCAAGATGACGTGCTCGCGCGCCTGCTCACGTTCCCGAACGTGATCGTCACGTCGCACCAGGCGTTCTTCACGCGCGAGGCGCTTGCAGAGATCGCGCACACGACGCTGCTGAACATCGACGCGTGGCACGCCGGCACACCGGCCAACGTCGTCACGGCGGGACGCTGACCGACGGCATCCGGTGCGTGTCGGACACGGCGTTCTTCCGGCGCATCCGTCAACGGTTGGGCGTTTTGTTTCGAATGATGTAACGCCGCTCGCGCATCGTCTGCTATCGTTGCGCCCACCTCCCCCTGCTTCTGCCGCTCATGCGTTTCGACGAATCCGCCATTGCCGCGGTTTACCGCGCGATCTTCGAACGGCGCGACATGCGCCACTTCACGCCGGCGCCCGTCGATCCGGCCACGCTCGCGCGCCTGCTGCGCGCCGCGCACCACGCGCCGAGCGTCGGCTTCATGCAGCCGTGGCGCTTCATCCGCATCACCGATCCCGCGCTGCGCATCGCGATCCATGCACTCGTCGAGGCCGAGCGCCGCGCGACCGCCGATGCGCTCGGCGAGCGGCAGGACGAATTCATGCGGCTGAAGGTCGAAGGCGTGCGCGAATGCGGCGAACTGCTGGTCGTCGCGCTGGCCGACGATCGCGAGCGCCACGTATTCGGCCGCCGCACGCTGCCGGAGATGGACCTCGCGTCCGCGGCGTGCGCGATCCAGAACATGTGGCTCGCCGCGCGCGCGGAAGGGCTCGGGATGGGCTGGGTGTCGCTGTTCGACGTCGACGCACTGCGCACGCTGCTCGGCATGCCGGCCGGCGCGAAACCGATCGCGGTGCTGTGCGTCGGCCATGTCGACGCGTTCTATGCAAAGCCGATGCTCGAGGAGGAGCGCTGGGCGGCGCGGATGCCGATCGAAGCGTGCCTGTTCGAGAACGGCTGGGATGCGCCGGCGACGGCTGAAGCCGGCTGCGCCGCGGCCTGCGTGAGTCCGGCTGGCGACACGTCGCCGTCGCGCGCGAACGTTGCGCCGGACGAAGCCGCAGCCCGGACGCCGGGCGACACATTACCGCGGCGCTAACCTAGGGAGCGGTCGAGTAACGCACGGATTTCGCGGCTGTGTTCCGGCCCGATATTTCGCGGCGCGCCGCGCTGCCGGACACCGCACGGTCCCACCGTGTCGCGCGCGCCGCCACGCTTGGGCGCACGGCGGCACTATCTATTTTGGCGCCGGGCGTCAGGGTTTTCACTGAAGTAGAATCGCGGCTGACAGCTCTTTGCCGTGCCCGTCCCGCGCATCCCGCGCCGACCTCGGGCCGCGCCTTTTTCCGTAGCCCACCGCGATGCCCTTGCCTCTTTTCGCCCTTGCCGTCGCCGCATTTGGAATCGGTACCACCGAGTTCGTGATCATGGGGCTGCTGCCCAACGTCGCCCGCGACCTCGGCGTGTCGATCCCGGCCGCCGGGATGCTCGTGTCGGGCTATGCGCTCGGTGTGACGATCGGCGCGCCGATCCTCGCGGTCGTCACCGCGAAGATGCCGCGCAAGCGTGCGCTGATGGGTCTGATCGGGCTGTTCATCGCGGGCAACCTGTTCTGCGCGATCGCGCCCGGCTATGCGGTGCTGATGGCTGCGCGGGTCGTCACCGCGTTCTGCCACGGCGCATTTTTCGGCATCGGCTCGGTCGTCGCGAGCAGCCTCGTCGCGCCGAACCGCCGTGCGCAGGCGATCGCGCTGATGTTCACCGGCCTCACGCTCGCGAACGTGCTCGGTGTGCCGCTCGGCACCGCGCTCGGCCAGGCATACGGCTGGCGCGCAACGTTCTGGGCCGTCACCGGCATCGGCATCGCCGCGGCTGCCGCGCTTGCAGTATGCGTGCCGAAGAACCTGGCGATGCCCGACACCAGCATCACGCGCGAATTCGGCGTGCTGAAGCACCCGCAGGTGCTGATGGTGCTCGGCATCAGCGTGCTCGCGTCTGCGAGCCTGTTCAGCGTGTTCACGTACATCACGCCGATCCTCGAGGACGTCACGGGCTTCTCGCCGCGCCAGGTCACCTACGTGCTGCTGCTGTTCGGCGCCGGCCTGACCGTGGGCGGCACGCTCGGCGGCAAGCTCGCGGACTGGCGCCGGATGCCGTCGCTGATCGCGGCGCTCGCGCTGATCGGCGTCGTCCTCGCGCTGTTCGCCGGCACGATGCACGTGCCGTTCGCGGCGCTCGCGACGATCTTCGTGTGGGGCATGCTCGCGTTTGCGATCGTGCCACCGCTGCAGATCCTGATCGTCGACCGCGCAAGCGATGCGCCGAACCTGGCGTCGACGCTGAATCAGGGTGCGTTCAACCTCGGCAACGCGACGGGAGCGTGGCTCGGCGGGATGGCGATCGGCTCCGGCGTGTCGCTCGTCAACCTGCCGTGGGTCGGCGTCGCGATGGCCGTCGCGGCGCTCGCGCTCACGCTGTGGTCGGCGTCGCTCGAACGCCGCCCGGTGGCCGTGCCGACCGAGTATGTCTGACGCGACGTTGCCGGCATGCTGCCCCGATCGTTGCGAGCACAACGCCATTCGACCCTGACAGCCTTCATGGACCTTTCAATGTCCGCGGTGTAGCATCCCGGCCGATGAAAGCCATTCTGAATCGTGATTTCCTCGCGCTGATCCTTAGCGTCGCGGTGGTCGGCCTCGGCACCGGCGCGACGATGCCGCTCACCGCACTCGCATTGACCGAAGCCGGGCACGGCACCAACGTCGTCGGCATGCTGACCGCGGCGCAGGCCGGCGGCGGTCTCGCGATCGTCCCGTTCGTTACCGCGCTCGCGCGGCGGATCGGCGCGCGCCGGGCAATCGTCGTGTCCGTCGTACTGCTCGCCGCGGCCACCGCGCTGATGCAGTGCACGTCGAGTCTCGTCGTCTGGGCCGTGCTGCGCGTGCTGTGCGGCGCGGCGTTGATGCTGCTGTTCACGATCGGCGAGGCGTGGGTCAACCAGCTCGCCGACGATTCGACGCGCGGCCGCGTGGTCGCGATCTATGCGACCAATTTCACGCTGTTCCAGATGGCCGGCCCGGTGCTCGTCAGCCAGATCGCCGGTGCGACGGGCATCCGCTTCGCGCTGTGCGGCGCGCTGTTCCTGCTCGCGCTGCCGACGCTCGCGACGATCCGGCGCGCGCCGCTCGCCGGCGACGACGCGCATCACGCAGCGCACGACAGCTGGTTCGCCGTGCTGCCGCGCATGCCCGCTTTGATCATCGGCACCGGCTTCTTCGCGCTGTTCGACACGCTCGCGCTGTCGCTGCTGCCGCTCTATGCGATGGATCACGGCGTCGCGAGTGCGACCGCGGTGCTGCTCGCGTCGATCATGCTGTTCGGCGATACCGCGATGCAGTTTCCGATCGGCTGGCTCGCGGACAAGCTCGGCCGCGAACGCGTGCACCTCGGCGCCGGCTGGATCGTCCTCGCGGGCCTGCCGCTGCTGCCCTTCGTGATCGCAAATCCGTGGCTGTGCTGGCCGCTGCTGTTCGTGCTCGGCGCGGCGGCCGGCAGCATCTATACGCTGTCGCTCGTCGCATGCGGCGAACGCTTTCGCGGCACGGCGCTCGTCACCGCGAGCTCGCTCGTGTCGGCGTCGTGGAGCGCCGCAAGCTTCGGCGGGCCGCTGGTTGCCGGCGCGTTGATGGAGCAACTGGGCAGCAACGCGCTGGTCGGCGTGCTGATCGTCTGCGTCGGCGCGTTCGTCGCGGCCGCGCTGTGGGAACGACGGGGGACCGTGCAGCGCGCGGTTTGATGCCGAGCGGCGTCAATGCTCAGGTTGGCGTTCTGCGTTCTGCGTTCTGCGTTCTGCGTTCTGCGTTCTGCGTTCTGCGTTCTTCGTTCTTCGTTCTTCGTTCTTCGTTCTTCGTTCTTCGTTCGGCGTTCGGCGTTCGGCGTTCGGCGTTCGGCGTTCGGCGTTCGGCGTTCGGCGTTCGGCGTTCGGCGTTCGGCGTTCGGCGTTCGGCATCGTGCACCCAAACGCATCGGTTCGCGCGCCCGGATTCCGGTAAACGCACACGGCCCGCGCAATGCGGGCCGCCCTTGTCCTTCGGGACCGCGCGCGACGTCTCGCGCCGAGAACCCTTACGCGTCGTGCGCCGGCACGATCTTGCCGGCGCACGCGCCGAAGCCGACGCGATAGCCGTCTCCCTGACACCAGCCGGCGAGCGTGAGTTCGTCACCGTCCTCGATGAACGTGCGGCTGCCGCCGCCGTTCAGCGCGAGCGGCTCCTTGCCGTTCCACGTCAGTTCGAGCAGGCTGCCGAACGAATCCTTCGTCGGCCCGCTGATCGTTCCGGAGCCCATCAGATCGCCGACGCGCGTGTTGCACCCCGCGACCGTGTGGTGCGCGAGCTGCTGCGCCATCGTCCAGTACATGTGCTTGAAATTCGTGCGGCAGATCGACGTCGGCTCCGCGGCGCCTTCGGCGCGCAGCGTCACTTCGAGCTCGATGTCGAACGCGTGCTTGCCCGAATGCCGCAGATACGGGAGCGGCTGCGGCGACTGCTCGGGCTGCGCGACACGAAACGGTTCGAGCGCGTCGAGCGTGACGATCCACGGCGAGATCGTCGTCGCGAAGCCCTTCGAATTGAACGGCCCGAGCGGCACGTATTCCCACTGCTGGATGTCGCGCGCGCTCCAGTCGTTCAGCAGCACCATTCCGAAGATGTGCGCTTCCGCGTCCTCGCACGCGATCGGCTCGCCAAGCGCGTTGCCCTTGCCGACGATGAAGCCCGTCTCAAGCTCGATATCGAGCTTGCGGCACGCGCCGAACACCGGGCGCTCCAGATCGGGCAATTTAAGCTGCCCGTTCGGGCGCCGCACCGGCGTGCCGCTCACGACCACCGACGACGCACGGCCGTTGTAGCCGATCGGCATCTCCGACCAGTTCGGCAACAGCGCATTCTTGGGATCACGGAACATCGAGCCGACGTTGGTCGCATGCTCCTTCGACGAATAAAAATCGGTGTACCCCGGGATGTCGACCGGCAGATGCAGCGTCGCGTCGCGCTGCGCGACGAGCACCTGCGCGCGCAATGCCGCATCGTCACGCAGCCGCGCGTTGTCGCGCGAAAACAGGTCGGACAGTTGCACGCGCATACTGCGCCACGCATCGCGGCCGAGCGCGATGAACGCGTTGAGCGTCGGCGCGGCAAACACGTCGGCGCCGGCCGGGAGCGTGACGAGGCCCGCACGGGCGAGCGCGGCGACGTCGACGATCTGGTCGCCGAGGGCGACGCCGGCACGGCGCGCCGTCTGCGTCGCGTCGCTGAAGATGCCGAACGGCAGATTCTGGATCGGGAAATCGCAGGCGGGATCATTCGCCGTGTCGACCCAGCTCTTGCGAGCCGGGTCCAGCGTCGCGCGCCAGTCGTGGGTGTCGCTCATCGTTGCTCCGGATTGAAGTGTTTCTGGATGCGTTGCCAGCATTCGAAGTAGTCGGCCTGCAGTTGCGCGGTGTCGAGCGCATAGCGCGTCGGCCGGATCAGCGTGCGGGTTTCGAACATGAACGCCATCGTCGCGTCCACCTTGTGCGGCTTCGTCGTGTCGCTGACCGACGCCTTCTCGAACGTATCCGCGTCCGGCCCGTGGCCCGACATGCAGTTGTGCAGGCTCGCGCCGCCGGGCACGAAACCCTCGGCCTTCGCGTCGTACGCGCCGTGCACGAGACCCATGAATTCGCTCGCGACGTTGCGGTGGAACCACGGCGGGCGGAACGTATCCTCGGCGGCGAGCCACCGCGGCGGGAAGATCACGAAGTCGATCGTGTCGACGCCCGGCGTGTCGCTCGGCGACTGCAGCACGAGGAAGATCGACGGATCGGGATGGTCGAAGCTGATCGAGCCGATCGTGTTGAACAGACGCAGGTCGTATTTGTACGGCGCATAGTTGCCGTGCCACGCGACGACGTCGAGCGGCGAATGGCCGATGTCCGCGCGCCACAGGCGCCCGTTCAACTTCGCGACGAGCTCGAACGCGCCTTCCCGGTCCTCGTACGCGGCCTGCGGCGTGAGGAAATCGCGCGGGTTCGCGAGCCCGTTCGAACCGATCGGGCCGAGGTCCGGCAAGCGCAGCAACGCGCCGAAGTTCTCGCAGATGTAGCCGCGCGCGTCGCCGTCCGGCAGCGCGACCGTAAAACGCACGCCGCGCGGGATCACCGCGATCTCGAACGGCTCGACGTCCACGCGGCCGAACTCGGTCGCGATGAAAAGCCGCCCCTGCTGCGGCACGATCAGCAGTTCGCCGTCGGCGCTGTAGAAGAAACGGTCCTGCATCGAGCGGTTCGCCGCGTACAGATGAATCGCGCAGCCGCTCATCGCGGCCGCCGAGCCGTTGCCCGCCATCGTGACCAGCCCTTCGACGAAATCGGTCGGCTCGACCGGCATCGGCAGCGGATCCCAGCGCAACTGATTCGGCGGCGTCGGCGGCACGTCCGCGGAATCGCCGAATTCGGCCACGAGCCGCTGGGGCCCCGTGAGCGGCTCGAACGGCCGGTGCACGGCCGCCGGCCGGATCCGGTACAGCCACGAGCGGCGGTTGTGCGCGCGCGGCGCGGTAAAGGCGGTGCCCGACAACTGCTCCGCATACAGCCCGTACGGCGCGCGCTGCGGCGAATTGCGCCCGTGCGGCAGCGCGCCGGGCAGCGCCTCGGTCGCGAATTCGTTCGCGAATCCGCTCAAGTAGCCGGCGGTTGCCGGTTTCGACAGGTCAAGCGTCATCGTTTCCTTTCTCCATCAGTTCACAGCGGCGTTCGGCGCCCGAGCATCGCTGCGCCGCGTGACGCCCGCGAGGCCGAGCACGAACAGCGCCGAGCACAGCACGGGCACCGCGGCCGCGTGGAACAGCGCGCCGTTCGTCCAGTTCAATGCAATCAGTTGTCCGCCGACGAGCGGCCCGAGCACCGAGCCGATCCGGCCGATCCCGAGGCTCCAGCCGATGCCGGTCGAGCGCAGCGACGTCGGGTAATACTGGCCCGCGAGCGCGTTGACGGCCGGCTGGCCGCCCACCACGCAGAATCCGCCTGCGAACACGACGAGCAGCAGCCACGGCAGCGCATGCGCGACCGATCCGATCAGTCCCACCGACACGGCCGCGCACGCGAAGCACGCGAACAGCACGCGCACGAAGCCGTAGCGTTCGATGAACCAGCCGAGCGACAGCGTGCCGATCACGCCGCCTGTCTGCAGCACCGTGCCGACGATCACCGCCGTGCCCGGCGAATAGCCCGCGTCGCGCATCACGGTCGGCAGCCAGTTCGACAGGAAGTACAGGTCGATCAGGTTCATGAAGCTGATCGCCCATAGCAGCAGCGTGACCGGCAGGCGGCCGTCGCGGAACAGTTCGGCGACCGGCGCGCCGTTCGTCGCGCGCTCGCGCACGGCAAGCCGCGTGTTCGCATCGATGCCGGCGTGCGGCGCGAAGCGCGCGAGCCAGTCGCGCGCCTGCGCGTCCCGGCCTTTCAGCACCAGGAACTGCAGCGACTCGGGCAGCCGCGCGATCATCGCGATCGTCAGCACGAGCGGCACCGCGCCGCCGACGAAGAACACCGCGCGCCAGCCGAGTGCCGGAATCAGCGCGGCGCTGATGAAGCCGCCGATCGCCGCGCCGAGCGTGAAGCCGCACGACACGATCATCATCCGCTTCACGCGATGCGCACCCGGACTGAACTCGCCGACCAGCGCCATCGCGTTCGGCATGATGCAGCCGAGGCCGAGCCCCGTGACAAAGCGCAGCACCATCAGCACCGGGATCGAGCCCGCGAACGGCGTCGCGAGCATCGTCACCGCGAAGAACAGCGTCGAGCCGATCAGCACCGGGCGCCGCCCGATCCGGTCGGCCAGCACCGACAGCGCGAGCGCGCCGAGCAGCATCCCGAACAGGCTCGCGCTAAAGACGGGCCCGAGCGCCTGCTTAGGCACGCCCCATTCGGCGATCACGCTCGGTGCGACGTAGCCCATCGCCTGCGCGTCGAAGCCGTCGATCACGAGGCACAGTCCGCACAGGATCAGCAACATCCAGTGAAAGCCCGGGCGATGCGTGTCGTCGATCACGCGCTCGACTTCCACCACGCGCGTAGCGGCCGGCGCCGCGCTCATTGCGTCACCTCGGCGGCCGGATGCACAGGCGGCGTCACGCCCTGGCGCGCGAGCGCCATCGCTTCGCGCAGCACGTCGGCGTCGCCGATCTGGTTCGCGAGCAACAGGATCAGCTTCGCGTTGACGAGCTGGCTGTCGGCGTCCGACAAGTCGCGATGCATGTCGATCAGCGCTTCGTAGAACGTGTCCGGATCGGCAAGACGCGGGCGGGTGTCGAGTCGGGGCATGACGGTGTCTCCGGTGTCGTTATGGATTCAGCTTCGCGCAGATCGCGCGCGCCAGTGCATCGGCGATCGCCGGGCGCTCGAGCGTGCGCATCCGCGCGCATACGTGCTGGTCGGGGCGCAGCAGGTAGAACGTGCCGGGCTTCGCGTCGTAGCGTTGCGCGGCGAAACCGTCGACGTCCTCCACGACGTCGACGCCGGCCACCGGCTGCGCGTGCCCGGCCGGCACGACCAGCACGGGCCGCACCGGCAGCGCGAGGCCGTCGAGCGCCTGCGCGAGCGCGGCCGCATCGCCCGGCAGCCCGAAGAGCACGCCCGCGAAGCCGTCGCCCAGGTGCTTGAGCAGCCAGCCCGACGCACCTTGCGCGCGCACCGGCGCATCGGCCGCTGCCGCACCCGGGCGCATCGCGCCTGCAAACGTGTCGCCATGGCGGTCCGGCGTGTTCAGCGGCGACTCGGTCAGCACGGCCGGCACCGACAGGCGGCCGCTGTTCACGAGCTTGCGCGCGAATTCGCAATCGCGCGCGAGCTTCAGCGTCGCGTCGCGAAACACGCGTGATACCGCGCTCTTCGGCGTGATGAAGTCAGTCGAGCGCGTCGAATTGCGGATGTTCTCGTCCGCCGCGAATTCGCGCTCGCTCGCGTAGGTGTCGAGCAGCGCGTCGGGCGCGCGGCCGTCGAGCACGAGCTTCAGCTTCCATGCGAGGTTGTCCGCGTCCTGCACGCCGCTGTTCGCGCCGCGGGCACCGAAAGGCGACACGCCGTGCGCGGAGTCGCCCGCGAACAGCACGCGGCCGTGCCGGAACGTATCCATGCGCTGGCAGCGGAACGTATAGACGCTTACCCATTCGAGCTCGAACTCGACATCCGCGCCGAGCAGCGCACGCACGCGCGGAATCACACGTTCAGGCTGCTTCTCGGCGACCGGGTCGGCGTCCCAGCCGAGCTGGAAATCGATGCGCCACACGTTGTCGGGTTGACGATGCAGCAACACCGACTGGTTGCGGTGGAACGGCGGATCGAACCAGAACCAGCGCTCGGTCGGGAATTCCGCCTTCATCTTCACGTCGGCGATCAGGAAGCGATCCTTGAACGTGCGGCCGCGGCTTTCGAGCCCCATCGCCGTGCGCATCGGGCTGCGCGAGCCGTCTGCCGCGATCACGTACAGTGCGCGCAGCGTCTCGACACCTTCCGGCGTCTCGACGGTCAGCGTCGCGTGCTCCGCCGACTGCGCGACGCCCGTCACCTTGTGCTTCCAGCGGATGTCGATATTCGGCAGCTCGAACGCGCGCTCGGCCAGGTAGCCTTCGACGTAGTACTGCTGCAGATTGACGAACGCGGGGCGCGCATGGCCTTCCTCCGGCAGCAGGTCGAACGCGTACAGCAGTTCGTCCTGCAGGAACACCTTGCCCACGTGCCAGCTCACGCCCTTCTCGACGAAGCGCTCGCCGCAGCCGAGCCCGTCGAAAATCTCGAGCGTGCGCTTCGCGAAGCAGATCGCGCGCGAGCCCGTCGACAGCGTGTCGTCGTCGTCGAGCAGCACGACCGGCACGCCCCGCTGCGCGAGGTCGATCGCGGCCGACAGACCCACCGGGCCCGCACCGACGACGATCACCGGGTGAATGGCCGCGTCATCGCCGACGGCCCGTGCCGCGCGCGGCCGGTAGTCGAACTTCAGCGTCTGGTAATCGATGCTCATGATCGCCATCCGCTCCTCAGCGCTGCGGCGTGCGCGCCGCCGCACGCGGCGCCATCCCGCACCGCTTCATTGGCGGCCGTTGCCGCCGCCCGTGCTGCTCCGTCCACTTCAACCGCCACGTCTCGCTCCTTTGCTTCCTGTTGATCCGATTCGGAAAACGGCGCCGCTCCGGGCGCCTGAACGCCGCTTTTCTTGATCGGCGACAAATCGCTGGATTTACGAATAGTAAAACCAATTACGAATAGTGAAATCAACGTAAACCCTAGCCAACGCTTCCGGGACGGGATAACCATATGAGCGAAACGCCGAGCCGAGTCTGGCGCGCACTGCTAATATCGATACGTGAGGCGGCCCTTTCGGCCGCCATTTTTCCTTTCGACGCCGATGATTCCGCCCAACATTCCCGAGCTGGTCGCCCGTGCCGGGCAACTACCGTATCTGCGGGAACACCTCGCGCTCGCCGAGGGCGGCACCGCGTGCGCGAATCTGCCCGAGCGGACGCTCGCGAGCGCGTACGAGCCGATCTACGACGTGACGATGCCCGGCGCACCGCAATCGACGTCGTTCGCCGATGCGATCGAGCGCTACGGCGACGAACTCGGCTTCCAGGCCGTCACGCTGGTCACGGGCGCGCTGCACGACCCGGTCGATTCGGCCGTCGACGACCAGACGCTCGTCGCGATCGACCGGCTGTCGCGCGCGCTGCACGCGATCAACTTCTTCGGCGCGCAACGTCACGGGCTGCTGTTTCTGCGCGTGCACGAGCGGCTGCTCAAGAGCGTGAAGTACGACCACGGCAAGCATTTCTCGTCGGTGCTGCAACGCTTCGGCTTGCCCACCGAGCGGATCGTGATCGAACTGCCGGCCGTCGCGGTCGCGCACAAGACTTTTCTTGGCTACCTCACGCGCAGCTACCAGCATCACGGCTTCAAGGTCGCCGACAAGCTGCCCGACCCGGGCCGGATCCTCGCGGTCGAATCGGAGATGGCGCGGCCCGACTACATCAAGATGGATGCGGGCATCGCGCTGCGCGACGGAATGGTGAAGGCGCTGGTCGCGTATGCGCAGCGCGTACGGATTCCGCTGATCTTCGACGGCGTCGTCGACGAAACGCAGTGCGAGCTGCTGCGCCAGCACGACGTGCGGTTCATGCAGGGGCCGGTGTTCGCGAAGGTCGTCACGGCGTGATTTCCCGCATGGCGGCCGGTGCGCAGTAGCGGTCGGACCCATGCGGCGAGCGCCGCGCCCGATCGGCGATCCGGTCTGGCAAAGGGGTTACGGCGCGGGTTACGGCGTGGATCCGGCGCCGGTATGCAGGGCCGCTGCGGATGCGTTCGCGGCTCCATGCCGGGCCGGCGCGATGCGTTGCTCGTCAGGCGCGACGTCGGGTCCGCAGTGCGAACGCTGCGCGTTCAACCCCGTCGCGTTGGCGCCGATGGCCGCGGGTTTTGTCTGTCGACGTCGTACTTCGGCGTCGGGAAACTGACGAGAGATGGTGCGCGCGGCTCACACGATGAACGGCGGCGCGCTTCGGAGAGCGCGGCGACGCACCCGTGTCAGATCGTCTGCCCAAGCCGCTGCGCGAGTGCCTTCAGCTTCGGTCCGACCTGCGTGCGGAACACCTGTTCGTCCATCGACGATGCGGGACCGCTGCAACTCAGGATCAGCCAGCGCCCCTCGCGCGGCTCGCGAAACGGCACGGCCGCCGCGTTGACGTCCATGTGCCACGCACGAAACGAATAGCAGCATCCGCCGTCCGCAAACTCCGCGACCGCCTGCTGCGCAGCGGCGACGAGCGCATCCGCGTCGGCCGCGCCGCCGGCTGCCCGATGCAGGTCCGCATACAGCGCGCGGCGCACATCCTCCGGCTGCACGGCCAGGTACGCGCGCCCCATCGAACTCGTCAGCATCGACAGCCGGGAGCCGGGCGCAAGCCCGAGCGTCAGCGCGGTTTCGCTGCGAATCGTCTCGAGATAGATCATGTCGAGGCCGTCCCGGCAGCCAAGCGACACGGCCGCGCCGATCTCCCGCGCGAGCGCCTGCATGTGCGGCCTCGCGAGATCGAGCGTGCCCGAGCCCGCGAGCAGCGCATAGCCGAGCGACAACACGCCGGCGTCGAGCGCATACTTTCCGAGCGTCTCGTCGTAACGCAGATAGCCGAGCACGGTCAGCGTGTACGCCAGCCGGTTCACCGTCGCTTTCGGCAGCCCGGTGCGCTCCGCGAAGTCGCGATTGCCGAGCATCGTCTCGCCGGGCCGGAATGCGCGCAGCAGATCGAGCCCGCGCGCGAGCGCCACCACGAACTTGCGTTCGTCGATCGCGGTTTCGTCGATGGTTGAAAGTGTCATCTGGTGTTACACTGAGTTCGATTTGCAAAACATTGTTCCGCACAGCGGAACTCCAGTCAAGCGAACTTTCAGCACGACGCCCGACTCGATGCGTCGAGGGGACAGGAGATGACACGATGAGCGCTGCAACTTTTCATTGGGACGATCCGCTGCTGCTCGATCAGCAACTGACCGAAGAAGAGCGGATGGTACGCGATGCCGCGCAGGCGTACGCACGGGACAAGCTCGCGCCGCGCGTGACCGATGCGTTCCGCCATGAACGCACCGACGCCGCGATCTTCCGCGAAATGGGAGAAGTCGGCCTGCTCGGGCCGACGATCCCCGAGGAATACGGCGGCCCCGGCCTCAACTACGTGAGCTACGGGCTGATCGCGCGCGAAGTCGAGCGCGTCGATTCCGGCTACCGCTCGATGATGTCCGTGCAGTCGTCGCTGGTGATGGTGCCCATCTTCGAATTCGGCTCGGACGCGCAGAAGCAGAAATATCTGCCGAAGCTCGCGAGCGGCGAATGGATCGGATGCTTCGGGCTGACCGAGCCGAACCACGGCTCCGATCCCGGCAGCATGGTCACGCGCGCGAAGAAGGTCGCCGGCGGCTATTCGCTGTCCGGCGCCAAGATGTGGATCACCAATTCGCCGATCGCCGACGTATTCGTCGTGTGGGCAAAGCTCGACGAAAACGGCAAGGACGCGATTCGCGGCTTCATCCTCGAAAAAGGCTGGAAGGGGCTGTCCGCGCCGGCGATCCACGGCAAGGTCGGGCTGCGCGCGTCGATCACCGGCGAGATCGTGCTCGACGAGGTGTTCGTACCGGAAGAGAACCTGATGCCCAACGTGAGCGGCCTGCGCGGCCCGTTCACGTGCTTGAACTCGGCGCGCTACGGTATCGCATGGGGCGCGCTCGGCGCGGCGGAATCGTGCTGGCACACCGCGCGCCAGTACGTGCTCGATCGCAAGCAGTTCGGCCGGCCGCTCGCCGCGAACCAGCTGATCCAGAAGAAGCTCGCCGACATGCAGACCGAAATCACGCTCGGCCTGCAAGGCGTACTGCGGCTCGGGCGGATGAAGGACGAAGGCACGGCGGCCGTCGAGATCACGTCGATCATGAAGCGCAACTCCTGCGGCAAGGCGCTCGACATTGCGCGGCTCGCGCGCGACATGCTGGGCGGCAACGGCATCTCCGACGAATTCGGTGTCGCGCGCCACCTCGTCAACCTCGAGGTGGTCAATACGTATGAAGGCACGCACGACATCCACGCGCTGATCCTCGGTCGCGCGCAGACGGGCATCCAGGCATTCTTCTGAGCATTCGCGCACGGCGGCGCGCGGTGGCCCGGCCGCGTCGCCTTGCTACCGTCATACTGAAAAAAAGACACGGCCCGCCCGGCATCGCTGCCGGGCGGGCCGCTTTCCTCGGCATCCACGTTCGTCACGCGGCGCCGTTTCCGGAGCCGCTGCTTACTTGTTCGGCTGCGGCGTGAGACGCAGGTACGGACGCACCGCGTTGAAGCCCTTCGGGAACCGCTTCTTCAGCTCTTCCGGATCCTGCAGCGACGGCACGATCACGACGTCGTCGCCATCCTTCCAGTTGCCGGGGGTGGCGACCTTGTAGTTGTCGGTCAGCTGCAGCGAGTCGATCACGCGCAACACTTCGTCGAAGTTGCGCCCGGTACTGGCCGGATACGTGATGATCAGGCGAACTTTCTTGTTCGGGTCGATCACGAACAGCGAGCGCACCGTCAGCGTTTCGTTCGCGTTCGGGTGAATCATGTCGTACAGCTGCGAGACCTTGCGGTCGCCGTCGGCAATGATCGGGAAGCCGACGACGGTCGATTGCGTTTCGTTGATGTCGTTGATCCAGCCTTTGTGCGATTCGACGTCGTCGACCGACAGCGCGATCACTTTCACATTGCGTTTCTCGAATTCGCCCTTCAGCTTCGCGGTCAACCCGAGCTCAGTCGTGCACACCGGCGTGTAGTCGGCCGGATGCGAGAACAGGACGCCCCAGCTGTCGCCCAGCCACTCGTGAAACTTGATCTTGCCCAGGCTCGATTCCTGCTCGAAATCCGGTGCGATGTCGCCAAGACGCAGGCTCATGATGTTCCCTCCTCGAACGATGCTGGTTGAAACCGCGCGCTGTCGGCGCGGGACAGTCCGTCAGCTTACGGGAAGCAATGCGCCATGCGAACGATTATTACGTTTGATATTCATACTTTTTTGTCATTTTTGCCCGATGGCGGAACGGCATGGACGGCCGCGGAGGAAACTTTTCGTGCCGTTTGCGGCTCTGTTGACGATTGCGAGTCGTTTACCATGCAGTCTTGCACTGCCGCCGTGTGTCTTCCCGGCTCGCCAGCAGGCAGGCGTTTCGCTACGATGTGAACCTGCAGCATGACAGCATGAAGGGAGTTGCAATGTCGGAAATCAACAAGGAGAAACTGATGTCGGATATCAAAACCGTTCTGGCGGACGCCGAAGATCTGCTCAAGCAGGCAGCGAGCAGCACGGGCGACCGTGCAGCCGAGCTGCGCGAGAAAGCCATGTCGCGCCTGAAGCAGGCCAAGGAAAAGGCAACCGACGTCCAGGTCGTGGTGGTCGAGAAAGGCAAGAAGGCCGCGCGCGCTACCGACGATTACGTGCATGAGCATCCGTGGACGTCCATCGGCATCGCCGCCGGCGTCGGCGTGCTGATCGGTCTGCTGATCAACCGCAAGTAACGCGCTCAGCGCCGTTCCGCCCCACGTGCCGCCGCGCGGCTGCACGTGGGTGCCGAAGCCTGCCGGCGGTTCGCCGGCGGCCGCTTTGACCTAGCCGCTTACTGCGCGCGCAAGCGCCTCATCCATGACGACAGACACCCACTCGCAGCCGTCCGGCCACGGGCCGCTGCGCCGCCTCGTCGGCTCCGCGATCGGCCTCCTGCAAACGCGCCTGGAACTGGTCGGCATCGAGCTCGCCGAGGAAAAGGAACGCCTGATGGGCGTGCTGTTCCTCGGCCTCGCCGCGATGATGCTCGCGACGATGGCGCTCATCAGCCTGACCGTGCTCATCGCGATCGCATTCTGGGACACCTATCGCTGGCAATCGCTGGCTGTCATCACGGCGGTATATGCACTCGCAGGCATCGCCTGTGCGCTCAAGGCGCGCTCGGGCCTGCGCGAAGCGCCGACCGTGTTCGAGGCGACGCTCGCGGAGCTCGAGAAAGACCGCGAAATCTTCCGCAGCAAGTCGTGAACGCGGCCGCGTTCGCCCCTGTCACCTACTTAGCCGACGCGCCATGAGCCAGAACGTCACGAGCCATCCGCCCCGCCCCCATTCGTCGCGATCGAAGTGGAACGCGTCGCAGCACCGCGCGCTCCGCAAGGAATTGCTGATCCTGCGATCCGAGGTCGAGCGGCTCGAGCTTGCCGAAGCCGCCGCCGAAGTGCGTCATGCCGTCACGCGGTTCAGCTGGCTCAAGATGTTCATCCCCGGCCTGTCGAGCCACAAGTTCAGCCAGTCCGCGAAGAACCTGAACGCCAATCTCGGCCAGCTCGTCAACCAGTATCCGATGCTCAGTTCGCTCGCATCGCTCGTGCTGGCGAAACCCATTCGCTCGCTGCTTCGCGCGAGTGCGGGCCCCGCGCTGAAGTGGGGCACCGTCGGCTTCGCCGCGTGGGAGGTGTACCAGATCTGGAAGCAGTCGCGCGTCGAGCGCGGCCCTGTCGCGAACGACGACTGACACGCCACGGCAAACGCGCACGGCCGTTCCGCGATATGCGCTTCCATGCATATTGCTCGATCAGCGCGCCCCAACACATCCGCTGCCGCGCCGCCGGTTCCGCGTCGGCGGATTCCGCAGTACTGCCTCGCGTGCCGTCCGAGCGCAGCGTAAATGCGCCGCATCTGTCGTCGCGCATCGGGCCCGTATCGAGCGGGCTTGCAACGAGTTCGTAGAACACCGCCGCATCATCGCCGGCCGGACGCGCCAACCGCACGCGATAGACAGGGCGCCCGTCCGGCGGCGCCTGCGCGTATGCGTGCGGCAATGTCCGCGGCGGCGGGCCGTCGAGTGTTTCGAGATATTGCGCCGCGCGGTACAGCGCGGCAATCGCGGACGCACGATGGCTGCGCGCGACATGCTCGCGATACGACGGGATACCCCAGCCTGCCAGCACGGCGACGATCGCGAGCACGACCATCAATTCGATCAACGTGAACGCCGACGCGCGGCGCATCGGGGCGAGCGCTTTCATCGATGCACTGCCGCGACGTGACGCCAGCGCCGCGCAACGACGCGTCCATCGCGCAGCGCGATCTGGCTTTGCAGCCACACCGCGCCCGACGCATGGCCGCCAACGCCTCGCGCGGTGACGAGGTAAGCGCGGCTACCTCGCGGGCCGACGCCCGGCCACGCTTCGATCAGGCAACGCGGTGGCCGCGCAGCCATCGGCCACGCGGGAAACGGGGCGAACGCCTCGCCGACGACCAGCGCCGGCGTTCGCCGCCACGCATCCGGTTCGTCGACCGAAGCCGGTTCGTCAAGGTACGGCGTGCGGCCACGAAGCAACTGCGCGGTACAGGCTTCGAGTGCCGCATCGGCCGCGTGGAATGCGATCAACCTATCCGACAATGCACGCGTGCGGCGCGATTCCGTCAGCGCCGATTCGAACCATGTGCCGGTCAGCGCAGCGACTGCCGCGCCGACGGCGATCACGGCAGGCAGTGCAAGGCCGGCATCGCGGCGCCAGCTGCGGAGGGCGGATACCGTGCGTGTGCGCGCCGGTTTGCGGCTCCGGAGGATCGATTCCAGCGCCGCGTGCGGAACGTCGCCGTACGCCGCGGCGCGGCTTTCGATGCGGGCCGCCGCAATGTGCGTTGCACGCGCACGGGCAATGCCGTTCGGGCGGCTCATCGCAGCACCTCTCTTTCGCGCGTCGCTTCGCGGCCGGCACCGACGAACGCCTCCGCGGAGTTGCGCAACGCGACAATGCGATGCAAAACGAGACGCGCGCGACCATCTTGCGAGACGGCGGTGCGGCCGTCGCAATCGACATGACGCGCGGGCTCGCGCATCGATTCGCCACGCGCCCGCACGCACAGATGCACGGCCGCGACGTCGCGCCAGTCGCCCGCGCCCATCGCGTTCGCGTTGACGAACTGCCGGCTTTCGCGGCGCAAGTAGCGCACGCGCAACTGGTCGATCCCGGACACGACGGGTTGCGGCGTACCGGGGCGCCCGTTGCCTTCGCAGTACAGCTCGGGCTCTCCCGTCGACGGACTGACATGCGCGTCGAAACGGTTTTCCACGAGCGGCCGCTCGCCGGGTGCGCCGACGCCCTGCCCGAGACAATCGGACACTTGCCCGCTCGTCGTCGGCCACGTCGACACGCGGTCGCCTACATACCGCGCCAGCACCGCATCCGACGCCGCCCGCACGGCCTCGCAGCGCACTTGCGCGCCGCCGCCGCGCACGCGCCCGGATGAACAGCCAAACACCGGCGGCAACGGCGACGCCTCATCGACATCCAGCGGCCGAAACCCTGCCATCTGGATTTGCTGGCCGATCAGCATCAACGCTGTCGCAGCCGCATCGCGCATCCTGAACCCGTCTTCCGCGCGCTGCTGCGCAACGCGCTGCGCGTGATACAGCGCGCCCGCCGCGGCAAGCACGAGCAGACCGACGGTCATCGCGATCAGCACCTCGAGCAGCGTATGTGCGCGGCCGCGACGGCAGCCGCGGCTTCCGCGATCAGCGTTCACCGGCATTGGCATTGGCCTCGCGAAACGGAATCCGCACACACGATGGCGGCTTGACGACAGCGTCCGCACGCTCGCATCGCGAGGAAGTCGACGCCGACGCGTCGGTGCCGTGCCAGCCGACGACCACGGAACTGACACCGGCCGCTCCGCCGTCGAGCGTCACCGTGCCGCCGGGCAGTGATGCAGCCACGAGCGCGGCGATGTCGTCGCCAGCGTCGGCCGCAGCGCGCCGACGCTCGATGCGTGCATCGGCCAGCCACAGTGCGCGTTCCCGCCACATCGTCGATCGCTGCGCGCGCGTCATTGCAAGCTGACTGCCGGCCACGGCGAGCATTACCATGGCGAGCAGCGCGATGGCCAGCACGGCCTCAAGCAGCGAAGTACCCTGCATCCGACTGCGCATGCGCGTCATGCCGCATCGCAACGGCCGGCCGCGACGCGTGCGCGGCCACCTGCCGAGATCCGGATGCAACGCGCCATACGCGCATCGTCACTCTCGTGCGCATGCGGCGGCCGCAACTCGAAACGCCGGATCCCGCCGATGATTTGCCCTGTCGGCGGCGCAAACGCCAGATCGCGCGCGGCGCCGGCCACGGCAATGTCGGCATCGTGCGGATAACGCCGCAGTACGCGAGGTTGTCCGTCGAACTGCCCGCTGACGATCCAGCCGCATGACCACTCGGCCGGGCTGCACCGCTCGCCAGCGCGCACACAGTCACCGTCGCGACCGGCCCTGCACAGCGTGACGCGCACGCCGAGACGCGTCGCTTCGGTGCGGGCGAAAGACAGCGCACCGAGTAGTGCGCGAGAGCGGGCATCCACGCGTTCGCGCATGTGCCAACGGTCAAATGCAGGCGCCGCGTAAAGCCCGATCGCGGCCGCCAGCGCAATCGCGACCATCAGCTCGACGAGCGTGAACCCGCCACACCATCGCATGTTTTTTTCAACGGGCCGCCGGTACGGTTCCATCGCCATTGCCCTCCGTCAACGTGATGCAACCACTGTAGCGACGCATGCGGACGCGCGCCATTAGCCGAACGGCCGACTGGCGACCTCCAGCCACGGCCGACACAATCGGCACGAATTGAACCTGCGGGAGAAGACGATGAACGGACGCAGCGCGTCAGCGCTTGCGCGGAGGCTTGGAGGGGGACGCGCGACGGAATTCTTCGATCACGTCGGCAAATTCGGAAACGTCCTCGAACCGGCGGTAAACCGATGCAAAGCGGACATAGGCAATCGTATCGAGGCCGCGCAGCTCGTTCATCACGAGTTCGCCGAGCTTCTCGCTACGCACTTCACGCTCGCCGGTCGCGAGCAACTGATATTCGATACGGGCGACCGCCGCGTCGATCGCGTCGGCTGCAACCGGCCGCTTGCGCAGCGCGAGTTGCATGCTGGCGACGATCTTGCGACGGTCGAATTCGGTACGGCTGCCGTCCTTCTTCACGACGGCCGGCAGGTTCAGCTCGACCCGCTCGTACGTCGTGAAGCGCTTGTCGCAAGCCGAGCAGCGACGGCGCCGACGAATCGCGGCGCCATCTTCGGACACGCGCGAGTCGACGACCTGCGTGTCCTCATGCCGGCAGAACGGGCAGCGCATGCCGGATCAGCGATAGACCGGGAAACGCTTGGTCAGCTCGGCCACCTGCGCGCGCACGCGCTCGATCGTCGCCGCGTCTTCCGGGTTCTCGAGCACGTCGGCAATCAGGTTGCCGACCTGCTCCGCTTCCGCCGGCCCGAACCCGCGCGTCGTCATCGCCGGCGAACCCAGGCGGATGCCGCTCGTCACGAACGGCTTTTCCGGATCGTTCGGGATCGCGTTCTTGTTCACCGTAATGTGCGCGGCGCCGAGCGCCGCTTCCGCTGCCTTGCCCGTGATGTTCTTCGCGCGCAGGTCGACCAGCATCACGTGACTTTCCGTGCGGCCCGACACGATCCGCAGCCCGCGCTTGACCAGCGTTTCTGCCAGCACGCGTGCGTTCTCCACCACCTTCTGCTGATACGCCTTGAACTCCGGCGACAGCGCTTCCTTGAACGCAACGGCCTTCGCCGCGATCACGTGCATCAGCGGGCCGCCCTGGATACCCGGGAAGATCGCCGAATTGATCGGCTTCTCGTACTCCGCCTTCATCAGGATCACGCCGCCGCGCGGGCCGCGCAGGCTCTTGTGCGTCGTCGTCGTCACGAAGTCGGCGTGCGGCACCGGGTTCGGATACACGCCCGCCGCGATCAGCCCCGCGTAGTGCGCCATGTCGACCATCAGGTACGCGCCCACCGACTTCGCAATCTTTGCCAGACGCTCGAAATCGATCTTCAGCGCGAACGCCGATGCGCCCGCGACAATCAGCTTCGGCTTGTGCTCGTTCGCCAGCTTCTCGGCCGCGTCGTAGTCGATGTCTTCGTTTTCGTTCAGCCCGTAGCTGACGACGTTGAACCACTTGCCCGACATGTTCACCGGCGAGCCGTGCGTCAGGTGGCCGCCGTGCGCGAGGCTCATGCCCATGATCGTGTCGCCCGGCTTGAGCATCGCGAAGAACACGCCCTGGTTCGCCTGCGAACCCGAGTTCGGCTGCACGTTCGCCGCTTCCGCGCCAAACAGCTGCTTCACACGGTCGATCGCCAGCTGCTCGACCACGTCGACATATTCGCAGCCCCCGTAGTAGCGCTTGCCCGGGTAACCTTCCGCGTACTTGTTCGTGAGCTGCGAGCCCTGTGCGGCCATCACGGCCGGGCTCGTGTAGTTCTCCGACGCGATCAGCTCGATGTGATCTTCCTGGCGGCGGTTTTCCTGCTCGATCGCTGCAAAGAGTTCGGGATCGACGTTCGCGATGGTGCTTTGGGCTCTGTCAAACATACGGTTTCCGTTAAGTGTGTACAGGTTGACCGGTGCGGCCGAGTACATTGCGCTGCTGGCGGGGCCAGCTCGACGTGGCGGAAGAATCCGTATGACGCGAGACAGGACAGCCACCGGCAATGCACGCAATGGCGCACAACGGCTGCCCAGGCGAACGGCAAAAACGGCGCCCCGCGCTTCACGGTGGGATGCTCCACCTTGAACCCGAAGGGTTCTATCGCCAGTCACGCAGGGGTGATGAGCGCGTTAGTTTATTGGATGCGCCATGAATAGGCAACCGCGCGCCAGGCATGTCGAAATAATAAGGGCCAGGCTATACGCTCCCGCTCAGACGCGCTTCGGCGCCTTGCCGCGGTGCGGCAATCTCAGTAGGCTTGCGGGATACTATCCGCCAATTCGTTACCGACCAGGAGCAGCAATGATCGTGTTCGTCACAGGCGCGTCCGCCGGCTTCGGCGCCGCCATCGCCCGCGCGTTTGTCAAGGGCGGCCACCGCGTCGTCGCCACCGCCCGCCGCAAGGATCGTCTCGATGCGCTCGCGGCCGAGCTGGGTGATGCGCTGCTGCCGTTCGAGCTCGACGTGCGCGACCGCGCCGCCGTCGAGGCCGTGCCGGCTGCACTCCCCGCCGACTTTGCAGCGCTCGACGTGCTCGTCAACAACGCAGGCCTCGCGCTCGGTGTGGAGCCTGCCCAAAAGGCGAGCCTGGACGAATGGCAGACGATGATCGACACGAACTGCTCTGGCCTCGTGACGGTCACGCACACGCTGCTGCCAGGGATGATCGAGCGCGGCCGCGGCCATATCTTCAATCTCGGTTCAGTCGCCGGCACCTATCCGTATCCGGGCGGGAACGTCTACGGCGCAACCAAGGCTTTCGTCAGACAATTCAGTCTGAATCTGCGCGCGGACCTGATCGGCACGCCCGTGCGCGTCACTGATATCGAACCCGGCCTGTGCGGCGGCACGGAATTCTCGAACGTGCGCTACCGCGGCGATGACGCGAAGGCTGCGAACGTATATCAGAACGTCCAGCCGCTCACCGCCGAGGACATCGCAGACACCATCTACTGGATCGCAACGCGTCCCGCGCACGTCAACATCAACACGATCGAGATGATGCCGGTTGCTCAAGCCCCCGCCGGCCTCACGATCCATCGCGGCTGACCCGTCTCGGCAGGCCGCCGGCCCCGCGCCGGCGGCCTGCCGCGTACTACATTCCGTTACGAATCGGTTACGAATCCGTCCGCGGCCTTCCGGTAGAATGCGCGCCATGACTCAGCCTACCCGCTCCCCGGACGCGCCCTGCGGCTTTATCTGGCCGGTTCGCGTGTACTACGAGGATACCGATGCAGGCGGCATCGTCTTCTATGCCAACTACCTGAAGTTCTTCGAACGCGCCCGCACCGAATGGCTGCGCGCGTGCGGCATCGACCAGCGCCGCCTCGCCGACGACACGGGCGCCATCTTCATCGTGCGCAGCACGTCGCTCGACTACCGCGCGCCGGCGCGACTCGACGACGCGCTGACGATCATGAGCCGGCCCGGGCGCATCGGCCGCGCATCGGTGGAATTCACGCAGGAAGCGTGGCGCGGCGACACGCTGCTCGTCGCCGGACACATCCGGCTGGGTTGCGTGGACCAAACCGGCATCCGGCCTGCGGCGATCCCGCCAGCCGTGCTGGAGGCACTACAACGCGGGCCCGTCATCGACGCCGGGCAAACTGTATTGTCAACGAAGCTCGAATGAGCACCGTTTAGACAAAACCTATGAACTTGCCCTCCTGAATCGATACTAAGCAAGGTTCGGCGCCAGGCCAGGCCGGCGCGCCGCGCCGCACGCATGCCGCGCGCCTTCGCCGGGCACCCCGAAGGGACGTTACTCAAACTCTATGAACACTTCTCAAGACCTGTCGATCATTTCCCTCGTCCTCAACGCGAGCGTGCTGGCCCAGGCCGTGATGGGGCTGCTGTTGCTACTGTCGCTGATGTCGTGGACCTTCATCTTCCGCAAGTGGTTTGCGATCCGGCGCGCGCGCGCGCAGACCGAACGCTTCGAGCGGGATTTCTGGTCCGGCGGCGACCTGCAGGCGCTGTATCAGAGCGCGGCCAACAACCGCCACACGATCGGCGCGCTCGAGCGCATCTTCGAATCGGGGATGCGCGAGTTCCTGAAGGCGAAGGAAAAGCGTCTCAGCGATCCCGGTCTCGTGCTCGACGGCGCGCGCCGTGCGATGCGCGCGTCGTTCCAGCGTGAAATGGACGTGCTCGAAGCGAACCTCGCGTTCCTCGCGTCGGTCGGCTCGGTCAGCCCGTACATCGGTCTGTTCGGCACCGTCTGGGGGATCATGAACTCGTTCCGCGGTCTCGCGAACGTGCAGCAGGCGACGCTCGCGAACGTCGCGCCGGGCATCGCCGAGGCGCTCGTCGCCACCGCGATCGGCCTGTTCGCCGCGATTCCGGCGGTAGTCGCGTACAACCGCTACGCGCACGACATCGACCGCCTCGCGATCCGCTTCGAGACCTTCATCGAAGAATTCTCGAACATCCTGCAGCGTCAGGCCCAGTAAGGAGCGCGCCATGGCAGGAAGTCCCATTCGATCCAGCATGCGGGGCGGCCGTTCGCGCCGCGCGATGGCCGACATCAACGTCGTGCCGTACATCGACGTGATGCTGGTGCTGCTCGTGATCTTCATGGTCACGGCCCCGCTCGTCGCGCCGTCGATCATCAATCTGCCGACCGTCGGCAACGCCGCGCCGCAGGAACAGACGCCGCCCGTCGTCGTCAACATCAAGGCCGACCGCACGATGAGCGTCAAGTACAAGAGCGACTCCGGCGCGACGCAGGAAGACACGATGACCAAGGCCGAGCTCGACAGCTTCATCGCTGCGCGGCAGGCCGACCATCCCGACCAGCCGGTCGTGATCGCGGCCGACAAGACCGTGCAGTACGATTCGGTCATGACCGTGATGTCGGATCTGAAGGCGCGCGGCGTCAAGCGCGTCGGCCTCCTCGTCAAATCGCAATGAACCGGCAGCAATCCACGCGCGACCACGCCTACCCGTCTCAGCCCCCTCGCGAGCGCGGCACCTGGCGCGCGTTCGCGCTCGCCGCGCTGATGCACGTGCTGCTCGCACTGTTCCTCTATCACGGCGTGCAGTGGCAGAACAGCACGCCGGCCGGCGCCGAAGCCGAGCTGTGGACCGAGGTGCCCGACGTGCCCGCGCCGCGCCCCGTGGTTACACCCACGCCGCCCGCGAAAGTCGCGCCGCCCGCTCCGCCGGCTCGGGACGAGCAGGCGGACATCGCGCTGCAGCAGAAAAAGCGCCAGCAGGAAGCAGCCGCGCGCGAAGCGCTGCTCGAGCAGCAGCGCCGCGCCCAGCAGTTGAAGCAGCAGGAAGAGGAAGCGCGCCGCGCGCAACTCGCAGCGCAGCAGGCTGCCGCGCTCGCCGCGGAAAAAGCCGCTGAACGCGAAAAGCAGAAGCAGGCCGCGAAACTGAAGCAACAGCAGCTCGCCGAGCAGCAAAAGCTCGAACAGCAGAAGCTCGAGCAGCAAAAACTGCAACAGCAGAAACAGGCGCAGCTGGAAGCACAGCAGGCGGCGAAGGCCAAGGCAGACGCCGCCGCGAAAGCGAAGGCGGAAGCGCAGGCGAAGGCAAAGGCCGAAGCGGCGGCGCGCGCGAAGGCCGATGCGGCAGCGAAGGCGAAGCTCGACCGGGAACGGAATGCGCGCCTCGCTCAGATGCAGGGCCTCGCGGGTGCCGGTGAAGGCGGCGGCCAAGGCCTCGCGAAAAGCGGCACCGGCACGGGTTCCGGCGGCAACGCCGCCTCTCCGGGCTATGCCGACAAGGTACGCCGCCGCGTGAAACCGAACATCGTCTGGGCCGGCGAGCGCGCGGGACTCACGACAATCGTCAAGATCCGCTGTACGCCTTCTGGCGACCTGTTGAGCGTCTCGGTATCGCGACCGAGCGGCAATTCGGGGTGGGATCAGGCGGTGGTCAATGCGATCCAGGCGTCGGTTCCGTTACCGCCCGATACTGACGGTCATACCCCGTCGAGTATTACGATTACCTTCAAGGCGGCGGAGTGAGCGCAAATGCGCTTACACTCCGTGCGTCGCTGCCGGACGGGAACGAATCGGGTATTTTTACTGTCTCTGCGGTTGCGCAGCGATCCAAGTCACATGGGAAGCAGAAGCATGAGTTTGATGACGAAACTAGGTTTCAGGGCACTCGTGGCCTCGTGTCTGATTGCGGCCGGCGGCGCCGCTAATGCGCAGGTCAACGTGCTGATCACCGGCGTCGGTTCGACCCAGTTCCCCATCGCCACCGCGAACTTCGCGAACGAGGCGGGCCTGCCGCAGCAGGTCACGTCGATCGTCCGCGCGGACCTCGCCCGCAGCGGCAAATTCACGAATATCGATGCGGGCAGCACGCCCGTGCCCGAGACCGCATCGGTCGATCTCGGCGCATGGAAGGCCAAGGGCGCGAACGCGTTCGTCGCCGGCAGCGTGAACCGCGAAGCGAACGGCCAGTACAAGGTGAATTTCATCCTGTACGACACCGTGAAGCAGCAAAGCCTCGGCGGCCTGTCGCTGACGGCGAACGACAACACGCTGCGCACGGCCGGCCACAAGATCGCCGACTACATCTACCAGAAGCTGCTCGGCGTGCGCGGCGTGTTCGCGACGCGGCTGTCGTACGTCATCAAGACGGGCAACCGCTACCAGCTGCAGATTTCGGATTCGGACGGCCAGAACGCGCGGATCGCGCTGTCGAGCACGGAGCCGATCATCTCGCCGGCGTGGTCGCCGAGCGGCACGAAGGTCGCGTACGTGTCGTTCGAGCGCAAGAAGCCGATCGTCTACATCCACGATCTGCCGACCGGTCGCCGCTACATGGTCTCCGACCAGAAGGGCAACAACAGCGCGCCGGCGTGGTCGCCGGACAGCAACACGCTGGCCGTCGCGCTGTCGCTGACGGGCAATACACAAATTTATTCGGTCAACGCCAACGGCGGCGGTCTGCGCCGGCTCACGCAGAGCAGCTCGATCGACACCGAGCCGTTCTACTCGCCGGACGGCCGCTGGATCTACTTCACGAGCGATCGCGGCGGCGCGCCGCAGATCTACCGGATGCCCGCGCAAGGCGAAAGCGCCGGCGCGGCGCAACGCGTGACCTTCAACGGCAGCTACAACACCAGCCCGCGCGTCAGCCCGGACGGCAAGCTGCTGGCCTACATCTCCCGCACGGGTGGGGGGTTCAAGCTGTACGTTCAGGATCTGCAAACCGGCGCGGCGAACGCCATCACGAACACCAATCGCGACGAATCGCCGAGCTTCGCGGCAAACGGCCAGTACATTCTGTACGCTACCCAGTCGGGTGGTCGCAACGTGCTGGCAGCAGTGCCCTCCGACGGCAGCGCGCCGCCGCAGATCCTGTCCGTCCAGGGCGGCTCCGTTCGTGAGCCGTCGTGGGGGCCCTTCATGCAATGACCACAAGGAGAGTAACCATGATGTCGAATAAAGCTCGTCTGGCCCTGGCCGTGATGATGATCGGCGCGCTCGCAGCGTGTAAGTCGGGCGTGAAGCTCGACGACAAGGCCAACGCGGGTGCGATGAGCACGCAGCCGAGCGCCGACAACGTCGCGCAAGTGAACGTCGATCCGCTGAACGATCCGAACAGCCCGCTCGCGAAGCGCAGCATCTACTTCGACTTCGACAGCTATTCGGTGAAGGACGAGTACCAGCCGCTGCTGCAGCAACACGCGCAGTATCTGAAGAGCCACCCGCAGCGTCACGTGCTGATCCAGGGCAACACCGACGAACGCGGCACGAGCGAGTACAACCTCGCGCTCGGCCAGAAGCGTGCGGAAGCCGTTCGCCGCGCAATGGCGCTGCTCGGCGTGAACGACTCGCAGATGGAAGCCGTGAGCCTCGGCAAGGAAAAGCCGCAAGCAACGGGTCACGACGAAGCATCGTGGGCGCAGAACCGTCGCGCCGATCTCGTCTACCAACAGTAAGTAACGGAAGAATTGCCGTATGACGCACCGTGTATCCTGGCTGCGCGTGGCCGCAGCATTTTGCGTCGCCGGCGCGGCGTGGTCGGCCGCGCCGGCGCACGCCGGCATGTTCGACGACAATGAGGCGCGCCGCGCCGTGCTCGATCTGCGCAGCAAGAGCGACAACCTGGCCAACCAGTTGTCGGCCGCCCAGCGTACGATCCTCGATCAATCCGGCCGTATCGACCAGCTGAACCAGCAGGTCGCGACACTGCGCGGCGAGAACGAGGATCTGACGAACCGGCTGACGACGCTCGAGCGGCAGCAGAAGGAGTACTACCAGGATCTCGACACGCGGCTCAAGAAGTTCGAGCCGCAACAGGCGACGATCGACGGTGTCGAGGGCACCGTGCAGCCAGGTGAAACGGATGCGCTCAGCGCAGCACAGCAGCAATTCCGCAACGGCAATTTCAAGGCCGCCGCTGCGTCCTTCCGCAGTTTCATCGCGAAGTATCCGCAGAGCCCGTATCAGCCGACCGCGCAGTACTGGCTCGGCAATGCGCAATACGCGCTGCGTGACTACCGCGGCTCGACCGCGACGTGGCAAGCGATCGTGAGCAAGTATCCGCAACATCCGCGCGCGGCCGACGCACTGGTCGCCATCGGGACGAACCAGCTCGAACAAGGCCAGAAGGCGGCCGCCAAGAAGACGTTCGAGCAGGTCGTGTCGCAGTACGCCGGGTCGAACGCGGCGCAAACGGCGCAGGGCAAGATCGAGAGCATCAAATAAATCGTCGTGACGGGTTGTTGACAGTCCAGCGATCCACCGCTATAATTTTTTGCTCTTTGGGTCGTTAGCTCAGTTGGTAGAGCAGCGGACTTTTAATCCGTTGGTCGCGTGTTCGAGTCACGCACGGCCTACCAAGATGTAAAGAAGGGGCTTCCGGGAAACCGGAAGCCCCTTTTTCGTTTGCGCGACTCGCCGCATGCGAATGCGTGCGCACGAGCGCTTCCCCCTCTTCCGATGCGTATCCACCGCATCGCAGACATCGCGGTCGCCGTCCGCGCACCGGCCATCGCTCATTGAATCTCCATCGCAGCGCGATCGCGTCTCGGACAGCGACGACGCAGCCGCCTGGACAACGCCAGAATCCCGGAATGCAAACGACGGCGGCTGGATCGCGGGTGGTTCATTGCTTTTGCCCGCTCTTACTCTCCTGTTGGCTGTTGGCCGTAATCGTTTTCGTTGGAATACGCTTCGCGCACGGTAGCAGCTTTGCCGCGCCGCTCGACGCTCGGGCGTGCTGCCTTACGCGCCACGCTGCGCGCGCCGCCAACGTCCGGGCGTCGTGCCGAGCACGGCGCGAAACGCCTTGCCGAACGCCGCCTCCGACTGATAACCGACCGCCTGCCCGATCTCCGCCTGCCCACGCTGCGTGTCCTGCAGCAGCGTGCACGCGTGCATCATCCGGATCTGCGCGACGAATGCACCGACACTCATTCCGGCCTTGTCGCGAAAATGCCGCGCATACGTCGCGCGCGACATCGCCGACGCCGCGCCGAGCGACTCGACCGTCCACGGCCGCGCCGGCGCTTGCAACACGGCCTGCACCGACGGCCCGAGCCGCGCATCCGCCGCCAGGGCGAGCCAGCCCGCCGGCACGCGCGCATCGCGGCCGTACGCGCGCAATGCGTATGCGAGCAATGCCTGCCCGAGCGCATTCACGATCGCACGCGCACCCGGCTGGGCATTCGATGCCTCGGCGCGCAGCACATTGGTCAGCGGCTGCAGCGACGCGAGCCCCGAGGCATCACGGAGCCCGACGTGCAGCACACGCGGCAGCGCGCGCGTCAGCAATTCGCCGGCGCCGCGCGCATAGACGAAGCGACCGCAAAGCACGTCCACGCTCGCATCGACCGATTGCGACGCATCGCGATTCGACTTCACCGGCAGCACCGCGCCGCCGCCCGTGCCCGCCTCGCGCAACGGCATGACCCGTCGCGTTCCACCCTCATTCGCATCGAACAGATCGTGTGCATCGCCACCCGGAAGCAGCACGAAATCGCCTTCGGTCAGCCGCAGCGTGCGCCCGTCCGCGGTACGCAGCCGGCAGGTGCCTGCCAGCAGCAGATGAAATGCCGCCTCGCCGGGCGGCAATCCACCGTGCGGCATCGCGAACGGGCCGTCGAGCAGGCAGCGCACGTCGAGCTCGACGTGGCTACGGCCCAGCGACAACAGTTGACTCAATGCGTCCATGAGACGTTCGCGCTAAAAATTGACACTCTAGCGTATCGAAACCCTCAGCGCGAGCGCTCAGAATAAGTCCTGCATCGCCGGGGATCGCGGCATCCGCCGCCCGACCCACCTCTTCTCGAAAGGACGCATCATGCTGAACTGGAACGAATACCGAAAGGAACTCTCGACCCGCATCGGCGACATCGCGAAGCTGTCGCCCGACACGCTTGCCGGCTACAAGGCGTTGTCGGGCGCCGGTGCGAAGACGGGTCATCTCGACGCGAAGACACGCGAACTGATCGCGCTCGCAGTCGCCGTCACGACGCGCTGCGACGGCTGTATCGCCGTACACACGGCCGAAGCCGCGAAGCATGGCGCGACCAAGGAGGAAGTGGCCGAAGCGCTGGGCGTCGCGATCGCGTTGAATGCGGGCGCGGCGCTCGTCTACTCCGCGCGCGTGATGGATGCGCTCGGCGACTGACGCGCGCATGAAGGATGCGGCGCCCCGCCGCATCCTTCGCCGTGTCGTCTGTCGCGGCCAATCGCGCGCGGCCGCCGGCCGCGGCGCGAAGTCGGCTACCATGCGCGAAGATTGACCGCGAAGGAGCGCTCCATGTGCCGCTGGCTCGCTTATACGGGTAACCCGATCCAACTCGAGACCGTACTGTTTCGTGCGAAACATTCGCTGATCGACCAGAGTCTGCATTCGGAGCTGGGCGCGACAACGACCAACGGCGACGGCTTCGGTATCGGCTGGTACGGACATCCGGACGAACTGCCGTTTCGCTACCGCTCCGTGCATCCGGCGTGGAACGATCGCAACCTGCGCGAAGCCGCGCGCGCGATCCGTTCGCGGATGTTCATCGCGCACATTCGTGCGGCAACCGACACGCCCGTCCAGGAAACCAACTGCCATCCGTTCCGCCACGGCCGCTGGCTGTTCGCGCACAACGGGCTGATCCGCGATTTCCACAAGCTGCGCCGCGACCTGACGATGAAGGTCGACCCGGCGCTGTTCCCGACGCTCGAGGGCTCGACCGACTCCGAGCTGATGTTCCGTCTCGCGCTCACCTACGGCCTCGAGCAGGCGCCGCTGCCCGCGCTCGAGCGGATGGTCGGCGTGATCGAGGAAGCCGCCGTGCGATATCGCGTCGCCGAGCCGCTCAACATGACGATTTGCGCGACCGACGGCGAGCGCATCATCGCGGTGCGTTACTCGAGTGAGCGGCAATCGCGCTCGCTGTTCCATAGCACGTCGTTCAAGCATCTGCACGCGCTCTATCCGCACAATCCGCGTATTGCGGAAGCGGGCGACGACGCGTTCATGGTCGTGTCGGAACCGCTCGTCGATTTGCGCGGCGCGTGGGCGGAAGTGCCTGAAAGCACGGCCATCGTCGCTCATGGGGCCGATGTGCGGCAGCAGGCGTTCGAACCGCGGCACAAATAGGCTTCGTTGCGCACGCATCGAGTTGCGTACGTCGCCGCCGCATCGCCGACGCACGCGATATCGAATCGGGCACGCCATCGCGATTCGCGCGGCGCGGTTGTCGCTGCGCAGCAGTCGAGTTATAAACGTCCGATCGTTCGGAGCCGAACACCTCCATTTTTCGCGCCACTGCGCTCATCTACCGGGGAGAACGCATGATCGACCTTCACACTGCGCAGCAATTCCTGATGACCCGCGGCCTCGACTTCGGCCTGAACCTCGTTGCCGCAATCGTGTTGTGGTTCGTCGGCCGCTGGGCCATCCGCATCGGCACCGGCGTGCTCGGTAGAGTCGTGCGCCGCAGCGGCAAAGTCGATCCGACGCTCGCCGACTACCTGACCTCCGTCGTCGGCGTGTTGCTGACGGTCCTGTTGATCCTCGCGATCCTGCAGATCTTCGGCGTGCAGACCACGTCGTTCGCCGCACTGCTCGCGGGCCTCGGCCTCGCGATCGGCACCGCGTGGGGCGGCCTGCTCGCGCACTTCGCCGCCGGCGTGTTCATGCAGGTGCTGCGTCCGTTCAAGATCGGCGACGTGATCACCGCGGGCGGCGTGACGGGCACCGTGAAAGAGCTCGGCCTGTTCGGCACGACGATCATCACGGCCGACAACGTCGTGACGATCGTCGGCAACAACAAGATCTTCTCGGACAACATCGCGAACTACAGCGCGACGCCGCATCGCCGCGTCGACCTGACCGCGAAGATCGCGAACAGCGTCGACGCGGCCGACGCGATCAACCGCCTGAAGACGCAAATCCAGCTGATCCCGAACGTGATGAAGGTGCCGGCGCCGGACGTCGGCGTGCTGCAATTTACGCCGGAAGGCCCGCTGTTGTTCGTGCGCCCGTCGACGCAGCCGGAGAACTACTGGCAGGTGTACTGCGATACCAACCGCGTGATTCTCGAGACGTTCCGCGAGGCCGGGTATCCGACGCCCGAAACGCCGATTTCGCATCGCAACGCCTGACGCGCGCGGCAAGCCAGCCGAAACGGCCGAAAAAAAAGCGTGGCAGCCCGGGGCCGCCACGCTCTTTTGCCGAACCGAAGCAAAGACGCCGGCTCAGCGCCCGCTCGTCTTCTGCGTATTGTCCGAATGCCGCCCGCGCACCAGCTTCCACAGCGCGCCGAGCGCGACCGGCACGATCGCCGCGCCGATCCCCACGAGCACGATCACGTTCAGGTACTGGCGAATGAACGGGATATTGCCGAAGAAGTAGCCGAGCAGCACCAGCAGCAGCACCCAGACCAGCGCGCCGATCACGTTGAACAGCTGAAAGCGCGTGAAGCTCATCGACGACGCGCCGGCCACGAACGGTGCGAAGGTGCGCACGACCGGGATGAAGCGCGCGAGGACGATGGTCTTGCCGCCGTGCTTGTCGTAAAACGAGTGGGTCTTCTCCAGTGCCGCGCGATCGAGAAAGCGCTCGAGCACCGGGATATGGGTATTGAAGACCTTCGGCCCGATCCAGCGGCCGATCAGATAGTTCACGGTATTGCCGGCAATCGCTGCAACGAGCAGCAGTGCGATGAGCGCGCCGACGTTCATGTCGCCGGTCGCCGCGAACGCGCCGCCGATGAACAGCAGCGAATCGCCAGGCAGGAACGGCAGCACGACGAGCCCCGTCTCGCAAAACACGATCAGGAACAACACCAGATACACCCATGCGCCGTACTGCCGGATGAAGTCGCCGAGGAACGCGTCGATATGCAGGACCAGGTTGACGAAATGAAGCAGCGTATCCAAATGCGATTCCTCGAAGGCGAAATGGCCGAAACGGCCGAAGAAGGCGGAAGCGCCCGCCGGACAAGGCGGCACGCGAAACGCAGTCATGATACCGAAAGTCCCTTAAGGCTCCGTGAAAAAACGTAACGGGGCACAGCGCCGGCAGCCCGGCGCCGCCTCGCTATAATTCGGCCATGTCCGAAATCACCGAAACGGCCACGGGCGCCGCGTCCGCCCCCGCTCCGCGCCCGCTGCGCGCGATCCAGCCCCTGCCCGACCAGCTGATCAGCCAGATCGCTGCGGGTGAGGTCGTCGAACGCCCGGCATCGGTCGTCAAGGAGTTGCTGGAGAACGCGATGGACGCCGGCGCGACGACGCTGCGCATCGTGCTCGAGGAAGGCGGCGTCAAGCGGATCTCGATCACCGACGACGGTTGCGGGATTCCGCCCGACGAGCTCCCGCTCGCGCTGATGCGCCACGCGACGAGCAAGATCCGCTCGCTCGAGGAGCTCGAGGCAGTCGCGACGCTGGGTTTTCGCGGCGAAGCGCTCGCGTCGATCGCATCGGTCGCCGAGATGTCGATCACGAGCCGCACGGCCGACGCCGCGCACGCGACGAAGATCGACGCGACCACGGGCGCGCTGTCGCCAGCCGCCGGCGCGGTGGGCACGACGATCGAGGTGCGCGAGCTGTACTTCAACACGCCGGCGCGCCGCAAATTCCTCAAGAGCGAGCAGACCGAGTTCGGCCACTGCCTCGAGATGATCCGTCGCGCGGCGCTCGCACGGCCGGACGTCGCGATCTCGGTCCTGCACAACGGCAAGGCCGTCGAGCACTGGAACGCGACCGAACCCGCGCAGCGCGTCGCGAAAATCCTCGGCGACAGCTTCGCGACCGCGCACCTGCCGCTCGACGAGCAGGCCGGGCCGCTCGCCGTCTACGGCTGCGCCGGCTTGCCGACCGCGAGCCGCGGCCGTGCCGACCAGCAATATTTTTTCGTGAACGGCCGCTTCGTGCGCGACAAACTGCTCACGCACGCTGTACGCGCCGCGTATGAGGACGTGCTGCACGGCGACCGTTACCCGTCGTACGTACTGTTCCTCGACCTGCCGCCCGAGGCGGTCGACGTGAACGTGCATCCGTCGAAAATCGAAGTGCGGTTCCGCGATTCGCGCTCGATCCATCAATACGTATTCCATGCGGTGCAGCGCGCGCTCGCACGCCACGCGGGCGCGTCGCCGGAGACCACCGCGGGCGGCCATGCGGCGCACATCGAGGCCGCGCCCGGCGGCCCGGCTTCGTTCCAGACCACGCCGCTCGGTCAGCGCAGCGCGTCTGGCACGGGTGGCAGCGGGTTCTCGCCGGCGGCGTCTTCATCGTCGTCCGGCACCACGTGGATGCGCCAGGCGCGCATGACGCAGGGCACGCTGCCGGTCGCGCAGCCGCTCGCGCTGTACGACGCGCTGTTCGGCCGCAAGGACACGGGTTCGGGCGCGCCGGACGGCACGGCCCGCGTCTCGGGCGATGCAGGCGGTTCGGTCGCCGCGCCGATCGCACCGCTGCCCGGCTTCGGCGGGTCGCCCGTCGTTGCCGCCGCGCACGACGACCAGCCGCTCGGTTTCGCGCTCGGCCAGATTCACGGGATCTACGTGCTCGCGCAGAACGCGCACGGCCTCGTCATCGTCGACATGCACGCGGCGCACGAGCGGATCCTGTACGAACAGTTCAAGAATGCGCTCGCGGACCGAACGGTCGCGGTGCAGTCGCTGCTGCTGCCGGTATCGATGACGGCGACGCCGGTCGAGATCGGTACGGCCGAGGAAGAACGCGAGACGCTCGAATCGCTGGGCTTCGACCTCGCGGTGCTGTCGCCGACGACGCTCGCGATCCGCGCGGTGCCCGCGCTGCTGAAAGATGCGGACTTGCAGTCGCTCGCGCGCGCGGTACTCGCCGATCTCCACGCGTTCGGCGGCTCGCGCGTGCTCACGGAACGGCAGCACGAACTGCTCGGCACGCTCGCGTGCCATCACGCCGTGCGCGCGAACCGGCGCCTGACGCTCGACGAGATGAACGCGCTGCTGCGCCAGATGGAAGCGACCGAACGCGCGGACCAGTGCAATCACGGCCGGCCGACGTGGTATCAGCTCACGCTGAACGACCTCGACCGCCTTTTCATGCGCGGACAATGAGCGCGGCACCGCAGTCTCGTCCGACGACGATCGCCTGTCTGCTCGGCCCCACCGCATCGGGCAAGACGGCAGCCGCGCTCGCGCTGGCCGCGCGCCGTCCGATCGAGATCGTCAGCGTCGATTCGGCGCTCGTCTACCGCGACATGGATATCGGCACCGCGAAGCCGACGCGCGACGAGCGTGCGAGCGCGCCGCACCATCTGATCGACATCATCGACCCGGCCGATGCCTATTCCGCAGCCGAGTTCCGTGCCGATGCGCTGCGCCTGATCGCCGAGATCATCGCGCGCGGCCGCACGCCGTTGCTCGCGGGCGGCACGATGCTGTACTACAAGGCGCTTACGCAGGGCCTCAACGACCTGCCGACCGCCGATCCGGCCGTGCGCGCGGAACTCGACGCCGCCGCCGCACGCGACGGCTGGCCGGCGCTGCATGCACGGCTTGCCGCGGTCGACCCGGCAACGGCCGCGCGGCTCGCGCCGAACGACTCGCAACGGATTCAGCGCGCGCTCGAAGTATTCATGCTGACCGGGCAGCCGATGTCGGCGCTGCTCGCCGCGCCGCGCATCACCGACGATGCGGCTGCCGCATACCGCTTCGTGCCGGTCGCGCTCGAACCGTCGGACCGCTCGGTGCTGCACGCGCGCATCGCGCAACGCTTCGATGCGATGCTCGACGCAGGCTTCATCGACGAAGTCGAACGGCTGCGCCGCCGCGACGATCTGCACATCGGCCTGCCGTCGATGCGCTGCGTCGGCTATCGCCAGGCGTGGGAATATCTCGACGGCGTCACCGATTACCGGACGATGCGGGACAAGGGTATCTTCGCGACACGCCAGCTGTGCAAGCGGCAGATCACGTGGCTGCGTGCGATGCCGGAGCGAGTCGTCGTCGACTGTGTCGCGCCGGATTCGACCGCGCGCACACTGGACGCACTCGAGCGCGTACTCGACGACCGCGCGCCAACCTGACGCACACGACGCAGGCCGGGTGCGCCGCATTTCGGGGCGCGCTGCATCACGCCATTCACTCGGGCCGACGCGCGCCATCGACGGTCAGCGCCACGGGCGTGGGCTTCATCGCGGGCCCGCTGATCGGCGTGGGCGGCCCCGCCCGTCGTCACGACGATCTACGCAACCACCTGCGGCACGTGGCCCGCATTCGTGTGGGCCGCCGCCGCGCTGCTCTATCTGCTGGTGCCGCCGCTGCTCGCCGGCGCGCGCGACCCTGGCGCGGCGCGCGCGTCCGTGCAGGCGGCGCCCGGCGCCCCGCACGCCACCGCACTCACTGCACGGGCGTCACGAGATTCGCATCGCGCGTGAGCCGCCAGCGGCCGTCGGTCTTGCGGAAAATCGTCAGCGTATGGCCCGAACGGCGCAGCGTGTCACCATCGGGCGGCGTGACGTCGATCTCGATGAAATTGCGCATGTAGGCCCAGTCACCGGCCACGCGCAATTCGTCGATCCGGTAACGGCCGTCGACTTTCGGCGCGGCGCCGTCGCGTGCCGCATTCGCGTCGCGCGACGCGGCCGCGAACGCTGCCTTGTCGAACGGCGGCTTGCCGGCCACCATGAAGATCGCGTCGTCGGCGATCAGATCGAGCACGGTCGCCAGGTCACCGCGCCGGCTCGACACGAACCAGGTTTCCACCAGCTCCCGGATCGCGCGTTCGTCTTCCGTCATCGTCGTTACTCCTTCAAGCGGCGCGCTGCGACGCCCGCGGCCACGCCAGAAAAAAAGCCGCCCGGGTCGGCCCCGGGCGGCTTTCGTTACTGCATCCTGCTTGCGGTGCGTCAGACCACGACCGTCTGCGCCTCGCCTTCGCGGCTCGCACGCACGGTGCCGATCTTCCACACCTGTTCGCCGGCGGCCGTCAGGTCGGCGATCGCGGCATCGGCATCGGCCGCCGCGACGATCACGGCCATCCCGATTCCGCAGTTGAACACGCGGTGCATTTCCGCGTCCGCGACGCCGCCGTGCTCCTGCAGCCACTTGAACAGCGGCGGCAGCGGCCATGCGTTCTGGTCGAGCTCGGCGGTCAGGCCTTCGCGCAGCACGCGCGGAATGTTCTCGACGAGGCCGCCGCCGGTGATGTGCGCCATGCCCTTTACGGTCAGCTTTTGCATCAGCGCCAGCAGCGGCTTCACGTAGATGCGCGTCGGGGCCATCAGCGTGTCGGCCAGCGAGCGGCCGTGGAAATCGGCGGACAGATCCGGGTTCGCGCGCTCGATGATCTTGCGCACGAGCGAGAAGCCGTTCGAATGGATGCCGCTCGACGCGAGACCGAGCACCACGTCGCCGGCGGCGATCGTGCTGCCGTCGATGATCTTGCTCTTCTCGACTGCGCCGACCGCGAAGCCGGCCAGGTCGTATTCGCCATCGGGGTACATGCCCGGCATTTCGGCCGTTTCACCGCCGATCAGCGCACAGCCCGACAGTTCGCAGCCATGCGCGATGCCCTTGACGACGGTCGCGGCCGTGTCGACGTCGAGCTTGCCGCACGCGAAGTAGTCGAGGAAGAACAGCGGCTCGGCGCCCTGCACGAGGATGTCGTTCACGCTCATCGCGACCAGGTCCTGGCCGACGGTGTCGTGTTTGTTCAGATGAAACGCCAGCTTGAGCTTGGTGCCGACGCCGTCGGTGCCCGACACGAGCACCGGCTCCTTGTACTTCTTCGGCACTTCGAACAGCGCGCCGAACCCGCCGATGCCGCCGAGCACGCCGTCGCGCAGGGTTTTCTTCGCAAAAGGCTTGATCTTGTCGATGAGCGCGTCGCCCGCGTCGATGTCGACGCCTGCGTCGCGGTAGGACAGACCCTGAGCGTCGGGAGCGGATTTCGGAGGATTCATGGGGGAATGCGAGAAGGTCGGTAAAATGCGATTTTACCCGAAGCCGGCCCGTTGGCCGGAATTCCCAGCACCGAATCGTCAGGGATTGCATCTTGGTCGACACGTCCCCGTTTTCATCGCCCCGCATGCCGCGCCGGAACCCGCGCGCCGCCGTGCGTGCGACCTTGCGTGCAACGACCGGCGCAGTTCCCCGCGCGTGCCCGGCGTACGGCGCGCGTTTCATCAACCGACCCGCATTGTGACTGTTGTGTCCCGTCAACTGACGCTCGATCTCGGCACGCCGCCGCCCGCCACGTTCGACAACTTCATCATGAATGAGGAGAACGACGAGCTGATCTCGCGGCTCCAGAAGCTCGACCTCGCGCTCGCGGCGGGGCCCGTGCCGGACCGGTCGTTCTATATCTGGGGCGAGCCCGGCAGCGGCCGCACCCATCTGCTGCAGGCGCTCGTGAGCGACGCATCGTACGGCTACGCACGCTACCTGACGCCGCAGAGCCCGCTCGGCGCGTTCACGTTCGACCCGCGCATCGGCATCTACGCGATCGACGATTGCGACAAGATGAGCGACGCGCAGCAGGTTGCGCTGTTCAACCTGTTCAACGAGGTGCGCGCGCATCCGTCGAGCGCGTTCGTGGCCGCGGGTCCCGCCGCCCCGCTCGCGCTCGACGTGCGCGAGGATCTGCGCACGCGGCTCGGCTGGGGGCTCGTGTTCCATCTGTCGCCGCCGTCTGACGCCGGCAAGATCGCCGTACTGAAACTGGCGGCCAAGGAGCGCGGGATCGCGCTCACCGACGACATCGCCGCGTATCTGCTGACCCATTTCCGCCGCGACATGCCGAGCCTGATGGCGCTGCTCGACGCGCTCGACCGCTTCTCGCTCGAGCAGAAGCGCGCCGTCACGCTGCCGCTGTTGCGCCGGATGCTGGCCCGCCCCGGCGACGACACCGCACCGCCGGGCACAGGCCCGAACCGCTTCGAGTAAAATGCGCTTCCATGACTAATCTGGCACTCTTTGACCTCGATCACACGCTGATCCCGACCGATAGCGACCACGAATGGGGCCGCTTCATGGTGAAGCTCGGCATCGTCGATGCGGAAAGCTTCTCGCGTCAGAACGATCAGTTCTTCGCCGACTACAAGGCCGGCAAGCTCGACATCCACGCATACCTGTGCGCGATGCTCACACCGCTCGCGAAGTATTCGCGCGCGCAGCTGGCCGAATGGCACGAGCAGTACATGCACGAGGTGATCCGCCCTGCGATGACGCCCGCCGCGCTCGAACTCGTGCGCAAGCACATCGATGCCGGCGACCTGTGCTGCGTCGTGACGGCCACCAACGAATTCATCACGCGTCCGATCGCAACCGCGTTCGGCGTCGACACGCTGATCGCGTGCGAGGTCGAAACGACCGACGGGCATCCCGATTCGCCGTACACGGGCCGGCCGACCGGCACGCCGAGCTACCGCGAAGGCAAGATCGTGCGCACCGAAGCATGGCTCGCCTCGCTCGGCAAGCGCTGGGAAGACTTCGAGCACAGCTACTTCTACAGCGACTCGCACAACGACATCCCGTTGCTCGAGAAAGTCACCGACCCGATCGCGACCAACCCCGACGACACGCTGCGCGCGCATGCAAGCGCCCGCGGCTGGCGCATCCTCGATCTCTTCTGAACGTCGTGATCAAAAAATTCATTCGCAAGCTGCTCGGCCAGGACGGCGCCGAACAAACGTCGCCCGCCGAGGCGCCCGCGGCCGCAGCGTCCGCTGCCTCGCGCCCCGCGAAGGGCAGCCGCGGCGGCGCCGCCGCGAAACCACGCGGCAATCACGAACCGACCGTCGTGCCCGCCAGCGTGCACCGGATCGATCCGTCGCTGATCTCGAAGAACGCGGTGCGCGTGACCGACACGCTGCAGCAGGCGGGCTTCCGTGCGTTCATCGTCGGCGGCGCCGTGCGCGACCTGCTGCTCGGGATCGCGCCGAAGGACTTCGACGTCGCGACCGACGCGACGCCGACCGAAGTGCAGCGCCTGTTCCGCCGCGCGCGCCTGATCGGCCGCCGCTTCCAGATCGTGCACGTGCAGTTCGGCCAGGAATTGATCGAGGTGTCGACGTTCCGCGCACTGGTCGACACGCCGCCCGATGCGGGCGCGGCCGAGCCGCCGAAGCGCCTGAAGCGCGACGAGCTCGACCGCCGCACACACGCGGTGGATGCGAGCGGCCGCGTGCTGCGCGACAACGTGTGGGGCGAGCAGCATGAAGACGCAGCGCGCCGCGACTTCACGATCAACGCGATGTACTACGACCCGTCGACACAAACGGTGCTCGACTACCACGACGGGATGGCCGACGTGCGTGCACGGCTGTTGCGGATGATCGGCGATCCGGCCACCCGCTATCGCGAGGATCCGGTGCGGATGCTGCGCGTCGTGCGCTTCGCGGCGAAGCTCGGCTTCGAGATCGAACCACATACACGCGAGCCGATCAACGCTCTCGCCGACCTGATCAACAACGTGCCGGCCGCGCGCCTGTTCGACGAAATGCTGAAGCTGCTGCTGTCGGGCCACGCACTGGCGTGCCTGCAGCGGCTGCGCAAGGAAGGGCTGCACCACGGGCTGCTGCCGCTGCTCGACGTCGTGCTCGAGCAGCCGCAGGGCGAGAAGTTCATCACGCTCGCGCTGAACAACACCGACGCGCGCGTGCGCGCCGGCAAGCCGGTGTCGCCGGGCTTCCTGTTCGCGACGCTGCTGTGGCACGACATGCGTCAGCGCTTCGAACAGTACACGGCCGAAGGCGAATTCCCGGTACCGGCGCTCCATCGCGCGATGGACGACGTGCTCGACATGCAGACGGAGAAGCTGGCGATCCACAAGCGCTACTCGGCCGACATGCGCGAGATCTGGGGCCTGCAGTTGCGCCTCGAGAAACGCTCGGGCCGCAGCGCGATGCGGCTGCTGGAACACCAAAGATTTAGAGCGGGGTATGATTTCCTCCTGTTACGCTGCGAATCCGGCGAGCTTGAAGCAGCTGTCGGCCAGTGGTGGACGGATTTCATCGAAGGCGACGCAGCCGCGCGCGAGGCACTCCTCACGCAGGGCGGCTCGAAGGAAAAATCGCCCCGCAAGCGGCGCCGCCGCGGCGGCGCGCGAAACCGCAAACCGGGCGACGGCGCCGCCGAGCAGGCGCCGGACACCGTGGACGGTTCCGACGACTGACGCGCTCGCCGGCGAACGACGTAGGAAGTGATGCCATGACGGTTGCATATATCGGACTGGGAGCGAATCTCGGCGATGCGCGCCAGACCCTGAAGGACGCGGTGGTGTGCCTCGCGCAGCAGCGCACCATCTCGATCCTCGGCAAGTCGAGCCTGTATCGCACGGCGCCCTTCGAAGCGGGCGGCGACGATTACTACAACTGCGTCGTCAAGCTCGACACGACGCTGTCGGCCCGCGAGCTGCTCGCGCTCTGCCAGAAGATCGAACATCACTTCGGGCGCGAGCGCCCGTATCGCAATGCACCGCGCACGCTCGACCTCGACATCCTGCTGTTCGGCACGGATTCGATCGACGAACCCGACCTGATCGTCCCGCATCCACGCCTCACCGATCGCGCGTTCGCGCTCGTGCCGCTCGTCGAAATCGAGCCGGCGCTCGACATCCCCGCTCGCGGCCGCGCCGACGCATTCCTCGCGGCCGTCGCCGATCAGCGCGTCGAGAAGGTGCAGACCTGCCAATGCCCGATGCAGAAGGCACTTGCCGCCGGCGCCGACGCCGACAAAAACCGCTGCCGATGAACGCCACCCCGCTGACCGTTACCGCGCCCGACCCGCGCGCCCCGCATCGCTACCTGGTGATCGAAGGACCGATCGGCGTCGGCAAGACGACGCTCGCGCGCCTGCTCGCCGAACGCTGGTCGATGCAGACATTGCTCGAACGCCCGCAGGACAATCCGTTCCTCGAACGCTTCTACCGCGACACTGCACGCTATGCGCTGCCCGCGCAGCTGTCGTTCGCGCTGCAGCGCGCCCAGCAGGCGCGCGAACTGATCGGCGCGCTCGACACCGGGCGGCCCGTCGTTGCGGACTTCATGCCGCAGAAGAACGACATCTTCGCGCGGCTGAACCTGCCGGAAGACGAATGGCAGCTGTACCGGTCGATCGCGGCGCACGTCGACGTGCCGCAGGCGCCCGCGCCCGACCTCGTCGTCTATCTGCAGGCGAGCCCCGAGGTGCTGTTCTCGCGCATCCAGAAACGCGGGCTGCCGATGGAGCTGCAGATCAGCGACACGTATCTGCGCTCGCTCGTCGACGCGTACAACGAATTCTTCTATCACTACGACCGCACGCCGGTGCTGACGGTCGCAGCGGAACACCTGAACCCGCTGGATTCCCCCGAAGATCTTGCGCTGCTGATCGAGCGCATCGACACGATGCGCGGCCGCAAGGAATTCTTCGTCAAGGGCGAGACGACGCGCTGACGCGTCCTCGCCCGTCGTTTTCACCCTCGAACCGGATTTCCCCCATGACCTATCTCCAGGAATCGAGCCGGCCTGCCGTCACGGTGCCGAAGCTGCAGGCAATGCGCGAGGCCGGCGAGAAGATCGCGATGCTCACCTGCTACGACGCGAGCTTTTCCGCGCTGCTCGATCGCGCCGGCACCGACGTGCTGCTGATCGGCGATTCGCTCGGCAACGTGCTGCAGGGCCACACGACCACGCTGCCGGTGTCGCTCGACGACATCGCGTACCACACCGCATGCGTCGCGCGAGTGCAGCCGCGCGCGCTCGTCGTCGCCGACCTGCCGTTCGGCACGTACGGTACGCCGGCCGACGCATTCGCGAACGCGGTGAAGTTGATGCGCGCAGGCGCGCAGATGGTCAAGCTCGAAGGCGGCGAATGGCTCGCCGACACGATCCGCTTCCTCGTCGAACGCTCGGTGCCGGTATGCGCGCACCTCGGCCTCACGCCGCAGTCGGTGCATGCGTTCGGCGGTTTCAAGGTGCAGGGCCGCACGGAGGCCGGCGCCGCGCAATTGCTGCGCGATGCGCGAGCGATCGAGGACGCGGGCGCGCAGCTCGTGGTGCTCGAAGCGGTGCCCACACTCGTCGCGTCGGAAGTCACGCACATGCTGAAGATCCCGACGATCGGCATCGGCGCGGGTCTCGAATGCTCGGGCCAGGTGCTGGTGCTGCACGACATGCTGGGCATCTTCCCCGGCAAGCGTCCGCGTTTCGTGAAGGATTTCATGCAGGGCCAGCCGAACATCCAGGCCGCCGTCGAGGCATACGTGAGCGCAGTGAAAGACGGCTCGTTCCCGGGACCGGAACACTCGTTCTGATTGTCGGACGACGGCGCGGCTCGATGCGAGGGCATGAGTCGCCGCCTGTTCGGCAACTCCCGATTACCGGTCAAGTCGCGCGTATTGCGACACGATCGCTATCGTTGCCCGCCCGCTCGGCACTGCCGCGCGAAACGGCACGGTCCGTTACGACGCGAAGCGGACGCCGCCGAAGACGATCGACCGGAAATGCAAACCGCCGGCGCGCTGGCTCCGCGCACGTGGAAGCGACGCGTCGGTCGGCGCCATAACGCCGATGCGTGCCCGATCGTCAAACGCCGAAGACGCTGGTCAAACGCAGGCCGCAAGCGCGGCGTAGCGGCAACTACGATCCCGCTCTGCCGGATCCGCGAATCAGCTGCGCCGCCATCGGCCCGCGCAACGCGTTGCAGATCATCAGTTCCTGCGCGTTCAGCACTTCATCGAGCGTCAGCACGCGCTCTACCGCGCCCAGTGCCGGATCGTCGAGCAGCACGGCGCGCATCACCCCGGGCAGCACGCCGCACGACAGCGGCGGCGTCGCCCATACACCATCCACTTTCACGAACACGTTCGAGCGTCCGCCTTCGGTTACCTCGCCGCGCTCGTTCACGAACAGCATGTCGAAGCCGCCGAGCGCTTCGGCCGCCTGCCATGCACGGTCGTATTCCGCGCGGCGCGTGGTCTTGTGAAGCAGCAGCGCGTCGTCCGAACGCATCGGCGCGAAGCCGTGCTCCAGCGCGAGCAGCACGCCAACCGGCCCCGCGGGCAGCGGCTTCAGCGGCGCCGCAACGACGTCCATCGTGCCGTCCTTCGCGAGCGACAGCTTCATCCGGTAAGCACCGTCGCCGTCCAGCGCCGCGCAATGCGCGTCGATCGTGCTGCGCAACGCGTCGGCGTCGAAGCGGAAACCGAACGCGTCCGCGCTGCGCTGTAGCCGCGCGAGATGGCGGTCGAGATGGCGGATGCGTTCGGCGCACGTCGCGTACGTGGTCTCGAACAGCTGGAAGCCGGGGTCGGCATCGGTCAGGAATCGCGCCTTCAATTCGCACTCCGCGTATTCGTCAGCGGCGACGCTGTCGAGCACGATGCCCGCACCGACGCCCATCGTGCCGCGCCATTGGACCGCAACAGCCGGTGCCGCGTCGCGCGCGCAGGTCGTTGCGCCCGCATCGACGCCCGCCGCATCGAGCGTCAGCGTCCGGATCGCGACCGACAGGCAGAAATCGCCGCATCCGGCCGACGTGCCGGCCGCCGTCCTCACCGCATCCGTCGGTGAAGGGGACGAAACGTCCGGCGGCGCATCGAGCCAGCCGATCGCGCCCGTATAGAGCCCGCGCGGCGTCGACTCGATCGCGTCGATCAGCTCCATCGTCTTGTGCTTCGGCGCGCCGGTAATCGATCCGCACGGAAACAGCGCGCGCAGCATCTGCGCGAACGTCGTCCCGTCGCGCCAGCCGGCCTCGACCGTCGACGTCATCTGCCACACCGACGCATACGGCTCGACAGAGAACAACGCCGGCACCCTCACCGTGCCGGTCCGCGCGATCCGCGACACGTCGTTGCGCAACAGGTCGACGATCATCACGTTTTCCGCGCGGTTCTTCGGATCGTTCGCGAGGAACGCGGCGGCCGCCGCGTCTTCACCCGGCTCGGCCGACCGCGGCGCGGTCCCTTTCATCGGCCGCGCGCGCAGTACGTCGCCGTGCTTCTCTACGAACAGTTCCGGCGAGCAGGACACGACCCATGCGCCCCCGGGCAGCGCGATCAGCGCGCCATAACGCACGGGCTGACGCGCGCGCAACCGCCGGTACAGCGCGAGCGGCGTGCCGAACATGTCGAAGTTGAGCCGGTACGTGTAATTGATCTGATACGAATCGCCGGCCCGCAGCGCGTCCTGCACCGCGGCGATCGCCGCGTCGAACGCATCGCGCGACACGCTCTTCGCGACGTGCGCGACGCCCGCGATCGACGGCGGGCCGCCGCCGTCCTGCGTTGCGAGCCACGCGTCGACGTCGTCGCGCGACAGGCGCTCGCAACGCGCATACAGCAAAAAGCGCAGCGGGGCATGGCCCGGCTGCGCTCTGTCGAGATTGCGTCCGAATTCGTAATCGCCGACGACGACCGCGTGCAACCCGTCGCGCAGATCCTGCGCCACCGCGGCATCGATTGCGTCGAGCCGTGCCGGATCCGTGCACACGCGTTCGCGCACGAAACCGGAATACAAACGACTCGACCGCGCGGACGCGGTCGAGTCGCAATCGTCCAAGAGCGCGAAGGACGCGCTCTCGTTACCGTCAGTCATGCCGTTGTTACTCGAAGAAGCTCTTCACCCGGTCGAACCAGCTCTTGCTCTGCGGGCTGTGACGCGCGCCGCCTTCGGCCAGCGACTTCTCGAACTGCTTGAGCAGGTCGCGCTGCTGGTCGGTCAGCTTCACGGGCGTCTCGACCTGCACGTGGACGTACAGATCGCCCGCGATGCTCGAACGCAGCCCCTTGATGCCCTTGCCGCGCAGCCGGAACGTCTTGCCCGACTGCGTGCCTTCCGGAACCGGGAACGATGCACGGCCGGCCAGCGTCGGCACCTCGATCTCGCCGCCGAGTGCGGCGGTCGTGAACGGGATCGGCATCTGGCAGTGAAGATCGTCGCCGTCGCGCTCGAACACCGAGTGCGGCTTGATGTGGATCTCGACGTACAGGTCGCCGGGCGGCCCGCCGTTGATACCCGGCTCGCCGTTGCCGGCAGAGCGGATCCGCATCCCGTCGTCGATGCCGGCCGGGATCTTCACTTCGAGCGTCTTGGTTTCCTTCACCTTGCCAGAGCCGTGGCAGTGCGCGCACGGTTCCGGGATGTAGGTGCCGGTGCCGTGACACTTCGGGCAGGTCTGCTGGATGCTGAAGAAGCCCTGCGACATGCGCACCGTGCCCTGGCCATGACAGGTGGGGCAGGTTTCGGGCTTCGTGCCCGGCTTCGCGCCGGATCCGTGACAGACTTCGCACGACACCCAGCTCGGCACGCGGATCTGCGTGTCGTAGCCGTGCGCGGCCTGCTCCAGCGTGATTTCCATGCTGTAGCGCAAGTCGGCGCCGCGATACACCTGCGGGCCGCCGCGGCCGCCGCGAGCGGCACCACCCGCCGCCTGGCCGAAGATGTCGCCGAAAATGTCGCCGAACGCGTCCGCGAAGCCGCCGAAACCTTGTGCGCCCGCACCACCCATGTTCGGATCGACGCCCGCGTGGCCGTACTGGTCGTACGCTGCCCGCTTCTGGCTGTCCGACAGCATTTCATAGGCTTCCTTCGCCTCCTTGAAATGCTCTTCCGCATCCTTGTTGTCCGGATTGCGGTCAGGGTGATACTTCATCGCAAGCTTGCGATATGCCTTCTTGATTTCGTCGTCGCTCGCATTCTTCGCGACGCCCAGAACCTCGTAGTAATCCCGTTTCGCCATATCGATTCACTGTGCCGTCGCGCGTCGAGCACGCGGCGGCTCCTTTCGCCCGCAGTAAAGTCTCTCGACTCGTGTGGCGCTGCGCCGTCCGCGGACGGCTCGCGCAGCACCCGCCAAAAAACAAATGTGCCCGGAGGGCCGCGAAGCCCGCCAGGCGTGGAGTCGATCCGGCCATCCGGAAGGAAAGACAGACCGCTGTTCAGCCGCGCCGCGCGCGATTCGCGCGCGGCGTGCGGTGCCATGGCAACGCGGCTTAGTCCTTCTTCACTTCCTTGAACTCGGCGTCGACGACGTCGTCGGCTGCCTGCTGAGCGCCGCCCGCGTGCGCGGCGCCTTCAGCTGCACCCGCCGCGCCGGCCGCACCGGCCTGCTGCGCCTGCATGTCGGCGTACATCTTTTCGCCGAGCTTCTGCGAAGCCTTGCCGAGCTCCTCGACCTTCGCGTCGATCGCCGCCTTGTCGGCCGACGTATCCTTCAGGACGTCCTCGAGCGACTTCAGCGCCGCTTCGATCTTCTCCTTCTCGCCCGCGTCCAGCTTGTCGCCGTACTCGGTGAGCGCCTTCTTCGTGCTGTGGACCAGCGCGTCGCCCTGGTTGCGCGAATCGGCCAGCTCGCGCAGCTTGTGGTCTTCCGCTGCGTTCGCTTCCGCGTCCTTGATCATCTTGTCGATTTCGGCATCGGACAGGCCCGAGTTCGCCTTGATCGTGATCTTGTTTTCCTTGCCGGTCGCCTTGTCCTTCGCGCCGACGTGCAGGATGCCGTTCGCGTCGATGTCGAAGGTCACTTCGATCTGCGGCACGCCGCGCGGTGCGGGCGGAATGCCTTCGAGGTTGAACTCGCCGAGCAGCTTGTTGCCTGCCGCCATTTCGCGTTCGCCCTGGAACACCTTGATCGTCACGGCCGACTGGTTGTCGTCCGCCGTCGAGTACACCTGCGCGTGCTTCGTCGGGATCGTCGTGTTCTTGCTGATCATCTTCGTCATCACGCCGCCGAGCGTCTCGATGCCCAGCGACAGCGGGGTCACGTCAAGCAGCAGCACGTCCTTGCGGTCGCCCGACAACACCTGGCCCTGGATCGCCGCGCCGACTGCGACGGCTTCGTCCGGGTTCACGTCACGGCGCGGATCCTTGCCGAAGAACTCCTTCACCTTCTCCTGCACCTTCGGCATGCGGGTCTGACCGCCGACCAGGATCACGTCGTCGATGTCCGACACCTTGACGCCGGCATCCTTGATCGCGATGCGGCACGGTTCGATCGTGCGCTCGACGAGGTCTTCGACCAGCGCTTCCAGCTTCGCGCGGGTGATCTTCAGGTTCAAGTGCTTCGGACCCGATGCGTCGGCCGTGATGTAAGGCAGGTTGATTTCGGTCTGCTGGCTCGACGACAGCTCGATCTTCGCCTTTTCAGCGGCTTCCTTCAGGCGTTGCAGCGCGAGCACGTCCTTCGACAGGTCGACGCCCTGCTCCTTCTTGAATTCGCCGATGATGTAATCGATGATGCGCTGGTCGAAGTCCTCGCCGCCGAGGAACGTGTCGCCGTTGGTCGACAGCACTTCGAACTGCATTTCGCCGTCGACGTCCGCGATCTCGATGATCGACACGTCGAACGTGCCGCCGCCGAGGTCGTACACGGCGATCTTGCGGTCGCCCTTCTCGGCCTTGTCGAGGCCGAATGCGAGCGCGGCCGCGGTCGGTTCGTTGATGATCCGCTTGACTTCGAGGCCCGCGATGCGGCCGGCGTCCTTGGTCGCCTGGCGCTGGCTGTCGTTGAAGTACGCCGGCACCGTGATCACGGCTTCCGTGACCGGCTCGCCGAGGTAGTCTTCGGCCGTCTTCTTCATCTTGCGCAGCACTTCAGCCGAAACCTGCGGCGGCGCGAGCTTCTCGCCGTGCGCTTCGACCCATGCGTCGCCGTTGTCGGCCTTGATGATCGCGTACGGCATCAGGCCGATGTCCTTCTGGACTTCCTTCTCTTCGAAGCGGCGGCCGATCAGGCGCTTCACCGCGAACAGCGTGTTCTTCGGGTTGGTCACGGACTGACGCTTGGCCGGCGCGCCGACGAGCACTTCGTTATCGTCCATGTACGCGATGATCGACGGCGTCGTACGCGCACCTTCCGAGTTCTCGATGACCTTGACCTGGTTGCCTTCCATGATGGCGACGCACGAGTTCGTGGTGCCGAGGTCAATACCGATGATCTTTCCCATTTTTTCCTAATCTCCAGAAATGCCTGTTTGCTGCGCGAAACCCCGTGTTTTTGGGCAGTTTCGCGCGCCAGAATTCAACTCTGTTCCCGAAATGCGTCCGGCCGAAGCGTTTTCAAGACCCGCCAGGCGATGCGGATATTAAATTTTTTCAATCGCCGCCGGTAGCCGGATCGTACGGACCGCTATCCGCGGACGCGCCTGGGCCAGCCGCCGCGATCTTCGCGCGCGCCGCCGCCGCTGCCGCCTGGAACTGTTCGAGGCCATGCCAGCCGGTCGCGCGGCCCAGCCGCTTGCCGCGGTGGAAGAAAAACCACGTCGGCACGCCGTGCAGCCCGAAGCGGCGCCCCAGCGTGTGGTGTTCGTATACGTTGCAGTGGAACCACTTCAGGCCCAGCGCGCGGATTGCGTCGGGCCGCGCGAGCATCGCTTTCTTCGCGATCTCGCAATTGAAGCAGTCCACGCCCCAGAAAAACACCACGGCGAGCGCATCGCCGGCGCTGGCGATGCCGGCGTCGAACGTGTCGGTCGCGAGCGCCTGCATGTCGAACGCATCGAACGCGGCCGGATCGACGCCGGCGGGAAGCATCGCGGCGACCTTACTTCGGCTGCGCGACCGTGACGAGCGCCGGGCGCAGCACGCGGTCGGCGATCATGTAGCCCTTTTGCAGCACGGTCACGACGGTATTCGGCTCCTGCTCGGCCGGCACCATCGAAATCGCCTGGTGCTGGTGCGGATCGAACTTCTCGCCCACCGGGTTGATCGCGACGACGCGGCCCTTCTCGAGCGCGCTCGTCAGCTGGCGCAGCGTCAGCTCGACGCCTTCGCGCACCTTCGCGATGTCGCCGGACGTATCGCTTACCGCCGCCTCGAGGCTATCCAGCACGGGCAGCAGGTGCTCTGCGAAGCTCTCGATGGCGAACTTGTGCGCTTTCGACACGTCTTCCTGCGCGCGGCGGCGGACGTTCTCGGTCTCGGCCTTCGCCCGCAGGTAGCTCTCCTGCAGCTCGGCGACCTTGGCTTGAGCCTCCGCGAGCGCCGCGTCGGCGGCTTCGGCGGCGGGAGCGGCGCCCTGCGCCGCCTGTTGCTCGCTGCCGATGTCTTCGGCCGATTGGGTAGCCGGGTTCTCTTGCGTGTTTTCCATGTCGCTGAAAGTCGATTAGAGGTTGAAGCCAAATCGGCAACCGCCCGGCCATATGACCGGCGGCACCGCACATTGTTAGTGCAAATAAGGGCGAAAACTGCGATTTCAAGAGGGTTATTCGCCGGCATTCCGCAATGCCGCGAAACAACCGCACTGCCCGCGGCCCGATTGCGCGCATTTGCCGCCGATCGGGACGAAACGCCCGGTAACAACGCTTACCTGGCAAGTACTAGCTCCGCACAGGGGGCTGCACTACACTCCACTCAAGCGTCGGAAAAGCGTGTTTACCCGTAGCTTTCCGCCGCCCGACATCCACCTGGCGCCGCATTCACCGTCTTCGAGGCGAGTACCGTGAAATTGACCTTTGCCATATCGGTGGTCGCGCTGGTACTGATTGCCGGCACCACCACCATCTGCCTGTCGGGAGCCGTCACCGACCGCACGACCGAATACGGAAGCGCGCGGGCGACGTTCGACCAGATGTTCAGTTCCCACCAGAAAATCTGTCGATGATGCGCCTGTTGGAGTTGACCCTGTAATCCCGGACACAGCGTCACACTAAGGTTGCTGAATCCATTGAGCGCCGGAACTCGCGAGGCGAGCGGTACTTCAGCGCGCTATGGGGATGCTTCTCGTTGTAATGCTCGAACGCGATGGCCAAGTTGCGTGCAGCAGTCGCTGCGTCCGGCTTTGGCATGAAGGCAACGTAGTCGCGCTTCATTGTCTTCACGAAGCTCTCGGCCATCCCGTTACTTTGCGGGCTGCACACCGGCGTGGTCAATGGCTTCAGGCCGATGGCCGCTGCAAACCGGCGTGTATCGTCGGCCGTATAGCCCGAACCGTTGTCACTCAGCCACTCGATTTCGGACGGTGTATGCAGCTCGTTGCCAAACCGATTTTCCACTGCTGCCAGCATGACGTCGCGCACGATGTCGCCGCTGTGACCTGCCGTCGTAGCCGCCCAGCTCATCGCTTCGCGGTCGCAGCAGTCAAGCGCGAATGTCACTCGAAGCGGCTCGCCGTTGTCGCAGCGGAACTCGAAGCCGTCCGAGCACCATCGCTGATTGCTGCGCGCGACGGCCACCTTGCCATCGTGCCGACGTTGCGGCCGAGGCGGGGCTGGACGCCGTTGCATCAGCAGACCGTGAGTGCGCATGATGCGATAGATGCGCTTCGCATTGAACGGCACCTGTCCGGCAGCAATGCGTTCATTGCGCAGCGAGCCCCACACCCGGCGATAGCCATAGCTGGGCAAATCGCCGACGACTCGGCGGATTTCCTCGACCACGCTCGCATCGTCCGTCTGCCGCGATTGACGGCCATCGCGCCACGTCACCGGACGCGACAGTCGTGCCGATACGTTCGAGCGCGACACGCCGAGAACTTCACAAACCAGTTTCACTGGTCGTCCTCCGGCAGCGAGGGCGAGTGCGCTATCCATTTTTTTGCTCGGCCATACTCGACTGCTTCGCGGAGAATCTCGTTCTCCATGGTCTTCTTGCCGAGCATCCGCTGCAGCTCACGAATCTGCTTGAGGGCATCGGCCAGCTCTGATGCAGGGACCACTTCCTCTCCAGCCTTGACCGCCGACAGACTCCCGTCCTGGTACAGCTTGCGCCAGTGGAACAGCTGGTTCGGGTTCACGCCGTGCTGGCGCGCAACCATCGAAACCGACTTCCCCGGTTCGAAACTCTCGCGAACCATCGCCAGCTTCTGCTCCGCCGTCCAGCGCCGCCGACGCTCCGGGCCCGTCAACACTTCCATCACTTCCTGCCTGGTGTTAGTCAAAAACACAGTCTTATGCCTACCCGCTAGTTTAAGTGAGAGGCTATGTCCGGTGTTTCAGGGGGCTGCTCCACCTGTCGCGCTTGGTCGGCCGGCCGTGCAGCCCGGCCGCCGGTTCCCGATAGGTACGGCGCCGCTCCAGTTCGGCGAGCCGCGCGGCGCGTCCCGCTTCCGTTTCCTCGTAAAGCGTCTGCGCGACGCTCGCGGGCCCGCGCACGTCGCAGATGCCCAGCACGGCAATGTGCCAGACGATACCGTCGATCGCAATCTCGACCTCGTCGCCCACGCGCACGTCCTTTGCCGGCTTGACCGCCGCGCCGCCGATCTTCACGTGGCCCTTGTCGACCGCGTCGGACGCGAGCGAACGCGTCTTGAAGAAGCGCGCCGCCCACAACCATTTGTCGATGCGCAGCTTCGCGCCGGGCTCGGTCGAAATCCTGTAGTTCATCGCGTTCAACCCACCGTTTCAGGCTGTGCGGCTTTCACCGGCCAGCCCTGGAGATTCTCCGCGACGATCTCGCCGAGCGCCGCGATCCACGCCGGCGCGCCATTCAGGCACGGAATCCGGTGGAACGACTGGCCGCCGCCGGCGATGAATTCGTCGCGCACCTCCATCCCGATCTCCTCGATCGTCTCCAGACAATCGGCCGTAAAACCGGGACAGAACACATCCGCTCGCCGCACGCCCGCCTCGCCGAGTTCGCGCAGCGTCGGCGCCGTGTACGGCTGCAGCCACTCGGCCTTGCCGAAACGCGACTGGAACGTCACGCGGCATTCGAGCGACGACAGCCCGAGCGCGGCCATCAGCAGCGAGCCCGTCTGCTGGCACTGGTCGTGATATGGGTCGCCGAGGTCGAGGGTGCGTTTCGGCACGCCGTGAAAGCTCAGCACGAGCTTGTCGCCGGCTGCGAAATCGGGCCGGCCATGCTGCGCCCAGTACTGGCGCACCTGTTCGGCGAGCGCGTGGATGTAGGCCGGGTGATCGGCGTAGTGCCGCACCGTGCGCACTTCCGGCTGGTTGCGCATCCGCGCGAGCGCGGCGAACGCGGCATCGAACGCGGTCGCGGTGGTCGACGCCGAGTATTGCGGATACATCGGCATCAACAGCACGCGCTCGACGCCCGCGCGCTTGAACTGCGCGAGCGCGTGCGGGATGTTCGGGCTGCCGTAGCGCATCGCGTAATCGACCTGAACGTGGTAATCGTTCGATGCAAGCAGATGGCGCACGCCTTCGGTCTGGCGCTCGGTGTACACGCGCAGCGGCGAGCCCTCCTGCATCCAGACGGCCGCGTATTTCTTCGCGGACGCGCGGCCGCGCAGCGGCAGGATGAGTGTGCGCAACAGCACCTGCCAGACGACCTGCGGAATCTCGACGACGCGCGGGTCCGACAGAAATTCGGCCAGATAGCGCCGCACCGCGCGCGGTGTCGGGGCGTCGGGCGTGCCGAGGTTGATCAGCAGCACGCCGATACGGTGGGCAGCAGCGACGCTCGAAGGCGGCTCAAGATCGAAACGCATGGGCAGGAACGTGCTCGGAGCACGCAGTCGGACGGCCCTCAATTATAGCGGGCCGTGTCGATGGGGGCGGCTGGCCGTTCGGCCGGCTGGCGGCGCACCCGGCGCCGCGGCACGATGGCGGCACGGTGTCGGCGCCCGGTGCGGCGCGTTACTGCTGGCTCAGCGTGAGCGACAGCAGCCGGGCGGTGATGTCGACGATCGGAATCACGCGGTTGTAAGCCATCCGGGTCGGGCCGATCACGCCGAGCGTGCCGACGATCTTGCCGTTCACCTCGTACGGCGCGGTCACGACGCTCATCTCCTCGATCGGCACGAGCGTCGATTCGCCGCCGATGAAGATCTGCACGCCCTGGGCGTGGCTCGACACGTCGAGCAATTGCAGGAGGCCCGTCTTTTGGTCGAACACGTCGAACAGCTTGCGCAGCCGCGCCATGTCGGACGAGAGGTCCGCCACCTCGAGGAGGTTGCGCTCGCCGGAAATGAGCACCGTATCTTCGGTGTCGGGCACCTCGGTGCTGGCCGTCACGGCCGCATGCATCAGCGTGGTCATGTCGCCGCGCAGCTGGTCGATCTCGTCGCGCAGGCGGCGGCGCACCTCGTCGAACGACAGCCCGGCGAAGTGCGCATTGATGTAGTTCGACGCCTCGGTCAGCTGCGACGGCGAATAGTCGCGCGGCGTCGCGAGCATCCGGTTCTGCACGTCGCCCTCGGGCGTGACGATGATCAACAGGATGCGCTTGTCCGACAAGCGCATGAACTCGATCTGCTTGAACACGTGACTGCGGCGCGGCGTCAGCACGACGCCCGCGAACTGCGACAGGTTCGACAGCACGCTCGCGGCGGCCGCCACCACCCGCTGCTGCGGCTCGCCCGTCTGCAGCGTGCTCTGCACCTGCCGTGCGACGGCCTCGGCGTCGATCGGCGCCTCGACCGTCAGCATCGTGTCGACGAACAGCCGATACCCGCGCGGCGTCGGCACGCGGCCCGCCGAAGTGTGCGGACTCGACACGAGGCCGAGCTCCTCCAGGTCGGACATCACGTTGCGGATCGTCGCCGGGCTCAGTTCCAGCCCGGAGTAACGGGACAACGTGCGCGAGCCGACCGGCTGACCGTCGGCGATATACCGCTCGATCAGGGTTTTCAGGAGGGTTCGTGCGCGAGGATCTAGCATGGTGGAAAATTTTAGCGCAACCGCGCGAGCACGGCGAGTGGCTGCGGCCACAGTCGGGCGGGCCGGCCGATCCGGCCCCGTGCGCGCACAGCCGGTTCTTTTCGTCCACGAGCTATGGTGTAATGCCGGCATGAAAACCGGTAATCAGTTCAATACTGTCGCGCTCGTCGGCCGGAGCAACACGCCTGGCATCGCCGAGCCGCTCGCCACGCTGGCTGGCTGCATCGCGAAGCTGGGCTTCGAGGTCGTATTCGAAGCCGACACCGCGCGCGAAATCGGCATCTCCGGCTATCCGGCACTGACGCCGGCGGAAATCGGCGCGCGCGCGGACGTGGCGGTCGTGCTCGGGGGCGACGGCACAATGCTCGGCATCGGCCGCCAGCTCGCGCCGTACAAGACCCCGCTGATCGGGATCAACCACGGGCGGCTCGGTTTCATCACCGACATCGCGGCGGCCGACATGCAGGCACTGGTGCCGGTGATCCTGTCCGGCAAGTTCGAGCGCGAGGAGCGCTCGCTGCTGGAGGCCCGGATCGTGCGCGACGGCGAACCGATCTACCACGCGCTCGCGTTCAACGACGTCGTCGTGAACCGCAGCGGCTTTTCCGGGATGGTCGAGCTGCGCGCGTCGGTCGACGGCCGCTACATGTACAACCAGCGTTCGGACGGCCTGATCGTCGCGACGCCGACGGGCTCGACCGCGTACGCGCTGTCGTCGGCCGGCCCGATCCTGCATCCGCAGCTCCAGGGCATCGTACTGGTGCCGATCGCGCCGCACGCACTGTCGAACCGGCCGATCGTGCTGCCCGACGATTCGAAGATCGCGATCCAGATCGTCGGCGGCCGCGACGTCAACGTGAATTTCGACATGCAGTCGTTCACCGCGCTCGAGCTGAACGACACGATCGAGGTGCGCCGCTCGAAGCACACGGTGCCCTTCCTGCACCCGGTCGGCTACAGCTACTACGCGACGTTGCGCAACAAGCTGCACTGGAACGAGCACGCATCGAACGAAGACGACAAGGCGTCCTGACGCACTACCGCCCGACACCATGCTCCGCCACCTCTCGATTCGCGACTTCGTCATCGTCGCCGCGCTCGATCTCGAATTCGACAGCGGCTTCACCGTCTTTTCCGGCGAAACCGGCGCCGGCAAATCGATCCTGATCGACGCGCTGGCGCTCGCGCTCGGCGAACGCGCCGACGCGAGCGTCGTGCGCGCCGGCTGCGGTCGCGCCGACATCGCCGCCGAATTCACGCCGCACGACCGCGTCGCACGCTGGCTCGACGACCATGCATTCGACGCCGAGGACACCGTGATGCTGCGCCGCGTGATCGACGCGAACGGCCGCTCGCGCGCGTTCATCAACGGCACCAGCGCAACGCTCGCGCAGCTGCGCGAACTCGGCGAGATGCTCGTCGACATCCACGGCCAGCACGCGCACCAGCTGCTGATGCGGCCCGATGCGCAGCGCGAGCTGTTCGACACGCACGCGGGGCTCGTCGCCGATGCCGCGAACGTCGCGCGCGCGTGGCGCGTGTGGCGCGACGCGACGCAGGCGATCGACGCCGCAAAGGCGCACGAGCGCGAGCTGCAGCTCGAACGGGAGAAGCTCGCGTGGCAACTGGCCGAGCTCGACAAGCTCGCGCCGCAGCCCGGCGAATGGGACGAAATCGGCAGCGAGCACAAGCGGCTGTCGCACTCGGCGAATCTGATCGCCGGCGTGCAGGGTGCGCTCAATGCGCTGTCCGAGGCCGACGATGCGATGCTGCCGCAGTTGGGCGCGATCGTGTCGAAACTGCGCAGCCTCGCCGACTATGACTCCGGGCTCGGCGATGCGCTCGCGTCGCTCGAACCGGCCGAGATCCAGCTGCAGGAAGCCGTCTATTCGCTGTCGCACTACGCGCAGCGCCTCGATCTCGATCCGGCCCGGCTCGCCCAGGTCGAAGCGCGTCTCGACGCCCTGCATTCGACCGCCCGCAAGTTCCGCCTGCCGCCCGACACCCTGCACGAGGAACACGCAGCACGCCGCGCCCAGCTCGCCGCGCTCGACGCGGCCGCCGATCTCGGCGCGCTGGAAGCCGCGCAGGCGAAGGCATGGGAAGCGTATCTCGCCGACGCGAAACACCTGTCGAAGGCGCGCGCGCAGGCCGCGAAAGCGCTCGGCACGGCCGTCACGGCCGGCATGCAAGAGCTGTCGATGGCCGGCGGCAGTTTCGAAGTCGCGCTCGTGCCGCTTGCCGACGGCGGTCCGCACGGGCTCGAACAAGTCGAATTCCGCGTCGCCGGGCACCCGGGCGTGCCGCTGAGGCCGCTCGCGAAAGTCGCGTCGGGCGGCGAACTGGCCCGGATCAGCCTCGCGCTTGCAGTGATCGCGAGCGCGGCCAGCCCGACGCCGACGCTGATTTTCGACGAAGTCGACACGGGTATCGGCGGTGGCGTCGCCGAAGTCGTCGGCCGCCTGCTGCACCAGCTCGGGCGCGACCGCCAGGTGCTGTGCGTGACGCATCTGCCGCAGGTCGCGGCGCGCGGCGACCATCACTTCCAGGTCGCGAAAGGCTCCGACGACCGCGGCGGCACCGTATCGTCGGTCGTCGCGCTCGACAAGGCGAGCCGCGTCGAGGAAGTCGCGCGGATGCTCGGCGGCCTCGAAATCACGGCCACCACCCGCAAGCACGCGAAGGAAATGCTCGCGGCCTGACACGCGCGCAGCGCGGGCCGTATCCAGCGCGACCGGCGCGTGCAGCGGTCTTTTTCGGCCGGCCGGCCGCCGGGGGAGACCACACCCGCCCCGTCCGCCAACGTGGCCGCCGGCGTCGAACGCGCGACTCAAACGCCCGTTTCGCGCGCCCCGAACACGCGTTCCCACAGCGCGGTCACGGCTGCCCGCTCGTCGGCCACCAGCGCCGGATCGACCCGCGCCTTCTCCATCCCGTCGAGTCGCAGCTTGTGCTGCAGTTTCCGGTACGTGCGGTACGCGGCGCCCACCCGCTCGGCCTCGTCCTCCCCCATCAGACCGAACCGTGCGACCTCGCGCAAGAGCGCGATGTTGCCGGTGTTGCGGATCAGCTCGGCATCGCTCGATGCATGCAGGAGCACCCAGTACTGGACGATGAACTCGATGTCGACCATCCCGCCGCGATCGTGCTTCAGGTCGAACAGCTCGGTGTGGTTCGGGTGGCCCGCGAACACCTTGCCGCGCATGTCGACGATTTCGTTCGCGAGCACGGCCGCGTCGCGCGGCGTCGTCAAAACCTGCTGGCGGATCGCCTCGAAGTCCGCGCCGATCTGCGGGTCGCCGGCGCTGTAGCGCGCGCGCGTCAGCGCCTGGTGCTCCCACACCCACGCGGTATTCGCCGCATCGCCCTCGCGCAGCTGGTATCGGCGGAACGCGTCGAGATCGGTCACGAGCAATCCGGCCTCGCCGTTCGGCCGCAGCCGCAGGTCGATGTCGAACAGCGCGCCCGCGCCGGTCGCGGTCGTGAGCCATGTGATCAGCCGGCGCGTAAACGTCGTATAGACGTCCGCGGAGCGCTCGTCGGGATCGTCGTACAGAAAGATCAGGTCCAGATCCGACGCGTAGCCGAGCTCCTTGCCGCCGAGCTTGCCGTACGCGATCACCGCGAATTTCGGCACGTCGCGGTGACGCTTCGCGAGCTGCGACCAGACCACTTCGATCGTCACGTCGAGCACCGCGTCGGCGAGTTCGGACAGGCGGTCGCTCACGTGCTCGACCGACAGTTGCCCCGCCAGGTCGATCAGCAGGATGCGGAACACCTCCGCGTGCTGCGCATGCCGCAGCAAGTCCATCTGCTGCTCGGGGCCGTCGGCGGCGGCCAGGCGCGCACGCAGCGCATCCTTGAATGCGGGCCAGTCGAACGGGCTCGCGATCGCTTCGTCGTCGAGCAGTTCGTCGAGCAGCTGCGGATGGCGGATCAGGTAGCCGCCGCCCCAGCGCGTCGCGCCGAGCACCGACAGTACACGATCGAGCGCGGCCGGATACTCGGTCAGCAGCGCCAGATAGACGCCGCGCCGGCTGACCGTCTCGAGCAGGTCGAACAACCGCACGATCGTTTCGTCGCGGCGCGCCGCGTCGATGCGCGGCGCGGCCTCGAGCGCGCGCTGCGCGACGCTGTCGAAACGCTGCCGGCTCTTTTCGGGCAGCCCCGCGTAGCGCGACGATTGCCAGATCGCGCGCAGCCGCGCGAGCACGGCAGCCGGATCGGCGAAGCCGAGGCCGTCGAGGCGCGCGAGCAGCGCGTCGTCTTCGCCGTCGTCGGCGAGCGCGCCGCTCCAGATCCACGCGGCGGCCGTGTCCTCGCCGGCCGCGCACGAGCCGCCGTTCACCTTGTCCGCGAAGATTTGATCGAACTGCGCCTCCACGAACGTGCGATGGCCATCGAGCACCGCCATCAGCGCCGCGTAGTCGGCATAGCCGAGCGACGCGGCCAGCGCCGCGCGCTCGCCCGGATCGACCGGCATCGCGTGCGTCTGCGCGTCGTCGCGGTACTGCAGCCGGTGCTCGAGCGTGCGCAGGAAGTTGTACGCGTCGGTGAGCCGTTCGCGCACGTCGTCGCCGATCAGCGCGCGCGCCTGCGCGTGGCGCAGCACCGCAAGCGTCGGCCGCACGCGGAATCCCGCATCCTGGCCGCCCCGGATCAGCTGGAACACCTGCGCACTGAACTCGATCTCGCGGATCCCGCCGCGCCCGAGCTTGATGTCGTCGGCCTTGTCGGGCCGCATCGACGCGCGGCGCGCGGCTTCCTGGCGGATCTGCTGGTGCAGCGAACGGATCGCCCCGATTACGCCGAAGTCGAGATAGCGGCGGTAGACGAACGGCTTCACGATTGCCTGGAGCTGCGCTTCGAGCCGCCGCGCGGCGTCGCTGTCGCCCTCCGACACGAGCCGCCCCTTGATCCACGCGTAGCGCTCCCACTCGCGCCCCTGCACGTAGAAATATTCCTCGAGCATCCCGAGGCTGCAGACGAGCGGCCCCGAATCGCCGTTCGGGCGCAGCCGCATGTCGACGCGGAACACGTAACCGTCGGCCGTGACCTCGGACAGCACGCCGATCAGGCGTCGGCCGAGCCGCGTGAAGTATTCCTGGGTGGACAGCGGCGAGCGCGCGCCGCCGGCGGTCTCGCCGTCGTCCTCGTAGACGAAGATCAGGTCAATATCTGACGACACGTTCAGCTCGCGGCCACCAAGCTTGCCCATCCCGACCACGCCGAGCACGACGCGCTGGCCGTCGGCGCCGCGCGGCTCGCCGTACATCGCGTCGAGTTCGGCCGACAGCAGCGCGAGCGAGCGCTGCACGGCCACTTCGGCGAGATCCGTCATCGCGCCCGTCACTTCGGCGACATCCGCGACGCCGCGCAAGTCGCGCTCCGCGACCGCACCGAACACTTCGACCCGCAGCTGCCGCAGCGCGCGCTTGAGCTGCTCGTCGCCCGGTGCGGCCGTGCCGGCCGGCGGCGCGAGCAGTTCGGTCAGGCGCGCGTCGAGCTGCGCGCGGGACAGCGGCGCACCGGCCCACGCGGCGATCCGGTCGGACAGCGCCGGACGCGCGGCGGCCGCGCGGGCGAGGTAGCGGGAGTAGGACAGGCTGAGCAGGGAGGAAGCGTCGGTCATCGAAAAGCGGGCCTGGCGGTAAGGGCCGCCGCCGCGGGACGACGCTGCGCGCGCCCCGCCGCCGGCAGGCCCTTGGACTCGGCACGGCAGCGGGGGGCGCGGGTGCGCCGCCGCGCCAACCGCGCGCCGGAAAGCCCGTGCCGTGCTGCCCAACGGCCGCCGGCACGAACCCCTGTGATACATTTCAACGTCAGTCTGCAAAACTACCATATCGCCGCCCTTCCGCCGCATGTCCGACCGTCAGGAATCCGCCGTAGCTGCGCCCGAAGCGGGACCTCCGAAGCACGATCATCCGGTCCTGCGTCGCGTGTTCAGGGTGACGCTGGCAGTCGGGATCGGCGCGTACTTCGTCGCGTCCGGCGCCTTCCTCGGGCTGCGCTACGTGTTGCTGCCCCGCATCGACGAATACCGCCCGCGCATCGAGCGCGCGGTGTCCGACAAGCTGCACGCGCAGTTGTCGATCGGCAAGCTGTCTCCTCACTGGTCCGGCATGCAGCCGGGCGTCGAAGTCGCCAACCTCACCATTCGCGGCCGCGACGGCCAGATCGCGCTGTCGGTCCCGCACGCGACGGCCGCGCTGTCATGGATGTCGCTGCTGCGGCTGTCGCCCGCGCTGTCGAGCCTGATCGTCGACCGCCCGGACCTCGTCGTCGCGCGTGCGGCCGACGGCTCGCTGAGCATCGCGGGCGTCGGCGTCGCGACGACCCACGGCGGCAACGACACATTCGGCACGTGGCTGCTGAAGCAGGAAGCGATCGTGCTGCGCAACGGCACGCTGCGCTGGCGCGACGCGCAGCACGACGCGCCGGAGCTCGCACTGTCGGGCATCCGCCTCGCGGTGCTCAACCACGGCCGCGAGCACAAGGCTGCGCTGCAGGCACCGGCGAACGGCACGCTGCTGCTCGGGCCGCTCGATTTCCGCGCGCGCTTCAGGCACAAGGCGCTCGCGCCGGTCGGCAAGCCGACGAACTGGACCGGCGACGCGTATCTGTCGACCGGCCCTGTCGATCTGCAGACGCTCGGCCGCTACGTGGACTTGCCGCTCACGGTCCATGCAGGCCGCATCGACAACGCGATCTGGGCGACCTTCGAGGATGGCCATCTGCGCTCCGCGGGCGGCGACCTGCAGGGCGCCGACGTCGTGCTGCGCGTGCGGCCGACCCAGCCGCGCCTCGACGTCCCGACGGTCGGCTTCGGCTGGGACATGGCGCTGAACGCCGGCCGCGACTATACGCTGCATCTGACGCGCTTCAACGCGGAGCTCGGTCAGCCGCCGCTGCCGGATGGCACGCCGCTCGCCCGTTCGCTCGCGCTGTCGACGCTGACGGCCCGCTACCGTGTGCCGGCCGCCGACCAGGGGCAGTTGCTGAGCGTGGTCGGCGACCGCGTCGACCTCGGCATCCTCAGCGAATTCATCCGCGGGCTGCCGCTGCCGGCCCGGCTGCGCAACGAACTGATCAAGCTCGACCCGCGCGGGATGGTGTCGAACTATCACATCGAAGTCGAACGTGCGAAGCCGGCGCGGCCCGAACTCGCCGACGAGGAGCGGCGCATGGGCGCCGCGCCGATCGTCCGCTACCGCTTCCTCGGCGATCTGCAGGGCATCAGCGTCGCCGCGCAGGAGCCGCCGCCGGGGCTGTCGCCGCGCGGTCACCCGCGGGCCGGGTGGCCGGGCGTCGAGAATTTGTGGGGCCGCATCGATGCGACCGAGACCGGCGGCAGCGCGCACTTCGACACGGTCAACGCGGCCGTCACGGTGCCCGGCGAATTCGACGAGCCGCGCCTGACTTTCGACCGGCTTCGCGGCAACGCGAAATGGGCGATCACGCCCGCGCCCGGCGACAAGCACGCGCGCGTCGACGTGACGCTGCCCGACCTGTTCGTCTCGAATCCCGACGCCGAAATCGCGGTGTCGGGCTCGTACACGAACCCGGGCCACGGCCGCGGCTCGCTCGACCTGCGCGCGGATTTCACGCGCGCATCGGTGGCGCGCATTCCGCGCTACCTGCCGACCGGGATGTCCGAGCACCTGCGCGATTATCTGGGCCATGCGCTGCAAGACGGCCAGGTGACCAAAGGCGCGTCGATCGTCGCGCGCGGCCCGCTCGAAAAATTCCCGTTCGAACACGAGCCGGACGCCGGCGTGTTCCATATCGTCGCGCCGTTCACCGGCGGGCGCTTCGAGCCGACGCCCTATCCGCCGCGCAAGCTCGCGAACGGCACGCCGAGCGTGTGGCCGGCGCTCGACGGGATCGACGGCGTGTTCGAGCTCGCGCAGAACAAGCTGCGCTTCGACATCGCGCGTGCGCACTACAAGCGCGTCGCGCTGACGAAGGTCACCGGCCGCATCGACGACCTCGGCAATCCGTCGAAGTCGCCGCTCGTCATCGACGGCCATGCGCAAGGCCCGCTCGCCGATCTGATCGACTACGCGGACAACAGCTCGCTCGGCACGATGAGCCAGCACATCGGCCAGCGGATCGACGCGCAGGGGCCGGCGGCGCTCGCGCTCAAGATCACGATCCCGCAGCACGTTCCGCATCCGCACACGCACGTCGAAGGCGCGCTCGCGTTCGGCGGCAACACGCTGTCGACCGACGGCGTGCCGCCGGTGTCCGCGCTGCGCGGCAGCGTGCGCTTCACCGAAGCCGGCGCGTCGCTGCACGACCTGTCGGCGCGCTTCCTCGGCGGCCCGGTGCGCGCGAGCGGCAGCTTCCAGTCGCACGGCCCGTACGCGGTGAACGTAGACGGCAAGCTCGCGGTCGATGCCGCACGCGGCCTGAATCTGCGCGGCGCGGCCGCGGCACTGCTCGAACACGTGGTCGGCGACGCGCCGTACCAGATCGCCGTGCGCGGCGCGCCGGGCCGCCTGCCACAGGTCACCGCACGCTCGGACCTGACGGGCGTCGCGCTGAACTTCCCCGCCCCGTTCGCGAAACCGGCCGGCACGCCGATGCCGTTCCGCTTCACGCTGGAGCCGGCCGCGCAGGCCGACGGCAAGCGGCTCGAACATGCCGACCTGACGCTCGGCCCCGTATCCGCGACCTACCTGCTCGACGCGACGCGCGGCCAGCCGCTGCGCGCGCTGCGCGGCGCGCTGGGCATCCACAGGATGCCCGACCTGCCGCAGGACGGCGTGAGTGCGGCCGTCGACGTCGACGAACTGGACGCCGACGCGTGGCTCGCGCTGGCCCGCACGCTGCAGCCCAACACGCCGCGCGCGCCGGAGCCGCAGGCCACGCCGCGCATCGACGTCGCAAGCTTCACGCCGAAGCGCTTCGCGCTCCACTTCGGCACGCTGAAGCTGCTCAAGCGCAACTGGGAAAACGTGATCATCGGCGCATCGCACGTCGACGAGCTGTGGCAGGCGAACATCGCGTCGAACCAGGTGTCGGGCTACCTGTCGTGGGCGCCGGGCGGCGGCCACAACGGCGCGGGCGTACTGAACGCACGTCTCGCCAAGCTCGTGATCCCGCAAAGCGCGCAGCACGATCTGGTCGGCCGCGCGATGAACCTGCCGACGCCGACCGACCGCCCGATACCGTCGGTCGACCTGATCGTCGACCAGGTCGTCGCGCGCGATCACGACATCGGCCGGCTCGTCGTCAATGCACGCAACATCGACGAGGACGGCGCACCGGTGTGGCAGCTCGACAAGCTCGAACTCGCGAATCCGGCCGCGAAGCTGACGGCAACCGGCAACTGGCGCACGTCGCGCCGCGCACTCGCGCGCGGCGTCGACGAAAACGACGCGCCGCGCCGCAGCGTGTTCGACTTCAAGCTCGACGTCGGCAACGCGGGCGCGCTGCTCGACCGCGTCGGCCTGCCGCGCACGCTCGCGGACGGCCACGGCACGGTGACCGGCAAGGTCGGCTGGCGGGGCGGTCCGACCGCGGTCGATCTGCCGTCGCTCGCCGGGCAGGTCGCGCTCGACCTCGAGCACGGACAGATCCTGAAGGTCGATCCCGGCGCCGCGAAGCTGCTCGGCGTGCTGAGCCTGCAGAGCCTCGCGCGTTTCCTCACGCTGAATTTCCGCGACGTGGTCGGCAAGGGGCTGCCGTTCGACAAGATCACGGGCACGAGCCGGATCTCGAACGGAATCGCGCGCACCGACGACTTTGCGATGACGACCCCGCCCGCGAACGTGACGGTGCGCGGCGCGGTCGACCTCGGCACCGAGACGCAGGACCTGCACGCGCACGTCGCGCCGAAGATCGGCGCCGGCACCGCGGCGATCGCGGCTGCGATCGTCAACCCGCTGCTCGGCATCGGCGTGCTGGCCGCAAACTACGCGCTGTCGGAGACGCTGTCGCATGCATTCGCGCTCGACTATGCGATCACCGGCTCGTGGGCCCATCCGCACATCGAGCGGGTGCGGGGCGATCAGGGTAAGATGAATCACGGTCCGGCCGATGCGGCGAGCCATTGATGCACACGGCGCCGGGCCGCACCCTATTTATCACGCAACCGATCCTGCGATGACCGATCACACCCGTTCCGCCACGCCTTTTCGGGTGGCCGCGCTGCAGATGGTGAGCACGCCGGACGTCGCGCGCAATCTCGCCGAAGCCGGCCGCCTGATCGCGGAAGCGGCCGGCGACGGCGCCCAGCTCGTGCTGCTGCCCGAGTATTTCTGCTTCATGGGCCACCGGGACACCGACAAGCTCGCGCTTGCCGAACCCTATCGCGACGGCCCGATCCAGCGGTTTCTGGCGGACGCCGCGCAGCGTCACGGCATCTGGGTCATCGGCGGCACGCTGCCGTTGAAGGCGCCGGAACCCGATCGCGTGCTGAACACGACGCTCGTGTTCGACCCGTCCGGCCGCGAGGCCGCTCGCTACGACAAGATCCATCTGTTCAACTTCGAGAAAGGCGACGAATCGTTCGACGAGGCGCGCACGATCCGCGCGGGCAACACCGTCGTTGCATTCGACGCGCCGTTCGGGAAGGTCGGCCTGTCGGTCTGTTACGATCTGCGCTTTCCGGAGCTGTATCGCAGGATGGGCGACTGCGCGCTGATCGTCGTGCCGTCGGCGTTTACGTACACGACCGGCCGCGCGCATTGGGAAATGCTGCTGCGCGCGCGGGCCGTCGAGAACCAGTGTTACGTGCTCGCGGCCGCGCAAGGCGGCAAGCACGAGAACGGCCGGCGCACCTGGGGCCACAGCATGCTGATCGACCCGTGGGGTGAGATCGTCGCGGTTCGCGACGAAGGCGCGAGCGTCGTGATCGGCGCGCTCGATCCGCAGCGCATCGCCGACGTGCGCCAGAGCCTGCCCGCGTGGCGGCATCGCGTGCTGACCTGAGCGCCACCCGCGCGGACGCTTGAAACGCCGCCCGGCCAACCCATCTGCCCAGAACGCACCCGACAACTTTTTGAGACCCTCGATACCCGCATGAACATCATCGAACCCGGCATCCGCAACCTTGCGCTGGCGAAGGACATCCTCCTCACGCCGTACGGCCTCGACGAAAGCCTGCTCACGCGCACGATCGCCGACATCTTCACGCATCGCGTCGACTACGCGGACCTGTACTTCCAGGCGACCCGCAGCGAAGCGTGGAGCCTCGAGGAAGGCATCGTGAAGTCGGGCAGCTTCAGCATCGACCAGGGCGTCGGCGTGCGCGCGGTCGCGGGCGACCGCACCGCATTCGCGTATTCGGACGACCTGTCGCCGGAAGCGATCGCGCAGGCCGCCGCCGCCACGAAGGCGATCGCGGCGGCCGGCGGCGGCCGCCAGAAGATCAAGGCGGCGAAGTCGCTGACGGGCATCTCGGGCCGCGACCTGTACCTGCCGTCCGATCCGCTCGCGTCGCTCGACGCAACCGCGAAGGTCAAGCTGCTCGAGCGCATCGAGCAGATGGCGCGCGGGCGCGACCCGCGCGTCACGCAAGTGATGGCCGGTCTCGCCGGCGAATACGACGTCGTGCTGGTCGCACGCAGCGACGGCGCGCTGGCCGCCGACATCCGCCCGCTCGTGCGCGTGTCGGTCACGGTGATCGCCGAGCAGAACGGCCGCCGCGAGATCGGCTCCGGCGGCGGCGGCGGCCGCTTCGACTACGGTTACTTCACGGACGAAGTGCTGTCGCGCTACGTCGACGATGCAGTGCACGCGGCGCTCGTGAACCTCGACGCGCGGCCCGCGCCAGCCGGCGCGATGACCGTCGTGCTCGGGCCGGGCTGGCCGGGCGTGCTGCTGCACGAGGCGATCGGCCATGGCCTCGAGGGCGACTTCAACCGCAAGGGTTCGTCGGCGTTCGCCGGCCGGATCGGCGAGCAGGTCGCCGCGAAGGGCGTGACGGTCGTCGACGACGGCACGCTGCCGAATCGCCGTGGGTCGCTCAACATCGACGACGAAGGCAATCCGACGCAGTGCACGACGCTGATCGAGGACGGCATCCTGAAGGGCTATATCCAGGACACGCTGAATGCGCGCCTGATGAAGATGCCCGTCACCGGCAACGCGCGGCGCGAGTCGTACGCGGCGCTGCCGATGCCGCGCATGACGAACACGTACATGCTCAACGGCGACAAGGATCCGCAGGAAATCATCTCGTCGGTGAAGAACGGCCTGTACGCGGTGAACTTCGGCGGCGGCCAGGTCGACATCACGAACGGCAAGTTCGTGTTCTCGGCGTCCGAGGCGTACATGATCGAGAACGGCAAGGTCACGTACCCGGTGAAGGGCGCGACGCTGATCGGCAGCGGCCCGGAATCGCTGAAATACGTGAGCATGATCGGCAACGACATGTCGCTCGACTCGGGCGTCGGCGTGTGCGGCAAGGAAGGCCAGAGCGTGCCGGTCGGCGTCGGCCAGCCGACTCTGCGGATCGACAAGATGACCGTCGGCGGTACGGCATAACCGCATCGCTGCGCAGACAATCCGCGTATTTTTCTTAAAACGCGCGGATTGTCCGCATTTTCGGGAGCCACCGGTTGCCAGCCGCGCGGGGACCGGGTATAAATTCCGAATCGACTTTTTTGACGAACCGAATCTCCGTCATGTCCGCCAAGTTTTATTTTTACTTTTTTTGGTATCTCAGACCGCTGGCGGATCGAGAGGGTTGATGGCGCGTGAAGCGCAACCGAAATTCCCGAAAAAACCGCCGGCGAACCCGGCGGTTTTTTTTCGCCCTTCGCCAGACGGTCGTCGCCGCGGCGGTCCCGCGGCCCCGACCGACACCACTGAATTGCCTGAATTGATGAATCTGCCGCACGCGCACTGACCGAACGGCGCCCCGGAAAATTAGGAGAAACAGCATGCCCCCGCACAACACCGACGACGTCCGCATTCGCGAGCTCAAGGAACTGACGCCGCCCGCCCATCTGATTCGCGAATTCGCGTGTTCGGAGGCCGCGTCCGAGCTGATCTACAACTCGCGCCAGGCAATGCACCGGATCCTGCACGGGATGGACGACCGGCTGATCGTCGTGATCGGGCCGTGCTCGATCCACGATACGAAGGCGGCGATCGAATACGCGGGCCGGCTCGTGAAGGAGCGCGAGCGCTTCAAGGGGGAACTGGAAGTCGTGATGCGCGTGTACTTCGAGAAGCCGCGCACCACCGTCGGCTGGAAGGGGCTCATCAACGATCCGCATCTGGACAACAGCTTCAAGATCAACGAAGGCCTGCGCACCGCGCGCGAGCTGCTGCTGCAGATCAACGAAATGGGGCTGCCGGCCGCGACCGAATACCTCGACATGATCAGCCCGCAGTACATCGCCGACCTGATCTCGTGGGGCGCGATCGGCGCGCGCACGACCGAGTCGCAGGTGCATCGCGAACTGGCGTCGGGGCTGTCGTGCCCGGTCGGCTTCAAGAACGGCACCGACGGCAACGTGAAGATCGCGGTCGACGCGATCAAGGCCGCGTCGCAGCCGCACCATTTCCTGTCGGTGACCAAGGGCGGCCACTCGGCGATCGTGTCGACTGCAGGCAACGAGGACTGCCACGTGATCCTGCGCGGCGGCAAGACGCCGAACTATGACGCGGACAGCGTGAACGCCGCGTGCGCGGACATCGGCAAGGCCGGCCTCGCCGCGCGCCTGATGATCGATGCGAGCCACGCGAACAGCTCGAAGAAGCACGAAAACCAGATTCCGGTGTGCGCGGACATCGGCCGCCAGGTCGCGGCCGGCGACGAGCGCATCGTCGGCGTGATGATCGAGTCGCACCTCGTCGAGGGGCGCCAGGACCTGAAGGAAGGCTGCCCGCTGACCTACGGCCAGAGCATCACCGACGCGTGCATCGCGTGGGACGACAGCGTGAAGGTGCTCGAAGGCCTCGCGGAAGCCGTGAAGGCGCGCCGCGTCGCGCGCGGCAGCGGCAACTGAATGACGCCAAAGCGCCGAGCCGAGGGTGTGGCGCTACCCGGCAACGCTGCGGGTGCGCACCAGAAGCCGGCCGCCCGGCCCCGCAAATGAAACGCCCGGCTCGCGCCGGGCGTCTATCACCGCGTGTTTGCGTCGGCCGAAACCGGCCGCCGGATCGTCACTCGAGCGCGCCCGAACCGAAGATCTCGGTGTTCACGCGCTCCGGCGCGACGCCGAGGGCGACGAGCGCGTCGCGTTGCGCCTTCATGAACGCGATCGGTCCGCAGATGTAATAGTCGGCATCCGGCACCAGCGCGTATTGCTTCACGCGCTCCGGCGTCAGGCGCCCTTCGAGATCGTGATCGACACCGGCACGGTCGTTCGGGCCGACCAGCTCGTACAGCACCGTACGCTTCACGTTCGCGTGCTCGCGCGCTGCGTCGTTCAGCCAGTCGCGGAACGCGTGCACCGCGCCCGACCGGCATGCGTGGATGAAGCGAACCTCGCGCTTGCTGCCTTCGGCGATCAGCGTCGACGCCATCGACATCATCGGCGTGATGCCGACGCCGCCGGAAATCAGCACGACCGGCGTATCGGCATCGCGCTTCAGCGAGAAGTCGCCCATCGGCGCGGTCGCCTCGACGATCGCGCCCTCTTCCACCCCGTCGTGCATCAGCGTCGACACCTTGCCGGCCGGGATCGCTTCGGCGTTGCCCGCTTCGCGCTTCACCGAGATACGCAGCCACTTGCCGTGCGGCGCATCGGACAGGCTGTACTGGCGCGGCTGGTCGACGCCGAGATCGCCGACGAAACGCTTCACCGAGATGTACTGGCCCGGCTCGAATTTCGGTGCGTCGCCGCCGTCGGCGGGCGTCAGATAGAACGACGTGATCTCGTCGCTTTCGCGCACCTTGCGGGCGACCCTGAACGGGCGGAAGCCGCTCCATGCGGCGCCCGCGTACAGGTCGGCCTCGACGCCGATCAGGATCTGCGCGAGCTGGCCGTAAGCGACGCGCCATGCTTCGAGCGTATCCGCGTCGACCGCATCGCCGAGCACCTCGACAATCGACGCGAGCAGGTTCTCGCCGACGATCGGGTAATGCTCCGGACGGATGTTGAGGCTCGCATGCTTGTGCGCGATCCGCGATACGGCGCCGCCCAGCGCGCCGAGATTGTCGATGTTCGCCGCGTACGCATAGACGGCCTTCGCGAGCGTTTCCGGCTGGCTGCCGGTCTTCTGGTGCGTCTGGTTGAACAGGTTCTTCAGTTCCGGATGACGCGCGAACATCCGCTGATAGAAATGCTTCGTGATCGTCGTGCCGTGCTCGGCCAGGACGGGGGCGGTGGCCTTCACACGGGCCATCTGGTCAGCGGTGATGTGGGTCATGTTCGTTCTCCGTTAAACATGCGGATACGATACATCTTTAAAAACCGGCAACCCCCCGGACAAATTGTCGCAGCGCGGAAAACGCAACGCCGGGCATCAGCGAACGCGCCCGCGCTCCCACAGCACGTCCGCGCCGCCGTCCGCACGGTTCAGCACGCGCGCCAGCACGAACAGCAGGTCCGACAGCCGGTTCACGTAGCGCCGCGGTGCATCGTTGAGCGTGTCGGTGCGCCCGAGCGCGACGATCGAGCGCTCCGCGCGGCGGCACACCGTCCGGCACACGTGCGCAAGCGACGCCGCCCGTGAGCCGGCCGGCAGGATGAACTCCTTCAGCGGCGGCAACGTCGCGTTGTAGTCGGCGAGCCACCGGTCGAGACGCGCGAGGTGCGTGTCGTCGAGCACGGCGTGGCCGGGGATGCACAGCTCGCCGCCGAGATCGAACAGGTCGTGCTGGATCGTGACGAGCGCGGTGCGCACGTCGTCCGGCAACGACTCGGCGAGCAACACGCCGAGATTCGAGTTCAGCTCGTCGACGTCGCCGATCGCGGCGATACGTGCGTCGTCCTTGCCGATGCGCCGGCCGTCGCCCAGGCCGGTGGTGCCGTCGTCGCCGGTGCGCGTGGCGATCTTGCTCAAGCGGTTGCCCATGCGGATGTCCCTGTCGTGCGCGGCCGCGAAGCGGCCCGGTTGCGTTCGAACGCGATTATCGCAGCCCGCGCGGGGCGCCGCAGCAGGCGTTGCAGCGTAGAATGAGCCGAAAGTTCGACAAGCAGCCGTCAGGAGACATTCGTGAATCACCCCGACACGCCGGCCGCCACACGCCGCCCCCTGCCCCCCGCGATGCTCGATGCGCTGCGCGCCGCCTTCGGCGAGCGCGTGTCGACCGCCGACGCCGTGCGCGCCCATCATGGGCGCGACGAATCGCCGTTCGATCCGCAACTGCCCGACGCCGTCGTGTTCGCACACAGTGCCGACGAAGTCCGCGAAGTCGTGACACTGTGCGCGCTCTACGGCGTACCGCTGATCCCGTACGGCGCCGGCTCGTCGCTCGAAGGCCATCTGCTCGCGGTGCAAGGCGGCGTATCGCTCGACCTGTCCGAAATGAATCGCGTGCTGTCGATCAACGCGGAAGACCTGACCGTTACCGTTGAACCGGGCATCACGCGCAAGGCGCTCAACGAAGCGCTGCGCGACACCGGCCTGTTTTTCCCGATCGATCCGGGCGCCGACGCCAGCATCGGCGGGATGACGGCGACCCGTGCATCCGGCACCAACGCGGTGCGCTACGGAACGATGCGCGAGAACGTGCTTGGCCTGACCGCCGTGCTTGCCGACGGCCGCGTCGTGAAAACGGGTTCGCGCGCTCGCAAGTCGTCGGCCGGCTACGACCTCACGCGGCTGTTCGTCGGCTCCGAGGGCACGCTCGGCGTGATCACCGAAATCACGCTGCGCCTGCATCCGCTTCCCGAAGCCGTGTCGGCTGCGATCTGCACGTTCCCGTCGATGGGCGACGCGGTGCGCACCGTGATCGAGACGATCCAGATCGGCGTGCCGATCGCGCGCGTCGAATTCGTCGACTCGCTCGCCGTGCGTTCGATCAACCGGCACTCGAATCTGACGCTCACCGAAGCGCCGACGCTGTTCTTCGAATTCCACGGCACCGAAGCCGGCGTGAAGGAGCAGGCCGAACTCGTGCAGGCGCTCGCGGGCCAGAACAACGGCCAGGGCTTCGAATGGGCGACCCGTCCCGAGGATCGCACGCGGCTCTGGGCCGCGCGCCACAACGCCTATTTCGCGATGCTGCAGCTGAAACCGGGCTGCCGCGCGGTGACGACCGACGTATGCGTGCCGATCTCGCAACTCGCGGCGTGCGTCGAGGAAACCGAAGTCGATCTGCGCGCGTCGTCGCTGCCCTGCCCGATCGTCGGCCACGTCGGCGACGGCAACTTCCACGTCGCGATCCTGATCGACCCCGACAAACCCGAGGAAATCGCCGAAGCCGAACGCATCAACGACCGGATCGTCGAGCGCGCGCTGCGTCTCGGCGGCACCTGCACCGGCGAACACGGCGTCGGACTGCACAAGATGCGCTTCCTGCCGAAGGAGCACGGCGACAGCGCCATCGACACGATGCGCGCAATCAAGCTCGCGCTCGACCCGCGCAACCTGATGAATCCCGGCAAGATCTTCACGTGCTGACCCGGCGGCGCGATAACGCGCCGCACGCAGGAGACCGAATGAACGCTTCCGTCGAACTGTCGAGCGCGACGCGCGCGCAGCGCCAGCGCGAAGTCGTGCAGGCGCTGATGGCCGTGCTGCCGACGCACTGCCTGTTGTACCGCGACGAAGACACCGCACCGTACGAATGCGACGGCCTGTCCGCGTACCGGCGTCTACCGCTCGCGGTCGCGCTGCCCGAAACCGAGTCCCAGGTGCAGCGGGTCGTGCAGATCTGCCGCCGCATGGAAGTGCCGATCGTGCCGCGCGGCGCAGGCACGAGCCTGTCCGGCGGCGCGCTGCCGATCGCGAACGGCGTCGTGCTGTCGCTCGCGCGCTTCACGCGCATCGTCGAGGTCGACCCGTACGCGCGCACGGCGACCGTACAGCCTGGCGTGCGCAATCTCGCGATTTCGGAAGCTGCCGCGCCTTACGGCCTCTACTACGCGCCCGATCCTTCGTCGCAGATCGCGTGCACGATCGGCGGCAACGTCGCGGAGAATTCAGGCGGCGTCCACTGCCTGAAGTACGGGTTGACCGTGCACAACGTGATGCGCGTGCGCGCGGTCACGATGGACGGCGAGATCGTCGAATTCGGCTCGCTCGGCCTCGATACGCCGGGCCTCGACCTGCTCGCGGTGATGATCGGCAGCGAAGGAATGTTCGCGATCGTCACCGAGGTCACGGTGAAGCTGATCCCGAAACCGCAAACCGCGCAGCTCGTGATGGCGAGCTTCGACGACGTCGTGAAAGGCGGCGAGGCGGTCGCGGCGATCATCGCGTCGGGCATCATCCCGGCCGGGCTCGAGATGATGGACAAGCCGGCCACGCAGGCCGTCGAGGCGTTCACGCACGCCGGCTACGACCTCGACGCGAAGGCGATCCTGCTGTGCGAATCGGACGGCACGCCGGAAGAGGTCGCGGAGGAAATCGTGCGGATGACGGCCGTGCTGCGCGAACATGGCGCAACGCGCATCCAGGTGTCGCGCAACGAAAGCGAGCGCCTGCGCTTCTGGTCCGGCCGCAAGAACGCGTTCCCGGCGGCCGGCCGCATTTCGGCCGACTATTACTGCATGGACGGCACCGTGCCGCGCCGCGCGATCGGTCCGCTGCTCGCGCGCATCGAGCAGCTCGAGACGCGCTACGGGTTGCGCTGCATCAACGTGTTCCATGCCGGCGACGGCAACATGCATCCGCTAATTCTCTACAACGCGAACGATCCGGACGAACTGCACCGCGCCGAGCAGTTCGGCGCGGAAATCCTCGAATGCTGCGTGGAATTCGGCGGCAGCGTGACGGGCGAGCACGGTGTAGGAATCGAAAAACTGAATTCGATGTGCGTGCAGTTCTCGCCGCAGGAGCGCGACGCGTTCTTCGCGGTCAAGCGTGCGTTCGATCCGGCCGGGCTCCTCAATCCGGACAAGGGGATCCCGACCCGCGCACGCTGCGCCGAATACGGCCGCCAGCACGTGCGCGGCGGCTTGCTGCCGCACCCCGAGCTGCCGCGCTTCTGAACGACGCAGGAGGCGCGGACCGCCGCCGCGCGGCGCCGTGCACGCGGCGGCGCGTGCACGCCTTGCGATACGAGGCTTAGGGATAGTCGCGATGTGCAATCGCGCCACCCCGGTACAATCGACCGGACAACAACGAGGCAGCAACAGAACATGGAAGAGGACGACATCGTCGCCGGATGGGCCGAGCGCATCCGCGCCGCCAGTGCCGACGGCCGGCCGCTGCGGATCCGCGGCGGCGGCACGAAGGACTGGTACGGGCAGGCGCTGGACGGCGAAATACTCGACACGCGCGTGTTTCAGGGCGTCGTGTCGTACGACCCGGCCGAACTCGTCGTCACGGTCCGCGCGGGCACGCCGCTCGCGCAGCTCGAAACCGTTCTCGCCGAATGCGGCCAGATGCTGCCGTTCGAGCCGCCGCACTTCGGACGCGCCGCCACCGTCGGCGGCTGCATCGCGGCCGGCCTTGCGGGCCCGCGCCGCGCGACGTGCGGCGCGCCGCGCGACTTCGTGCTGGGCGTCACGCTGATGAACGGGCGCGGCGAAGTGCTGCGCTTCGGCGGCCAGGTCGTGAAGAACGTGGCGGGCTACGACGTATCGCGGCTGATGGCCGGCGCGCTCGGCACGCTCGGGCTGATGCTCGACCTGTCGATCAAGGTGCTGCCGGTGCCCGTCGCCGAAGTCACGCTGAAGTTCGAGATGACCGCGACGGACGCGGTGCGCAAGCTCAACGAATGGGGCGGCCATCCGCTGCCCGTCAGCGCGAGCGGGTGGCGCAACGGCACGCTCGTGCTGCGGCTGTCGGGCGCCGAGGCCGCGGTGAAATCGGCGAAGACGCTGCTCGGCGGCGAAGTCGTCGATGCGGTCGAGGCCGAGCGTTTCTGGGCCGGCCTGCGCGAGCACACCGACCCGTTCTTCAACGGCATCCCGCCCGGCTACGCGCTGTGGCGCCTGTCGCTGCCGTCGATCACCGAACCGATGCACCTGCCCGGCACGCAGCTGATGGAATGGGGCGGCGCGCAGCGCTGGTGGATCACGGACGCCGACGCGCAGACGGTACGGATGAGCGCGAAGCAGGCCGGCGGCCATGCGACGCTGTTCCGCGCGGGCGACACGTACGACCGCAGCGCCGGCGTGTTCACGCCGCTGCCCGCGCCGCTGATGAAGATTCACCGCGGGCTGAAGAGCGCGTTCGATCCCGCGCGCATTTTCAATCGCGGCCGGCTTTACCCCGATATCTGAGGTCTGGATGCAAACGAACCTCGCCGATTTCATCCGCAACACGCCCGACGGCGACGAGGCCGACGCGATCCTGCGCAAGTGCGTGCATTGTGGCTTCTGCACCGCGACGTGCCCGACCTACCAGTTGCTCGGCGACGAACTCGACGGCCCCCGCGGCCGCATCTACCTGATCAAGCAGATGGTCGAAGGCGCGCCCGTCACGCGCAGCACGCAGCAGCACCTCGATCGCTGCCTCACGTGCCGCAGTTGCGAGACGACCTGCCCATCCGGCGTCCAGTACGGCCGGCTCGTCGAGATCGGTCGCAAGCACGTCGAGGCGCAGGTGGAACGCCCCGCGCAGCAGCGGCTCATGCGCCGCGTGCTCGCGAGCGTCGTGCCGAATGCGGCGCTGTTCTCGCCGATGATGCGGCTCGGCCAGCACGTGCGGCCGCTGCTGCCAAAACGGCTGCGCGACAAGGTGCCGCCGCGCACGCGACTGCTCGAATGGCCGCAGCGCACGCATCCGCGCAAGATGCTGATGCTCGGCGGCTGCGTGCAGCCGTCGATGCTGCCGAACATCAATATCGCGACCGCGCGGGTGCTGGACGCGCTCGGCGTCGAGACGATCGTAGCGCCCGATGCGGGCTGCTGCGGCGCGATCCGGCTGCATCTGAACTATCACGACGAAGCGCTCGCCGATGCGCGCCGCAACATCGACGCATGGTGGCCGCACGTCGAACAAGGCGCCGAAGCGATCGTGATGAACGCGTCGGGTTGCGGCGCGACGGTGCTCGAATATGCGCACCTGCTGCGCGACGACCCGGCCTATGCGGAAAAGGCGCAGCGCATCGTCGCGTTGACGCGCGACATCTCCGACGTGCTGCTCGCGTTCGAGGCGGAGATCGCGACGCTCGCGCGGCGGCGTGCGATCCATACCGTCGCGTACCATCCGCCGTGCACGCTGCAGCACGGCCAGCAGTCGCGCGGCAAGGTCGAGCGCCTGCTCGAGACGCTCGGCATCGATGTGCGACTGCCGGCCGACAGCCATCTGTGCTGCGGGTCGGCCGGCACCTATTCGCTGACGCAACCGTCGCTGTCGTACCGGCTGCGCAAGCAGAAGCTGCTGAAGCTGCACGCGCTCGAACCGCAGATGATCGTGTCCGGCAACGTCGGCTGCATCGCGCATCTGCAGAGCGGCACGCAAACCCCGGTCGCGCACTGGGTCCAGCTCGTCGAGCATCTGCTGTACGGCTGATGCGGGCAGGCAGCCCCGCGCGGCGCTCCGTCCGTATAATGAGCGCATCGCGATGCGGGGCGCGCCGTGCCGCGTCTGCCACAGCCTCCGCCGCCGTAGTCGCTTCCCGTGCCTGTTTCCGTGCCCGTCATGTCCGATTTCGTCACCCGTCTCGACTCCGTCCACCGCCGCATCGCCGACGCCGCCCGCGCGGCCGGCCGCGACCCTGCCACCGTCTCGCTGCTCGCCGTATCAAAGACGTTTCCCGCCGACGACGTGCGCGCCGCGCATGCGGCCGGACAACGCGCATTCGGCGAAAACTACGTGCAGGAGTCGGTCGACAAGATCGATGCGCTCGCCGATCTGCGCGCCGAGCTCGAATGGCATTTCATCGGGCCGCTGCAATCGAACAAGACGCGCGCGGTCGCCGAGCGGTTCGACTGGGTCCATTCGGTCGACCGGCTGAAGATCGCGCAGCGCCTGTCGGAACAACGCCCCGCGCACCTGCCGCCGCTGAATGTGTGCGTGCAGGTGAACATCAGCGGCGAGGCCTCGAAGAGCGGGGTCGCGCCGGCCGACGTGGCGGCGGTCGCGCGCGCAGTCGCCGAGCTGCCGGCGCTGCGCCTGCGCGGGCTGATGGCCATTCCCGAACCGGCCGACGGTCTCGACGCGCAGCGCGCGCCGCATCGCGCACTGCGTGCGCTGTTCGACGCATTGCGCGCCGAAGGACTGCCGCTCGACACGTTGTCGATGGGCATGTCCGCCGATCTGGAAGCCGCAGTGCTCGAAGGCGCGACGATCGTGCGCGTCGGCACCGCGATCTTCGGCGCACGCGACTATTCGCACTGAGCGCCACCCGCCTGGCGCGTTCCCGTTCACTCACTTGCTCAATCGGACATCATGAAAATCGCATTCATCGGCGGCGGCAACATGGCCGCAGCCCTCATCGGCGGCCTCGTCAAGCGTGGGGTCGCCGCTGACGGCCTGTACGCGATCGACGTCAACGACGACGTCCGCGCGCGCGCCGCACAACAATTCGGCATTCGCACCGGCGCGGCCGTCGACGCAACGCTCGCCGACTACGACGCAATCGTGCTCGCGGTGAAGCCGCAGGTGCTGAAGGACGTCGCGCAGGCGCTTGCGCCGCATCTGAAATCGCAACTCGTGATCAGCATCGCGGCCGGCATCCGCGGCACCGACCTCGCACGCTGGCTCGGTGACTACGCGCGCGTCGTGCGCACGATGCCGAACACGCCGGCGCTCGTCGGGATGGGCGTGACGGGCCTCGCCGCGCTGCCGGGCGTCGATGCGGCCGGCCGCGAACTCGCATCGAACGTGCTCGGCGCGGTCGGTGAAATCGTCTGGTTCGACGATGAGGCACAGCTCGATGCGGTCACCGCAATTTCGGGCAGCGGCCCCGCATACGTGTTCTATTTCATCGAAGCGCTGCAGGAAGCCGCGCGCCGCCTCGGGATGAACGACGAGCAAGGCCGCGCGCTCGCGGTCGCGACGTTCGCGGGCGCCGCGCAGCTCGCCGCGCAATCCGGCGAACCGGCAAGCGTGCTGCGCGAGCGCGTGACGTCGAAGGGCGGCACGACGGCCGCGGCGCTTGCGTCGTTCGACGCGCAGGGCGTGAAGGAAGCGATCGTGCGCGGCGCGCTCGCGGCCGAAGCGCGGGCGAAGGAAATGGGCGACGAACTCGGCCGCGCGTAAGCGCTCCGAAGACTACGGTGCCGCCCCGCACCGGCGACAAAAAAGCGGCCTCGGCCGCTTTTTGTTTTGCATCGCGCACCGGCGGCGGCGCGTGCGGCTTCAGCTGCCGGCGGCCCCCGCCAGCAGGTAATGCGCCGCAATCCCCGCGAACAGTGCACCGCCGAGCCAGTTGTTGTGCCGGAACGCCGCGAAGCACGGCATCCGCTCGCGGTCCTTGATCAGCGTGTAGTGATACAGCGCGCAGCCAGCCGCCGTCGCCCACCCTGCCCAGTACGCGACGCCAAAGCCGAGCGTCACGCCGATCCATACGTAGATGCCGAGCGTCATCGCGTAGCACAGCATGACGGCCGCCACGTCGAAGCGGCCGAACGTCAGCGCGGACGTGCGAATGCCGATCTTGATGTCGTCGTCGCGATCGACCATCGCATATTCGGTGTCGTACGCAACCGACCAGAAGATGTTCGCGACCAGCATCACCCACGCGAGCACCGGCACCGTGTCCAGCACGGCCGCGAATGCCATTGGAATGCCGAAGCCGAAGGCGATGCCGAGATACGCCTGCGGAATCGCGAAGAAACGCTTCATGAACGGATACGAGCCCGCGACGAACAGCGCGACGACCGACAGCTCCTTCGTCAGCGTATTGAGCGGCAGGATCAGCAGGAACGCGATGAACGACAGCACCACCGCGATCGCGACCGCTTCCCATGCGTGGATCTTCCCAGACGTCAGCGGCCGGTCGGCCGTGCGCTTCACGTGACGGTCGAAATCGCGGTCGGCGTAGTCGTTCATCGCGCAGCCGGCCGAGCGCATCAGCAGCGTGCCCAGCACGAAGATTACGAGTAGCGGCCAGCGCGGATGGCCGTCGGACGCGATCCACAGCGCGTTGAGCGTCGGCCACAACAGCAGCAGGCTGCCGATCGGCTTGTCCATCCGGACGAGCCGCAGATACAGGGGAAAGCGGGCAAGCATGGCAAAGCACCGGGGAGAGAATCCCGGCATTTTAGAGCCGAGCAGCGGTCCGCGTCATGTCGAGCCGTGCCGCGGCCCCGCGCGGCGGCCGCCGAGGCCCGCCACGGGCGGACGGACGGCCGGTGTGCTTCGATCAAGGGACAAATGCCGAGCCCGACGCCGGCCGGCCTGCGGCCGCTCCGGCCTCCAGGGCCCACGCGACGGCGGAGCGCCGGACGATGGCCGGCCGCGCGCGGCGCGACCGGCCGCACCGGATTTACGCGAGCAGCGACCGCAGCATCCATGCGGTCTTTTCGTGCGTCTGCAGGCGCTGCGTCAGCAGGTCGGCGGTCGGCTCGTCGCTCGCCGCATCGGCGATCGGGAAGATTTCGCGCGCGGTGCGCACGACCGTCTCGTGCCCTTCGACGAGCTGGCGGATCATTTCTTCGGCCGCCGGCACGCCGTTGGCCTCCGGCACCGACGACAGCTTCGCGAAATCCGCGAACGTGCCCGGCGCGACGACGCCGAGCGTGCGGATGCGCTCGGCGACCGAGTCGACCGCGAGCCACAGTTCGTTGTACTGCTCTTCGAACATCAGGTGCAGCGTATTGAACATCGGACCCGTGACGTTCCAGTGGAAGTTGTGGGTCTTCAGGTACAGCGAAAACGTATCGGCGAGCAGGCGCGACAGGCCGTCCGCGATCTTCTTGCGGTCCTTGTCGCTAATGCCGATGTTGATCTGCGTGGCGTTGCCTTTCTTGGCCATCTTCGGGACTCCCATTCGAAATGTTGAACCGGCGAAAATGCGTCGAGCAATCCGTATGCCGTTTCACGCGGCATCCGTTCGCGACTTGCAAGTCTAGCGCGACGAGCGAATCCGTGCGCTCAACCGCCCGCGACGAGCGGGGCGAGCGCATGCAGCCCCTGCGCGACCAGCTCTGCCGCGCCGCCGATGACGATCGCAAAGCCGACGATGCGGCGTACCAGCTCGGCGGGCGTATGCGCAGCGCGGATGTTCAGCATCATTTGCGTCATGATCGTGCCTCCTTCGACAACATTCTGAATCGGAAGAAAGACGGCCGGTCGTGCGACCGGCCGTTTCTCGTTGCTACGTGACCGTTATCGCGTCACGGCGTTCACGCGAGGTCGAAGCGGTCGAGGTTCATCACCTTGTTCCAGGCCGCGACGAAATCGCGCACGAACTTCTCGTTCGCATCCGCGCTGCCGTACACCTCGGCCAACGCACGCAGTTGCGAGTGCGAGCCGAAGATCAGGTCGACCCGCGTGCCGGTCCACTTGACCTCGCCCGTCGTGCGGTCGCGCCCTTCGAACACGTCGTTCGCGGCCGACACGGGCTTCCACTCCGTGCGCATGTCGAGCAGGTTCGCGAAGAAGTCGTTCGACAGCGTGCCCGGACGATCGGTGAACACCCCGTGCTTCGAGCCGCCGACGTTCGCGCCGAGCACACGCAGGCCGCCGACCAGTACGGTCATCTCGGGCGCCGTCAGCGTCAGCAACTGAGCCTTGTCGACCAGCAGCGCCTCGGCCGGCGTCTTGTACGCGGCCTTCAGGTAGTTGCGGAAGCCGTCGGCCACCGGCTCGAGCACGGCCATCGCGTCGACGTCGGTCTGCTCCTGCGACGCATCCATCCGGCCCGGCGCGAACGGCACGGTGACCGCGACACCCGCGTTCTTCGCGGCCTGCTCGACGGCTGCCGCGCCGGCCAGCACGATCAGGTCGGCCAGCGATACCTTCTTGCCGCCCGTCTGCGCGTCGTTGAACGCCTTTTGCACGCCTTCGAGCGCCTCGAGTACCGCCGCGAGCGCCGCCGGCTGGTTCACTTCCCAGTCCTTCTGCGGTGCGAGGCGGATACGCGCGCCGTTCGCGCCGCCGCGCTTGTCCGAACCGCGGAACGTCGATGCGGACGCCCATGCGGTCGACACGAGCTGCGACACGCTCAGCCCCGTCGCAAGGATCTTCGCCTTCAGCGCAGCGACATCCGCGTCGTCGATCAACTGGTGGTCGACGGCCGGAATCGGGTCCTGCCACAGCAGTTCTTCAGCCGGCACTTCCGGGCCGAGATAGCGTGCACGCGGCCCCATGTCGCGGTGCGTGAGCTTGAACCATGCGCGCGCGAACGCGTCGGCGAATTCGGCGGGATTCTCGTAGAAGCGGCGCGAGATCTTCTCGTAGGCCGGATCGAAACGCAGCGACAGGTCGGTCGTCAGCATCGTCGGACGGTGCTTCTTCGACGGATCGAACGCATCCGGAATCACCGCATCGGCATCCTTCGCGACCCACTGGTGCGCGCCGGCCGGGCTCTTCGTCAACTCCCACTCGTAGCTGAACAGGTGCTTGAAGAAGTCGTTGCTCCACTTCGTCGGCGTCGACGTCCACGTGACTTCGAGGCCGCTCGTGATCGCGTCGCGGCCCTTGCCCGATGCGTACGTGCTCTTCCAGCCGAGGCCTTGCTGTTCGATGCCCGCTGCTTCCGGCTCCGGACCGACGCTCGACGCAGGGCCCGCGCCGTGCGTCTTGCCGAACGTGTGGCCGCCCGCGATCAGCGCGACCGTCTCTTCGTCGTTCATCGCCATCCGCGCGAACGTCTCGCGGATGTCACGCGCGGCCGCAACCGGGTCGGGGTTGCCGTCCGGACCTTCAGGGTTCACGTAGATCAGGCCCATCTGCACGGCCGCGAGCGGATTCTCGAGCTCGCGGTCGCCCGAATAGCGGCTGTTCGGGCCGCCGCTCAATTCCAGCCAGATCTTTTCCGAGCCCCAGTAGACGTCGTCCGGCTCCCACGTGTCGGCACGGCCGCCCGCGTAGCCGAAGGTCTTGAAGCCCATCGATTCGAGCGCGACGTTGCCGGTCAGGATCATCAGGTCGGCCCACGAAATGCTGCGGCCGTACTTTTGCTTGATCGGCCACAGCAGCCGGCGCGCCTTGTCGAGGTTACCGTTGTCGGGCCAGCTGTTCAGCGGCGCGAAGCGCTGCTGCCCGCCGCCCGCGCCGCCGCGGCCGTCGGCGATCCGGTACGTGCCGGCGCTGTGCCATGCCATCCGCACGAACAGGCCGCCGTAATGGCCGAAATCGGCCGGCCACCAATCCTGCGACGTGGTCATCAACGCGTGCAGGTCGCGCTTCACCGCCGCGAGGTCGAGCTTGTTGAACGCTTCCGCGTAGTCGAAATCCGGATCCATCGGATCGGACAGCGCCGAGTGGCGGTGCAGGATGTTGAGGTCCAGCTGATTCGGCCACCAGTCCTTGTTCGACGTGCCGCCGGCCGCCGTGTGGTGGAACGGACATTTCGCTTCGGTCGACATGCTTTTTCTCCTTTTCTTGCTCGTAGGCCCCCACTTGCCGGGCGCGGTTCGTGGAGCATTGCGGGGGGATGAAACGGAACAGGTTGATCCTGTCGTGTTACGGGGTGCCACGGGCGGCTTGGGTTACGGCCTTGCAGACCTTGGACCTGCAACGCCACCTCATGGCCGGACAACGCGCGAAGCGCCGGACCTCCGGCCCGGCGCGCGGCGGCGCTCATCCGCCATACGCGCGATCCGCCAGGTACGCGAACGCAAGCGGCTGAAGACCGCGAACCGCGGCCTTCGCACGGCGAACGACCTCGTCGCGCGACGGGATGGTCCGTTGCGCTTGCTGCAATACCGACCGCATCATGACATCCTCCTTTGACCGTTGCATTTAGCGTGCAGACCGGGCCCTTCGCGGTGACGCCGATCCATGCGAAAGATAGTATATTCATCTATCGCATATTAGAATTTAATAAATTTCATCTATTCGATAGAGAAAAATAAACGGGGTCGCGAGACCCCGTCGATTCGGACCGTCGGCACGCGACAAGCGCGGCTCAATTCATCGTGGTCGGCATGTCGAGCTTCGTGACGCCGGGCAGCTCGCACGCGGCGATCGCCTCGCTGATCGCGTCGATGGCGGGCATCCGCGTAAAGCTCTTGCGCCATACCAGCACGACGCGGCGGTCGGGCACCGGTTCGTGAAACGGCACGTACGACAGCAGCTCGGCGTCCGGGCCGTTGGCGCGCGGGCCGACCTCGGCGACCGACATGCGCGGCAGCACCGTGATGCCGACACCGCTCGCGACCATATGCCGAATCGTTTCGAGCGACGATCCTTCGAAGGTCTTCTGGATGCCGTCGGCCGTCTGCGAGAAGCGCATCAGTTCCGGGCACACGCCGAGCACGTGATCGCGGAAGCAGTGGCCGTTGCCGAGCAGCAGCATCGTCTCCTGCTTCAGGTCCTCGGCGTCGATCTCGTCGCGCTTCTCCCACGGGTGGCCAGCCGGCAGCGCGACGACGAACGGCTCGTCGTACAGCGGCCGCACCATCAGGCCGGTTTCGGGGAACGGGAGCGCCATGATCGCGGCGTCGATCTCGCCCTGCTTCAGCAGCTCGAGCAGCTTCAGCGTGTAGTTCTCCTGCAGCATCAGCGGCATCTGCGGCACGCGCTGGATCATCTGCTTGACGAGCGTCGGCAGCAGGTAGGGGCCGATCGTGTAGATCACGCCGAGACGGAACGGGCCGACGAGCGGGTCCTTGCCCTGCTTCGCAATCTCCTTGATCGCAAACGTCTGCTCGAGCACACGCTGCGCCTGCGTGACGATCTGGTCGCCGATCGGCGTCACGCTCACTTCGCTCGCGCCGCGCTCGAAAATCTGCACGTTGAGCTCGTCTTCCAGCTTCTTGATCGCCACCGACAACGTCGGCTGGCTCACGAAGCATGCTTCGGCCGCGCGGCCGAAATGCCGCTCGCGCGCCACCGCGACGATGTATTTCAGTTCAGTCAGGGTCATTGTGGGTCAATCAGAGATATACAGGCGATAGGTTTAATTTATACACCCGTTGGCACCGGTTCGCCAAGTTTCTCTGCATCGCGGCACGCCCAATATGCGCGCCACGCTGTTTTAAATCGGGCCCCGAATGCACGATCACGCTTTCAGATACTGCTCGCGCGCGCCGAGCCAGCGCGCCAGATGCTGCGTGACCACGTCAGGATAAGCGGCGATCAGTCGCGCCGCCGCGTCGCGGGCCGGGTCGATCAGCCACCCGTCGGTCTCGAGGTTCGCGAAGCGCAGCATCGCCGCGCCCGACTGGCGCGCGCCCAGGAATTCGCCGGGGCCGCGGATCTCGAGGTCGCGCCGCGCGATCTCGAAGCCGTCGGTGGTTTCGCGCATCGTCTTCAGCCGCTCGCGGCCGGCAACGGACAGCGGCCCGCTGTACAGCAGCAAGCACACCGACGCCGCGGTGCCGCGCCCGACGCGCCCGCGCAGCTGGTGCAGCTGCGCGAGGCCGAAGCGTTCCGCATGCTCGATCACCATCAGCGACGCGTTCGGCACGTCGACACCGACCTCGATCACGGTCGTCGCGACGAGCAGCTGCACTTCGTTGCGCGTGAACGCGTCCATCACGGCCGCCTTGTCGGCCGGCGACAGCCGCCCGTGCACGAGCCCGACCTTCAGCTCGGGCAGCGCCGCGGCCAGCGTCTCGTAGGTTTCGACAGCCGTCTGCAGTTGCAGCGTCTCGCTCTCCTCGATCAGCGGACACACCCAGTACACCTGGCGGCCGGTCAGCGCGGCTTCGCGCACACGGGCGATCACCTCCTCGCGCCGCGCGTCGCCGACGACGCGCGTGAGCACCGGCGTGCGGCCCGGCGGCAGCTCGTCGATCGTCGACACCTCGAGATCCGCGTAATACGTCATCGCCAGCGTGCGCGGAATCGGCGTAGCCGACATCATCAGCTGGTGCGGCTGGAAGTCGCGCGCGCCATTGGCCGCGTTCGCGGCTTTCGCGCGCAGCGCGAGACGCTGCTCGACGCCGAAGCGGTGCTGCTCGTCGACGATCACGAGGCCGAGCCGCGCGAATTCGACCGTGTCCTGGATGATCGCATGCGTGCCGATCACGAGCTGCGCGGTGCCGAGCGCCGCCGCCTCGACCGCCGCGCGCTTCTCCTTCGCCTTCAGGCTGCCGGCGAGCCACGCGACCGACACGCCGAGCGGTTCGAGCCACGCGCGCAGCTTGCGTGCGTGTTGTTCCGCCAGGATTTCGGTCGGCGCCATCAGCGCGGCCTGATAGCCGGCGTCGATCGCCTGCGTCGCGGCCAGCGCCGCGACGACCGTTTTGCCGCTGCCGACGTCGCCCTGCAGCAGTCGCTGCATCGGGTGCGGGAGCGTGAGATCGTGCGCGATCTCGTCGACCACGCGCGCCTGCGCGCCCGTCAGCGTGAACGGCAGCGCCGCGTACAGGCGCGTGGTCAGCGCGTCGGCGTCGGCCGCGCTACGACGCGGCATCGCGGGGGCCGCGCGCGTGCGGCGCTCCTCATGCGCGCGCTTCAGCGACAGCTGCTGCGCGAGCAGTTCCTCGAACTTGATGCGCGTCCACGCGGGGTGCGAGCCGTCCATCAGCGCGGCTTCGTCGGAGTCGACGCCCGGATGGTGCAGGATCCGCACCGCCTGCGCGAGCGTCGGCACGCCGAGCGGCCTCAGGTAGTCGCGTTCGATTTCGGGCGGCAGCAGCTCGGGGAGCGGCGTGCGCTCGACCGCGTTCTCGATCGCCTTGCGCAGATACGCCTGCGACACGCCCGCCGTGCTCGGATAGACGGGCGTGAGCACCTGCGGCAGCGGCGCATCGGCTTCGACGACGCGCACGGCCGGATGCACCATCTCCATCCCGAAGAAGCCGCCGCGCACGTCGCCACGCACGCGCAGCCGCTGACCGACGGCCATCTGCTTGACCTGCGAGCCGTAGAAATTGAGAAAGCGCAGCACCAGCTGGTCGCCGTCGTCGTCGCGGATCTTCACGACGAGCTGGCGGCGCGGCCGGTAGGCCACCTCGTTGTCGAACACGACGCCTTCGGTCTGCGCGATGCCGCCCGGCAGCAGTTCGCCGATCGGCGTGAGCGTGGTTTCGTCCTCGTAGCGCATCGGCAGATGCAGCACGAGATCGATCGAGCGCGTGAGGCCGAGCTTCGCGAGCTTGTCGGCGGTTTTCACGGGCTTGTCCGCGGCCGGCTTCTTCTTGCCTTTCGTGCCCTTCGCGCCGGATGCCCCAGATTCCGCCGCTTCGTTGCCGTCCGTTGCGGGTTCGACGCCGGGCGCGGCCGCGGCCGGCTGCGCGAGCCGCCCGTCGGCGCCGCGTTTCGGCCCCGCGCGACGCGATGCCGTGCGGTGCGGCGCGGCGCCCTCGCCCGCGCTTTCGGCGGGCGGCGCAGCATCGTTCGCGTCGAACGGATCGGCGGAATCGGCAACGGCGGCGGCGGAACGGCGGGGCGACACGGGCATTGGATCGTCTGGGTGCTTCGCAAGGCAAGTACAATAGCGGCTTTCACGTCGTCCGAACGAACGGCGCCGGCCAGGCCGCGCATCCCGCCATCATAGCGGCTCGCGCGCGCCGATTACGCGTTTCCGCCTTGTCGGCGGCACCCGCCGGCCGTTTCGAACCAGCCCGCATGTTCACGCTTTCCGATTTCGATTTCAATCTGCCGCCCGAGCTGATCGCGCAAACCGCGCTGCCCGACCGCACCGCGAGCCGCCTGCTCGAGGTCGACGCCACCGTCGAGCCCGCCCGCCTCGTCGACCGCCGCTTCACCGAACTGCTGTCGTGCATCGCGCCGGGCGACCTGCTCGTGTTCAACGATACCAAGGTGCTGAAGGCGCGGTTCTTCGGCCAGAAGGCCAGCGGCGGCAAGATCGAGGTGCTGATCGAGCGCGTGACCGGCACGCAGACGGCGCTCGCGCAAATCCGTGCGAGCAAGTCGCCGGGCGCCGGCACGACGCTGCGCCTCGCCGACGCGTTCGACGTGACGGTCGGCGAGCGCGTGGAGCCGTTCTTCACGCTGCACTTTCCCGCGCCGTGCCTCGACCTGATCGAGCAGTACGGACGCCTGCCGTTGCCGCCGTATATCGAGCACGACGCCGACGCGAACGACGAGACGCGCTACCAGACCGTCTATGCGAGCAACCCGGGTGCGGTCGCGGCGCCAACCGCCGGCCTCCATTTCGACCAGCCGCTGCTCGACAAGCTCGACGCGATCGGCGTCGAGCGCGCGACGCTGACGCTGCACGTCGGCGCCGGCACGTTCCAGCCGGTGCGCGTCGAGAACATCGCCGAGCACAAGATGCACAGCGAGTGGTACGACCTGCCGCAGACGCTCGTCGACAAGATTGCCGCGACCCGCGCGCGCGGCGGCAGCGTAATCGCGGTCGGCACGACGTCGATGCGCGCGCTCGAAGCCGCGGCGCGCGACGCCGACGAAGCCGGCCGCCCGCTCGCGGCGACGCAGGCCGAAACCGACATCTTCATCACGCCAGGCTATCGTTTCCGCGTCGTCGACCGGCTCGTCACGAACTTCCATCTGCCGAAGTCGACGCTGCTGATGCTGGTGTCCGCGTTCGCGGGCGTCGAGACGATCCGCGCCGCGTACAGGCATGCGATCGAAGCACGCTACCGCTTCTTCAGCTATGGCGACGCGATGCTGCTCACGCGACGCGACACGCCGGAGGCGCCGGAAGCGCCGCGCGCGTAAGCGCGGCTCACGGCATCCGCCTGATTGCGCACGGCGGCCGGCACGTCGCACGGTCGCCGCGCTTTTTTGCGTTGCGCGCGCTACGCGCGCACACCCGCTTTCCCCCCGCCGCCGGTTGCCCGGCGGCGTTTCCAACATGCGCCGGACTGTTTTCCGGTGGCAAGGAGAATGACGCGATGACCGAAGGCTCATCCCACGATACGCACGCTGATACGCACGCCCCCGCGCAGGAACGCCCCGCGAACGGGCTCGAATTCGAACTGCTGACGACCGACGGCCATGCGCGCCGCGGCCGCGTGAAGCTCAACCACGGCGTGGTCGAAACACCGATCTTCATGCCGGTCGGCACGTACGGCACCGTGAAGGCGATCCAGCCGCGCGAGCTGCACGAGATCAAGGCCCAGATCATCCTCGGCAACACGTTCCACCTGTGGCTGCGCCCAGGCCTCGACACGATCGACGCGCACGGCGGCCTGCACGGCTTCATGGGCTGGAACAAGCCGATCCTGACCGACTCGGGCGGCTTCCAGGTGTTCTCGCTCGGCGACCTGCGCAAGATCACCGAGGACGGCGTCACGTTCGCGTCGCCGATCAACGGCGACAAGCTGTTCCTGTCGCCGGAAGTGTCGATGCAGATCCAGAAGGTGCTGAATTCGGACATCGTGATGCAGTTCGACGAATGCACGCCGTATGCGACCAACGGCGTACCGACGACGCACAAGGAAGCGGCCGACTCGATGCGCATGTCGCTGCGCTGGGCGAAGCGCTCGCTCGACGAGTTCGATCGGCTCGGCAACCCGAACGCGCTGTTCGGGATCGTGCAGGGCGGGATGTTCGAAGACTTGCGCGACGAGTCGCTCGCGGGCCTGTCCGAGCTCGGCTTCCATGGCCTCGCGATCGGCGGGCTGTCGGTCGGCGAGCCGAAGGAAGACATGATGCGCGTGCTGCGGCACGTCGGCCCGAAGCTGCCGGCCGACAAGCCGCACTACCTGATGGGTGTCGGCACGCCGGAGGATCTCGTCGAGGGCGTCGCGAACGGCGTCGACATGTTCGACTGCGTGATGCCGACCCGCAACGCGCGCAACGGCTGGCTGTTCACGCGCTTCGGCGACGTGAAGATCCGCAACGCGACGCACAAGAATTCGCTGAAGCCGCTCGACGCGAGCTGCACGTGCTACACGTGCCAGAACTTCTCGCGCGGCTATCTGCATCACCTGCACCGCGTCGGCGAGATCCTCGGCGCGCAGTTGAATACGATCCACAACCTGCATTACTACCTGCAGCTGATGAGCGAGATCCGGGAGGCCATCGAGACTCATACGTTCGACGCATTCCGTCAGCGCTTCGCGGAGGATCGGGCGAGAGGCGTCGACTGACGGGCAGCTGCCACGCCTCCGCCCGTCACATAAGACGAGTACTAAATTCGGCCGCCCCGATACCGGTCGGGACCGCCGAACATTACAATTGCCTTTCCAGATGCGTTGCGACCGTGCCGGTTCGCGCTTTAACAGCTTGATCCGAAAGCGCATTTGCTGCGCGGTTTGCGCATGGGGCCGGTGGTAGAATAACCGGCTTATTTTTCGATCTTCCCCTACGGAGAGACCAACGTGCCGTTCATTTCCAATGCCTTCGCGCAAGGTGCCGGTGGCGCCGAATCGAGCCTGATGAGCTTCCTGCCGCTCATCCTGATGTTCGCGGTGCTGTACTTCATCATGATCCGTCCGCAGATGAAGCGCCAGAAGGAACACCGCAACATGCTCGCGGCCATGGCGAAGGGCGACGAAGTCGTCACGAGCGGCGGCCTCGTCGGCAAGGTGACGAAGGTCAGCGAAGGCTACATCGGCGTCGAGATCGCCGAAGGCACCGAAATCACCGTGCAGAAGGCTGCCGTCACGACCATTCTGCCGAAGGGCACGATCAAGTCGCTGTAAGGCTTTCACCGAGCGTCCGGCTCCCCGCGCCGTGCCCGCCTGAGAGAGCGGGCCGTCGCGGCGCCGGACGCGACGCTTTCACGCCAACCACCCGTTCGGCCCCCTCATGAATCGTTATCCAATCTGGAAATATGTCGTGATGGTCGTGGCGCTCGCCATCGGCCTTCTGTACACATTGCCCAACTTCTTCGGCGAAGCGCCGGCGGTGCAGGTGTCGAGCGGCAAGGCCACGGTCAAGCTCGATTCGACCACGCTGACCCAGGTCGAATCCGCGCTCGCGTCCGCGCAGATCAAGCCGGACGACGTCACGTTCGAGAACACGGCGACCAACGCGAACATCCGCGTGCGCCTGAAGGACACCGATACGCAGCTGCGCGTCAAGGACCTGCTGCAGAAGTCGCTGAACACCGACCCGAACGATCCGCAGTATGTTGTCGCACTGAACCTGCAGAGCGCGTCGCCGCGCTGGCTGACCGCGCTGCACGCACTGCCGATGTATCTCGGCCTCGACCTGCGCGGCGGTGTGCACTTCCTGCTCCAGGTCGACATGACGGGCGCGCTCACGAAGAAGCTCGACTCCGACGCGTCCGACGCGCGCTCGCTGCTGCGCGACAAGAACATCCGCGACGGCGGCGTGAGCCGCGTCGACCAGTCCGTGGTCGTCAACTTCAGCGATGCGCAGACGGCCGAAGACGCCCGCAAGGTGCTCGCAGCGTCGATCACCGAACTGCAATGGGCGACCCAGCCCGGCGGCGGCGGCACGCAGGTCGTCGGCACGTTCACGCCGGCCGTGCAGAAGGCCGTCGAGGACGCAGCGCTCAAGCAGAACCTGACAACCCTGCACAACCGCGTAAACGAGCTCGGCGTGTCCGAGCCGATCCTGCAGCAGCAAGGCAGCGACCGCATCGTCGTCGAACTGCCGGGCGTGCAGGACACCGCGAAGGCGAAAGACATCATTGGCCGCACCGCGACGCTCGAGGCGCGCCTCGCCGATCCGATCAACACGCACCCGAACCCGAACGACCCCGTGCCGCCAGGCGAGGAACTGTTCACACAGGGCAACCAGGTCCCCGTGCTGCTGAAGAAGGACGTGATCTTCACCGGCGATCGCATCATCGATGCATCCGCCGGCTTCGACGAACACCAGCGTCCGTCGGTCAACATCCGGCTCGACTCGGCGGGCGGCCGCTCGGTCCGCACCGTGTCGCGCGACAACATCGGCAAGCCGATGGCGATGGTGCTGTTCGAGAAGGGCAAGGGCGAAGTGCTGACGGTCGCGACGATCCAGTCCGAACTCGGCGACCGCTTCCAGATCACGGGCCAGCCGACGCCGCAGGCCGCGGCCGATCTCGCACTGCTGCTGCGCGCCGGCTCGCTCGCGGCGCCGATGGACATCATCGAGGAGCGCACGATCGGCCCGAGCCTCGGCGCGGACAACATCAAGATGGGCGTGCATTCGGTGATCTGGGGTTTCTGCGCGATCGCCGTGTTCATGATCGCGTACTACATGCTGTTCGGCGTGATCTCGGTGATCGGGCTGTCGGTGAACCTGCTGCTGCTCGTCGCGGTGCTGTCGCTGATGCAGGCGACGCTGACGCTGCCCGGCATCGCAGCAATCGCGCTCGCACTCGGCATGGCGATCGACTCCAACGTGCTGATCAACGAGCGCGTGCGTGAAGAATTGCGCGCGGGCCAGCCGCCGCAGCTCGCGATCCAGGCCGGCTACGCGCACGCATGGGCGACGATTCTCGACTCGAACGTCACGACGCTGATCGCGGGTCTCGCCCTGCTCGCGTTCGGCTCGGGCCCGGTTCGCGCATTCGCGATCGTGCACTGCCTCGGCATCCTGACGTCGATGTTCTCCGCGGTGTTCTTCTCGCGCGGGATCGTCAACCTCTGGTACGGCGGCCGCAAGAAGCTGAAGTCGCTCGCGATCGGCCAGGTGTGGAAGCCGGAAGGCGCGACGGCCGGCGCCGCCGGTGCGGCGTTCGACGCGGCAGACGAATCGACCGACACCGCGCGCGCCGCGAAGCTCGCGGCCCCGGCGAAGAGCAACGCGCCGCGCGCGGGCAAGCCGCAACTGCGCAACCGCGCGCAGCAACGCGTGTCGCCGAAGAAACCGGGCTCGACCCAATAAGGCCCCGGAGACGAAGCCATGGAATTTTTCCGCATCCGTAAAGACATTCCGTTCATGCGGCACGCGCTGGTGTTCAACGTGATCTCGCTGGTCACGTTCCTCGCCGCCGTATTCTTTCTGTTCCACCGCGGGCTGCACCTGTCCGTCGAGTTCACCGGCGGCACGGTGATCGAGGTCCAGTATCAGCAGGCCGCGCAGCTCGAACCCGTGCGCGCGACGCTCGGCAAGCTCGGCTACGCCGACGCGCAGGTGCAGAACTTCGGCACGTCGCGCAACGTGCTGATCCGCCTGCAGTTGAAGCAGGGCCTCACGTCCGCGCAGCAAAGCGACCAGGTGATGAACGCGCTGAAGGCGCAAAGCCCGGACGTGACGCTGCAGCGCGTCGAGTTCGTCGGCCCGCAAGTCGGCCGCGAGCTCGCGACCGACGGCCTGCTCGCGCTGGCGTGCGTCGTGATCGGTATCGTGATCTATCTGTCGTTCCGCTTCGAATGGAAGTACGCGGTGGCCGGCATCATCGCCAACCTGCACGACGTCGTGATCATTCTCGGCTTCTTCGCGTTCTTCCAGTGGGAGTTCTCGCTGGCGGTGCTCGCGGCAATCCTCGCGGTGCTCGGCTACTCGGTCAACGAGTCGGTCGTCATCTTCGACCGGATCCGCGAAACGTTCCGCCGCGAACGGAAGATGAACGTGCAGGAAGTGATCAACCACGCGATCACGACCACGATGTCGCGCACGATCATCACGCACACGTCGACGGAAATGATGGTGCTGTCGATGTTCTTCTTCGGCGGCCCGACGTTGCACTACTTCGCGCTCGCGCTGACGGTCGGCATCATGTTCGGCATCTACTCGTCGGTGTTCGTCGCGGGTTCGCTCGCGATGTGGCTCGGCATCAAACGCGAAGACCTGATCAAGGAAAAGAAGACCGCGCACGATCCGGACGATCCGAACGCCGGCGCGCAGGTTTGAGCGGCGCGGCGTTTTGGCTGATTGACGAAGGCCGGTCCTGTTGGACCGGCCTTTTTCATGCGGGCGCGCCGCCCCCGTCTCGCGGCGCGCCGTCCGGGTGCTGGCTACGGTGTCGGGCCGGCCTCGCGCTTGGCGCCGCGTTGCGATGCGGATGTCGACGACATGCTGCCGTCGTACCGGGAAGTCGATCTCGCACGCGATTTGCGAACGGGCCGGTTTCGACTGCGACACCGTCGCGCAGTGGAGCGTAGCCGCGCTGCTTTTCACTGCGGTCGTCGTCGTGCTTGCAGCAACCGCTCGCTTGGAGCCTGCGGCACCGGCGGGCGTCCCGCGACGCCGGTTAACCGCGCTTCCTGCACCCCGTTACTCGATTACCGAAAACCGAACCGCCGCCGCAGCACAACCAGCGCCCCAAGGCTCAGCACCGCCGCGAACATCAGGTAGAAGCTCGGTGCCGTCTTCATCCCGGTCGCCTTGATCAGCCACGCGATGATGAACGGCCCGAAGCCGCCGAAGATCGTCACCGCGACGTTGTACGCGAGCGACATCCCCGTCGTGCGCGTCTGCACCGGAAATACCTCGGAAAGCAGGCCCGGCAGCGCCGCGAAGTAGCCCGTCATCAGGAATGCGAGCAGCACCTGCAGCGCGATCAGTGTGCCGAAGCCCGGATGCGCGACGAGGTACGCGAATGCCGGATAGATCAGCACGAGAATGCCCAGCGCCGGCGCGACCATCACGCGCACACGGCCGTAGCGATCGGACCAGTGGCCGACGAGCGGCGCGAACGCCATCTGAATCACGCCGACGACGAGGATCGCCGCGAACGCGGCCGAAGGCGCGAGGCCGAGTTGCTTCACGCCGTACGTCGGCATGAACAGCACGAGATACGTCGCGACCGTGCCAAGTACGACCACTCCCATCGCAGCAACGAGTCGCGCCTTGTGCGACGCGAACGTATCGCGCAGCGGGCTCGCGGTGCTTTCGGCAGCGAGGAATTCGGGCGTCTCGTCGACCTTCGCCCGGATGTAGTACGCGACCGGCCCGAGCAGCAGCCCGAAGAAGAACGGCACACGCCAGCCCCATGCGGCCATCTGGTCGGCCGTGAGCTGCGCGTTCAGCACGGTGCCGAAACCGGCCGCGAGCAGCGTCGTGAGACCCTGGCTCGCGACCTGCCAGCTCGCGAAGAAACCGCGCCGGCCGGGTACGTGCTCGGCCAGGAACGCGGTCGCGCTACCGAATTCGCCGCCGGCCGAGAAGCCCTGCATCAGCCGTGCGGCGACGAGAATCAGCGGCGCCGCAACGCCGATCGTCTGGTAGGTCGGCAGCACCGCGATCACCAGCGTGCCGGCCATCATCAGCAGGATCGATAGCGTGAGCGCGGCCTTGCGGCCCGCGCGGTCCGCGTACGCGCCGAGCACGATCGCGCCGAGCGGGCGCATGAAGAACGACACGCCGAAGGTGCCGAGCGTGAGCAGAAGCGACACGGTGTCGTCGCCGGCGGGGAAGAACAGCTTCGAGATCGTCACCGCGAAGAAGCCGTAGGCGACGAGGTCGAACCACTCGAGCGCGTTGCCGATCGACGCGGCGACCACCGCGCGCCATACGCGCGGCGACGATGCTACGGAGCTGGACTGCGTGACGGCATGCATCGGCGATCTCCTTGTCGTTGTACGTTCTGTCAGACGCGTCCGTTGTCGCGCCGCGAGCTGTGCCGACGATTATAGGCGCGCAAAAAAAAGCCGCCGCGCCCCCCCCGGAAAGGGAGCGCGGCGGTGCGTATGCGACGGCCAGGCCGCGCGCGTTACTGCTGCTTGACGGCTTCGGCCGTGATCAGCAGCTTCGTCTTCATCTTGAAGCCGTACTGCTTGCCGTAGTCGAGGCCGAAATCGTCACGGCTGAATTCGCCGACCGCGTCGACGCCGCACACTTCACGCTTGAGCATCGGATGCGGCATGCACTTGAGCGAATCGATCTTCAGCGTCAGCGGCTTCGTGACGCCATGCAGCGTCAGGTTGCCGACGACCGCCACCGGCTTGTCGCCTTCGAACTTGATCGTGCCCTTGTAGTTCGCCTGCGGGAACTTCGCCGCATCGAAGAAATCCGGCGTCTGCAGATGCTCGTCGAGCTTCGCGCTGCCCGTGTGGATCGACGCGATGTCGGTCGTCACGTCGACCGTACCCGTCTTCGCCGCGCGGTCGAGCGTCACGGTGCCGCTCGACTTGTCGAACTTGCCGCGCCAGACCGACAGGCCGCCGAAGTGATCGGCCTCGAAGCTCGGGTACGTGTGGCTCGGATCGAACTGGTACGTCGCGCTGTCGGCGAAAGCCGAGAACGACAGCGAAGCGGCCAGCGCGCCCGCGGCGATGATCAGATGCTTTTTCAACTCTTTCTCCTTGGAACAGCGCCGCGCCCTCGCGCGGCATTCGGGTGATGCGACACCCCGCCGCTTACTTCGTCGCGACGAGATGGAACTTGATCTGCACTTCGTCGGCGACGATCGACGTGTCCTTCCATTCGCCGGTGCCGACGTTGAACGCCGAACGCTTGATCGGCAGCACGCCGTCGAAGGTCTGCGTCGCGCCGCTTTGCGTGACGGTGACGGGCACCGTGACGGTCTCGGACTTGCCCTTGATCGTCAGCTTGCCGGTCACGTTGTACTTGTTGCCGCCGGCCGGCGCGATCGCCGACGACGTGAAGGTTGCCTGCGGGTACGCCTTCGCGTCGAACCAGTCCTTGCCCGCGACCTGGTCGTTGTACATCTTGTCGCCGAGGTCGAAGCTCGCGACGTCGATCGTCATTTGCGCGCTGCCTTGCGCGGCCTTCGCCGGATCGAACTTCACCTGCGCGGAGAACTTCTTGAATGCGCCTTCGGTCGGCACGTTCATCTGCTTCGACACGGCGGACACCTTGCTCTTCGAGAGATCGACGTCGGCGTGCGCCGCGGCCGATGCGGCGAGTGACACCGCGGCGAACGCGGTCAGCATGGAGCGGGAGAAAGACACTTTCATGGGATCCTTCATTTGGCAAAGGGAAGCATGCGCGACAGCAGCCCGTCGCGGTCCAGCACCTGGTGCTTGAGCGCAGCGAGCACGTGCAGTGAAACGAGCGCAAGCAGAATGTAATTCAAAGTCACGTGCAGCGTCTTGAACGTTTCCTTCAGCGCCGGATCCGGGTCGATCAGGCGCGGCAGCGGCACGATGCCGAGGTAGACGACCGGGATGTTCGACGCCGAGCTGTACAGATAGCCGGTCAGCGGAATCGCGAGCATCAACGCGTAGAGCAGGATGTGCACGCCGTGCGATGCCGCGCGCTGCCATGCCGGGGTACTGCCGGGCAGCGCGGGCGCGGCATGGGTTGCGCGCCACAGCACGCGCACGACCGCCAGCGCGAACGCAGTCACGCCGATCCACTTGTGCCACGAAAAGTACTTCAGCTTGGTCGGCGTGAAACCGGGGATGTCGGTCATCACCCAGCCGAGCGCGAAGCCGCAGACGATCAGCAGCGCGATCAGCCAGTGCAATGCGATCGCCGTCTGCGAGTAACGTACCGGGCTGGCCGGCAGCGAATTCGATGCCATCGTGGATCCTCAGTTGAGCGAACGGCTGCGCCGGCAACTTCGACCGACGCATGTCAAGGGCGCCATGCTACCGCAACCTTTTGACGGCCGCCGACTCTGAGAACTGACGCGTCAGCGGGCTGCCATGTCGACGCCATGTTACCGACCGGTCACCGGTCATTTGGACGTTGACACCGCCAAAAGGCCGTTTTGGTAAGATTGGCGCGGGTTCCGGCCCCGTCGACGCGTGCTCCCTGCCGTCGCAACACCGCCTTTTCCATGCAACGATACGATCTGATTGCCTGCCACGAATGCGACGCACTGTTGCATAAACCGCGTCTGAGCGGCCGCGAAATCGCGCGCTGCCCGCGCTGCGACGCGCTGCTCTATCGCAACAGCACCACGCAGATCGAGCGCATCAGCGCGCTCGCGGTCGCCGCGCTCGTCACGTTCATCATCGCGCAGACGTTCCCGATCCTCGAAATGGACCTGAACGGCACGCGCGTGCAGACGACGCTGATCGGCGCGATCGATGCGCTTTGGCATCAGGACATGGCGATCGTCGGCGTGATGGTGTTCTGCTCGACGGTGCTGTTCCCGCTCGTCGAGATGGCCGCGCTGCTGTACGTGCTGCTGCCGATCCGGCGCGGCGTCGTGCCGCCGGGCCTGAACCTGGTGCTGCGCACGATCCAGTTCGTGCGCCCGTGGGGGATGATCGAGGTGTTCATGCTCGGCATCGTCGTCACGATCGTGAAGATGGTGAGCCTCGCGCGCGTCGTGCCCGACGCCGCGCTGTTCGCATTCGGCGCGCTCACGCTGATGACCGCCGTCGTGCTGATGTTCGACCCGCGCACGTTGTGGGACATCGCCGACGACCTGCGCGCCGGCCGCACGCCCGGACGGCCCGAACCCGCTCCCGCCATCCCAGCCACCCCCGCCGCCGCGCCGCGGCCGGACGCGCCGCGCCAATGACGACGCCCATCGCTGCCCGCGAGGGCTATGCCAGCTGCCACGCATGCGGGCTCGTGCAGACGATCGACCATCCGCACGCGCACTGCGCTCGCTGCGGCAGCGCGCTGCACTTCCGCACGCCGAACAGCATCATGCGCACGTGGGCGCTGCTGATCGCCGCGGCGATCCTGTACATTCCGGCGAACCTGCTGCCGATCCTGCACACGTCGTCGATCGTCGGCTCGCAGGATGACACGATCATGAGCGGCGTCATCTATTTCTGGACGTCGGGCGACTGGCCGCTCGCGGTCGTCGTGTTCGTCGCGAGCATTCTCGTGCCGATGCTCAAGCTGGGCGTGCTGACGATCCTCGCGACCAGCGCGCAGCGCCGCGTCGCATGGCGGCCGCTGCAGCGTACGCGGCTGTACCGGATCGTCGAGCGGATCGGCCGCTGGTCGATGCTTGACGTCTTCGTCGTGACGCTGACCGTCGCGCTCGTCCATTTCCGTTCGCTCGCCGTCATCACGGCCGGCCCCGGCGCGCTCGCGTTCGGCTCGGTCGTGATCCTGACGATGCTCGCGTCGATGCAGTTCGATCCCCGCCTGATCTGGGATCCAGTCGAAACCTCAGGGAAACACCATGAATAGTCCGCAAGGCCCGCAGCACGACGCGCCCCGGCCGCCCGATCCGGCCATCTCGACGAAGAGCGGCTGGCTGCCGTCGCTCGTCTGGCTCGTGCCGCTGATCGCCGCGCTGATCGGCATCGGCCTCGTGATCAAGTCCGTGCGCGAGCGCGGCCCGGAAATCTCGATCAGCTTCCACAGCGCGGAAGGGCTCGAGCCGGGCAAAACGCAGGTCAAGTACAAGGACGTCGAGATCGGCATGGTCAAGACGATCAAGCTGTCGAAAGACCTGTCGCGCGTGCTCGTCCAGGTGCAACTGAAGAAGGAGGCCGAGGACTTCGCGGTCAAGGGCTCGCGCTTCTGGATCGTGCGGCCGCGCGTCGGCGCGACCGGCGTGTCGGGGCTGGGCACGCTGCTGTCGGGCGCGTACATCGGCGTCGACGCCGGCCACGGGCAGGACACGCAGACCGACTTCACCGGCCTCGAGACGCCGCCCGCCGTGACCGGCGACCAGAAAGGCACGCAGTACGTGCTGCGCGGCGATTCGCTCGGCTCGGTCGACATCGGCTCGCCGGTCTACTACCGCCGCGTGCAGGTGGGCCAGGTGGTCGGCTTCTCGCTCGACAAGGACGGCACCGGCGTCACGTTCAACGTGTTCGTCAATGCGCCGTACGACCAGTACGTCGGCCTGAATTCGCGCTGGTGGCAGGCGAGCGGCGTCGACCTGCGGCTCGATTCGAGCGGCCTGAAGCTGAACACGCAGTCGCTCGCCACGGTGATCCTCGGCGGCATCGCGTTCCAGACGCCCCCGAACCAGGACACCGGCGCGATCGCGCCGAACAACACGACCTTCCGTCTCGGCTCCGACGAGGGCGATGCAATGCGCGACCCGGACGGCCAGCCGCTGCAGGTCGTGATGAACTTCAACCAGTCGCTGCGCGGGCTCGCCGTCGGCGCGCCGGTCGACTTCCGCGGCATCGTGCTCGGCGAAGTGACGAACATCGGCATCGACTACGACCCGAAGACCAAGAACTTCCTGATGCCGGTCACGATGAACGTGTATCCGGAGCGGCTCGGCCGACGCTTCCGCGAAACGATCGAAAGCAAGGGCGAACCGGCGCGCCGCGAAATCGTCGAGCGCCTCGTCCAGCACGGGCTGCGCGGCCAGCTGCGCACCGGCAACCTGCTGACGAGCCAGCTGTACGTCGCGCTCGACTTCTTCCCGAAGGCGCCGCCGGTGAAGATCGACGCGGCGCGCCAGCCGCTCGAGCTGCCGACCGTACCGAACACGCTCGACGAGCTGCAGCTGCAGGTCGCCGACATCGCGAAGAAGCTCGACAAGGTGCCGTTCGACCAGATCGGCGCGAACCTGAACAGCGCGCTGTCGAACGCCGACAAACTGTTCAAGCAGCTCGACACGCAGATCGCGCCGCAAGCGCGCGACACGCTGGCGGCTGCGAAGCAGACCTTCTCGACCGCCGAAGCGACGCTGCAGCAGGATTCGCCGCTGCAGTCCGACGTGCGCGGCGCGCTGAAGGAGCTCACGCGCACGCTGCAATCGCTGAACGCGCTCGCCGATTATCTCGAGCGCCACCCCGAATCGCTGCTCAAGGGCAAGCCAGGAGATCAACAATGACGACGACACGCGTGAACGGCCTCGCGAGCGGCGCGGCGGCAGTCTTCGCCGCGCTCGCGCTGGCCGCGTGCAGTTCGCCGCCCGCGCGGTTCTATACGCTGAGCCCCGCAGATGCCGCGGCGCCCGTGCGCACCGCACCCGCCAACCCCGCGTTCCTGATCGAGGTGCCGGCCGTCGGCGTGCCCGAGCAGGTCGCGAAGAACCAGCTCGTCGTGCAGAAGAACGCCGCGCAGGTCGACGTGCTCGAGCAGGAGCGGTGGGCCGCGGCGCCCGCCGACGAGATCCGCCGCGCGCTGTCGGACGATCTCGCCGCGCGGCTCGGCACGATCGACGTCGCGAATTCTGCGTATCCGGCCGGCGTGCCCGTCTATCGAATCAGTGTGAACGTGCAGCGCTTCGAGTCGTGGCCGGGCAAACGCGCGGCGATCGACGCGGTGTGGAGCGTGCGTGCGCTCGACACGCAAGCGGTGATGACGTGCCGCACGAGCGTCGCGGAGCCGGTTGGTGACAGTTACGACGCGCTCGTCGCCGGCCACCGGCGTGCGCTCGACGTGATCGCATCGCAAGCCGCAGCCGGCGTGCGCACGATGGCCGCGCGGCGCGCGGCGGCGCCGTCATCGGCTGCGTCCGGCAAGGCGGCCGCCGCCGCGCCCGTCCTGGCCTGCCCGGCCAATCCGGCGGCGCACGATGACGCGGGCGCGACGGGCAAGTCCGGCGTGTAAGCGTCCGGTGCGCGGGCGTACGCCCGTGCAGCCGTGCAGCCGTGCATCCGCGCAGCCGGCAGCCGGCCCGTCTCGCCGATGACGATCACGATCATCTGCGCGAACCGCACGCGCACCCGGCCGCATATGCGACGGCGCCGCCATCGCCGCTGCCGCAGCGGCTGCGCACACTACGCGGCATCCATTGGCCGGACGGCCGCTTTGCATTGTTTGTCAAAATCCTCCGGAACCCGCGCCCGGCAATGCGGTCGGCTTGCGTTTTCGCGTCCGATTGACGATCCTACGCACGTTCCGGCTCGCGCCGCCGTCGTGCGCGCCCGCCGGCGGCGATCCACCCGTCGTCTCGGGGGCGGCCGCCGCGTCTGCCGGGGTGCGCATGCGTGTCCGCATGCTCCGCGTCGGGGCAGCCGCATCGCGAGTCGCCGCGCATCGTCCGGCCACCCGGCCAGCGTCACCGTTCTCTCCGGCGCCGCGCCGCAATCCCGGCCGGCATCCCGTACCCGCCCGTCTCGGGCTTTCGCTATTCCGTTTATGTTTCGTTCCCTGACGACCCTGATCAAGAAGTGGCGCGCGTCGCGCAATGCCGGTCACCAGCTCGATGCGCTGCTCGCGCATGCCGACGCGGACGCGTCGTACGCCGAGCGCAGCGAATGGCTGATCGAACTCGCGCACTGGCTGCGCCGCAACGGCGCGATGCAGGCCGCGCAGGAGGTGCCGGCCGACCGCGACGCCGACGCACGCACGTACCCGGCGCATGCACGCTTGCGCTACCTGTTCCACGTGCTGGACCGCAATCCCGAATGGAAGTCCCACGCGGCGCGCATCCTGCGCGGGATTCTGCGCGAATGCGACGGCATCTCGCTGCTGTGCGATGCGGGGATGCCCGTGCATTCGGGCTTTTTCGGCGCGCTGTTCGAGCGGATCGACTCGTCGCTGATCCCGCCGGCGCCGAACCGCCGCGAGCTGACGGCGCTGTTCACGCTGATGTTCCCCGCGCCGGAAGACGCGCAATGGATCGACGCGCTGCCCGACGACCTGCTCGCACGCATCGCCGAGCTCCTCGCGTTCGACGTTACCGACGAGGAACGCCACGAGCCGGGCTCGTTCTCGCGCGACTTGCTGGCCGCGCTGCACAACCTGACGTGCCAGATCAGCTCGACGGGATTGTCGCAAACGGTGCGCAGCCGCCTGTCCGACGACGACGCGCGCAAGCCGCTCGAAACGCAGCCGTTCTACCGTCTCACGCGCGCGATGCTCGCGGTCGAGACCGCGCACGCGGCCGTCGAGGACGGCGGCGACCCGAGCAAGCTGCTGCACGAGGTGAATTACCTGCGCGTGCTCCTCGACCAATGCCGGATCGCGGTCGACGACGTGTTCGCGCACCTGTACCGCAACGGCGTGTCGGTCGACATCGTGTTCCAGGTCGAGCGGATGCGCATGCGCATCCTGCGCGCGGAAATGCTGCTGAACGCGTGGATGGCGCGCGACGACCTGCACGGGATGGCGCGCCTCACGGCCGAGCTTGTCGACGCGAACCAGAACAGCCAGAGCGTGTCGCACCTCGTGCGCAGCAATTTCTCGCTGTTCGCGCGCAAGCTCGTCGAGACCAACGCGGATACCGGCGAGCACTACATCTCGCGCGGCCGCGCCGAATACCTGAAGATGCTGCGGATGGCGGCGGGCGGCGGCCTCGTCACCGTCGCGACCGTGTGCGTGAAGTTCGCGATCACGGGCGCCCATCTGCAATCGATCCTCGAAGGGCTGCTGGCGGGCATCAACTACGCGGCGAGTTTCATGCTGATGCACTTCCTGCACTTCACGCTCGCAACCAAGCAGCCGGCAATGACCGCGCCGACGCTCGCGCGCGAGCTCGACGACACGAACCACGACGAAGGGGTGAAGGCGTTCGTCGCGTCGGTGATCGCGCTGATCCGCACGCAGGCCGCGGCGATTTCCGGCAACGTGCTCGTCGTGCTGCCCGTGTGCCTGCTCGTGCAGTTGTTCGCGGGCAACCTGCTGCACGCGAACCTGATCTCGCCGCAGAAGGCGCACGCGACGCTGCACTCATTCTCGCTGCTGGGCCCAACGCCGTTCTACGCGGCGCTCACGGGCGTGCTGCTGTGGGCGTCGAGCCTGCTCGCGGGCTGGGCCGACAACTGGTTCGTGCTGCACCGGGTCGGCGACGCGCTCGCGTACAACCGCCGCCTGCGCCTCACGCTCGGCGCGGCCGGGGCCGCGAAGTTCGCACACTTCTGCCGGTCGAACGTCGCGGGCGTCGTCGCCAACGTCGGCCTCGGCCTGATGCTCGGCCTGATCCCCGCGATCGTCACCGTGTTTCTGTTCCCGTTCGAAGTGCGGCACGTAACGCTGTCGGCCGGTTCGATCGGCGTCGCGCTCGGCGTGCTCGGCAAGGACGCGTTGAGTACGCCCGAGCTCTGGTGGGCCTGCGCGGGCGTGCTCAGCATGGCGATCCTCAACGTGCTCGTGAGCTTCGCGCTCGCGTTCACGATGGCCGTGCGCTCGCGCAGCCTGCGCCGCGCCAAGGTACGCTCGCTGGTCGGCGCGATCGTGCGCACGGTGCTGTCGAAGCCGTCCGCGCTGTTCTGGCCGGCCGGCGCCCCGGCAGTGCGGACCGGCCAGACGGGCTCGCACTGAACCTGTCGCAGCCGCGGAGGCACCTCGCCATGCGCGCGGCGGCGGGCGCCGCGCGCCCGGCGAGCACGAGTGCGGACGCATGCGTGGGGTCATGAAACGGACGCAACGCCGGCTCCGGCCGTCCGCGCCGCGTACAATAGTGGACTTTTGCACGCCTTCACCCGCCTTATGTCCTCGCCCACCCTGTACGAATTCTTCGCTCCCTGCCCGCGCGGCCTCGAAGCGGCGCTTGCCGCCGAGCTGGCCGAGATCGCCGGCCGTCATCTGGACGGTGCGCCGTTCACCGCGGGCGCGCAGGTGCCGGGCGGCGTGCATTTCCGCGGCGGCTGGGCCGCCGGCATGGCCGCGAACCTCCATTCGCGCATTGCGAGCCGGATCCTGCTGAAGATCGCGCACCGCCCGTACCGCAACGAACAGGACGTCTACGCGCTCGCGCTCGAGCAGCCGTGGGAACGCTGGTTTGCGTCGACGCAGACGCTGCGTGTCGACATCACCGCGATCAAGTCGCCGCTGAAGAGCCTCGAATTCGCGACGCTGCGCGTGAAGGATGCGATCTGCGACCGGATGCGCGACAAGACCGGCGCGCGGCCGAGCATCGACACCGGCGCGCCGGACGTGCGCGTGTTCGCGTTTCTGACGGCCACCGAATGCACGCTGTACCTCGATACGTCGGGCGAGCCGCTGTTCAAGCGCGGCTGGCGCCTCGACAAGGGTGCGGCGCCGCTGCGCGAGAACCTCGCGGCCGGCATCCTGCGGCTCACCGGCTGGACACCCGGCACGCCGCTGTACGACCCGATGTGCGGCAGCGGCACGTTCCTCGCGGAAGCCGCGCAGATCGCACTCGGCGTCGCGCCGGGCGTCGAGCGTCGTTTCGGCTTCGAAAAGCTCAAGCAATACGACATCACCGCGTGGCAAGGCCTGAAGGTCGCGGCGCTCGACGCGAAGCGCGCGGCACGCGGCAAGCGCGATTCGCTCGGCGTGTACGGCAGCGACATCTCCGGTGACATGCTCGAGAAGGCGCGCGCCAACCTGGAGCGCGCGGGTGTGCCGTCGGTATGGCTCAAGCAGGTCGATGCGCGCGGGATGACGCCGCCTTGCGACGGCCCCGGCATCATCCTCGCGAACCCGCCGTACGGCGAGCGGATCGAAGTGCGCGGCCGCAGCGCGCGGGGCGAGGTGCGGGAGACGGGCCGCAACCGCGGCAACGACGACGCATTCCGCCGCACGCACACCGATGCGCCGGACAGCGAGTTCTTCAACGCGCTCGGCGACGCGCTCAAGCAGCGCTTCACGGGCTGGCAGGCGTTCCTGCTGACGTCCGACCGCTCGCTGCCGGGCCAGCTGCGCCTGCGTGAATCGGCGAAGACGCCGCTGTTCAACGGCGCGCTCGAATGCCGGCTGTTCCGTTTCGACCTGATCGCCGGCAGCGTGAAGGCACGCCCGGCCGCGCACGAAGGCGACGCCGAATCCTGACGCGCGACACCCGCACACACGTCGCTGCGGCCGCCACGGCCGCCTGCTGACACCTCGACGACGCCCGGCATCCGCCGGGCGTCTTGCTTTGCGCGGCCGCGATGCGCGGGCGGCAGTGCCCGCTCTCGCGCCGCGCCGCGTGTGCACGCCGCCCCGCGGGCGACCTCCGCCGTTCCCGGGGCCGCCGCCCTCGCCGCACTCGCCGCCCTCGCCGCGACTGCCCGGCGCCCGCAGACACCGCGACGCGCGCTTTGTCAGCACCGCCATCACTACTGACAGCACGCTGTCAGCAGCCCCCGCTCACACTGCAATCCCGGCGCAATGCAAGGCTGGTTTCCGTGAAGAACAACCCGAACAACAAGGAGCTCGTCATGACGTCCGCAACTGCAACCGCAACACTCGAGCGTGCGATCGCGTGGTTCGACATCCCGTCCCTCGATTTCGACCGCGCGATCCGTTTCTACGAGACCGTGCTGCAAACCACCCTTCAGCGCGAAGTCATCGGCGGCGTGCCGATGGCGATGTTCGATCACGAAGCGTCGAGCACGGGCGGCAGCATCGTGTTCGATCCTCAACAGATGAAGCCGAGCGCGAACGGCGTGCTCGTGTACCTGAACGCCGGCGAATCGGTCGTCGCGGCGCTCGAGCGCGCGAAGCGCGCGGGCGGCGTCGTGCAGGGCTCGGTCGTCGAGTTGCCGAACAACTACGGCTATATCGGCTATCTGATCGACACCGAAGGCAACCGCGTCGGTCTGCACGCGCCGAAATGCCACTGAACGCGTCCACGATCGGGCCGGCACGGCGCTATCATCGCGAAGTCCCCATAGCCGTTGGAGCCGAGGTGCAGCCATGACGCGCCGTGCCGACCGCCTGTTCCAGATCGCCGAGCTGCTGCGCGGGCGCCGCCTCACGACCGCGCAGCAGCTGGCCGACTGGCTGTCGGTGTCGCCGCGCACCGTCTATCGCGACGTGCGCGACCTGCAACTGTCAGGGGTGCCGATCGAAGGCGAAGCCGGCATCGGCTATCGGCTGAACCGCAATGCGAGCCTGCCGCCGCTCACGTTCACGGCCGAGGAACTCGCGGCGCTCGCGGTCGGCGCGCGGATGCTCGAAACCTGGGGCGGCGCGCGCTTCGCAGGCGGTGCGCGTTCGGCGCTCGCGAAGATCGCGTCGGCGATGCCGGCCGACAAGCGCACGGCGCTCGACCGGCTGCCGGTGTTCGCGCCGTCGTTTCATATCGACGAGACGTTCTGCGCGAAGGTCGACGCGATCCACCAGGCGGTCGACACGCGCCACATCGTCAGCTTCGATTACCGCGACCGGCTCGGCGCGCACACGAAGCGCCGCGTGTGGCCGCTCGGGCTCGTCTACTGGGGCGGCCGCTGGACGATCGGTGCGTGGTGCGAGTTGCGCGGCGACTTCCGTACGTTCGACATCGCACGGATGGGCGACATCACCGTGCACGAGCAATTTCCGGACATGGAAGGCCGCCGGATCGCCGACTACATGAGAATCGCCGAAGCGCCGATGCGCTGACGCACGCGGCGGCCCGCCGCACGCCACACGGCGGCCATGCCGCCGTGGCGCAGCGTCGCCCCGCCAACGGCCGTCACGCGTCGAATACCACCGGCCGCTTCGGCCGCTCGTCGACGTGCAGCGAAAACACGTCGGCGCGCGCATAGTGGCCCACGACGTCGAAGTCGTAACGCGCGCGCACGAGTTCGTCGAGATCGATGCGCGCGGTCACGAGCCCCGCCTCGCCGATGAGCGGCTCGGTCAGCAGATCGCCAAGCGGCCCGACGATCACGCTGCCGCCACGGATCAGCGGCCGCTCGGGATCCCAGCCGGGCACGTCGATGCCCAGCGCGCTCGGCGACGGCTGCACCTGACACGCGCTCACGACGAAACAGCGCCCCTCGTGCGCGATGTGCCGCATCGAGCTTAGCCACAGGTCGCGCTCGTCGACGGTCGGCGCGCACCAGATCTGCACACCTTTCGCGTACATCGCGCAGCGCAGCAGCGGCATGTGGTTCTCCCAGCAGATTGCGGCGCCCGCGCGGCCCGCGGCAGTTTCGACGACGGGCAGCGTCGAGCCGTCGCCCTGCCCCCAGATCAGCCGCTCCGTGCCGGTCGGCATCAGCTTGCGGTGCTTCGCGACGAGCCCGTCGCGCGGATCGAAGAACAGTGCCGTGCAGTACAGCGTGCTGCCGCCGCGCTCGATCACGCCGACCACGATGCTTGCACCGGTGCGCTGCGACAGCGCAGCCAGTTCGTCGGTTTCCGGCCCCGGCACGTCGATCGCCTGGGCGGCGTAGCGGGCATACGCGTCGCGTCCCTCGGGCAATCGGTAGCCGAGCCGCGTGCCGAAGATCTCGCCTTTCGGATAACCACCGAGCACGGCCTCGGGGAGTACGACGAGCGAGGCGCCGCTGTCGCGGATCGCAGTTTCGTAGCCGAGGATCGTGTCGAGCGTGGCACGCGTGCCGGCGGGCGATGCGCCGATCTGCAGCGCGGCGATGACCGAGGTGAACATGAGAGCGTCTCCGGCAAGTGCGGTAAATCGGACGACGCCATCTTGGTCGATATCATTTCATCGATCAAATCGATGCAACGATAACTGACATGAACGCAGATGATATCGCCGGGCTCGACCTGAACCTGCTGAAGGTGTTCGAGGCGCTCTACGAGGAAGGCGGCGCGAGCCGCGCGGCGCTGCGGCTCGGCCTTACGCAGTCGGCGGTCAGCGCGGCGCTCGCCCGGCTGCGCGTGATCTACGCCGATCCGCTGTTCGCGCGCACCGGCCGCGGGCTCGCGCCGACGCCGCGCGCGGACGAACTGAAGCCGATCCTGTCCGATGCGCTCGACCGCTGCCGCGAAAGCCTCGCGATCGTGACCGACGGCGGCGAGCGGATCGGCCGCACGATCTCGATCGGGCTGTCGGACGACTTCGAAATCGCGCTCGGCCGCGCGCTGATCGACGCGGTCGCGCGAGAAGCCGCCGGTATTCGGCTGATCTTCAGGCAAACCCACAGCGGGATCGCGGGCGACGCGCTGCTGCGGCACGGCGTCGACGTGGCGATCGCTTCGGGCGGATTCTCGGCAAACGGACTCAGCCGGCGCGCGGTCGCGACGGGCGGTTACGCGTGCCTGATCGATCCTGCCGGCCAGGCCGGTGCGCCGCGCAAGCTCGCGCTGGCCGACTTCCTCGCGCGGGATCACCTGCTGGTGTCGTCCGGAGGCGTGATCGGCATTGTCGACGAGGCGCTCGCCGCGCTCGGCCACAAGCGGCGCGTCGCGGCGTCGACCACGCACTTCGCGGCGCTGCCGTACCTGCTCGCCGGGTCCGGCGCGGTGGCGACGATTCCGGCGCACGCCGCGCGCGCGATCGCGCACGCGACGTCGCTGCGGGCGCTCGCGTGCCCGGTCGAGTTGCCGCGCTATCCGGTCGAGATCGGCTGGCGGACCAGCACGCAGCGCGATCCGGCGATCGTGCGCGTGCGGGACACGATCGCTGCCTGTGTCGCGAGAATCGTCGCGCCATAAAAAGGGGCGGATATGGCGGGTCGATCGGGGCCGGATTCGTCCAACGAGACGGCCGGCAGCGTCGTGGCGCAACCGGTAAAATGCCGAACCATGAAACCCGAAATCTGGACCCCGCATGTGACCGTCGCGGCGCTCGTCGAGCGCGCCGGCCGCTTTCTCGTGATCGAGGAAGAAACCTCGACGGGCCTGCGCATCAATCAGCCGGCCGGCCATCTTGAGGCCGGCGAGACGCTCGCCGACGCCGTGATTCGCGAGACGCTCGAGGAAACCGCGCATCCGTTCACGCCCGACGCGCTCGTCGGCGTCTATCTCGCGCACTACGACCGCCCGGACAGCGCCGGCGCGACCTACCTGCGCTTCACGTTCTGCGGCACGGCCGGCGAGCCGCTGCCGAACCACGCGCTCGACGAAGGCATCGTCCGCACGCTGTGGATGAGCGCCGACGAACTGCGCGCGTGCACCGAGCGCCACCGTTCGCCGGCGGTGATGCGCTGCGTCGACGATTATCTCGCCGGGCGGCGCATTCCGCTCGATTTCGTGCATACGCATTCGGTCGCGCCGCGCCCGGAAGCATTCGACCGTCAGGCGGTAGGCAAATGAGCAAGCGCCGTGTAGTGGTGGGCATGTCGGGCGGCGTCGATTCGTCGGTGACCGCGTGGCTGTTGAAGGAACAGGGCTACGACGTGGTCGGCCTGTTCATGAAGAACTGGGAAGACGACGACGACGGCGAATACTGCTCGACGCGCCAGGACTGGATCGACGTGGTATCCGTCGCCGACCTGATCGGCATCGACGTCGAAGCGGTGAACTTCGCAGCCGAATACAAGGACCGCGTATTCGCAGAATTCCTGCGCGAATACTCTGCCGGCCGCACGCCGAACCCCGACGTGCTGTGCAACGCCGAGATCAAGTTCAAGGCGTTCCTCGACCACGCGATGTCGCTCGACGCCGAAATGATCGCGACCGGCCACTACGCGCGCGTGCGCGAGCGCGACGGCCGCTTCGAGCTGCTGAAGGCGTTCGATCATACGAAAGACCAGTCGTACTTCCTGCACCGGCTGAACCAGGCGCAGTTGTCGAAAACGATGTTCCCGCTCGGCGAGATCCCGAAGACGAAGGTGCGCGAGATCGCTGCGCAGATCGGCCTGCCGAACGCGAAGAAGAAGGATTCGACCGGCATCTGCTTCATCGGCGAGCGGCCGTTTCGCGATTTCCTGAACCGCTATCTGCCGACGAAACCCGGCCCGATGAAGACGCCGGACGGCAAGGTGGTCGGCGAGCACATCGGCCTCGCGTTCTACACGTTCGGCCAGCGCAAGGGCATCGGCCTCGGCGGCAGCAAGGACGGCAACGGCGATCCGTGGTTCGTCGCCGCGAAGGACATCGCGTCGAACACGCTGTACGTCGTGCAAGGCCACGACCATCCATGGCTGCTGTCGCGCGAGCTGGTCGCCGGCAACGTGAGCTGGGTCGCCGGCGAGCCGCCGGGCGAAGGCTTCGCATGTGGCGCGAAGACGCGCTACCGGCAGGCCGACGCGGCGTGCAGGTTCAGTCGGGCCGCGCTCGGTCGGGCCGCGCTCGGCCAGACCGACGACGGACGCTTCTCGCTCGCGTTCGACGACGCGCAATGGGCGGTCACGCCCGGCCAGTCGGCCGTGCTGTACGACGGCGAGATCTGCCTCGGCGGCGGCATCATCGAGTTCGCGGCCACCGGCCAGCCCGGCCAAACCGCACCGGCATCGGCGGCAGGTCACGCAATCGCGCTCGCCGAAGCACGCTGACATTCATTCGGTTTAGACTTGCGGCACGCCGCGCCCGGCGGAACACGATTCCGTCGCGGCCGGCGCGCCGCCTTCGCAGCGCACGCATGGCGGCATTTCAAGATTCTTACGGAGTCCCCATGCTTTCTCGACGCTACCTCGCGATGTGGTGTGCCGTCCTGCTGCTCGTTGCCGCGGCCGCACTCGCGTCGATCCACGTGCTCTCGTGGCTGTGGATCGTCATCCCCGTTGCCCTCGTCGCCGTCGGCCTGTACGACCTGAACCAGGACCGCCACGCGATCCTGCGCAACTACCCGCTCTGGGGCCATTTTCGCTTCCTGTTCGAGTTCATCCGTCCCGAGATCCGCCAGTATTTCGTCGAGGACGACACCGACGAGAAGCCGTTCTCCCGCGCGCAGCGCAGCCTGGTCTACCAGCGCGCGAAGAACGTCGCGGACAACCGCCCGTACGGCACCGAACTCAACGTGAAGGCCGTCGCGCACGAATGGATCAGCCATTCGCTCGCGCCCACGAAGCTGCCCAATCACGACTTCCGCATCCGGGTCGGCGCGAGTCGCGCGCAGCCTTACGACATCTCGATCTTCAACATCTCGGCGATGAGCTTCGGCTCGCTGTCCGCGAATGCGATCCGCTCGCTGAACCTCGGCGCGAAGAAAGGCGGGTTCGCGCACGACACCGGCGAAGGCTCGCTGTCGAAATATCACCGCGAGCACGGCGGCGACATCATCTGGGAAATCGCGTCCGGCTACTTCGGCTGCCGCAACGACGACGGCACGTTCAACCCGGACAAGTTCGCGAAGCAGGCCGCGGAGCCGCAGGTCAAGATGATCGAGATCAAGCTGTCGCAGGGTGCGAAGCCCGGCCACGGCGGCGTGCTGCCGGCCGCGAAGATCACGCCGGAAATCGCCGAGACGCGCGGCGTGCCGATGGGCAAGGATTGCATCTCGCCCGCGACGCACTCCGAGTTCTCGACGCCGCGCGGGCTGCTCGAATTCGTCGAGCGGCTGCGCACGCTGTCGGGCGGCAAGCCGACCGGTTTCAAGCTGTGCATCGGCCATCCGTGGGAATTCTTCGGGATCGCAAAGGCGATGATCGAGACGGGCATCGTGCCGGACTTCATCGTCGTCGACGGTGCGGAAGGCGGCACCGGCGCGGCCCCGCTCGAATTCACCGACCATGTCGGCGTGCCGCTGCAGGAAGGGCTGCTGCTGGTGCACAACACGCTCGTCGGGATCGGCATGCGCGACCGCGTGAAGATCGGCGCGAGCGGCAAGATCATCACCGCGTTCGACATCGCGCGCACGCTCGCGATCGGCGCGGACTGGGTGAACTCGGCGCGCGGCTTCATGTTCGCGGTCGGCTGCATCCAGGCGCAGCACTGCCACACCGACCGCTGCCCGACCGGCGTCGCGACACAGGACCCGGTGCGCCAGCGCGCGCTCGTCGTGCCGGACAAGGCCGAGCGCGTGTACAACTTCCATCGCAATACGCTGCGTGCGCTGCAGGAACTCGTGCAGGCGGCCGGCCTCGGCCATCCGTCCGAGTTGCGCGCGCATCACATCGTGCAGCGCGTCGCGCCGCACGAGGTGCGGCTGATGTCGCAATTGCTGAAGTACCTGAAGCCCGGTGCGCTGCTCGACGGCCAGACCTGCGGCTATACGCTGTACGACAAGTGGTGGCCGATCGCGCGCAGCGATTCGTTCGTCCTCGGCGAGACCGTTTACGCGTCGATCGAATAACGCCCGGCACAGGCGACGCGTGTGGCGCCGGCCGGCGCGACCCGCCAAAAAGAAAAGCGCCCGCGGGCGCTTTTCTTTCGTCTGCTCGATAGGGAGCCGGCGCCGTTCAGTTCTGCGGCACCGTGTCGGCGAACGTCTGCCGCTGCGACAGCTTCACGAAATGCTTGTCGAGATTCGGATGACGGTCGCGCCAGTTCAGTTCCGGCATCCGGAAATCGAGGTAGCCGAGCGCACAGCCGAGCGCGATGTCGGCGAGCGTGTAATGATTACCGACGCACCAGGTCTTGCCGCCGAGGCCCTGCGACATCGCGACGAGCGCGTCGTCGATCTTGCGCTGCTGGCGCGCGATCCAGCTCGCGCTGCGTTGCCCTTCTTCCCGTAGCGTGTGTTCGAGACGAATCGCAACGGCCGCATCGAGCACGCCGTCGCCGAGCGCTTCCCAGCAGCGCACTTCGACGCGCTCGCGCCCCGACGGCGGAATCAGCTTGCCGACCGGCGACAGCGTATCGACGTATTCGCAAATCACGCGGGAATCGAATACCGCGGCACCATCTTCCATCACGAGACACGGGACCTTGCCGAGCGGATTCGATGCATGAATGCTCGTCTCCGGCGCCCATACGTTCTCGAGCTCCAGCTTGTAGTCGATCTTCTTTTCAGCAAGCACGATCCGCGCCTTGCGGACGTACGGGCTGCTGAGCGAACCGATTAATTTCATCATCTGCCTTTTCAAGGGAACTGCCGGGAGTATACGTTGTCGCCGATCATAACCGGCCGGCACTGCCGGGTAGAAAATCGCCCGTCCGGCCTGTGGATGGTTTGCAACAGCTGCCGCACAGGCCCGTCCGGCGTGGCTTGCGGCCATGCCTGTCACGCGCGGCGCCCGGCGGCGCTACAATCGCACGAATGAACGCGCCCCTCGATACCGACATCGCCGTCGACGTCTACCGCCAGCGCCGCGAACGCGTGCTTGCCGCACTGCGCGCCGCCGGCGGCGGCGTCGCCATCGTGCCCACCGCCCCGGAACTGCTGCGCAACCGCGATACGGCCTTCCCGTACCGGCATGACAGCTACTTCCATTACCTGACCGGCTTCACCGAACCCGATGCCGTGCTCGTGCTGAATGCCGCCGGCTCGCACGGCGCGCCGGAATCGATCCTGTTCTGCCGCGCGAAGAATGCCGATCGCGAAATCTGGGAAGGCTTCCATTACGGGCCCGAGGCCGCGCGCGACGCGTTCGGCTTCGACGCGGCGTATGCGGTCGACGTGATCGATACCGAGATGCCGCGCCTGCTTGCCGATGCGGGCACCGTCCACTATCGCTTCGGCGCATCGGCCGAGTTCGATCGCCAACTGGCCGGCTGGCTCGACGCGGTGCGCGCGCAGGCGCGCACCGGCGTTGCCGCGCCGGACGCGATGCTCGACCTCACGCCGCTGCTCGACGACATGCGGCTCGTGAAGGACGAACACGAACTCGCGATCATGATGCGCGCCGCGCACATCTCCGCGCTCGCGCACCGCCGCGCGATGCAGGTATGCCGCCCGGGCATACGCGAATACGAACTCGAGGCCGAGCTGCTGTACACGTTCCGCAAGCACGGTGCGCAGGCGCCCGCGTACGGCTCGATCGTCGCGGCCGGCGCGAACGCGTGCGTGCTGCACTACCCGGCGGGCAACGCGGCCGCGCAGGACGGCGACCTGATCCTGATCGACGCCGCGTGCGAACTCGATGGCTACGCGTCGGACATCACACGCACGTTCCCGGCCAACGGCCGCTTCTCGCCCGCGCAGCGCACGCTGTACGACATCGTGCTTGCCGCGCAGCAGGCCGCGATCGACGCGACGCGCGCGGGCGTGCCGTTCGAAGCGCCGCACGACGCGGCCGTGCGCGTGCTCGCGCAGGGGTTGCTCGACACCGGCATCATTCCGAAGACCCGCTTCTCGAGCGTCGACGACGTGATCGCCGAGCGTGCGTATGCGCGCTTCTACATGCACCGCACCGGCCACTGGCTCGGGATGGACGTGCACGATTGCGGCGACTACCGCGAGCGGCTCGCCGCGCGCGACGCGAACGGCGCGCTGCCGTGGCGCACGCTGAAGCCCGGCATGACGCTCACCGTCGAGCCCGGCTTGTACGTGCGCGCGGCCGACGACGTGCCGGCCGAGTACTGGAACATCGGCATCCGCATCGAGGACGACGCGATCGTGCGCGAGCACGGTTGCGAACTGATCACGCGCGACGTGCCCGTCGCGGCCGCCGAGATCGAGGCGCTGATGCGCGCGGGCGCACCCGGCGCATGAGCGCACCGCAAGCCGCCGCGCCCCATCGGCCTTCGGGCGGCGACGGCGGCCGGCGTATTGCCGCTCGCCACTGATCGGACGTTGACCGTTACCCCGTTTCACGAACACTGATGACGACCGCTTCCTCCCCGGCCACGCCGGACTACGACCTCGCCATCGTCGGCGCGGGCCCCGTCGGGCTCGCGCTCGCCGGCTGGCTCGCGCGACGCAGCGCGACGCAGCACGCATCGATCGCGCTAATCGACGCGCGCGAACCGGCCGCGAGCGCGAACGATCCACGCGCGATCGCCGTATCGCACGGCAGCCGCGTATTGCTCGACACGCTCGCATGGCCCGCCGACGCGACGCCGATCGAACACATCCACGTATCGCAGCGCGGCCATTTCGGCCGCACGCTGATCGACCGCGACGAACACGATGTCGCCGCGCTCGGCTACGTCGTGCGTTACGGTTCGATCGTGCAGGCGCTCGCGACCGCGGTGCGCGGCACGCGCATCGACTGGCTCACGTCGACCACCGCCCGCGCCCCGCAGCAGGACGCCGACGGCGTCACGCTGACGCTCGACGGGCCGCAAGGCGAACGCACACTGCGCGCGCGCATCGTCATCAATGCCGAGGGCGGACTGTTTCACGAGCAGCACGCCGATACGGGCAAGCATCGCCGCGACTACGGGCAGACGGCGATCGTCGGCACGGTCACGGTGTCGGCGCCGCGCCCGAACGTCGCGTGGGAGCGCTTCACGCACGAAGGCCCGCTTGCGCTGCTGCCGCTTGGCGGTGCTGCGTATTCGCTCGTGTGGTGCTGCACGCCCGCCGAGGCCGCACGCCGCGCGGCGCTGCCCGACGATGCGTTCCTGCGCGAACTCGGCGCGGCCTTCGGCGAACGGATGGGCCGGTTCGTCGCGATCGCGGGACGCGCGTCGTTCCCGCTTGGGCTGACCGCCGCGCAAACGCTCGTCAGCGGACGCACCGCGATCGTCGGGAACGCCGCGCAAACACTGCATCCGGTCGCCGGCCAGGGGCTCAATCTCGGGCTGCGCGATGCGCATACGCTCGTCGACGCGCTGTCCACGCACGGCTATGAAGCGGCCGCGCTTGCGACCTTCAACGCGCGCCGCGCGCTGGACCGGCGGTTCACGATCGGCGCGACCGACACGCTCGCGCGCCTGTTCACGATCGACGGTGGGCCGCTTCCGCTGCTGCGCGGCGCGGCGCTCACCGCGCTCGAATTCGTGCCGCCGCTCAAGAAGGCGATCGCGCGCCAGATGATGTTCGGCCAGCGCAACTGACGCTTGGCGTGCCGCGCGTGACGTGCACCCGCGCCGCGCAAACCGGGTCAAATCGGCGGGGCATGGGAATACGGTAAAATGCGCGTTTTCCCTCCGCCCTTTTTTGCCCGCGACGCCCGGTGCCCGCGGGCGGTGCCATTGCGATGCCCGTTATCGGCCCTCACGTTTTGCGTAACAACCTGTTCGTCGCCCCGATGGCCGGCGTGACGGACCGTCCGTTCCGCCAGCTGTGCAAGCGGCTGGGGGCCGGATACGCGGTGTCCGAGATGGTCGCGTCCAATGCGCAGCTGTGGAAAAGCGCGAAGACGATGCGGCGCGCGAACCACGAAGGCGAAGTCGAGCCGATCGCGGTGCAGATCGCCGGCGCCGATCCGGCGATGATGGCCGAAGCGGCCCGCTACAACGTCGACAACGGCGCGCAAATCATCGACATCAACATGGGTTGCCCGGCGAAGAAGGTCTGCAACGTCGCGGCCGGCTCCGCGCTGCTGCAGAACGAGCCGCTCGTGCAGCGGATCGTCGAGGCCGTCGTCGCGGCGGTCGGTACGGGGCCCGATGCGGTGCCGGTCACGCTGAAGATCCGTACCGGCTGGGATCGCGAGCACAAGAACGCGATCACGGTCGCGCGCCTCGCCGAAGCAGCCGGCATCTCGATGCTGACCGTGCACGGCCGCACGCGCGCCGACCTTTACCGCGGCGAAGCGGAATACGACACCATCGCGGCCGTGAAGGCGGCCGTGCGCATCCCGGTCGTCGCGAACGGCGACATCACGTCGCCGGCGAAAGCGAAGGCCGTGCTCGACGCAACCGGCGCCGACGCGCTGATGATCGGTCGCGCCGCGCAAGGCCGGCCGTGGCTGTTCCGTGAAATCGATCATTTCCTGCAAACCGGCGAGCTGATGCCGCCGCCGCGGATCGACGAGATCCAGCACGTGATGAACGAACACCTGGAAGACCACTACGCGTTCTACGGCGAATTCACCGGAGTCCGTACTGCGCGCAAGCACATCGGCTGGTACACTCGCGGCCTTTCCGGTGCCAATGCGTTCCGGCACCGGATGAACACGCTCGATTCCACCCGCGAGCAGCTCGCCGCCGTCAATGCCTTCTTCGAGGCGCAAAAGGCGCTGTCGGACCACCTCGTCTATGTCGATGACGAAGCGGAAAACGGCCAGGGCGAGCCGGACGACCATAACCAGTTAGCAGCATGAGCAAGCACAACATCGAACAATGTGTCCGCGAGAGCCTGGACGTGTATTTCCGGGATCTAGACGGCTCCAATCCGCACGACGTCTATGAAATGGTGATGTCCTGCGTCGAAAAGCCGATGCTCGAGGTCGTGCTCGTACAGGCCGGCGGCAACCAGTCGCTCGCCGCCGAGTACCTCGGCATCAACCGCAACACGCTGCGCAAGAAGCTGCAGCAGCACGGCCTGCTGTAGGCGGCCGTCCCGTCCCCGTTTCCCTGGCTATTGGTGGTTCCATCATGATCAAGCAAGCGCTCATTTCCGTTTCCGACAAGACCGGCATCGTCGACTTCGCGAAGTCGCTGTCCGACCTCGGCGTCAAGCTGCTGTCGACCGGCGGCACCGCGAAACTTCTCGCCGACGCCGGCCTGGCCGTTACCGAAGTGGCCGATTACACGGGCTTTCCGGAAATGCTCGATGGGCGCGTGAAGACGCTGCACCCGAAGGTGCACGGCGGCATCCTCGCCCGCCGCGACCTGCCCGAGCACATGCAGGCCCTGGAGCAGCACAACATCCCGACGATCGATCTGCTTGTCGTGAACCTGTATCCGTTCGTCGCGACGATCGCGAAGGACGACTGCACGCTCGCCGACGCGATCGAGAACATCGACATCGGCGGCCCGACGATGCTGCGTTCGGCCGCGAAGAACCACCGCGACGTGACGGTCGTCGTCGATCCGGCCGACTACGCGGTCGTGCTCGACGAAATGAAGGCGAACGGCAACGCGATCGGCTACGCGACCAACTTCCGCCTCGCGACCAAGGTGTTCGCGCACACCGCGCAATACGACGGCGCGATCACGAACTATCTGACGAGCCTGACCGACGAGCTGCAGCACGCATCGCGCAGCGCATACCCGGCCACGCTGAACATGGCGTTCGACAAGGTGCAGGACCTGCGCTACGGCGAGAACCCGCACCAGAGCGCCGCGTTCTACCGCGACCTCGCGGCGCCGGCCGGCGCGCTGGCCAACTACCGCCAGCTGCAGGGCAAGGAACTGTCGTACAACAACATCGCCGATTCGGACGCGGCGTGGGAATGCGTGAAGACGTTCGACGCGCCGGCCTGCGTGATCATCAAGCACGCGAACCCGTGCGGCGTCGCGGTAGGCAGCGATTCGGCCGACGCGTACGCGAAGGCATTCCAGACCGACCCGACGTCGGCATTCGGCGGCATCATCGCGTTCAATCGCGAAGTCGACGAAGCGGCCGCCCAGGCAGTCGCGAAGCAGTTCGTCGAAGTGCTGATCGCGCCGTCGTTCACGGACGCCGCGAAGCAGGTGTTCGCCGCGAAGCAGAACGTGCGTCTGCTGGAAATCGCGCTCGGCGACGGCCACAACGCATTCGACCTGAAGCGTGTCGGCGGCGGCCTGCTCGTGCAGTCGCTCGACTCGAAGAACGTGCAGCCGAGCGAGCTGCGCGTCGTCACGAAGCGCCAGCCGACCGAGAAGGAGATGGACGACCTGCTGTTCGCATGGCGCGTCGCGAAGTACGTGAAGTCGAACGCGATCGTGTTCTGCGGCAACGGCATGACGCTCGGCGTCGGCGCGGGTCAGATGAGCCGCGTCGATTCCGCACGCATCGCGAGCATCAAGGCACAGAACGCCGGCCTCACGCTCGCCGGTTCGGCGGTTGCGTCCGATGCATTCTTCCCGTTCCGCGACGGCCTTGACGTGGTCGTGGCGGCGGGCGCGACTTGCGTGATCCAGCCGGGCGGCTCGATGCGCGACGACGAAGTGATCGCGGCAGCCGACGAGCACGGCATCGCGATGATCCTGACGGGCGTACGCCACTTCCGTCACTGATCGCACGCGGCCTGCGCGGCCGCTGCACGCAAGCCCGGCGGTATCGCACCCGCCGGGTTTTTTATTGCGCGGCGCGTTCGTGCGCGGCCGTTCGGCCGGCCCGGCGCGCCGTTCGTTGTAGTATCGCTGCATCACGTTTTTCTCCTCACTCATGCGAATTCTCGGCATCGACCCTGGGCTGCGCGTTACCGGCTTCGGCGTCATCGACGTCAGCGGCCACCGCCTCGCGTATGTCGCGAGCGGCGTGATCCGCACGCCTGCGGCCGACCTTGCCACCCGGCTCGGTACGATCTTCCAGGGCGTGTCGACGCTCGTGCGCGAGCATGCGCCGGACCAGGCCGCGATCGAGCAGGTGTTCGTCAACGTGAACCCGCAGTCGACGCTGCTGCTCGGGCAAGCGCGCGGCGCCGCGATTTGCGGACTCGTCGCCGGCGGGTTGCCGGTTGCCGAATACACCGCGCTGCAACTGAAGCAGGCGGTCGTCGGTTACGGCCGCGCGACCAAGTCCCAGATGCAGGAGATGGTCACGCGGCTGCTCAATCTCACCGGCCAGCCCGGCAGCGACGCGGCCGACGCGCTCGGCATGGCGATCTGCCACGCGCACAGCGGCAATACACTCGGCACGATCAGCGGCATCGCGCCGGCGCTCGCGAAGCAGGGGCTGCGCGTGCGGCGTGGTCGGCTTGTCGGCTGACGCCGCTGCCGCACGCGACCGCGTGCCGCAGCGGCGGCCAACCGGGACGGCCGAAACGCGGCTTGCCGGCCCTGGTGGGCTCATCGCCCCATCGCCTGCCATCTCCCGACTTATTGCCCGCCGCCTGCCGGCTACACCGTCACCATCTACCGCCATCCCCGGCCGTCCGCATCCAGGTTGCACGGGGCGCCCCCCGATCTGACAGCCGCCCCGTCGGCATCGCGCCGCAGCTGCGCTACACTCGCGCTTTCTTCCTCGCATCCCGCCATCCATGATCGGTCGCATCGCCGGCATCCTGCTCGAAAAGAATCCGCCTCACCTGCTCGTCGACTGCAATGGCGTCGGCTACGAAATCGACGTACCGATGAGTACCTTCTACAACCTGCCGCAAACGGGCGAACGCGTCGTCCTGCTCACGCAGCAGATCGTGCGCGAAGACGCGCACCTGCTGTACGGCTTCCTGACGCCGCAAGAGCGCACGACCTTCCGCGAACTGCTGAAGATCACCGGCATCGGCGCGCGCATGGCGCTCGCCGTGCTGTCCGGCATGAGCGTGCAGGAACTCGCGCAGGCCGTGACGATGCAGGACGCCGCACGCCTCACGCGCCTGCCCGGCATCGGCAAGAAGACTGCCGAACGCCTGCTGCTCGAGCTGAAGGGCAAGCTCGGCGCAGACCTCGGCGCGCTCGCCGGCGCCGCGTCGCCGTCCGATCACGCGACTGACATCCTCAATGCGCTCGTCGCGCTCGGCTATTCCGAAAAGGAAGGCCTCGCCGCGATCAAGAACGTGCCGGCGGGCACCGGCGTGTCGGAAGGCATCAAGCTCGCGCTGAAGGCGCTGTCGAAGGTGTAACGGCCGCCCGAGCCGGTTGTCGGAACCACCTGTCGGAGCCAGTGTCGCGCCGCCGTGCGGGGCGCGCCAGTCGGCCGTTCGGCCAGTTCGGCCGCGCGACGGTGCGCGGTACAATGGCCGCATGATTGAAACCGACAAACTTGCCGCCGAGCGGATCATCGCCGCCACGCCCGCCTCGTCGCACGAGGAGGTGTTCGAACGCGCGCTGCGGCCGCGCCAGCTCGACGACTACGTCGGCCAGGAAAAGGTGCGCGGCCAGCTCGAGATCTTCATCGAAGCCGCGAAGCGCCGTTCCGAGCCGCTCGACCACGTGCTGCTGTTCGGGCCGCCGGGCCTCGGCAAGACGACCCTCGCGCACATCATCGCGCGTGAAATGGGCGTGAACCTGCGGCAGACGTCGGGCCCCGTGCTCGAACGCGCGGGCGACCTCGCCGCGCTGCTGACCAACCTCGAAGCGAACGACGTGCTGTTCATCGACGAGATCCACCGTCTGTCGCCGGTCGTCGAGGAAATCCTGTATCCGGCGCTCGAGGATTACCAGATCGACATCATGATCGGTGAAGGGCCGGCCGCGCGCAGCGTGAAGCTCGACCTGCAGCCGTTCACGCTCGTGGGTGCGACCACGCGCGCGGGGATGCTGACCAATCCGCTGCGCGACCGCTTCGGTATCGTCGCCCGGCTCGAGTTCTACGATGCCGATCAGCTGTCGCGCATCGTGCGCCGCTCGGCGTCGCTGCTGAACGCGCAGATCGATCCAAATGGCGCGCTGGAGATCGCGAAGCGCTCGCGCGGCACGCCGCGGATTGCGAACCGGCTGCTGCGCCGCGTGCGCGACTATGCGGAAGTGAAGGCCGACGGCCAGATCACCGCGGCCGTCGCCGACGCCGCGCTCGCAATGCTCGACGTCGATCCGGTCGGCTTCGACCTGATGGACCGCAAGCTGCTCGAGGCAATCCTGCACAAGTTCGACGGCGGTCCGGTCGGCATCGACAACCTCGCGGCGGCGATCGGCGAGGAGCGCGACACGATCGAGGACGTGCTCGAACCATATCTGATCCAGCAGGGCTTCCTGCAGCGCACGCCGCGCGGGCGAGTCGCGACGCTGCTCACGTATCGCCACTTCGGGCTTTCCGCGCCCGACGTCCGCAACACCGAACGCGACATGTGGGATACCCCGGACGGGAAGTAACCCGCTGCCAGCACGAAGCCAGCCATGACCACGCCGCCCAGCTCACACCGCTCCGCCCCGGCACCGGGCCCGCGCTGGGCCGAGCCGATCCGCAAACGGCTCGTGGCGGGCGTCACGCACCTGACGGCAGGCGGCGGCGGTCCGTCGATCGATCTGTCGTCCCCGCCCGGCGACCCGGGGCTGTTCGGCCCCGATGCGATCTGCTGGCGCGTGCATGCCGATTTCACGTCGATGATGACGGGCGGCATCGCCGCGCTGCTGCTGCAGGCACTCCACCCGCTCGCGCTTGCGGGCGTCTGGGATCACTCGTCGTTCCGCACCGACATCCTCGGCCGCTTGCGGCGCACCGCGACGTTCATCACGGGCACGACGTTCGGCAGCCGCGCGGACGCCCTGGCGCTGATCGAACGCGTGAAGGCGATCCACGCGCGCGTCTCGGGCACCGCGCCCGACGGCCGTCCATACCGGGCCGACGATCCGGCGTTGCTCACGTGGGTGCATGTCGCGGAAGTATCGAGCTTCCTCGCCGCGCACTTGCGCTATGTGAATCCGTCGCTGCCGGACGAACTGCAGGACGGCTACTACGCCGAAACGGCGTTGATCGCCGAGTTGCTGGGCGCCGTGGACGTCCCGCGTTCACGCGCCGAAGTCGCGACGTATCTCGCGCGAATGCAGTCCGAACTCGCGGCGGGGCCGCGCACGTTCGACGTGATGGATATCCTGATGAACGCGCCGGTCGCCACGCCGGCACTGCGTCCGGCCGCGTCGCTGATGATGCATGCTGGAATCGACCTGCTGCCGCCCTGGGCGCAACGGATGCTGCGCGTAGCGACGTTCGCGCCGCTGCGGCGCGCGGTGGTGCGTCCAGGGGTCCGGGCCGTCGCGCCGGTGCTGCGCTGGGCGCTGGTCAATGGTGCGTCGAAACGCGCACGACGCCGCGCGGCCGCGACACCGCCCGACGGCACGCCACCCGGCTGACGGCTCTGCTGATCGTCTACCCGAAACAGGCTGACGATCCTGCGCCCGCGCGCGGTCGCGTGACCGGGCGTCAATCCTGCCCGCTCCCAGCGCGGCATTCCGCTCAACGGATATATCCGTGACGAGCAGGCGCACACGCCCGGATCAAAGCACCTTGCGATACCCGTCGTCGTCGCTCGCGGTATCGAGATGCGACACGTCGGCCCAATGGACGATCTGCGCGCGACCATCGACGTAATCGACGACATTGATGCTCGTGTTGAGCAGTTGATAGCTGCGCGGCGCTGCCAGGTCGATGCCGTTTGCAAAGCGATAGACGCAGTCGAGCACGCCGCCGTGCGCGACGCATGCGATGCGTCCGCCCGGATGCGACGCGACGATCGGCTCGAGCGCATGCAGCACACGGTGATAGAACTCGCGCTGCGACTCGCCGCCGTCGGGCGCGAAGCCGGGGTCGCGCGTCTGCCATGCGGCATACGCATCCGGGAACAGCGTCTCGATCTCGGTGCTGTCATGCCCCTGGAACACGCCGTACGAGCGTTCGCGCAGCCCTTCGCGCAACTGCAGCGGCAGCCCGAGCGCATCGGCGAAGGGTTGCGCGGTCTGCTGCGCGCGCATCAGGTCGCTCGAATAAATCGCGTCGATGCGCTGGCCGTCGCGCGCTTCGCGCACCAGCCGGGCCGCCAACCGCTGCGCCTGCGCGAGCCCCGTGTCGGCCAGCGGAATGTCGATATGGCCCTGGATCCGCTTGATGCGGTTCCAGGCCGTCTCGCCATGGCGAATGAACAGGATTTGCGTGGTTGCCATCGCGGCGCGTCTCCGGGAAAGTATCAGGGCCGCTCAGGGCCGCACTTGCAGCCAGAACGTCACCGGGCCGTCGTTGACGAGCGACACCTGCATGTCGGCGCCGAACTCGCCGGTCTCGACGACCGAATGACGCGCGCGCGCGGCCGCGACGAAATAGTCGAACAGGCGCGCGCCTTCGTCGGGCGGCGCCGCCGGCGTGAAGCTCGGCCGCAGCCCGCTGTTGGTATCAGCGGCGAGTGTGAACTGCGACACGAGCAGCAGCCCGCCGGCGCGGCCTGCGCCGTCGATGTTCGACACCGGCAGGTTCATCTTGCCGGCCGCGTCACTGAACACGCGGTAGCCCAGCACCTTCGCGAGCAGTTTGTCGGCCACGGCCTCGGTGTCGCCGCGCTCCGCGCAGACGAGCGCGAGCAGGCCCGGGCCGATCTCGCCGGTCGTGCGGTCGCCGACGCGCACGTCGGCGCGCTTCACGCGCTGAATCAGCGCGATCATGCGGTCAGCGTGACGCGCGCGAAGCGGCGCTTGCCGACCTGGACGACGAACTCGCCGGCGTCGACCTTCAGGCCCTTGTCGGACACCGTCGCGCCGTCGATCTTCACACCGCCCTGCTCGATGTTGCGCAGCGCTTCGCTCGTCGACGGCACGAGGCCCGCCTGCTTCAGCAACTGGCCGATCGCGAGCGGTGCGCCCGCGAGCGTGACCGACGGGATATCGTCCGGCACGCCGCCCTTCGCGCGGTGGTTGAAATCCTCCAGCGCCCGCTCGGCATCGGCCTGCGAGTGGAAGCGCGCGACGATTTCCTGCGCGAGCAGCACCTTGAAGTCGCGCGGGTTGCGGCCGCCTTCTGCGTCGCGCTTGAAGCCGGCGATTTCTTCCATGCTGCGGAACGACAGCAGTTCGAAGTAACGCCACATCAGCGTGTCCGAGATGCTCATCAGCTTGCCGAACATGTCGGTCGGCTTCTCGCTGATGCCGACGTAGTTGCCCTTCGACTTCGACATCTTCTCGACGCCGTCCAGGCCTTCGAGGAGCGGCATCGTCAGAATGCACTGCTGTTCCTGGCCGTATTGCTTCTGCAGTTCGCGGCCGACCAGCAGGTTGAACTTCTGATCGGTGCCGCCGAGCTCGAGGTCGGCATTCAGCGCGACCGAGTCGTAGCCCTGCATCAGCGGGTACAGGAATTCGTGGATCGAGATCGGCACGCCGCTCTGGAAGCGCTTCGTGAAGTCCTCGCGCTCGAGAATCCGCGCGACGGTGTAACGCGACGCGAGCTTGATCATGCCGTCGGCGCCGAGCGGCATCGACCATTCGCTGTTGTAGCGGATCTCGGTCTTGTCGCGATCGAGCACGAGCGCGGCCTGCTCGAAATAGGTCTTCGCGTTCGCTTCGATCTGCTCGCGCGTGAGCGGCGGCCGCGTCGCGTTGCGGCCCGACGGATCGCCGATCAGCGACGTGAAATCGCCGATCAGGAAGATTACCGTGTGACCGAGGTCCTGCAGCTGACGCATCTTGTTCAGCACGACCGTATGGCCGATGTGAATGTCGGGCGCGGTCGGATCGAGGCCGAGCTTGATGCGCAGCGGCGTGCCGGTGGCCGCGCTGCGCGCGAGCTTCTGCGCGAATTCTTCCTCGATCAGCAGTTCGTCGACGCCGCGCTTCGTGACGGCGAGCGCATGGCGGACTTCGTCGGTGATCGGGAAAACAGGCTTGGAACTGGGTTCGGTGCTCATCGGTGCCGGGAAGAATGTCGCAAAGACAGGGATTTTCCCATAACTTGCGCGTGGATCGCTTAACGACGCGTCAGGTTGCGCGGATAATCGGGCGCAAGGCGCGCGGCACCGGCCCGCGCCGCATGATCGAGGAGAACCCAACGTGCCGCAACGACATCCGCAACCCGCCCATCCTGCCGACGGCATTTACTTCGGGCTGATGTCGGGAACCAGCATGGACGGCGTCGATGGCGTCGCCGTGCGTTTCGAGACGGGCAAGGCGCCCGTCGTGCTCGCGGAAGCGTTCGTCGGCTTCGCGCAGTCGCTGCGCGACGCGCTGTTCGCGCTGCAGCAGCCCGGCGACAACGAAATCGATCGCGAATCGGTCGCGGCGAACGCGCTCGTCGCACGCTACGCGGTGTGCTGCCACGAGCTGCAGCGCACGGCCGGGCTGGCGCGCGACGACATCCGCGCGATCGGCGTGCACGGCCAGACGGTGCGGCATCGTCCGGAGCGCGGCTACACGCGTCAGCTCAACAATCCGGCGTTGCTCGCGGAGCTCGCGCATATCGACGTCATCGCCGATTTCCGCAGCCGCGACGTCGCGGCAGGCGGCCACGGCGCCCCGCTCGCGCCGGCATTTCATGCGACGGTGTTCGGGGCCGCCGGCGACACGCGGGTCGTCTGCAATCTCGGCGGGATCAGCAATATCACGATCCTGCCCGCCGCAGGCGGCGACGTGCGCGGCTTCGACTGCGGCCCCGCGAATGCGCTGCTCGACGCATGGGCGACACGCCACCTCGGCAAGCCGTACGACGACGGCGGCAAGTTCGCCGCGCGCGGAACCGTGCACGCGCCGCTGCTCGACGCGCTGCTCGCGGAACCGTACTTCACCGCGCCGCCGCCGAAGAGTACCGGCCGCGACCTGTTCAATCCCGCGTGGCTCGACGCGAAGCTGACGGCGTTCCCGCAGGTCGCGCCCGAAGACGTGCAGGCCACGCTGACCGCGCTCACGGCCGTGTCGGTCGCGCGCGAAATCGCGCAGCATGCGGCGGATTGCAGCGCCGTGTTCGTCTGCGGCGGCGGCGCGCGCAATCCTGTGCTGCTGGCCGCGCTGAAGGACGCACTGCGCGACGCCGGCGTGCCGGCGGCGGTCGACACCACTGCCGCGCTCGGCGTGCCGCCGCAGCAGGTCGAGGCGCTCGCGTTCGCGTGGCTCGCGTACCGCTTTACCGCCCGCCAGCCGGGAAATCTTGCAAGCGTGACCGGTGCGGCGGGCGAACGCGTGCTCGGCGCCCTCTACCCACGCTGACGACCCGCCAGCACGACGCACGCGTTCACGCCGCGCACGGGAATAAAAAAACGGGGCATGTAGCCCCGTTTTCATTCTGGCGAACCGGACACGTCCGTCGCGCGCTCAGACCGAGAACGACGAGCCGCACCCGCAGGTGGTCGTGGCATTCGGGTTCTTGATCACGAACTGGGCGCCATTGAGGTCGTCCTTGTAGTCGATCTCGGCGCCGACCAGATACTGGTAGCTCATCGAGTCGATCAGCAGCTGGACGCCATTCTTGTTCATCACGGTGTCGTCCTCGTTGACTTCCTCGTCGAACGTGAAGCCATACTGGAAGCCCGAGCAGCCGCCGCCTTGCACGAACACGCGCAGCTTCAGGTCGGGATTGCCCTCTTCGTCGATCAGTTGCTTGACCTTGTCGGCCGCGGCGTCGGTGAAGACGAACGGTACCGGCATTTCGGCCGTCGTTGCTGCGGATTCGGTAACAGCGTTCATGCGAACTCTCCAAAAAGCTTTAGCCGCTATTGTAGGGCCGATCAGAAGATCGTGCTGATGTCCATGAAATCAATAGGTTCTTGTTGATTTCAGTTCACGAAACGTTCCGCGGGCGCCGCCGCGCGGGCATAAAAAAACCGCCAGCGCGATGACTGGCGGTTTTTCGGGCGGACGCCGCCCGAAGGCGACGCGGCCATGAAGCGAAATTAACGCTTCGAGAACTGCTTTGCGCGGCGTGCCTTGCGCAGACCAACCTTCTTACGCTCGACTTCACGTGCATCGCGCGTGACGAAGCCTGCGTTCGACAGCGACGGCTTCAGCGTCGCATCGTAGTCGATCAGTGCGCGGGTGATGCCGTGACGCACTGCGCCTGCCTGGCCCGTTTCACCGCCGCCATTGACGTTGACCTTGATGTCGAACGTCTGGCCGTGGTTCGTGAGTTCCAGCGGCTGACGCACGATCATCAGCGACGTTTCACGCGAGAAGTAGTCAGCGATGGGCTTGCCGTTGACGATGATGTCGCCCTTGCCAGCCTTGATGAAGACACGTGCGACTGCGCTCTTGCGGCGGCCCGTGCCGTAGTTCCAGTTACCGATCATGTGGGCTCCCCTTAGATCTCGAGCGCCTTCGGCTGTTGAGCCGAGTGCGGATGCGTCGCTTCTGCGTAGACCTTCAGCTTCTTGATCATCGCGTAGCCGAGCGGGCCCTTCGGCAGCATGCCCTTGACCGCCTTCTCGAGCGCACGGCCCGGGAAGCGTTCCTGCATCTTGCCGAACGTCGTTTCATAGATACCGCCCGGGTAGCCCGAGTGACGGTAGTACTTCTTGTCCAGAGTCTTGTTGCCCGTGACCTTCAACTTGCTCGCGTTAATGATGATGATGAAATCACCAGTGTCGACGTGCGGGGTGAACTCAGGCTTGTGCTTGCCGCGCAGACGGCGTGCCACTTCGCTGGCAACACGGCCGAGAACCTTATCCGTCGCGTCAATCACGTACCATTCGCGCGTCACCTCATGGGCTTTTGCGGAAAACGTCTTCATGATCGATCCAAAAAAAATGCTTTGCCCGATGTGTTCTTCCTGCTTGTCTGAGTGCGCTTCGAGGCGCGGTGCAGGCTCTCCCTGTTCTTTTTCCGTGGGCATGAATGCGGAAAAGCCCTGAATTATAAAGGAAATACCGCGCCTCGGTCAAAGAGAATCCGCGTCCCGCGACACCCGGCGTCCGAAATGGGCCAAAATTCGGTCGTGCCCCATCTACGCTTGGCGAACCGACCGCCCGCGCCGGCACCCGTCGACGCGCGACACCTGACCTTGCCGCGCCCGACCGGCCAGATCCGAGAAAACGAACAAACAAGCATGATGAAACAACGACTTACACCCTTTCTCGCGGCTGCGCTGATGGCCGCCGCGGCACCTGCCACCGCAGCCCGGGCCGGTTGCGAGGCCAAGCTCGCAGCGCTCGACGCGCGCATCGCCGACGCGCGAGACGCGCATGCCGAAGATCGCGTCGCCCGCCTGCGCGCGGTGCGCGATCGCGTGCACCACTTCTGCGCCCGCAGCCGCGAGCACGCGTCCGCCGCCCACGCTTCGCCGCCGCCCGCACGTTCCGGCGAGGCGCCGGCCGCCACGGCGCCGGCGGCCGCAGCATCGCAGCCCGCCGCACGACAACCTGCGTAATTCACGTCCACCACGGATATCGGCGCGCGCAGCGTGCGCACCGATGTTTGCATTGGACGAAAAAAAGCCCGAACGGCTGGTTCGGGCTTAATCCACCTTAGGAGGAGGGTGGAGGAGACATTCGGAGGTTGCCGCAGCGCGACAACCAATGACACTTATTATACGAAGCGGTTGCCGACTGCACAAGAAAATTTGCATTACGAAATCGCACACCACAATGCGGGATTGTCGACGAATCGCCGGCATCGGAAATTTTTCTTTTAAAATCATCAAGTTCCGGCACATTTGCGACGAGCGGACACCGCCCCATCTAGAGCAAAACCCCTAAAGGCATCGTGGAATGCGCGCTGCGTCGGCGGGTGCGGCTGCCTGTTCGCCGGTCGGGCGTTTCGCTTCGTGCAGCGCATCAGCCGACCGTTGCGCCACGGGCTACAATGCAAGATCGAATCCGAATCAGGCAACGCTGGAGTGCAAGCATGGAATGCAAAGTAAGCTGGATGGGTCAGGACGGCATGGCGTTTTCGGCCCAGACCGGAAGCGGGCACCTCGTCGCGATGGACGGCGCGCCGGAGGGCGGCGGCCATAACCTCGCGCCGCGCCCGATGGAGATGGTGCTGGTCGGCACCGGCGGCTGCACTGCGTACGACGTCGTGCTGATCCTGAAGAAGAGCCGGCAGGAAGTCACCGGCTGCTCGGTCACGCTGAAGGCAGAACGCGCAAGCGAGGACCCGAAGGTGTTCACGAAGGTGCACTTCCACTTCACCGTCACGGGCCGCAACCTGAATCCGGCCACGGTCGAGCGCGCGATCAACCTGTCGCATGACAAGTACTGCTCCGCATCGATCATGATCGCGAAAACGGCCGAGCTGACGCACTCGTTCGACATCGTCGCGTCCTGAACGCGCGGCGGTCGCGCATGAAAAAAGGGCCGGCGCTCCGTGACGAGCGCCGGCCCTTTCGCATTCGAGCGGCAAAGCTGGCCGATAAGCCGGATTCTGTGCACGCCGCACGCCGAAGCGTGCCGCGCGTGGCAGTCATTCCTCTAGGCGCGCCATTGCTGACGCGCTCAAGCTTCCTACCCGCAGACGAGACGGGGGCCCCGTCCTGCATCCGAAAATGCGCGCCTGCCTACTTGGAATTGCTCCGGGTGGAGGTTACCGTGCCGGCGAACGTCGCCGTCGCCGCGGTGCGCTCTTACCGCACCGTTTCACCCTTACCTGATCCCGGCTTGCGCCGGGCCATCGGCGGTTTGCTTTCTGTTGCCCTGTTCCGCGTGTCGCCACGGATGGCCGTTAGCCATCACCCTGCCCTGTGGAGTCCGGACTTTCCTCGCCCCTGCCTGCCCGAAGGCGGCAAGGCCGCGACTGCCTAGCCTGCTTTGCGATGCGCATTCTAGCACTGCGCGCCGTCGGCGGCAGCCCGACTGCGGCGGCCGCTGCGGAACACGGCCGGATCGTCGTAAAACGACGGCGCCGCATTCGCATCGCACCAGCCCGGCACGCCGAGCACCGGCAGCGGCGCGAAATCGCGGCTCGTCAGCGCGCGCGTCGCGAGTTCGCCGGCGATCTGCGCATCGACATGCGCGGCACGCTGCGCGTCGGGCCACGAAAAATAGTCGTCACTCACTTCGACGATCCACGTGTGTGCGGTGCAGGACTTGTAAGGCGCGACGAGCTTCTCGAGCAGCGCATGGCCGACGAGCCGGGCCTCGCAACGCGCGCCCCACGCGTCGCGCGCGGCAACCAGAAGCTGCTTCCAGTCGAAGCCGCGCAGCGCATCGGCGAGCGTGCGGTCGGCCGTCACGAACAGCGCGGCGTTTTCATCGAACAGCGTCAGCGCATCGCGCAGTGTGCCGCGCACGGGCCCGACACCGCCCGCCGCGTCGATCGCCGCGGCCTGGCGTGCGTTCAGCGCGGCCTTGATACGCGGATATGCGAACCAGACGAGTGCATTGAAGAAGTCGTGCAGATTGTGGCGGGTCGGCACGCGGCCCGTGTCGGCGATATGGGTTTCGTACGCGATGCCCGCCGGGAGCTCGGCCTGCGGCGCGAACCGCAGCGGCTTGCCGCGGCCGCTCGCGCGCGCGCCGCCGCGCAGCGCGTCGTTCAGCGCATCGAGCAACGCGGGCTCGCCGGCGATCGCGGCGGCCTGCAGCGCACGCCCGTGCACGCGATAAGGCGCGAGCCACGGCGCGGACCAGTCGATCCGCGCGAACGCCGCCGCCCCGCTGCCGTCCGTCTGGCCGGCGCCGCGCGGCGGCGAGCCGGTCATGCGAATTTCCAGCCGATCGTTTCGCCGGCGCGCAGCGGCACGACCGGCGTATCTCCGGCGAAAACCTCGCGCGGCAATTCCCACGTCTCGCGACGCAGCGTGATCGTGTCGGTGCTGTGCGGAAGCCCGTAGAAATCGGCGCCGAAGCGGCTCGCGAAATTTTCCAGCTTGTCGAGCGCGCCCGCCTGGTCGAATGCTTCCGCGTACAGCTCGAGCGCGTGCAGGGCCGTGTAGCAGCCCGCGCAGCCGCACGCGGTTTCCTTCGCGCCGCGCGCGTGCGGCGCGCTGTCGGTGCCGAGGAAGAAGCGCGGGTTGCCCGACGTCGCTGCTTCGACGAGCGCGACGCGGTGCGTCTCGCGCTTGAGCACCGGCAGGCAGTAGTAGTGCGGGCGAATCCCGCCGACGAACAACGCGTTGCGGCTGTACAGCATGTGCTGCGGCGTGATCGTCGCGCCGAGCAGGCCCGGCGCCGCGTCGGCGTCGCGCACGTAGTCGGCCGCATCCTTCGTCGTGATGTGCTCGAACACGACCTTCAGGCCCGGAAAATCGCGGCGCAGCGGCGTCATTACACGGTCGATGAACACCTTCTCGCGATCGAACATGTCGACCGCCGGATCGGTCACTTCGCCGTGCACGAGCAGCGGCATGCCGGTTTCCTGCATCACCTCGAGCGTCTTCGCGCACTTCGCGAGATCGCTGACGCCATGGTCGGAATTCGTTGTCGCGCCGGCCGGATACAGCTTCACGCCGTGCACGAAGCCGCTATCGCGCGCGCGGCGGATTTCGTCGGGCGCCGTGTTGTCGGTCAGGTACAGCGTCATCAGCGGCTCGAACGCCATCCCCGCCGGCAGTGCGGCGAGGATCCGCTCGCGATACGCTTGCGCGTGCGCGGTGGTCGTGACGGGCGGCTTCAGGTTCGGCATCACGATCGCACGGGCGAACTGGCGCGCTGTGTGCGGCAGCACCGCGGCCAGCATGTCGCCGTCGCGCAGGTGCAGGTGCAGGTCGTCGGGACGGGCGAGCGTGAGCGTCGCCGGAGAGGAAGCGTTCGAGGCAGTCATAGGAGGCGTCGTGAGGAACGGGCTGGCCATCTGCGGGGCCGGAACGCGTGCGCGGGCCGACTGACGGCAAACCGCAACACGCGGCCTTCGGCCGGCGGAATCCGCTTTTTACCGCTCGAGGCTCGGTGATATGCTAGGAGCCACATTGTACCGGGGTTCACCCGGTTGGTTACCCTGCTTCCGCGCCCCGCCCCAAGTAAAATGTGCCAACTCCTAGGAATGAACTGCGCCGCACCGACGGACGTCACATTCTCCTTCACGGGTTTCGCGGCCCGGGGCGGCCTCACCGATCACCATGCCGACGGCTGGGGAATCGCGTTCTTCGAGGACAAGGCGTGCCGCCTCTTCATCGACCACCAGGCATCGGCCACGTCGCCGATCGCCGAGATGGTGAAGCGCTATCCGATCAAGTCCAAGAACACGATCGCGCACATCCGCAAGGCCACGCAGGGCCACATCCTGCTCGAGAACAGCCATCCTTTCATGCGCGAGCTGTGGGGACGCCACTGGATCTTCGCGCATAACGGCGATCTGCAGGACTACGAACCCGATCTCGACGGCAGCGTCTACCATCCGGTCGGCACCACCGACAGCGAGAAGGCGTTCTGCGTGCTGATGCAGGGGCTGCGCGAAGCGTTTCCCGGCGCCCAGCCGCCGTTGCCGGAGCTGTTCGAGCGCGTTGGCGAGCTGACGCGCGGGATCACCGATCACGGCGTGTTCAATTTCCTGATGTCGAACGGCCAGGCGCTGTTCGCGCACTGCTCGACGCGGCTGCACTACCTCGTGCGTCGCTGGCCGTTCTCGACCGCGCATCTGGTCGACGAAGACCTGTCGATCGACTTCGCGAAATACACGACGCCCGAGGATCGCGTCGCGGTAATCGCCACGCAGCCGCTGACCGACAACGAAGTCTGGACCTCGTTCGAACCGGGCGAGCTGATCATGTTCCAGTGCGGCGACGTCGCCGCGCGCATGCAGATTCCGGTTCCCGAACGCGTGCTCGAGAAACTGCGCAACCCGGCGCTCGACGCATCGGCGTCCGCGCCGTGCGCGGACGCGCGTCTCGAAGCGCTCGCGGCAACCGCCGCGAACGACGCCGACGACGCGATCGACTTCTGAGCGGCGTCGTTTCGGCGTCGCTCCCGCTTCTCGCTTCCCGTCACATCGCGATGCAGTGTCGCAGCGGCCGGCGGCCGCTCGCTCGCTTGTCGCGTCGCATTGTCCGCCGCTGAACCAGCCTCACGATCGGTAGAAAATCGCGCCGCTCAGCCGCCGGCAGTCCCGCTTTCGTTTCATACACGCCACACATTCGCATGCCGCACGGGATTCACACAACATTCGCTTGATTTTATTAATGTTCCCGAGAAAATAACAAATACACGGCACAAATAATCCAGCCAACTCGCACTTATATAATCCGGAAGCCCGATATTATCGCGCCCGCCCTCTGCGAACAGTGCGCCAGATCACCGATTCCCCACGCGACATTCCGCCCCCGAAAAACTACAACAAACCCTTGACCCACAAGGCTTTCAGTTCGATCAATCACACAATTCAAAAAGACACGACAAAATCGTCGCTATCACCACATTTCTCATTTTTTGATTATCTACCTGGCGCACCGATTAGTAGACTGCCTCCGTCCTCGGTGTAACGGATCACGATTGGCGCGATATCGGCAACGCGGCAATGGCTGTCGCGCGCCCTTTTTTCGCCATTTTCCCGCCGTGGAATGCGCTTTCACCGCGCCGCGGTGGATATCACTTCAAAAAAAGAAAGAGGGGCATGTCGTGAATCATTCATTTCGATCGATATGGAGCGAAGCCGCCGGCTGCTGGGTCGCGGTGGCGGAAACGACTCGTGCGCGCGGCAAGCGCTCCGGCCGGGAATCGCGCGCGAGCCGCCGTGCAGGCCGCCCGGCACTGCGCCGCTCCGCGCTGCGGGCCGCCGTGCTCGGCACCGCACTGGCCGTGCTGCCGGCCGGTTACGCGTACGCATCGGCCTGCGGCGACGGTTCACCGGTCGCGAGCGGCGGCAGTTGCACGCCGGGCAGCTTCAGCCCGACGGTCAACGACAACCTCGCGGGCGCGACGCAGGTCGCGGGCGGCGATACGGTCGGCGTGACCGGCGCGTGGACGAGCCAGAACGCCGGCGACGCCGGCTACACGCGCGTTCCGTTCGGCACGACGACGATCGTGTCGGGGAATCCGGACCAGCCGCTCGTCTCGCTCGGCGGCAAGACCCAGAGCGTGAGCACGCCCGATTCGATCACAAGCACGCACACGTCGGTCGCCACGTACAACTCGTCCGCGTTTGCCGCGTCGACGGCCGGCGCGACCAACGTGCCCGTTTATCGCGACGTGAACGGCGACCAGTACGTGAACACGCGCATCGGCACCGTCGACCGTTCCGGCGGCACGCTGAACGTGTCGATCGGCAACCCGGCGAACGCGCCGGACGCAGCCGGCAACGCGATCACGCTCGCCGCGAAGCAAACCGATCTCGCATTCGCCGACGGCACGGGCTCGACGCCGAGCGTCGTCAACTGGAATGGGCGCAACCGCGTCTGGTTCACGACCGGCGACTACCTCGCAAGCGGCGGCCCGGTCGGCAACCTGCAGCTCGACGTACCGGCCTATGCAGGCACCTTCACGGCGTTCGACGGCAGCACGTGGACCGTCAACGACGCCGCATCGCTCGCGGCCTACAACGACTTCCTCGTGCGTTCGGTGAAAAGCGGCGCGCTCGGCTCGCAGGCCGCATACGATACTGCGTTCGGCCAGGCCGTCACGTTCACGCAGCAAAACTTCCAGTACGCGAACAACGTGTCCGCCGGCGACAAGAACACACTGCAGATCGATCATCTGTCGGTGATGCACGGCACAGGCGCGAATGCGACGCTGCACATCGGCCACGACGGGCAGATCGATTTTCGCGGCACCAGCACGATCGAATCGAGCTCGGCCGTCCTCGCGGAAAACGGCGCGCACTTCGTCAACGACGGCCGCCTGTCCGGCGATTTCACGCTGGTGCGCCTGCTCACCGGCGCGAGCGGCGTCAACAACGGTGTGATCTCGTCCGGCTACGCGGCCGGCGACAACGTCGACACGAGCAGCAGCACGCCGCCCGACAATTTCGGGTTCCACGCGTACACCGAAGGCAACGGCGTGTACGCGAGCGGCACCGGCACCACGTTCGTGAACAACGGCGTGATGAACGTCGGCGCATGGACGCTCGACGGCAATCGTCCCGACCTGCAGAACTACGCGGTGGGCGTGACGTCGGGCGCGAGTGCGTCGAATGCCGGCACGATCAACGTCGGCGTGAACGCGACGACGCTCGACAGCCAGGTGATCGGCGGGTTCGCGGCCGGCGGCAGCTTCACGAACGAGGCCGGCGGCACGATCTATCTCGGCCGCGCGGCCCAGTACGGGCCGGGCGCCGCGGCGAACGACGTTGCGCTGTCCGCGCATGCGTACGGAATCCTGCTTGGCGCGTCCGGGACCGCCACCAACGTCGGCTCGATCGTGATCGGCTCGCAGACGCAAAACGGCGCCGCAATGGCAAGCATCGGCTCGGCTTCCGGCACGCTGCACAACGCCGGTTCGATCGTCGTGAACGGGGCGGCGCCCGGCACGCCGCTCGCCAACGTCGGCATGCTCGCCGCCAACACCGCGGCGACCGTGACCAACACCGGCACGATCTCGTTGAACGGCGTAAACGGCATCGGCCTCATGGTGGTCGGCACCGGCTCGACCGCGACGGCCGCGACGTCGACCGGCACGATCGACGTCGCCGGCGGCCTGGATCCGGCATCGGACACGCGCAATTACGGCGTGTGGGCCGAAGGCGCGCGCGCGAAGGCCACGGTCGACGGCGCGCTGAACCTGACGGGCACCGGCGCGATCGGCGTGCATGCACGCTCGGGCGCCACCATCGACGTCGGGCCGAACGCGGTACCGCGCTTCATGTCGGGTACGAACCAGACCGGTTTCTACGCGTATGGCGCAGGGTCGCAGATCAACGTCGCCGCACAGCACCTGAGCGTCGATACCGACGATTCGACGCTGTTCCGCATCGCGGGCGGCGCGGCCTACACGGGCGCGTCGGCTGCCGGCACGCTGACGACGGACGTAAACGGCGAACGCGCGCGCGGCGTGCTGGCGACCGGCGCCGGCACGACGCTGTCGACCGGCAACGCCGTCTACAACGTCAACGGTGCGAATGGCATTGCGGTGACGGTCGAGGGCGGCGCGCAGGGTGCGATCGATCCCGGCGCGACGATCAACCTGAACGCGGCCGGCGCGATCGCGGGCGTCGTCGACGGCCAGGCGCACGACCTCGCCGGCGCGAACGCCGGTGCGCCGGTCGCGACGACGCTGGCCAACGATGCGGCGGTCACGTCGTCGAACGCCGGCGTGACCGGTTTCGTCGCGCAGAACCTCGGCACGCTCGCGAACCGCAACACCGTACTGCTGACCGGCGCCGGCTCGACAGGCGTCGTGGTCGGCGCGCTCGGCACGGTGAACAACGCGTCGACGATCCGCGTATCGAACGGCACCGGCGCGCTCGTGCAGGGCGCATCGGCGACGCTGACGAATGCCGGCACGATCGAAGCCGACGACGGCATCGCAGGCGTGCATCTGACCGGCTCGGGTGCATCGGTCGCGTTGTCGGGCACCGGCGCCGTCGTCGCGAACGGCAGCGCCGATGGCGTGCTGGTCGACTCGACGGTGTCCGACGGCGGGATCGCGGCCGGCGCGACGTCGATCGCGGTGCGCGGCACCGGCAACGGCATCGACAACCGCGGCACGAACACGACGATCGCGCTATCGGGCACGCAGCTCGCCACGACAGGCAACGGCGGCGACGCGGTGTCGTCGACGGGTGCCGGTGCGCGCATCGCCGCGAACGCGGCGAGCGCCGTACGTACCGTCGGCGACAACGCGCGCGGCTTCTTCGTGACGGGCGCGGACGCAACGTTGTCGATCGACGGCTCGACCATCGCAACGACCGGGGCCGGCGCACACGCGGTCGTCGCGGGCAGCGGCGCGACCGCACTGCTGTCGGGCGCGAAGCTCTCCACCGCCGGCGCGGCAGCGGACGGCCTCGTCGCGCAGAACGGCGGCCGCATCGGGGACGCGGGCTCGTCGATCGCGAGCGCGGCGGGCAACGGCGCACGCGTCGACGGTGGCGGCGTGCTCGCGCTGACCGGCACGACGCTCAACGGCGCGACGGCCGGCGTGCTCGGCACCGACACGCTCGCGACCGGCGCGACGAGCACGGTGCTGGTCGACGGCGGCAGTGTCGCGTCCGTCGCCGGGCCGGCATTCGCCGCGCGCGGCGGCGTCATCGACATCGCGGTGCGCAACGGCACCGTCGTGACGGCCGGCAACGGCACGCTGCTGGACCTCTCGAACGGCAGCACCGCGACCTTCAACGCATCTGCCGTGAATCTTGCCGGCGACATCGTGTCGGACGCGTCGAGCAACGGCAACGTGTTCCTGACGAACGGCACGACGCTGACCGGCAAGATCGATCCGGTGGCGCTGAGCATCGACGGTTCGAGCGCCTGGCACATGACCGGCAGTTCGGTATTGAGCAGCCTGAACAATGCCGGCCTGGTCGCGTTCGCCGCACCGTCCGGCGCACCGGCGACAGCGGGCAGCTACACGACGCTGACGACGGGCAGCTATGTCGGCAACGGCGGCACGATCGCGCTGCACACTTACCTCGGCGCCGACGCATCGCCGACCGACAGGCTGATCGTGAACGGCGGCGCCGCAAGTGGCACAACCGGGCTGAAGATCGCGAACACGGCCGGCAGCGGCGCGCAGACGACAGGTGACGGAATTCCGGTCGTGCTGACCGCCAACGGCGGCACGACGGCCGCGTCGGCGTTCCATCTCGCGGGCCCGGTACAGGCCGGCGCGTATGAATACCGGCTCTACCGCGGCGGACAAAGCGATGCGAACGGCTGGTACCTGCGTTCGCAGCTGGACCCGACGTCCCCCGGCGATCCCGTCGGTCCGTCCACGATCGACGGCGGCGGCGCCGGCGCCGGCGCCGGCAACAATCTCGCGTACCGTCCGGGCGTGGCGGGCTACGCGATGACGCCGCTGCTGAACGCCGACTACGGCTTCTCGACGCTCGGCAAGCTGCACGAACGCGTCGGCGACATCTACAACCTCGAGAAGCAGGCACCGGGCAACCGCGACGGCGTGTGGGGCCGCATCGGCGGACAGAGCCTCGACGCAAACGCGGGCCGCTTCGCGGCCGACGAGCGCACGTTCTTCGCGCAGTTCGGCAAGGACTGGACGCTCGACCAGGCGCCCGCAGGCGGCAGCACGCACGCGGGCGTGACGGCGAGCATCGGCGTCGCGAACGCCAGCTTCAGCGACATGGCGCGCGCCGCCGCGCCAGGCTTGTCGACGTCGACGGGCTCGGTCGAGATGCATGCGCAGAGCGTCGGCGGCTACTGGACGCGCTACCTGTCCGACGGCACCTACTTCGACACCGTGGGCCAGGTCACGCACTACGGCAACCGCTATCGCGACAGCTACGGCAACGAGGCGTCGCAGAACGGTTTCGGCATCGCGCTGTCGCAGGAAGTCGGCAAGCCGTTCGCGATCGGCGGCCTGCCGGTCGCGGTCGAGCCGCAGGCGCAGTTGATGTATCAGTATCTGAAGCTGAACGGGTTCAACGACAACGTGTCGGCCGTATCGGGCACGACGTCGAATGCGCTGCGCGGACGCGCCGGCGTGCGGATCTTCCGGCCGAACCTCGATGCGAACGCGGGCGGCGGCGCCGCGACGCCGTACTTCACGGCCGACGTGCTGCACGACTTCCTGTCGCCGGGCCAGACGGTGGTGGGCGGCACGCCGTTCGCGACACAGCTGGACCGCACGTGGTACGAGCTCGGCCTCGGCGTGACCGCAGGCTTCGGCAAGTCCGGCGAGCTGTACGCGAACGTCAAATATGCGCGCAACATCGGCGGCGACTACCGGCGCGGCATCACCGGGCAGGTCGGCTACCGGTACAGCTGGTAGCGCGGCGCGGGCGCCGGGCGCCGGGCGCCGGCGAAAAAAAACCGCCCGGTGTTCGGCCGGGCGGTTTTCACATGGCGCACGCGTGTCGCGTGCGCGATCGACGAGCGCTCAATGCAGGATTTTCGCGAGGAAGTCCTTCGCGCGATCCGACTTCGGATTCGAGAAGAAATCGTCCTTGCGGTCGTCCTCGACGATCGCGCCCTTGTCCATGAAGATCACGCGATGGGCGACCTTCTTCGCGAAGCCCATTTCGTGCGTGACGACCATCATCGTCATCCCTTCCTGCGCGAGCTCGACCATCACGTCGAGCACTTCGTTGATCATCTCCGGATCGAGCGCGGACGTCGGCTCGTCGAACAGCATGGCGATCGGGTCCATCGACAGCGCACGCGCGATCGCGACCCGCTGCTGCTGGCCGCCGGACAGCTGGCCCGGAAACTTGTGCGCATGGGCCTTCAGGCCGACGCGATCGAGCAGCTTCATGCCCTTGTCGGCCGCTTCGTCCTTGCCGCGGCCGAGCACCTTGATCTGCGCGAGCGTCAGGTTCTCGGTGATCGACAGGTGCGGGAACAGCTCGAAATGCTGGAACACCATCCCGACCTTCGAGCGCAGCTTCGACAGGTTCGTCTTCTTGTCGCCGACCGACTGGCCGTTCACGAGGATCTCGCCCTGCTGGAACGGCTCGAGGCCGTTCACGGTCTTGATCAGCGTCGACTTGCCCGAGCCCGACGGACCGCACACCACGACCACTTCGCCCTTCTTGACCTCGGTCGTGCAATCGGTGAGGACCTGAAACTGGCCGTACCACTTCGAAACGTTCTTGATGGAAATCATCTTGTGACCTTTTTCTGGAGACCTTTGACGAGGGCAGACGCCACCGAGCAAATCACGAAATAGCATGCACCCGCGAACAGGACCATCTCGACGGTCGTGCCATCGCGATCGCCGATGTTCGCGGCCGTGCGGAAGAAGTCCGCGAGACTGATCACGTACACGAGCGACGTATCCTGGAACAGAACAATCGCCTGCGTGAGCAGCAGCGGCACCATCGCGCGGAACGCCTGGGGCAGGATCACGAGGCGCATCGCCTGCGCGTAGTTCATGCCGAGCGCGAACGCGGCGTTGACCTGCCCGCGCGGCACCGCCTGGATGCCGGCGCGGATGATCTCGGAATAATACGCGGCTTCGAACAGCGAGAACGCGACCATCGCCGAGGCGAGCCGAATGTCGATCGTCGGCGACAGCCCGAGCACGCCCTGCAACACCTGCGGCACGATCAGGAAGAACCACAGCAACACCATCACGAGCGGAATCGAGCGGAACACCGTCACGTACGCCTTCGCGAACCACGCGAGCGGCTTCACGCCGGACAGCCGCATCAGCGCCAGCAGCGTGCCCCAGACGATGCCGACGACGATCGCGATCAGCGTGATCTTGAACGTGACGATCGCGCCCGACCACAGCGTCGGAACCGCGCCGGGAATACTACTCCAGTCGAACTGATGCATCACTTGCCTCCGATGTAGCCGGGCAGCCGCGTGCGGCCTTCGATCCAGCGCATGAACGCCATCACGACGAGGTTGATCAGCACGTACGCGAGCGTCACCGCGATGAACGACTCGTAGGTCTGCGCGGTGTAGTCGACGAGCTGGCGCGCCTGCGCGGACAGGTCGAGCAGGCCGATCGTCGACGCAACGGCCGAGTTCTTGAAGATGTTCAGGAACTCCGACGTGAGCGGCGGCACGATGATCCGGTAAGCAACGGGCAGCAGCACGTAGCGATACGTCTGCCATTGCGTGAAGCCCATCGCGAGGCCGGCCGCGCGCTGGCCTTTCGGCAGCGCGTTGATCCCCGAGCGCACCTGTTCGCACACGCGGGCGCCCGTGAACAGGCCGAGACAGACGATCGATGCGGTGAAGAACTGCGTGGTCGGCGGCAACTGCTTGATCCACGTGCCGATCGATGCGGGCAGCAGTTCGGGCACGACCAGGTACCAGACGAAGAACTGCACGATCAACGGAATGTTCCGGAAGATCGACACGTAGACAGTGCCGATCGCCGACAGCCATCTGTTCGGCACCGTGCGCAGCACGCCGAACAGCGAGCCGACGATCAGCGCGATGACCCAGGCGACGAGCGATACCTCGATCGTCACCCAGAAGCCGGACAGCAGCCAGCCGAAGTACGTCGTCGGCTCGCCGGTCGACACGGGGCTCAGGAATACGCCCCAGTTCCAGTGGTAAGACATGGGCAAGACTCCAGCAAAAAGAAACGGAAGAAGCGTGGCCTCTTCCGTTTCAGTAGCGTCAATTCTGCGTCAACGGCCGCGTGGTCAGTCGAGCGCCTTGTCGTTCGGGTTCGCGTACAGCTTCTTCATCGACTCGGACAGCGGGAAGTTGAGGTTCAGCCCCTTCGGCGGGATCGGATTCTCGAACCACTTCGCGTAGATCTTCGCGGCTTCGCCGGACTTCTCGACTTGCGAGATCGCATCGTCGACGACCTTCTTGAAGTCTGCATCGCCCTTGCGCATCATGCAGCCGTACGCTTCTTCCGATTGCGGCGTGCCGACGATCACCCACTCGCCCGGCTGCTTCGCCTTCGCGCGCTCGCCCGCGAGCAGTGCGTCGTCCATCATGAACGCGACCGCGCGGCCCGATTCAAGCGTGTTGAACGAGTCGCCGTGGTCCTTCGCGCTGATGATGTTCATGCCCATCTGCTTGTCGTTGTTCATCTTGCGCAGCAAGCGCTCGGACGTCGTGCCGGCGGTCGTCACGACCGTCTTGCCCTTCAGGTCCGCGAAATCCTTGATGCCCGAATCCTTCTTCGTCATCAGGCGCGTGCCGATCACGAAGATCGTGTCGGAGAACGCGGCCTGCTGTTGACGCTCGACGTTGTTGGTGGTCGAGCCGCACTCGATGTCGACCGTGCCGTTCTGCACGAGCGGGATGCGGTTCTGCGACGTGACCGGGATGTTCTTCACCTGCAGGTTCGGCAGGTTCAGCTTCTTTTTCACCGCGTCGACGACCTTCATCTGGAAATCGCGCGAGTAGCCGACCACCTGCTGGTTCTGGTCGTAATAGGAGAACGGAATCGACGATTCGCGGTGGCCCAGCGCGATCACGCCCGTGTCCTTGATCTTCTTCAGCGTGCCGGTCTCCTGTGCTTGCGCGCCGCTTGCGAACGCGCACAGCGCCGCGACCATCAGGACTGCCTTGTGGTATTTCATTTTTGGTCATCTCCTTGGCTTAAACCCGCGCCAGTGTATCAAAGTAATATTTTTGAAAGTACTGGTTGTTTACCGCACTACGAATCGCCCTGTGAGAAGCCGTCCTCCCGGCTTCGGACACCCCGGATGCGCGCGCGGGCGGTGCCGGATTCGGCACCGCCCGCGGGGGTTCATGCACGCAATCGCGTGGATTGCGTCATGGTGCGATCGAAGTCAACCGGCCGTGCCCGTCGAGGCCGGCCGGCGACGCCCGATCAGGGGTACAGGCCGCGCATTTCGCGCGCCATCAGGATGCGCTTGCACGCGACGATGAACGCCGCCGTACGCACCGACACCTTGTGCTCTTCCGCGACCGCCCACACGCCGGCGAACGCTTCGCGCATCACGCGCTCGAGACGGTGGTTGATCTCGTCTTCCGTCCAGAAGAAGCTCGAGAAGTCCTGCACCCACTCGAAGTACGACACGGTTACGCCGCCTGCGTTCGCGATCACGTCGGGGATCACGAGCACGCCGTTCGCGCTCAGGATGTCGTCCGCAGCGGTCGTCGTCGGGCCGTTTGCGCCTTCGACGATGATCTTCGTGCGGATCTTCGATGCGTTCTTCTCGGTGATCTGGTTTTCCAGTGCCGCCGGGATCAGGATGTCGGTTTCGACCGTCCAGAACTCGTCGTTCGGCATCGGCTCCGCGCCTTCGAAGCCCGCGACGCCGCCCGTGCGTGCGACGTGGTCGAGCAGCTTGTTCGAATCGAGGCCGGCCGGCTGGTAGATCGTGCCGGTGTGATCCTGCACCGCGATCACCTTCGCACCCGCTTCCTGGAACAGCTTCGCCGCGATGCCGCCGACGTTGCCGAAGCCCTGCACCGCGATGCGCGCGCCTTCGATCTCGACGCCCTTCTTCTTCGCCGCTTCGCAGCCGACGACGAACACGCCGCGGCCCGTCGCTTCCTTCCGGCCGAGCGAACCGCCGAGCGAGATCGGCTTGCCGGTCACGACGCCGGTCGACGTCTGGCCCTGGTTCATCGAGAACGTGTCCATCATCCACGCCATCACCTGTTCGTTGGTGTTGACGTCCGGCGCCGGAATGTCGGTGTTCGGCCCGATGATGATGCCGATTTCGCTGGTGTAGCGGCGCGTCACGCGCTCGAGCTCGCCACGCGACAGCTTGCGCGGGTCGACGCGGATGCCGCCCTTCGCGCCGCCGTACGGCACGTTCACGGCCGCGTTCTTCACCGACATCCATGCGGACAGTGCCATCACTTCCGACAGCGTCACGTCCTGGTGGTAACGCACGCCGCCCTTGCCCGGACCGCGCGACACGTTGTGCTGCACGCGATAGCCTTCGAAGTGCGCGACGGTGCCGTTGTCGAGCTCGATGGGCACGTCGACGATCAGGATGCGCTTCGGACGCTTCAGCGTTTCCAGCCAGCGCGACAGCGAACCGAGGTACGGCGCGACGCGATCGACCTGCTGAAGGTAGTTGCCCCACGGGCCGAGATCGTCGGCGTGCAGGTAGGACGGGATGGACTGCAGTTGCGAAGACATGGATGCTCCAACGTTCAACGGATTGCGCACATTGTCGAAAAACCCGTTTTTTTTATCCAATGCCGTTTGCTTATTCGATTATGCGTTTCTTGCATGATCGGGATTTTTCGCAAATCCGCGGTCGATTTGCGCAAGAACGGCCGCGATCGCTCGTGCATCGACGACGCGCGGAAACGATGTCGAATGACGCGGAACGTGCGGTGGTCGGCGGTCCGACAGGCGCCGCAAGCGCGTCGTCAGCCGCGCGAGCGCCGCACGCGGTCGCGCCGATCGTGCCGGCGCCGGTCAACCGCCCGTTTCGCGCAGCTCGTCGCGCACGACGTCCCACAGCGCCCGCACGAGCTTCTGGCGCGGATCGTCGCCCTGCAGCGCGAGCTTGTCGCAGTACAGGCGGATTTCCATCGTCAGCGTGAACGGATGCGCGCCGCCGCGCGCGGAACGGTCGAGCCGGATCAGTCGGCCGCTCGCAATCGCGTCCTCGACCGCGCTGTGCGGCAGAAACGCGACGCCGTGGCCCGCGAGCGCCATTGCCTTCAGCCCTTCGGCCATGTCGGTTTCATAAACGCGATCGAGGAACAGCGGCGTCGGCGCATTCGCAACGATGACTTCGGTCATCCGGCCGAGGTACGCGTTCGGCGTGTACGACAGATACGGCACGCGCGCATCGGCCGCGCCGGGCAGCGTGTAGCGCGGCCGGCCCGCGCGGCCCGGCGCCGAAAACGGGCTGATTGGCTCGCTGCCCAACACCAGCATGTCGTAGCGGGCCGGATCGAGCGCGACCGGATGGCTCGGGTGGTGGTAGCCCATCACGAGATCGCAGCCGCCCTCGACGAGCGACAGCACCGCATCGTGCACGTTCAGCGCGCGCAGCCGCGTGTGGACCTGCCCCATCTTCGCCTCGATCCGCTGCAGCCAGCGCGGGAAATACGTGAGCGACAGCGTGTGCGGCACCGCGAACTCGATCGTCGGCACCGGCGCGCCGACGTGGCCACGCAGCAGCGTGCGCGCCTCGTGCGCCTGCGACAGCATCGTCAGCGCCTGCTCATAGAAGATCTGGCCGGCCTGCGTGAGCCGCGTCGGATAGACCGATCGGTCGATCAGCTCGGTCGCAAGCCATGCCTCGAGCGCCTGGATGCGCCGCGAGAACGCGGGCTGCGACACGTGTCGCAGCTCGGCGGACCGGCTGAAGCTGCGCGTTTCCGCGAGCGAGACGAAGTCTTCGAGCCATTTGAGTTCCATGCAGGCGGGCGCGGCGGGCGGCGGTCGGGAAGAAGCCTGCATTCTACCGGCCGGAGAAACAGGCCGCCGGCTGTACGGCAAACCGCCGCGGCGCGCCCGTCGCCCGGCGGGCCCGGCACCCGCGCGGGGCCGCTCGTCCGATGGATCGGCGGCCGGACCGGTTCGGCCGGAATCGACGCGCGCCGATGGTAAAATGCCGGATTCTCCTCCCCTCGTTCGCCCCGGCCGCAAAAGGCCCTGCCCGATCATGTCCGACACCCGTCCCGATACGCTTTTCGCCCTCACCGCGCTCTCGCCCATCGATGGCCGCTACGCCAGCAAAACCGAAGCGCTGCGCGACTGGCTCTCCGAAGCCGCGTTCATGCGCCACCGCGTCACCGTCGAGGTGCACTGGCTGATCGCGCTGTCGCGCGCCGGCTTTGCTGAAGTCCCGCGCTTCTCGGAAGCGTCCGAGCAGTTCCTGCTGCAGCTCGCCGAGCGCTTCACCGCGCACGACGCCGCGCGCATCAAGGAAATCGAGCGCGTGACGAACCACGACGTGAAGGCCGTCGAATACTGGCTGAAGGAATCGGTGAAGGGCCAGGCCGAACTCGAGAAGGCCAGCGAATTCATCCACTTCGCGTGCACGTCCGAAGACATCAACAACACGTCGCACGGGATGATGCTCGCCGGCGCGCGCGCGCACGTGATCGTGCCGGCGCTGCGCACGGTCCACCAGCGCCTCGTCGCGCTCGCGCATGCTCACGCCGAACAACCGATGCTGTCGCGCACGCACGGCCAGCCGGCCAGCCCGACGACGCTCGGCAAGGAACTCGCGAACGTCGCGGCGCGCCTCGACCGCGCGATCGCGCGCATCGAGAAGGTCGAGATCCTCGGCAAAATGAACGGCGCGGTCGGGAACTTCAACGCGCACCTGTCCGCGTATCCGGAATTCGACTGGGAAGCGTTCTCGCGCGACGTGATCGAGAACCGCCTGAAGCTCACGTTCAACCCGTACACGATCCAGATCGAGCCGCACGACTACATGGCCGAGCTGTTCGACGCGGTCGCCCGCGCGAACACGATCCTGCTCGACCTCGACCGCGACGTGTGGGGCTACATCTCGGTCGGCTACTTCAAACAGAAGACGAAGGCCGGCGAAATCGGCTCGTCGACGATGCCGCACAAGGTCAACCCGATCGACTTCGAGAACTCGGAGGGCAACCTCGGCCTCGCGAACGCGACGCTGCGCCATCTCGCCGACAAGCTGCCGGTGTCGCGCTGGCAGCGCGACCTGACCGACTCGACGGTGCTGCGCAACATGGGCGTCGCGCTCGGCTACTCGCTGCTCGCGTACGACTCGCTGATCCGTGGCCTCGACAAGCTCGAAGTGAACCCGCAGCGCCTGAACGAAGATCTCGACAACTGCTGGGAGGTGCTCGCGGAGCCGGTGCAGACGGTGATGCGCCGCTACGGCATCGAGAACCCGTACGAGCAGCTGAAGGAACTGACGCGCGGCAAGGGCATCACCCGCGAAGCGCTGCAGGAATTCGTCGGCACGCTCGCGATCCCGCAGGACGCGAAGGACCGCCTGCTCGCGATGACGCCTGCGTCGTACATCGGCAAGGCCGTCGAACTGGCGAAGCGGATCGCGTAAGCGCCGCCGTCGCCGGACGGAAAAAAGCCCGATGCGAATCGCTTCGAATCGGGCTTTTTGTTTTTTTGCCGGTCAGAACGAGATCATCCGCCCAGGGTTCAGCGCGCTCATCACGCTCATCGCCGCCTTCGCAGCGGGAATCGCGATCGGCGACAGTTGCCGGCCGAGCGGAATCTCGCGATGGTCGATACAGGTCAGCATCGAGAAATCGTCGTTGCGTCCGACGAAGTCGTCGCAGATCGCCTTGCCGATCCGCACCGTCTGCGCAACGCCGTGGCCGCTCCAGCCCTGCACCATGTACATCGGCACGCGACCGTCGGTCTTGCGGCTGTCGGTCGCGCCGTTCAGCGTGAAATCGCTGACGCCGCTCCAGCAGTAGTCGAGCGCGAAGCGGCCGTCGTGCTGCGGAAACACCGTGTTCAGCCGTGTCAGCAGATACGCGTTCACGTCCGGCTGCGCCCAGCACGTGCCGGTGCCCTGCCCGCCGAACAGCAGCCGGTTGCCGCGCACCGGCCGGTAGTAGTCGATCTGGAACTGCGTGTCGTAGACGGGCATGCCGGCCGGCACCAGCGTCGCGACGTCGACGTCGAGCGGCGCCGTCACGCTCACGTACGTGAAGAACGGCACGGTGGTCGCCGCGCCGTCGTCGAGCAGCCGGAACGTCGTGTTGTGCAGCGCGAGCACGACGCCGCGACGCGCCGTGATCGTGCCGCCCGGCGTCACCGCAACGACGCCCGCCGGCGTTTCGTCGAGTTCCAGCACCTCGGTGCGTTCGTACAGCGCGCCGCCGTTCATCCGGAAGCCGTGCACGAGGCCGCGCACCAGCGCGAGCGGATGCAGCTGGCCGCCGATCGCGTCGATCGCCGCGCCGTGATAGAGGCCCGAACGCACGTACTCGTCGTGCAGTTGATGACGCCCGACGAGCGTCACGCCGGCGTCGCCGAGATGGCGGCGCGCGTCTGCGCCGTCGAGCAGCGCACTCATGTGGCCCGGATGGACGGCCGCCGTCACGTGGCCGCGCTTGCGATCGAGGTCGAGCGCGTAACGCGCGCCGATCGCATCGATCAGGTCCATCGATTCGGCGGATGCGAAGCGCCACAGCCGCTTCGCATCGTCGTGCGACAGATGGTCGATCATGTCGGCCGCTTCCCAGCGCGCGAGGCCCGGAGTCAGCTGGCCGCCGTTGCGGCCGGACGCCGCGGAGCCGACGTGATGCTTGTCGACGAGGATCGTGTCGACGCCCGCTTCCGCGAGATGCAGCGCGGCCGATGCGCCGAGCAGCCCCGCGCCGATCACCAGCACGTCGCACACCACATCGTGTGCGAGCGGCGCGCTGCTCTCATGGCGCGACAGCGACGCCTCGTACCAGTTGGCCGGCTGCGGCCCATCGTAGCGTGACGGTTCGCACCAGTTCCAGTTGTCCTTCTCGATGTTCAGTTGCGTCTGCTCGAAACGCGATTCCCCGTGGATCACGGGTTTGTTGTTGGTAGTCATGATTGCACTTGCATGGTCTTGGGCCGCCAGTCGAAGAGCCTTGTTGCTGCTGGGCTTCGCGGGTGGGGCAGCCGGTTCCACTTGGGTGTCAACGAAGATAAGGGGCGCAATGGCCCGTGTTGACGGCGGACGCGCTTGCGTCTGCCTGGATCCCGGACCGTGCGAAAGCACGCATTGAAGGTGCCGGGACACCCAATTTCTACACCGCAGAAATAATTCTACAGCGTAGAATATGCTTTCGTCAAGATTACAGTCCGCCGCCGTACCCGTTCCGATGAATGACAAACCCGCCCAGGGCCCGCGCGGCCTCGACAAGGACGCGATCGTCGCCGCCGCGCTCGCGCTGCTCGAAGAAGTCGGCGAAGCCGCGTTCAGCGTGCGCAAGCTCGCGCAGACGGTCGGCTGCGATCCGATGAGTGTGCTGTATCACTTCAAGTCGAAAGAGGGGCTGAGCCGTGCGATCGCGAACGCGCTGTCGCGCTCGCTGGTGCCGGTCGATCCGTCGCTGCCGTGGCGCGACAGGCTGCGCGATCTCGCGCGCCAGTACCGCGCGCTCGCGCTGCGCCATCCGGCCGCGTTCGCGCTGCTGCAGCGTCACATGAGCACCGGCCCAGCCGATCTCGCGCATATCGAAGCCGTGCATCGGGCGCTGGCCGATGCCGGTATCGCGCCCGCGGCGCTGCCGTCGGTGTGCGTCGGCTGGTATGCAAGCGTGATCGGCCTCGCCGCGGCCGAGGCCGGCGGCCTCACGCGGCCGGCGAACGACGTCGAGCTCGCGGAAATGAACGCGCTGTCCGACACCGAACAGCCGCTCGTCAAGGCTGCCGCGCCGCTTTATGCGCGGCTCGACCCGACCGTCGTGCACGACACGATGCTCGACGTGCTGCTCGACGGGATCGCACGGCGCGCCCGCACCACCTGAGCACTGCGCCCGAGCATTGCGCGCCCGTAAACGACACAGGCGCCCAACCGGGCGCCTGTGTCACTGCTGGATGACGATTGCCGCGAACCGCGCTCAGTGCTGCTGCGCGAGACCGATCTTCACCATCACTTCATCGACGATCTGTTCGGGCGTCAGCTCGATGCTGACCTCGATCGCTTCGTCGGGGCCCGGTTCCTCGAGCGTGTCGAGCTGGCTCTTCAGCAGCGACGGATCGAAGAAATGGCCGGTGCGGGTCTTCAGGCGCTCGCGCAACACGTCGAACGAACCCTTCAGATATACGAACCGCACGTCGGTGTCGGTGCCGCGCAGCACGTCGCGGTACGAGCGCTTCAGCGACGAACACGTGAACACGGCCGTCTCGCCGGCACGCTGCTTTTCCTCGATGGCCGCGCGGATCGCGCGCAGCCACGGCCAACGGTCGTCGTCGGTCAGCGGAATGCCGTGGTGCATCTTTTCCTTGTTCGCCGCGCTGTGAAACGCGTCGCCGTCGGTATAGCTGCACGACAGGCGTTCCGCCAGCATTTCGCCGATTCGCGACTTGCCCGCGCCCGACACGCCCATTGCGATCAGAATCATTGACTACCCCTTGTTACAGAACCATGCTCAGCAGCAGTGTAAAGCCCAGGCCAAGCACGGAGATGATGGTTTCGAGCAACGACCAGGTCTTGAACGTCTGACCGACCGTCATCCCGAAGTATTCCTTGATCAGCCAGAAGCCGCCGTCGTTCACATGCGAGAAGATCAGCGAGCCCGAGCCGGTCGCGAGCACCAGCAGTTCCGGGCTGACCGCCGCGCCCGACGCGGCGGCGATCGGCGCAACGATACCGCAGGCCGTGGTCATCGCGACCGTTGCCGAACCGGTCGCGAGACGCATCAGCGCCGCGACGAACCAGCCGAGCAGCAGCGGCGACAGGTGCGCATGCTTCGCGGTCTCGACGATCTGTTGCGAGATCCCGCTGTCGCGCAGCACGCCGCCGAAGCCGCCGCCCGCGCCGACGATCAGCGTGATGCCGGCGATCGGCGCCAGACATTCGCCGCAGAACTTCTGGATCTGGTCGCGGTTGAAGCCCTGCAGCTTGCCGAACGTGAAGAAGCTCACGAGCACGGCGATCAGCAGCGCGACGTCGGAGTTGCCGGCAAAGCGCAGCAGGTTGTTCGGCAGCGACTTCGGCGCGAACACCAGGTCGGCCCAGCTGCCGACGAGCATCAGCACGACGGGCAGCAGGATCGTAAACAGCGTGATGCCGAAGCTCGGCAGTTGGCGCTTGCCGCCGTCGGTGCGCGTATCGACGAATTGCGATGCGAGCGGATTGTTCTCCGGCAGCTTCACGAACTTCGAGATCGTCAGCGCGAACAGCGGACCGGCGATGATCGCGGTCGGCACGCCGACGATCAGGCCGAACGCGATCGTCTTGCCGATATCGGCGCCGTATTGCTGGACAGCCAGCAGCGCGGCCGGATGCGGCGGGATCAGCCCGTGCACGACGGACAGGCCAGCCACCATCGGCAGGCCGACGACGAGCAGCGACTTGCCGGTGCGCTTCGCGACGTTGAACGCGATCGGGATCAGCAGCACAAAGCCCACTTCGAAGAATACCGGCAGGCCGACGATGATCGCGACGAACATCATCGCCCAGTGGATGTTCTTTTCACCGAACCAGTCGATCAGCGTAGTCGCGATCCGTTCGGCGCCGCCCGACTCGGCCATCATCTTGCCGAGCATCGTGCCGAGGCCGACGACGATCGCAATGTGGCCGAGCGTGCCGCCCGTGCCGGTTTCGAACGACTTGACGATCTTGTCCATCGGCATGCCGACGGCGAGACCCAGGCCCAGCGAGACGATGATCAGTACCAGGAACGGGTAGATCTTGTAGCGCGCGATCATCAGGATCAGCGCGGCGATCGCGATCAGCGTGAATACGAGCAGCATGCTGCCTTGGACAGCCCCCATGTGGCACTCCTCCTAGGAATTGTTCGAAGCCGGGCGGGTTGTAGCGAGTATGCCCGGCTATGCAGGTCTCCGAAACACGGGCGTACACACCCCCGCGAGGACGCTGAATTTTACTTATCTTTACCGCCCGCGGATAGAACCGGTTCCATCAGCAAAAACCCTCGGTAAAACAAGCACTAAGCGCTCGTCTGCCGAGGGTCAAACGGTCATCCGGTACAAGGTCAGCGGGTAAGCTGGCTCGCCGCTTGCGCGAGACGCGTGACTTCCGCCCAGTCCTGCGCGGCGAGCGCAGCTTTCGGCGTCAGCCACGAGCCGCCGACGCACACGACGTTCGGCTGCTTCAGGAAAGTGGGGGCGCTTTCGGCGGTGATGCCGCCCGTCGGGCAGAACTTCAGCGCCGGGAACGGACCGTGGAACGCCTGCAGCATCGGCACGCCGCCGGCCTGCTGCGCGGGGAAGAACTTGACGATGTCGTAACCGAATTCGAGCGCCTGGATGATGTCGCTCGGCGTCATCACGCCCGGCAGCAGCGGCAGGCCCGCGTCGAGCGATGCCAGGTGCAGGTCCTTCGTCAGGCCCGGCGACACGCCGAACGTCGCGCCCGCGCGCTTCGCCTGCGCGCAGTGCTCGGGCTTCGTGATCGTACCGACGCCGACGACGATGTCGTCCGCGAGCTGGCTCGCGCGCTGGATCGCCTCGAGGCCCGCCGGCGTGCGCAGCGTGATCTCGAGCACTTTGACGCCGCCCGCGTGCAACGCGCGCGACACGTTTTCCCCCTGCTCGACCGAGTCGAACGCAAGCACCGGGATCACCGGGCCCAGCTTCACGATTTCAGCAATCGTCTTCATTGATCACACTCCTTGAAATTCATGCAGCGACGCGGACGGCAGTTTCGCCGACCAGCGCCCCGAAAACCGATGCGCCCTGCTCGGCCGGCGCGGCCGCGGCACGGAACACGCCGAACAGTTCGCGCCCGAAGCCGACTTCGTTCTCCGCCTGGTGCAGCGGTTGCGCGACCGGACGCGCTTGCCATTCCGCTTCGTCGACCTCGATGTCGAGGATGCCGGCTTCCGCGTCGATCACGAGCGTGTCACCCGTCTTCACCTTGCCGATCGGGCCGGCGAGCAGCGCTTCCGGCGACACGTGGATCACGGCCGGCACCTTGCCCGACGCGCCGGACATGCGGCCGTCGGTGACGAGCGCGACGCGGAAGCCCTGATCCTGCAGCACGCCGAGCAGCGGCGTCAAACGGTGCAGTTCGGGCATCCCGTTCGCCCGTGCGCCCTGGAACCGCACGACCGCAACGAAATCGCGCTTCAGCTCGCCGCGGTCGAACGCTTCCTGCACGGCTTCCTGCGAATCGAACACGATCGCCGGCGCCTTCACCTTGCGGTGCTCGGGCGCGACCGCGGAGATCTTGATCACGCCGCGGCCGAGCCGGCCCTGCATCAGCCGCAGGCCGCCGTCCGGCTGGAACGGATCGCGGATGCCGCGCAGCACCTTCGTGTCATGGCTCTCGGCGGTGCCGTCCACCCACGTCAGCTTGCCGTCGATCAGCTTCGGCTCCTTCGTGTAGTGAGACAGCCCCTTGCCGGCGATCGTCGTCACGTCTTCGTGCAGCAGTCCGCCTTCGAGCAGGTTGCGCACCAGGAATGCGACACCGCCCGCCGCATGGAAATGGTTCACGTCGGCCTTGCCGTTCGGATAGATCTTCGCGAGCAGCGGCACCGCGGCCGACAGTTCGTCGAAATCGTCCCAGTCGATCAGGATGCCGGCCGCACGCGCGATCGCGACGAGATGCAGCGTGTGATTGGTCGAGCCGCCCGTCGCGAGCAGCGCGACGATCCCGTTGACGATCGCCTTCTCGTCGATCACGTGGCCGATCGGCGTGTACTGGCCGCGCTCGGCGGTGAGGTCGAGCACGCGGCGTGCAGCCTCCGCCGTCAGCGCGTCGCGCAGCGGCGTGTGCGGATGGATGAACGCCGAGCCCGGCAGATGCAGGCCCATCAGTTCCATCAGCATCTGGTTGCTGTTCGCGGTGCCGTAGAACGTGCAGGTGCCATGACCGTGATACGCGGCCGATTCCGCCTCGAGCAGCGCGTCGCGGCCGACCTGACCGGTCGCGAACTGCTGGCGAATCTTTGCCTTGTCGTCGTTGGACAACCCGCTCGTCATCGGGCCGGCCGGCACGAAAATGGTCGGCAGGTGGCCGAACTGCAGTGCGCCGATCAACAGGCCCGGCACGATCTTGTCGCAAATGCCGAGGCAGAGCGCCGCGTCGAACATGTTGTGCGTGAGCGCGATCGCCGTGCCCATCGCGATGGCCTCGCGCGAAAACAGCGACAGCTCCATGCCCGGGTTGCCCTGCGTGACGCCGTCGCACATCGCCGGCACGCCGCCCGCGAACTGCGCGACGCCGCCGTTCTCGCGCGCGGCGGCCTTGATGATGTCGGGGAAATTCTTGTACGGCGCATGCGCGGACAGCATCTCGTTGTACGAGGACACGATGCCGATGTTCGGTTCGCGAATCGCCTTGATCTGGAACTTGTCGCTGCCTTCGAGGCCCGCGAAGCCGTGCGCGAGGTTCGCGCATGACAGCGCGCCGCGCGCCGGGAACTTGCCTTGCGCGCGATCGATGCGCTGCAGATAGGCCGAACGGGTCGATTGGCTGCGGGCGATCACGCGTTCGGTGACCTTCGCCAAGGTGGGATGCAGCGACGTCATGCTGGGCGCTCCTGTATACCGGACGACACCGGCGGTTGGAATCGTGGGGACGATCGAGCTTCGTCGAACGAACGAAGGCAGTCTAGTAGAAAAACTACAAGCATGCAATGCGAACTGGCAAGCTCGCAACCCACACTCCCGCCACCAGCAAGGATTCACCTAGTGAAAACCCTGATTTCCGCGCTCGCCCTCTCCGTAAATTACCGATAACCAGGCTAGTATTTTCCTGTAGATTTTCTACAATTCGATTGCGATACACTCCCGCATCCGAACCCGATTTCCACGTGCCGCCCCATGCTGCCCCGCATTGAAGCGATTCGCCCCGAGCTGCGTCCGTCCGAGCGCAAGCTCGCCGACTACATCCTCGCCGCGCCGCGCGAGGTGCTCGACCTCGCGATGACTGAACTGTCGACTCGCGCCGGCGTCAGCCAGCCGACGATCGCACGCTTCTGCCAGGCGCTCGGCTGCAGCGGCTTTCGCGAATTCAAGATCCGGCTCGCGCAGAGCGTCGCGCCGGGCGTGTCGTCGGTCTACCGCGACGTCGAGCCAGACGAACCGGCGCCCGGCATCATCGGCAAGGTGTTCGACCGCACGATCGGCGCGCTGATCGAGGTCCGCAACAGCTTGTCCGCGGGCAGCGTCGCCGAAGCGATCGCGCTGCTGTCGAATGCGTCGCGCATCGAGTTCTACGGCGCTGGCGGCTCGGGCATCGCTGCGCAGGACATCCAGCACAAGTTCTTTCGGCTCGGCGTGCCGAGCGTCGCGTATTCGGATCCGCACACGTTCTCGATGTCGTCGGCGCTGCTCGGCCCGCACGACGTCGTCGTCGCGATCTCGAACACCGGCCGCACGCGCGACATCGTCGAGGCCGCGCGTTCCGCGCTCGCGTGCGGCGCGAACGTCGTCGCGATCACGCAAAGCCATTCGCCGCTCGCGAAACTCGCGACCGTGAGCCTCGCGTCGAACGTGGCGGAAGAAACCGACGTGTTCTCGCCAATGACGTCGCGGATGTCGCATCTCGCGATCGGCGACATTCTCGCGGTCGGCGTCGCGCTGTCGCGCGGCCCGGCGCTGATGGAGCGCGTCGGCCGTGCGAAGGAAGCGATCACGCGGCGCCGGATCGACGATCCGGCGAAGGAGTGAACCGGGACGGGCGCCGCCGCGCGTAAACGAAAAACGGCGCCCGACGGGCGCCGTTGCGCATCGTTCGCCGGCGGTGCCGGCCAACGGCCTCAGAACGGTTTGATCACGACCAGCGCGACCGCCGCGAGCATCCCGAGCACCGGCAGCTCGTTGAACACGCGATACCACTTGTCGGTGCGGCGGTTCTCGCCACGCTCGAACACCCGCAGCAGATGCCCGCAATACGCGTGGTAAATGATCAGCAGCAGCACGACCGTCACCTTCGCATGGATCCACCCCTGCCCCTGGCCGATGCCGATCGCGAGCCACAACCACAGCCCGCACGCGAGCGCCGGCACTGCGATCATCGTCATGAAGCGGAACAGCTTGCGCGCCATCAGCAGCAGCCGGCGCACCGCGGCCGGATCGGTTTCCATGGCCAGGTTCACGTAGATGCGCGGCAGATAGAACAGGCCCGCGAACCACGCGGCGATCAGAACGATATGGAACGTCTTGACCCAGAGCATTGCCATCGAATGTGCGCCTCGCCTTATTGACGGCCTTCGCCGTGTCCGAGCACCACGTACTTCAGCGACGTGAGCCCTTCCAGGCCGACGGGCCCGCGTGCATGCAGCTTGTCGTTCGAGATGCCGATCTCCGCGCCGAGGCCGAACTCGAAGCCGTCCGCGAAACGCGTCGACGCGTTGACCATCACGCTCGCCGAATCGACTTCGCGCAGGAAGCGCATCGCCCGGTCGTGATCCTCGGTGACGATCGCATCGGTGTGGTGGGAGCCGTAGTGGTTGATGTGCTCGATCGCCGCGTCGAGGCCGTCGACGACCTTGATCGCGAGCACCGGCGCGAGGTATTCGGTATGCCAGTCTTCTTCGGTCGCGTCGACGAGCGGGCCGACGCCGGCGTCGGCCAGCACCGTGCGCGCAGCCGCATCGACGCGCAGTTCGACCTGCTTGTCGCGATACAGCTTGCCGAGCGGCGGCAGCAGCGCGGCCGCGATACCGCGCGACACGAGCAGCGTCTCCATCGTGTTGCAGGTGCCGTAGCGGTGCGTCTTCGCGTTGTCGCAGACAGTCAGCGCCTTCGCGAGATCCGCGCGGTCGTCGACATACACGTGGCAGATGCCGTCGAGGTGCTTGATCATCGGCACGCGGGCCTCGTTGATCAGACGCTCGATCAGGCTCTTGCCGCCGCGCGGCACGATCACGTCGACGTATTCGGTCATCGTGATCAGCTTGCCGACCGCCGCACGATCGGCCGTCGCGACGACCTGCACCGCGTCCTGCGGCAGGCCGGCCGCGGCGAGCCCTTCACCGATCAGCTTCGCGAGCGCCGCGTTCGACTCGAGCGCCTCGGAGCCGCCGCGCAGGATCGTCGCATTGCCCGACTTCAGGCACAGCGCAGCCGCGTCGATCGTCACGTTCGGGCGCGATTCGTAGATGATCCCGATCACGCCGAGCGGCACGCGCATCTGGCCGACCTGGATCCCGCTCGGGCGGTACTTCAGGTTGCCGATCTCGCCGATCGGATCGGCAAGCGACGCGACCTGACGCAGGCCTTCGACCATCGTGTTCAGCGCTTTGTCGGACAACGTCAGGCGATCGACGAACGCCGCGTCGAGCCCCTTTTCGCGCGCACGGGCGACGTCGCGCGCATTCGCATCTTTCAGCGCCTGTGCGTCGCGCTCGATCGCGCGCGCAACGGCATCGAGCGCCGCGTTCTTCGCGGCCGTGCTGGCGCGCGCCATCGCACGGGAAGCGTGCCGGGCGCGGCGGCCCAGGTCCATCATGTACTGATCGATATCCATCGTGTGACTCGGAAACAAGCCGCTTCGTGCGGCGTGAATTCGTGGAGAAGCGTGGGCAGGCCGACCGCGGGACAACCATCCGTGCGACGCGGCGGCAGCAAGGCCGCGCCGGCCATCGAAGCATTGTAAGCGGGTTGCGATGCGTGCGCTGAAGCGCGCGGACGGGCTTAACGCCGCACGCGACCCGCGGTCGGCGGTCGCTCGCCGCGCTCGCCGGCGACCGTCATCGCGAGCTGAAACAGGCCATCCCAGGGATCCGGCGGCGGATCGTCCTGCGTACGACGGCCCGGCGTGACGGCCGACAGCCCCTTCACCTGCCGGTCGAGCTTCGCGGCGAACGCGAGCGCCTTTTCCAGCATGGCTTCCGACACGCGATTCAGCGCGGGACCGATCAGCCGCTCGCGCGGTCCCCATACGCGGTTCTCGCGCAGCAGCGTCGCGAGCGGCTTGCCGGCGTTCGCGCCGCGCTTGATTCGCAGCAGCGTGCGCAATTCCTCGACGACGGCCCACATCACAAGCACGATCGCCTCGCCTTCGCCCTTCAGCCCGTCGATCATCCGCGCGAGCCGCGCGGCATCGCCCGCCAGCATCGCCTCGTTCAGCTTGAACACGTCGTAGCGCGCGACGTTCAGCACCGCGTCGTGCACCTGCTCGAACGACAGCGCGCCCTGCGGATACAGCAGGCCGAGCTTCTGGATTTCCTGGTGCGCGGCGAGCAGGTTGCCCTCGACGCGCTCCGCGATGAACTGCAGCGCACGCCGGCCGTCTTCGCCGGGCGCGACGCGCTGGCCCTGCATCGCCAGCCGCTGGCCGATCCAGTTCGGCAGTTGTGCGCGATCGACCGGATCGATCTTCAGCGCGACGCCGCCGTTCTGCAGCGCGGTGAACCACGCGGATTTCTGCGTCGCCGCGTCGAGGCGCGGCAGCGTGACGAGCATCAGCGCGTCCGGATTGGGCGTGGCCGCAAGCGTTTTCAGCGCGTCGGCGCCTTCCTTGCCGGGCTTGCCCGACGGAATGCGCAGCTCGATCAGCTGGCGCTCGCCGAACAGCGACATCGCCTGCGTCGCGCCGAGCAGCACGCTCCAGTCGAAACCGCGCTCGACCGTATGCACCGAACGCTCGGTGAAGCCCGCTGCGCGCGCGGCCCCGCGAATGCGGTCGCACGCTTCCTGCGCGAGCAGCGGCTCGTCGCCGTACACGGTGTAGAGCCCGGCCACCCCCTTCGCGAGGTGCGGCTCGAGCGCATCAAGTCGCAATTGCATCGGTGCGTGCGCCCGCGATCAGAGCGGCGGCGGCGGCAGCGGCGCGCGCGGCGCGACGCCCGGCACCACGTCCTCGGGCGCCGGCGTCAGCGAGTGGACGATCGCGAGACGCCGCATCAACTGATCGACCGCGTCGTTCTGCATGTCGCCGTACAGGATCTCGGCTTCCTGCGCCTTCGCGTTCGTGTACTGGTCGCTGTACGTCATCGCACGGTTCAGCGCGATCGCGCTCGGCGGAATCAGTACGGTGCCGTCCTTGCTCGTCAGCGTGTAGTTCAGCGTGTAGAACAGCGCATACTCCTGCGCGGAGCCGAATCTGTTGAGCGTCAGCGTGTTCTGCCCGCGCGATTCCCACATGCGCAGCACGGCGTCGGCATCGTCCGCCGACTTGACGATCTTCGTGTCGCTGCCGGCCTCGACGAGGCGCACGAGGCGCGCCTCGACGGGCGCCGGCGCACCGGCGATCAGCAAGTGCTTGAACGCGTAGTCCTGCTGGCCGCGCAACTGGAAACCGCATGCCGACAGCGCGAGCGCGCTGCCGGCGGCGAGCATCAAAAACGATCTGCGGATCACCTTCGCTCCTTCTGTGTGCGCCCGACGGCCTGCGGCCGTCAGACGACGATGTTCACGAGGCGGCCCGGCACGACGACGATCTTCTTCGCCGGCTTGCCTTCGCCGAACTTCGCGAACGCGTCGTCGGCCAGGGCCGCGGCCTCGATGGCCTCGCGGCTCGCGTCCTTCGCGACCTTCAGCGCGCCGCGCACCTTGCCGTTCACCTGCAGCACGAGTTCGATCTCGGACTGCTCGAGCGCAGCCTCGTCGACTTTCGGCCACGGCGCGTCGAGCAGCGGACCGAATTCGTCCGCGTAGCCGAGCGCCTTCCACAGCTCGAATGTAATGTGCGGCACGACCGGGTACAGCACGCGCAGCAGCACGCCGTACGTCTCGCGCAGCACGGCCGGCGTCGCGCCTTTCGCGCCGTCGATCGCGTTCAGCATCTTCATCGCGGCCGACACGACCGTGTTGTACTGCAGACGCTGGTAGTCGAAATCGGCCTGCTTCAGCACGCTGTAGATCTCGCGGCGCAGCGCCTTGTCGGCGTCGCCGAGCGCGGCCGCGTCGAAACCGGTACGCGCGGCAAGCGCTTCGCGATTGCCGGCCCCGAAGCTCCACACGCGGCGCAGGAAGCGGCTCGCGCCTTCGACGCCCGCGCCCGACCATTCAAGCTGCTGCTCGGGCGGCGCGGCGAACATCGTGAACAGGCGCGCGGTATCGGCGCCGTACTGATCGATCAACACCTGCGGGTCGACGCCGTTGTTCTTCGACTTCGACATCTTCTCGATGCCGCCGAGCACGACCGGCTGGCCGTCGGCGTTCAGCGTCGCGCCGACCGGGCGGCCCTTGTCGTCGTGCGTGACCGTCACGTCGGCCGGGTTGTACCAGGTCTTCTTGCCCGCCGCGTCCTCGCGGTAGTACGTCTCGTTCAGCACCATCCCCTGCGTGAGCAGGTTCTTCGCCGGCTCGCCGAACTTCACGAGGCCGAGGTCACGCATCACCTTGGTCCAGAAGCGCGAATACAGCAGGTGCAGGATCGCGTGCTCGATGCCGCCGATGTATTGATCCATCGGCATCCAGTAATCGGTGCGCGCGTCGACCATGGTCTCGGCGTCCGGCGCCGTGTAGCGCGAGAAGTACCACGACGAATCGACGAACGTGTCCATCGTGTCGGTTTCGCGCTTCGCGGCCGCCCCGCACTTCGGGCACGAGCAGTTCAGGAACGCCTCCGACTTCGCGAGCGGGTTGCCCGAGCCGTCCGGCACGAGGTCTTCCGGCAGCACGACCGGCAGGTCGGCTTCCGGCACCGGCACGTCGCCGCACGACGGGCAGTGGATGATCGGGATCGGCGTGCCCCAGTAGCGCTGGCGCGACACGCCCCAGTCACGCAAGCGCCACGTGACCTGCTTGTCGCCGAAGCCGCCGGCCTTCAGGTCGGCCGCGATGGCGTCGACCGCTTCCGCATGGCGCAGCCCGTCGTACTTGCCGCTGTTCACGCAGACCGCGGTTTCCTTGTCGCCGTACCACTCTTGCCACGCGTCGAGCGAGTACGTCTGCCCTTCGCTCGCGATCACTTGCTTGATCGGCAGCCCGTACTTCTTCGCGAACGCGAAATCGCGCTCGTCGTGCCCCGGCACGCCCATCACCGCGCCTTCGCCGTAGCTCATCAGCACGTAGTTGCCGATCCACACGTCGACCGGCTCGCCAGTCAGCGGGTGCGTGACCGAAAAGCCCGTCGCGATGCCCTTCTTCTCCATCGTCGCGACGTCGGCCTCGGCGACGCCGCCGCGCTTGCATTCGTCGATGAACGCCTGCAGCTCCGGCTTGCCCTGCGCGAGGCGGGCGGCGAGCGGGTGCTCGGCCGCGATCGCACAGAACGTGACGCCCATGATCGTGTCCGCACGCGTCGTGAACACGCGCAGCAGCGCCTTCTCGCCGTCGAGTTCGTACGGGAAGCCGAAGTTCACGCCGAAGCTCTTGCCGATCCAGTTCTGCTGCATGATCTTCACGCGCTCGGGCCAGCCGAGGCCGTCGAGGTCGTTCAGCAGCTCATCCGCGTACTGCGTGATCCGCAGGTAGTACATCGGGATCTCGCGCTTCTCCACGAGCGCGCCCGAACGCCAGCCGCGGCCGTCGATCACCTGCTCGTTCGCGAGCACGGTCTGGTCGACCGGGTCCCAGTTCACGGTGCCCGTCTTCTTGTACGCGATGCCCTTCTCGAGCATCTTCAGGAACAACCACTGGTTCCACTTGTAGTAGTCCGGCTTGCACGTCGCGATCTCGCGCGACCAGTCGATCGCGAGCCCCATCGACTGCATCTGGCCCTTCATGTAATCGATGTTGTCGTAGGTCCACTTCGCCGGCGGCACGCCGTTCGCCATCGCGGCGTTCTCCGCAGGCATCCCGAACGCGTCCCAGCCCATCGGCATCAGCGTGTTGTAGCCGTTCATCCGCAGGTAGCGGTACATCACGTCGTTGATCGTGTAGTTGCGCACGTGACCCATGTGCAGCTTGCCGGACGGGTACGGCAGCATCGACACGCAGTAGAACTTCGGCTTCTGCGAGTCTTCCTTCGTCTTGTAGGCATCGGCTGCGCGCCAGTCGCCCTGGGCGGCGGCTTCGACGTCGGCGGGTACGTATCTCTCGTGCATGGTGTGGTTCGGACTAGGCTTTAAGCGGCGCGCCACGCGGCGGGCACGCGGAAGTGGACGAAAATCGGGCAGCCCGGCGGCGGGTGCAGGCTCACGGATCTCGGACCTGCTCATGGTGCGGATATTCGCCGGGTAACCTGGAGGATCTCCAGCTTACCCGGCGAAACCCTGCCGACCGGGCGGAAACGACGATTATACCGTTCGCGGCACCCGGTACGGCCGGTCTCGGCGGCCAGCGTGCATTTCTGCCTGTGCGCCACGCGCGGGCGGCCAGTGACTCGGTGATTCGTTAGCTCGGCGACTCCGTGGCTCGGCGACTTGGCGACTTGGCGACTTGGCGACTTGGCGACTTGGCGACTTGGCGACTTGGCGACTTGGCGACTCGGCGACTCGGCGGCTTGGTGACTCGGCGGCTTGGCGGCTTGGCGGCTTGGCGACTTGGCGACTTGGCGACTTGGCGACTTGGCGACTTGGCGACTCGGCGACTTGGCGACTCGGCGACTCGGCGGCTTGGTGACTTGGCGACTTGGCGACTTGGCGACTTGGCGACTTGGCGACTTGGCGACTTGGCGACTTGGCGACTTGGTGACTTGGTGACTTGGTGACTTGGCGGCTTGGCGACTCGGCGGCTTGGTGGGTAACTCGGCACGTCAGCGTTTCGCGCCCGACGCAGCGGGCGCTGCGGCGCCCGCCGGCGGCACGTCGGTGACGAAGCCGATCCGTGTGAGGCCGGCGGCCTGCGCGGCCCCCATCACCTGCGCGATCACGTCGTAGCGGGTCGCGCGCGACGCGCGCAGCCGCAGCTCCGGCGGTGCCGCGCCCGCGGCGGCGGCCTTGAAGCGCGCGGGCAGCGCGTCGAGCTCGACGGGCGTGTCATCCCAGTACAGCTTGCCGGCGTCGTCAATCGACAGCGTGACCGACTGCGGCGTGTCGCGCGCGACGCTCGCCGCGACCTTCGGCAGATCGAGTCGAATCGCGTGCGTCATCAGCGGCGCGGTGATGATGAAGATCACGAGCAGCACGAGCATCACGTCGATCAGCGGCGTCATGTTGATTTCCGCCATCGGCGCGGACGTCTTGTGGTGCTCCAGTCCGCCGAATGCCATGATCGTTCCTCCTGGCCGCGAATCAGGCGCCCTGCGCGCACACGAACACGTGCAGGTCGCGCGCGAAGCCGTCGAGTTCCTCGGCAAGCTGGCGCACGAGCCGACCGAGGATGTTGTACGCGAGTACCGCCGGAATCGCGACGACGAGCCCGAACGCGGTCATGATCAGCGCCTCGCCAACCGGCCCCGCGACGTTCTCGATCTGCGCCTGCCCGCTCGCGGCAATGCTGCCGAGCGCATGGTAGATGCCCCACACGGTGCCGAGCAATCCGACGAACGGCGCGGTGCTGCCGATCGACGCGAGCAGCACTTGGCCGAATTCGAGGCGTCGCTGCGAACGCAGCATCGCGTGACGCAGCGCGCGCAGCACGCGTTCGCTGCGCTCGACCCGCGCGGCGAGCGCGGCCGGATCGTGCGCGTCGGCCGCGTCGCGGGCGGCTTCGGCGAGCGGCACGAACACGCGCTCGCGGTCGGCGCCGGCGAGCGCGTCGATGCCCGCGTCTAGCGACGCGGCGCGCCAGAACGCGGCGAGCGCGCGCGGCCCCTGCCGCTTCGCGCGGACCAGCAGCCAGGCTTTCGTCAGCAGGAAGCACCAGCTGGCGACGGACATCGCCAGCAGCACGTACGCGACGGCATGCGTGATCGCATCGCCGCTTTCGAGGTAGTGGACAACGCCGGTGGGAATGGCCATCGGAGTTTCCCCCGTGAGGGTCAGCGCAGGCCGAGCACGTCCTGCATGTCGAACAGGCCGGCGCCGCGCGCCGACAGGAAACGGACCGCACGCAGCGCGCCCTGCGCATACGACACGCGGCTCGACGACTTGTGCGTGATCTCGATCCGCTCGCCTATCCCGGCGAACAGCACGGTGTGATCGCCGACGATGTCGCCGCCGCGCACGGCCGCAAAGCCGATCGTCGACGGATCGCGTTCACCGGTCACGCCGTGGCGGCCATACACTGCGCAGTCGTCGAGCGAGCGCCCGAGCGCGCCGGCCACGGCCTCGCCCATCATCAGCGCGGTGCCCGACGGCGCGTCGACCTTGTGACGGTGATGCGCCTCGATGATCTCGATGTCGTAGCCGTGCGAGAAATGCTTCGCCGCGAATTCGAGCAGCTTCAGCGTGACGTTCACGCCGACGCTCATGTTCGCGGCGAACACGATGCCGATCTTGCCTGCCGCGGCCTGCAGCTCGGCCTTCTGCTCGGCGGTGAAGCCGGTCGTGCCGATCACGAGCTTCACGTCGTGGCGCAGCGCGGCCGCGACATGCGCGATCGTGCCTTCCGGCCGCGTGAAGTCGATCAGGTAGTCGGCCTGCGCGAAAACGGCATCGAGGTCGTCGGTCAGCTTGATCCCGGTTTCCTTGCCGAGGAACGCGCCGGCGTCCTGGCCGAGAAACGGCGAACCGGCGCGGTCGAGCGCGCCGACGAGCTGCGCGTCGGAATCGTTGAGAACGGCTTCGATCAGCATCCGGCCCATACGGCCCGATGCACCCGCAATCGCAATCTTCATGGCTTTCTACACGACAGGTCTAAAGGCGGGCGGCGCATGCCGCCCTGTTTCCGCATGCCGGCCGCTTACTGCGCCGGTGCGGTGAGCGGCTGGTTCTGCAGGTTGTCCGAGCCTTGCGGGCCGACCGGCGGCGACGCCTCGTTCGACACGTTCGGCTGCGGCGGACGATGGAACTGGAACTGCGGCTGGATCGCCGGCGCGGCGCCCGGCGGCTGGCCGCCCGGCACCGGCGCGCCGCCCGTGGCCTGCGCGGCCGGCGTGAAACGGCGCGAACCTGAACCCTGCCCGGACACCTGGTTGGTCGCGCGGTTTGCCGCGCGCGCCGCCTGTGCGTTCGCATCCTGATCGACCGCCGCGCCGGACGCCGGCACGGTGGCCGGGCTCGCCGCAGCGGCAGCCTGCGCGGCGCTCGCGGCGGCCGCGGCTTCGGATGCCTTCTTCGCGGCAGCCGCGGCCTTCGCCTTCTTGCCGCCGCGATCGCCGTCGATATCGGCCAGCAGGTCGAGTTCGGACGGCAGGTTTTCGGCGCCCGTCCAGCTCGCGAGGCGATCGCCCGCGAACGTCAGCACGAGGTCGCGCTGCTGGACGACCGACGTCGAGCCGCGCTTGAAGTAGAAGAGGTAATCCCAGCGGTCGGCATGGAACATGTCCGCAAGCAGCGGCGTGCCGAGCAGCGCGCGAACCTGCTCGCGCGTCATCCCGGCCTGCAGCTGCGCGGCCTTTTCCTGCGACACGAAGTTGCCCTGCACGACAGTGATCCGATAGGGCGTGATGCTCTGCGCGATGCGCTGCGTCACGCTGTCGTACGACGAACAACCAGCCAGCGCGGCAACGGCGGCGGCAGCGATGATGGCACTCCGCATGCGACTCCTCTGAAAGTGCGAAAGGGATTCCGGGAACATTTCCTTCACCGTGCTGGCCCGCTGCGCAGGCCGCGCGTGTTTCTGGAACGGCCAAAAGCCGGTAACATTGAAGCCCTGCATTGTACTCTAGGGATGCCTAGCCATGACCAATCCGACGGATCTCAAGAATATCGGGCTAAAGGCCACCCTACCGCGCCTCAAGATTCTCGAGATCTTCCAGCAAAGCCCGGTGCGTCACCTGACGGCCGAAGACGTCTACCGCAATCTGCTCAACGAGCAGCTGGACATCGGGCTCGCCACCGTTTACCGCGTGCTGACGCAGTTCGAGCAGGCTGGCCTGCTGTCGCGCAGCAACTTCGAATCCGGGAAGGCCGTGTTCGAACTGAACGAAGGTTCGCACCACGATCACCTCGTCTGCCTCGATTGCGGCCGCGTCGAGGAATTCTTCGATGCCGAGATCGAAAGCCGCCAGCAGGCAATCGCCAAGGAACGCGGCTTCCGGCTTCAGGAGCACTCGCTCGCGATGTACGGTTCCTGCACCACCGAGAACTGCCCGCACCGCAAACACTGATCCGCGCGCTGCGCGCGTACGCAACGGCCCGGCCGGCATCCCGCCGCCCGGGCCGTGTTGCTTTCGGACAGGAACGAAAAAGTCAGTGGCCGCGTGCGCCGCGCGTCAGGCCGCGCCGGCACAGGCCGGCTCGAACTCGAGCGTCCACGCGTCGTCGAGCGGGATCTCGTCGCAGTTCGGCTGCGGGCCGCCGCGATCGACGATCACGAAGTCGCTGACCGCATCGAGCGCAAGCAGCGGATGGTGCCAGACGCCCTTCGCGTAATTCACGCCCTGCCAGCCTTCGGCGAGGAATGCACGCATCGCCTGGGGCCGAAACTCGCCGGCCGGCGCGACGACGATCGCGTAGCGCGACACCGCCGCGAGCGGGATGAACGCCTGGCTGCCGTGCGGATGGCGCTCCATCAGCGTGATCGCGACCGGCAGCGCGCGCGGCTGAGCACGAAACACGCTGACGAGCGGCCGGCCGCCGTCCGCGCACACGTCGATCGTCGCGAGATCGTGAAAACGCTCGGTCGTGCCGCCGTTGATCGGGAAGTGCCGCGCGCCTTCGAGCGCGATCACGTCGCCGAACGGTGCGAACGCGTCGCGGGTCAGGCGCTCGACGCGCAGGATGTGGGGTCCGCTCATGCCGATGCCCTCCTTCAAGCAGGCTCGCCCCACAGACGCAGCCGCGACACTCCGCCGTCCGGGAAAATGTTGAAGCGCACGTGCGTAACGGGGCCGAGCGCCGCGAGCTCGTCGAACGTGTGCACGCGATCCATTTGCAGCTTCTGCTCGCCGAGCAGTTCGGCCCAGAACATCGCCTGCGTGACGAGCGAATCGTCGGTGCCGCCCGCAACCCGCGCGGCCTGCAACGAACAGCGGTCGGGGAAATTGCCTTTGAAGAATGCGGTATCGACCTCGACGCGCCGGATGATGCCAGGGCGCGCAAGCGCGACGATTGCCCAGTCGTTGCCGGGCTCGCGCCGGCGCCGCGTTTCCCACCCGTCGCCCATGTTCGCGCCGCGCCCCGGCATCAGCATCTGCGACGCCGGACCGAAGTGCTGGTTGTTCGCCGCCACCAGGTAGCCGCCGTTCTCGATCGCCGCAAGATCGACCAGCTCGCCGGCCGGCACGTCGCGCCAGTCGCGCTGCGGCTGTCCGTAAACGCGCAGCCGCGCGAGGCCGCCGTCCGGATACAGGTTCACGCGCAAATGCGTGACCGCCTGCGCATCGTCGACGCTCACGTAGTGATGCGAATTGCCCTGCAGCGTCGTCGCGGGGACGATCGTGCGCCATTCGGCATCGTCCGGCGGCGTATCGCCGTCCACCGCGCACGCATCGATCGACGCGGCCGGCGGGAAATTGCCGGTGAAGTGGCTCGTGTCGAGGTCGACGCCGTGAATCACGCCCGGCCGCGCGAGCCGGACCACGCAGAAGTCATGGCCGGTCGTGCGCTTGCGGCGCGTTTCCCAGCCGTCCATCCACTTGCCGTGATCGTCGTACTTGCCGGGAATGAACACGGCAGGCTCCGGGTTGAGCATGCGCTCCTTCGGCGCGAAGAATTCGTCGCTCGCAAAAAGCGCCTGCGCGCCCAGGCGCGGGTCGGCGAGGTTCATGTAGCGCCGCGTGAAAGCCGGCGCGTTCGGATCGAGGATGGGGGCTGCCATGTCGTCTCCACGTTATTGCAGGAGCGCCGGCGTGCTAGCGCGCCGGTCGCGAGGAATGCGTGTGCGCGGTGCGGCAGGGTGCGCCGCGCCGCGCGAACGTCGCGCTCAGAGCGCGTGGGCCTGGTCGCCGGCGACCGGTGCGGTGCTGCCCGGCGCGTCGGCCACGTAGCGCAGTTCGCGGTTCAGCACGCGGTTCGCGCGGGCGCGGTCGATGTCGTTCTCCCACACCGCGACGACGACCGTCGCGACGCAGTTGCCGATCAGGTTGGTCAGTGCACGGGCGATGCCGACGAACCAGTCGACCGGCAGGATCAGCACGAGGCCGAGCACCGGAATCGCGGGAATCGCCGACAGCGTCGCCGCGAGGATCACGATCGCCGAGCCGGGAATGCCGTGCGCGCCCTTCGACGTGACGAGCGACACGAGCAGCACGACGATCAGGTCATGCGTGGACAGCGGCGTGTTGGTGGCCTGCGCGATGAACAGCACCGCGAGCGTCAGATAGATCGAGAAGCCGTCGAGGTTGAACGAATAGCCGGTCGGGATCACGAGGCCGACCGTCGAATCCTTGATGCCCATGTATTCGAGCTTGCTCATCACCTGCGGCAGCACTGCATCCGAGGACGCCGTGCCGAGCACGATCGACAGTTCCTCGCGCAGGTAGCGGATCAGCTTGAACACCGAAAAGCCCGCGATCCGCATCACGATGCCGAGCACGACCGTAACGAACACGAAGCAGCTCAGGTAGAACACCGCGACGAGGTAACCGAGTTGCTTGAGCGACGCGACGCCGTACTTGCCGGTCGTGAACGCAATCGCGCCAAGCACGCCGAGCGGCGCGAGCTTGATGATGAAGCCGATGATGCGGAAGAACACGTGCGACAGCTCCTCGATCAGGCTGTTCACGCGCTGCGCCTTGTCGCCCAGCAGCGACAGCGCGGAGCCGAACAGCACCGCGAACACGAGGATCTGCAGGATGTCGCCCTTCGCGAACGCGTCGATCGCGGTCTCGGGAATGATCTTCATCAGATAGCCGGCCGTATCCTTCAGGCTTTCTGCATTCTTCGCGTACGTCGACAGCGACGCCGCATCGAGCGAGCGCAGGTCGATGTTCATCCCGACGCCCGGACGCGTGAGCCACGCGAGCACCAGGCCGATGCCGAGCGCGAGCGTCGTCATCACCTCGAAGTAGACGACCGCCTTCAGGCCGACCCGGCCGACCTTCTTCAGGTCGCCCGCATTGGCCATCCCGCTGACCACCACGCAGAACACGATCGGGCCGATCACCATCTTGATGAGCTTCAGGAAGCCGTCGCCGAGCGGTCGCAGCGACTCGGCGAAATGCGGGAAGAACGCGCCTAGCGCGACCCCGAGAATTAATGCGACGACTACCCGGCCAAACAGCGAATTGAGGAATTTCGACACGGCGCTCTCCCGATCCAACGGTTGCAGTTTCGTCTGTTCATACTGGTAAGACCAGTGATGTTATGGTCGATAGTAGGAAGCCGATATAGTCGCGTCAAGGCCAAACAAAATAGGGATTTCCCGCCCTTTGGGGCCGCGCCGCCGCCCCCGCGCGCGGTTCGATCGTGGCTTTCCCGTAGGACGGTCGTGTACCCGGCGCGTGCGGATTACAATGCCGGTCAGACCGGCCATCGCTCACATCATGAAGAACGTTCCGCACACTGTGACCGACGCCGCCATCGCGACGATCCGCGACCGGATCGAGGCAGGCGTATATCCGGTCGGCAGCCTGCTGCCGGCCCAGCGCCAGCTCTCAGAGGAGCTGGAGATCAGCCGCGCGTCGCTGCGCGAAGCGCTGTCCACGCTGGAAGCGCTCGGCATGCTGCGCATCCGCGCGGGCAAAGGCGTGTACGTCGAAAGCGCGCAGGCGACGGCCGCGCATCCGTGGCAGTTCGCCGAGCAATCGTCGCCGCCCGACACGTACCAGATGCGCTACGCGCTCGAAGGGTTCGCCGCGCGGATGGCCGCCCACGTCGTCACCGACGACGACATTGCGTGGTTCGAGGAGAATCTCGCCGGCCTGCACGTCGCGCTGACCGAGAGCGCGCTCGACGAAGCGGCGCGGCTCGACTTCGATTTCCACATGCGGATCATCCATCTCGCCGGTAACGCGGCAATCGAGTCGGTGCTGCGCAGCAGCGCTGACGTCATGAAGGAAAGCCAGCGCATGCCGTTCTACCGGCGCGAGCTGCTGCTGTCGACGTGGCACGAGCACCGTGCGATCGTCGACGCGCTGATCGCACGCGACGCGGCCGCAGCCGGCGCCGCGATCGAGACGCACATCGCGAACGCCGCGCAGCGCGCGGGCGTCTTTTTCCCGACGCCGCGGATCTGACGCAACCCGAGGCCCGTTACGGGCGCGAGCGGTTCACGTCGCGGCGGTCGCGCGCCGGCGTGCGGCCGCCACGCGGTGGCCGGCTGCTGCTTCGCCGATGCGACCTGCGCGACCCGCGAAGGCACGTACGCAAACCGTCGCGTGCGTTTCGCGGCGCAATAAAAAACCCGGCCGGGACAGCCCGGGCCGGGTTCGTTCGCTGCGTCGGCCGCCCCGCGGCGGCCGCGCAACGTGCGCGACGACTGCGATTACTTCGCGTTCGCGAATGCGATCGCCGTATCGAGCATGCGGTTCGAGAAGCCCCACTCGTTGTCGTACCAGCTCGACACCTTCACGAGACGGCCCGACACCTTCGTCAGCGTCGCGTCGAACGTCGACGAAGCCGGGTTGTGGTTGAAGTCGATCGACACCAGCGGTGCGTCGTTGTAGCCGAGGATCCCCTTCAGCGCGCCTTCCGATGCTTCCTTCATGATCGCGTTGACTTCCTCGACCGTCGTGTCGCGCTTCGCGATGAACGACAGATCGACGATCGACACGTTGATGGTCGGGACGCGAATCGCGTAGCCGTCGAGCTTGCCGTTCAGTTCCGGCAGCACGAGGCCGACAGCCGATGCGGCACCCGTCTTCGTCGGGATCTGGCTGTGCGTGGCCGAACGCGCGCGGCGCAGGTCTTCGTGGTAGACGTCCGTCAGCACCTGGTCGTTCGTGTACGCGTGGATCGTCGTCATCAGGCCGGTTTCGAGGCCGATCTTGTCGTTCAGCGGCTTGACGAGCGGTGCGAGGCAGTTCGTCGTGCACGATGCGTTCGAGATCACCGTGTGCTCGGCCTTCAGCACGTTGTGGTTCACGCCGTAGACGATCGTTGCGTCGACGTCCTTGCCGCCCGGCGCCGAGATGATCACCTTCTTCGCGCCGCCCTTCAGGTGGGCGCTCGCCTTTTCCTTCGTCGTGAAGAAGCCCGTGCATTCCATCACGACGTCGACGCCCAGCTCGCCCCACGGCAGCTCGGCCGGGTTACGGTTCGCCAGCACGCGGATCTTGTCGCCGTTCACGACGAGGTAGTCGCCGTCGACCGACACTTCACCCGGGAACTTGCCGTGCGCGGTGTCGTACTGGGTCAGGTGCGCGTTGGTCTTCGCATCGCCCAGGTCGTTGATCGCGACGATCTCGAGATCGTGCTTCTTGCCGTTTTCATAGAACGCGCGCAGCGTGTTGCGGCCGATACGGCCGTAGCCGTTGATTGCGACGCGGATCGTCATGGTCTATCTCCTGATGGCTGAAAAAATTCGTTTCGTGCAGCTTCACGGTGCGACGCGCGCGAGGGGCCGCGCGCGTCGCGAATGCTTTTAGGCCAGCACGGCCTTCGCGGTCTCGACGACGTGCTCGACGGTGAAGCCGAAGTACTTGAACAGCACGCCGGCCGGCGCCGATTCGCCGAACGTGTCGATCCCGACGACGCCGCCTTCGAGGCCGACGTACTTGTGCCAGAACGCGGTCACGCCGGCTTCGATCGCGACGCGGCGCACGCCGTGCGGCAGCACGCGTTCGCGATATTCGGCGTCCTGGCGGTCGAACACGGTGGTCGACGGCATCGACACGACGCGGGCCGCGATGCCCTGCTGCGCGAGCGGCTCGACCGCCTTCATCGCCAGCTCGACTTCCGAGCCCGTCGCGATCAGGATGATCTTGCGCGCGACGATCTCGTCGTCCCAGTCCTTCAGCACGTAACCGCCCTTGTCGATGTTCGCGATCTGCGCATCGGTGCGCGGGTTGAACGCGAGGTTCTGGCGGCTGAAGATCAGGCTCGACGGGCGGTCGGCGGCAACCGCGTGCGTCCAGGCAACGGCCGTCTCGACCGTGTCGGCCGGACGCCATACGTCGTGATTCGGAATCAGGCGCAGGCTCGACACGTGCTCGATCGACTGGTGCGTGGGACCGTCCTCGCCGAGGCCGATCGAATCGTGCGTGAACACGAAGATCGACGGAACCTTCATCAGCGCGGCCACGCGCAGCGCGTTGCGGCTGTAGTCGGAGAACGTCAGGAACGTGCCGCCGAACGGCTTGTGGCCACCGTGCAGCGCGAGGCCGTTGATCGCGGCGCTCATGCCGAATTCGCGCACGCCGTAGTTGATGTGGTTGCCAAGCAGCACGCCCGCACCTTCCGGATTCGCGCGCACTGCCTTCGATGCCTTCCAGTTGGTGAGGTTCGAGCCGGTCAGGTCGGCCGAACCGCCGAGCAGCTCCGGCAGTACGGCGGCAAGCCCTTCGATCGCCTGCTGCGACGCCTTGCGGGTCGCGACCGTTTCGGCGCGCTCGTTCGCCGCGGCGATGATCGCGGCCGCCTTCTCGGCCCAGTCGGCCGGCAGCTTGTTCGCCATCCGGCGTTCGAATTCAGCGGCTTCGGCCGGATACTTCGCGCGGTACTGCGCGAACGTGTCGTTCCATGCCGCTTCGGCGCGCTTGCCGGCTTCCTTCGCGTCCCATGCCGCATAGACTTCCTGCGGAATCACGAACGGCTCCCACGTCCAGCCGAGCGCCGCGCGCGTCTTCGCGATTTCTTCCGCGCCGAGCGCCGCGCCGTGCACGTCGTGGCCGCCCGCCTTCGTGGCCGCGCCCTTGCCGATCACCGTCTTGCAGCAGATCAGCGTCGGCTTGTCAGACAACTTCGCTTTCGCGATCGCCGCGTCGACCGCGTCGACGTCATGGCCGTTCACGTTCGGGATCACGTTCCAGCCGTACGCCTCGAAGCGCTTCGGCGTGTCGTCGTGGAACCAGTTGACGACGTCGCCGTCGATCGAGATGCCGTTGTCGTCGTACAGCGCGATCAGCTTGTTCAGCTTCAGCGTGCCCGCGAGCGAGCAGGCTTCGTGCGAGATGCCCTCCATCAGGCAGCCGTCGCCGAGGAACACGTACGTGTGGTGATCGACGATCTTCGCGCCGTCACGGTTGAACTCGTCCGCCATCAGCGCTTCGCCGAGCGCCATGCCGACCGCGTTCGCGAGACCCTGGCCGAGCGGGCCGGTGGTCGTCTCGACGCCCGGCGTGATCCCGTATTCCGGGTGGCCCGGCGTCTTCGAGTGCAGCTGGCGGAAGTTCTTCAGCTCTTCCATCGGCAGGTCGTAGCCGGTCAGGTGCAGCAGGGAGTACAGCAGCATCGAGCCATGGCCGTTCGACAGCACGAAGCGGTCGCGGTCCGCCCAGTGCGGGTTCGTCGGATTGTGCTTCAGGTGGCGCGACCAGAGCGCCACGCCGATTTCGGCCATGCCCATCGGCATGCCGGGGTGACCGGAGTTCGCTTGCTGGACGGCGTCCATCGCGAGCGCACGGATCGCGTTGGCCATCAGGGTGGTGGAGGCGGGAGACGAAGTCGTCATGTCGAGTCCGGAGAACGAGTCGAGGAAACGGGGGCACGGCGGCATCCGCAAGCTCGAGCGTCGATCGTTCCCGGCGCGCGGTGCGGCGCCTGACGGACGCGAAGCGGACGGAGCCTACGGACGGGGCTGCAAAGCTCGTCATTTTAACAGATGGGCCGACATTTCCCCTGCCGGTGCGCGGTGTTCCGGCACGCATTTCCATCGAACCGCGCGCCTCCTATAATTCAGGCGTCGGAACTGCCCGCCCCGAGCGGCCCCCGCCCTTGAGCACGACCCTTCTATTTCATCCCACACCCGATGTCGCTTACGGCTTCCCGAACGCCCGGCGGCTCGCGCACGTCGCATCGCCGCATCAGCACATCGAGGTCTGGGAGACCGCGCAGCTCGGCCGCCTGTTCACGCTGGACGGCCGGCCGATGACGTCGGTCGGCGACGAGTACGTGTACCACGAGTGCATGACGCATCCTGCCGCGCTCGCGCACCCCTGCCCGCGGAAGGCGCTCGTGCTCGGCGGCGGCGACGGCGGCGCCGCGCGCCAGTTGCTCAAGCACGCGTGCATCGAGCGGATCGTCGTCGCCGAGCTCGACGACGAAGTGGTCGGCATGGCGCGCCGCTATCTCGGCGACGTGCACCAGGGCGCACTCGACGACCCGCGCGTCGAAGTCGTGATCGGCGACGCCGCGCATTTCGTCGCGTCGACCGTCGAGCATTTCGATCTGGTCGTGTTCGACCTCACGCCGCCGGACTCCCCCGCGGCCGGCCTCTATACGCGCGAGTTCTACGCACGACTGAAGCGGATCCTCACGCCGCGCGGCGCGATCTCGATGCACCTCGGCTCGCCGGTGTTCCATGCGGCGCGCGTCGCCGCGCTGCTCGACGACCTGCGCGCGAGCTTCGCGTTCGTCGATCCGTTGTCCGCGCACGTGCCGCTGTACGGTTCGCAATGGCTGATGGCGATCGCAAGCGACACGCTCGATGCGGCCGCGCTGTTCGCGCACGACGTCGACGAGCGGCTCGCCGCGCGCTGCGTCCACGGATTGCGCTACTACGATGCGCGACTTCATGCGGCCCTCTTTGCCCTGCCGCGCACGCTGCGCGATACACTGGGCGTTCGCCGCTGAACTTCCTGGAAAGCGCGTTGTTGTGCGGGCTCGTCGCGCTCATCGCCCTCATCGCGTTTCTCGCGCGAACCGCCTGCGACACGCAATCCCGGAACGACAGAGGCCGCCCGCCGCGATGGCCGCGATGCATCGCGCGCCGTCGACGGGGCCCCGGCGCCGATTGCCGTTGTACCGCACGGCGCAGGACGGGAGCCGCTGCTGGAGCGCCAATACTGTTCGACCGCAAAGCATGGGAACAGAGTAAGCGCTGAAGCGCCCACACTGTTCGACAGGAGATTTTCATGACCGATCCACGTCCGGCCAACGTGCCTTGGTTGACGCCGTATCTGGCCGTCCGCAATACGCAGGCGGCCATCGAGTTCTTCAAGGCCGCATTCGGCTTCGCGGTGCGTGACGTCCACGACGAAGACGGCGCGATCATGCACGTCGAGATGTCCTACCGTGATCAACTGATTGTGATGTTCGCGCCGGAGGGCGCGTTCGGCTCGATCGCGCTCACGCCGAAGAGTGCGCATGCAACCGCTCCGCAGTCGTTTTATCTGTATGTCGACGACGTCGATGCGACCTGGCAGCGCGCGCTCGACGCCGGTGCGAAATCGCTGAGCGCGCCGCAGGACCAGTTCTGGGGCGATCGCTTCGCGCAGGTCGAGGATCTCGACGGCTACCGGTGGGCACTCGCGTGCCGCCTCGACGCACGGAGCCGTACCGAGCATGAGTGAAGCCACCACCACCGCAGCCGTGCCGCGCTTTTTCGTCGAAGCGGCGCTGCGCACCGATGCGACGCTCGCGCTGCCCGCCGACGTCGCCCGCCACGCGCAGGTGCTGCGGCTGCAGCCCGGCGACGCGCTTGCGCTGTTCGACGGCAACGGCGGCCAGTACCGCGCGCGCCTCGTCGAGATCGACAAGCGCAACGCGCTCGCGCAAATCGACGCGTTCGATCCGGCCGAGGCCGAGCCGCCCTATCGCGTGACGCTCGCGCAAGGGATCGCCGGCGGCGACAAGATGGACTGGGTGATCGAGAAGGCCGTCGAACTCGGTGTCGCGGCCGTCGTGCCGCTGTCGACCGCGCGCGGCGTCGTGAAACTGTCCGGGGAGCGAGCGGACAAACGCGTCGCGCACTGGCGCGGCGTTGTGCGCGCATCGTGCGAGCAATGCGGGCGCAACCGCGTGCCGGACGTCGCGGCAATCCGCGGCTTCGGCGCGTGGCTCGATACGCTGCCGGCCGCACCGGCCGACGGCGAGCTGCGGCTGCTGCTGTCGCCGCGCGCGAGCATCCCGTTCACGTCGCTGCCCGATGCGCCGCCTGCATCCCCTGTCACGCTGCTGATCGGGCCGGAAGGCGGATTGTCGCCGGACGAGGAAAACGCGGCCCGTGCGCACGGCTTCACCGCGCTATCGCTCGGGCCGCGCGTGTTGCGTACCGAGACGGCCGGCGCGGCCGTGCTCGCGGCGCTCGCCGCACGTTGGGGCGGCTGGTGAGCGGCGATCGCTGAACGCGCGGGGCCGCGCCAGGTCCGCGCGTACCCCGTTACTATCTTCACGCCTCGATAATCGGGGCTATGGCCAGCCAGGCCCGGCATGGTTCTCGCCCCCAGTCGCAGTCATGATCCGGGGGGTGTTGTCACCGGGCCTGGTGGGTGGCTGGTGATCGCTGATAGGGGTTTGGCCGGGATATCCCGACGCCGTCCGTAACGTGGATGCCGAGACTTGCCACCGTTGTTGCAGGCCAATCCGTTCACTCTGCATAAACTTCGATGCAAGACACTCAACAACGTGACGCCGTCGATGTCTTTGTCGGCGTCGATGTCGGTAAGGGCCACCATCACGCCGTGGCACTCGATCGGAACGGTAAGCGCCTGTACAACAAGGCGCTACCCAACGACGAGGCCAAGCTGCGCGCCCTCATCGCCGAACTCAAGACTCACGGTCGACTGCTGTTCGTCGTCGATCAGCCTTCCACCATCGGCGCGCTTCCTGTAGCCGTCGCCCGCGCTGAAGGCGTACTCGTCGCCTATCTGCCCGGACTGGCCATGCGCCGCATCGCTGATTTGCACGCCGGCGAAGCCAAGACCGATGCCCGCGACGCCGCGATCATCGCCGAAGCCGCTCGATCGATGCCGCATACGCTGCGCTCGCTTCGACTGGCCGACGAGCAACTCGCCGAACTCACCATGCTCTGCGGCTTCGATGACGACCTCGCCGCTCAGGTCACGCAAACCAGCAACCGCATTCGCGGCCTGCTTACCCAGATCCATCCGGCGCTCGAGCGTGTTCTCGGACCGCGCCTTGACCATCCAGCGGTACTCGATCTGCTTGAGCGCTATCCGTCGCCCGCCGCGCTTGCCGGCACCGGCGAGAAGACGCTCGCCAATCGCCTGACCAAGCTCGCTCCGCGCATGGGCAAAGGCCTAGCGGCCGAAATCGTTCAGGCACTGAGCGAACAAGCCGTGACCGTGCCCGGCACGCAAGCCGCCACCATCGTCATGCCCCGTTTAGCCCAGCAGCTTGCAGCCTTGCGTCAGCAGCGCGACGAGGTCGCTGTCGAAGTGGAACGACTGGTGCTTGCTCACCCTCTTTGGCCGGTCCTGACCAGCATGCCGGGAGTCGGCGTCAGGACCGCCGCCAGACTCCTGACCGAGGTCGCCCATAAGGCGTTCGCTTCGGCTGCGCATCTGGCGGCCTACGCCGGCCTCGCGCCGGTTACCCGACGCTCAGGTTCATCGATACGCGGTGAACATCCATCCAGACGCGGCAACAAGGTGCTCAAGCGCGCCTTGTTCCTATCCGCCTTCGCGGCCTTGCGGGACCCAGTCTCACGGGCCTATTACTCGCGCAAGATCCAGCAAGGCAAGCGTCATAACCAAGCGCTCATCGCGCTCGCGCGGCGACGCTGCGACGTTCTGTTCGCCATGCTGCGCGACGGCACCATTTACCAACCCAAGTCAGCCCCTAACGCTTGACGAAACACATAGGGGCACCCCCCCCGAGCGTGCCGCTGCACGCGCCGTGCAAACGCAAAAAAGCCCGCTCGACGCGGGCTTTTTTGGCAATTCGGCTGCGACCGACGCGGTATGCGATGCGCGGGTTACGCGAACGAATAGAACACGCGGAACGCGACCTTGCGCTCGGCCCAGAATTCGGCGGCCTCGCGGAACACGTCGAGCAGCGTTTCGCGCCCTTCCTTGTCGAATTTCTGTGCGATCGGCAGCCCTTCGAGGACGATCACGAAACCGGGCTGCGCGCCGGCCTTCGCAACGAGGTCGGTCAGGCAGTCGTACAGCGCGTCGTAGTTCTTGCCGAAATGCTTCGGAAACAGGAACGAGGTCGCGATCGTTTCCATCACTTCCTGCTTCGACTGCGCGGCGCCGCAATACGCGTACAGGAAATGCTGGCCGAGCCGACCGGCTTCGTCGGCGAGATCCTGCACGCGGAACGCGCGGATCGACTGCACGAGATTGGGTCGCACGGTCGTGAAAAGGCTCATAGGCTCCTCGTTCGATGAAAGCCCGGGCTCGGCCGCCGGCTGCTCCGGCGCGCCGCCGGCCTGTGCCGCCGCGTGTAGTTGCATCACGCGCTGAAACAGATTGCCGTCGCCGGCCGCGAACAGTTCCGCCGCCGCCGTGTCGTGCGCGTAGATGGAGTCGCTCATGCCGTTCATCCCGAAGTCATTCAACAATACGTTTAAAACTGTTGTAGTGGTCGTCCGTGTAATAACAGTTGTCGATCCGGCGCAATGGCCCGCCGCAGACGATCCGGCGCGCGCCGCGATTGCGCGCGCGCGGCGTCGGCACCGTGTACTCGTGGTAGTAGCCGCGCTTCGCCTTCGGCAGAATCCGCTCGCGGTTACCGAAAACGACGCCGTCTTTCTCGTACGGGTAGGGACCACCGGCGCCGATCAGGCCGAGCGTTGTCACGGCTTCGCGAGGCAAGCGGGCGGTCGGGATCGTATCGACCCCGCCGACGGCCATGTCTGCCGACGCGGCCTGCCGTGCGTAAGCGGCGGAAACCAGACTGCCCGTCGGCGTGCCGACGATACCCATCGCGAACATCGCGAAGACGGACGCGAGCGCGCCGTTACGGAGCCACTTGCGTGCCATGAACCAGGGTTCCCGCTGTTAAATCAAGTAGTTGACGACCAACCAAAGGCGTTAGCGTAGCGCTATTGTTCGCGCGAATCAATGTTCGTTTGGGAAACGAAAGCGTCACGCCGCGCCAAACCGCGCATTTTTTACCGAAACTAGACTACATTTATCTTTCATGAGATAAAATATGCGCGGCATCTCTGTCATGGCAAGACTCTGCCTCCTTGCCACGCTCGTTACCCGGAGTGGAGAGATGCTGCTGTTGCTTTATGGGAAGCGCGGTTGCGCCCTGCCCGGCGGCGTGCCCATTGCGGGCACGCCCCTTTTTGCGTTTGTTTACAATTTCGCCCGACGCGCCGCACCGGTTGCCCGGCGCGGCGCGCGTTTCCGGCTCAGCGCGCGGCGTTCACGTCGGCGACCAGCAGGGCCGCCATGTTGACGATGCGGCGAACCGTCGCCGATTCGGTCAGCACGTGCACCGGCTCGGCCGCGCCAAGCAGAATCGGCCCGATCGCGATGTTGTTGCCGGCGGCCGTCTTCAGCAGGTTGTACGCGATGTTCGCGGCATCGATGTTCGGCAGGACCAGGAGGTTCGCGTCGCCTTCGAGCGTCGATTCCGGCAGGATTTCCTTGCGCAGCGCCGCGTCGAGCGCGACATCGCCGTGCATTTCGCCGTCGACCTTCAGCTCCGGCGCGCGCGCCTGCAGGATCGCGAGCGTATCGCGCATCTTCTGCGCCGACGGCGCGTTGCTCGTGCCGAAATTCGAATGCGACAGCAGCGCAACCTTCGGCTCGATGCCGAAGCGCCGCACTTCTTCGGCAGCCATGATCGTGATCTCGGCCAGCTGTTCCGGGGTCGGATCAACGTTCACGTGCGTGTCGACGAGGAAGATCTGGCGGCCCGGCAGCACGAGGCCGTTCATCGCGGCGTACACGCTGCAGCCCGGACGCTTGCCGATCACCTGGTCGATGAAGTGCAGATGGCGGTGCGTGGTGCTGATCGTGCCGCAAATCATCCCGTCCGCTTCGCCCTTCTTCACCAGCATCGAGCCGATCAGCGTCGTGCGGCGGCGCATTTCGACGCGGGCCAGCTGCTCGCTGATGCCCTTGCGCGCCATCATCTTGTAGTACGTCTGCCAGAAGTCGCGGTAACGCTCGTCGTGCTCGGTGTTCACGACGGTGAAATCGGTGCCCGGCGTGAGACGCAGCCCGTAGCGCTGGATACGGTGCTCGATCACCGACGGGCGGCCGATCAGGATCGGCTTCGCGAGCTTCTCGTCGACGATGATCTGGACCGCGCGCAGCACGCGCTCTTCCTCGCCTTCCGCGAACACGACGCGCTTCTTCCCTTCCGGCGCCGCGCGCGCGATCTGGAAGATCGGCTTCATCGTCGTGCCGCTGTGATACACGAATTGCTGCAGATGCTGCTTGTACGCGTCCATGTCCTCGATCGGGCGCGTCGCGACGCCGCCGTCCATCGCGGCCTGTGCGACGGCCGGCGCGATCTTCACGATCAGGCGCGGATCGAACGGCTTCGGAATCAGGTATTCGGGCCCGAAAGACAGATCCTGGATTCCGTACGCGGTCGCGACGATGTCGCTCTGCTCATGCTGCGCGAGTTCGGCGATCGCGTTGACCGCCGCGATCTCCATTTCCCGCGTGATCGTCGTCGCGCCGACGTCGAGCGCGCCGCGGAAGATGAACGGGAAGCACAGCACGTTGTTGACCTGGTTCGGGTAATCGGTGCGGCCGGTGGCCAGCACCGCGTCCGGGCGCACTTCGAGCGCGAGCTCCGGCAGGATTTCCGGCGTCGGGTTCGCGAGCGCGAGAATCAGCGGGCGCTCGGCCATCCCCTTCACCATCTCCTGCTTCAGCACGCCGGCGGCCGACAGGCCAAGGAAGATGTCCGCGCCGTCGATCACCTCGGCCAGCGTGCGTGCGTCGGTTTCGCGCGCGAAACGCTCCTTGTCCGGATCCATCAGCTCGGTGCGGCCCTTGTAGACCACGCCAGCCAGGTCGGTCACCGTGATGTTCTCGAGCGGCAGGCCGATGTCGACGAGCAGGTCCAGGCATGCGAGCGCGGCGGCGCCGGCGCCGGATGCGACGAGCTTGACCTTCTTGATGTCCTTGTTCACGACCTTCAGGCCGTTCGTGACGGCCGCGGCCACGACGATCGCGGTGCCGTGCTGGTCGTCGTGGAACACTGGAATCTTCATCCGCTTGCGCGCTTCGCGCTCGACGATGAAGCAGTCCGGCGCCTTGATGTCCTCGAGGTTGATCCCGCCGAAGGTCGGCTCCAGCGCGGCGATCACGTCGACCAGCTTGTGCGGGTCCGACTCGTTCAGCTCGATGTCGAACACGTCGATGCCGGCGAACTTCTTGAACAGCACGGCCTTGCCTTCCATCACCGGCTTCGACGCGAGCGGGCCGATGTTGCCGAGACCGAGCACCGCGGTGCCGTTGGTGACCACGCCGACCAGGTTGCTGCGCGCGGTGAAGCGCGCGGCGTTCAGAGGGTTCTCGACGATCTCCTCGCACGCGTACGCGACACCCGGCGAATACGCGAGCGCGAGATCGCGCTGGTTGATCATCTGCTTGGTCGGAGCGATCGCGATCTTCCCCGGCGTCGGGAATTCGTGATAGTCGAGCGCGGCTTCGCGGAGCTTGGCTTTGGAGGAGGCTTGAGTGGACATGTGTCTCGTGGCGGGCGGATTAGAATAACTGTTCGACGGCATTGTAGCGCCAATCGAAGGCCGCCAGACCGGCGATTCGGGTGCAACAGCCGCGACAAAAATGTACTGAACGGTGCAAGAACGGCGCCGTTCGCTGCGTACAATGCCGTTCCCCTCACCGCTACCGGGTCCGTCCGCCGTGCCAGCCGCCTTGTCCGAGTTTTCGTTGATCGACCGCTTCTTCGCACGCCGTGCCGCCCGGGGCGCAAGGGCGTCCACGCTCGGCATCGGCGACGATTGCGCGCTGATCGCACCGCGATCCGGCAAGTTGATGGCCATTTCGACCGACATGCTGGTCGAGGGCCGCCATTTCTTTCCCGACGTCGCACCCGACGCGCTCGGCCACAAGACGCTCGCCGTCAACCTGTCGGATCTCGCCGCGATGGGCGCCGAGCCGCGCGCGTTCACGCTCGCGTGCGCGCTGCCGCGCGCCGACGCCGCGTGGCTCGAGGCTTTCAGCGACGGCCTTTTCGCGCTCGCCGAGCGGTTCGGCTGCGAGCTGATCGGCGGCGACACGACGAGCGGGCCGCTGAACCTGTGCGTGACCGTATTCGGCGAAGTCGCGCCCGACGCCGCGTTGCGGCGCGATGCCGCGTGCGACGGCGACGACGTGTGGGTGTCCGGCACGCTCGGCGACGCGCGCGCGGGGCTCGGAATCGCGCGCGGCGAATGGACGGCCGGCACGGACGAAGCCGCCGCGTTCCGGCAAGCGCTCGAGCGCCCGGAGCCGCGCATCGCGCTCGGGCTGGCACTCGCGGGTGTCGCCCACGCGGCGCTCGACATCTCCGACGGCCTCGCCGGCGACCTGCAACACGTCCTCACGCGCTCGAACGTGTGCGCGGACATCGACGCCGACGCGGTGCCGCGCTCGGCCGCGCTCGCGACGCTGCCGCCCGACGTGCAGCGGCGCTGCGCGCTCGCCGGCGGCGACGACTACGAGCTGTGCTTCACCGCGCCGGCGGCGGCCCGCGCGGCAGTCGATGCGGCCGGCACGCGCGCCGGCGTCCGGGTCACGCGAATCGGTACAATACGCGCGTTGTCCTCGCCGGCGGAGCGGCCCGCGATCGCGTGGCGCGACGCCGCCGGCGCGCCGCTGACCCTCACGTTGCACGGTTTCGACCACTTCCATGCAGACTGATCCGACGCCCGCGCAACGCGCGGCCGCGCCCGGCGCCGCCGGCGCCGCGCCGCAGCGCGCCACCGCGCGCCTCATGCTGTCGCATCCGGCGCACCTCGTGTCGCTCGGCTTCGGCAGCGGGCTCGCGCCGTTCATGCCCGGCACGTTCGGCACGCTGTTCGGCTGGCTCGCGTTCGTCGTCCTCAACCGCTATCTGACGGTGCCCGAATGGTGGGCGCTGATCGCGGTCGGGTTCGTCGCCGGTACGTGGATCACCGGTTTCACCGCACGCAGGATGGGCACGGCCGATCCTGGCGCCGTCGTCTGGGACGAAATCGTCGCGATCTGGCTCGTGATGCTGTTCGTCACGCCCGCGACCTTCATCGGCCAGTTGTGGGCGTTCGTCGTGTTCCGCTTCTTCGACATGCTCAAGCCGCCGCCGATCCGCTATTTCGACCGTCGCGTGAAAGGCGGGCTTGGCATCATGGTCGACGACCTGATCGCCGCATTCATGACGCTGCTCGTGATCGCGCTGTGGCGCTCCGCCGCCGGCTGACCGATTTCCCGACTCCCGTTTCCCGACGCGCATGCCAACCGATTCCGTCGTTCATCAGCTTGCGATCCGCGCAGGCAACAAGCTGCGTGACGAGCACCTGTCGCTCGCCACTGCCGAATCCTGCACTGGCGGCATGATCGCCGCCGCGATCACCGACATTTCCGGCAGCAGCCAGTGGTTCGAGCGCGGCTTCGTCACTTATTCGAATCAGGCGAAGAGCGAGATGATCGGCGTGCCGCCCGACCTGATCGACAAGCACGGCGCGGTCAGCGAGCCGGTCGCGCGCGCGATGGCCGAAGGCGCGCTGCGCAACAGCCGCGCGCAGGTCGCGCTGTCCGTTACCGGGATCGCCGGCCCGGGCGGCGGCAGCGAGAAGAAGCCGGTCGGCACCGTATCGTTCGCATGGAGCAACCGGCTGCACACCGACGTCGAGACGCTCGTGTTCAAGGGCGACCGCGAGCAGATCCGCACGCAGGCGGCCGCACATGCGCTGCGCGGGCTGCTGAAGCTGCTCGACGAACACGAGCGCTGATCCGCTCGCGCGACGATCGCGACAAGCGCGGGCGGTGCCCCGCGCTGCTTACTGGATCGCGTCGGGTTTCACGACGATCCAGTTCTTGTCCGCGGTCACCGGCAGGCCGAGCGCCTTCTGTTGCGCGGCCGATTCGTCCGACCACGCGCGGATCTGCGTCATCTGCTTGTCTTTCTTGTTCACCCACACGCGCACGCCGCCGTGCGCGACATCGGTCGCATTCAGCAGCATGTAGCCGTCAGATTTCGGCGTGTCGCCCGCGACCAGCACCGGCTTTTTCCACTGGTCGATCCATCCGACGATCGAGCCGAGCTTGCCTTCGTACCACGTCATCGGGTTCATCAGGAACGGCGTGATCACGAGGTCGCGGTTCGCGGCCTCGTCGTACTTGCCGGCCTTGATCTGCAGCCGCGACGTGGTCAGCGCGCCCGTTGCCGGATTGCGCAGCAGCGTCGTCACGCCGATCACGTTCTGCGGCTTCACATTATAGCCGTACTTCGGATCGGCCAGCACGAGCCGCGCGAGCTCCTCGTGCGCGGCCGTCATCACGTACACGTCGATCCCGTTCTCGCGCAGCGCGTTGTACAGCTGCTGCATCCCCCGGAAGAAACGCGGCGGGTTCGCGGCACCGTCCACAACCTTGTCGCCCTGCCAGTAACGGATCGGCACCGGCTTGCCGTCGGCGAGCATCGCGTCGATGTGGCGTTTCAGCTCGGCGAGCGACAACCCGGAGAATGCCTGCGCGATCCACGGGTAGCAGACCAGGTCGTCGATCTCGCAGAGCCGATAGTAGTAGCTCGTCAGCGATTCCTTGTAGTCGGCCGAATCCTTGAACGGAATCAGCTTCAGCGACGGATCGAGCGAGTCGCGCGTAAGCAAGCCCCGGTTCTCGAGATACGGCAGCAGCGCTTCTTCGAGGTCGTAGCGGTACGTGGTGTTGTCGGCGTCGAACACCGCGTAGTCGCCGCGATGCGCGTGCGCGGCGATCATGTCGTTCAGCGCCTTCGCGCTGTCTGCGGGCCAGTGCGACAAGTCGGCCGCATGAGCGAACGACATGCACAACGACGCGGCAAGCGCGCCCAGAAAACGTCGGGACAGGCGAGGCATGGCGTCACTCCATTCTTGACATTTTTGTTACGGAACGATGACAAGCGGCAGCATCGCGCGTTTGCCGGGCGCGCGTGCGGTGCGAAAGCGACGGGAAATTGTTCGTGCGCGCCAATGCGGCGCAATGCGAAGGCGGGGTATTGCGGCCCGCGAACGCGGGCTCGGCGTTGCACGCGCCGCCCGGAACGGGCGGCGCGGCATTTCAGCGATGCGCGTTGATCGTGTCGCGCGTCTTCTGCGCGGCGAGCGCCGCGGCTTCGGCGAAATCCTCGCCCTTGCTCGCGTAAAGGATCGCGCGCGACGAGTTGATCATCATCCCGGTGCCGTCGGCCGTGCGGCCCGCATTGACGGTCGCCTGCACGTCGCCGCCCTGCGCGCCGATACCGGGAATCAGCAGCGGCATGTCGCCGACGATCCCGCGCACGATCTCGATTTCCTTCGGGAACGTCGCGCCGACCACGAGGCCGAGCTGGCCGTTCTTCGCGTTCCACTTGTTCGCCGCGAGATCGGCGACGACCTGGTACAGCGGCCGGCCGTTCGTCTCGAGAAACTGCAGGTCCGAGCCGCCCGGGTTCGACGTGCGGCACAGCACGATCACGCCCTTGCCTTCATGCTCGAAGTACGGCTCGACCGAGTCGTAGCCCATGTACGGGTTCACGGTGACGGCATCCGCGCGATAGCGCTCGAACGCTTCGCGCGCGTATTGCTCGGCCGTGCTGCCGATGTCGCCGCGTTTCGCGTCGAGGATCACCGGCAGGCCCGGATGCTGCAAGTGAATGTGCGCGATCAGCCGCTCGAGCTGGTCTTCCGCACGATGCGCGGCGAAGTATGCGATCTGCGGCTTGAACGCGCTCGCATACGGTGCGGTCGCGTCGACGATCTGCCGGCAGAATTCGAAGATCGCATCAGGCTGGCCGTCGAACTGCACGGGAAAGCGCGACGGCTCGGGATCGAGGCCGACGCACAGCAGCGAATTCGTGCGCTGCCACGCGGCGCGCAGCGATTCGATGAAAGTAAGCGGGGAAGACATGGCGGGTACTCGCGGCAAACCGTTGGTAGACCGCGTATTTTACCCGCGTCGACGGCGCCCTTCGCGCACGGCCGCATCGACGCGCGCATCGGAGCGCTCGACGGTGAACGTGAAACGGCGCGCAAGCCGCTCGCCCGGCGCGAGCAGCGTCATCCCGTGCGCGGCCGCGCCGCCCGGCAAATTCACCGCATTGATCGGATGATCGACCGGCTCGAAGCAGAAGAACGGCTCGCCCGGCGGTGTATAGAGCACGTAGGCATCGGCGTCGGCCGCGATCGTCAGCGACAGCGCGCGGCGCGGCCAGCTCACCGTCGCGTGGCCGCCCCAGCCGGTGAACGCGTGATTGACGAGCGTCGGCGGCAGCGGATACGCGACACCGAACTGCCAGGCCGGCGGCACGCTCACGTGCCGCACCGGCAAAAAATCGGCGCCCGACAGCCACAGCCCGCCCGCGGCCGCGGCCAGCTCGGTCACGTCGTCGCGCACGAGAAACGGATGCACGCCAAGCCCGAACGGCAGCCGGGCGCGCCCGGCATTCTCGATCGTCAGCGCGATGGACAGCGTCGTGTCGTCGAGCGAGAACGACTGGATCGCGCGAAACGCATACGGCGCACCGCTCGCGCGATCGAGCGACAACTGCAGCGTCGTGTCGGTCGCGTCGTCGACCTGCCAGCGCGCGAGCCAGCCGTCGCCGTGGATCGGCAGCGGCTCGTCGCGGCGATTGCGCGGCACCGCGACGCTGCGCCCGTCGCATTCGAACCGGCCGTTGCCGATCCGGTTCGAGTACGGCAACAGCGGATAGCATGCGAGCTGGTTCGGGTCGGTCGCGGTTTCCGGATGCTCGTAGCGGCGGAACACCGGCACCAGCACGCCATGATCGCCCCGCCAGTCGAAGCGCGCGATGCCGCCGCCGAGGTGCGGCAGCACGTCGAGCCGCAACGATGCGTTCGACAGCGTGACGGCCGCAGCGTGCGCGGCGCCCACGCCCTGCGCGAACGCGGCGGTCTGCGGGCCGGCGCTGACCGGCTGCGCGGCGGCCGCGAGACGCGCGCGGCGCGACTGGCTCGTGGACGACGATGCGCGCGAGGGCGTGGCAGTCATGGTGAGCTCCTTTTCTTCGTCGATGAAACGATACGAGGTGCCGCGCGAGCACGAACCCCGGCAATCAGGCCCAGCCGCCGTCGACCACCACGTCCTGCGCGGTGATCATCCGGCTGTCGTCGGCCGCGAGAAACAGCGCCATCCGTGCGAGATCGTCCGGCAGAAGCTCGGCGTCGATGCACTGGCCGGCCTTGATCGCGGCCCGGCCCGCGTCGTCGAGCCACAGCCTGCGCTGCTTGTCGGTCATCACCCAACCCGGCACCAGCGAATTCACGCGGATCCCGAATGGCCCGAGATCGCGCGCGAGCCCGCGCGTGAGCCCCTGCACGGCTGCCTTTGCGATCACGTACACGGGATATCCGCCGTTCTTCAACATCCAGCTGATCGAGCCGAGATTGATGATCGCGCCGCCGCGGTGCTGCTTCATGTCGGCGATCACCGCCTGCGCGGCAAAGAACTGGTGACGCAGGTTCACCGCGATGCCCGCGTCGAACGATTCGGGCGTCACGTCGCCGATCGCATGGCGCATGTCGTTCGCCGCGTTGTTCACGAGCACCGCGATCGCGCCGACCCGCGCACGGATCGCGTCGATCGTCCGGCGCAGCGCGTCGATGTCGGTCAGGTCGCACGGCAGGAACAGCGGCGCGTGGCGCACGTGCGGCTCATGCGCGAGGCGCTCGGCGAGCGCGCCGCCCGCGTGCGCATCGAGGTCGACGAACGCGACGCGCGCGCCCTGCCGCGCAAAGTGCTCGACGAACGACGCGCCGATGCCGGTCGCGCCGCCCGTGATCAGCACCGCGCGATCCTCGAGGCTCGGGTAGCGTGCATAGCGCGCGTCGGCCGCCGTGGCGTGCGCATCCTGCGCGGATGTTTCGATGGTCATGCGTATCGTCTCCGTGGAATCGGTCAGTCGCGCACGCCGCGGTTCTTCAGCTGGTCGAGCAGCACAGCCGCGAGCAGGATCGCGCCACGCACCAGGTACTGGTAGAACGCGTCGATGTTCAGCAGGTTCATCACGTTCTCGACGGTGCCCATGATCAGCACGCCGATCACGACGCCGGAGATCGTCGCGCGGCCGCCCATCAGCGACACGCCGCCGAGCACGCACGCGGAGATCACGTTCAGCTCGAATCCCTGCGCGGCGTTCGGCTGGCCCGACGTGATGCGCGACGCGAGAATCACGCCGGCGAGCGCCGTCACCGCGCCCTGAATCAGGAAGATGTACACGCGCGTGCGTTCGACGTTGATCCCCGCGAGCCGCGACGCTTCCGGATTGCCGCCGATCGCGAGCGTGTTGCGGCCGTACACCGTCTGGTTCAGCAGCACGCCGAACACGATGAAACACAGCAGCGTGACCCAGATCGGCAGCGATACGCCGAACAGCGTGAGGCCGCCGAGCGCGATGAACGTATCGGACGACACGCCGACCGCCTGCCCCTTCGACACGATAAAGCCGAGCCCGCGCACGATTTCCATCGTCGCGAGCGTCGTGATCAGCGCGTTGATGCGCAGGTACGCGATCACCGCACCGTTCACGAAGCCGATCGCCGCACCGGCCGCAACTGCCGCGACGATCGCGACGAACGTGTTGTCGGTCGCGTTCAGCACCATCGCGCACAGCACGCCGGAGAACGCGACGGTCGAGCCGATCGACAGGTCGAAGTCGCGCGACGCGAGACAGAACATCATCGTGCACGCGACCATCCCGATCTGCGAGATCGACAGCGCGAGGCCGAGCATGTTGTCGATCGAGAAGAAGTGATCGACCGTCAGCGACATCGTGATGAACATCACCGCGAAGATCGCGATCAGGCTGTATTCGGTGAGGTGCTGCCACCACTTCTGGCGATCGCTCTGCTGCGGCACCAGCGCGTCGGCCGACGGCTTCACGGCTGCGCTGGCGAGGTTTTCCCTGACTTGCATGGTTGTGTCTCCTGCTCCTGCATCGCGCGGCCCGCGCCGCGCTTGATCGATTCGAAAGTCCTGCGTCGCACGCGGCGACCTCAAACTGCGTCAGCCGCCTCGACGACGCTCGTCTGCGGCAGCGCGAGGCTCAGCACCGCATGTTCGTTCGCCCGCTCGCGCGGCAGCTCGCCGGCGATTCGCCCTTCGCGCATCACGACGATGCGGTCGGACACGCCGAGCACCTCCGGCAGCTCAGACGACACCATCACGATCGCGCAGCCGCGCTCCGCGAGCCGGTAGATCACGTCGTAGATCTCGTGCTTCGCGCCGACGTCGATGCCGCGCGTCGGCTCGTCGAGGATCACGACCTTCAGGTCGGGCTCCGCGAGCCAGCGCGACAGGATCGCCTTCTGCTGGTTGCCGCCCGACAGGAAACGGATCTTCTGCCGCCGGCTCGGCGTCTTGATCTTCAGCCGCTGGATGAAGCGGTCGGCCGTTTCGGTTTCGGTCTTGCGGTCGATGAAGAGCCCTGCGCGCAACGAATGGCGGCGGCAGCTGATGTTGATGTTCTCCGCGACCGATGCCATCGCGATGATCCCTTCCTCCTTGCGGTCCTCCGGACACAGCACGATCCCGTGGCGGATCGCGTCGCCGGTGCGCTTTACGTCGATGCGCGTGCCGTCGAGCGTCAGCGTGCCCGCGCGCCGGCGGTCCGCGCCGTACACGAGCCGCATCAGCTCGCTGCGGCCGGCGCCGACCAGCCCGAAGAAGCCGACGATCTCGCCCGCGCGTACCGAGAAGCTCGCCGGCTCGCGCAGCGCCGGGCCGTCGATGCCTTCGGCCGAGAAGCGCACGTCGCCGAGCGCGCGCGGCGCGTAATGGTAGATGTCCGAAATCTCGCGCCCGACCATCTCGGCGACCAGCCGTTCGCGCGGCACGTCGGCCAGCGATTCGTGCGACGCGATCTTGCGCCCGTCGCGGAAGATCGTGCACGCATCGCAAAGCCGGTAGATCTCGTCCATCCGGTGCGAGATGTAGATCAGCGCGCGACCCTGCGCGCGCAGGTCGTCGACGAGCTTGAACAGCACCTCGGTCTCCCGATGCGACAACGAGCTCGTCGGTTCGTCGAGCGCGATCACGCGTGCATTGCGCATCAGCGCCTTGCAGATCTCGACCATCTGCCGCTGCGCGATCGACAGCCGCCCGAGCTTCGCGTCCGGATCGAGATCGACGCCCATCGCGGCGAGCCGCTCGCGCACGTGGCGCTTCGCCTCGCCCTTTCTTACCCAGCCGAGCGCATTCGGCAGCCGGCCGAGCAGCAGGTTCTCCGCGACCGTCAGGTCGGGCACGTACTGCAGTTCCTGGTGAATCACCGCGATGCCGGCCGCGATCGATGCGGCCGCACTCGAAAAATGCACGGGCTGGCCGTCGACCAGCACGCTGCCCGCGTCGGGCTGGTATTCGCCGCCGAGAATCTTCAGCAGCGTCGACTTGCCCGCGCCGTTCTCGCCCATCAGGCCATGCACCTCGCCCGCGTGCACGTCGAACGAGATGCCGTCGAGTGCGCGCACGCCGGGAAATACCTTGCCGATATTGTCAAAACGCAGTGCCGCTGACACGTCGTCTCCCCACTTGCAGATCCATCGATTGCCGGCCGCGCGTCGCCGCGGCGGCCGGCAAGCCGCTTACTTCGATGCGAGCCCCATCTCCTCGCGCACCTTCGACACGTTGTCGCGCGTCGCGAGCATGCCCGTCGTCAGCGTCAGCGCCGGCGGGGCCTTGCCTTGCGTGATCCACGCATACATGAGGTCCGAGGTTTCCTCGCCGTGGCGCTTCGGGCTGATGATCACGGTGCCGTAGAAACCCGTCGGCTGCGGCTTCTTGAACTCGTTCAGCGCCGAATCGGAGCCGCCGATGCCGATGCCGATCATGTTGTCCGCCTTGAAGCCGCGCCCTTCGGCCGCGCGCACCGCGCCGAGCACGGCCTCGTCGTTCAGCCCGTACGCGACCCAGTGCTTGAACTGCGGGTTCTTTGTGAGCGCGATGTTGGCCGCGTTGAACGCGTTCTCGGTGTCGGTCTTCGCCTGCGGCGCCGCGATCACGTTCGCCTTCGGGAAACCGGCCGCGACCAGCGCGTCGGTCGCGCCGCTCGTGCGGTCGTGCGCGGTGGGCAGCTGCTCGTACGTGATGTCGATCGCGCCGACGTCCTTCATGTTCCAGCCGCGCTTCTTGATCTCGGCCGCGATGCCGTCACCCACCTGCTTGCCGATGTTGTATGCGGAAATCCCCATGTGCGGCACCGACTCGATCGGCTTGCCCGCGCCGTCGACGAGACGGTCGTCGACCGTCATCATCTTCAGGTTGTGGGACTTCGCCTTCGCGACGATGCCCGGCCCGAGCTTCACGTCGGGCGTGCAGATGATGAAGCCCTGCGCCTTCTGCGCGGACAGGTTGTCGATCGCGCTCATCACCTTCTCGCCGGACGGCGCACCGATCTTCACGAGCGTGAAGCCCTTGTCCTTCGCGGCCATCTCGGCGAATTTCCATTCGTCCTGGAACCACGGCTCTTCCGGCTGCTTCACCAGGAAGCCGATCTTGACCGGATCGGCCGCGTGCGCGATCGGGCTTCCCATCACCACCGCGGCCGCGGCCGCCAGCGTTACGAACGTTCTGCGTTTCATCTCCAGTGTCTCCTTGTCTTCATCGAACGGGATACAGCCGCTTGTTGGTTTCGACGCAGCGTGCGCGCGGCCGTCGCACGTGCGGTCTTTCGAATCGTCGCGTCAGTCGTGGTACAGCGCCGCGCGCCCGCCGTCGACGGTGATGCACGCGGCATTGATGAACGGCGCCTCGTCGGATGCGAGGAACACCGCCGTCATCGCGACCTCCTCCGGCTTGCCGATCCGCTTCATCGGCTGCAGTGCGAGCGTGTGCGCCCGCGCCGCGGCCGGGTCGGCCTGCGCATCCCACCAGTCGCGCGTGAGCTGCGTCTCGATGTAGCCCGGCGCAATCGCATTCACGCGCACGTTGCGCGCCGCATATTCGATGCCGAGGGCGCGCGTGAGGCCCAGCACGCCGTGTTTCGCGACCGGGTAAGGAAAACATCCCGGGATGATCCGGAACGCGTGCGTCGACGCGATGTTCACGATGCTGCCGCGCCCGCGCTCCACCATTCCCGGCAGCGCCGCGCGACAGCCGTGCCACACGCCGTCGAGGTCGACCGCGAAGCACCGGCGCCAGTCGTCGTCCGTCATCGTCAGCGGATCGGCGAATACGTTGATGCCCGCGTTGTTCACCAGCACGTCGAGCGGGCCGAACGCGGCTTCGGTCTGCGCGAGTGCGTCGCGCACCGACTCCTGGCGCGTGACGTCCGCATGCAGCGGCAGCACGCGCGCGCCGTCGACGGCGTCGGCGGTCGCCGCAGCCGTGCGCCGTGCGAGCGGGAAGTCGACGTCGACGAGCGCGACGGCCGCACCCTCGCGCGCAAACGCGAGCGCAATCGCCGCGCCGATTCCGCGGCCCGCGCCGGTCACCACGGCGACCTTGCCTGCGAGGCGATCCATCATGCGGCTCCGCCGCGCGCGGCGCGCAGGCCGGCCTGGAACGCACGCGCATTCGCCGCGGTCGCGTCGGCGGACTGGCCGGGCCGGTACAACGCCGAGCCGAGCCCGAACCCATTCGCTCCAGCAGCGAGGAACGGCTGCATGTTGTCCGGCGCAATGCCGCCGACCGGAATCAGCGGCACCGCGCGATCGATCACCGCGCGCCACGCCTTCACGACCGGCACGCCGAGCTGCTCGGCCGGAAACATCTTCAGCACGTCGGCGCCGTTCGCGAGCGCGGCGAACGCCTCGGTCGGCGTCGCGACGCCGGGCGCACTCGCGAGCCCGCGCTCGCGCGCGCGGCGGATCACCGCCGCATCGCTGTGCGGCATCACGATCAGCGCGCCGCCCGCGTCCTGCACGCGGTCGACGAACTCGGCGCGCAGCACGGTGCCCGCGCCGACGATCATGTCGTCGGGCAAAGCACGGCGCAGCGCCGCGATGCTGTCGAACGGATCGGGCGAATTGAGCGGCACCTCGACGATCCGGAAGCCGGCTTCATGCAGTGCATGACCGTGGTCCGCCGCCTCGGCGGGCGTGATCCCGCGCATGATCGCGATCAGCGGGCACGCGTCGAAGGCGCGCATCAGCGCGGCGTTCGGCATGTACGGCGCGGGCAGCGTTAGGTCGGGCGACATCGGCAGTTCCTCTTCAAGCAGCTCATTGATCGGCGCAAACCGGTGCGCCGTCCGCGCGCACGAGCCCGGCACGCGATGCGATCCACCACAGGCCGCGTTCGGTCGCCTGCGCGGCCACACGCGCGTGCGTGCAACCGAACACGTTCAGCGCGTCGACGTAGCGCGCGCACAATCCGCCGTCGCCGATCAGCAGCAGCGGCTGATTTGCAAGCGCCGCGCCGCGCTCCGCGAGCATCGCGTCGAGCGCATTCAGCTCGTGGCCGATCAGCAGCCCGGACAGGTAGTCGCCCTGCGCATCCGGCGCGAGCCGGTCGGTCAGGCCGAGCGTGCGCGTGCTGAAGATCGTCGCGAGCAGCCCCGTGCGCTGCGCGCCGCGGGCCACCGCGACGCCGCGCTCGAACGCCGCGCGGTCCGGCGACGCGCTCGCGCGCATCGTGCGGCCGAGGATCGTGTGGTCGCGCAGCGCCGCGTACAGCTCGCCGGTCATGAAGGTCTGGAAGCGCTCGATGAGACCGCCCTTCACCCATGCCCATTTCGCATGCGTGCCCGGCAGGCCGATCAGTACCCCTGAACGATCGGCATCAAGCATCGGATCGCTCGCGAGCGCGCCGAATATCTGCGTTTCCTCGCCGCGCATCACGTCGGGCAGTTCGCCCGTTGCGATCACGCCCGGCACGATCGATACCGTCGTGCCGCGTGCGGTCGTTACCGTGACGAGGCCCGCGACGAGCGCATCCGCGCCGGCCGGCACCGCGACGTACGGCGCCTCGCGCCAGCCCTGCGCGCTGCCGACCATCCCGGCCGCCAGCACCGGCATGCCGGGCGCGCGGTCCAGCCAGTCGCCGCACGCTTCCTCGAACACGACGTCGAACGCGCGCGCGCCGCCGGCCGGCACGTGCATCACGCCCGCCGCGCGGGTGCGCGTGTCGATGAGCGCGCCGTGCGCGTCGAACAGATACGCGCGCAGCGACGTCGTGCCCCAGTCGAGCGCAATCAGCGACGGGTCGGCGGAATTGGCGTCCGGAACGGTCCGGGTCGAATTGGTCATCGTTTGATCCTGCGGGTACCCTGCGGCGGGCTCCAGCCCAGCTCCGCGGAAATGGCTCGCGCTTCGCGCTGCACGAGCGGAATCAGTTCGTCCATCCGGTCGTGCGGCATGTACGGAATCGTGCTGGCCACCGACACCGCTGCGACGATCGCGCCCGATGCATCGCGGATCGGCGCGGCCACGCAGCGGATCGACGCTTCGTTTTCCTCGAGATCGAACGTGTAGCCGCCGGCCGCGTAATGCGCCATGCGCTGCAGGAACGCACTCGTCTCGGGCCGGTTGTCCGGCTTGAAATTGACTCCGGCGAGCGCGCGCCGCGCAGCCTCGAACAGCGAGCGCCACAGGTCCGGATCGAGGTCGAGCATCATCGCCTTGCCGATGCCGGTCGACGCGAGCGGCATCCGGTGGCCGACGCGCGAGCGCATCTCGAGCCCGCGCGTGCCCGGAATCTTGTCGATGTACAGCACGTCGTCGCCGTCGCGCACGCCGAGGTGGATCGTGTCGAGCGTCGCTTCCGCGAGCGCTTCGAGATGAGGCCGCGCGACCGCCGTGAGCGGCATCTGCTCGAGCGCGATCGTGCCGAGCTCGATCAGCTTCGGGCCGAGCAGATAGCCGCCCTGCACCTGGCGCAGGTAACGCGCCTGTACGAGGCTGCTGACAAGCCGGTGCGTCGTGCTGCGCGTCGTGCCGAGCGCGGCGCCGATCGCACGCATGTCGCGCGCGCCGTTTGCGATCGCTTCGAGGATCGCCAGGCCGCGCAGCAACGTCTGCGTGCCGGCCTGCTGCGCGGCGAGATCGAGCGGCGTGCTGGTCGCGCCGATGCTGTCGGTGAGCGGCGCATCGTCCGGCGTCGCGCGCCGGGCGTCGAGAGCGAGGGTGTCAGGCATCTTGGTCATGGAACAGGCTTCTTCAGCGGAATCGGGTAAGCCGCAGTCGCAACGCCGTAACGAAGTCTGGCGTCGCGGCAACGCGGCGGTCGATGCACCGAGGAAAGGGCCCGGCGAACGTCATGGAAGGTGTCTCCGTGTGCTCGGGCGCCGCGCGGTGCGTGGGTCCGAAGCTGTCGATGTGCTTCGGATTGTAGGAGCGGACGTACGCGCCACCAATATTTGAGTGCGTTGTCCAGATAATGAGAAACCGGCATGCGCGTGCGTGTGTTACCGGACGGGCAACGGCTGCGCAATGCGCGCGGGGGCGGAACCCGCGCGTCGCAGATTCCGCCCCCGTTGTTCGTGCGCGCCGTGCTTACTGCTGGTTCGCGCTGCGCGCCTGCATGTAGCGCTGCACGTCGGCGAACGACACGCGGCCGCTGCCGTTCGCATCGATCTGCCGGAAGTGATTCGCGACGTAGCCGAGGCCGGCCGCGCGCGCCTGCGCTTCGGTGATCGAACCGGTGTTCTGCGTGTCCGCCGCGCCGAACTGCCGCGCGAGCTTGCGCACCACCTGCGCGTGCAGCGCGGCGCCGGTCGTCTGCGTGCCGGCGGTCGGCTTGCGCGCGGCCAGCGGCACGTACGGGTCGCCGAGTTGCGCCTGGCGCGCGCGCGCCGGAGTGGCGGCGTCGCCCGCCTGCGCGAATGCGGACACCGGTGCGGATGCTGCGACGCCCGCGCACGCGAGCGCGGCGGCTACGACGATGAAACGTTTGGTCATGTCAGGCTCCAGTCTGGAATGAGGTCGTCGATGGCCGGCGCATGCGCCGCGAGGGGCGCGCGGCGCCGGCCCGTCGCGTCAGTGCGCGGCCGCGTTGTAGAAAGTCACGAGGTCGGCTTTCTCCTGCGGACGCGACGTATCGTCGAGATAGACCATGTGTCCACCCTGATAGTCCTTGATCGTCAGGTTCGGTTGCGAGCCGAGCCGCGCGAGGTCGAGCTCGGTCTGGTAGAACGGCGTCGCGATGTCGTGATACCCGTTCAGCGACAGCACCTTCAGCGACGGATTCAGCGTGAGCGCCGCAGCGAGATCGGGGATCGTGTCGGGCATCGCGAGGCCGTCGTGCGTCCAGTCCCAGGTCTGGATCGCATTGCTGCTGACCGAATACGCCGACTGCGCGCTGTACTTCAGCACGTTCGGCAGGTAGCTGCCGATCGTGTCGGTGAACGGCTTCGTGATGAACGTGCTCGACGGGTCGCCGTCGGCCGCGAGCGGGCTCGACGACGGTACGTTCACGCGCGCGTCGTAGCGGCCGATCAGTGTGCCGGGGATCAGCGACACCTGGAAGCTGTTGTCGAAGAACGTCGGGACCACGTTGAAGTCGGCATTCCACAGCGACGCCTTCACGCCGGTCGCGTTCGACATCGTCGTGACGAGGCTCGGCGGCGGCGGCGTATGGCTCGCGAGATACGCGTTCACGGCAGGCGCGTAGCTGCCGGCCGTCAGTTGGCGCAGCTGGTCCGCATACTGCGGCAGAGTCGACGGATTCGGATTGTCGAGCTGGTAGTACGCGCCGACGGTTCCGTACGACGGCACGAAGCCCGCGCAACTGACCGGGCTCGCGCCGTTGTTCGAGTTGCCGACATAGTCGCTCGCCATGTCGCAGTTGGTGTTGTAGTTCAGGATCGACGACTGCAGCACGATGCCGGCCAGTTTTACGCCGGCCGTCTCGAGCAGGTTCGCGAGCACGTCGGTGCGCGGCGTGCCGTACGACTCGCCGAACAGGTACTTCGGCGAATCGTTGCGCTGGTTCACCGCGATGTAGCGCGTGACGAAGTCGCGGAACGCACCGGCGTCCTGGTCGACGCCCCAGAACGTCTGGTTCGTGTTCGGCGCGATCGCTTCCGAGAAGCCGGTGCCGATCGCATCGACGAACACGAGATCGGTGGTGTCGAGCAGGCTTTCCGCGTTGTCGACGAACGGGAACGTCGACGTGTTCGCGTTCGGGTCGCCCGTCTGTATCCGCTTCGGGCCGAACGAGCCCAGATGCAGCCATACCGATGCGGAGCCGGGGCCGCCGTTGTACAGGAACGTGACCGGGCGCTTGGCCGCGCTCTGGTTGTCGGCGGTGTACGCGACGTAGAAGAACGACGCTTCGGGCGCGCCCGTCTGCGGATTGCGCGCGACGAGGTGGCCCGCGGTGGCCGTGTAGCGGATCGTCTTGCCGTTCAGCGTGATCTGGTGATGGGTGACGGCGGCCTTTTCGACGGCGGCGGACGCATCGAGCGACGCGCTTGCGCTCGACGAATAACTGTTGGGATCGTTGTACGGCCTGTCCGCCTGAGCGGCGGGATCGGCTGAATTGTCGGTGCCTGCCGCGGCGGACGACGTCACGTCGTCGTTGCAGGCCGTCAGAATCAGCGAAGAGAACACGACTCCCAACAACAGCTTCGCTTTGCTCGCTGGCATCGTTGCTTTCCTTCTCTCGAATGTTTTTGTGTGTCGAGCAGCCGGGTAAGCCGCCCCCCGCCTCGATTGCGGCCGATGAGCCGAGGCGCCGGCCAATATACGCGAGCAGGTCGGCTTTGAAAAATTTGGAAATATTCGAACGGGAGTCGGTGCGGCGCACACCTTTCAGGAATGCTTCGATTCGCGAACCGTCGTATTTCATGCGCCTTTCAGTGTTGCGCATGTTTAGTTTTACGCACTAAAATCGTGCGGATTTCGCGCCATATCGGCGAACAAAATCGCGTGACCGCGTGCATTGGTCAGCAAACCGAAATAGACGATTTCGTCTAATGAATGGCGCGCGACACGCGCGCGCCGCGAACGCGCTGCAGCGCAGCATCGACGCGCGAATGACGGAACGGACAATGCGACGGGGCGAACGCGCCGCTTACTGCGATTGCGGCAGCTCGGCGGCGCCCATGCGGCGCGCAATCACGGCCGCTCGCTGCGCCTGATACGCCGAGCCGCGGTGTGCATCGAACCAGCGCGGTTTCGGCAGCATCACCGCGAGACGCGCCGACTGCCACGCGCCAAGCCGGCTCGCGGGGATCCGGTAGTAATAGCGTGCGGCGGCCTCGGCACCGTACACGCCGCGGCCCCATTCGACCGAATTCAGGTAGATCTCGAAAATGCGCTCCTTGTCGAGCAACGTCTCGAGCATCCACGTGATGATCAGCTCCTGCCCTTTGCGGATGTAGCTCTTCTCGCGCGACAGGAACAGGTTGCGCGCGAGCTGCTGCGTGATCGTCGAACCGCCCGCGACGATCCGGCCGCGCGCCTGGTTCTTCTCCCACGCCTGCAGGATTGCGTCGACGTCGTACCCGTTGTTGGTGGCGAACGTCGCATCCTCCGATGCGATCAGCGCGCGCTTCAGGTTGCGCGAAATCTGGTCGTACGGCACCCACTGGTGCTGGATCTGGGCGGGCGGCTTGTCGCGCGACAGCCACCATGCGTCGGTACGCATGAACGCGGTCGAGCCGGGGTTGATGAACGACCACGCGGCGATCTGCACGAGATAGAACAGTTGCGTCGCGAGCCACGCGCCCGCGAACACCGAACCCGCGTAGACGAGCCAGCGGGTCAGCCCCACCGTGCGCGTGCGCTGCGTGCCGCTCACCGCCGCCACTTTCGCGCTCCGCTCAGGCCGCCGCGAGCGCCTGGCGCAGCGCGGCCAGCACCGGTGCGCCGTCCGGCCGCACACCGCGCCAGATGAAGAACGATTCGGCCGCCTGCTCGACCAGCATCCCGAGCCCGTCGGCCGTGCGGGCGCCGAGCGACGCCGCGTGCTGCATGAACACGGTCGGCTGCGCGCCGTACATCATGTCGTACGCGAGCGTGCCGGTGCCGAACGCGGCCGCGTCGCACTCCGGAAGCGCCGCGTCGAGGCTGCCGGCCGTCGCGTTGACGATCACGTCGTACGGCTCGGGCCGCACGACGTCCGGGCCGCCGCCCGCCAGCACGCAGCCCGCGTCATGCGCGGCCTGCGTGAACTGGCCGACGAGCGCTTCGGCCTTGCTTGCCGTGCGGTTCACGATCGTGATCGAAAGCGGCGCGCGCTCGAGCATCGGCAGCACGACGCCGCGCGCCGCGCCGCCGGCGCCGAGCAGCAGGATGCGCGCGCCCGCGAGCGACACGCCGAGATTCAGTTCGATGTCGCGCACGAGGCCGACACCGTCGGTGTTGTCGCCATGGATGCGGCCGTCCGCGTCGATCCGCAACGTGTTCACCGCCCCCGCCGCCGCCGCGCGCGGCGACAGCGTATCCGCGAGCGCATGCGCGTCGAGCTTGAACGGCACCGTCACGTTCGCGCCGCGGCCGCCTTCGGCCACGAATGCGCGCACGGCGGCCTCGAAGCCGTCGACCGGCGCGAGCCGGTGCTCGTAGACAATCGCTTCACCCGTCTGCGCGGCGAACTGCGCGTGGATGAACGGCGACTTGCTGTGCGCCACCGGATTGCCGAACACCACGTAGCGGTCGGCGCCGCTCGTCGACTCGGCTGCGTTCATGATGCGCGCCCTTCGTCGCTTGCCGCGCGTTCCTCGCCGCCACCGCTTGCGGCATCGCCGCCTTCGGACGCCGCGTCGCCCGATTCGGCCAGCGCTACGGCCTCGCTTTCCGCCGATTCGTCCTGCGCATCGACCAGCGTGTCGTCGCCGCCTTCGTTGTCGTCTTCATCGTCGGCCGCGTCGCCGCTCGTGACGGTCGGCGCGTCGAGCACGTTCAGCAGTCGCACCGACGCCTCGATCGTCAGCTCGTCCAGCGACATCACGTCGAGCAGCACGCGCGTGCCGCGCGCATGCACGCCGAGCCCCGGCACGTGCAGCAGCAGCGGAATTTCCTCGAGGCGCACGAGATCGCCCTTCACGACGCTCGCGACGACCTGCTTCTTCTGTTCCTGCGCGAGCCAGCGCAGGCACCAGAAGTACTCCATCCGGCGCTGGTAATCGGCGTATGCGGTGTAGGTATCGTCGAAGCCCTGAACCACCGCGTACAGATCGGCGTCCTTCGGCTTGAACGGCGCGGCGAGCTTCGCGGTCACGCCGTGCTGCACGCACGCCAGCAACTGCCACTGGTTCACGAGGTCGACGTAGCGGCGCAGCGGCGACGTGCTCCACGCGTACTGCGCGACGCCCAGGCCTTCGTGCGGCGCGGCCGTGGTCTGCATCCGCGTGCGCTTCGGGCCCGGCGCGCCGAAGCCGCGCTGCGAGCGGTAGATGCCGGGCACCGTGTGGTCGTGCAGGAATGCGCCCCACGTCGAGTTCGCGAGGATCGCGAGCTCCGACACGATCAGGTCGAGCGGCGAGCCGCGACGGCGCGGCGTGATCGTCACGTGCTCGCCTTCGACGTAGAAGTTGTAATCGGTGTTGCGCTGCACCTCGCGCTTGAGGCCATAGCCCGCGCGCGCGACCTGACGCTTCTCGAACAACGCCTGCGCGAGCGGCCACAGCACCGCGATGTCGTCCTTGTGCGGATAATCGCCGGTGCCGGCCGCGAGCGTCTCTTCGGTAACGAGCTCGTCGAGCGTGTTGTGGCGCAGGTTGCTCTTCACGAACACGAGTTCCGCGCGCGTCTCGTTCGCGACGATGTCCTGCGTCTCGCGGTTGACGATGATGTACAGCGACAGCGCGGGACGATAGTCGCCTTCTTTCAGCGTGAATACGTCGACGACGTCGTCCGGCAGCATCGTGATCTTGTCGCCCGGCATATAGACGGTCGACAGCCGGGCGCGCGCGATCGCGTCGACCGGATCGCCGCGCACGATGCCGAGTGCCGGCGCCGCGATGTGCACGCCGATCCGCACGCGGCCGTCGGCCAGGTGCTCGACCGAGAACGCATCGTCGATTTCGGTCGTCGTGATGTCGTCGATCGAGAACGCCGCGACGTCCGCGCGCGGCAGGTCGTCCGGCAGCGGACCGACCGTGACGGGGGGAAAGCCGGTGCCGTGCGGAAAGAATTCGGCGAGGAAACGCGCCTCGTGCAGCGCGCGCGCCGACTCGATGCCGCCGCAGTCGAGCATCAGTCGCGCCGGCGATACGCCGCGCGCGCCGGCCGCCGCCTCGAGCGCCTTGTATTCGATCGAGTTCTTGTCCGGCCGCGTCAGCAGCCCGAGCACCTTGCCCGCGAACGCGTCCGGCAGCTTGCCGGCCTTCAGTTCCTCTTCGTACTGCGCCTGCACGAGCGCCTGCTGGCGCTTGCGCTCGAGCGACGCGAGCGCCATTTTGAGCTGCTCCTCCGGCGCGCGCTGATACTGTCCGCGCCCCTTGCGGCGGAAGTAGACGGGCGAGCCGTGCAGCCTCAGCACCAGCGCCGCGCGCTCGACCGGGCCATAGGTCGCGCCGAAGTACTCGGCGGCGAGCGCTGTATATGCGAATTCCTCGGCCGGGGCGCATTCCCACAGGAAATCGAGGTCGATCTGCTGCGCGGCCGAATCGGCTTCCTGCATCAATTCGCTCGCGGCCGGCTTGTCGAATTCGATCAGCACGTCCTTTGCACGCACCTTGGCCCGCCGCCCGCCGGGCAACTCGACCTGAAACGCGTCGCCCTGGCGCGACAGCACGCTGCCCGCCTTGAAACTGCCCGATTCCTCGAAGAAAACGTTCACTCAGTACTCTCGTTCAGACTGCCGGACGCCGCGTCGGCGGCGCCGCATGATGATGGGAATTCGATCGGCATGACGCCGCGTTCATGACGTTCGGTCGTCGCAAAAGGCGAGAACGTCGTCGACATAGTCGGCAAATTCGCTGATTCCGTGATCGCTGCCTTCGATCACGCGCGTTTTCGCGCCCGGGTAATGCGCGAGCATCTCGCGGTAGTCGAGCACTTCGTCGCCAGTCGCCGCGAACAGATAGTAGCGTTCGGGCCGCGAAATCGCCGGCACGCGCAGCGCGTCCAGTTCCTGCAGATGGTGGCGCTCGACGACGATCGACCCGCCGCCGTGCCACAGCGGCTGTTCGCCCAGATAGTGTTCGAGATCGCGCTGCGGCACGATCGCGGGATTCAGCAGCACGGCCTTCCAGCCGTGCTTTTCGGCCAGCCAGGTCGCGTAGTAACCGCCGAGCGAGCTGCCGATCACGGTCACGTCGCGCGCGCCGGCCACCTCGGCTTCCGCGACGGCGATCGCGTCGAGCGGCGACACCGAAAGCGACGGGCAGCGCCATTCGTGGATCCGGCCGAGTTCGGCCATCCGCGCGGCAAGCAGTTGCGATTTCTGCGACGCCGGCGACGACCGGAACCCGTGCAGGTACAGGATCACGCGCGGCTCCCCAGCGCGTCGAGCAACTTCTGGTGCACGCCGCCGAACCCGCCGTTGCTCATCACCAGCACGTGGTCGCCCGGACGCGCGGCCTCGACCACCGACTTCACGAGCAGATGGAGATCGTCGAACGCACGCGCCTTGTCGCCGAGCGGCGCAAGCGCGTCGCCAAGGTTCCAGCCGAGCGCGTCGCGTCCGGTCGGCGCGCCGTAGCCGAACACGAGATCGGCGTCGGCGAGGCTTGCCGGCAACTGCGCCTTCATCACACCGAGCTTCATCGTGTTCGAGCGCGGCTCCAGAACCGCGAGAATGCGGGTGTTTTGCCGGCCGATGCGCGTGCGAAGGCCGGCGATCGTGGTTTCGATCGCAGTCGGGTGATGAGCAAAGTCGTCATAGACGGTCACACCGTCCACGCTTCCGCGCACTTCCATCCGGCGCTTCACGTTGCGGAACGATGTCAGGGATGCGGCGGCTTGCGCGGGCGGCACGCCGACGTGACGCGCCGCGGCGATTGCCGCAAGCGCGTTCATGCGGTTGTGCTCCCCCTGCACCTGCCATGCCACTTCACTGACGCGCTCGGCCTGCGAATACACCGCGAAGCGCTCATCGACGGTCACGCCATCCTCGGCGGGTAGCGCTTGCCAGCCGCCATCGACACCGAACCGCTCGACTTCGCTCCAGCAGCCGCGCGCAAGCACGCGCTCGAGCGCGTCGGAACGACCATTCGTGACGATGCGGCCGACGCCCGGCACGGTGCGCACCAGATGATGGAATTGCGTTTCGATCGCAGCGAGATCCGGGAAGATGTCAGCATGATCGAATTCGAGATTGTTGAGCACGGCGGTGCGCGGCCGGTAGTGGACGAATTTCGAGCGCTTGTCGAAGAACGCCGTGTCGTATTCGTCCGCTTCGATCACGAAGAAACTCGAATCCGTCAGGCGCGCCGACACGCCGAAGTTCAGCGGCACGCCGCCGATCAGGAAGCCCGGGTTCAGGCCGGCGTCTTCCAGCAGCCAGGCGAGCATCGACGACGTGGTCGTCTTGCCGTGCGTGCCGGCGACCGCGAGCACCCACTTGCCGGCCAGCACGTGCTCGCCGAGCCATTGCGGGCCGGACACGTATGGCAGCCCCCGATCGAGGATCGCCTCCATCAGCGGATTGCCGCGCGTGACGACGTTGCCGATCACGAACAGGTCGGGCTTAAGGTCGATCTGCTCGGCGCCGTAGCCTTCGATCAGCGTGATGCCCTGGGCCTCGAGCTGCGTGCTCATCGGCGGATAGACGCCCGCGTCGCAACCCGTCACCGTGTGACCCGCCTCGCGCGCGAGCACGGCGAGACCGCCCATGAAGGTGCCGCAGATGCCAAGAATGTGGATGTGCATAGATGAATGCTTTCGCGCCGCCGGGCGCCGTCGATTCGGAAAGGAAGGTCCGCGGCGCACCGGACGGGCCGCCCGGCCAACGACTTTCGCCGCGACACAAAGACCGTCATTGTAACTGACGGCCTGCCGTGGCCGGCGCCTCGAACGACGGTCGGGATACCGGGCGGCGCGGCGGGTGGCGCGCGGCCGCAGCGCGTTCGGGCGCGGCGGCGATCGAGTATGATTGCCGGATCATGTCTCGCAAACCCCTTGTCGACCCGCGGCGCGCCCGCGAGGAAATCGCCCAGTCCGCCGCACGCCTCATCGCGGAGGACGGCCTTGATTACGCCGGCGCGAAGCGCAAGGCCGCGCGCCAGTTGTTCGGCGATTCGCGCATTGCCGGCGAATGGCTGCCGGATAACGACCTGATCGAGGAGGAACTGCGCGAATACCTCGCACTGTTCCAGAGCGACACTCAGCCGGACGAGCTGCGCCGCCTGCGCGCGATCGCGCTCGACTGGATGCGCCGGCTCGCCGATTTCAATCCTTATGTGACGGGCGCGGTACTGAACGGCACCGCGAACGCGCATTCGGACATCCATTTGCAGATATTCACCGACAACCCGAAGGACGTCGCGATCTACCTGCTGAACCAGAACGTCCAGTACGACGTGTCCGAGACGCGGCATTTCGCCGGACGAGCCGACGTCGAAACGCTCAGCTTCCTGTGGCGCCCGCGGCGCGACGTGGACGCGATCGGCATCCACGTCGCACTGTATGCGAGCGACGACCTGCGCGGCGCGGTGAAGGCCGACGCACGAGGCCGGGTCGCACGCGCCGACACCGCCGCATTGCGCGCGCTCGTCGAAGCAGGCGACGCTCCTTCCGAACCGGAATGATTCAACGATGACGATGAAACGCATATTGGCAGTCGCGGCGGTCGCGGCCGCCGCCGTCGCGGGCGGCCTCGCCGCCGGTCACTGGTTCCGCAGCAGCAACGCTGACGACGGCACCGCGGTCGCCGCGCCTGCCGCACAGGGCACCCCGGTCGAGCAGCTGTGGGCCGCATCGCTCACGGGCGTCGATGGCAAGCCGGCGTCGCTCGCATCCTTCAAGGGCCAGAAGGTGGTGGTCAATTTCTGGGCGTCGTGGTGCGGGCCGTGCGTCGAGGAGATGCCGGAACTCGTCGCGCTGTCGCATCAATACAAGCAAAAAGGCATCCGTTTTATCGGGATCGGCGTGGATTCGGACCAGAACGTGAAAAACTTCCTGCAGAAAGTAAAGGTCGACTACCCGGTATTTGTCAGCGGTTATGCCGGCGCCGATCTGTCCCGAAATTTCGGAAATACGGCTGGCGCGCTGCCATTCACCGTCGTGATCGACGAAAACGGCAAGATTCGCGAGACAAAATTGGGGCAAATCCATCCGGCCGAGCTGAAAAAGACCCTCGACGCATTGTGATCGCTCCGAACGGCCGGCCGCACGTTGGCGGCGATTTATGCGTGGATCGCCGCAATTTCGCGTGAATTCGTGGATACTTCGGGCTCACACCGGTAATTCTTGCAGGTCCCGCGCCCTTGGCCGTTCGGCAAAACTAGACAAAATTCTCTAAATAGCGCTAAAGTTCGCGCAATTCCGCAGAAATCGAAGCGACCATGACACGATTGCTGGTGTTGCACGGCCCCAACCTGAACCTTCTCGGCACCCGGGAACCGGAGGTGTATGGCCGCGTCACGCTGGCGCAGATCGATCAGGCGCTTGCCGCGCGAGCACAAGAAGCCGGCGCCGAACTGTCGTCGTTCCAGAGCAACCACGAAGGCGCGCTCGTCGACCGCATCCAGGCCGCGCGGGAGGAACAGACCGATTTCCTCCTGATCAATCCCGCCGCGTATACGCACACGAGCGTCGCGATCCGGGACGCGATCGCCGGCGTCGGCATCCCGTTCGTCGAAGTTCATTTGTCGAACGTGCACCGCCGCGAAGCGTTCAGGCACCACTCCTACTTTTCCGACCAGGCCGAAGGCGTGATCTGCGGGCTGGGCTGGAAAGGCTATCTGTACGCGCTCGAGTACGCGCTCGACAAGCTGCAAGGCGCGTCGCGCGGCTGATTTCGCGATCTAGATTCAGCGCCGGTCCCACCGGCGCTTTCACGTATTGAAAGGGGAATTCCCGATGGATCTTCGTAAGCTGAAAACTCTGATCGACCTCGTCTCCGAATCCGGCATCTCCGAGCTGGAAGTGACGGAAGGCGAAGGCAAGGTGCGCATCGTCAAGAACGCGCCGCCGGTCTACGTGCAGCCGACGGGCGGATTTGCCCCGCAGGTCAGCGCACCGGCTCCGTCGGTCGCACTGCCCGCCGAAGGCGCGGCAGCCGCGCCGGCCGCAGGTGCGGCGGCTGCGCCCGCCGCGCCGCAAGGCCATGTCGTGACGTCGCCGATGGTCGGCACGTTTTACCGCGCGCCATCGCCGGGCGCGGACCCGTTCGTCCAGGTCGGCGATTCGGTCAAGGAAGGCCAGACCATCTGCATCATCGAAGCGATGAAGCTGCTCAACGAGATCGAGTCGGACAAGGCCGGCGTGATCAAGGAAATCCTCGTAGAGAACGGCCAGGCCGTCGAATACGGCCAGCCGCTTTTCGTGATCGGCTAAGTCCGCCGCGCGGCCCCCAGGCCGCGCGCCGCCGATGCTCGCCAGGCGCCGTTCGCGCGCCCCTCGAAGAGACGAATACTCGCTATGTTTGAAAAAATCCTCATTGCCAACCGCGGTGAAATCGCGCTGCGCATCCAGCGCGCGTGCCGCGAGCTGGGCGTCAAGACGGTGGTCGTCTACTCGGAAGCCGACAAGGAAGCCAAGTACGTGCGCCTCGCGGACGAAGCCGTCTGTATCGGCCCGGCCCCGTCGAATCTGAGCTACCTGAACATGCCGGCGCTGATCAGCGCGGCGGAAGTCACCGATGCCGAAGCGATCCACCCCGGCTACGGCTTCCTGTCGGAGAACGCCGACTTCGCGGAGCGCGTCGAGCAGTCGGGCTTCACGTTCATCGGCCCGCGCCCGGAAACGATCCGCATGATGGGTGACAAGGTCACCGCAAAGCAGACGATGATCAAGACCGGTGTGCCGTGCGTACCGGGCTCGGAAGGCGCGTTGCCGGAAGATCCGAAGGAGATCGTGAAGATTGCCCCCGCGATCGGCTATCCGGTCATCATCAAGGCGGCGGGCGGCGGCGGCGGACGCGGGATGCGCGTCGTGCATACCGAAGCGGCGCTCGTCAACGCGGTCAACATGACCCGCGAGGAAGCCGGCCGCGCGTTCGGCAACCCGCAGGTGTACATGGAGAAGTTCCTCGAGAACCCGCGCCACATCGAAATCCAGGTGCTGTCGGATGCGCACAAGAACGCGATCTGGCTCGGCGAGCGCGACTGCTCGATGCAGCGCCGCCACCAGAAAGTGATCGAAGAAGCGCCGGCGCCCGGCATTCCGCGCCGCCTGATCGAGCGCATCGGCGACCGCTGCGCGGACGCGTGCAAGAAAATGGGCTATCTCGGCGCCGGCACGTTCGAATTCCTGTACGAGAACAACGAGTTCTACTTCATCGAAATGAACACGCGCGTGCAGGTCGAGCACCCGGTGTCGGAGATGATCACGGGCGTCGACATCGTGCAGGAACAGATCCGCATCGCGGCCGGCGAAAAGCTCGCGATGCGCCAGCGCGACATCCAGTTCCGCGGACATGCGATCGAATGCCGGATTAACGCTGAAGATCCGTTCAAGTTCACGCCGTCGCCGGGCCGGATCACGTCGTGGCATACGCCTGGCGGCCCCGGCGTGCGCGTTGACTCGCATGCATACAATGGCTATTTCGTGCCGCCGAACTATGATTCGATGATCGGCAAGCTGATCACCTACGGTGCGACGCGCGACCAGGCAATCCGCCGGATGCGCATCGCGCTGTCGGAAATGGTCGTCGAGGGCATTCAGACCAACATCCCGCTGCACCGCGAGCTGATGATCGACTCGAAGTTCGTCGAAGGCGGCACCAGCATCCACTACCTCGAACACCGGCTGGCCCAGAAGCAGCAGGTTGCACCGGAAGAAGCGTAAGCATGAGCTATCGCGAACTCGTCGTCGAACTGGCCCGTGAGCATGCGGAGGCGCTGTCCGACGCGCTGCTCGATCTCGGCGCGTTGTCGGTGTCGGTCGAAGATGCCGACGCCGACACGCCCGACGAACAGCCGCTCTTCGGCGAGCCCGGCCTCGTTCCCGAACGCACCGCGTGGCAGCACTCGCGAGTGATCGCGCTGCTGTCTCCCGATCACGAGCCGGCCGTGCTGCTCGCGGCCGCCGCGAACGAGATCGGCATCGCCGACACGCCGAAGTTCGACGTCCGCGAAGTCGAGGAACAGGACTGGGTGCGGCTCACGCAGTCGCAGTTCGAGCCGATCCCGATCGGCGAACGGATCTGGGTCGTGCCGTCATGGCACGATGCGCCCGACCCCGACGCGCTGATCCTCGAGCTCGACCCGGGTCTCGCGTTCGGCACCGGCAGCCACCCGACCACGCGCCTTTGCATGGAGTGGCTCGAGCAGTCGGTGAAGCCCGGGCAGTCGGTGCTCGACTACGGCTGCGGCTCGGGCATTCTCGCAATTCTCGCGCACAAATGCGGGGCGAACCCCGTAGTCGGCATCGACATCGACCCGCAGGCCGTCGAATCGGCGCGGCAAAACAGCGAACGCAACCACGCGGAAGTCACTTACGGCCTGCCCGACGCGTGCCCGGCGGGCGAGTTCGACATCGTCGTCGCGAACATCCTGTCGAATCCGCTGAAGCTGATGGCGTCGATGCTCGCGTCGAAGGTGAAACCGGGCGGGCGCATCGCGCTGTCGGGCGTGCTCGCGCGCCAGGCAGACGAAGTCGCGGCAGTCTATGCGCGCTACGTCGACATCTCCGTCTGGCGCGAACACGAAGGTTGGGTATGCCTCGCCGGAACCCGGCGCGAAAGCCATTAGAATAGCGCTGTCCTTCACTCTGGCCAGCAGGCCGCCCGGCTCGACATGCTTCTTGCGACGCGCTGCCCTCATTGCGAAACCGTCTTCCGGCTGCAGCAGGAGCAGCTGTCGCTGCATGACGGGCTCGTGCGCTGCGGACACTGCCAGCAGGTCTTCAACGCATCGCAGTCGCTCGTGCCCGAACCGGCGCGGCAGCCCGAGCCGGCGCTGACCGAAACGGCGGCCGCCGAGCCGCCGCACGACGCCGCGCCCGCGCGGCTCTTCACCACCGACGCACCGGCCGAGCCGGCCGCCATCGCCAACTACGAACCCGACGACTGGGACATGTGGGCGCCGTGGCTCGATGCCGGCGTCGATCCGGCACTGCAGCACAACGTCCGGACGGTGCGCACCGAGCCGCTGATACCGGTCGCGCTGCCGTCGATGGAAGCAGGCGTCGTTCATCTGTCCGGCACGCCGGCGCCGATCGTCTCCGGCCCGGCGGAACTGCATGCGGACACCGCGCGATCGCGCGAACCGGATGCGGCGCGGCCCCCCTTCGACGAACCGCTTGCGCCGCCGGTCGAACCCGACCCGCGCGAACCTCGCTTCGCCGCCCCCGGCGCATCCGTCGAACGCACACCGGCGGAACCTGCCGAACCGTTCCGCAACGCACACTTTGCGGTGCCTGACGACGAACACGCGCCACGCGAGCCGCGCTTCGCATTCCGGCCCGCGCAAGCCGAAACCGAAGCAGCCGCGCAAGCCGCACCCGACACGCCCGCCCGCGAACGCGCGGACGCACACGCGGCAACTGCCGGCGAACCGGCCGCGCCACCGCCCCAACCGGCGATCCAGCCGGCCGCCCCCTTCCCCGCCGCGCCGACGAACGACGATCGCCCGCCCTTCGCCGTCACGCGCGAGACGCGCACGCCGCCGCGCCGCGGGATGCTCGGCGGCTTTTTCGGCGGCCTGGTCGCGGCCGCGCTCGCGGTGCTGCTGGTCGCGCAGCTCGCGTGGTGGCAGCGCGAATCCGTGATGATCTACTGGCCGGCCTCGCAGGGCTGGTTCCGGCAGGCGTGCGCACCGCTCGGCTGCAAGGTGACGCCGCCGCGCGCGATCGACGGCCTGCGGCTCGACGCGACCGACCTGCGCCAGATCGACGGCCCGCGCGTGCTGGAGCTGAAGGTGCCGCTGACGAACCGCTACCGCGTCGCGCTCGCATATCCGTCGCTCGAGCTGACGCTGCTCGACGACACGAATCACGTGACCGTGCGCCGCGTGCTCGCGCCGCGCGATTACGTGCGCCCGGGCACGCCGATCGACGCCGGGCTGCCGCCCGGCACGACGCAGACGATGGTCGTGCGTGTCGACACGAACGGCGCGCCTGCGTCGAATTTCCGCGTCCAGATTTTCTATCCGTGACGCCCCGCGGCGCGCGCATGCGCGCCCGTCTCAACCCGCGCGCCGCAGCGGCGCGCTATTTCGGAGCACGAACATGAGCAAAGTTACGCTGGGTGGCAACCCGATCGATCTCGCCGGCACGTTCCCGGCCGTCGGCTCGCAAGCCCCCGACTTCAAGCTGGTCGGCAAGGACCTCGCCGATCTGACGCTCGCCAGCTTCGCCGGCAAGCGCAAGGTGCTGAACATCGTCCCGAGCCTCGACACGCCGACCTGCGCGACGTCGACCCGCAAGTTCAACGAAGCCGCGTCGTCGCTCGACAACACCGTCGTGATCGTCGTGTCCGGCGACCTGCCGTTCGCTGCCACGCGTTTCTGCACGACCGAAGGCCTCGCCAACGTCGTGACGGCTTCGACGTTCCGCGGCGGCCGCGCATTCGCGAATGCATACGGCGTCGACGTGACGAGCGGCCCGCTGAACGGTCTGACGGCCCGCGCGGTCGTCGTGCTCGACGCGCAGGACAAGGTGATCCACGCGCAACTCGTCAGCGAAATCAAGGACGAGCCGAACTACGACGCAGCGCTCGCCGCGCTGAAGTAACCTGCTGCCGCCCGGCTCTGCCGCGCGAGGCCAGACGCCGCGCGCCGGCCGGGCGGCCGCCTCCCTTTGCTCTCTACAGGAACGCACGCCTTGACTACGCTGATTTGCGGCTCGCTCGCCTACGACAACATCATGACCTTCGAAGGCCGGTTTCGCGAGCACATCCTGCCCGACCAGGTTCACCTTCTGAACGTGAGCTTCCTCGTGCCGACGATGCGTCGCGAATTCGGCGGTTGCGCGGGGAACATCGCTTACGCGCTGCACATGCTCGGCGGCGACGCGCGCATCATGGCGACGGTCGGTGCAAACGACGCCGACCGCTATCTGGAGCGCCTCGACAGCCTCGGCATTTCTAAGGCCAGCGTGCGCGTGGTGCCCGACGCGCACACCGCGCAGGCGATGATCACGACCGATCTCGAGAACAACCAGATCACCGCATTCCATCCGGGCGCGATGATGCAGTCGCACCTGAACCGCGCAGACGAAGTGCCGGGCGTGAAGCTCGGCATCGTCGCACCGGACGGCTTCGACGGGATGGTCCAGCACGCCGAGCAATTCGCGAAGGCCGGCATCCCTTTCATCTTCGACCCGGGCCAGGGCCTGCCGCTGTTCGACGGCGCGACGCTGCGCCGCATCATTGAACTCGCGACGTTCGTCGCGGTCAACGACTACGAGGCCAAGCTCGTGAGCGACAAGACGGGCTGGTCCGAGAAGGAAATCGCCAGCCGGGTTCAGGCGTTGATCATCACGCGCGGCGAGCACGGCGCTACCATTCTTCACAAAAACGGCGAAGAACAGATTCCGGTCGTGCAAGCAGAGCGCGTCGTCGATCCCACCGGTTGCGGCGACGCGTTCCGGGGCGGCCTGCTGTACGGCATCGAGAACGGCCTCGACTGGGCAACCACGGGCCGCCTCGCGAGCCTGATGGGCTCGATCAAGATCGCCCACCAGGGGCCTCAAACTTACGCACTGACGCGCGCCGATATCGACGCGCGCTTCGAGGCTGCCTTCGGGTACAGTCTCAAATGAATATTGTGGGAGAGCAAAGATGTTGACCAAACAAACCCTCACGCTCGCGGCCATGCTGACGGCCACGTTCACGCTCGCCGGCTGCTTCACCCCGCCGGGTTCGGCGGACGTCTATAGCGTCGGTCAGGCGCAGCGCGAACAGACTGTACGCATGGGCACGGTCGAAAGCGTCCGCGCGGTGCGCATTCAGTCCGACGGCGGCGGCAGCGCGATCGGCACGCTCGGCGGCGGCGCGCTCGGCGCGGTCGCCGGCAGCGCGATCGGCGGCGGCAAGGGGTCGATCCTGACGGCCATCGCGGGCGGCCTCGTCGGCGCGGTCGCCGGGAACGCGGTTGGCGAAAACCTCAGCACCGCGAACGGCGTCGAAATCACCGTGCGCCTCGACAACGGCGATCTGCGTTCGATCACGCAGGCCGCGAGCGGCGAGATGTTCCGCGCCGGCGAGCGTGTGCGACTGCTGTCGAGCGGTGGCGTCACGCGCGTCACGCACTAACGAGCATCCTCAGCGCGCGGTGCAAACCGCGGTCGAACGCATGTGCGCAGCCGCACATGCGTTTTTTTTCGTCCACACTCGGCCACCGGCCCGTGTGTGGACGAATCCGGACGAAAAAAATCCCGCCACCTGAGCCAGATGGCGGGATCGATTGAGTAGCGCTACTCAACCCGCGGACACCACGTGAGTGTCCGGGTAGTACGGGTCAGCCGCGATTACGGACGGCTGCCGGTCGGGAACGGCCATGCCGCTGCCGGGTTGAGCGCGGTCTTCACGCCCGATGCCGGCGCAACCGACGCAGTCGACGCGGTGGTTGCCGGTGCAGCCTTCTTCACGACGGCCTTCTTCGGAGCAGCAGCCTTCTTCGCCGGAGCAGCAGCCTTCGGTGCAGCAGCCTTCTTCGCAGGGGCGGCCTTCTTCGCAGGCGCAGCCTTCTTCGCAGCGGCCTTCTTCGCAGGCGCAGCCTTCTTCGCTGCAGCCTTCTTCGCAGGCGCGGCCTTCTTCGCTGCAGCCTTCTTCGCCGGTGCGGCCTTCTTCGCTGCAGCCTTCTTCGCCGGTGCGGCCTTCTTCGCTGCAACCTTCTTCGTTGCGACCTTCTTGGCTGCAACCTTCTTCGCTGCGGCCTTCTTCGCCGGTGCTGCCTTCTTGGCTGCAACCTTCTTCGTTGCGACCTTCTTTGCCGCGACCTTCTTAGCAGCAGCCTTCTTCGCCGGTGCTGCCTTCTTCGCGGCGACCTTCTTCACCGCGACTTTCTTCGCAGCAACCTTCTTCACTGCAGCGGCCTTCTTCGCCGGAGCAGCCTTCTTCGCAACGGTCTTCTTGGCAGCGGCCTTCTTAGCAGCCGGTTTTTTCTTGGCAGTAGCCATGTTGTTCTCCTTCAGGTTCAGATGAGAGTCAGTTCAAACTACACCCTTCGTCAAAACCCGCTTCCCGCGGACGCTGTTCAGCACGTGCGCTTCGAAGCGGGCTATTCATCGGCGTACGCGGATACAGCGCGCTTACGCTAATGAATACGGTATGGCGCGCGTGACCCCATGGCCTCGCGCGCCAAATCAAGTCGGCAGCCGGCGCACCTCGCGCCGCTACCCCTAATCGCTTGATCAAGCGGATCGCCACATGGCTGTCCGCTTTTTCCGGAGGGAAGTTTGCCCATCCCACTGAAGGGTTCGCAAAGTGCCGATCATGTCGTTGGGCCGTTAAGGCACCGGGCATGCTTTGCATCAGGCGTTCTTGCTCCTAAACCTTGGACCGGGGCCGAGAGGCCACCGGCTGCTCCATCATGTGACGGGTTCGCTGCTGCGGGTTATTCCCAGGACAGCGCGCCGCCCGTCTGATACTCGATCACTCGCGTCTCGAAGAAGTTGCGTTCCTTCTTCAGGTCGATCATCTCGCTCATCCACGGGAACGGGTTTTCCTTGTTCGGGAACAGCGGATCGAGGCCGATCTGCTGGCAACGGCGGTTGCTGATGAAGCGCAGATAGCTCTTGAACATCGACGCGTTCAGACCCAGCACGCCGCGCGGCATCGTGTCCTCGGCGTAGCGGTATTCGAGTTCGACAGCCTGCTTGAACAGCTCGCGGATCTCCGTGCGGAATTCCGCGGTCCAGAGATGCGGGTTTTCGAGCTTGATCTGGTTGATCAGGTCGATGCCGAAATTGCAGTGCATCGACTCGTCGCGCAGGATGTACTGATATTGCTCTGCAGCACCCGTCATCTTGTTCTGGCGGCCGAGCGCGAGAATCTGCGTGAAGCCGACATAGAAGAACAGGCCTTCCATGATGCAGGCGAACACGATCAGCGACTTCAGCAGCTTCTGATCCGCTTCGAGCGTGCCGGTCTTGAAGGCCGGATCCGTCAGCGTATGGATGAACGGGATCAGGAATTCGTCCTTCGCACGGATCGACGGTACCTCGTGGTACGCGTTGAAGATCTCGCCTTCATCGAGACCGAGCGATTCGACAATGTATTGATACGCGTGCGTGTGGATCGCCTCTTCGAACGCCTGGCGCAGCAGGAACTGCCGGCACTCGGGCGCCGTGATGTGGCGGTACGTGCCCAGCACGATGTTGTTCGCGGCGAGCGAGTCGGCCGTCACGAAGAAGCCGAGGTTGCGCTTGACGATGCGGCGCTCGTCCTCGGTCAGACCGTTCGGGTCCTTCCAGAGAGCGATGTCGCGGGACATGTTGATTTCCTGCGGCATCCAGTGGTTCGCGCAACCGGCCAGATACTTTTCCCACGCCCACTTGTATTTGAACGGCACCAGCTGATTGACGTCAGTCTGGCCGTTGATGATGCGCTTGTCCGCAACGTTGACCCGCGCTTCCGAACTGCCTGCGGGAACAGCCGATGCTTGCGGCGGCACCGCGAGATCGCCTTCGAAGATGTCACGGACCTGATGGGCGGCGGGCGTTGCAGCCTGCATTCCGACAGCCATCCCTGCGGAGGTGCGCAACGCATTTTGCTGCGCTCCGCTCGCGGGGGTTACGGCAGTCTTCTCGTCATCCCAGTTGAGCATAAATTCTCACCATCAATTTAGAACGGTTTGTACCATCTTTTCCTGAGCGATAAAAGGGTTCGCTCACGAAAAATCCTTTTTTCGATTCGCGTTGCGACCTCGATACAACACTTTGAGCAACGCATCGTCGTTCATGCAGAGCGCGACGCGTGTCGCGCATGTATCGCGAGGTGCGCTCGACGCATCGAACGCTGATCGAAACGCGACGTCGTCGGGGATGTTTCGATCGCTTGTCACTGCTTGCAACGCAGATGTCGCGTTACAGATTCCTTATCATTTTTTTAGTAGAGAGCGGCGCACACTTCAACCTCGATCGGTTGCCGTGCGCGCCGCCCGAACCTTCTTCAGGTCATGCGCGCTGCGTTACTGGCACGCTTCGCACTCGTCGAAGCCCGGATCGCCCGGACGCATCGTGCACACCGGACCATCCGCTTCGACCGGCGCAAGTGCTGCAGCCGCGCCGAGCGCGCCCGACGACGCATCACCGCCCGCCGCACCGAAGCCGCCTGCTGCGCCTTGCGCGCCGCCGCTGCCCGAACCACCACTCGTCGGCACTGCGTTCAGCGCGCCGTGCGCGACCGTCGACTTCTCGACGTGCGTCGCCGCCATCGTGCGCAGGTAGTACGTCGTCTTCAGGCCGCGCAGCCATGCGAGCTTGTAGACCTCGTCGAGCTTCTTGCCCGACGCGCCGCCCATGTAGATGTTCAGCGACTGCGCCTGGTCGATCCACTTCTGGCGACGCGATGCAGCTTCGACCAGCCACGTCGGGTCGACTTCGAACGCGGTCGCATAGATCGCGCGCAGATCGGCCGGGATGCGGTCGATGCGCGACAGCATGCCGTCGAAGTACTTCAGGTCGGCGACCATCACCTCGTCCCACAGGCCGCGCTCCTTCAGGTCGCGCACGAGGTATTCGTTGACCACCGTGAACTCGCCCGACAGGTTGGACTTCACGTACAGGTTCTGGAAGGTCGGCTCGATGCACGCCGACACGCCGATGATGTTCGAGATCGTCGCCGTCGGCGCGATCGCGACGCAGTTCGAGTTGCGCATGCCGTGCGTCGCGATCCGCGAACGCAGCGCCGTCCAGTCGAGCGACTCCGACGTGTCGACCTCGACGTAGCCGCCGCGCGCTTCCGCCAGCAGCTTCAGCGTGTCCTGCGGGAGGATGCCGCGATCCCACAGCGAGCCGCGGTAGCTCGAGTAGCGGCCGCGTTCCTCGGCCAGCTCGGTCGACGCGTAGTAAGCGTAGTAGCAAACCGCTTCCATCGAACGATCGGCGAACTCGACAGCCGCCTGCGACGCGTACGGCGTGCGCAGCAGGTGCAGGCAGTCCTGGAAGCCCATGATGCCCATGCCGACCGGACGGTGCTTCAGGTTCGAGTTACGCGCCTTCGGCACCGCGTAGTAGTTGATGTCGATCACGTTGTCGAGCATGCGCATCGCGACGCTGATCGTGCGCTTCAGCTTGTCGTGGTCGAGCGCGTAGCTGCCGTCGGCCTGCTTCACCAGGTGGGCGACGAGGTTGACCGAACCCAGGTTGCACACCGCGATTTCGGTGTCGCTCGTGTTCAGCGTGATTTCCGTGCACAGGTTCGACGAGTGGACGACGCCGACGTGCTGCTGCGGCGAGCGCACGTTGCACGGATCCTTGAACGTGATCCACGGGTGGCCCGTCTCGAACAGCATCCCGAGCATCTTGCGCCAGAGCTGCTGCGCCGGGATCTTCTTGAACAGCTTGATCTCGCCGCGCGCGACCTTGTCTTCGTAAGCCGTGTAAGCTGCCTCGAACTCCGCGCCGAACTTGTCGTGCAGGTCCGGGCACGTCGACGGCGAGAACAGCGTCCATTCGCCGCCCTCCATCACACGCTTCATGAACAGGTCGGGAATCCAGTTCGCCGTGTTCATGTCGTGCGTGCGGCGGCGATCGTCGCCGGTGTTCTTGCGCAGCTCCAGGAATTCCTCGATGTCGAGGTGCCACGATTCGAGGTACGCGCACACCGCGCCCTTGCGCTTGCCGCCCTGGTTGACCGCGACCGCCGTATCGTTGACGACCTTCAGGAACGGCACCACGCCCTGCGACTTGCCGTTCGTGCCCTTGATATGCGAGCCGAGCGCACGCACGCGCGTCCAGTCATTGCCGAGACCGCCGGCGAACTTCGACAGCAGCGCGTTTTCCTTCAGCGCTTCATAGATGCCGTCGAGGTCGTCCGCGACCGTCGTCAGGTAGCACGACGACAGCTGCGAGCGGTGCGTGCCCGAGTTGAACAGCGTCGGCGTCGAGCTCATGAAGTCGAAGCTCGACAGCACGTTGTAGAACTCGATCGCGCGCGTTTCGCGGTCGATCTCGTTCAGCGACAGGCCCATCGCGACGCGCATGAAGAACGCCTGCGGCATTTCGATGCGCGTGCCGTCGACGTGCAGGAAGTAGCGGTCGTACAGCGTCTGCAAGCCGAGGTAGCCGAACTGCAGGTCGCGGTTCGCGTCGAGCGCTTCGCCGAGACGCTTCAGATCGAACTGCAGCAGCTTGTCGTCGAGCAGGCCGGCGTCGACGCCGCGCTTCAGGAACTGCGGGAAATATTCCGCGTAGCGGGCCGACATCTCGGCCTGGACGACTTCCTCGCCGAGGATCTCGCGGCGGATCGTGTGCAACAGGATGCGGGCCGTGACCTGGCTGTACGCCGGATCCTTCTCGATCATCGTGCGCGCAGCGAGGATCGCCGAGTCGTAGACCTGGCTCATCGGCACGCCGTCGTACAGGTTCTTCACCGTTTCCGCGACGATCGGGTCAGGGTTAACCGCGGTGCCGAGACCGTCGCATGCCGACACGATCAGCGCGCGCAGCGCGTTCATGTCGAGCGGGCGCGTGACGCCGTTGTCGACGACGTTGATGCCGGTGCTCGACTCGCCGCCCGCTGCCGCCGCTTCCTCGCCCGCATGCTGGCGCTCGAGATGGCGCTTCTCTCGATACAGCACGTACGCGCGCGCGACGTTGTGCTCGCCGCCGCGCATCAGCGCGAGTTCGACCTGGTCCTGGATGTCTTCGATATGGAACGTACCGCCGTTAGGACGGCTGCGCACGAGCGCGCGCACGACGTTGTGCGTGAGCTGCTCGACGAGTTCGCGTACGCGCGCCGATGCCGCGCCCTGCCCGCCGTTGACGGCCAGGAAAGCCTTGGTCACCGCAATCGCGATCTTCGAAGGCTCGAACGACACCACGCTGCCGTTGCGGCGGATCACCTTGTAGTCGGCGAACGTGGCCTGCGGCGCGAGCGCCTGCGCGCCCTGTTCGGTCCCGCCGAGCGGACGGCTCGAGGCGCTCTCGTACTGGGACGTCGCGTTGTCGGTGGTTTGCATGTGCAAAGCTCCTGGTGTTGGATGGTGCGGAGAGAACCGCGGATTAAAACGAACGCTGCGCGATGCGGTGCGCGAGCGGTAAGAGGCGAGCGATGCGTCGGGGAGGCCGGGCCGGCCGATGCGCGACAACAACCGGTCCGGTCGTGTGCTTCGTCATGTATACCCCGCCCCGTCGAAGTTCGCTGCGCTTGATCGCGACGCCCGGACCGCCCGGCCTGGCGCGTCGCCCTGAGAACCCTGTCCGCCGGCGTTGGCCGCCGGCCGGTGCCGCTCGGGTTTTCCCTGCGACACACACTATATCTAGTACAGAACTGCTCAATCGGCACCAAGTATAGTGGACATTCGGACGAGGTCAAAACGGAGAATTTGCGCTGGAGGCCTTGACATCACCCCTGCCCCGCGCAGGCGCAGACGTGACAAGGCATTGGTCGGAAAAAAAAATTTCTCCGGCTCAAAAACCCTGCGCTCAGTGCTGACGGAAAGGAAAGTATTCGGCCGAAAAGCCGGCATCGCGTGCAAAGCGTTGCCAATCGAAGTGCGGGCCGGGATCGGTCTTGCGGCCCGGCGCGACGTCGGAATGACCGGCCACCGCATCGATCGGGTAGCGCGCGGCGAGCGTGCGTGCGAGCACGCCAAGCGTCGCGTACTGCGCGGCGTCGAACGGCACGTCGTCAGCGCCTTCGAGCTCGATGCCGATCGAGAAGTCGTTGCAGCGCGGCCGGCCGAAGAACTCGGACGCGCCGGCGTGCCATGCGCGCTCGTCGCACGACACGAACTGCACGAGCTCGCCGTCGCGGCGGATCAGGAAATGCGCGGACACGCGCACGCCGCGCAGGTGGCTCTGGTAATAGGGGTGCGCATCGCAGTCGAGACGATTCAGGAACAGCGCCTCGATCGCATCGCCGCCGAACTCGCCGGGCGGCAGGCTGATGTTGTGGATGACGACGAGGGTCGGCACCGCGCCCGCGGGCCGCGCCTCGAAATTCGGCGACGGCGCGTGGCGCGCGTCGCGCACCCAGCCGTTCGCATCGACCGACAGCAGCGCCGCGTCGCTCATCGGGCGTCGTGGCCGTTCGCGCGGGCGCCGTGGCGCTGCGCGTGCTCGGTGCTGCAGAAATACTCGCCGCCCATGGCGACGGCGTCGCCCTTCGGCGCATGCACGCCGCATTCCGCACAGCGCACCATCGGTTCGGGCAGCGAGCGAGCGTCGCCGTTCGCCCCCGACGCGCCGGCCCCGCCGTGGCCACGGGCGCCGTCGTAACCGTCCGCGCGGCCCGTGCGCGCCTGCGCGTGCTCCTGGGCCTGGCGCAGCTTGCGCGCAAGCCACGAGCCCGCAAAGAAGAGAAGTATCAGGAGAAGAATCTGTCGCATCGGAAACCTGCGTTCAAACCACGGAGCGGTGCAGCAGCACCTCGAAAACGAATCGGCTGCCGACATACGCGAGCAGCAGCGCGGCAAACGACACGAGCACCCAGCGTGCGGCGCCGCGCCCGCGCCAGCCCGACGTCTTGCGCGCGACCAGCAGGCCGCCGAACATCAGCCACGACAGCACCGCGAACACGGTCTTGTGGTCGAGCCGCAGTGCGCGTGCATCGACCTGCTCGCTGAACAGGATCCCCGATGCGAGCGTGAGCGTCAGCAGCACGAAGCCGGCGCCGATCAGGCGAAACAGCAGTTTTTCCAGCGTGAGCAGCGGCGGCAGCGTTTCGAGCCAGCTCGCGATCCAGCCGGTCGAGCCGTCGCGCCCGCCGCTTCTGAGCGACTGCAGGCGCCGCTCGACCATCAGCATCAGCACCGCGTGCAGCGCGGCGATTGCGAAGAGGCCGTACGCGATGTTCGCGATCAGGAAGTGCAGCTTGAACAGCGGCGCTGCGGCATAAGGCAGCACCCGCACGCCGCCGAACACCAGCGGCAGCAGCGACGCGCCGCACGCGAGCGGCAGCACGAGCAGCCGCAGGCTGTCGAGCGGGAAGAAGAAACTCTCGATCCAGTAGATGCCGGCGCCGAGCCAGAACATCGCCGACAGCGCAAACGCGAAGCCGAAGACCATCGCGTCGTGCGGGAAGATCGTCATGTGCAGCAGCACGCCGTGCGCGACGAGCGCTGCGAACAGCAGCGCGCGGCCGGCTCCGCTCATCCCCGACGCGGCGGAGGCCGGCATCGGCACCGCCGGCACGCTCGCAACGAGCGGCGCCGCGCCCTGACGGTGCGTGCGCCAGCCTGCGACGGCGAGGCCGCCGTACAGGAATGCGGTGAGGGCATACAGTACAATATCCATGTTCGAAGTTTACACTAGGCCCCCTTCCCGCGACGGCTCCCTTTGTTCGGTTCCGTTGCGCCTTCGGGCCCCACTGTCCATCGCTCCCCATGCTCGACAATCTCACTCAACGGATGGCGCGCGTCGTCAAGACGCTGCGCGGCGAGGCCCGGCTCACCGAGGCGAACACGCAGGAGATGCTTCGCGAGGTGCGTCTCGCATTGCTGGAGGCCGACGTCGCGCTGCCCGTCGTCCGCGAATTCATCGCCAAGGTCAAGGAAAAGGCGCTCGGCGAGGAAGTGATCAGCAGCCTGTCGCCGGGCCAGGCGCTCGTCGGCGTGGTGCAGAAGGAACTGACCGCCGTGATCGGCGGCGACTACGAGGGCAAGGCCGCCGAGCTGAATCTCGCGGTCACGCCGCCGGCCGTGATCCTGATGGCCGGCCTCCAGGGCGCCGGCAAGACGACGACCGCCGGCAAACTCGCGAAACTGCTGCGCGAGAAATACAAGAAGAAGGTGCTGACGGTGTCGTGCGACGTCTATCGCCCGGCCGCGATCATGCAGCTGAAAACGGTGAGCGAACAGGTCGGCGCCGACTTCTTCCCGTCGACGCCAGACCAGAAGCCCGTCGACATCGCGCTCGCGGCCGTCGACTGGGCGAAGCGCCATTACCACGACGTGCTGATCGTCGACACGGCAGGCCGCCTCGGCATCGACGAAGCGATGATGCAGGAAATCGCCGCGCTGCACGGCGCGCTGAAGCCGGCCGAAACGCTGTTCGTCGTCGACGCGATGCTTGGCCAGGACGCGGTCAATACGGCGAAGGCGTTCAACGACACGCTGCCGCTCACCGGCGTCGTGCTGACCAAGCTCGACGGCGACTCGCGCGGCGGGGCGGCGCTGTCGGTGCGCCACATCACCGGCAAGCCAATCAAGTTCGTCGGCGTCGCCGAAAAGCTCGACGGCCTCGAGGTGTTCCACCCGGACCGGATGGCAAACCGGATCCTCGGCATGGGCGACATCCTCGCGCTCGTCGAGGAAGCGCAGCGCGGCGTCGATGTGCAGGCCGCGCAGAAGCTCGCCGACAAGGTCAAGAAAGGCGGCGACTTCGACCTGAACGATTTCCGCGCGCAGATCTCGCAGATGAAGAACATGGGCGGCCTGTCGTCGCTGATGGACAAGCTGCCCGCGCAATTCCAGCAGGCGGCGGCCGGCGCCGACATGAGCCAGGCCGAGAAGTCGATCCGCCGGATGGAAGGGATCATCAGCTCGATGACGCCCGCGGAGCGCGCGAAACCCGAGATCATCAAGGCGACGCGCAAGCGCCGCATTGCGGCCGGTGCGGGCGTGCCGGTGCAGGAAGTCAACCGGATGCTGAACCAGTACGACCAGATGCGTACGATGATGAAGAAGCTGAAGGGCGGCAACATGCAGAAGATGATGCGCGGCCTGAAGGGCATGATGCCCGGCATGCGCTGATTCCGCCCGCCGGCCGGCGCGCGGGTTTTTGCCGTAGCGCGCGCCGCCCGTTCTGCCTCATCCTTATTCGTATACCGACCGCTCGCCAGAACACATGAACCGCGAAGAAGCCCTCCACATTTTCGACCACTCCGAAGAGATCGTCTCGGCCGACGCCGTCAACGCCTCGATCGCCCGGATGGCCGACGCGATCCGCGCCGAGATCGGCGACGCGTTCCCGCTCGTGCTCTCGGTGATGGGCGGCGCCGCGGTGTTTACCGGGATGCTGCTGCCGCATCTCGATTTCCCGCTCGAATTCGACTACATCCACCTGACCCGCTACCGCAATACGACGCAGGGCAGCCCGGAAATGCACTGGCGCGTCGCGCCGCGCGAATCGGTGAAGGACCGCATCGTGCTCGTGCTCGACGACATCCTCGACGAAGGCGAAACGATGGCCGCGATCCGCGACCGCATCCTCGACATGGGTGCGAAGCGCTTCATGTCGGCGGTGCTGTGCGAGAAAACGCTCGCGAAAGCAAAACCGCTGCACCCGGACTTCTGCGGCTTCTCGGTGCCGGACCGCTACGTGTTCGGGTGCGGGATGGACGCCAAGGGCTACTGGCGCAACCTGCCGACGATCCGCGCGCTGACCGCGAACGTCTGACCGCCCTGCCCGCTCCATAACGAAAAGCGGCGCCCCGGTTTCCCGGGGCGCCGCTTTTTTTGTCGGCCGGCCGCGCCGCCCGCGCTACGGCTGCAACTGGTGGACGAACGCGCGAATGCCCGCCAGCAGCATCTCGACCGAGATCGCGACGAGCACGAGACCCATCAGCCGCTCGAACGCCGCGACGGTCCGCTCGCCGAGCCACGCCTGGATCCTTTCGGCCAGCACCAGCGTGATCGCGCACACGATCATCGTGACCGTCAGCGCACCGACCCACTCGAACATCTTGCCGGGCGCCTGCGAGGTCAGCAGCATCACCGTCGCAAGCGCGGACGGCCCGGCGAGCGCCGGAATCGCGAGCGGCACGATGAACGGTTCGCCGCCGGCGCGCGGATCGCTGCCGAGCGCGCCGTCCGGATGCGGGAAGATCATTCGCAGCGCGATCAGGAACAGCACGATCCCGCCGCCGAGCCGCAGCGACAGGTCGGTAAGGCTCATCATTCGCAGGAATCGGTCGCCGACCACCATGAAGAACAGCAGGATCACGAACGCGATCCCCACTTCGCGCAAAATCAGCTTCACGCGCCGCTCGCGCGGCACATCCCGCATCGCCGTGATGAACAGCGGGATGTTGCCGAGCGGATCCGTGATCAGCACGAGGAGCACGGTGGCCGACAGGAAGGTGTATTCCACCGTGTCTCCCGATTGCAGTGCTTAGCGCGCGAGCGCGGCGCGGATCTTCTCCGTCACCGTCGCCGCGGCCGCGTCGGCCGGCAGCAGCGTCGCTTCCGCGTCGCGGCGGCCCTGATACTCGATCTTGCCTTCCTTCAGGCCGCGCTCGCCGATCACCAGACGGTGCGGCACGCCGATCAGTTCCCAGTCGGCGAACATCACGCCCGGGCGCTCGCCGCGATCGTCGAGGATGACATCGATGCCGGCAGCGCTCAGTTCCGCGTAAAGCTTGTCGGCCGCCTCGCGAACCATGTCGCTGCGGTCGTAGCCCATCGGACACAGCACGACCTCGAACGGCGCGATGGACTCGGGCCAGATGATGCCCTTGTCGTCGAAGTTCTGTTCGATCGCCGCGCCGAGAATGCGCGTGACGCCGACGCCGTAGCAGCCCATCAGCATCGGCTGCGGCTTGCCCGACTCGTCGAGGAACGTCGCGCCCATCGCTTCCGAGTACTTCGTGCCGAGCTGGAACACGTGGCCAACCTCGATGCCGCGGCAGATGTCGATCACGCCCTTGCCGTCCGGCGAAGGATCGCCCTTCTTCACGTTGCGCACGTCGGCGACTTCCGGCTCCGGCAGGTCGCGGCCCCAGTTCACGCCCGCGATGTGATAGTCGACCTCGTTCGCGCCGACGACGAAGTCGCTCATGTTCGCGACCGTGCGATCGGCGATCACCTTGACCGGCTTCTTCGTGCCGACCGGGCCGAGATAGCCCGGCGGCGTGCCGAACCATTCGACGATTTCCTGCTCGGTCGCGAAGCGGTGGTTCTTCAGCCCCGGCAGCTTCGACACCTTGATCTCGTTCAGGTCGTGGTCGCCGCGCAGCATCACGAGCCAGATGGTCGGCTCGGCGCCTTCGTTGTCGGTCGCGAGCACGATCGACTTGATCGTGCGCTCGAGCGGAATCCCGAGCAGTTCGGCAACGGCTTCGCACTTCGCCTTGCCGGGCGTCGCGACCTTCTCCATTGCTTCGGCAGGCGCCGCCCGTTCGGCGATCAGCGGCAGCGCTTCGGCCGCTTCGATGTTCGCCGCGAAGTCGGACGTCGGGCAATAGGCGATCGCGTCCTCGCCGGTATCGGCGATCACGTGGAATTCATGCGAGAAGTTGCCGCCGATCGAGCCGCTGTCGGCCGCGACCGCGCGGAACTCGAGACCGAGGCGCGTGAAGATGCGCACATACGCGTCGTACATCTTGCGATACGACTCGTTCAGGCCCGCCGCATCCTTGTCGAACGAATACGCGTCCTTCATGATGAATTCGCGGCCGCGCATCACGCCGAAACGCGGACGGATCTCGTCGCGGAACTTCGTCTGGATCTGGTAGAAGTTCACCGGCATCTGCCGGTAGCTCTTGATCTGGTTGCGCGCGATGTCGGTGACGACCTCCTCGTGCGTCGGCCCGATCACGAAGTCGTTGTCCTTGCGATCCTTGAAGCGCAGCAATTCGGGGCCGTACTGCTCCCAGCGGCCCGATTCCTGCCACAGCTCGGCCGGTTGCACGGCCGGCATCAGCAGCTCGATGGCGCCTGCCCGGTTCATTTCCTCGCGCACGATCGCCTCGACCTTGCGAATCGAACGCAGGCCGATCGGCAGATAGTTGTAGATGCCGCCGGCGACACGACGGATCATGCCGGCGCGCACCATCAGCTTGTGGCTGACGATCTCTGCGTCGGCGGGTGCCTCTTTGAGGGTGCCGATAAAGAAACGGGAAGCTTTCATGCGGACGGTTCCAAATGCGGCGCCCCAACGCGGAGCGCCCGAAAAAGTTTCAAGGTGAAAAAGCTGCGCGCGACGGACGACGATGGCGCAGATGACGTAGCAGACAAATCAGGGACAATTCAGCCGATGCACCCCGCGCGGATTCGCTCCGTCACGGTGCGCAGCGCCCGTTATCTGTTTATAATCAAAGCAATTTTAAAGGATTCGAAGGTGGTTGTATGCTGGATCGTGAAGGCTTTCGCCCGAACGTCGGCATCATCCTCTTGAACGCGCGCAACGAGGTGTTTTGGGGCAAGCGGCTCCGCGAGCATTCCTGGCAGTTTCCTCAAGGTGGGATCAAGTACGGCGAGACCCCCATGCAGGCGATGTACCGGGAATTGCACGAGGAAACGGGCCTGCATCCGGAACACGTCAAGATAATCGGCCGCACTCGCGACTGGTTGCGTTACGAGGTGCCTGACAAGTTCATCAAACGCGAAGTACGCGGTCATTACCGCGGCCAGAAGCAGATCTGGTTCCTTCTGCGGATGGTCGGACGCGACTGCGACATTTGCTTGCGCGCGACCGACCACCCGGAGTTCGATGCGTGGCGCTGGAACGAGTATTGGGTGCCGCTCGATGCGGTGATCGAGTTCAAGCGGGATGTCTATCAGTTGGCGCTGACGGAACTGTCGCGCTTCCTGCGCCGCCCGGCGCAGCGAGCCGAAAAGCCGCGTGGGCCGCGTCCGTCGCGCTATCCGCGCGTGATCGGTTCGCAGGCCCAGCAGACGCTGACGATTGTCGACACATCGGTGGTCTGTTCCGAGATCGAAGTGGAGGCGAGCACGCTCGACGAGATGCCGCCCCGCGAGATCGTCGGCAAATGACGAGTCACACTGCATGACCGGGCGCGACCTTGGTGTCGCGCCCTTTTTTTACGAGGAATGCATATTGAAAGCGATTGCTCTCGCGCTCGCATCGGTCGTCGCGGTGGCCACGCTGGCCGGTTGCGCGAATTCGAAGACGCCGACCAACAAGGATGACAGCGAGTTCGTGTACCTGCTGGACCGCCAGGGCAACTGGAAGGAAAACCCGGTCGACACGCTGCCGCCGCTGCCGCAAGCAGCCGACCTGCTGCCGTTCAACGTATCGCAGAACACGCCGCTCAAGTTCTTCGTCGATGCGAAGTCGCTCGCGGTCGGCACCGATGGCGTCGTGCGCTATGCAGTGGTCGTCACGAGCCCGGCGGGCGCGCGCAACGTGAACTACGAAGGCATCCGTTGCGACACCTATGAATGGCGCCAGTATGCGGGCCTGAATGCCGATCATGACGGCTGGGACCGCACAGTCGAGAACGACTGGCGGCGCATCGAGAACGGCGAGCTGAACGCGTACCACTCGGCGCTGTATCAGGACTACTTCTGCGCGAACAAGATGCCGCAGGGCACGACCGCGCAGATTCTGGAAAACATCAAGTTCCATCGCACCGCGATGAGTCAGCTGCGCTGAGCACCGCAACGCGGGGTCAGCTCCGTCGCCGCAACGAAAAGCCCGCGTAACGCGGGCTTTTTTGTCGCTTCGGGACGTCTGGCGTCAGCGGTCGTGCACGACGCCGGACGGTCACACCAGCACGAGGTTGTCGCGGTGAATCAGCTCCGGCTCCAGCATGTAGCCGAGCACCGTCTCGATCTCGCCGCTCGGCTTGCGGTGGATCAGCTTCGTCTCCGCGCTGCTGTAGTTGGTGAGACCGCGCGCCACCTCGCGCCCGTCCGGACCGACGCACGCGATCACTTCGCCGCGTGCGAACGCGCCCTGCACGCCCGTCACACCGATCGGCAGCAGGCTCTTGCCGCCCGCAGTCAGCTTTTCGACCGCACCCGCGTCGATCACGACGTGCCCCCGCACTTGCAGGTGGTCGGCCATCCACTGCTTGCGCGCCGCCATCCGCGCGGTGCGCGCGACGAGCTGCGTGCCGATCGCCTCGCCTGCCGCGAGCCGCACCAGCACGTCGGCCTCTCGGCCGCTCGCGATCACGGTATTCGCGCCGCTATGCGCCGCACGCTTTGCCGCGAGGATCTTCGTCAGCATCCCGCCGCGGCCGAGGCTCGAGCCGGCGCCGCCCGCCATCGCCTCGAGTTCCGGCGCGCCCGCGCTGGCTTCCGCGACGAGCGTCGCATTCGGATCCTTGCGCGGATCGGCAGTGAACAGCCCTGACTGGTCCGTCAGGATGATCAGCGCGTCGCCTTCGATCAGGTTCGCGACCAGCGCACCGAGCGTGTCGTTGTCCCCGAACTTGATTTCGTCGGTGACGACCGTGTCGTTCTCGTTGATGATCGGCACGACACCGAGCCGCAGCAGCGTGAGCAGTGTCGAGCGCGCATTCAGATACCGCTCGCGATCGGCCAGATCGGCGTGCGTGAGCAGAATCTGCGCAGTACGGATGTCATGCTCGGTGAAGCGGCTTTCGTATACTTGCGCGAGCCCCATCTGCCCGACGGCGGCAGCGGCTTGAAGCTCGTCGATTTCGCGCGGACGCTTGCTCCAGCCGAGGCGCTGCATCCCTTCCGCAATCGCTCCCGAACTGACGAGCACCACTTCCTTGCCTTGTGCACGCAGTGCTGCGATCTGGGCCGCCCAGCGGCCGATCGCAGCATGATCGAGCCCCTTGCCGTCGTTGGTCACGAGGCTGGAGCCCACCTTCACCACCAATCGCTTCGAATCCGCGATGATCGAACGCATCGTGCGCCGTCTCCTATCTGATGCCTGCCCGACCGGGCGCGATTAAATGAGCGCACCGGGCGCCGCGCCCGGTGCGTTTGCGGCCCGCTCAGGCGTCGTCGTCAGCCTTCGCACCGCCGTCTGCAGGCGGCGCATCGCGGAACCGCACGTCGGCGGCCAGGTCTTCCTCTTCCGCGGCGCGATGCGCATCCGAGTGCTCGGACAGGTAGTCGTAGATCGCGTAGCAGAGCGCTTCGCAGCCTTGGCCGGTGAGTGCCGAAATCTCGAACACCGGGCCATCCCAGCCGAAACGGTCGAGGAAATCGGCGACGCGCGCTTCGCGCTCGTCTTCCGGGACCATGTCGAGCTTGTTCAGCACCAGCCAGCGCGGCTTCTCGTAGAGCGCCTCGTCATACTTGCGCAATTCGCCAACGATCGCCTTCGCCTCTTGGACCGGATCGACGTTTTCGTCGAACGGCGCCAGATCGACGAGATGCAGCAGCACGCCGGTGCGCTGGAGATGCCGCAGGAACTGGTGGCCAAGGCCCGCGCCTTCGGCGGCGCCCTCGATCAGCCCCGGGATGTCCGCGATCACGAAGCTCTTGCTCGGGCCAACGCGCACGACGCCGAGGTTCGGCGCGAGCGTCGTGAACGGATAATCGGCAATCTTCGGTTTCGCATTCGACACCGACGAGATGAACGTCGACTTGCCGGCGTTCGGCATGCCGAGCAGCCCGACGTCGGCAAGCACCTTCAGTTCGAGCCGCAGCATGCGGCGCTCCCCGGGCTTGCCGTCCGTCTTCTGGCGAGGCGCGCGGTTGGTACTCGACTTGAAATGCAGGTTGCCGAGACCGCCTGCGCCGCCTTTCGCGAGCATCACCTGCTGCCCGTGCTCGGTCAGATCGGCGATGAGTTCGCCGGTGTCCATGTCGGTGACGACCGTGCCGACCGGCATGCGCAGCGTGATATCGTCGCCGCCCTTGCCATAGCAATCCGAGCCGCGACCGTTTTCGCCGTTGCGCGCGAGATGCTTCTTCGCGTAACGGTAGTCGATCAGCGTATTGATGTTGCGGTCGGCGACCGCGTAGACGTTGCCGCCCCGGCCGCCGTCGCCGCCGTCCGGCCCGCCGAACGGAACGAATTTCTCGCGGCGCATCGACGCGCTGCCATCGCCTCCGTCGCCGGCGATGACTTCGATTCGTGCTTCGTCAATGAACTTCATTCGTCACTCCGACAGTATTTCCGCTATTGTGCCGCGCCCCGGCATGCTTGAACAATCAGCCATTCGGCCAATGTCCCGCTATTGCGCGACAGCCGCCCGCGCGCACCTGCGCGCGGCGGCCAAATAAAAAAAGGCCCCGCGAAGACTGCGGGGCCTTTCGGCTACGAAGCCCGTGGGTGCCTGACTTAGGCAGCCGCCGGGACGACGATGACCAGATGCTTCTTGTCCGCGCCCTTGGTCGCGAACTTGACGTGACCGTCGACCAGCGCGAACAGGGTGTGATCCTTGCCCATGCCGACGTTCTCGCCAGCGTGCATGCGCGTACCGCGCTGACGCACGATGATGCCGCCGGCGTTGATCGCCTGGCCGCCGTACACTTTCACGCCGAGACGTTTCGACTCGGAGTCGCGGCCGTTCCGGGAAGAGCCGCCTGCCTTTTTGTGTGCCATCTGATTGCTCCTTTACCGAGGCGCTTACGCGTTGATCGCGTCGATGCGCAGCTCAGTGTAGTTCTGGCGGTGGCCGCCGTGCTTTTGGTAGTGCTTCCGGCGACGCATCTTGAAGATGGTGACCTTGGCATGACGACCGTGCGACACAACGGTGGCCTTGACGGAAGCCCCACTGACCAGCGGCGTACCGAACTTAATCGATTCGCCTTCGCCCACTGCGAGAACCTGGTCGAGCGTGATTTCAGCGTCAATGTCAGCCGGTATCTGTTCTACTTTGAGTTTTTCGCCAACGGCAACCTTGTACTGCTTGCCGCCGGTTTTTATGACCGCGTACATTGAGAACCTCACTCTGGATCCAATTTTTCCGCACACCACGCGCGGAAAACACGTGATTATACATGGGCTTAGCACCCAAGTCAAAGCCGATCCACGATTGCCGCGCGCGAGCCCTGCCCGGATGGCCAAAATCGACGTGCCCGCGCGTCCCGCAGACCGGGATATGGCGGATTCGACTTATAATCCGCGGCATCACCCATTTCGATCATCATGTCGTCGTCCACCGCCTCCCCCACCCTCAGCGCCGCCCACCTGCTCGCTCCGATCGCCAGCGACATGGAGCAGGTGAATCGCGTTATCCGGCAAAGTCTCGCGTCCGACGTGCTGCTGATCAACCAGATCGCCGAGTACATCATCGGCGCGGGCGGCAAGCGATTGCGTCCGGCGCTGCTGCTGCTCGTCGCCGGCGCGCTCGGCGAGACGTCGCACCAGCGGCACGTGCTGGCCGCCGTCGTCGAGTTCATCCATACGGCCACGCTGCTGCATGACGACGTCGTCGACGAATCCGAATTGCGGCGCGGCCGCCAGACGGCCAACGCGCTGTTCGGCAACGCGGCGAGCGTGCTGGTGGGCGACTATCTCTACTCGCGCTCGTTCGAGATGATGGTCGGCGTCGGCAAGATGCGCGTGATGGAGATCCTGTCGGAAGCGACGACGATCATTTCAGAAGGCGAAGTGCTGCAGCTTCTGAACATGCACGACGCGGACGTCGACGAAACGCGCTACATGCAGGTGATCCGCTACAAGACGGCGAAGCTGTTCGAGGCCTCCGCACGTCTCGGCGCAGTGCTCGCGGGTGCCGACGCCCCGACCGAGGCCGCCGCTGCCGAATATGGCCGCCGGATCGGCACCGCGTTTCAGATCATGGACGACTGGCTCGACTACGCTGGCACGGCCGAAGCGATGGGCAAGAATGCCGGCGACGACCTGCGCGAAGGCAAGCCGACGCTGCCGCTCATCTATCTGATCGAACGCGGCACGCCCGAACAGTCCGCGCTCGCGCGCGAGGCAATCGAACAAGGCGGCACCGACCGCTTCGACACGATCTTCGACGCAATCACGCGTTCGGGCGCGCTCGACCATACGCTCGAATGCGCACGACAGGAAGCGCAGGCCGCCGCCGAGGCGATCGCCGCGTTCCCCGACTCGATCTACAAGGAAAGCCTGCTCGGTTTGTGCTCATACTCGACGTCGCGTCAGTCGTAAACGCGCGGCAAACAGCAAGCGATACCTGGTCTCGAAAAATTTCTTCACCAAGGTATTCCCTTTTAGAAAAAACATCGTTATAGTTACGTTCTTGCTTGTGACGACGCAGCGATTCTTAACGAAGACAGCGGAGTCGAAAAAGCAAAAATCGGGGTGTAGCTTAGCCTGGTAGAGCGCTACGTTCGGGACGTAGAGGCCGGAGGTTCGAATCCTCTCACCCCGACCAGGTTTCCCTTCAAAAACAGCGGACTAGATGTCAGCTGTTTTTGTTTTCAGGGTCCGCAGTGGCAACTCAGTGGCAATCTCCGCCACTTCGCTGCAAATCGCGAATCATCCCCCTGCCTTACGCCTATACGTTGCTCCCAACCTTGGAGCATCGCTGCCATGGCGTCCATCGAGAACCGCTCGCGCATCCGCGTCACCGTCCGCAACCGCGACGACCTGACCCGCACCTTTTCCCACAACGCCGACGAAGCTATCCAGCGCTACGTCCAGACGCTGCAGTTGCAGGGACTCAAGCCGAAGCTGGCCAGCCTCGACGACCACTATGTCGTCCGAACACGCAGCGTCGCGCACAAGAACCAGTTCCTCACCGCGCACAGCGAAGCGGAAGCCATCGCCATCAAGCAGCGCATCGAGAGCGAGCAGCGCCAAGGGCTTTTCATCGACTATGCGAAGGGGCACAAGACAACCCTCGCCGACCTGCTGATTCGCTACCTGCGCGATGAGGCGCCGCGCGATAAGAGCTTCGAGGTCCTCGGCTACAAAATCAATGCGTGGCTGGAGGATGCCGGATTGCCCCGGCAGGACCTTGCCGACATTCGCGACGCGCATCCCAATCCCTGCCCCACGGTCGCGGCCATGAAAATCCGCAAGTCCACGGGCACTCGCGTCGGGCAGCCGTCGGAGACCAGCAAGTTCATCCGGAAGCCCTTCGCCGCCATCGTCCCGGACGACTTCGCCGACTACATCGAGGAGCGGTGCCAGGTCGTCGAGCCGAGCACGGTGGACCGCGAAATCGACATCTTCTCGGCGGTCTGCCACATCGCCATCGATACCTGGCGCATTCACGTCGCCAAGAACCCGATGGACGGCGTGCGCCGGCCCCGCTACTACAACGAGCGGGACCGCCGCCTGAAGGACAAACAGACGAGCCGGTCTCATCACCGACGTCAACCAGCTCGACCGGGAACGTCATCCGTGTCGACTTTGCCCGCCGGGTCGCGTGACGGCCACTACTTGCCGCGCTTGCCTGCCAGGATGGCGTCAATCATGGCCTTGATATGCTTGCGCTCGGTCTTGGGCAGGCGCACCCACGCCAGCACGAGGTCAGCAAGCTCATCGTCTTCGCAATAGAAGTAGGCGGCGGGAAGATGGAGCGCCTGCGCCAATTTGACGGCGATGCCAAACGGAGGCGTGTGTGTGCCCGTTTCATAGCGGCTCATTCGGGCACTCGCCGTGCTCTCGTCGAGCCCAATCTGGACGCCCAGCCGGTCTTGCGGGATATCGGCTCGCTGCCGCGCTGCCCGTAGGCGGCGGCCGAATAGGGTGGCGGGCTCCTTTATCCTCATGCTGCGAATATCGTAGGAATCCCTTGCCGTTTCTCTACGTAATTCGTAGAATCCGACGTCCCCCTCGGCGCCGCCACCCGCGTGGCAACAAGCCAGCGCCGCCTTGGTGAGCTTTTGGCTGCGCATTTAATGCCACACCCGATTCCCGGCTCCCGATTCGCCGCAGGGCACGTACGACCCGAAACAAAAATCCGGAAGGAGGTCCATCTGTGGACGGTCATCGGGCACCCCGGCCAGCAGCGATTGAAGCTACCGAGCCGACCAACAATGAGCCGCGTGCGCGAATGCCGATGGAACAGCAGCAGCGCCTGGCCTCGGCGTATCCGCTGTTCTTCCGCGCCATGAATTGGCCGGAGTGTTGATTTCCACCGAATCTTGACCCACCGTTTTCATCTAAATCTGACCCACCCCGAGACAGCGTAGTACATCTATTCCGGTGTGGATAACTCCTCACTGCCTGCTGCTTTTGCTGCTCTCTTTCTGGTTGTCTTCGCCTTGGCAGAACTGGACTTGAAGCGCCAGGATTCATTGCCCGTTTCGACGATGTGGCAGTGATGGGTGACGCGGTCCAGCAGCGCCGTCGTCATCTTTGCGTCCCCGAACACGGTCGCCCACTCGCCGAAGCTGAGGTTGGTGGTGATCACGACACTCGTGTGTTCATACAGCTTCGAGAGCAAGTGGAACAGCAATGCGCCACCGGTCTGGCTGAACGGCAGGTAGCCCAGTTCGTCGAGGATCACCAGGTCGACGTACATCAGCTTATGGGCGATCTGGCCTTGTTTTCCGATGGACTTCTCCTGCTCCAGTGCGTTGGTCAGCTCGACGGTCGAGAAGTAACGCACGCGCTTGCCGTGGCGCTGCACGGCCTCAATTCCGATCGCTGAGGCGAGGTGCGTTTTGCCGGTGCCGGGGCCACCGATGAACACGACGTTGTGTGCGCTTGCGAGGAACGACAGGTCACTGAGTTCTCGAACCAGCGCTTCGTCGACGTGTGCCTGCGCGAAGTCGAAGCCCTTCAGGTCGCGGTGAGCCGGGAAGCGAGCGGCGGTCATCTGGTAGGCGATCGAGCGCACCTGTCGCTCCGCCGTCTCAGCCATCAGCAGTTGCTTCATGAAGCGCTCCGGGGCGAACTCCGTGTGACGCGACTGCGCCAGCAGCTCTGGCCAGGTGCTCGCCATACCATGCAGTTTGAGCCCCTTGAGTTGGGCGGCGATGTCGTTAGACATGACGGTCCTCCGGTGGGTTGGCGCGCAGGGTTTCGTAGCGGCTCACGTCGGCGGCCGGCTCTTCGGTAAGCTGGAGTTTCGTCGTCGCGAGGTTGGTGCTCGTGGTGGGTGCCTTCAACCGGCTCAGCACGTTCAGAACGTGCTCCCCACTGGGGCGTCCCGAGTCCAGCGCTGCCTGCACGGCAAGCAGCACGGCATCGAGTCCGTGTTCGCGCACCGCGGCGAGCACCTGCGTCATGATGCGATCGCCTCCCGGGTGCTTCAGTAGGTGCCGCTGCAACTGCTGCAGCGGCTGTGGCATCGTGACGAACGGAGCGCCGTTGCGCAACGCGCCGGGTTTGCGCTCAACCAGCGTGATGTAATGGCGCCAGTCGTAGAAGGTCATGTGCCGCTCGAAGCTGCGTTCGTGGCGTGCGATCTCCTGGGCGTCGGCGACGACGCTGAGATATGCCGGATAGCAGCGCACGCTCACCAGCTGGTTCGTGTACTCGGTGGGCACGCTGTAGCGGTTGCGCTGGAAGTGGATGAGGCTGGTCGACGACACCCGCAGCGTCTGCTCGACATAGCCGTCGAACGGGCGTGGATTGGGCATCAGCCTGGTGCGCTCGTCCTGCAGCACGTCCTCGACCGTCAGCTCGGGCCACTGCGGGTGCCGCATCTGCCAGGCCTGACGACACTGGCCCGCGACCCATTCGTTCAGAAGCTCCAGCGTTTCCCAGCGTCGTAGCGCAGCCTCGTGCCAGATCTGGCGGCGCCGGTCCTGCACGTTCTTCTCAACGATGCCCTTCTCCCAGCCGGCGGCACGGTTGCAGAATTCCGGCTCGAACAGGTAATGGCCGCACATTGCCTCGAAGCGGGCGTTGACCGCGCGCTCCTTGCCGCGGCCGACCTTGTCCACGGCGGTCTTCATGTTGTCGTAGATGCCGCGGCGCGGCACGCCGCCGAACGCGGCGAATGCGCGGGCGTGCGCATCGAACAGCATCTCGTGACTCTGGGTCGGATAGGCGACCAGCCAGAACGCCCGGCTGGCATTGAGCTTGACGTGGGCGACCTCCAGGCGTCGCCGCAACCCGCCGATGAAGGCGTATTCGCAGCTCCAGTCAAACTGGAAGGCTTCGCCGGGTTCGAAGGCCAGCGGTACATAGGCCTTCCTGCGCGGTGCTGCAGCCTGCTCCTCGTGCCAGCGTCTCACGAAGGCGCTGACGCGGCCGTAGCTGCCGGCATAGCCCTCGCCGCGGATGGCCTCGAACATGAACCGGGCCGTGCGCCGGTCACGCTTCGGGCGATGACTGTCTGCCCGCAGCCAGCCCGTCAGTTGCGCGGCCCACTCGTCGACGACGCTCGGGCTGACGCGCTTCGGGTACTTCGGCTCAACGGCATCCGTCTGCCGAAGCCAGCTGCGCACCGTGTTCCGGGACAGGCCCGTGCGCCTCGCAATCTCGCGCAGCGGGACCTTCTCGCGGAAATACATCCGCCTGATCTTGGCCAATATGCCCACCGTGATCACCTCTGTATCCCCTGCTCAAAGATTGAGCAGGGCATTCAATCACGTGGGTCAAAATTCGATGAAAACTACAGCCTCAGGTGGGTCAGTTCTGCGTGGACATCAACAGTACGCGCTTAGACCGCACCAGCCGAGCCTTACGCATCAACGATCGTGCTCGATAACGTCCTACGTTGTGTCCGAGCAAGCGCAACGCTTGCGACATCCTCCTGCTGCCGTAGCTTCGACGAGTCTCCTCATGAATACGGCGCACCGCTTCCAGTACCGTCGCATCGCGATTTGATCTGCCTTGGCGCGCCCTCCATGCGTAATAGCTGCTGCGTGCTACACCAGCCAGTCGACAAATCAGCGCTACCGGGTAGGCCTTCTCCATCGCCTGGATCACTTCCAGGAGCGTTCGAGCTCCTTGACGAAGAAGGCCGTGGATTTTTTTAAAACTTCACGCTCCCGTTCGAGTTCGGCTACGCGCGCCTCCAGTTCCTTGATCCGACGCGCGTCTGCACTGAGTTGTGCCGGACTCGGCGCATCTAAACTGTGTGCCGCTCGCCACTGTGCGACCCAGCGACGCAGTGCGGTCTCCCCAACTCCTACAGCCTCACACGCCTTGGAAAAGGGGTAACCCTGCTCTACGACGAGTCGTATCGCTTCTTCTTTGAATTCCTCGGAAAACGCACGCCTGACCATGCTTTGGCCCTCCAGACGACACGTTACCTCCTTTTCGAACTGTCCAAGGGCATTGAACCACTACACGCGACACATCGCGGCCGCCGGCCTCTGCTATATTCCCCCCATCCCTGTCCTTCACTGCCCTTTCCGACGCGTGGACCAAATTCCCTTATGGGCGCAAATCGGCGCCGTCTTCCTGCTTCTCCTCTGTTCCAGCTTCTTTTCCATTTCCGAGACCGCGATGATGGCGCTCAACCGACACCGGTTGAAACATCTCGCCGGCAAGGGCGTGCTCGGCGCGAAAACCACGCAGGGCCTGCTCACGCGCACCGACCTGCTGCTCAGCGTGATTCTGATCGGCAACAATCTGTTCAACACGATCATCCCGGTTCTGACGACTTCGCTCGCGCTGCACACGTTCGGCCGTAACAATCTCGCGCTGTCGATCGCGACCGGCATCGTCGCGTTCCTGATCATCGTGTTCGCGGAAATCGCGCCGAAGATCGTCGGCGCGACCTTTCCCGAGCGCATCGCGCTGCCCGCGAGTCTCGTGATCGCGCCGCTGATGCGCGTGTTCAAGCCAGTGGTGTGGTTCGTCAATGCGCTCGCGAACGGCGTGCTCTGGGTGCTGCGCATCAATACGAAGAAGGGCCGCGACCAGCGGATGTCGCCCGACGAACTGCGCGCGATCGTGCTCGAGTCGAGCAGCTTCATGCCGACCAAGCACCGCAGCATCCTGCTCAACCTGTTCGACCTCGAGAACATCACGGTCGACGACGTGATGGTGCCGCGCCGCCAGATCGAATCGCTGAACTTCTACGCGCCGCTCGACGAGATCCTGCATCAGCTCGAGACCTGCTATCACAACCGCCTCGTCGTCTACGAAGGCGACATCGACAAGGTGCTCGGCGTGCTGCACGTGCGCAAGACGCTTACCGCCCTGCACAACCAGGATTTCGATCGCGAAACGCTGCGCACACTGCTCGCGGAGCCGTACTATGTGCCGTCGGGCACGCCGGTCGTTCAGCAGTTGCAGTATTTCCAGGAAAGCCGCCAGCGCACCGCGCTCGTCGTCAACGAGTACGGCGAACTCGAGGGGCTGGTCACGCCCGAGGATATCATCGAAGAACTGATCGGCGAATTCACCACGTCGATGCCGCGCGGCGAACGCGCGCGCGGCTGGAACGAGAACGGCGAATGCATCGTCGCGGCGAGCATGCCGCTGCGCGAACTGAACCGCTGGCTGCACCTGCACCTGCCCACCGACGGGCCGAAGACGCTCAACGGCCTGATCCTCGAAGTGCTCGAGGAAATTCCGGAAGGCGACGTTTGCGTGAAGATCGGCGACGTGATGCTCGAGGTCATGCGCAGCGACGATCAGGCCGTGCGCACGGTCAAACTCTTCAAGCCGCGCGGCGCCCGCACGCGCGCCGCCGCCCGCTAGCCGCTAGCCGAACGGCAGACTGTCGGCGGCGCCCGCGATACGCGACCATTTACCGGTCACGATCAACAGGCGGCCGAGCGCCGGCTCACATGCATATCCCTCCTTCCGGGGCGCCGCCGCGCACGCAGCCGTCGCCCATCTCCTCCCACCGCCCGACGGCCGAGCGAGTCCGTTCGCTCGATGCAACGCAGCTCGACGACTCGCCGGCGGTACGGCTGCTGACCGACACACTGCACGCCGCGCGCGTGCGCAACGCGTCCGACATCCACATTGAACCGTTCGAAGCCGGCTGGCGGATCCGCCTGCGCATCGACGGCGTCCTGCACGTACACGCGCAACCGCCCGCTCATCTGCGCGACGCGCTCGTCACGCGGACCAAGGTGCTCGCGCGCATGGACATCGCGGAACGGCGGCTGCCGCAGGACGGCCGGTTGCGCATCGCGATCGACGGCGGCGTGCGGGCCGACTACCGCGTCAGTTCGCTGCCGACACTGTTCGGCGAGAAACTCGTGCTGCGCCGCCTCGACACGCTGCCGCCCGATCTCACGCTCGCGCGCCTCGGCTTCAACGCACGGCAGGCTGCGGCAATGGAGGCCGCGATTCGCGCGCCGCACGGTCTCGTGCTCGTCACCGGTCCGACCGGCAGCGGCAAAACGCTGTCGCTCTACTGCGCGCTGCAGATGCTCGATCGCGACACGCACAACGTATGCACGGTCGAAGATCCGGCCGAGATTCAGCTGGACGGGATCAATCAGGTCGGCGTCGCGGAAAAGGCCGGCCTCACGTTCGCGACGGCGCTGCGCGCGCTACTGCGGCAGGACCCGGACGTCATCATGGTCGGGGAAATTCGCGACGCGGAAACCGCCGACGTCGCGATCAAGGCCGCGCAGACGGGGCACCTCGTGCTGTCGACGCTGCATACGAACGATGCGCCAGCAGCCGTCGCGCGACTGCTCGACATCGGCGTCGCACCGTACAACCTCGCGGCCGCGTTGCGGCTCGTTACCGCGCAGCGCCTCGTTCGGCGTCTGTGCACCACGTGCCGCGTGCGCTCGGATGCACCGGTGCGCGCACTGCGCGACGCGGGTTGCGAGCCGGCGGCGCTGGAGGCCGGATGGCGCCCGTTCGTCGCGCGCGGCTGTGCCGCCTGCCACGGCATCGGTTATCGAGGCCGGATCGGTCTGCACCAGACGATGCCGGTGTCCGCTGCGTTGGCCGAGCGCATCGTCGCGCGCGCAAGCGTCGGCGCCCTCGCGCAATGCGCGGCGGCCGAGGGTGTACGCAGTCTGCGCGACGCCGCGCTCGCACACGTTCGCGACGGCACGACGAGCGTCGCGGAAGCGCTGGCCGCGACGTCCGAAGCGTAGTCGCGATGCCGGTGCCGCCGCACGAAACCCGCTTCGCGTGGCGCGGCCGCCGTCGCGACGGCTCGCCATGCCGCGGAAACGTGATCGCATTCGACGCCGCCGCTGCACGCGCGGCGCTCGCACGCGACGGCATCGCCGTGCTGGCGCTCGACGCGCGCGGCAAGGCGCGGCCGCCCGCAGCCGGCGCGCGTGACGTCACCCGCTTCACGCGTCAGCTCGCAAGCTTGCTGCAGGCCGGGCTGCCGCTCGCACCGTCGCTCGAGATGCTCGCCCGCACCCGCACGCACGACGGGTTTCCGCGCATCGCCGCCGGCCTCGCACGCGAGATCATTGGCGGACAACGTTTCGCCGCCGCGCTCGCGCGCTATCCGGCGCAGTTCGGTACGCTGTACCGCCAGTTGATCGAAGTGGGCGAAGCGTCGGGCGCGCTCGGCTCCGTGCTGACACGCGTCGCGGAGCACCGCGAACGCGCGGACGCGCAATGGCGCAAGCTCTGTGCCGCGCTCGCATATCCGGTCGCCGTCATCGCGTTCGCGCTCGCGATCTCGGCCGCACTGATGATTTGGGTCGTACCGACGTTCCGGCAGATTTTCGACGGCTTCGGCGCGACGCTGCCGGCGCCAACCCGCGCGCTGCTGGCGATCTCGTCTGCGACGTCGGCCTGGGGCGGCACGTTCGCCGCAGCGGCCGCGGTGGCCGGACTCGCCGCACGTCATGCGCTGCGGCGCTCGCCAACGTTGCGCCATGCGGTCGCCCGACAGGCGCTGAATGCACCGCTCGTCGGCGGCGCGCTCACGCGGTTCGCGACCGCGCGGTGGTGCCGCTCGCTTGCGACGCTGCTCGGCGCGGGCGTCCCGCTTGCCGATGCATTCTCGACGCTCGAGCACACGGCCGGCCATCCGGTGTTCGAACAGGCCACCGCGCAGATCGCGGCACGCGTGCTGCGTGGTGCGCGCCTTGCCGACGCGATGCACGCGGCCGGCTGCTTCCCGGACGACGTCGTCCAGCCGATCGCCGTCGCGGAGGAAATAGGCGCGCTCGACACGATGCTCGCGGACATCGCCGCGCTCTGCGAGCGTCAGCTCGATGCACGCCTCGATGCACTCGCCGCGCTCGGCGAGCCGCTGATCGTGGTCGTGCTGGGCGCCCTCGTCGGCGGCCTCGTGATCGCGATGTATCTGCCCATCCTTCAGCTGGGCAACGTGGTGTAGCATCGCAACCGATTCTGTCGCCTTTAAAGCCCCAACCCGAGCCCATGACGCCCGCGCCCCTGACCACCGTATTCGATTCGCCCGCCGGCACGTTGCTCGCGCTGGCGATGCTGCCGCCTGCGGTGCAGTATGCATTCGCCGTCGTCCTCGGCCTGTGCGTCGGAAGCTTCGTGAATGTCGTCGTGCACCGGGTACCGGTGATGATGCAGCGCGCATGGCAGGCCGAAATCGCCGAGGCGACGGGCGCGGCGAGCGCGGCGCCGGACGACGGCTATCCGCCGCACTACGATCTGTGGCGCCCGCGCAGCGCCTGCCCGCATTGCGGCCACGTGCTGCGCGCATGGGAAAACATCCCGCTCGTCAGCTACTTGCTGTTGCGTGGCCGCTGCCGTCAGTGCGGCCATGCGATCGGCGTGCGCTATCCGCTCGTCGAGCTCGCCGGTGCGCTTCTCGCCGCCGCCTCGCTCGCCGCCTTCGGCCCCACCGTCGTGGCTCTCGCAGCGTTCGGGCTCTGCGCCGCACTGCTCGCGATGAGCGCGATCGATATCCGTACCGGCTACCTGCCCGATTCGATGACGCTGCCGCTGCTGTGGGCAGGCCTCGCACTGAATCTCGGCGGCACGTTCACGTCGCTGCGTTCGGCCGTGATCGGTGCGATGGCCGGCTACCTGTTCCTTTGCTCCATCTACTGGCTGTTCAAATGGCTGCGCGGGATCGAGGGCATCGGCTTCGGCGATCTGAAGCTGCTCGCCGCGCTCGGCGCATGGATGGGCTGGGCCGCGCTGCCGCAGGTCGTGCTGTTCGCCGCGGTGACGGGCGCGATCGTCGGCCTCGTCGCGACCTGGCGCGGCCGCATGCGCTTCGAGGAGCCGATTCCGTTCGGCCCGTTCCTGGCCGCGGGCGGTGTGGCGACGCTATTTTTCGGCACCCCTTTCTATTCGGCGCTCGGCGGTTGACGTGATGCGCTGCGCGCCTTCGCTTCGTTGTCAGCGTCGCAGCCTCGCACGCCACTTGCGTGCAGCGGTCCGGCGGAGGTTCACATGTTTGCAATAGGACTCACCGGCGGCATCGGCAGCGGCAAGACGACCGTCGCCGACATGTTCGCCGCGCGCGGCGCATCGGTCGTCGATACCGATCTGATCGCGCACCGTATCACCGCCCCCGGTGGGCTCGCGATGCCGGCGATCGAGCACGCGTTCGGGCCGGACTTCGTCGCCGCCGACGGCTCTCTCGATCGCGCCAGGATGCGCGCACTGATTTTCAGCGACGACGACGCACGACGCCGGCTCGAAGCGATCACGCATCCGCTGATCCGCGCGCAGACGGATCGCGAAGCCCGCGCCGCGCAGGGCCCTTACGTGATGTTCGTGGTGCCGTTGCTCGTCGAGTCAGGCAATTGGAAGACTCGCAGCAACCGCGTGCTGGTGGTCGACTGTCCGGTCGAAACGCAGATCGCGCGCGTGATGCGGCGCAACGGTTTCACGCGCGAACAGGTCGAGGCGATCATCGCGAGACAGGCAACGCGCGACGCGCGTCTCGCGGCCGCCGACGACGTGATCGTCAACGACGCGGCGACGCCAGCCATGCTCGCCGCGCAGGTCGATGCACTGCACCAACGCTATCTCGAATTCGCAGCCGCCGCGCAGTGACGCCGCGCGATCGTGATGGTGTACGAAATTGGCGCGTTGCTAGGGTAGTGAGTGAGCATTAGAATGTCCTGCATTGTTTCAATTCCTACCCGAGAGGCGAGCGCGCTTGATTCTTTACGAGTATCCGTTCAACGAGCGAATTCGCACGCTGTTGCGCCTCGAGGACTTATTCGAGCGCTTCGCGTTCTTTTTGGCTCAGGAGGACGCGCGCGAACATCACGTCGCGCTGACGACGCTGTTCGAAATCGCCGAGGTCACGGGCCGCGCCGACCTGAAATCGGATCTGATGAAGGAGCTCGAACGTCAGCGCCAGACGCTCGCTCCGTTTCGCGGCAATCCGGGCATCGAACAGAATGCGCTGGAAGCCGTGCTCGGCGAAATCGAGCAGACGCTCGCGAATCTCGCGCAGATGCAGGGCAAGACAGGCCAGCATCTGGTCGACAACGAGTGGCTCGCGAGCATCCGCAGCCGAGCGGTGATTCCCGGCGGCACGTGCAAGTTCGACCTGCCGTCGTATTACGCGTGGCAACAATGGCCGGCCGAACAGCGGCGCCATGACATCACGAAATGGATCATGCCGCTGCTGCCGCTGCGCGACGCCGCGGCGATCGTGCTGCGTCTCGCGCGCGAATCGGGCCAGGCTTCGAAGGTGATGGCGATGCAAGGCAGCTACCAGCAGATGCTGTCGGGGCGCAGCTACCAATTGATGCAGGTGCGCGTGTCGCCGGAGCTGCGCGTGATTCCCGAGGCGAGCGCCAACAAATACATGCTGTGGGTACGGTTCACCATGCAGGACGGCGACGTGCGGCCGCGTGCGGTGGACATCGACGTGCCGTTCCATCTGACACTCTGCAATCTGTAACGGCCGCGTGCCGGCTCGACGCTTTCGTATGACTACCGTTGTGAAATGTCCTTCGTGCGGCGCGGAAGTGCGCTGGACGCCGGAAAACAAGTTCCGCCCGTTCTGTTCGGCCCGCTGCAAGCAGCTCGATCTCGGCGCATGGGCGGCGGAAAAGTATCGGATCGGCGGCTCGTCCGACGAAGGTCCGTCGTCGGAAGAAGACGGCACCGACGGCCGCCGCGACAGCTAAGCAGCACAGGGCTACCTCGTCCGTCGATATGGCCCGCGTTTCACGCGGGCCGCAACGGCGTCATTGCGACGCCGCTTCCTTCTCGAGCAGTTCCAGCACCGGCAACGCGGCCGGCAACAGAGGCGCGACGTCGACCGGCAGTTCCTGCCACACGAACGCCTGCCCTTCCTTGCTGTGCGGCTCGCCCGTCCAGCCCGTCACCTTGCAGAAATAGAGCCGCACGTATGCATGCGGATAGTCGTGCTCGAGCGTATGCCAGCGATGGCTGGCCGTGACGACGATGCCCAGCTCCTCATGGAGTTCGCGGGCGAGCGCGTCCTCGACGCTTTCGCCCGCTTCGAGCTTGCCGCCCGGAAACTCCCAGTAACCTTCATACGGCTTGCCCTGCAGGCGCTGCGCGAGCAGATAACGGCAGCGGCCGACCGGGCCGTCCGGCCGCACCATTACACCGACAGCGACTTCCGTCACCTTGCGGCCGTCGGGCGCGCGCGCCGCGCCTACTGCGGAATCCACACTCATGCCTGCTCCTTGCGGCCCGACCAGTCGCGCGCGAACTGCCACGCGACGCGCCCCGAGCGCGAACCGCGCTCGAGCGCCCAGACCAGCGCATCGCCGCGTGCCGCGTCGATCTCGGTATCCGCGCAGCCGAAATGGCGCAGCCAGTGCCCGACGATGTCGAGGTAGTCGTCCTGCTTGAACGGGTAGAAGCTGACCCACAGGCCGAAGCGCTCCGACAGCGAGATCTTTTCCTCGACGACTTCGCCCGGGTGGATCTCGCCGTCCGGCAGATGCTTGTACGACTCGTTGTCGCTCATGTACTCGGGCAGCAGATGGCGGCGGTTCGACGTCGCGTAGATCAGCACGTTGTCCGACTGCGCAGCGATCGAGCCGTCGAGCGCGACCTTCAGCGCCTTGTAGCCGGACTCGCCTTCCTCGAACGACAGGTCGTCGCAAAACACGATGAACCGCTCCGGACGCTGCGAGATCAGCTCGACGATGTCGCCGAGATCGTGCAGGTCGTCCTTGTCGACTTCGATGAGGCGCAGGCCTTCCTTCGCATACGCGTTCAGGCACGCCTTGATCAGCGACGACTTGCCGGTGCCGCGCGCGCCCGTCAGCAGCACGTTGTTCGCCGGCTTGCGCTGCACGAACTGTCGCGTGTTCTGTTCGATCAGCCCCTTCTGACGATCGATGTTGTGCAGGTCGCCGAGCGTGATCGACGACGCTGCCGGCACCGGCTGCAGATAGCCGCGCCCCTGACGCTTGCGCCAGCGGAAGGCCGTGGCTGCATTCCAGTCGACAGCGGCCGGCGCCGGCGGCAGCATCCCTTCGAGGCGGCCGAGCAGCGCTTCGGCTCGCGTCAGAAACTGTTCGAGCTTGTCCATGTCGTTCGAGCGCCCCCGATCAGGAGCGATAGTCCGCGTTGATGCTCACGTAGTCGTGCGACAGATCGCACGTCCAGATCGTAGCCTGCGCGTCGCCGCGGCCAAGCAGCACGCGAATCGTGATTTCGCTCTGCTTCATCACGCGCTGGCCGTCCTCTTCCTGGTACGCGGGATTGCGGCCGCCGGCCTTCGCGACGAGCACGTCGTCCAGATAGAGATCGATCTTGCCGACGTCGAGATCGGTGACGCCCGCATAGCCGATCGCAGCGAGAATCCGGCCGAGGTTGGGGTCGGATGCGTAGAAGGCCGTCTTCACGAGCGGCGAATGGCCGATCGCATAAGCGATCTGACGGCATTCGGCAACACTCTTGCCGCCTTCCACCTGCACCGTCATGAATTTCGTCGCACCTTCGCCGTCGCGCACGATCAGCTGCGACAACTCCTGCGCGACCTGCGTGACCGCGTCGCGCAGCGCCGCATAGGCCGGCGAGTCGGTCGACGCGATCGCGGGCAGCGTGCTCTTGCCCGACGCGATCAGAATGAACGAGTCGTTCGTCGACGTATCGCCGTCGATCGTGATGCAGTTGAACGAGCGATCGGCCACTTCCTTCACGAGTGTGTCGAGCACCGGCTGCGCGACGTTCGCGTCGAAGGCGAGGAAGCCGAGCATCGTCGCCATGTTCGGCTTGATCATCCCGGCGCCCTTGCTGATGCCGGTCAGCGTGACCGTATGGCCGTCGATCGTCACCTGGCGCGACGCAGCCTTCGGCAGCGTATCGGTCGTCATGATCGCCTGCGCGGCGTCGTACCAGTTCGCGGCCTTGCGGTTTGCGAGCGCAGCCGGCAGCCCGGCCTTCAGGCGGTCAATCGGCAGCGGCTCGAGAATCACGCCGGTCGAGAACGGCAGCACCTGAGCGGCGTCGAGGCCCGCGAGGCGCGCGAGTTCCGCGCACGTTTCGCGGGTGTTCGCGAGGCCGGGCTCGCCGGTGCCCGCATTCGCATTGCCGGTGTTCACCACGAGTGCACGGATGCCAGCCCCGCCCGCGCGCACCTTGGCCAGATGTTCGCGGCACACGATCACCGGCGCGGCGCAAAAACGGTTCTCGGTGAATACGCCTGCGACCGTCGCCCCTTCGTCGACGGAAATGACCAGCACGTCCTTGCGATTCGGCTTGCGGATGTTCGCTTCCGCCCAGCCGAGCGTGACGCCGGCGACGGGATGCAATTGGGCGGGATCGATCGACGGAAAATTGACAGCCATGGGGCACACCTGCCGGATGGAAAATGCCGGCACACGCCGGCATCGATTGGAAGAACCGGCGGCCGCGGAACCGGGCCGCCGCAACTCACATCACTGATTCGAAGCTGCGAACGAACGACGCGGCGCACGCATGCGCGCCGCCGCCGATCATGACAGCTTACCGTGACATTGCTTGTACTTCTTGCCGCTGCCGCACGGGCACGGGTCGTTGCGGCCGACCTTCGGCATCTCGCCGGCGGGCCCGCCGTGGGTCATCGCGCTGCCGACCATGTCGGCGGTCGCCGTGGCCGCGGCGGCAGCCGCGACGTTCGCGACCGGCGCGCCGGCGTCCGCATAATCGGCGTGCTGATACTCGACGTTCTCCAGATGACCGCCGCGCTCTTCGATTTGCTCGGCGGCCTCCTCGAGCTGCTCCGGCGACTGGATCTGCACGTTCATCACGATGCGCGTGACTTCCTGCTTGATCGCATCGAGCATCGCGGCGAACAGCTCGAACGCTTCGCGCTTGTATTCCTGCTTCGGGTTCTTCTGCGCATAGCCGCGCAGGTGGATGCCCTGACGCAGATGGTCGAGCGCGGCCAGGTGTTCGCGCCACAGGCGGTCCACCGTCTGCAGCATCACCGAGCGCTCGAACGCGCTGAACGATTCGCGGCCGACCAGCGCGACCTTTGCCTCGTACTGCTCGTCGGCGGCGGTCGTCACGGCTTCGAGGATCTCGTCGGCGGTAATCGACGACGACTCGTTCACCATTTCCTGGATCGCGAGGTCGAGCTGCCAGTCGTTGCGCAGCGCTTCCTCGAGTTCGGGCACGTCCCACTGTTCCTCGATGCTGCCTTCCGGCACGAACTGGCGGACGACCTCGGCAATCACGCCGTGGCGCATCGCGGAAATCGTCTCGGTGATGTCGTGCGCTTCGAGCAATTCGTTACGCTGCTGGTAGATCACCTTGCGCTGGTCGTTCGACACGTCGTCGTATTCGAGCAGCTGCTTGCGGATGTCGAAGTTGCGTGCCTCGACCTTGCGCTGCGCGGATTCGATCGAACGCGTGACGATGCCGGCCTCGATCGCCTCGCCTTCCGGCATCTTCAGGCGATCCATGATCGAGCGCACGCGGTCGCCCGCGAAGATACGCAACAGCGGATCGTCGAGCGACAGGTAGAAGCGCGACGAGCCCGGATCGCCCTGGCGGCCCGCACGGCCGCGCAGCTGGTTGTCGATCCGGCGCGATTCGTGGCGCTCGGTGCCGATGATGTGCAGGCCGCCGGCGGCCTTCACCTGTTCGTGCAGCGTTTCCCACTCGTCGTGCAGTTGCTTGATACGGCGCGCTTTCTCGTCGGCCGGAATCGAGTCGTCGGCCTCGATGAACGCGGCCTGCTTCTCCGCGTTGCCGCCGAGCACGATGTCGGTACCGCGGCCGGCCATGTTCGTCGCGATCGTGATGCGCTTCGGACGGCCGGCTTCCGCGACGATTGCCGCTTCGCGCTCGTGCTGCTTCGCGTTCAGCACTTCGTGCGGCAGCCCGGCCTGCTTCAGCAGATGCGACAGCAGCTCCGAGTTTTCGATCGACGTCGTGCCGACCAGTACCGGCTGACCGCGCTCGTAGCACTCGCGAATGTCGCGGATCACCGCGTCGTAGCGCTCCTTGGCCGTCTTGTAGATCTGATCCTGCTTGTCGATCCGCTTCGGCGGACGATTGGTCGGGATCACGACCGTCTCGAGGCCGTAGATCTCGTTGAATTCGTACGCTTCGGTGTCCGCCGTGCCGGTCATGCCCGCGAGCTTCGCGTACATCCGGAAGTAATTCTGGAACGTGATCGATGCGAGCGTCTGGTTCTCGCTCTGGATCTTCACGTGCTCCTTCGCTTCGACCGCCTGGTGCAGGCCGTCCGACCAACGCCGGCCGGCCATCAGGCGGCCCGTGAATTCGTCGACGATCACCACTTCGCCGTTCTGCACGACATAGTGCTGATCCTTGTGGAACAGCGTGTGCGCGCGCAGCGCCGCATACACGTGGTGCATCAGCGTGATGTTCTGCGGCGCGTACAGGCTCTCGCCCTCGCCGATCAGGCCCCACTCGGCGAGCAGCCGCTCGGCCTTCTCGTGGCCCGACTCCGTCAGAAACACCTGGCGCGACTTCTCGTCGAGCGTGTAGTCGCCCGGTTTTTCGACGCCCGTGCCGTCGGCCTTCTCCTCGCCGATCTGGCGCTCGAGCAGCGGCGGCAGCGCGTTCATCCGGACGTACAGTTCGGTGTGGTCTTCCGCCTGACCCGAAATGATCAGCGGCGTACGCGCCTCGTCGATGAGGATCGAGTCGACTTCGTCGACGACGGCAAAATTCAGCGCCCGCTGCACACGCGCGTCGGTCTCGTAGACCATGTTGTCGCGCAGGTAGTCGAAGCCGAACTCGTTGTTCGTGCCGTACGTGATGTCCGCGGCGTAGGCCTGCTGCTTCTGCTCGTGCTCCATGCCGGACAGGTTGATGCCGACCGACAGACCGAGGAAGTTGTAGAGACGCGCCATCCATTCGGCGTCGCGCTGTGCGAGATAGTCGTTGACCGTCACGACGTGCACGCCGCGGCCGGCGAGCGCGTTCAGGTACACGGGCAGCGTCGCGACGAGCGTCTTGCCCTCGCCGGTGCGCATTTCGGCGATCTTGCCGTAGTGGAGCACCATGCCGCCGATCAGCTGCACGTCGAAGTGGCGCATTTTCAGCACGCGGCGGCTCGCTTCGCGGCAGACCGCGAACGCCTCCGGCAGCACCTTGTCGAGCGATTCGCCACCTGCGATCCGCTGGCGGAACTCGTCCGTTTTGCCGCGCAACTGGTCGTCCGTCAGCTTCTCGATCTGCGGTTCGAGCGCATTGATCGTCGCGACGGTCTTTTGGTATTGCTTGACGAGCCGCTGGTTGCGGCTGCCAAAAATTTTCTGGAGAAAACCGGTTGTCATCGGATCGGATCCTGCGTCGCAGCACCGGCGCCCGGCGCGTGTTGCGCGCCCCGACGCCCGAGCCTCGGCGGCTTAGCGAATTAGTGGAATCAAACGGGGAATTTTAGCACGCGGGGACGCATGCGCCGGTGTCCCGGCCGGACTCGCACCGCGCACTCGGGCCGCACAGGCGACCGGCGCCCCGGCCCGAAAGCCGCGCGTGCTTGAACCGGCGCAGGTACAATCGGCGACAACGTCCGCGCGCGTGCGCGCTCGAAGAATGCCTCGATGAACCGATTTTCCAAGCGTTTCGGCCCGCTCCCCGCGTATCGCCCGCAACCCGTGTCCGAAGTGCTCAACCGCACCGACGCGTTCGCGGCGCTGCGCGCAGGCGTCGAGCAGGTCGCATCGCTGCAGCGCGACCTCTCCGCGCTCCTCCCCGACTATCTCGCGAATCATGTCGAACCGGGCTCCATCAAGGACGGCACCCTGACCCTCTTTGCCGCTCACAATGCGCTCGCCGCCCGGCTGCGGCAGGTGGAGCCGCGCCTGCTCGCCGATCTGCAAAAACGCGGCTGGCCGGTTGCGGCGCTGCGCGTGCGTGTGCGGCCGAAGGATGCGCCGCAGCCGCCGCACGTGAAGCAGGCGCGCATGACGACCGTCGGCGCCGCCGCGTTGCGCGAGCTCGCCGATCACCTGGAGCCGTCGCCGCTGCAGGCCGCGCTGGCGCGAATGGCTGCCCGGCACGGCGCGAAGTCGTCGCGCTGAGTTTGCGCCTCGGTCATTCGCGTAATCGCACGCGACGGCCGCCCAACGAAAAAAGCGACCCCAGGGTCGCTTTTTTATTGCTCGTGCGGAGCGCCGATCAGGCGAATGCCGTCTGCGTGTCGAACGCGAAGCCGCCCGGTGCGGCCTGCGGATCGTCGAACGTGACGATCTCGTACGAGTCTTCGTGCGCGAGCAGTTCGCGCAGCAGCGCGTTGTTCAGCCCGTGGCCCGACTTGTACGCCGTGTATGACGCGAGCAGCGGATGGCCGACCACGTACAGGTCGCCGATCGCGTCGAGCATCTTGTGCTTCACGAATTCGTCGTCGTAACGCAGCCCGTCGTTGTTCAGGATCCGGTACTCGTCGAGCACGATCGCATTGTCCATGCTGCCGCCGCGAGCCAGGCCCAGCTCGCGCATCATCTCGACTTCGTGCGCGAAGCCGAACGTGCGCGCACGTGCGATCTCGCGCACGTACGACGTGTTCGCGAAGTCGACCTCGAGTTCCTGGCCGGTCTTGTCGACGGCCGGGTGACGGAAATCGATCGTGAACTTCAGCTTGAAGCCGAAATACGGATCGAGACGCGCGAACTTGTCGCCGTCGCGGATTTCAACCGGCTTCGTGACCTTGATGAAGCGCTTCGGCGCGTTCTGCTCCTCGATCCCTGCGGACTGGATCAGGAACACGAAGGACGCAGCGCTGCCGTCCATGATCGGGATTTCCTCGGCCGTCACGTCGACATAGAGATTGTCGATGCCGAGGCCGGCGCATGCCGACATCAGGTGTTCGACGGTCGACACGCGCGCGCCATCCTTCTGCAGCACCGACGCGAGCCGCGTGTCGCCAATCGACATCGCGGATGCCGGAATGTCGACGGGCGTGGGCAGGTCGACGCGCGCGAAAACGATCCCCGTGCCCGGCGCGGCCGGACGGAGCGTCAGTTCGACCTTGCGGCCCGAGTGGAGACCAATGCCCACGGTCTTCACGATCGATTTGATGGTGCGCTGCTTCAGCATGGTGTTCTTCAACTTGATTGAGATTTTCAATCAGGCGTTATATTCGATAGGTGGGATTATAGCGTAATTCCCTATTCGCCGCTGTTGGAAACTGCGTATATCTGTTTCGACTGTTTACCCGTGCCGATACGGAACGGGCCGACGCCCGGAACGGAGGCGTTTCCGGTCATCGACCCGTGTTACAACTGTCCCGAGGTCCGGTGAGCGGCGTTGCCGGCAAGCAACGACGCACCGCACGATCAGGACGTCAACGTCGCGAGCACGCTCGCCGCATCGCTCACTTCGAACTTGCCCGGCGCTTCGACGGCCAGCGTCTTGACCACACCGTCGTCGATCACCATCGCGTAGCGCAGGGAACGGATTCCCATGCCACGCGCGGACAAATCCTGCGTCAGCCCCAGCGCATGAGTGAAAGCAGCGCTGCCGTCCGCCATCATGCGCACCTTGCCCGCGGTGTGCAGATCACGTCCCCATGCGCCCATCACGAATGCGTCGTTGACGGACACGCACCAGATCTCGTCGATGCCGGCCGAGCGCAATTGCTCGGCATGCTCGACATAGCCCGGCACATGCTGCGCCGAACAGGTCGGCGTGAAAGCGCCCGGCAATCCGAAGATCACCACCCGCTTCCCCGCAACCTGATCGCGCACGCTGAAGGCGTTCGGCCCCAGCGTGCAGCCTGCGCGCGCGTCGTCGATGAACTCGAACAGTTGCGCGTCGGGCAGCGCGTCGCCCACTTGAATCATGGCTGGTCCCTCATAGCGATACGGTTTTCAGCGTATTGCGGACAGCACGGCCCATCCCGCTCCGCTCATGCGAAGAGGGCACGTCTCCCGGCCCGGCGTCGCATCCGACGCGGCCTGTCGTGGTCCGTGGCATCCGTCACGCCGGCGTTACCGCGGCAACCGTGCCGCGGCTTCGCCTGTGTGCGTCGTCAGTCAGCCTGCTTGCGCAGGAAAGCCGGAATGTCGTACGTGTCGACACCCTTCTCCTGCAGCGCCTGCACGTGCGATGCCGCGGTTTCGCGCGAATTGCGCCACACCGCCGGCGTATCGAGCGCGCCGTAGTCGGCCGTGCTGACGTGCTGCGGCTGTGCATAACCGTGCGAGACCGCACTGACCGGCTGATTGTCGGTACCCGTGCGCAGCAGCGTCATCGGAGCCGATTGCTGCTTCTTCGCCGCACGGCCCAGACCCGTCGCCACGACCGTCACACGCAATGCATCGCCCATCGCGTCGTCGTACACCGCACCGAAGATCACCGTCGCATCTTCCGCGGCGTAGCTCTTGATCGTGTTCATCACTTCGCGCGTTTCCGACAGGCGCAGCGAACGGCTCGACGTGATGTTGACCAGCACGCCGCGCGCGCCCGACAGATCGACGCCTTCCAGCAGCGGGCTTGCGACCGCCTGTTCCGCCGCGAGGCGTGCGCGATCGACGCCGGCGACCGTCGCCGTGCCCATCATCGCTTTGCCCTGCTCGCCCATCACCGTCTTCACGTCTTCGAAGTCGACGTTCACGAGGCCGTCGACGTTGATGATTTCGGCGATGCCCGCGACTGCGTTGTTCAACACGTCATCCGCGCACTGGAAGCACTTGTCCATTTCGGCGTCATCGCCCATCACGTCGAACAGCTTGTCGTTCAGGACGACGATCAGCGAGTCGACGTGATCCTCCAGTTGCTGCGAGCCTGCTTCCGCGACGCGCATGCGCTTGCCGCCTTCGAACTCGAACGGCTTGCTGACGACGCCGACCGTCAGGATGCCCATCTCTTTCGCGATCTGCGCGACCACCGGCGCGGCGCCCGTGCCCGTGCCGCCGCCCATGCCGGCCGTGATGAACACCATGTGCGCGCCGCGCAGTGCGTCGGCGATGCGCTCGCGCGCCTCTTCCGCCGCCGCCTTGCCCATTTCCGGCTTCGCGCCGGCGCCGAGGCCCGTGTTGCCCAGCTGGATCACGGACGGTGCGCGCGCACGCGACAGCGCCTGCGCGTCGGTGTTCATCACGATGAAATCGACGCCCTGCACGCCACGGTTGATCATGTGCTGAACGGCATTGCCGCCAGCGCCGCCAACGCCGACCACCTTGATGATGGTGCCGTTGGTTTCGGTTTCCAGCATTTCGAATTCCATTGTTGCCTCCGTCAAGAAAATAGAACTACTCGGCCGTTATTCGGCAGGAGATCGGGCAACCCCCTGTCGCGCGCCAGCCGCCGGCACCAGCGCGAATTTCGATTCGGTTCGTCAGAAGTTGCTCAGGAACCATTCCTTCATCCGCGAGAAAATCTGCCCCGCGTTGCCGGACTGCACGGCGACCTTGCGGCCGCGCATGCGCTGAGCGCTTCCTTCGACGAGCAGGCCCATCGCCGTCGAGTAGCGCGGATTGCGCACCACGTCGGCAAGGCCGCCTGCGTATTCCGGCGCGCCGATGCGCACCGGTTTCAGGAAAATGTCTTCGCCGAGCTCGACCATGCCCGGCATCATCGATGCGCCGCCGGTAATGACCACGCCGGAGCTCAGCAGTTCTTCGTAACCGGACTCGCGCACGACCTGCTGCACGAGCGAGAACAGCTCCTCGACGCGCGGCTCGATCACCGCCGCGAGCGCCTGGCGCGACAGCGTGCGCGGACCGCGTTCGCCGAGGCCCGGCACTTCGACCATCTCGTCCGGATCGGCGAGCGCCTGCTTCGCGATTCCGTAGCCGACCTTGATGTCTTCCGCGTCCGGCGTCGGCGTGCGCAGCGCCATCGCGATGTCGCTCGTGATCTGGTCGCCGGCGATCGGAATCACCGCCGTGTGACGGATCGCGCCTTCGGCGAAGATCGCGATGTCCGTCGTGCCGCCGCCGATGTCGACCAGCACCACGCCGAGATCCTTCTCGTCTTCCGTCAGCACCGCCAGCGACGACGCCAGCGGCTGCAGGATCAGGTCGTTCACTTCGAGCCCGCAGCGGCGCACGCACTTGACGATGTTCTGCGCGGCGCTGACCGCACCCGTCACGATGTGCACCTTCACCTCGAGACGGATGCCGCTCATCCCGATCGGCTCGCGCACGTCTTCCTGGCCGTCGATGATGAATTCCTGCGTGAGGATGTGCAGCACCTGCTGGTCGGTCGGGATGTTGATCGCCTTCGCGGTCTCGATCACGCGCGCGACGTCCGTCTGCGTGACTTCCTTGTCCTTGATCGCGACCATCCCGCTCGAGTTGAAGCTGCGGATATGGCTGCCCGCGATCCCCGTGAACACGTTGGTGATCTTGCAGTCGGCCATCAGCTCGGCTTCTTCGAGCGCGCGCTGGATCGACTGCACGGTGGCCTCGATGTTGACCACCACGCCCTTCTTCAGACCTTTCGATTCGCTCTGGCCGAGGCCGATCACCTCGTAATGGCCCTCGCCCTTCAGCTCGGCGACGATGGCCACCACCTTCGACGTGCCGATGTCGAGGGAAACCAGCAGATCCTTGTAGTCTTTGCTCATAAAGTGCTCTTGCGTGTGATCTCTCGTTACTTCTTGGGCTTGTCGGTATCGGTCAGGAACCGCATGCCTGCCGCACGAATCGCGAATCCGTTCGGATAACGCAGGTCCGCGTACTCGATGTCGTTGCCCCAACGCTCCGTGACTGCCGGCCATGCGGCGACGAGGCGCTGGCTCCGGTCGTGCAGCGTCTCGCTCGTGCGTTCCTTGCCGAGTTCGATCTGCATGCCGTTCGACAGCTTCACCGTCCACGCGTAGCGCGCCGACAGCGTCACTTCTTCCGGCGCCGCCTTAAGCGGCGCAAACCAGTTCGTGAAGTCGCGGTACCGCGTGACGACTTCCTTCGCACTGCCCTCCGGGCCGTCGAACGCGGGCAGTTCTTCATCCAGTTCGCCCTGGTTCGCGGTGAACAGCTCGCCGTCGACGCTCACGAGCTGCGCGCTGCCCCAGGTCCCGAGCGGTTTGTACTCCTCGAGCGTGACAGCGAGCGCATTCGGCCACACCCGCCGTACGCTCGCATGGCGCACCCACGGCATCTGCTCGAACGCGGCCCGCGCGGTGTCGAGGTCGACCGTGAAGAAATTCCCCTTCAGCCGTCCGACCACGCCCGCCCGCACCGTCGGCGTGTTGATGTGCTCGGTGTCGCCGTCGATCCGGATTTCGCGCAACGCGAACGTCGGACGCTGGATCAGCCAGTAGCAGCCGGCCGCCGCCAACACGAGCAGCAGCAGCGCGTATAGCGCGCTGGCGGCAAGGTTGAGTTGGCGAACGTTGTTCCACATACGTCGTTCCGTTCCTGCGTCAGTCGTTGAGCGTAAGCGACAGCACCTTCACGACCAGCTCCGAATAGCTGATGCCGATCGAGCGCGCGGCCTTCGGCGGCAGCGAATGGTCGGTCATTCCCGGGGCCGTGTTCACTTCGAGGAAATACGCGTTGCCCGCCGCATCCAGCATGAAATCCGCGCGACCCCAGTCGGTGCAGCCCAGCACGTCGAACGCGCGGCGCGCGATGCGCTTCAGTTCCGCTTCCTGTTCGGCAGGCAGCCCGCACGGAATCAGATACTGCGTATCGTCGGCCACGTACTTCGCGTGGTAGTCGTAGAACTCGCCGGCCGGCACGATCTTGATCAGCGGCAGGTCGAGGTCGCCGGCGATGCACGCGGTATATTCGCCGCCGCCTTCGATGCTCTTCTCGACAATGACGATCTTGTCGTGGGTCGCCGCTTCGGACAGTGCGGCGGGCAACGCGTCGGCCGTCTTCACCTTCAACACCGCAACGCTCGAGCCTTCGCTCGCCGGCTTCACGAACAGCGGGAGGCCGAGCTTCGCGACGATATCCGTCGCGCGCGCCGCATAATCGTCGCCGCGCATCACCGTTTCGAACGGCGGCGTCGGCACGCCCGTCTGCTGCCACACGAGCTTCGTGCGGAACTTGTCGAGGCCCAGTGCCGAGCCCAGGACGCCGCTGCCCGTGTAGCGGATTCCGTAGAAGTCGAGCGCGCCCTGGATCTGGCCGTTTTCGCCGTAGCCGCCGTGCAGCGCGTTGAACGCACGCACGAAGCCTTCGTCCTTCAGCGCCGACAGCGGCCGCTCGGCCGGGTCGAACGGATGCGCGTCGACGCCCGCATCGCGCAGGCCCTGCAGCACGAGACGGCCCGAGGTGAGCGACACCTCGCGCTCGGCGGATTCGCCGCCGAACAACACCGCCACCTTGCCGAAACGTTTCGGATCGATCCCGCTCATGTCATCCCTTCTGTTGCGTGTTCTGCACGATCTTCGCCGGCACGCCGCCGATCGAACCCGCGCCCATCGTGATCACCACGTCGCCGTTGCGGGCGACCGCGGCCAATGCATCCGGCACGTCGTCGACCGTCGCGACGAACACCGGGTCGACCTTCCCCACCGCGCGCAGCGCGCGCGACAGCGCGTCGCCGTTGGCCGTCGCGATCGCCGCCTCGCCGGCTGCGTAGACTTCCGTCAGTACCAGCGCGTCGACCGTCGACAGTACGTTGACGAAGTCGTCGAAGCAGTCGCGCGTACGCGTGTAGCGGTGCGGCTGGAACGCCAGCACGAGGCGGCGGCCCGGAAACGCGCCGCGCGCGGCCGCGATCGTCGCGGCCATCTCGACCGGGTGGTGGCCGTAGTCGTCGATCAGCGTGTACTGCCCGCCGTCCGCGCTCGGCACCTCGCCGTAGCGCTGGAAGCGCCGGCCGACGCCGTTGAATTCCGCCAGCGCGAGCTGGATCGCGTCGTCCGACACGCCGAGATCGGTTGCGATCGCGATCGCCGCGAGCGCGTTTTGCACGTTGTGCAGGCCCGGCAGGTTCAGCACGACCGCGAGCGGCGCGCGGCCTTCGCGGATCACCGTGAAGTGCATGCGGCCGTCGCGCGCGTCGATGTCTTCCGCGCGCACCTGCGCGTCCGGCGACATCCCGTAGCGCACGACGGGCTTCGAAATGAACGGGATGATTTGCCGCACGTTGGGATCGTCCACGCACACGACCGCGCTGCCGTAGAACGGCAGACGCTGCGTGAATTCGATGAACGCCTGCTTGAGCCGCGCGAAATCGTGGCCGTAGGTATCCATGTGGTCGGCGTCGATGTTCGTGATGACTTCGATCACCGGATACAGATTCAGGAAGGACGCGTCCGACTCGTCGGCTTCGGCGACGATGAAATCGCCCGTGCCGAGCCGCGCGTTCGCGCCAGCACTGATCAGCCGGCCGCCGATCACGAAGGTCGGGTCCAGCCCGCCCGCCGCGAGCACGCTCGCGACGAGGCTCGTCGTCGTGGTCTTGCCGTGCGTGCCGGCAATCGCGATCCCCTGCTTCAGGCGCATCAGCTCCGCGAGCATCACCGCGCGCTGCACGATCGGCACGCGCTGATGGCGCGCGGCCAGCACTTCCGGATTGTCCGAACGCACGGCAGTCGATACGACGACCGCGTTCGCGCCGGCGATGTTCGCCGCGTCGTGGCCGATCGCGATGCGTGCGCCGAGCGCCTGCAGACGATCGGTCACCGCGTTGCGCGCCAAATCCGAGCCGCTGACCTCGTAGCCGAGATTGACGAGCACTTCGGCAATGCCGCTCATGCCCGCGCCGCCGATTCCGACGAAATGAATGTGTTTGACGATGTGTTTCATTGCAGTATTTCCAGGTTCGCGCCGGCCACCGTCGCGCAAATGCGCGCGACTTCGTCGGTGGCCTCGGGCTTCGCCAATGAGCGCGAACGCTCCGCCATGTCCGCGAGCGACGCCCGCGACTGGCCGCGCAGCCAGTCGGCGAGCAGTTCGGCCGACAGGTCGCGCTGTTGCACCAGCACCGCCGCTCCCGCATCGGCGAGGAAGGCGGCGTTGGTCGTCTGGTGATCGTCGACCGCGTACGGGAATGGCACGAACAGCGCCGCGACGCCAACCGCCGCGATCTCCGACACCGTCATCGCGCCGGAGCGGCAGATCACCAGATCCGCGGCTGCATACGCGCTCGCCATATCGTCGATGAACGGCACGAGGCGCACGTCGTCGCCTGCCGCGAAACCGGCCGCTTCGTAGTTCGCCTTCAGCGCGTCGATATGCTTCGCACCGGCCTGATGCACGACGCGCGGACGCTCGCCCGGCGCCAGCAGCGCCAGGGCGCGCGGCACGACTTCGTTCAGCGCCGCGGCGCCGAGGCTGCCGCCGACCACCAGCACGTTCAGCGGGCCGCTGCGCGACGCATAGCGTGCTTTGGGCGCTTCCGTGCGCGCAAGTTCCGCGCGAATCGGGTTGCCGGTCCATTCCGCGTGCGGCAGTGCATCGGGGAACGCGACCAGCACACGCTTCGCGAACTTCGCGAGCACCTTGTTCGCGAGCCCGGCGATCGAATTCTGTTCGTGCAGCACGAGCGGGCGGCCCGACAACGCGCTCATCACGCCCGCCGGGAACGTGATGTACCCGCCCATCCCGAGCACGACGTCCGGCCGCACGCGGCGCAACGCACCGAGGCTTTGCCAGCATGCGCGCAGCAGGTTCAACGGCAGCGTCAGCTTGGTCTTCAGGCCCTTGCCGCGCAGCCCGCCGAAGCGGACGTATTCCATCGGAATGCCGTGCTTCGGCACGAGCGTCGCTTCCATCCCGGCCGGATTGCCGAGCCACACGACGCGCCAGCCCGCCGCCTCCATCCGGTGCGCGACCGCGAGCCCCGGGAACACGTGGCCCCCGGTGCCGCCTGCCATCACCATCAGCGTGCGTCGCGACGCGGTCATACTTTTCCTCCGCGCATCAGCACCCGGTTCTCATAGTCCACCCGCAGCAGCACCGCGAGCGCGACGCAGTTCAGCAAGATGCCGGAGCCGCCGTAGCTCACGAGCGGCAGCGTCAGTCCCTTGGTCGGCAGCAGGCCGAGGTTCACGCCCATGTTGATGAAGGTCTGCGCACCGAACCAGATGCCGATACCCTTCGCCATCAGGCCCGCGAACGTGCGATCGAGCGCGAGCGCCTGGCGGCCGATCTCGAACGCGCGGCGCACGATCCAGTAGAACAGCAGGATCACGACCAGCACGCCGACGAAGCCGAGTTCCTCGCCGATCACTGCGAGGATGAAGTCGGTATGCGCTTCGGGCAGGTAGTTCAGCTTCTCGACGCTGCCGCCGAGGCCGACGCCGAACCATTCGCCGCGGCCGAACGCGATCAGCGAGTGCGTGAGCTGGTATGCCTTGCCCTGCGCGTAGCGTTCGTCCCACGGATCGAGATACGCGAAAATCCGCTCGCGGCGCCACGGCGACAGCCACACAAGCATCGTGAACGTGCCGACCGCCGTCGCGACCAGGCCGCCGAACAGCTTGCCGTTCACGCCGCCGAGGAACAGCACGCCCATTGCGATCGCCGCGACCACCATGAACGCGCCCATGTCCGGCTCGAGCAGCAGCAGCGCGCCGACGAGGCCCACCGCAAACGCCATCGGCAGAAAGCCCTTCGCGAAGCTCTGCATGTACTCCTGCTTGCGCACCGTGTAGTTCGCCGCGTAGATCGTCACCGCGAGCTTCATGATTTCCGACGGCTGCATGTTGGTAATGCCGAGCGGAATCCAGCGGCGTGCGCCGTTCACGCCCTTGCCGACGTGCGGGATCAGCACGATCACGAGGCCGACGAGTGCGATCAGGAACAGGTGCGGCGCGTACTTGTCCCACGTCGACACCGGCACGCGGAACGCGATCACCGCCGCGACGAACGCAACGACGAGCGATACGCAATGGCGCATCAGGAACGCGTAATCGTGATACGCGGCGTATTTCGGCGAATCGGGCATCGCGATCGACGCCGAATACACCATCACGACGCCGAGCCCGAGCAGCGCGATCGCGACCCACAGTAGCGAGTAATCGAAGTCGAGCATCCGCGAACGGCTCGGCCGCACGCCGTTGACGACGCTAGCGAGGCCGCCGGTCGCGGCGCGCGTGGCCGATGCGACGCGGCCGCCCGCGGCATTGCCGCCGGTGTCGCGCCGGTCGTTGAAACGGGAGACGAGGCGATCGGACCAGCTCATGGCGTCGCTCCTTTGTCGATGGCGACTTCATCCACCGCCGCCCGGAATACATCCGCGCGGTGGGCGTAATTCCTGAACATGTCGAGGCTCGCGCACGCTGGCGACAGCAACACCGCATCGCCCGGTTCGGCGAGCCCCGCTGCCGCGTGCACCGCCGCCTCGAGCGTCGGGTGATCCGCGAGCGGCACGCCGGTTTCCGCGAGCGTGTCGCGAATCGCGGGCGCGTCCCGGCCGATCAGCATCACCGCGCGGCACCAGCGCGCGACCGGCGCGACGAGCGGCCCGAAATCCTGACCCTTGCCGTCGCCGCCGGCGATCAGCACGGTCTTCTGCGCGAGCCCGTCGAGCGCGGCAACCGTCGCGCCGACGTTCGTTCCCTTGCTGTCGTCGACATAGTCGACGTCGTCGATTGTCGCGATCACTTCGACACGATGCGCTTCGCCGCGGTATTCGCGTAGCGCATGCAGCAGCGGCGCGGCCGGCAGGTCGATCGCTCGCGCAAGCGCGAACGCGGCCAGCGCATTCGCCGCGTTGTGCAACCCGCGGATGCGCAGCGCGTCGGCCGGCATCAGGCGCTTTTGAGCGATGTCGGGCGTATGCGCGCCGTCGCGCTTGCGCCGACGGGGCGTCGTCGTTTCGTCCGGCGCGTCGCGGTCGACCGCTTCGACGAGCCATGCGATGCCGTTGTCGCGCGACAGCCCGTAATCGCCGTCCTGCACCGGTTCGTTCAGGCCGAACGTGATCGTGCGCGCCGCGTCGGCGGCGCCGGCGGCCGGCGCGAACCTCATCACGGCCGCATCATCGCGGTTCAGCACGCGCGTCGTCGTCGCGCCGAAGATCCGACCCTTCGCTGCCGCATACGCGTCGAAGCTGCCGTGCCAGTCGAGGTGATCCTGCGTGATGTTCAGAATCGCGGCCGCATCGGGCGCGAACGTGCGCGCGGTCTCGAGCTGGAAACTCGACAGTTCGAGCACCCAGACATCGGGCAGCGCCGTATCGTCGATCGCGCTCGCGAGCCGGTCGAGCATCGCGGGGCTGATGTTGCCTGCGACAGCGACCTTCTTGCCCGCGCGCTGGCACAGCAGGCCAGTAAGGCTCGTCGTCGTCGTCTTGCCGTTGGTGCCGGTAATCGCGAGCACCTTCGGCTGATAGCCGCTCGTGCCGAGCGCGCGCAGCGCCTGCGCGAAGAATTCCAGTTCGCCCCACACCGCGATGCCGCGCTCGTTCGCGGCCGCGATCAGCGCGGCCAGCGCCGGCTCGAGCGGCGACAGGCCGGGGCTCAGCCCGACGATCTCGATGCCCCCATCGAGCAGCGCCGGCGTGAACGGCCCGCCGACGAATTCCGCATCGATGCCTTCGGCCTGCAGCGCGGCAAGGTTCGGCGGCGCCTCGCGGGTATCGGCGATACGCAGCCGGCACCCGTGCCTCGCGCACCACCGCGCGATCGCGAGGCCCGATTCCCCGAGCCCCAGTACGAGCACCATCGGCCGCTGCCGATCTCCAAACATCTCGCCAGACATCCTTGTTACCTTTCCTTTACCGCAACTTGAGGGTGGACAGACCGAACAGGCAGAGCATCAGCGTAATGATCCAGAAACGCACCACCACCTGCGTTTCCTTCCAGCCGGACAATTCGAAATGGTGATGCAGCGGCGCCATCTTCAGCAGACGCCGCCCTTCGCCGTAACGCTTCTTCGTGTATTTGAACCACGACACCTGCAGCATCACCGACAGCGTTTCCGCGACGAAGATGCCGCCCATGATGAACAGCACGATTTCCTGGCGCACGATCACCGCGACCGTGCCGAGCGCGCCGCCGAGCGCGAGCGCACCGACGTCGCCCATGAACACCTGCGCCGGGTGCGTGTTGTACCAGAGGAACGCGAGCCCCGCGCCGCCCATCGCCGAGCAGAAGATCAGCAATTCGCCCGCACCGGGGATGTGCGGGAACAGCAGGTATTTCGAATAGACCGAGCTGCCCATCACGTACGCAAACACGCCGAGCGACGCGCCGACCAGCACGACCGGCATGATCACGAGCCCGTCGAGGCCGTCGGTCAGGTTCACCGCGTTGCTCGCGCCGACGATCACGAAGTAGGTCAGCACGATGAAGCCCCAGACGCCGAGCGGGTAGCTGATCGACTTCAGGAACGGCAGCATCAGGTCGGCCCGCGCGGGCAGGCCCATCGACAGGCCGCTCCTCACCCAAGCCATGAACAGGTCGAACACGCGCACGTTGTTCGCCTCGGACACGCTGAACGCGAGGTAGACGGCCGCGAACAGGCCAATCACCGACTGCCAGAAATATTTCTCGCGCGACGACATCCCGCGCGGATCCTTGTAGACGACCTTCCGGTAATCGTCGACCCAGCCGATCACGCCGAAGCCGAACGTGACGAGCATCACGATCCAGATGAAACGGTTCGTCAGATCGCCCCACAGCAGCGTCGCGACCGCGATGCCGATCAGGATCAGCACGCCGCCCATCGTCGGCGTGCCGGACTTCACGAGGTGGGTCTGCGGACCGTCCTTGCGCACGGCCTGGCCAACCTTCATTTGCGTCAGCTTGCGGATCACCCATGGTCCGCACACGAGCCCGATCCCGAGCGCCGTGATGGTGGCCCCGACCGCACGAAACGTCAGGTACGTGAACAAGCGCAAAAAGCTTGCGTCTCCTTGCAGCCATTGCGCCAGCGCCAGCAGCATGCTTCCTTCCTTCTACTCAATGGGCGGCGGGCGCCATGCCCGTCGCGGGTTGGTTCGTCAGCGCGTCGACCACGCGCTCCATCTTCATGTAACGCGAGCCCTTCACGAGCACCGTCGCGTGCGCGTCGTGACCCGCCGCCAGCAACGCGGTTACGAGCGCACCGACATCGTCGAAATGACGCGCCCTGTCGCCGTAAGCCGTGCACGCATCGCGCGACGCGTCGCCGAGTGCGAACAGCGCATCGATGCCGCGCTCGCGCGCATACGCGCCGATTTCCCGGTGGAATGCCGGCCCTTCGTCTCCGACCTCGCCCATGTCGCCGATCACCAGCACGCGCGGCGCCGGTTGCGCGGCCAGCACGTCGATCGCGGCTCGCATCGAGTCGGGATTCGCGTTGTACGTGTCGTCGACGACCGTCGCGCCTGCGAGGCTGCCGACGTTCGCCTGCTTCACCTGCAGACGACCCTTCACCGGTTCGAACGATTCGAGGCCCTGCTTGATCGCTGCCAGCTCGATGCCGGCCGCGAGCGCCGCGGCCGTCGCCGCCAATGCGTTGCGGGCGTTGTGCTCGCCGAGCGCGCGCAGCCGCACCGTCAACGCACCGGACGGCGTGTCGATCGCAAGCTCGCCGCCGTGCAGGCGGCCCGTGACCTGCGCGTCGGCCTGCCGGTCGGCGTCGTGCAGCGCGAAATCGAGAATCCGGTTGCCGGTCGCGGCGACGCGCCAGATGCCCGCGTAGGCATCGTCGGCCGGAAACACCGCGACACCGTCCGGCGTCAGCGCGTGGATCACGGCCGCATGTTCGAGCGCGACCGCCTCGACCGTCGCCATGAACTCCTGGTGCTCGCGCTGCGCATTGTTGACGAGCGCGACGGTCGGCGCGGCGATGCGCGCGAGCACTTCGGTCTCGCCCGGATGGTTCATCCCGAGCTCGATCACCGCGACGCGATGCGCGCCCGACAGGCGCAGCAGCGTCAGCGGCACGCCGATGTCGTTGTTCAGGTTGCCGGCCGTCGCGAGCCGCGCATCGGCGCCGACTGCAGCGGCGAGAATCGACGCGATCATTTCCTTGACGGTCGTCTTGCCGTTGCTGCCCGTCACCGCGATGAGCGGCAGCGCGAAGCGCTTGCGCCACCCGTGTGCGAGCGCGCCGAGCGCGGCACGCGTTTCGCCGCCCTCGATCGCCGGTATCGCAAGACCCGTCGGCACGTGCGCGACGAGCGCTGCGGCCGCGCCGCGCGCGGCCACGTCGCCGAGGAAATCGTGCGCATCGAAGCGCTCCCCCTTCAGCGCGACGAACAGATCGCCCGGGCCGACCGTGCGGCTGTCCGTGGACACACGCTCGAACGTGGCGGCCGGATCGCCGTGGACGGTCGCACCGGGAATCAGCCGAGCGGCTTCGCCGAGACTGAGCATCGTCATTCGCCGCCTCCCTTGCCGTGCGTCGCGCGCGCCGCGAGCGCGAGCCGTGCGTGATCCTGATCGGAGAATGCGCGTTTCTTTCCCATGATTTCCTGCGTGGCCTCGTGCCCCTTGCCGGCCAACACGACGACATCTTCGCGGGCCGCGCCGCGCACGGCCTGCAGGATCGCGCTTGCGCGATCCTCGATGCGGCGTGCGCGCTCGGGCGCGGCCATGCCTGCGATGACCTGATCGATGATGCGCTGCGGATCTTCGCTGCGCGGGTTGTCGCTCGTCACGACGACTTCGTCGGCGAGCCGCTCGGCGATCGCGCCCATCAACGGGCGCTTCGTCGCGTCGCGATCCCCGCCGCAGCCGAACATGCAGACGAGCCGGCCGCCGCGCGCGGCCGCGATCGGGCGCAGCGCGTCGAGCGTCTTGTCGAGCGCGTCCGGGGTGTGCGCATAGTCGATCACGACGAGCGGTTCGTCGTTCTGCAGGCGGCCGCCGAGCCGCTGCATGCGCCCGTTCACGGACTCGAGCCGCGCGATCTCGGCAATCGCCGCGTCGAACGGCACGTCGGCCGCGAGCAGCGAGCCGAGCACCGCGAGCAGGTTGCTGACGTTGAACGTGCCGAGCGTGCCGACCTCGACGTCCGCGTCGCCCCACGACGAGCGCAGGCGGAATGCCGTGCCCGTCGGGGTCGCGCGCACATCGTGGGCGACCAGTTCGCGATCGGCGTCGGCCGCGTGCGCGTCGCCGATTCCGTATGCGATCGTGCGAACGCGCCCGGCCAGCTTCTCGAGCAGGCGCCGGCCGGCTGCGTCGTCGCGATTGACGACCGCCGCGCGCAGCCCGCGCCACGCGAACAGCTTCGCCTTCGCGGCTTCGTATGCGTCGAACGTGCCGTGGTAGTCGAGGTGATCCTGCGTGAGGTTCGTGAAGACGGCGATATCGAACGCCGTGCCGTTCACCCGGCCCTGATGCAGCGCGTGCGACGACACCTCCATCGCGACAGCCCGCGCGCCCGCGGCGTGCAGTTGCGCGAGGCTGCGCTGCAGCTGCGGCGCATCCGGCGTCGTGAAACCGGTGGGCACAAGCTGCCCCGGCATCCCGGTGCCCAGCGTGCCGATCACCGCGCACGGCTGGTGCAGCGCCGTCAGCGCCGCGGCGATCCATTGCGTGCACGACGTCTTGCCGTTCGTGCCGGTCACGCCAACGACGAGCAACTCGTCGCTCGGGTCGCCGTACCAGCCGCTGGCGATCTCGCCGGCCAGTTCGTCGAGGGCCGGCACTGCAAGCGCGGCGGGCGCCGCCGGCGCGGCCGCGAGGCCTTCCGGCTGATACAGCACGGCGGCCGCGCCGCGCGCGACGGCGTCGGAAATGAATGCGCGATTGTCCGCGCCGTCGACCGCATAGCCGAGAAACACGTCGCCGGCCTGCAGGCTGCGCGTGTCGGCGTGCAGTTGCGCCGCGGGGGTCACATGCTCGCGCAGCCACGCGAGCGCGGCTGCGATCTGCTGATGCGCCGGATGTGAACTGCGGGCGGCGCTCATCGAACAACTCCTGGTGAATTACGTGTCGTGCTGGATACGATCATATGCTTCGCACCGGCGCCTGCGGCGAGCTTCTGCGGGCCAGGCTTCGCGCCGCCCGGCTTGGCAGGGGCCGCCGCCGCGCCCGGCGCGTCGTCGGACACGACGAGCTGCTTGACCGGCATGTTCGGCGGTACGTTGAGTGCGCGAAGCGTGTCGCCGGCGATCGCCGAGAATACGGGGCCGGACACCTGGCCGCCGAAGTGGCTGCCGGCCGTCGGTTCGTCGACGGACACCGCGACGACGATCCGCGGATTGGGCATTGGCGCCATCCCGACAAACGACGCGCGGTACTTGCGCGTGTAACCGTGGCCTTCATGCTTGTACGCCGTACCGCTCTTGCCCCCGACGCGATAGCCGGCCACGGCCGCGTCCGGCGACGTGCCGCCCGGCGCGACCACCGTCTCGAGCATCGCGCGCACTTCGCGCGCGGTGGTCGGGTTGAATACCTGCGTGCCCGCAATCTGCTGGTTGGGGTCGGTCTTGAAAATGGTGACGGGCATCAGTTCGCCGTCATGCGCGATCGCGGTATAGGCGCGCGCGAGCTGGAACAGCGACGCGGACAACCCATAGCCGTACGACATCGTCGCCTGCTCGATGCGGCGCCAGCTCTTCCACGGACGCAGGCGGCCGGCCGCGGCGCCCGGGAAGCCGACCTTCGGCGCCTGGCCGAGGCCGATGCTCGTATACATATTCCACATTTCCTCGGGCCGCATCGTCATCGCGATCTTCGTCGCGCCGATGTTGCTCGACTTCTGAATCACGCCGCCGACCGTCAACGTGCCGAAACCCGCGTCGTCGGTGATCGGCGCGCCGTCCAGCACGAAGTGACCGTTGCCGGTTTCGACGAGCGTGTTCGGCGTCACGCGCCGCAGATCGAGCGCGAGCGACACCGTGAACGGCTTCATGATCGAGCCCGGCTCGAACACGTCGGTCAGGATCCGGTTGCGCAGTTGCTCGCCGGTCAGGCGCGTACGGTCGTTCGGGTTGTAGGTCGGATAGTTGACCAGCGCAAGCACCTCGCCGGTGCGCACGTCGACGACCATCGCCGCGCCAGCCTTCGCCTTGAACTTCTCGACGGCCGCCTTGAGGTTCGCATACGCGATGTACTGGATCTTGCTGTCGATCGACAGGTCGACGTCCGTACCGTTGTGCGGCGGGATCTGTTCGGCCACGTCCTCCACGATGTGCCCGAGGCGGTCCTTGATCACGCGACGCACACCCGACGTGCCGGACAGCATCTTCTGGTCGCCGAGCTCGACGCCTTCCTGCCCTTCGTCCTCGACGTTCGTGAAACCGATCAGGTGCGCGGTGATCTCGCCTTCCGGATAGAAGCGCTTGTATTCGTTGCGCTGATAGACGCCGGGGATGTCGAGCGCGGCGACCTTGTCGGCGATGTCGATCGGCACCTGGCGCTTCACGTAGACGAAGCCCTTGTCTTCCGACAGCTTCACGCGCAGCTCCTTCGGCGTCATGCCGAGGAGCTTGCCGAGCTGGGCGATCTTGTTCGCGTCGAGATCGTCCGGCACCGCGTCGGGAATCGCCCAGATCGCACGCACCGGCAGGCTCGTCGCGAGCACGAGCCCGTTACGGTCGAGAATCTTGCCGCGCGTGGCCGGCAGCTCGATCGTGCGCTGATAGCGGCTTTCGCCCTGCTTCTGATAAAACGCGTTGCCCGGCCCCTGGATCCAGAACGCGCGCGCGGCGAGCGCGACGAACGCCATGAACAGCAGGAACACGACGAGTTTCGAGCGCCACATCGGCAGGTGCACGCCGAGCACCGGGCTCGACGAGAATTTGACGTCCTGGCGCTTTTGCGACGGTTTCATCGCGCGCCCCCGTTGCGCTTGGCGGCCGCGTCGGCCGATGCGGGAATCGGCGCGTCGATCGCCTTCGCGGCGCCCGGCGGCAGCGTCAGGTATTGCGTACGGCCCGTCGTGATCGGCTGCATCTTCAGCGAATCGTTCGCGAGCTGCTCGATCCGCGACGTCTTCGACAGCGCGCTCTGCTGATATTGAAGCTGCGCATAGTCCTGCTGAAGCTGACGCTCCTGCGACTGCGCACGCTGCAGCTGAATGAAGATCTGGCGTTGCTGGTTCGTCGAGTTGACGACCGACAGCGCGCAGCCCATCACGATGATCAGCAGGAAGATATTGAAGCGGCTCATGGCGTGACGCGCTCCGCAATGCGCATCACGGCGGAGCGGGCGCGCGGATTTGCGGCGACCTCGGCTTCGCTCGGGAACTGACGGCTGATGATCTTGAGCGGCGGGCTCGGGAGGTCGACGGCACGGAGCGGCAGGCGGCGATCGACCGCAGGCGCACTGGCGTGCGCCTGCATGAATCGCTTGACGATCCGGTCCTCGAGTGAATGAAAGCTGATGACCACCAGCCGCCCCCCTTGCTCCAGCAACGACAATGCCGCGTCTAGTACGACTTGCAGGTCCGCAAGCTCTTGATTGACGTGAATCCGTATAGCCTGAAAGGTGCGGGTTGCCGGATCCTTGCCCTTCTCACGGGTTTTGACGACGTGACCCACGATTTGGGCAAGCTCGCCCGTGGTGTCGAGAGGCCCAAGACGGTCGGACTCTGCCCGGCGAGCAACAAGCGCCTTTGCAATCTGAAAAGCAAACCGTTCTTCCCCATAATCCCGTATCACCTCCGTCAATTCCTGCACCGAAGCCCGTGCAAGCCACTCGGCCGCCGACTCGCCACGCGTCGGATCCATCCGCATGTCCAGCGGACCATCCGCGCGAAAGCTGAAACCGCGCGCCGGATCGTCCACCTGTGGCGAGGACACGCCCAGGTCCAGCAACACCCCCGACACCTTTTCGATACCGCGCGCCGCCAGCGCGTCGCGCATCGACGCAAAGCTGTCATGCACGATCGAGAAGCGCGCATCCTCGATGCGCTGCGCCGTCTCGATCGCCCTCGGATCCTTGTCGAACGCGATGAGCCGTCCGGCCGGCGCAAGCCGCGCGAGCACCGCGCGACTATGACCGCCGCGCCCGAACGTGCCGTCGACATACGTGCCGTCCGGCCGCGTCACGAGCGACTCGACCGCCTCGTCCAGCAATACGGTCCGATGCTGCAATTCGTTTCCCATCGCGGGCGTCTCCGTCACCGCAATCAGAACGTGAAGTTCTTCAGCGCGTCGGGCATGCCCTGCGCCATCGCTGCCTGCTCCTTCGCGTTGTAGGTCTGCGAATCCCACAGCTCGAAGTGACTACCCATTCCCAACAACATGACTTCCTTTTCCAGTCCGGCCGCCATCCGCAGCTCGGGCGATACGAGAATCCGGCCTGCGCTGTCGAGATCGACGTCCATCGCGTTGCCGAGGAAAATGCGCCGCCACCAATGGGCATCCATCGGCAGCGCGGCAATCTTGGCGCGGAATACTTCCCATTCGGGGCGCGGAAACAGCAACAGGCAGCCGTCCGGGTGCTTGGTCACAGTCACCCGTCCTTCTGCCTGTCCTTGCAGCGCTTCGCGATAGCGAGCCGGCACCGACATCCGCCCTTTCGCATCGAGCGTCAGCGCCGACGCCCCTTGGAACACTTTCCGCTCTCCCGTTCAGGGCACCGAAGCACCCGCTCAACGCTCAAGAATTTAGCCCGAACAGCCCGCCAAATCACACAAAAATACACTTTCTCACACTGTCTCCCACTTTAGAGGAAGGGTTTGGGACGGTCAAGGGAGCGGCCCGGTTTTTTGACGAATTTTGTTAGTCAGAACAAGGACTTACGCGCACATGCTCATGCGGCCCCTCATACCAAAAACCGTTATAAATGAATGAGCTAGTGCAACTTGTGAAGGTGATACGTGAGAAAGGCGGGCCAGACTGGCGTGTGGGCGGGGCTTTCGGGGGCGGGAAAACGCGGAAAAAACGGGCAATACCGAGGCGGCGAGCGGTGGGCGGCGTCCCGCGCCGCCCACCGCTCGAATGTCACAGATAGTATGCAGTGCTGGTCATGACCTTCGACGCGGCGCGCATCAACATCCGCGCCGGCAGCGGCAGTTCGATCCCGCCGGCGTCGGTCGCTGCCTTGCCGTGCTTCACCTCATCGAGCCGCATCTGCTCGACGATCGCGCGCGACGCGGTATCCGTCGCCGGCAATTCGGACAGGTGCCCGTCGAGGTGGCTCTCGACCTGACGTTCCGTCTCCGCCATGAAGCCGAGGCTGACCTTGTCGCCCAGCGCGCCGGCCGCCACTCCGATCGCGAGCGCGCCAGCGTACCACAGCGGGTTGAGCAGGCTCGGACGCGAATCGAGTTCCTTCAGCCGGTGCGCGGTCCAGGCGAGATGATCCTCCTCCTCGCGCGCGGCTTCCTCGAACATCGCCTTCGACGTCGCCGAACGCGCGGTCAGCTTCTGCGCCTGGTACAGCGCCTGCGCACAGACTTCGCCGACGTGGTTCACGCGCATCAGGCCCGCGGCATGCGTACGCTCTGCGGGCGTCAATTCGCCGGCGGGCGGCTCCGCCGGCACGGGCACGGGGCGGCTCATCCGGCTAATGCCGGTCAGCGATCGCAGGCCGCGATCGAATTCGCTGATCAGTTCATCCAACACCATCCTGTTCTCCTGGCTGCGTGTGCTGCCGCGGGCGGCAAAGGCACGTGCTCCGCTGCGTAACCGACTTGATTATTCAGCGGAAATTGCGGTTAACCCGTGATTTTAACCATTGTTGCATAAAGGAAACATGGCGGCCTTGCGCCACGGCATTTCGCTTTGTCGGAAAAAACGGCTTTGCTACATTACGAGCGACTTCTTGCGAAGTTGATGGGGCCCGTCAACACACCATAACTATCCGCCCCGCCAAAATAATTCAGTGATTCTTGGAGATCCGTTAATGAAAAAGTCGCTTCTCGCGCTCGTCGCGCTGGGCGCGTTTGCTGGCGCAGCTCATGCGCAAAGCAGCGTGACGCTTTACGGCATCATCGATGAAGGCTTCATCTTCAACAACAACGCCAAGGGCGGCCACCTGTACGGCCTATCGAGCGGCGTGATGCAAGGCAGCCGCTTCGGCCTGCGCGGCACGGAAGATCTGGGCGCCGGCCTGAAGGCGATCTTCGTGCTCGAGAACGGTTTCGACGTCAACTCCGGCAAGCTGGGCCAGGGCGGTCTGATGTTCGGCCGTCAGGCTTACGTCGGCCTGTCGAGCCAGTACGGCACGGTCACGCTGGGTCGGCAGTACGACTCGGTCGTCGACTTCGTCGGCCCGCTCGAGGCAGGCGACCAGTGGGGCGGCTACATCGCCGCTCACCCGGGCGACCTCGACAACTTCAACAACGCTTATCGCGTGAACAACGCGGTCAAGTACACGAGCCCGACCTACGGCGGCTTCTCGTTCGGTGGCTTGTACAGCTTCGGCGGTCAAGCCGGCCAGTTCGCGAAGAACCAGGTCTGGTCGCTCGGCGCCGGCTACAACAACGGTCCGCTGGTGTTGGGCGTCGGCTACTTGAACGCACGCACGCCGGCGAACTTCGGCGGCATGTTCAACACGGGCGCATCGGCTGCCGCGACGGCCGTGTCGTCGCCGGTTTACGGCGCGTATGCGAACAGCGCGAACACGTATCAGGTCATCGGTGCAGGCGGTGCGTATACGTTCGGCGCAGCGACGATCGGCGCGACGTACTCGAACACGAAGTTCAAGGGCTTCTCGGTCGGTCCGTTCGTGAACCAGACCGCGACGTTCAACAACGGCGAAATCAACTTCAAGTATCAGCTGACCCCGGCGCTGATCGTCGGCGCCGCGTACGACTACACGCAAGGCAGCAAGATCGATGGCAATTCGGCGGCCAAGTACCACCAGGGCTCGCTGGGTGTCGACTACTTCCTGTCGAAGCGCACGGACGTCTACGTGATCGGCGTGTACCAGCATGCTTCGGGCAATGCGCTCGACTCGGCAGGCAACGTCGTTCAGGCACATGCTTCGATCAACGGTCTCGACCCGTCGACGACCACCAACCAGGTCGCAGCACGCGTCGGCATCCGTCACAAGTTCTAATCAGCTTGTCTGACAAGCCGCAGCATCTTGAAGGCGCCTCCGGGCGCCTTTTTCCTTTTGGCGCCCGGAAGTGGGGCTGGGACCGGCGGGTGGCGGGTGGCGGGCGACGGGCGACGGGTGGCGGGTGGCGGGTGGCGGGTGGCGGGTGGCGGGTGGCGGGTGGCGGGTGGCGGGTGGCGGGTGACGGGTGACGGGTGACGGGTGACGGGTGACGGGTGACGGGTGACGGGTGACGGGTGACGGGTGACGGGTGACGGGTGACGGGTGACGGGTGACGGGTGACGGGTGACGGGTGACGGGTGACGGGTGGCATGATCGGCTCTCGACGCGCTCACCGCGATGAACAACAGTTCGTTCCGCTGAACCGGCGCCAACGCAAACGCCAGCCTACGAACGACACACACCGGGATAAACGCACGTGCGACCGGATCGCTCGCGTCCTGCCCATCAGCGCGTTACAGGAGCCCGCAGCATTCCGGTCGAACGTGCATCGTTGCGGCGACGGTCGCACAAAGGCACCACAACGCCGCATCCCCCACCAAGCACGAAAAGCCCGGCTCGGAAGCCGGGCACGATCGCTCGATGTCGCGAGTCATGCGCGTCCGTCGCGCAATTCCCGCCGCAGGATCTTGCCGACGTTCGTCTTCGGCAGCTCCGTGCGAAACTCGACTAGCTTCGGCCGCTTGTAGCCGGTGAGCCGCTCCTTGCAGTACGCGAGGATGTCCTGGTCGGTAAGCGTCGGATCCTTCTTCACGACGAACAGCTTCACCGCTTCGCCCGAATGCTCGTCCGGCACGCCGACCGCAGCGACCTCGAACACGCCCGGATGCGACGCCACGACGTCCTCGACCTCGTTCGGATACACATTGAAACCCGATACGAGGATCATGTCCTTCTTCCGATCGACGATCTTCACGTAACCGCGCGCGTCCATCACTCCGACGTCGCCCGTCTTGAAGAAGCCGTCCGGGCACATGACTTTCGCGGTTTCGTCCGGACGGTTCCAGTAGCCGGCCATCACCTGCGGGCCACGGATACAGATCTCGCCCGGCTCGCCGAGCGCGACGTCATTGCCGGCGTCGTCGCGGATCGCCACTTCCGTCGATGGCAGCGGCAGGCCGATCGTTCCGCTGTATTCGGTCGCCGTCACGGGATTGCAGGTCGCAACCGGCGAGGTTTCCGACAAGCCATACCCTTCGACAATCGCCGTATGAGTCCGCTCGTACCAGCGTTTCGCGACCCCTTCCTGGATCGCCATGCCGCCGCCGTTCGCGATCGCCAGCTTCGACAGGTCGAGCTGGTCGAAATCGGGATGGTTCAGCAGCGCGTTGTACAGCGTGTTGACGGCCGGAATCGTCGAGATCTGATAGCCCTTCAGCTCCTTGATCATTCCGCCGATGTCGCGCGGGTTCGGGATCAGGACGCCCATGCCGCCCGTGCGCATCGTCAGGAAGCCGCAGACCGTCAGCGCAAACACGTGGTAGAGCGGCAACGCGACGACCGTCACGAATTGCTTCACGTCGGGATACTTCTCGTGTGCAGGATGGTGCCACGCGCCGGCCTGCAACACGTTCGACACGATGTTTCGGTGCAGCAGCGTCGCGCCCTTCGCGACGCCGGTCGTGCCGCCGGTGTACTGCAGGAAAGCGATGTCGTCGGGGCCGAGCTTTTGCGGCTTGAACGTCTGCCGCGCACCTTCCGACAGCGCGGCCTTGAAGCGTGTGAAGGACGCCAACTGCCACGCCGGCACCATCTTCTTCACATTGCGCACGACATAGTTGACGAGCCAGCCCTTGATGCCGAGCAGGTCGCCCATCGAGGCGACCACGACATGCTTGACCGCGGTATTCGCGATGACGGCCTGCAGCGTCGATGCAAAATTCTCGAGGATGACGATTGCCTCTGCCCCGCTGTCCTTCAGCTGATGTTCGAGTTCGCGCGGCGTATAGAGCGGATTGACGTTGACGACCGTATAGCCCGCGCGCAGCACGGCGACGATCGCGACCGGGTACTGCAGCACGTTCGGCATCATCAGCGCGACGCGCGCGCCGCGCTTCAGGCCGCGCGATTGCAGCCACGCGCCGAACTGGCGCGACAACACGTCTAGCTCGCCGTACGTGATGCGCTTGCCCATGCAGACAAACGCGTCGCGGTCGCGATACTGTCTGAAGCTTTCGTCGAGAAGATCCGGAATGGAAGGATACGGAGACGCGTCAATTTCGGCTGGAACGCCGGGTGGATACGATTTCAGCCAAATTTTGTCCATGCCGCGCGTCTCCTCACAAATTTTCGAATGGTCGTGCTAAAACGCATCGTAGCGGCTCGCCGGTGCCGAGACAACAGGGTTAGATGCCCACTTCGAACTTTCGAATGAATTCGTACGATCATATCGCGAAGTTCGGTCAAATCCGCTCAACCTCCACGAGACAGTCGTAAAACGTCGCCGAGTTGCCGAGATCGGTCAAAGCCTGGCTCGTCACTTCGTTTGCGTTCCGCCCGTCCGGCGCCAACTTTTTCCACCAGATCGACAGGCCGACGACGAGTCCCGGCCGCGCGCGATCGGTGATTCGCGCAACGGCCTGCATCGATCCGCGGTCGTTGAAGATGCGCACGACGTCCCCATTCTCGATCCCGCGCGCATCAGCGTCTGTGGGGTGCATGTCGAGATGCGGCTCGCCTTCGGTGCTGCGCAGGCTATCCACGTTTACGAACGTGCTGTTCAGGAAGTTTCGGGCCGGCGGCGAAATCATGGCGAGCGGATAACGCGCGGCGAGCTCGGGCGCGGATTCCGCCGATTCGAACGGCGGCAGGTAATCGGGCACCGGGTCCAGCCCCATCTGCTCGAGGCGCGCGCTGTAGAACTCGCACTTGCCGGACGGGGTGCGAAAGCCGCCATTCGCAAACGGGGCGTCCGCAATCTTGAGCTTCAACCAACCTGCTCGCTTCAGCGAGTCCCAGTCGCTGCCCAGCACCGGATCATTCCAGCGCAACGCCGCCCGCGCGACCTCTTCGTCGCTGAGATAAAGCGCAGGCTCGTCGAGCCCCATGCTGCGCGCGATACCGCGAAAGATTTCGGTGTTTGGCCGCGCTTCGCCGACCGGCGCAATCACGGGGAGATTTGCCATCACGTACGTGTGGCCGTACGACTTGTGGACATCGAGATGCTCGAGCTGCGTCGTCGCCGGCAGCACAATGTCGGCGAAATCGACCGTATCTGTCTTGAAGTGCTCAAGAACCACTGTAAATAGATCGTCGCGCGCGAAACCCGCTGCCACTTTCGACGAGTCGGGCGCAACCGCAACCGGGTTCGAGTTGTAGACGATCATCGCTTCGATCTTTGGCCCGAAGGTCGTATCGCCGGGATGCAGCAACGCGTCGCCGATCGCGTTCATGTTGATGCTGCGCGGCAGATGGCGCGGCCAGCCGGGCATCAGATCCGGGCGCAGCAGCGCCGCATGATCGACCGGGGCGGATTCCGATGACGAAAGCAGCAATCCGCCGGCGCGGTCCCGCCACGCGCCCGTCAGCGCAGGCAGGCTGGCAATTGCGCGCACGGCGTTGCCGCCGCCGCGTACGCGCTGCATGCCGTAATTCAGGCGGATCGACGCCTTGCGCGTCGTGCCATAGCGGCGCGCCAGATCAATCAGTTCCGACGCTTCGATGCCGCAGATCTGCGCGACACGCTCGGGCGGAAACGATAGCGCTCGCGCCTTCAGCGCGTCGAAACCGAGCGTATGCCGGACGATGTAGTCATGATCGAGCAGATCTTCAGTGATCAGCACGTGCATCATCCCGAGCGCGAATGCCCCGTCGGTGCCAGGCTTCAATGCGATGTGCTGATGACATTTCTCTGCGGTCAGCGAGCGATATGGATCGATTGCGATCAGACGGGCGCCTCGGCGCTTGGCCTCCTGCGCGCGGGTCCAGAAGTGCAGGCTCGATGCGATCGGGTTGGCGCCCCAGATCAGGATCAGCTGGCTTTCCTCGAAATGCTCGAGGTGCATGCCGACGTTTCCACCGTACGTATAGCGCAGTCCCGCCGTACCGGCTGCGGCGCAAATTGTCCGTTCCAGCCTCGATGCGCCGATTTTGTGGAAAAACCGCTGCGCCAGGCCTTCACCCTGCACGAGGCCCATCGTGCCCGCATAGCTGTACGGGACGATCGCCTCCGGCGCGCGCGCGGCGATTTCAACCAGACGACGACCGATCTCATCGAGCGCTTCGCCCCAGCTAATCGGCACGAAGCGCCCTTCTCCCTTTGCTCCCACGCGCTTGAGCGGCACGGTCAAACGGTCGGGATGGTGAACGCGTTCCGCATATCGGCTGACTTTCGTACATAACACGCCTTGCGTGGGTGGATGATCAGGGTCGCCGGTGACCTTGATCGCCCTGCCGTTTTCGACAGTCACGCGCATTGCACACGTGTCCGGGCAGTCATGCGGGCAGACGGCCCGGACTGTCTGTGTAAGGGCGTTCATCGTTGTGGTTGCAGACTGGTGGAGGTCCGCAAATTCTACGTGGAAGGGCGAAATAACGCGTCGTTTTGCGGGAATTTCCGCTAAGTTTGGCGACAAGGCGGCACCGGCGGACAGCGTATATCGGCGCTGCGCACGGCTTTACCATGCCGATACAACGATGCGGCGACGGAGGATTGAAGTTGGGTTCACCTGCCCTGCCCTCGGGACGGTAAAGCGATCCGCACTGATGATGGATCTTGCGGTGGCGCGGCCCGCAGGCGCCCGCAGGCTGCGAACGCTTCTCACGCTGCCATCCATTTCCGCCGCCGCAAATGCAAAAACCCCCGCCGGTTCGGGCGGGGGTTTCTGGCTTGAGGGGAGCCTGACGATTACCTACTTTCACACGGGAATCCGCACTATCATCGGCGTAGAGTCGTTTCACGGTCCTGTTCGGGATGGGAAGGGGTGGGACCGACTCGCTATGGTCATCAGGCAAAGAGGGTTGTCCTGCTGGCATGGCCAACAGAACCAATCTGGGAAGAAGCAGTAATTTTAGGTTGTGTGTATCACACACGAGAATCCAACCGTCCGACGCGCTCTGTAGCGCGAAACAGACTTGTTATAGGATCAAGCCTTACGGGCAATTAGTATCGGTTAGCTGAACGCATTACTGCGCTTACACACCCGACCTATCAACGTCCTGGTCTCGAACGACCCTTCAAGGGGATCTAGTCCCCAGGGATATCTCATCTTAAGGCGAGTTTCCCGCTTAGATGCTTTCAGCGGTTATCTCTTCCGAACATAGCTACCCGGCGATGCCACTGGCGTGACAACCGGTACACCAGAGGTTCGTCCACTCCGGTCCTCTCGTACTAGGAGCAGCCCCCTTCAAATATCCAACGCCCACGGCAGATAGGGACCAAACTGTCTCACGACGTTTTAAACCCAGCTCACGTACCTCTTTAAATGGCGAACAGCCATACCCTTGGGACCGGCTACAGCCCCAGGATGAGATGAGCCGACATCGAGGTGCCAAACACCGCCGTCGATATGAACTCTTGGGCGGTATCAGCCTGTTATCCCCAGAGTACCTTTTATCCGTTGAGCGATGGCCCTTCCATACAGAACCACCGGATCACTATGACCTGCTTTCGCACCTGCTCGACTTGTCGGTCTCGCAGTTAAGCACGCTTATGCCATTGCACTATCAGCACGATTTCCGACCGTACCTAGCGTACCTTCGTACTCCTCCGTTACGCTTTGGGAGGAGACCGCCCCAGTCAAACTGCCTACCATGCACTGTCCCCGACCCGGATCACGGGCCAAGGTTAGAACCTCAAACAAACCAGGGTGGTATTTCAAGGACGGCTCCACCGAAACTAGCGTTCCGGTTTCATAGCCTCCCACCTATCCTACACAGATCGGTTCAAAGTCCAATGCAAAGCTACAGTAAAGGTTCATGGGGTCTTTCCGTCTAGCCGCGGGTAGATTGCATCATCACAAACACTTCAACTTCGCTGAGTCTCGGGAGGAGACAGTGTGGCCATCGTTACGCCATTCGTGCAGGTCGGAACTTACCCGACAAGGAATTTCGCTACCTTAGGACCGTTATAGTTACGGCCGCCGTTTACCGGGACTTCAATCAAGAGCTTGCACCCCATCATTTAATCTTCCGGCACCGGGCAGGCGTCACACCCTATACGTCCACTTTCGTGTTTGCAGAGTGCTGTGTTTTTATTAAACAGTCGCAGCCACCAGTTTATTGCAACCCCTTCACCCTCCTGGCGCAGGCCAGTCAAGCTACAAGGGCGTACCTTATCCCGAAGTTACGGTACCAATTTGCCGAGTTCCTTCTCCCGAGTTCTCTCAAGCGCCTTAGAATACTCATCTCGCCCACCTGTGTCGGTTTGCGGTACGGTCATCGTTAGACTGAAGCTTAGAGGCTTTTCTTGGAACCACTTCCAATTGCTTCGCTCCCGAAGGAGCTCGCGCCACACCCTTGAATTACGCGCCCGGATTTGCCTAAGCGCCTTCTCCAATGCAGCGACCGGGACTTCCAACACCCGGACAACCTTCCGCGATCCGTCCCCCCATCGCATCTAACGACGGTGCAGGAATATTGACCTGCTTCCCATCAGCTACGCATTTCTGCCTCGCCTTAGGGGCCGACTCACCCTACGCCGATGAACGTTGCGTAGGAAACCTTGGGCTTACGGCGAGGGGGCCTTTCACCCCCTTTATCGCTACTCATGTCAGCATTCGCACTTCCGATACCTCCAGCACGCTTTTCAACGCACCTTCGCAGGCTTACGGAACGCTCTCCTACCATGCGTGCAAGCACGCATCCGCAGCTTCGGTATATAGCTTAGCCCCGTTACATCTTCCGCGCAGGACGACTCGATCAGTGAGCTATTACGCTTTCTTTAAAGGGTGGCTGCTTCTAAGCCAACCTCCTGACTGTTTTAGCCTTCCCACTTCGTTTCCCACTTAGCTATATTTGGGGACCTTAGCTGGCGGTCTGGGTTGTTTCCCTCTTGACACCGGACGTTAGCACCCGATGTCTGTCTCCCGTGATTGCACTCTTCGGTATTCGGAGTTTGCTATGGCGGGGTAATCTGCAATAGACCCCCCAACCATGACAGTGCTCTACCCCCGAAGGTGAGACACGAGGCACTACCTAAATAGTTTTCGGAGAGAACCAGCTATTTCCAGGTTTGTTTAGCCTTTCACCCCTATCCACAGCTCATCCCCTAACTTTTCAACGTTAGTGGGTTCGGACCTCCAGTACGTGTTACCGCACCTTCATCCTGGCCATGGATAGATCACCTGGTTTCGGGTCTACGCCCAGCAACTGAACGCCCTATTCGGACTCGCTTTCGCTACGCCTGCCCTATACGGTTAAGCTTGCTACTGAACGTAAGTCGCTGACCCATTATACAAAAGGTACGCCGTCACCCCTTACGAGGCTCCGACTGTTTGTATGCATGCGGTTTCAGGATCTATTTCACTCCCCTCCCGGGGTTCTTTTCGCCTTTCCCTCACGGTACTGGTTCACTATCGGTCGATCACGAGTATTTAGCCTTGGAGGATGGTCCCCCCATCTTCAGACAGGATTTCACGTGTCCCGCCCTACTTGTCGCACACCTAGTTCTTTCATACTGTTTTCGCCTACAGGGCTATCACCTGCTATGGCCGCACTTTCCAGAGCGTTCGGCTAACAATACAAATAAAGAGTGCAAGGCTCATCCCATTTCGCTCGCCACTACTTTGGGAATCTCGGTTGATTTCTTTTCCTGCGGTTACTTAGATGTTTCAGTTCACCGCGTTCGCTTCGCATGGCCTATGTATTCAGCCATGGATACTCCATAAGGAGTGGGTTTCCCCATTCGGACATCTACGGATCAAAGCTCGTTTGCCAGCTCCCCGTAGCTTTTCGCAGGCTACCGCGTCCTTCATCGCCTGTGATCGCCAAGGCATCCACCACATGCACTTGTTCGCTTGACCCTATAACGAGTCTGTCTCGTTACAGGTTGAGTTCTCGCGTTGTGCCGTATTCCAAGTTGATGTCGACCAGAGTTGGCGCTTTAGCGCTTACTCTGGCCCCACTCCCGTAGGGAGCCGAACATGAAGTTCGAATCATCTTGAGATACATCGATACAATCACAACCCGGATAGTTTTCACGTCCATCTCAAAGACGCTTCCGCTATCCAAATTACTTACTTCTTCCAGATTGTTAAAGAACGACAGCCGATATGGTGTTACTCATATCACTCTGACTGGCTCAATCGCCAATGACAAAGACTCGAACCAAGTCGAATGCTTGTCATTGAAGATTATCGAAAGCGGCCGGCATTACACCTGACAAAACCGCTAGCAGACAGTCTTTCTGCCCTTGTCAACAGCCGATAAGCGTGAGCGCTCAATTTTGCGAGATAGCTCTGGAAAGGAGGTGATCCAGCCGCACCTTCCGATACGGCTACCTTGTTACGACTTCACCCCAGTCATGAATCCTACCGTGGTGACCGTCCTCCTTGCGGTTAGACTAGCCACTTCTGGTAAAACCCACTCCCATGGTGTGACGGGCGGTGTGTACAAGACCCGGGAACGTATTCACCGCGGCATGCTGATCCGCGATTACTAGCGATTCCAGCTTCATGCACTCGAGTTGCAGAGTGCAATCCGGACTACGATCGGTTTTCTGGGATTAGCTCCCCCTCGCGGGTTGGCAACCCTCTGTTCCGACCATTGTATGACGTGTGAAGCCCTACCCATAAGGGCCATGAGGACTTGACGTCATCCCCACCTTCCTCCGGTTTGTCACCGGCAGTCTCCTTAGAGTGCTCTTGCGTAGCAACTAAGGACAAGGGTTGCGCTCGTTGCGGGACTTAACCCAACATCTCACGACACGAGCTGACGACAGCCATGCAGCACCTGTGCGCCGGTTCTCTTTCGAGCACTCCCGAATCTCTTCAGGATTCCGACCATGTCAAGGGTAGGTAAGGTTTTTCGCGTTGCATCGAATTAATCCACATCATCCACCGCTTGTGCGGGTCCCCGTCAATTCCTTTGAGTTTTAATCTTGCGACCGTACTCCCCAGGCGGTCAACTTCACGCGTTAGCTACGTTACTAAGGAAATGAATCCCCAACAACTAGTTGACATCGTTTAGGGCGTGGACTACCAGGGTATCTAATCCTGTTTGCTCCCCACGCTTTCGTGCATGAGCGTCAGTATTGGCCCAGGGGGCTGCCTTCGCCATCGGTATTCCTCCACATCTCTACGCATTTCACTGCTACACGTGGAATTCTACCCCCCTCTGCCATACTCTAGCCTGCCAGTCACCAATGCAGTTCCCAGGTTGAGCCCGGGGATTTCACATCGGTCTTAGCAAACCGCCTGCGCACGCTTTACGCCCAGTAATTCCGATTAACGCTTGCACCCTACGTATTACCGCGGCTGCTGGCACGTAGTTAGCCGGTGCTTATTCTTCCGGTACCGTCATCCCCCGGCTGTATTAGAGCCAAGGATTTCTTTCCGGACAAAAGTGCTTTACAACCCGAAGGCCTTCTTCACACACGCGGCATTGCTGGATCAGGCTTTCGCCCATTGTCCAAAATTCCCCACTGCTGCCTCCCGTAGGAGTCTGGGCCGTGTCTCAGTCCCAGTGTGGCTGGTCGTCCTCTCAGACCAGCTACTGATCGTCGCCTTGGTAGGCCTTTACCCCACCAACTAGCTAATCAGCCATCGGCCAACCCTATAGCGCGAGGCCCGAAGGTCCCCCGCTTTCATCCGTAGATCGTATGCGGTATTAATCCGGCTTTCGCCGGGCTATCCCCCACTACAGGACATGTTCCGATGTATTACTCACCCGTTCGCCACTCGCCACCAGGTGCAAGCACCCGTGCTGCCGTTCGACTTGCATGTGTAAGGCATGCCGCCAGCGTTCAATCTGAGCCAGGATCAAACTCTTCAGTTCAAACCTGTTACTGTTTTCGGTTCCGTTAAGAACCGGTCGCTCACTCAAAGCTGACAGGTATATGAATCACTTCATAAACCTGACTTACTTTAGTGTGAGACTCTTGATACTTTTGCTATCTGATCCGAAGATCAGCTCGCTGCCATCAAGCGCCCACACTTATCGGCTGTTAATTTTTAAAGAGCATTTCTGCGAGAAACTTCGTGTTTCCCGGCAGCGCTGCGTTTTCAGCAGCGAAGAAGCGGAAGTATGAGCTGTTTTTTTAAACACGTCAACAACTTTTTAACTACTTCGTTGCGACGGCTTCGTTTCAACTCTTCGTGCGCCGGGCTCTACAACCTGCCATCCACCGCACCGCTTCCCTTCTTCCTCCGCGCCGCGTTTCCGTTAGCGCGAAAGAGGCGTGATTCTAGGCACCCGTTGCCAACTCCGCAAGCCCTTTTTTGAAATTATTTTGACGCGCGCTACCAAGGGGCCGTTGAGCCGCTCCATTGATCATATGCAAGCAAAGCGGCGGAATCCGTGTCGGTCACCCGTGAACAGTCCCGCCGCCCTTGCTCACCGCCCGACCATTGCCCTCACCACACCATCCCGCCGGATCAACCCGTGATACAGCGCAGCCGCAAAGTGCGCGATGAACGTCAGGAAGAACAGGTAAGCCAACACACGGTGCGCGACCCGAAGCCACGCAAACGTCACTGGATCAGCGGAGACTAGTGCCGGCAATTGCACGCCGCCGCCCAACGTCACCGGATAGCCGCCAGCCGACAGCATCGCCCACCCGATCAGCGGCATCGCGACCATCAGCGCATACAGCACCAGGTGCGACCCATGCGCGGCCACCTTCTGCCACCAGGGCAAATCGTCAGGCAGCCCCGGTGGCTTCGATGAAAGCCGCACCGCGATCCGGACGCAAACCATCACCAGCACCGCGATTCCCAATGGTTTGTGCAAAGCCACCAAAAAGTCATGCCGCCGGGAAACCGACGCCACCATCCCCACGCCGACGAACAGCATCGTGAGAACCATCGCGGCCATCACCCAATGCAGCACCCTCGCCGGCAAACTAAACGTCGTAGCAGACTTCATCACCGTCCCTCCGCACTCAACCGTGCCACACCGGCTACGCCGGCCTCTTCACTCGTCCTGCGCAGATACGAATCCGCATACGCGGCCGACCGCGCCGCCAGCAACGGATCGCCCGACGCCTGAATCCCCTGCGGCAGCACCGTCGGATCGTAATTCACGTCCCGGCACGGCCCGCTGTCCTGCGGTTCCACGCGATCGAGCACGAACGTGCCCGCGTCGATCGTCGTCCGCTGCGCGGGCCACGTCTTGGTCGCGTCGTCCACCGGGTCGCCGGGCTCGGCCAACGTGACCAGCAACTTCCATTTCTGCGCACCTTCCGCGATGCGCCGCGTCAGGTCCTGCTGAAGCACGTTCGGATCCGCGGCCGTCGCGACATCGCCGGCACCCGCCGTCTGCTCCGGCACGACCCGCCACCGCACCGCCTGACGCTTGCCGGCCGCGTCGACAAAGTAGAACGCGTTCAGCCCGTAATAGCTTTCGGTGACGTAGCTCGCGCTCGGTTTCGCACCCTTCACCCATGCGCGGAACGCGGCCGTCTCCGGATGTGCGCCGAAAAACGCCTTCACCTTCGCCGGATCGGGCTTGCCCGTCGCCGGATCCGGCTGCGTCGCGCGCAATTGCGCGTAGAACGCCTGCGGCGTTGCCACCGGAAACACCGGCATCGCGTTCATCCCGGTCCGCCATTGCTGGCCGTCCGGCGCGGTGAGCTTCAGCGCCAGGCTGCGGATCGGCACGCTGCTGTCCGGCGCATACGGATTGCCGCCAGGCAGCGCGAACCGGCCGACCACCGGCGTACGCACCGCCTTGAAAAACGGCGCCACCGAATACGCGCTCGCGGCGCCGTTGCCTTCGAAGTAGCCGGTCACGCATACGCCCTTCGCGTGATTGCGCCGAAAGCCCGGATGCTCGCCGCCGCCGGCCGTCTGCAGCGCGTCGACGAGCCGGTGCGGCGTCAGGCGCGCCGGCGCGAGCCAACCGCCGACATACCCGAACGCGACGGCCACGCCGGCCACCGCGCCGCCGATCGCTGCCCAGCGCCACCATCCGCGCGCCGGCTCGCGCGGCGGCGAGGAAGAGGAAGATTGCTTCATGGATGCACTCCCGATCGTCTGATCATTGTCGAACGCACGTAGGACGCCGCCCGCACCGCTTTATTCCATCAACACATTTTTCGTATGCTGACGGAATAAGCGGCGCCGACCGGCGTCCTACGCGGTATCTCCACGCTTATCGGCTCGCGCCCCGGCCATGCCCTCAAACGCCCCCGACGACGACGCATTGCGCGAACTCATTCCCCGGCTGCGACGCTTCGCGCTCTGGCTGGCGCGCGACGTCCATGCAGCCGACGATCTCGTCCAGTCGACGCTCGAGCGCGCGCTGTCGCGCTGGACGAGCCGCCGCGACGACGCGTCGCTGCGCAGCTGGCTGTTCACGATCCTTTACCGGCAGTTTCTCGACGGCAAACGCAGCGCGAAGCGCTATGCGTGGCTGCTGGGCCGCATCGGCTCCGACGACGAGCCGCACTGGCCGTCCGCCGAACGCGAAGTGGCCGCGCGCGCAACGCTGGAGGCGTTCGGGCGCCTGTCCGACGAGCAGCGCAGCCTGCTGCTGCTGGTCGCGGTCGAAGGCTTCACGTATCAGGAAGTCGCCGACCTGCTCGACGTGCCGATCGGCACGGTGATGTCGCGGCTATCGCGCGCGCGGCAGGCGCTGCGCCAGCTCAGCGACGGCGAACTTCCTGCCCCTTCCTTGCGGTTGATGAAGAAATGAACATTCCTCCCGACGAACACGATCTTCAAGCCTATGTCGACGGGCAACTCGACAACGACGCACGCGCCGCGGTCGAGCGGTATCTCGCGCTGCATCCCGAGCGCGCCGAACAGGTGAAGCAATGGCGCCAGGATGCGCAGCGACTGCGCGCGGCGCTGGAGCGCGCGCGGATGCCCGACGACAATCCGGCGCTCGATCCGGCAGCGATTCGCGCGCGGCGAGCCGAGCGCACGCGGATGCGGTTCGCGATGGCCGCCTCGTTCGTGTTCTGCATCGGGCTCGGCACGTTCGGTGGATGGCAGGCGCGTGGCCTGGACGCGCAGCCGGCTGTCGCGCCGATGAGCGACGCGGTCAGCGCTTACCGGATGATGGCGGTCGACCGGACGGCAAAGGCCGATTACCGGCCGACCGGTGCGAACGATCTGCAACGATGGTTCACCGCGCGCGTCGGCGCGTCGGCGAAGCTGCCGGATTTGAGTGCGGCCGGGTTCATGCCGGTTGGCGGCCGGTTGTTTACAACGGATCGTGGAGCCACGGCGGTAATGGTGCTCTACGAGGACGATGCCGGGCGGACGCTGAGTTTTTATGTACGGCCCGCGGAATCGTCTCACCGGTTGCTGCCGCCCGGGCAACGCGTGGACGGCGCGCTGCTGGCGCGGTATGGATCGGTGAACGGGCTCAACTTCGCGGTGGTCGGGCCGGCCGGTAATCTGGGGGAACAGGCCGTTCAGCGGGCGCTCGATCAGCAGATTTGAGTGCGGCTATGCGCGGCCCGTTGGTGGCCGACATGTACTGCTACGGCTCGGCGATGCGGTTGCGCCCGACGAACCGATACACAGCGTTCCGATTCGTTTGCGCGGTGATTGTCCACAACGGTCGCAACCGCGCCGCCTGTTGAACCGCTCGCCTTGTGAGCTGCACAGCATTCGCAGTGATTCCGAGTGTCAATGCCCGCCACGCCTCTGTCGGTTCGGTGCACAGGATTTGGATTCGTTTGGTCTCGGATTATCCATAGGTTCGCGTCAGCCCTCGGTGGATGCCAACGACGAGCTGCACAACGTTTCCGTTCGTTTTTTGTCCGGCATTTCTGCGCGTCCCGACTTGCCGAACGACGCATACGGGGCAACCTCTTTGCCACAAGCGTTACACAGATGACGTCGAGGCGCTCGAACCCGATGTCACCCGAGCGTTTCTGCATCCGGTGTACGACGGTGTCGGTATCGAGGGTATCGATTCGCGTCGATGAGGAATCAGCCGACGGTCCGGCGTTCGAGGTCCAGGCTCTACGGAGCAATCGGTCCCCCGACTGACCGCTGGTCTCACAGACCGCCGATCCGTTTGTCGATCCGTCCAGCAGTGCACATCTTGCGCCGAGCACAGTCGTCTCACTGCGCTTATCCAAAGGTGTTAACAGAGAACGTATACATACGTAGTGATAGTTAACAAGTGCGCGGCAGCACAGTGGATAAGCTCCGTAACAGCTTGAATTCTCAGGCCGACCCGGAATGCATAACCGCCGGCAATGCACAGGCAAATCTCTGTGGAGCGCAGAACAACTTTCCGTCGATTCACGGCTGCCTCGACATATCCTCAATCGTTCCACTGTGAATCCAGAGGCTTGCCGGATGGTTATCCAGAGGCGAATGTGGATAACGTCACAGTGCATCGACGCGTTTTGCTGTGACGAGAGCGCGTGAAGCCGGCGCACTTGCATCGAGGACGCACATCGATCTGCAGCGTCGTCACGCGTACGATTCAAAAAATTTTCACGAAGGGGCTTGTGCTCAGTACGAAGCGTCTCTATAATTCGCGGCTTCTTAGGCTCGTAGCTCAGTTGGTTAGAGCACCACCTTGACATGGTGGGGGTCGTTGGTTCGAATCCAATCGAGCCTACCAACGAACAAATCGAAGGGGTCGGCAGCACGCATTGCCTTAAGGCAATCCGGCTCGCCAAACATACGAACGCCACGCGGCAACATCGCGTGGCGTTTTTCTTTTTCGACACGAAAACGCACGTGCACCGTCCGCGCACGATGCAATCCGCGGGCGCTCCCTTCGTCGCCGATCCCGACTTCATCGCGCCACTCAGCGGCCACTGCCGGCCGAGTAGAATCACGTTCGCATCGCCGAGGCCGCGTCGAACGACGCACGATGCACGACCCATCAAAACGACAACGCGCGTCGCGCGCGACCGAGAGCACGCCATCATGTCCGAGATCACGACAACCGCATCGCCCGCGAACAACGAAGAAATCGCCGCCTATGTCGGCAAGAAAGCGGCGTGGTACGAGAACAAATGGGCAATCGCCGCATCGCGCAAGAACCGCCTGTCGTGGAACTGGGCTGCGTGCTTTCTGGGTCCGGTGTGGATCGCGTATCGCTGCATGTACTGGCAAGCGGCCGCCGTGCTCGGCGCGACGATGGCGGTCCTGTTCGTCGAGTTGCTGTTCTTCCCGAAATACGTCGAATCCACGTCACTCGATCCGGTCACGATCGCGATCGCCGTTACGCTCGGCTGGTGTGCGAACGGCATCTACAAGGCGCACGTCGAGCGTCGGATCGAGAAGCTGCGGCCCAGCGCGACATCGCGCGAATCGTTTCTTGCGCTGTTGAGTGCAGAGGGCGGCACGAACTGGCTCGCGGCGATCGGCTTCGCGATCGCGACGCCCGCGCTCGGCTATCTGATCCTGATCCTTTGCAATGCCGCCGGCGGTATCGAATAAGCGCCAAAGGCACTGGCGCAAAAAACGAGGAGGGCGACGACGCGGAGCGCAGCCGCCGCCTCGAACGCCCGTGCCGCGATGCGCGGCCATGCATCAATGCAGATGCTTCAGCTTGTCCGGATTGCGCACCACGTAGATCGCGACGATCTTGCCGCCCTCGATCTCGAGCGCAGTGGTCTGCAGCTCGCCATCGGCTTCCAGCGTGACGAATCCCGGCAGCCCATTGACGAATCCGGCACGCACGAGCTTCGACGCGTGCGTCGCGAACAGCCCGGCCAGATACTCGTGCACCTTCATCACACGCTCGAAGCCGAACACCGGCTTGCCGGCGGCCACGCGCTTACCGCCGCCGTCCGAATGCAGGCTCACGTCGTCGGCAAGCATCGCGCCGAGCGTGCGCATGTCGCCGCTGCGTGACGCCGCGAAGAACGCCTCGGCCAGCTCGATCCCGCGCTGTTTTTCGACGTGGAACCGCGGCCGCGCGTCGCGCACGTGCGTGCGCGCCCGCGCGGCGAGCTGCCGGCACGCGGCCGGATCGCGTTGGATCGTCGTCGCGATCTCGTCGAATTCGACGCCGAACACGTCATGCAGCAAAAACGCCGCGCGCTCCAGCGGCGACAACCGCTCGAGTGCGAGCATCAGCGGCAGCGTGACGTCTTCCTGCTCGTCTTCGTCGACGACCGGTTCTGGCAGCCACGGGCCGATATACGTTTCACGCTGGCGCCGCGCGGACTTCAATTGATCGAGACACATGCGCATCACCATGCGGCGCAGGAACGCTTCGGGCACGCGCACTTCGGTGCGATCGACGCCCATCCAGCGAATGAACGCGTCCTGCACGATGTCCTCGGCGTCCGCGACGGAACCGAGCATCCGGTACGCGACGCGGATCAGCGTGCGACGCAGCGGGTCGAAGCTCGCCGCCGCATCGGCATGGTGTGCGGCGCTGCCGGGCGCCGGATCGACGCTCGTCATCAAGCGACCATCTTCGCGGCAGCAGCCTTCGCGTCGGCCGGATCGATCCACAGCCCGAAGCCGACGGCGAGCCGGTTCCAGCCGTTGATCACGTTGATCATCAGCGTGAGTTTCACTTGTTCCTCCTGGCTGAAGTGGTCGTTGAGCGCCGCGTACGCGGCTTCGCACCCGCCGTGGCCTTCCGACAGCCGTGTCAGCGCATCGGTCCAGCCGAGCGCCGCGCGTTCGCGGTCGGTATAGCAGGGCGCTTCGCGCCACGCGGCCAGCAGGTTGATGCGCTGCTCGGTCTCGCCTTGCTCACGCGCCTCGGTCGTGTGCATGTTAAGGCAGTTCGCGCAGGCGTTGATCTGCGACGCGCGGATCTTGACCAGCTCGATCAGCGTCGGCTCGAGGCTCCCGGCAGCGGCGACCGATACGGCCATCCAGTTCTTCATCAGCGCGGGCGCAGCGGCAAACGGATTGAGTTTCGCAGCCATGGTTCCTTCTCCTTTCATGTGGGTTCCGTCGGTATGACGAGCGGGCACCCCGCGCGTGTGACATGGGCGCAAAAAATTTTCAAAAGCAGGGAAGAACAGGGCGGCAAGCGAGGTTGTCCGGCACACCGAAGGTCGCGGCGTGCGGCGCTTCGCGCAGCACCCCGGCCGACACGAAGCCGCGTTGCCGGGGTACCGACGCGACCGGACCTTTCGTGCATACCGCGCGGCTGTCACGAGGCGTCGGCAGGCTGGCGTGCAGGCACGACGCTTGCGGACCCCGGCCCGGCGCCGCGCCGACGGGGGCACGCGATCGATCACGTCGCCAGATCCCGCAACGCGATTCCTTTCATTTTCATTTCTGTTTTGTTTCAGCCGAAATCCGATTCGCGACGTTCACATTTCTGGCCCATACTGTTCTGCACGGGCAGATGGAGTGGTGCCGCATCGGCGGCCCGGCGCGCGCGCCGGTTGCCCGACGACGCAGCAACGAAGGACGCACGTCAGCCGCGCGCATTCAAGCGCAAGGCTTTCCTTTTTCCGGCAACGCAACGCAGCGAATCGCGACGTGGACGGTAAACCGATGAGCCTCCCAGCATCCGAGCTTCAGCGCCGTTACCAGGACGTGCGCAACCATAGCGTCGAATTGACGGCGACGTTGTCCGCCGAAGACCAGGCCGTGCAGTCGATGCCCGACGCGAGCCCGACGAAGTGGCACCTCGCGCATACGACCTGGTTCTTCGAAACAGTCGTGCTGATGCGTCGCGTGCCCGGCTACGCGCCGTTCAACGACGCATTCCAGTTCCTGTTCAACTCGTATTACGAAGCGCTGGGTCCGCGTCACCCGCGGCCGCAGCGCGGGCTGCTCACGCGTCCGTCGCTCGCCGAAGTGCATGCATATCGACAGCACGTCGACGAAGCGATGTTGAATGCGCTCGCCGGTGCCGATTCGACGCTCTTCGACACGATCGCGCCGGAGGTCGAGCTCGGGCTGCATCACGAGCAGCAGCACCAGGAGCTAATCACGACCGACATGCTCCATGCGTTCTCGTGCAATCCGCTGAAGCCGGCGTTCCGGCCGCGCCGCGAAGCGGACCCGCACGCACTCGCCGCCGGCGACGCCGGCCCGCTGCGCTGGCTGCGCCAGCCGGGCGGCCTCGTCGAAATCGGCCACGACGGCGACGCGTTTTCGTTCGACAACGAGCGGCCGCGCCATACGGCACTCGTGCGGCCGTACGAGATCGCGAACCGGCTCGTGACGAACGCGGAGTTCGCGGCGTTCATCGCCGACGGCGGCTACGCGCGCCCGGAGTTCTGGCTGTCGGACGGCTGGGCGACCGTGCAGCGGGAAGGGTGGCAAGCGCCCGCATACTGGCTGTCCTCCGACGACGGCGCGACGGCGCCGCACGAATGGCGCACGTTCGGGCTGCACGGCGTCGAGCCGTTTGCACCCGATGCGCCGGTGTGCCACGTGAGCTTTTACGAAGCCGCCGCGTATGCGGAATGGGCGGGCGCGCGGCTGCCGACCGAGTTCGAATGGGAAGCGGCGTTCGGCGCGGACGGCATTCGCGAAATGCTCGGCCACGTGTGGCAGTGGACACGTTCGTCGTACGAACCGTATCCAGGCTTTCGGCCGCTTGCCGGGGTAGCGGCCGAATACAACGGCAAGTTCATGGTCGGTCAGCAAGTGCTGCGCGGCAGCAGCATCGCGACGCCGCCCGGGCACGAACGGCCGACGTACCGCAATTTCTTTCCGCCGGCCGCGCGCTGGCAATTCACGGGAGTGCGACTTGCGCGAGACGTCTGACCTGACGGCCACGAGCGGTGGCCTGCAACCCGCCCGCGATTCGCGGCCCAGCGCGTTCGAGCGCGACCTGATCGACGGGCTGTCGCGCACGCCGCGCAGCATACCGCCGAAATATTTCTACGATGCGACGGGTTCCGTGCTGTTCGATCGCATCTGCGAACTGCCCGAGTATTACCCGACGCGCACCGAGCTCGCGATTCTGCGCGATCGCGCAGCCGAGATCGTGCAGCGCGTCGGCCCGCACGCGGATATCGTCGAATTCGGCGCGGGTTCGCTCGAGAAGATCCGCATCCTGCTCGACGCGTTCGCCGGCAACTACGCGAATGCACCCGCGCGCTACGTGCCGATCGACATCTCGGCGGACTATCTGCATGGCGCGGCCGCCCGGCTGCGCGCAGCGTATCCGTGGCTCGACGTCGCGCCGATCGCGGCCGACTACACGAGGGCCGAGCAACTGGCCGAGCTGACGGAGACGCCGCGGCGGCGCATCGGCTTTTTCCCGGGATCGACGATCGGCAACTTCTCGCCGGAAGAAGCCGATGCGTTCCTGCGCGATGCGGCGCGACTGTTGCGCGGCGGCGGCCTGCTCGTCGGCGCGGATCTCGTCAAGGACGAACGCACGCTGCATCACGCGTACAACGACGCGCAGGGCGTGACCGCGCAGTTCAACCTGAACTTGCTCGCGCGCGCGAACGCGGAGCTCGGCGCGGACTTCGACCTCGACGCGTTCTCGCATTGTGCGTTCTACGATCGCGAGCGGCAGCGCATCGAAATGCATCTCGTCAGCGATATCGCGCAGACAGTGCACGTTCGCGGCCACGTGTTCCGCTTCGAGGCCGGCGAGCGCATTCACACGGAGAATTCGCACAAGTTCACGATCGACGGTTTCCACGTGATCGCGCGGCGCGCGGGATTCGAGCCGGACACCGTATGGACCGATGCGGACAATCTGTTCAGCGTGCACTGGCTGCGCAGCGTCGACGACATCCGCGCGTAGCGCCGTTGCGAGGCGCAATCGTGCGGGCGAAAGGTTCGCATGCCGGCTGCGTCCCCACGCTCGATTTCCGGGAAATATTCCCGCTTTTACCGATTCGACGCGCCGTCGCAACGGCGTGTCGAATCGCGGCTCTCCCTTTCTCCGCAACGCGTTGCGCCGCCTCGTAAACGGCCGTTACCGGTCTCGCAGACCGGTTTCACCTGTGTCTGCCCGCGATGCCTAGACTCCAAACCGTAGTCACATCAAGCACGACACGTGCAGGGAGTCGCGAAATGAGCAAGAAACTTATTCTCGGTGCAGTTCTCGGTGTAGCCGCGCTCGCAGCGTCGGGCGTGGCATCGGCCCATGTCGACCTGTCGGTGGGAATCGGTGTGCCGGGCGTCTACGCCGCGCCGGCGCCCGTGTACGTCGCGCCGCCTCCGCCGGTGATGTACGCACCGGTCGGCTATCGCGACGACGATTGGCGTGCGCGTCAGTGGCGTGAACACGAGTGGCGTCGCCGCGAATGGCGCGAACACGAGTGGCGCGAGCGCGGCTGGCGTGACGGCGGCGGCTGGCGCGGCCGCTGGGACTGACGGCCGGCGACTGACCGGCGACGGCAGCATCGACCCGACCTCACGACGACAAGGAGTGTGAGCGCATGAAACCCATTCGACACATCAGGTTGTACGCCACGGCAGCAGTCGTTGCGTTCGCAACGATCGGCAGTGCGCACGCAGCGGGCTGCATGAAGGGTGCGGTGGTCGGCGGCGTCGCCGGCCACTACGCGGGACATCACGCCGTGGCCGGCGCGGTTGGCGGTTGCGTCGTCGGCCACCACATGGCGAAGAAACACGAGAAGGAGCAGGCCGCGCAGCGCAAGGCCGCCGCGCACGACGATCAGGCGTCGCAGTAAGCGCGTTCACCGCCGCAGCGGTGAACGCCGCTGCCGACTTTCAAGTTCCTTGTTCGAGGGCGCGCGGCCGCGCAGTCCGCGCACGCGGCAGCCACCCCGGAATTGATCGGACGAATGAGCTGCGGCGCATGCCGTTACGATCATTTACAACGCCGCGTAGCGCGGAAACGGCGCGTTCCTAGAATGCAATCATTCCAATGCGCTCCAGGGAGCAACAATGAAAACGCAACGATATCTGTCCGTCCTCGCAGCCGCGCTGCTCGCACTCGGCGCCGTCTCCGCGAATGCGGCGGGCGGGGGCAACGGCGGTGGTGGCGGTGGCGGCAACGGCGGTGGTCATGGCGCCGGCGGCATGGGCGGGATGAGCGGCAACGCGGGCGGCATGTCCGCGGGCCATATGAGCGGCCAGGCGCTGAGCAATTCGAACAGCTTCAGCGCAGGCGACCGCGACAAGGGCCTCGCGCGTGCAGCCGACCGCTCCGACACGATCGCAGACCGCGCGGGTACGCAGCCAGGCCATGGGCATACGCACGGCCATACCGGGCATACGAAGACGTCGACGCATCACGGCCATCGCAACGCGTTCGGCCGCACGCTGTAAACCGGCGCACCACACATCGGGACGGGCGCTCGATTTGGCTACTTTTCTCGGCGCGGCGGTCAATATGCGTGTCGCGGTGAAACATCGAACCGACCCGATTTGCAACCAGCCGTAACCGCTCGGCTGCGCCGCCGACAATACGAATCACTTTCTGCGGGATGACAACCGGATTGGCGTATCGAAACGGAGCAGCGGGCGACACATGAAGAAAGGGCGGCTCGTCGCCGCCCTCCGCCCGTCGTTTCAGCGCGCCGCGCCCGCGCGCGGCGACCCGACCGATGCCGGCTCGAACAGCGCATCGACCCGCGTCACGCGGACGAAGCGCGCCGCGTCTTCACCATCCACCAGCGCACGGAAATGCGCTTCGCCGCAAGCGAGCTTCGCGCGTTCGTGCTCGGTCGCGACATCGCCATCCGCGTTCGGCGTATCGACGACGAAGTACAGCCGCTCGCCGCCTTCGTGCTCCGCGAGCACGGCCCAGTCGGGATGATAGCTGCCGAGCGGCGTCGGCACGCGGAACCACGCAGGCAGCTTCGCATACAGCTTCACGCCGTCGTGCGCTTCGAGCGCATCGGCGAACGCGCGCTCCGCATCCGTATCGCACACCACCGCCTCGTGGATCGACTTGCGCGCATCGAGCCGCAGGCTGCGCAGATAACCGGTCAGTGCTTCGCTTTCGAACGACTCGAGCGCATGCACATGGCGATCGCCGAGCTTCCGGTAGGCGATGCCCGCGACCAGCGCGAGCCGCTTGCAGCGGTTGATCGCCTCGGCGGCCAGCGCGATGAACTGCTGCGGATTCACGCGGAAGTCGTCGAGCCTGCCGCTGTCGGCCAGGATCGTCGCGAGCGAACGGCGCGTGAGCTGCGTGCGGTCCTGCAGCTCGGTGAGCAGGTCGGGGAGCGGGAGCTCGCCTTCGTCGATCAACACCGTGCCGGCACCGGCGACTTCGATTGCTTCGATGCCGGCCTTGCCGATATCGATCTCGGCCTTGCGCCATTGCAGCCGGGCACGTGCGATGTCCGGCGCGTCGCGCAGCGCGGCCGTGCAGTCGCGCACGAGCTTCGCGTTGTCGAACTCGACCCTGTACACGGTGCGATGGCGGATGCGGTCCCACAGCGCGCGGAAGTCGTCGCCGAACACGACGGCCTTGCCAGCAGCATCGCGCCGCAACGCGATCGCGCGACGTTCGTCCGCATTGCGCACCGCGAAGCGGCCCGACAGCTTGCGCAGCGTTGCGACGATCGGCGCGCGCAGCGTCTCGAACGCTTGCGGCAGCACGAGCGCGCTCTGGCGCAGCGCGTCCTTCAGCCGGTCGAGCACCTTGCCCTGCGCGTCCACGTAGCCCCGCTCGTGCAGATGCGTCCACAGCACGCGCGACAGCTCGACGCCGAGTGCATGCGCGGGCCCGTCGCCTTCCTGCACCGGCAACGCCGCGAACTGGTGTTGCTCGACGATGCCGAAACGGATGCCCGTATCGGCCTCGATTTCCTTCTGCAGATTCTCCGCGAACGACTCGTAGCGCTCGGTCGCGATCACGGTGAGCGTATTCACTCCCGGGTCGCGCACGCGTTCGCCGTCCTGGTCGACCGCGAGGCGCAGCCCGCGGCCCAGCGTCTGACGGCGCTCGCGTTCGGTCTGGATGTCGCGCAGCGTGCAGATCTGGAACACGTTCGGGTTGTCCCAGCCTTCCTTCAGCGCCGAGTGCGAGAAGATGAACTTCAGCGGCGTGTCGAACGACAGCAGCGCTTCCTTCTCGCGCATGATCAGGCCGTACGCGCGCTCCGCGTTCTCGCGGGCCGCGGCACTGCTTTCGCTCGTGTCGGTCCAGCCGCCCTTGCGGTCGATCGAGAAGTAGCCGTTGTGCGCACGCTCGACTTCGCGCGCGATGTCGACGCCGTCGAACAGCGCACGGTAGGCCGGCACGCGGGCCGCACGCGCGTATTCCTCTTCGAAGATCAGCGCGTAGTCGCCCTTCACGGGCATCCCGTTCTCGTCGTAGCGGCGATAGCGCTCGACCGAATCGACGAAGAACAGCGACAGCACCTTCACGCCGCGCTCGGCCAGCCGCAACTCCTTGTCGAGATGCTCGCGGATCGTGCGGCGGATCATCTCGCGCTGCACGGCGAGCGTGTCGATGTCGCCGAAGGCCTCGCCGAGCGACAGAAACGCCTCGCCTTCCGGATGGCGCAGCTCGACGTACTCGGCGCCCTTCGCCGCATGCACTTCGCCGATCCGAAGCCCCGCATACAGCGCGCGCTTCGTCAGGCGCTCGAGATCGTCGCCGTCGGTCGCCGACACGATCTGGCGCTTCACGCCGGCCGCGGTCGCGACGTCGAGCTCGATGCGCGCGCTGATCGCGCCGCGCCGGTTCGATACACCGACGAGCCGCACGTAAGGCTTGTTGTGCGCGTCCTCGACGATCGCCGATGCGATCTCGATCTGCTTCACGAGCTTGCGCTCGTACGCGTCGACCGCATCGAGCCGATACACCATGTGGTGACGATCGACGTGCGTGGCCGAATAGCGCAGCGTGCAGAGCGGCGCCATCGCGGCCAGCGCTTCACGCCCGCGCCCTTCGAGCCCGCCGTCGACACTCTGGGGCTCGTCGACGATCACGATCGGCCGCGTCGCGCGGATCAGGTCGATCGGCTTCTCGCCGCCGGTCTTCTCGCTGTCCTTGTAGAGGTTGTTGATCTCTTTCTTGTTGATCGCCGCGACCGTCATCACCATGATCTGGATCGCCGCGCTCGCCGCGAAGTGGCGCACCTGGCCGAGCTTCGCGGAGTCGTACAGGAAATAGTCGTACGGCACGCCCGCGTACAGCGCGCGGAAGTGATCCTCGGTGATCGAGAGCGTCTTGTGCACGCCTTCCTTGATCGCGATCGACGGCACGACGATCACGAACTTCGTGAAGCCGTAGCGGCGGTTCAACTCGAAGATCGTGCGCAGGTACACGTAGGTCTTGCCGGTGCCGGTCTCCATCTCGACGGTGAAGTCGCGCGAGCCTGGCTGGCCGGACGGCGGCAGGCCGCCGCGCAATTGCACGTCGGCGAGATTGCGTGCGAGCGCGTCGTCGGTCAGCGACAGCCGGTTGCCGACGCCTTGCTCCGATACCGCGAAGCCGAGCGAGCCTTGCGCGGCGGCCGTCGTGCCAGGTGCGGCGTTCGCGAGCACGCTGAAGTCGCCGCGATACGACTCCTGGCCGCGGAACAGGTCGCAGACGGCGTCGATCGCCTCGCGCTGGTAGTCGAGATCCGCTTCGAAATGCAGCCGCATCACAGGCTCCGCACGCGCTTCACGCCGTGCTGTTCGAGCAGCGCGGCGAGATTGAGCTTCGCGACGTCGTCGACGAAACCGCTGTCGCGGAACAGGCACGTGACGTCGCGCGTCGCGCCGGTCGCATCGAGCAGGTCGACGATGCCGTCGGCGAGCGGGCCCGCGTCGTCGCGCGACAGCCGCGCGTCGAAGCACGCGACGATCGCACGGCCGATCAGGTGCACGGTCTTGCCGGCCACCTGATGATGCTCGACCGGTGTGCACAGATCCAGGCCGAGCTTCAGCGTCAGCTCGGCGAGCAGGTCGTCTTCGGTGCGGCCCGTCTTCACGTGCTCGACAGACGCGAACAGCGCGTGATCGAAATCGTCGCGGCGCGGATCCCATTCGATCACGTTGGTCGTGTCGAGCCGGTATACGCGAAAACCGAGGTCGCCATAGCTTTCCGGATAGTCGCGCGCGACCTGTTGCGCAGCGCGGCGCAGGCGCTCCTTCGTGATTTCCGCGAGCGTCAGCGGCTTCTTCAGCTTCGCGCAAAAATCGGCGGCGGCGGCTTGCGTCTTGTCGCGGCGATCCAGCGCTTCCGGCAGCTGCACGAGGATGTAGCGGCGCGCGCCGCCGTCGGTCGCGTTCACCTGCATCACCGCGTGGCCAGTGGACCCGGAGCCCGCGAAGCAGTCGAGCACGATGTCGTCGCCGCGCGTGCACCAGCCGATCACGGCCGCAGCGAAGTCGACCGGCTTCGGCTGGTCGAACGGAATCCCGAGCGCCTTCAGCAGCGCGTCGTCGGAGCCGGCGAACGGCAGCACCGACGGCACGTTCTCGTACATGTTCTCGTCGAGGTAGTAGATGCGTTGCGGCTGCGTGGTTTCATCCGGGCCGAATTCGATCTGGCCGCGCTCGATCAGCGCCTGCATCGTCGCGGGCGGATTGCGCCAGCCCCGCGCCGGCATCGCGCACGGCTTGCCCGTGACGGGATGGATCAGCGGCGTGAAATATTCGTCCGGCGCCTTCTTCTTGTTCGGCCATGCCATCGACACAAGCCGGTACACGCGCCCGTCGGCCGACAGCCGGTCGTACATCGCTTCGCCGCCGGACAGGTTGGTCTGCGCCTTCATCCACGCGCGGTACGCCTTTTGCGCGTCTTTCGCGTTGCCGCTGCGGTACACCGCGTCGTGTGCGGCATCGAGCATGCGCTGCGCGTTGCGCTTCGGGCGCTTCAGCGGCGCCTGTTCGAGCAGCGTCTCGGCGTTGCGCGCGAACAGCACCAGCGATTCGTGCTGGTACGCAATGCCGCGCGCGTCGCCCTTCGGGTTGCGCTTGTCCCACACGGCCACGCCGAGCTCGTTTTCCTCGCCGAAGATTTCGCGCAGCATCAGCACGAGCGCATGCACCTCGTGCTCGTCGATGTGGACGGCGATCAGCCCTTCATCGGACAGCAGCGCATGCGCAAGCTTCAGGCGCGGGTACATCATGTTCAGCCAGTCGGTGTGGAACCGGCCGTTCGCCTCGGTATTGGTGCTGCGCTTCACGCCGCCTTCGGTCTGGCCCGTCATCGACAGGTAGTGACGAATGCTGTCGCTGAAGTCGTCCGGATAGACGAAATCGCTGCCGGTGTTGTACGGCGGGTCGATGTAGACGAGCTTCACCTTGCCCGCGTAGCTCTTGTGCAGCAGCTTCATCACGTCGAGGTTGTCGCCCTCGATCACCAGATGGCGCGTGTCGTCCCACGCGACGCTGTCGTCGGGACACGGGCGCAGCGTGCCGGTCGAAGGCGTGAGCGCGGCCTGGCGCGCGCTGCGCTTGCCGTGCCAGTGGAAGCCGTAGCGCTCGTCGGCATCGCCGACGGCGCGCTCGCCGACCAGCGCCTTCAGCACGTCGACGTCGACCGATGCGCCGTGCGGGCCTTCGGTCACGAGTTCGGGGAACAGCGCCTTCAGGCGCGCGACGTTGTCGGCGATGAAATCCGTCGACATCGCCTGCGGGCTCTCCGCATCGAGTTTCTGCATCGTTTTTTCCATCGAAGCCCGGCCGCGGCGCCACGACATCGGGCGCACACGCGGCAGCGGCGGCAATGGCCACCCGGGCAAACCCGAAACGCTAGCGAGTCGGTCGGCGCAGGTCAAGCACCGATGTGACGCGATCGTGCGCGCATCGGCCGCGAAACCCCGCCACACGGGCCGCCAGCGGCTTCCGGCGGCTTCCCGTGGGGGCAGGCCGGCGCTCGGGTGCAGGGCGCCCGGGAACCGCGCGACGCAGGTGAAACGTCGACGAAAAAAGGGCACGGTCGGCGCAGTGCGCCGGCGTGCCCGCATGGAAAATCCCGGATGGAGGATGCGGCGGGGCCGACGGGCCCCGCCTGGTGTCAGAACCGCGTACGAATGCCCGACGTCAGTTCGAGCTGGTTCTTTGCGCCGAACGTCGACGACACCGTGTAGCCGCCGTGCAGCTTCATGTAGTCGCCGGCCAGGTACAGTTCCGTGCGCTTGCTCAGGTGATAGAACACCGACCCGTAGATCGTCTCCTTGAAGCCGTTGCCGACGCCGTTCGTCAGGCTGAACGCGCCGAGGTTCGCGTTCGGCGTGAAGCCGTCGGCGTTGTACGCGGCATTCTTCACGCGCATCTGCTGGTAGCCGAGCTCGTAGTCGAGCGGGCCCGTCGGCGCGATTTTCATCGACACCGTCCACGAGTCGTCGTGACGCTGGCCGAGCGAGCCCTGGTCGCCGTTGTAGCGGAAGTAGCCGGCATTCAGGCGCACGATGCTGAACGAGTAGTTGCCACCGACCGAAAACGTCTGGTTGCGGAAGCCGTTGTGATTCACGTGGTTGTAGAAGCCCGACACGGCGAATGGCCCGCCGTTGTAGCCGAGCGCGACCTGGTATGCGGAGCCGGTTGCGAACGAGGTCGAGTTGCTGAACTGGTAACCGGCGCTCGCGAAGATGCCGTTGCTGAACAGTTTCTTCCACGCGATGCCGTTGTTGTAGCGCGTGCCGGTCGGGCCGGCGGCGTAGAAGATCATCTGCTTGAAGTTGTTCGAGTTGGTCCAGCCGCCTTCCTCCGTCGTCAGCTTCGCGGAGCCGTACGCATCGCCGTAGATCGCCGATGCGTCGCGCGCGATCGTATTCTGGAAGCCGGCCGTCAGCTTGCCGAAGCGCTCGTCCTCGACGCCGACCCACGCGTCGCGATCGAAGATCTGGCCTTCGTCTTCCATCTGGCCGTTCGCAACCACGTATTCGCTTTCGAGGCGGAAGATGACCTTCGTGCCGCCGCCGATGTCTTCCGCGCCTTTAAGGCCCCAGCGGCTGCCGCTGAACCACGGCTCGCCTTCGTTGCCCATCCCGATTACGTGATTGCCGTTCGCGTCGGCGTGGGTCCGGTATGTCGGAAAGCTCAGGTCCATCAGCCCGTACAGCTGTACGCTCGACTGCGCGTACGCGTGGGTGGCGCCGCACAGGCCGGCCGCCGCGATGGAAAGGGCAAGGGTTTTTCGTTTCAAGATCGTCTCCTCCGAGCTGCCGCATTGAAATCTGTTCGGTGGCAGTACGTAATGTATGCCGAGTATTGCCGACCACAGCGAGAGGCCGACGCATGGCATCGTAGAGGGTGCAATCCTTCACCACGCTTTCCCGGAGGAAAGAATCGGATCGGTGAAAACACCGAATCCGCAATAATCGTGAATCGGGCACGCGTAATCGAGCCCGAATCCGACGACAGTATCCACCGGGTACGCACCGCACCACGTTTCGTGCTACGAATCGGTTTTCGACCTGCGGTGCGACGCGCAGATCAGTCCTGCGCGCTCTTCGCGCGCAGGATATAGCCGAGCCCGCGCAGCGTAATGATCTCGGCCGTACTGCCCGCAAGATGCTTGCGCAACCGATGAATGTAGATGTCGATCGCGTCGGCGCTCGGCTCGTCGTCCAGTGCGAACACGCTGTCCATCAGCCGCGCCTTCGACACCGTCTTGTTCTGCTGCAGCATCAGCGTTTCGAGAATCGCGTGCTCGCGGCGGCGCAGCGCGAGCACCGCGTCGCCGCAGCGGAACTCGCGCGTGCCGAACGCGTAGACGAGATCGCCGCATACGAGCTGCGTCGTGCCGACGCCGGCCTGCCGGCGAATCAGCGCGCGGATCCGCGCGACCAGCTCGCGCGATTCGAACGGTTTCACCACGTAGTCGTCGGCGCCCGCACCGAAGCAGTCGACCTTGTCGTCGACCGAGCCGTGCGCGGTCAGCATCAGCACCGGCACGTTGTCGTTGCGGCGGCGCAACCGCGCGAGCACTTCCTTGCCGCTGATCCCCGGCAGCCGCATGTCGAGCAGCACTGCGTCGTAGCGTTCGGTCTTCAGCACCGCGTCCGCGCGTTCGCCGTCGCCGACGCAGTCGACCGCGAAATCCTCGCCGCGCAGCAGATTCACGATCCAGTGCGCGAGCTCGGCGTTGTCTTCGACCAGCAGGAGTTTCATGGCGACTTCATCTCTCAAGGAACGCCGGGCGCCCCGAGTTTCGTTAATCCCGTTGGAGGGCCGGGCGCTCAGCGACGGCGTTGGGTCGACTTTTCAATCGTACGCGGGCAACCGCACGGTCACGACGATACCGCGATTGCCGGCCCCCGGCGCAAGCGTCGCGGTGCCGCCGTGCGCCTGCGCGATTTCGCGGACGATCGCGAGGCCGAGGCCGGAGCCTTCGGTATCCGCCGACACCCGGTAGAACCGTTTGAACACGTGCGGCCGCGCCTCGGCCGGAATGCCCGGGCCGTTGTCGATCACGTCGAGCACGACCGCGTCGCCGTCGCGGCGCGCGGCCACCGTCACGCAGCCGCCTGCCTGCGTGTAGCGCACCGCATTGTCGACGAGATTCATGACCAGTGCGGTCAACAGGCTGTCGCTGCCCGCGACGTCGAGCCGCTCGCCGAGATCGGCGCCGAGATCGATGTTGCGGCGCTGCGCGAGCACGATCGTTTCCTCGAGCACGCTCGATATCACGGCCGCGAGATCGACGCGATGCGTGAGCAGCGTCGACGGCGTCGCCTCCGCATGCGCGAGCAACAGCAGTTTGTCGGTCACGTCGGCCATCTTGCGGCTGCTGCGCTGCATGCTGTCGAGCACCGCAGCGAGATCCGCATCGTCGTTGCCGCGCTGCTGCGCGTACTGGATCTGCGTGTCGAGCACCGCGATCGGCGTGCGCAGCTGGTGCGCGGCATCGGCGATGAAGCGGCGCTGCGTGGCCGTGTGCGTGTTGAGCCGCGCGATGCACTGGTTGATCGCGTCGACGATTGGCCGCAGTTCATGCTGTAACCGCTCCGGGCGGATCGGCTCGAGCTCCATCGGTCCGCGGTCGGCGACGTCGTCTTTGAGCTTCATCAGCGGTCGCAGCTCGAACGTGAGGCCGAGATAGACCAGCACGATCGCGAGCACCAGCATCAGCGACAGCCGCACAAGCTGCGGCCGCCAGATTGTCGCGACCATCGCGTCGTACGAGCGAGTCGTCTTCGCGACGACCACCGTGACCGTCTCCACCTGCCCCTCGTCGTACAGCTGGCGGTCGTAGGCAGCCGCGCGCAGCCGCTCGCCGTCGAGCGACGTGTCGTACAGCGTCGGCTCGACGCCGTGCCGCGCCGGCACGTTGAGCGTCGGATTGCCTGCGAGCAGCCGGCCGTGGCTGTCGATCACCTTGTAGAAGACCGAATCGCGCGACGGCGATTCGAAGATCTCGAGCGCGGCGGGCGGCACGTCGGCCGCCGGCATCCCGTTGCGCCATTCGACGTCCTCGCCGATCGTGCGCGCCGACGCGACGAGCGCGCTGTCCTGCACGAGCGCGGCCGTGCGCCGCGCGGTGTCGTACGACATCGCGCCCGCGATCAGCACGAAGGCCGCGAGCGGCAGCAGCAGCCACCACAAGAGCCGCCCGCGCAGGCTGTGCGCCATTCCGTCTCCTCAATGCCGAACCGCGCCGGGAGCGCCGGCGCGGTTCGGGCGTGTCATCCGATATCGCGTGCGTTGCTCAGAAAGCGGCGGGCCGCCACTTCAGCAAGCGCTTCTCGAGCCAGGTCAGCAGATAGTCGGCGGCCAGCGCGACGACGGCCAGCACGATCATCGCCGCGAACACGCCGCTCGCATTGAACGCGCCCTGGGCGGTGGAGATTAGCAGGCCGATCCCTTGCTTGGAACCCAGGAATTCGCCGACCACCGCACCGACGAGCGCGAAGCCGAAGCTCACGTGCAGGCTCGCGAGAATCCAGCTGAGCGCGGACGGAATCACGACGGATGTGGTGATCTGCCGACGCGACGCGCCGAGGATTTGCGCGTTCGCGATCAGGTAGCGATCGGCTTCGCGCACGCCCTGGAATGCGTTGCCGAACACGACGAAGAACACCATCACGACGGCCAGCGCGATCTTCGACGCCATCCCGAGGCCGAGCGCGATCACGAACACCGAGCCCAGCACGACGCGCGGAATCGAGTTCGCGATCTGGATGTACAGGCCGAACACGTCGGCCATCAGCTTGTTGCGGCCGAGCACGATCCCGCAGATCACGCCGGCGACCGAGCCGATCAAAAAGCCGATCGCGGTTTCCTCGAGCGTCACCCATACCTGCGTGAGCAGCGGGCCCTGCGACGTGCCGTTTACGAACCAGTCCTGAATCTGCTCGAAGATCAGCGACGGCATCGAGAAGAAGAACGGATCGATCCACTTGAGCCGCGCGGCGAGTTCCCAGCCGCCCAGCACGACGACGAGCACGGCAATCCGCAGGCCGATGATCAGTTGCCGGCGGCGGCGCAGCCGGGTTTGCGCGGCGCGCGACTCGTCCTCGAGCGACGTCGCCGCAATGGCGGTGGGGGGAAGCGTCATGTCGGTCATGCTCCTGTCCTTGCTGCTGTCAGCCGATCTGCACTTCTTCGCGCAGGTCGTGCCAGATGTCCTTGGAAATCTCGATGAAGCGCGCGTCGTAGCGAATCTCGGATGTGACGCGCGGACGCGGCAGGTCGATCTCGTACACGCGCTTGAGCGTCGCGGGGCGTGCGGTCAGCACGAACACGCGGTCGGCGAGTGCGATCGCTTCCTCGAGATCGTGCGTGACGAATACGACGGAGCCCTTGTTCGCGGACCACAGCTGCAGCAGCTCGTCCTGCATCAGCGTGCGGGTCTGCATGTCGAGCGCCGAGAACGGCTCGTCCATCAGCAGGATTTCCGGCTGGTTGATGAAGGTCTGCGCGAGCGCGACGCGCTTTCTCATTCCGCCGGAGAGCTGATGCGGGTAATGCTTCGTGAACTTGTCGAGGCCGACCTTGCGGATCCATTCCTCGGCCTGTGCGTACGCGACGTCCTTCGAGCGGCCGCGGAACAGCGGGCCCGCCGCGACGTTGTCGATCACGTTGCGCCACGGGAACACGGCGTCCGCCTGGAACACGAAGCCGATGCGCGGGTCGATCCCGTCGACCGGGCGGCCCATCACGCGCACCTCGCCAGACACGGGCTTCAGCAGCCCGGTGATCAGGTTCAGCGTGGTCGACTTGCCGCAGCCGGTCGGCCCGACGATCGCGATGAACTCGCCGCGCGCCACGCTCATGCTGAAATCGCGCAGCGCGACGGTGGCCTTGCCTTCCGGCGAAATGAAGCGGCACGACACGTTGCGAAACTCGATCGCCGGTGTGCTCGGGGAAACTGCCTGGTTCATTGCATTCGTCCTGCGGGTGAGGAGGGCGTCGCATCGTGGCGCCGCCGGGCCGGCCAGCCGGGCCGGAACGGGGCGCGCGCGGCGGCGGGATCGCCGCGGCCGGCGCGTCTGCGACGGTCGATTACTTTGCGTTCACGAAATCGTTGGTATAGGTGCGAGCCAGGTCGATATGCTTGCCCTTCACCGAAGGGTTGAACGCCGACAGCACCTTCAGCACGGTTGCCGGGCCGTCGGCCGGCATCTTCGCGTCGGCGGTGTACATCGGCAGCGACGCCTTCAGCGCGGCCACGTACAGGCCCTTGTCCTTCTGATAGTCGGCCGGCATCTTCGCGGCGATTTCCTCGGCGCTGTGCGTGTGGATGAACTGCATCGTCTTCGCGAACGCGTGCGCCAGCTTGGTCGCTTCCGCCTTGTGCGAATCGGCCCATGCGGACTGCACGTACAGGCTCGCGGCCGGATAGACGCCGCCGAGCGCGGCACGCGTGCCGTCGACGGTGCGCAAGTCGACGAGCACCTTCGCGTCGCCCATCTTCTCGAGCGCGGACACCGTCGGCTCGGTCGTCATCCCGGCGTCGATGCGGCCCTGCTTGATCGCGGCGATGAAGCTCGCGTCGGCGCCGACCGGCAGCATCGTGTACTGCGTCGACGGCACGCCGTGCTGCAGCGCGAGATATTGCGTGAGGAAGCTCGTCGACGAGCCGAGGCCCGTCACGCCGAGCGTCTTGCCTTTCGCGTCGGCCATCGACTTGAACGTCGGGGCCGCCTTCGTCGATACCATCTCGACCTCGCCCGGCACCTGGCCGAACACGGCGATCGCCTTCACGTCCTTGCCCTTGCTCTGCAGGTCGATCGTATGGTCGTAGAAGCCGACGACGCCCTGCACGGCGCCCGCGAGCAGTTCGTTCTCCGCGTCGACGCCGGCCGGCTGCGACAGCAACTCGACGTCGAGCCCTTCGGCCTTGAAATAGCCGAGCTCCTGCGTGAGCCGCGCGGGCAGGTAGATCAGCTTCGCGATCCCGCCGACCATGATCGTGATCTTGCCGCCGTCGTCGGCGAAAGCGGGATGAGCGGCAAGCGTGCAGCTCAGGCTGGCTGCAACGGCGAGGGTGCGCAGGGCGGGTCGCATCGGGTCGTCTCCTTCGTTGTATTCGTATGGCGCGATGCTTGCTGCATCGTCACGACGAGTATAGGGACGCGAAACCTTCCGCAACCTTTCGCGGGCCGGCGATTCCGTTAGGGGTTTTCCACGAAGCCGGCGCGGATGCTCGAAGAGCGCTGCGCGAGGCGGTTTGGGCGGCGGGGGGGTGGGAGCGGGCCAAACCCCCCGGCTGAAAAGCCCCCGACTCCCCACTAAACCCTGGCCGCCCGGCCGAAGCAGCGCCCATCGCTCGGGATGAACGTCCCGCTCGTCACCGCCACCCCGACAACACCCGCCCCATCGCATCCAGCCCCATGTCGAAGAGGTGCGACACGAACGGCACGAGGTTCGGGATCATCAGTTGCACGAGCAACAGCCCGACCAGCATCGTGACCGGGAAGCCGATCTGGAAGATGCCGATCTGCGGCGCCGCGCGATTCAGGATCCCGAGCGCGAGGTTCGCGATCAGCAGCGCGGCCACCACCGGCAACGCGAGCAACAACCCCATCTCGAACACGGTGGCGCCGAACGCCGCGAGCGTGCGCCAGCCGGGCGCATGCAGCAGGTCGGCAGACACCGGCAGCGTCTGGAACGACGCGGCCAGCGCCGCGAACACCTGCAGGTGCCCGTCCACCGCGAGGAACGCGAGCATCGCGATTGCGTTCAGGAAACGGCCCATTACCGGCGTCGCGCCGTTCGAATGCGGGTCGAAGAACGTCGCGAAGCCGAGCCCCATCGACAGCCCGATGAAGTCGCCGGCCGCCTCGACGGCCGCGAACACGAGCTGCATCGTGAAGCCCATCGCGATGCCGACCAGGAACTGGGTGACGACGATCCAGACGCCCTGCGCGGAGAACACGGTGACGCCCGGCATCGCGCCGAGCGTCGGCGCGACGACCAGCGCCATGAACGCGGCAACGCCGATCTTCACGCGCACCGGCACCGCCGCGTGGCCGATCACGGGCGCCGTCGCGACAAGCGCGAGCATTCGCACGAACGGCCACAGGAACGCGGTCAGCCAGCCGTTGAGCTGCGCGTAGGTAACCGAGAACATCGTCGGATAACGAAAGCCGGGCGCGCGGCTCAGCCGGCGCCGAGCGTCGCGACGTGCAGCAGCGTTTGCCGCAGGTAGTCGAGCATCGTCGTCAGCATCCACGGGCCGGCGATCACGAGCGTCGCAGCCACCGCGAGCAACTTCGGGATGAACGACAGCGTCGATTCGTTGATTTGCGTCGCGGCCTGGAACAGGCTCACGACGAGGCCGACCGCGAGCGCGACCAGCAGCAGCGGGGCGGCCAGCAACAGGCCGACCATCATCGCCTGGTGCGCCAGCGTCATCACCTGTTCGGGCGTCATCGCGCGTTTCCTCCGCTTACGTGAAGCTCTGCGCGAGCGAGCCGATCAACAGTTGCCAGCCGTCGACGAGCACGAACAGCATCAGCTTGAACGGCAGCGACACCGTCGACGGCGACACCATCATCATCCCCATCGACATCAGCACGCTCGCGACGACCATGTCGATGATCAGGAACGGAATGAAGATCGTGAAGCCGATCTGGAAACCGGTCTTCAGCTCGCTCGTGGCGAACGCGGGCACCAGCAGCGACAACGGCACGTCTTCCGGCCCTTGCATCGGCGCGGCCTTCGAGATCTTCGCGAACAGTGCGAGATCGGTCTCGCGCGTCTGCTTCAGCATGAACGCCTTGAACGGCGCAACGCCGCGCTGCACGGCCTGCTCCATCGGCAGCGAACCCTCGGAGAACGGCTTGTAGCCGTCGGTGTACGCGCGGTCGAGCACCGGCGACATCACGAAGAACGTGACGAACATCGCGAGGCCGACCAGCACCTGGTTCGGCGGCGTCGTCGCGGTGCCGAGCGCCTGGCGCAGCAACGACAGCACGATGATGATGCGCGTGAAGCTCGTCATCATCAGCAGCATCGCCGGCAGGAACGACAGCATCGTGAGCAGCAGCATCGTCTGCACGCTCAGCGAATAGGTCGTGCCGCCGTTCGGGCCCGGGCTCGTGTTGAAGGCGGGCAGGCCGGCCGCTTGCGCGCACGCGAGCGCCGGGGCAAAGCCGAGGATCAGCACGGGCGCGACGCGCGCCGCGCGACGCAGGAATTCGTGTTTCATCGGAATGCGGAGACGAAAATGGGGCGCGACGGCATGTCAGCGGTCCTTGCCGCGCCCGAAGCGCTTTGCGGCTTCGCCGGCGAGCGCGTCGCGAAACCGCGCGCCGAACGTGCCGGGCTGCGCGGGCTGGCCGGGGGCGGCCGATGCGGCATCGGCGGGGGCGGCCGCCGCGGGTGCAAGCGTCGCAGGCACCGAACCGGCGGGCAGCGAATGCAGCAGCCGCACGTTGCCCGGCGCGACGCCGAGCACGAGCCACGTATCGCCGATCTCGACGATCGTCGCGCTTTCCTTCGCGCCAAGCCCGACGCTCGACACGACCTTCAGCGGGCCGCCGCGCCGCGCGGGCTGGAACCCGAAGCGGCGGGCGAGCCACGCGCAGCCGAACACGAGGCCGATCACGACCGCAAGCCCGACGAGCGTCTGAAGCACCGCGCCGACACCGAGCGACGGCGCGGCCGAGCCGACCATCACGCTCGACGCGATCGAACCGGGATGGTTGACCGCGTTCATGTCGGCCGCGCCGGCCGATGCGCATGCGAGCAATAAGCCGACGGCTACTGCCGACGCTGCAGCGCTCGCCGGAACGCGTACACCGCGGCCGGCCTTCGCAACGTTCATCGATTGAGCTTCCGGATACGTTCGGCCGGCGTGATGATGTCGGTCAGCCGGATGCCGAACTTGTCGTTGACGACCACGACTTCGCCCTGCGCGATCAGGCACCCGTTCACGAGCACGTCCATCGGTTCGCCGGCGAGACCGTCGAGTTCGACGACCGATCCCTGCGCGAGCTGCAGCAGGTTGCGGATCGCGATCTTCGTGCGGCCGAGCTCCACGGTCATCTTCACCGGGATGTCGAGAATCATCTCGATGTCGTTGTGCGTCGAGCTGGGCGCGGCCTTCGACAGCGGCTGGAACACGCCGGCGCCCGTCGCGCCGGCCTGCACCGGCTGATGGTTCTGTTCGGCGAGCGCGGCGGCCCAGTCGTCCATGCTCAGCTCCTCGTCCGCAGCGGCGGGCGCCTTCTCGGCGGCCGCCGGCGATGCCGCCAGCGCCGCGTCGGCGAGTGCCTGCGGGTCGAGTTCGGGCGTCGGGTTCAGCTCACTCATATCCACCTTCCTTCATCGTGTCGCTCGCGCTGATCATCTTCTGCACGCGCAACGCATATTGACCATTGAAAATGCCGTAGCCGCATTCCATCACCGGCACGCCGTCGACCTTCGCGGTGATCGTGTCTTCGATCTCCAGCGGCAGCACGTCGCCCGCGCGCAGGTTCAGGATCTTCTCGAACGTCACCGGGATCTCCGCGAGATCGGCGGTCAGCTCGACCTCGGCCGACTGCACCTGCTGCGACAGCACGCGCACCCAACGGCGATCGACTTCGAGCGCCTCGCCCTGGATCGGCGACGCGAGCACGTCCCGAATCGGCTCGACCATCGAATACGGCATGCAGATGTGCAGCGTGCCGCCGGTCGGGCCGAACTCGATCGAGAACTGCGTGACGATCACGATCTCGTTCGGGGTAGCCACGTTCGCGAACTGCGTATGCATCTCCGAGCGCACGAACTCGAACTGCAGCGGCCGCACGCTCTTCCACGCGGTCGTGTAATGCTCGAACACGAGGTTCAGCAGCTTGCCGATGATCCGCTGCTCGGTGGCCGTGAAGTCGCGGCCCTCGACGCGCGTATGGAAGCGCCCGTCGCCGCCGAACAGGTTGTCGACGACGAAGAACACGAGGTTCGGGTCGAACACGAACAGCGACGTGCCGCGCAGCGGCTTCACGTGCACGAGGTTCAGGTTCGTCGGGATCGGCAGATTGCGGGTGAACTCGCTGTACTTCTGCACCTTCACCTGGCTCACGGAGATTTCCGCCGTGCGCCGCATGAAGTTGAAGATGCCGATCCGCAAAAGGCGCGCGAAGCGGTCGTTGATGATCTCGAGGCCGGGCATCCGGCCGCGGACGATCCGCTCCTGCGTCGCGATGTTGTAGGGGCGGACGCCCGACGTGTCGCGCTGCTCGTCGACTGAGTCGGATTCGCCGGTGACGCCCTTGAGGAGGGCATCGACCTCCTCCTGGGACATGAACTCCTGGTGGCCCATGCGCGCTCCTTGTCCGGCCGCGTTACTGGACGACGAATTCGGTAAACAGCACGTCGTCGATCTTCGCGCGCTGGTTGCCGGGCTGCGTCGGCTGCTCGATCAGCGTCCGCAGTTCCGTCGCGAGCGAACGCTTGCCGTCCGGCGTCGCGAGATCCTCGGGATGCTTGTTCGACAGCGCGAGCAGGATCCGGCTGCGGATCTCCGGCATCCGCGCGGTCAGCTGTTCCTGCGCTTTCGGGTCGGTGAGCTTCAGCGACAGGCCGACGCGTAGGTAATGCTGCATGCCGTCGTCCGACTGCAGGTTCACGGTCAGCGGGTCGAGCGGAAAGAACACCGGCGCGGCGAGCGGTGCCGGCTCGGCGGGCGCGCTCGCGTGGCCGACGCCCGCCTTGCTCAGGAACACGTACATGCCGCCGGCAGCGGCGGCAGCCGCGCCCAGCGCGATGACGGCGATGAGCGCGATGCGCTTGAACTTGCCGGACGAAGCCGGCTTGTCGGCGGTCGGGTTTGCGGTCGTGGAGGCCATGTGAATGCGTGCGTGATGTCTCGTAGCATGCATTGTTCGGCATCCGGGCCGACGCCGATGGGCGGAAAAGAGGGGGGAATTGCGGCTATCTCAGCCGATTGTCGGTTGGCCGCCGGCCCGGTGCAGGGCCGCAGCGACGGGGAAAACGGCCCGCCGGGGCGCGGGCCCCGAAGGCGGGGAGGCGGGGAGGCGGGCGGCAGCGCCGCCCGCGTCGCATCAGATCGGCAGCAGCGACAGCAGGGGCGCGATCAGTACCATCGCAACGCCCGCGATCATCATCGTGAGGCTCGACACGACGCCTTCCTCGCTGCCGATCTCGCGCGCCTTCGCGGTGCCCACGCCGTGCGCCGCCGCGCCGAACAGCGCGCCACGCGCGAGCCGCGTGCGCATCGGCACCAGCGCGAGCACGATCTCGCCGAGCAGCATCCCGCAGATGCCGGTCGCGATCACGAACAGCGCGGTGAGATCCTTCGGCGCATGGATCTTGTCGGACACGGCGAGCGCGAACGGGGTGGACACCGACCGTGTCATCAGCGAGCGCTGCAGTTCCGGGGACAGGTGGAGCAGCTTCGCGAGCAGCAGCGACCCGCACACGCCGGCGCCGATCCCGACCGCGACGCCCACCGACAGCGACAGCCAGTGCCGGCGAATCAGGTCGCGATATTCGTAGATCGGCACCGCGAACGCGATCGTTGCCGGGCCCAGCAGCCACATCAGCCAGCGCGTGTCGCGGAAGTAGACGGAATACGGGATGCCGGTCAGCAGCACCAGCAGCACCAGCACGGCCGGCACGAACACGAGCGGCGAGAACAGCAGTGTCTTCTTGTACGCGTAGAGCCGCTTCGACGCGAAATACAGCGCGACCGTCAGCACGAAACAACCGACGGAGATCGCGGTGTTTACGTGATCGGCGGACAGGTTCGACAGCAGCGCATGCATCGCAGGCTCCCGCTCAGTGCGCGGACACCGTCGCGATGCGCGCGCGACGGCGCTCGGCGAACACGCGCTGCGCGGCGAGCCGGCGCTCGAGCCTGGCGGCGAGATCGACCGCGACGGCCACGGCGACCATCACGAACGCGGTGCCGGCAAGCATGACCAGCGCGATGCGCCAGCCGTCCTCGCGGAACAGCCCGCCGTACTGGACGGCCGCGACGGCGGCCGGCACGAAGAACAGCAGCATGTCGGACAGCAGCCAGTTCGCGCCGTCCTTGATCCACGCCGGCGCGACGCGGCCCGAGAACAGCAGCGCAAGCAGCACCGCAAGGCCGATCACGCCGGACGGCACCGGCAGCCGGACCGCGCGCACCGCCCAGTCGACGCCCATCCACAGCACGCCGAGCGCGGCGGCCTGCAGCACGATCCGGCCCGTGCGCGCGACGTTGCCGGAAGCGGCGGGGCGAGCGGCGGAGGCGGTGGTCGGCGTGGTCATGGCGGGCTCCATACGGATAGTGCTGTCAATGGCCCAAGTATAGGGTTTCCCCTAACCATAAATAAAATGACTTGTCTCTATCATTATCATTCCAATTCGGAATTCCGGTGCGCGTTGGCGCACCAAACTGGGGAGTGATCGATGGAATTGCGCGCGCTGCGGTACTTCGTCGAGGTCGTGCGTCAGCAGAGCTTCACTGCGGCGGCCGACCGGCTGTTCGTCACGCAGCCGACCATCAGCAAGATGGTGAAGGCGCTGGAGGACGAGATAGGCTCCCCGCTGCTGTTGCGCGACGGCCGGCAGATGGTGCTCACCGACGCGGGACGGATCGTGTTCCAGCGCGGCCAGGACGTGCTCGCCGCGCAGGCGCAGCTGCAGTCGGAGTTGAAGGATCTCGGCACGCTCGGCCGCGGGGAGTTGACGATCGGGATTCCGCCGCTCGGCGGCTCGCTGTTCACGCCGATCATCGCCGCGTACAAGCAGCGCTATCCGAACATCGAGCTGAAGCTGTTCGAGCAGGGCGCGCGGATGATCGAGGCGGCGCTGGTGTCGGGCGAGCTCGAACTCGGCGGACTGCTGGAGCCCGTCGATCCCGGCACGTTCGACCGCCTGCCGATGGTGCGCGCGCCGCTGTGGCTGGTCGCGCCGCGCGAGTCGCGCTGGGAGGATCACGCGGCCGTGCCGCTCGCGGACCTCGCGCGCGAGTCGTTCGTGTTCTACGCGGAAAGCCTGGCGCTGCACGACGCGGTGCTCGATGCGTGCCGGCAGGTCGGCTTCACACCGTCGATCGTGAGCCGCAGCGGCCACTGGGATTTCATGGCGGCGCTCGTGCATGCGGGCGTCGGCATCGCGCTGTTGCCGGAACCGTATTGCCGTCGGCTCGACACGCGGCAGTTCACGTGCCGGCCGATCGTGGAGCCGGAGATCACGTGGGCGATCGCGCTCGGCTGGCTGAAGAAAGGCTATCTGTCACACGCGGCGCGCGCGTGGCTCGATGTCGCGCGGGCGACGCTGCCGATCGCGTCGGGCGACGATCTTGCGTTCGGCGGATTGCGGGCGCGGGAGTGAGGTCGCGCGCCGCATGCGCTCAGCCGGGCGGCGCCGGGGGCCGGATCTCGGGCAACGGTATGAGGGGCGACCGTCCCGAGAACACCGGACACGCCAAGTGATCAATGCCCCATCGCCGGCCCCGCGCCCTTCTTCGGCTTCGTGATCCACACGAGAGCCGCGAGCGCGATGAACACGCCCGCCGACAGGTGGAAGAAGTCGTTGGTCGCCATCATGAAGCCCTGCTGCGTGACGAGCTGGTTAAGCTGCGCATTCGCCGTCTGCCCGACGATGCCGAGTTGCGCGAGCGCGCCCTGGTAGTCGGTGGTGTTCTGCGCGTAGATGCTCACCGATTCCGACAGCCGCGCATGGTGGTAGATCGCATCGTTCTCCCAGAACGTCGAGCTGGCCGCGGTGCCGATCGCGCCGGACAGCGTGCGCAGGAAGTTGGACAATCCCGACGCGCTCGCGAGCCGTTCGTCGGAGATGCTCGACAGCGTGATCGTCGTCATCGGCACGAAGAAGCAGGCGACGCCGATCCCCTGCACGAGCCGCGGCAGAATCACGTGATTGAACGGCACGTCGAGCGTGAACGTCGAATTCCACACCGACACGATCGCGAACACGATGAATGCGAAGCTGGCGACCATCCGCAGGTCGAGCCGATGCATGTTGCGCCCGATCAGCGGCGACAGCACGAGCGCGAGCAGCCCGACCGGCGCGGTCGCGAGGCCCGCCTTGCCGGCCGTGTAGCCCATCACCGTCTGCAGCCACAGCGGAAAGATCACGACCGAGCCGAAGAACGCCATGAAGCCGAACGAGATGATGAGCGCACCGAGCGCGAAGTTGCGGTCCTTGAAGAGCGACAGGTCGACCACCGGCTCCTTCTCGGTTGCTTCCCACACGAGCATGAACGCGAGCGACACGACCGCGATCAGCGCGAGCGCGACGATGAACGTCGAGTTGAACCAGTCGCGGTCCTTGCCGAGGTCGAGCATCATCTGCAGGCACGACACGCCGATCACGAGCAGCGCGAGGCCGACGGCGTCGATCCGCTGTTTCGTCGTCTTCGTCTCGCGGCCGCGCAGCAGGAAGAACGCGCAGGTCGCGGAGAACACGCCGATCGGCAGGTTGATGTAGAAGATCCACGGCCACGTGTAGTTGTCGCTGATCCACCCGCCCAGCAACGGCCCGAAAATCGGCGCGACGATCACCGTCATCGCCCATAGCCCGAGCGCGAGCCCGCGCTTCGCAGGCGGATAGCTGCGCATCAGGATCGTCTGCGACAGCGGCACCATCGGGCCGGATACCAGACCCTGCAGCAGCCGGAACGCGATCAGCGTCTCGAAGTTCGACGCGAGGCCGCACATCGCCGACGCAATCGTGAACGCGAGCACCGACAGCGTGAACAGGCGCACCTCGCCGACCCGCCGCGCAAGCCAGCCGGTCAGCGGCACCGCGATGGCCGACGCGACCGAATACGACGAGATCACCCACGTGCCTTCGCTCGTCGCGACGCCGAGGCTGCCCGAGATGGTGGGCACCGCGACGTTCGCGATCGACGTGTCGAGCACTTCCATGAAGGTGCCGAGCGCGAGCCCGACGGTGAGCAGCGCGAGCGCCCCGCCGGAAAGCGGCGCGGGTTCGGCGGCGGGGGAGGCGGCGGATGCCGTGGTGGCGGACATCGGAATTCTCCTAGATGCGGCGCGCACAACGCGCCGGCGCAACGCACGGGTGCGCGATACCGCGCGGCCCGGCCGGGTGGAACGGGGAAACGGATGAACGAAGCGCGTGTCTCGTCATCTTCTGCCCAGACAGACAAATAAGCGAACGCTTAACCTAGACATCGTGCCCCCGCGTTCAGCAGTCGGATTCGTCGGGCTTCGGGCAGCCGAGGTCGTCTGGCCCGTTCGCGATAAAGCGCTGCAGCAGCGCGGTGAGCGTCGTCAGTTCGTCGGCCGAGAAGCCGGCGAGCTGCGCGTTCAGCGCGGTAGCAATCAGCGACGGCAGCGCGCGCGCCGCATCGGCGCCGCGTTCGGTCAGCGTCAGCTCGATCACACGTCGATCCTGTTCGCTGCGCGAGCGCGCCACGAGGCCTTTGCGTTCGAGGCGATCGAGCATGCGCGTCATCGAACCGCTGTCGTACGACATCTTGCGGGACAGCTCGAACGGCGTGCGCGCATAGCCGCGCGACAGCAACAGGATCACGCCGATCTGCTGCGCGGTGAGATCGAGCGGCTCGAGCGCGCGATCCATCCTCTCGACGAGCGCCTGCCGGGCCTTGGTCAGGTAGTAACCCAGGCTCGTTTCCAGCTCGATGGTGTCGGGATCGTAGAGGCCGCCGTTCATGCGATTGCACACGCAGCAACAGTGCGTTTCAGGTCAAAACGCGCCCAGTATCTTGAAAAATGATTGCTTAGTCAATATTATTTCAGGCAACCAGTTACGACGTGCATGTTGCACTGCCGGAGACTATGTTCTGACCGCTTAGCCCGCGCTGCCGGGCCCCCGAGGATGTTCGCGATGCTGTTCCTGAAAAATGCCGCCGGCGCGCTGCGCCGCAACCTGACCGATACCGCTCATCACGTGTTCTCCGGGCCGCACCGCGGCTGGAAGATTGCGCTGTACGTGACGATGCTGGTGGTACCCGGCGGCTCGCTCGCGGCGCTCGGGTTTGCGTGGCTCGATCATCGGCGGCAGCGCCGCGCGGACGGCGCCGGCCGCCGCGCGAGTCAGCCGGCGGCCACGGACGCGTCGTCATGGCGGTCCGCCGCCAAACCTGTTCCCGTTCCGGTGCGCTGCCATTGAAGCCGCGCGGCCCACGCCATTCCGATTGAACGGCTGACGGCTTCACGCCCGCTGGCGGTTGCTCGTCGCGTTTTCGTCGCACGTTTGTCGCATATGCCGCGCGTCATTCCCGTCGCGCCCGCACACGCGCGGTAACGACCGGTAAACCGCGCGGCCGTGCCGGTAACACATGCGCGCCAGCGCGCACCGTACCCTTACGACTGCGCAGCTTTCCCGCCGTCAGTTACCATTTCTCCGCCAGCGGCCAACGACCGCACCGCAGGATCGCACCGTGCGACGCCGCTCGCCGGCCGTCGCGCCCAGACAGGAACATCACGATGCCGTACGCCCCCCTCCCGCGCGCCTTTCGCCCGCTGAGCGCCGCCGTCGCCGTTGCGACGGCCGTGCTGCTCGCCGGCTGCGCCGTCGGGCCCGACTATCACCGGCCCGACACGTCGATCCCCGCCGCGTTCAAGGAAGCGCCGGCCGGCTGGAAGGTTGCGCAGCCCGCCGACCGTGCCGACCGCGGCCCCTGGTGGACCGTCTACAACGATCCGCAGCTCGACGCGCTGATCGGCAAGCTCAATGCATCGAACCAGACCATTGCGCAATCGGCGGCCGCGTACCGGCAGGCACGCGCGCTCGTCACCGAGGCGCGCGCCGCGTACTTCCCGACGGTCGGTCTGACCGCGTCGGGCTCGCGCTCGCGCACGGGCCGCACGTCCACGTCGTCGAATTTTGGCGGCAGTTCGTCGATCAGCAACAGCTACAGCGTCGGCCTCGATGCGAGCTGGGAGCCCGACCTGTGGGGCAAGGTGAGCCGCAGCGTCAGCGCGCAGCGCGCCGGCGAAGCGGCTGCCGCGGCCGATCTCGCGAATGCGCGGCTGTCGCAGCAGGCGTTGCTCGCGCAGACCTACTTCCAGCTGCGCACGTCGGACGCGCTGCAGAAGCTGCTCGACGATACCGTGAAGTCGTACGGCGAATCGCTGAAGCTCACGCAAAACCAGTACGCGCAGGGCGTGGCCGCACGCGCGGACGTAATCCAGGCGCAGACGCAACTCCAGAGCGCGCAGGCCGCGGCGATCGACAACGGCGTCGCGCGCGCGCAGTACGAACATGCGATCGCGACGCTGATCGGCGAGCCGGCGTCGACGTTCTCGCTGCCGCCGAACCCGCTGACGGCGGAACCGCCGATCACGCCGGTGGACGTGCCGTCCGCGCTGCTCGAACGCCGCCCCGACATCGCGGCCGCCGAACGTCGGGCCGCCGCCGCTAACGAGCAGATCGGCGTCGCGATCGCGGCGTTCTTCCCGACGCTGACGCTGTCGGCAAGCGGCGGCTTCCAGAGTTCGGTGTGGTCGCAACTGTTCACGCTGCCCGCGCGATTCTGGACGGTCGGCCCGCAACTGGCGGCAACGCTGTTCGATGCCGGCCTGCGTGCCGCGCAGACCGATGCCGCGCGCGCGACGTACGACCAGGACGTCGCCGCGTACCGCCTCGCGGTGCTGACCGCGTTTCAGGACGTCGAGGACAACCTGGCGTCGCAGCGCATCCTCGCGCAGGAAATCGACGTGCAGCGTCAGGCCGTCGACAGCGCCGAGCATTCGCTCGCGATCGTGACAAACCAGTACAAGGCCGGCACGGTTGCGTATCTGAACGTGTTGACCGCCCAGACCACCGCGTTCACCGCGCAGCAAAAGCTCGCGACGATCGCCGGCCAGCGGATGGTGTCGTCGGTCGGGCTTGTGAAGGCGCTCGGCGGCGGCTGGAATGTCACGGACATCGCGCGCGAGACGGGCGACGTGGCGGCGCCGGCGCCCGCGCCCGCGAGCGGTGCGGGGGCCACGCCGGTCGCCCAGCAATGAATGTCACGCGCGGTTGAACGACTGCGCGCCAGATCGATGGGCAATCGACACATAAATGCCGAAAGCGCGTCGCCGTATTGCATCGCTGCCGGCGACGCTTTCAGTAAACGCCATTCCGCCCGAGCGCACGTTGACGCGTGCGCGAAACCCGCGCGCGCTCAGCGCATCGCATCGCCGAAGATCAGCGAAACCTGATTGTTGCCGATCGGATGGCCCAGCAGGTTCAGCAGCCCGGCGAGGTTCGCCTGCTGCTCCGGCGCCGCATGTGCGGTGCCGCGAAACGAGCCGCGGCCAGGGCCGAAGCTGCCGTGCCCGTCGAGGAACAGCGGGCCTTGCGTGGTCGACAGGTCGAGATCGGCGTCGGTGCCCTTCGCCTGCAGCACCGCCCGGTACGAGCCGAGCGGCTTCACGCGCGACACGCGCGAACTCATCGAATCGATCGTCACCGTCAGCTGGCCGAACGCGTTACGGCCGATCATCCGCCAGTCGGTCCAGCCGACCCGCACGTCGCCCTGCAGGTCGAGCGTGTTGAACGGCGTGCCGAGCCCCGCGAGCAGCGACGCGGGCACGGCCATCGAGCCCGCCGACAGCGTCGCGCCGCGCCACGTCGCGTCGAGCGTGACCGCGTCGGGCATCGCCTCGGTCTGCCGCATGCGCATCTGCACGCGCCCTGTCAGCAACGGCCAGAAGCGCGTCGCCCATTCGACGCGGCCCGGCAGCAGCGTCGCCGCGCTCTGGTCAGCGCCCGGCGCGAGCATCAGCGTGCCCGAACCGCGCCACAACGAGCCCTCCGGATCGACGAGATTCACGTGGCCGCCGGTCGCGCGCGCAAACTGCGGCGCGATCCACGCGGCCGGCGCAAGCGCGACGAGCGTCGCCGCCGTCGCGAGGCCGCCGGCGAGCAACCACGGCAACACGGCGACGAGCCGCCTGATGCCCGGCCTCATCGGCCGACCGCCGCTGGTTTCGTCCACTGCGTCATTTCTGCGTCGACGGTTGCATCACGGCCGTCAGGTCGACCTGGCCGTCTTCCTTCAGTGCGGTTACGTGCGCTTCGCCGACCTGCACCTTGAACTGCCGGCGCGCGTCGTCGAGCCACTGCGTCCACACCGGGAACGGCACGTTCTTCATCTGGATCTGCACGCCGTTGCCGACGACCTGCAACTGCGCGCCCTGCAGCCCGTGGTCGGACAACGATGCGGTGAGCGCATCCTTCAGCGCGAGGCCGGTCGGCGCAACGCCCTGCGCGGCCGCCGTCAGCGACTTCGCCTCGTTGGCCTGCGCGGTCATCTGCGCGAGCTCGCGGCGCATCGTCGGCAATTCGCTGCGAATGCGCGCGCGGCCTTCCTGCGCAGGCGCCCACAGCACCGAATACGCGATGGCGACGGCCAGCACGGCGCCGCCCCAGCCGAGCAGCATGCGTTCGCGCGGCGTGCGCTCGCCCCAGAACTGCGCGAGCGTCTGATTCAGTTGTGCGGTGTTCATGAGCGGCTCCGGATCGTCCATTTGCCGGTACTGCTGTCGACTTCGCCGGCCAGCCCGTTGCGCGCGAGACGCTGCGGGAAATCGGGGTCGACCTTGACCTCCGGCTTGAAGCCGACGTCGAGCCGCCGGTCGTGATAATCGAGCGACGCGATGCCGTTCAGCGGCAGCGCGCCCATCGAACGCGACAGTCCGCTCGACAGCGCGAGGAAATCGTTCGGCGACAGCTCGCCCGCCGCAAGCCGCAACTGGTCGAGCTGGCGCTGCATCTGCGCGGGCGGATCGAGCACCGTCGTCGTCTTCGGAAACGCGGACAGCAGCGTCTCGGTGATCTGCGCGGACAGCGCATCGCGTTCGCGCGACAGCTTCCACCAATGCAGATTCATCCCGATCACCGCGACGCCGAGCGTTGCGGCAGCGAGCGCAATCGGCACGCGCAGCCGCTTCACCGTCGCGCGATCGAAGCGCCACGGCTGCGACTCGAATTCGAACTGGCACAGATCGAAGCGCTCGGTCAGCGCGCGACGCGCGAACGCGTCGAACGACAGCGGCTGCGCGCCCGGCAGCAACGGGCCGTCCGCGCGTCCGGCCGACGCGAGACGCGGCTCCGCACCCGGTTCGCCGAGTTCGTACAGTTCGACGTCGGCGCCCCCCGCAAGCGCGGCCAATGTACCGGCGGCCCGCGACGCGGGCGCGGCGAAGCCTTCGCCGAGCGCGCCGCGCGCGATCGCGAGCTCGAGACGCGGCGCACCGGCCGCGGCCGGCTGCGCGCCCGCTTCGACGAGCGCCGGTTCGACCGACGTCGCAATGCCGAGCACCGCGGCCACCGCCGGCGCGCGCGCGGGCGGCTCGCTCGCCACGGTGACCGGATCGGGCTGCGGGAGCTCACCATCGACGGGCGCGGGCGGCACGGCGCCCGCCGCCTGCGCACGCGGTGCGGGCAGGCAGCGCGTCGCGGGCACCGCGCTCACGTGGCGGTGGCCGGCCGCGGCGAACGCGTCGCAGATTGCGCGGAACCACGCGCGGTCGACAACGGCCAGCACGCGGCGGCCGTCGGGCAGCGCAACCGGGTCGAGCGCGATATGGCAGCCGAGCGGATCCTGAATCAGCTGATCCTCGACGATGTTCGGCAGCGCCTGGCGCAGCTTCGGCCCCTTGAGCGGCGGCACGGTCGCGGCGAGCAGCAGCACGTCGCGCGCGGCGACGATCAGCAGCGTCGCGTTCGCGCGCGGCAGCAGCGCGAGCGCGGCACGGCCCGCGCGCTGCACCTGGCCGGCCTTGTCCACGAGCGTAAACGGCAGCTCCGGCCACTGCCACTCCTGCAATGGCACGGCCGGCTCGCGCGGCGGCAAAGAAACAATCAGCGTGCTCAAGAGCTCCTCTCCCGAATGGCGTCGTTATAGCTGGTCGCGGATGCGCACGACCCGCGTCGAATGCGTGGTCGGATCACGATACACGAGCGAAGTCCGATCGACCTCCGCGCGATCGTGCTGGATCCTGCCATGCACGATGAAATAACTGGAATTCACGTCGACGAGGCTCGAGTCGATCGTCGCGTTCGGCGCGCCGGCGCCGCGCAATGCGAGCTGTACGTCGCCGACGTTGCGGAAAAACACGGTTTCCCGGCGCGACACGAGCGCCTGCGCGGACGACACGCTCATCCCCGGCACCAGCGCCGCGATCACCTCGGCCGGCGCGGTGTTCATGTTCACCGGCGTCGTGGTCGGCAGCACGGTGACGAACGGCCGCAGCCGCGCGACCATTTCAGGTGTGACGCCATCGACGTCGAGCAGGCTGTCGACGCTCGTCATCACGAGCGGTGCGGGCCCGCGGTCGCTGTCGGACATGCCGGGCTCGTCGGTGAAGTTGCCGGTCATGTCGCCGCCGGGCACCGGCGCGGTCGCGGCCGTCGCGGCGCCCGGCAGCGTCGGCGTCTGGAAGCGCGTGGCCGAATGCATCAGCCCCGCCCGCATCTGCAGCGCGATCCGCTTCGCGAACGCGCCGTCGTAGCCGAGCGTCGCGAGCAGCCGCTGGAAGGCCTGCAGCTGCATCGCGTTGAGCTGCAGCACGCCGGGCGCCGGCGACGACACGAGATTGCGCAGGTTGTACTTCGCCTGCGCGTCCTCGATCGATCCGGAAATGTAGGTGTCTTCGCCGCCGCTGTCGTTCGGCGCACCGATGCGGCCGAGGAAGTCCGACAGCTTGGTCTTCGCGATCGGCACGGCCCAGATTCCGCCCAGATACGTGATGCCGGGCGCCGTATCGCCTTCGGAGCGCAGGATCATGCGCGTCCAGTCGAGCGCGCCGCGCGCGACCCACTGCGCCTGCGCGATCACGCGCTGGTTCTCGATGCGGCGGATCTGCACCTGCTGGCGCCACAGCATCCCGGACACGAGAATCGCCGACAGCGCGACGACGAGCAGGGCGGTGATGATCGCCGCGCCGCGCTCGCGGCGCGCGCGCGCACGAGCGGGGCGGCGGGACCGATGAAGACGCGCGCGCATCGTCATTCCCCGACGAGGAAGATGCGCGTGACGGGGACGCGCAGCGACGTCGCGCCAATGCTTACCTGCAACCCCGTGACCGCGCGCGCCGGCGGCGCGTTGCCGATCTGCGGCACCTTCAGCGCGTCGTTGTTCTGCGACAGCGCGTCGTTGGCCGCCTGCAGGTTCGTGGTCCAGCCGACGCGCGGCACGTACAGCTTCGCATCGATCGCGCCGACGCCGCCCATCAGCGCGACCCAGCTCCAGCCGTCGACGCCGCTGTCCTTGAGCACGTCGCGCAGACGGTTCGCGTCGTCGAGCGGCGGCGATGCATAGCGCACGACGCGTCCGCCGGCGATCCGGTAGCGAATCACCTGCAGCCGCGGCGCGGCGCCCGGCACGTCGAGGTTGCGGACGATCTGCAGCGTATTGCCGGCAACCCCGATCGCCGGCTGGCCGGCTTCGTCGTCGGTCGCGGCGAGCCGCGCGTCGATGCGCATCTGGTCGAACATCTGCGCGAACACGCGCTCGTCTTCCATCGCGGACGCGACCTTGTCGCGGCCGCGCATGATCTGGTCGAGCCCGCGCCACGACAGGATCGCGACCACCGCGAGGATCGCGATCGCGATCATCAGCTCGATCAACGTGAAGCCCCGCGCGCGGCGGCGCCGCGGCGGCACATCAGAGCGGACGGCTGGTTTCATTCGCGACCACCGTCACCATTTGCGCGAGCACGCCGGCGTGCCCCGGCATGCTCACCGATACCTGCACGCGCCGGAACACCGGGTTCGGCGTCGTGCTCACACGCTGCGTGCACACGAGCTGCACGTTGCCCTGCGAACAATCGAAACTCTGCTCGCCGACTTCCGGCCACGCATGCGTGAGGCGCAGTTGCGCGAGCGCGTTGTCGGCGCTCCAGCCGGCGAGCAGCCGGCGATGGAGATCGGAGGCGTTGGTCGCCATCGTGCCGACCGCGCGGATCGACGCGGCGAGCGCGACCGCGATGATCGCCAGCGCGACCAGCACCTCGATCATCGTGAAGCCTTGGGAACAGGAAGCGGGGAGGGGCAGGCGACGACGCATCGTCATTGCACCTCATAGCGGCCGTTGCCGGTACCGACGATCGTCGCGCTGCCGACCGCCGAATGCAGCGTCACGCGCACCGGCGTGTCGACGCTTTCCGTACCGAACACGACGCGGCTCGCGCGCGTGTCCGACCCGGGATAGTCGATGTCGGCGCCGGTGACGCCGCCGTCCCAGTCCCGCGCGCGCAGCACGTCGTCGCGCAGCATGCGCCAGCCATCGGGCGAGCTCACCTCGAAACGGAAACCGTGCGCAGTCGGTTGCCACGCGATCGGACGCGCGCGCACCTGCGCTTCGTCGCCAGCCGTCTCGAACAGCAGCGCGATGCGCTGCGCTTCCTCGCGCAGGTCCGTGCGTGGATTGCGCGTCAGCGACAGCGACGCGAGCGACACAAGCAAGCCCGCGATCACGAGCACGACCAGCATCTCGAGCAGCGTGAATCCGCGCGCACGTGCCGCGGTCACGGTCGCGCCGCGCTCCACGCAACGCACGCGGCGGTCGCGGGCGGCGCGGCGAGCGCGAGCGGAGCGCAGGGGCGTGCGAAGGGCGGGCATGAAACTCGGAGCGGGGAGAACGCGGGGCCGGTCAGCGCGTGCTTACTGCCACGACCCGATGTCGGTGTCGTTCCCTTCGCCGCCTTCCTTGCCGTCGGCGCCGTAGCTGAACACGTCGATCTCGCCGTGCACGCCCGGATTCAGGTACTTGTACCCGTTGCCCCACGGATCGTTCGGCAGGCGCTCGAGATAGCCGCCGTCCTTCCAGTTGTTCGGGATCGGGTCGGTGGTCGGCTTCTGGATCAGCGCGTTCAGGCCCTGTTCCTGCGTCGGATAGCGGCCGTTGTCGAGACGGTACAGCTTGAGCGCCTGCATGATCGTGCCGATGTCCTGCTTCGCGGCGATGCGGCGCGCCTCGTCGGGACGGCTCATGATCTTCGGCACGATCAGTGCCGCCAGGATCCCGAGGATCGCGACCACCACCATGATCTCGATCAGCGTGAAACCGCGCTGACGGCGCACGGCCGCATTGCGGCGAGTGATCCACGTTTGCATGACTGACTACCTCTTTCCAAAAAATGTCGTCGATTGAGTGACGCACCCTGCGGATCGCGGCATGCGTGCCTGACGGCAAGCTTCCGATACCCGGGGCGCGGAGCACGCATTGTAAGGCGCGCTTTGCCGAGGGCTTTCACCCAACGCAAATTTCATATTGATCCGTACAATAGCGCGCATGAACGCGCTCTCGATCCGGATCCTCTCCCTTGCCCTCTTCGCGGGTTTGTGCGCGACGGCCACTTACTGGGTCGTCACGCTGTCCGCACGCGAAGCGCCGCTGCCCGCTGCCGCCGCGCGGCTGCCGATCCGCACCGAGGACGCCGCCGCGCTCTTCGGCGGACAGCTCGACAAGAATCCCGTCCAGGACATCCACCTGTTCGGCATTCTCGCGCTCGATCATGGCGGCGCCGCGATCGTCGGCATCGGCGGCGAACCGCCGCGCGCCGTGTCGCTCGGCGCGGAGCTCACGCCCGGCGCGAAGCTCGCCGAAGTCCGCAGCCGCTCGATCGTCATCGACCGCAACGGCGCCCGCGCCGAAGTCCAGCTCCCCGCCAACACGCCGTCCCCGGCGATCTACATGCGTTGAACGGCGGCGGCCTGACAGGCGGTCGGGCCGTTACTGCACCATGTTGTTCAGCTCGATGATCGGCAGCATCACGGCCAGCACGATCACGAGCACGATCCCGCCCATCGCCAGGATCAGCAGCGGCTCGAGCAGGCTCGTGAGGAACATCGTGCGCCGCTCGAGCTCGCGCGCCTCGCCTTCGGCCGCGCGATCGAGCATCGTCGTCACGTCGCCCGTCGCTTCGCCGGAACGGATCAGGTGCACGAGCACCGGCGGAAACGTCTTCACGTTGTTCAGCGCGCGCGACAGCGCGGAGCCTTCGCGCACGCGCACGATCGCATCGTCGATGTTCGCGCGCATCGCGCGGTTCGACAGCGTCTCGCCGGCCGCCTGCAACGCGCGCAGGATCGGCACGCCGGCCGCGGTGAGAATGCCGAGCGTGCTCGCGAAACGCACCGTGTTGTAGCCGCGCACGAGCTTGCCCGCGAGCGGCGCGGTCAGCACCCAGCGGTCGAACGCGAGCCTGGGCCCGGCGCGCGACAGCGTCGCCTTCACGAACCACACGACGAGCGCGACCGCGATCAGGATCGCCCACCACCAATGCCGCACGAAGTCCGAAAGCGCCATCATCAGGATCGTCAGCAGCGGCAGCTGCTGCTTCGTGCTCGCGAACACGTTGACGACCTGCGGTACCACGTAGCTCAGCAGAAACGTGACGATGCCGAACGCGATCAGCGTGACGATGCCCGGATACGTGAACGCGAGCAGGATTTTCTGCTTCAGCGCGTTGCTCTGTTCGATGTAGTCGGCCAGGCGCGACAGCACGATGCCGAGCTTGCCCGTATGCTCGCCCGCCGCGACGAGCGCGCGGTAGATTTCCGGAAAGTCGCGCGGATGCTGGCCGAGCGCATTCGCGAGCGAATGGCCGCCGAGCACTTCGGCGCGGATCGCGGCCATCAGTTCGCGGATGTAGTCGCGCTCGGCCTGCTCGGTGAGCACGCCGAGCGCTTCGTCGAGCGGCAGCCCCGCGATCAGCAGGCTCGCGAGCTGGCGCGTGAGAATCGCCTGCTCGCGCTGCGACAGCTTGCGGCCGAACGCAAGACGCTGCGAACGCGCGCCGCGGCCCGCGCTCGCGGCCGGCTCGACGACGAGCGGCGTGAGCCCCTGCGTGCGCAGCTGCCCGCGCGCGGCGCGCGCGCTGTCGGCATCGACCACGCCTTTCTGCGCGCGCCCCGCCGAATCGATGGCTTCGAAACGGAATGCCGGCATCGCGCTATGCGCCTCCCGTCACGCGCAGCACTTCCTCGAGCGACGTCGCACCGGCCGCGAGCCAGCGCTCGGCGTCGTCGCGCAGCGTGCGCATTCCTTGCGCGCGGCCCGCGGCGAGAATTTCAGCATCGGCCGCGTTGCGGTGGATCAGCGAGCGGATCGAATCGTCGATCACCAGCAGCTCGTACACGCCGCGCCGGCCCGCGTAACCCGAGTGTCCGCACTTCGCGCAGCCAACCGGATGCCATACGGCGCGGCCGTCCTCGTGCCGCTCCTCCTTGCACACCGGGCAGAGCTGGCGCACCAGGCGCTGCGCGAGCACGCCGAGCAGCGACGACGCGAGCAGGTACGGCTCGACGCCCATGTCGGTCAGGCGCGTGACGGCCGACGCGGCGTCGTTCGTGTGCAGCGTCGCGAGCACGAGGTGGCCGGTCAGCGACGCCTGCACCGCGATCTGCGCGGTTTCGAGGTCGCGGATCTCGCCGATCATGATCACGTCCGGATCCTGACGCAGGATCGAGCGCAACGCCCGCGCGAACGTCATCCCGATCCGCTCGTTCACCTGCGTCTGGCCGATGCCGGACAGGTCGTATTCGATCGGATCCTCGACGGTCATGATGTTCGTCGTCGCCGTTTCGAGGCGCGACATCGACGCATACAGCGTCGTCGTCTTGCCCGAGCCGGTCGGGCCCGTCACCAGTACGATCCCGTGCGGGCGGCCGATCAGCTTGTCGAATTGCACGAGCGTGTCGCGGCCCATCCCGAGCGCTTCGAGGTTCAGCCGCTGCGCGTCCTTCTCCAGCAAACGCAGCACCGCGCGTTCGCCGTGCCCGGTCGGCAGCGTCGACACGCGCACGTCGACCGGCCGGCCGCCGACGCGCAGCGTGATGCGACCGTCCTGCGGCAGGCGCTTCTCGGCGATGTCGAGCTGCGCCATGATCTTGATCCGCGAGATCAGCGCGCCGTGCAGCGCCTTTTTCGGGCGCACGACGTCGCGCAGCGTGCCGTCGACGCGAAAGCGCACGACCGACGCGTTCTCGAATGGCTCGATGTGAATGTCCGACGCCTGCTCGCGCGCCGCCTGCGTGAGCAGTGCGTTGATCATCCGGATGATCGGCGCGTCGTCTTCCGACTCGAGCAGATCCTCGACCTCGGGGATGTCCTGCATCAGCCGCGACAGGTCGACTTCGCCCTCGACTTCGCCGACGATCTGCGCGGCGCTGCCGTCCTGGCGCGCATACGCGTGGTTGATCGCCTGCGCGAGCTCGTCGGCCGGCACACGGTGCACGGAGATCGAGCCGAAGTTGCGCGCGATTTCGGCGAGCGCCGCATCGTTCGTGCGTTCGCTGATCCACACCTCGAGCGTGTCGTCGAGCTGGTGCGCAATCAGTACCTGGCCACTTTTCGCGAAGCCGTACGGCAGCAGGCGAGCGGCGAGCGGCGACGGCGGCTGCCGTTCGCCCGGCGCACCGTCTGCGGCTGAAGACGCGAGCACGTCGCTCACTGCGTGGCTCCCGGCGTGGCGGTCAGCGGTTGCTGCGGCACCGACTGCTGCGGCACGCTTTGCGGCTGCACGGGCGTCTGCTCCGGCAGCGGCTGCGCAGGGACGGGCGCCACCTGGCGCTGCGCCTGCTGGCGGCGCATCTTGTCGAGGTCGAACAGGTTGCCCGCGGGCGTGCCGCCCTGGCTCGGTCCGATCGGCATCGGCGGGACGACCGGGTCGTCCTTGTCGCGCATCACGTTGTTGTCGGACTTGTACGCGCCCGTCACGCCCTGGATGTAGTCGTAGCGATTCGCCGTGACTTCCTGCGCGACGTTGCGATCGGTAATGATCACCGGGCGCAGGAACACCATCAGGTTGGTTTTCGCGCGCTGCTTCGTTTCCGAGCGGAACAGCTGGCCGATCCACGGGATGTCGCCGAGCAGCGGCACCTTGCTGTTCGACACCTGGTAGTTGTCCTGCATCAAGCCGCCGAGCACGATGATCTCGCCGTTGTCCGCGAGGATCGTCGACTGGATCGAACGCTTCGTGAAGGTCGGCCCCGTCTGCGCGCTCGTCGTGCCGGCGACGACCGCCGAATCCTCGGTATAGAGCTGCAGCTTCAGGATCCCGCCGTCGGTGATCTGCGGCTTCACGTGCAACGTCAGGCCGACGTCGCGGCGATCGTACGTGTTGAACGCATTGCTCGTCGTGCCGCTCGTCAGGTTCGAATAGGAGCCGGTCGCGATCGGCACGTTCTGGCCGACGACGATCTTCGCTTCCTCGTTGTCGAGCGTGATCAGGTTCGGCGTCGACAGCACGTTTGCGTCGCTCACGCCGGAGAAATACTGCAGTAGCGCGCCCAGCCCCTGCACCCCGAACATGTTGTGCAGCCAGCCGATGTTGAGGCCCTGGCTCAGCGTCCCGAGATTGGCGGCCAGCCCGGGCGTCGTGGCGCCCGCGGTGCCCGCCGTCAGATTGATGATGCTGTTGCCGAGGCCGGACGTCGGGTTCAGGTTCGTGCCGCCGAGAAACTGGCCGCTCGCCACCTGCCACTGGATGCCGAGGTTGCCCTGCGTCGTCGAGTTCAGCTCGACGATCAGCGCTTCGATGTAGACCTGCGCGCGCCGCGCGTCGAGCTGGTCGATCACCGAGCGCAGATTCCGGTAGACCGGATCCGGCGCGGTGATGATCAGCGAGTTGGTCGCCGCATCGGCCTGGATCATCCCGCCCGGCTGGTTGTCGTCGCCCTTGTCCTTGTCGCCGCCAAGCAGGCCGCCGCTGCCCAGGCCGCCTGCGGACGACGAGCCGTTGCCGTACGACGACGACGAGCCGCCGAGGCCGCCCGACGGCAGCGGCGGGGTGCCCGACGTGCCGGTCGAGAAGTTGCCGCTCGATGACGAGCCGCCGTTCTGGTTGAAGCTGTTCGCATCGTTGGACGACGCCGACGAGCCGCTGTCGTTGCCGCCCTTGCCGAGCATCCCGCGCAGCGTCTTCGCGAGCTTGACCGCGTCGGCGTTGCGCAGCGGCACGACGTGCATGTTGCCGGGCACCGCGCTCGGCGCGTCGAGCTGCTGCGCGAGGCGTTTCGCAGCGGCCAGGCGCGCGCCGCTCGACGCGCGCAGCATCAGCGAGTTCGTGCGCGGATCGGCCGTGACCGACACTTTCAGCGTCGCGTCGCTGTTGCCGATCGCGCCCGGGTCGAGCATCTTTTGCATTTGCGCGGCGAGATCGATCGCGTTCGCGTTGCGCAGCGGCACGACCTGCACCTGCGCGCCCGCGGCGCTGTCGACGCCCGCGATAATTTGCGCGATGCGGCGCACGTTGTCCGCGTAGTCGGTGACGACGATCGTGTTGTTCGCCGGGTACGCGGTAACCGTGTTGTTCGGCGAGATCAGCGGCCGCAGCACCGGCAGCAGGTTGTTCGCCGATTCATTGTGCAGTTCGAACACCTGCGTGATGACCTGGTCGCCGCGCGCCTGCGGCGCATTGCCGACGTAGGTCGGCACGCCCTGCAGCTTCGCATCGGCTTCGGGCACGACCTTCAGCACGCCGTGGTCCTGCACGAGCGCGAAGCCCTGCATCCGCAGCGCCGACTGAAGCGTCTTCAGCGCCTGGCCCTCCGGCACCGGCCGTTCGGCCACAAGATTGAGCTGCCCCTTCACGCGGGGGTCGACGATGATGGTCTTGCCGGTTGCGGCGCCGATCGCCTTGGCGACCTGGTCGATGTCCGCATTCACGAAATTGAGCGTCACCTGGGCGTAGGCGGCCTGCGAAACGATGATGCCCGCGACGATCAGAGTCGTGACGACGCGCCGCATAACGAAGCGATTTCTTGTCATGGATGAATGGGTCGATGCCGGCTCGGGCCACTTCCGGCGGTAGTGCTGGGATCCAAGTCCTAAAGAGGCGACATTAGCAGTTTTTCATGTCCGGAATATCACATTGATCCGAGGACTGTCTCACATACGACATCCATTCGGCACGGCGTATGCAATATGTAAGCTTGTGGCGCCGTATCGACATTCCGGCCATCGCCGCCCCTTTTGCGATGAATCGACCCGGAAATGCGCTATAAACGGGCTGCCGTCTGGCCCACTGTCGCAACGCGACGGACTGTCGGTATGATACGGGCGGCGGGTTGCCAGTCGTACGAATCACGGGCACGGGTTTTCCCGACCCGTGCGTCATTCCCTTATCGTTTTCGCACCATGAAGAGACGGTTCGCTTCGATTGCGTTGATTGCCGCCGGCGTGTGGTTCGCCTGCGGAAACGCCCGCGCGGATTGTTTCGACGAGGCGGCGCGATATCAGAAGGTCAATCCGCTGATCCTGCGCGCGATCGCGTGGCAGGAATCGCGCAATCGCCCCGATGCGCTGAACAAGAATACGAACGGCTCCGTCGATTACGGGCTGATGCAGATCAACTCGATCCATCTGCCAACGCTGTCGCGCTACGGCATCGGCCGCGACACGCTGATGGAGCCGTGCAAGAACGTCTATATCGCCGCGTGGCATCTGCGCCAGAAGATGAATCGCTACGGCAACACGTGGCAGGCCGTCGGCGCCTATCATTCTGAAACGCCGTCGCTGCGCGACAAGTATGCGCGGCAGATCGCCGGAATCCTGTCGCAATGGAAGCTGCTGCCGCCCGAGCAATGACGCCGCGGCGACCCGCGGGCTGACGCCGGGCCGCTCGAGCGCCGCGCGTTTGATGCACAATGCGGGTCTCACGCGGCGATTTCGATGCGCTCCGGGGCGACCGGCTCCGGGCCGATCGCGCCCCGCCAGGGCGCCGCGGCCGCTTTTTCATCCTTTCCGTTGGTGCAAATCGTTATGAATCCGGCAATGAACCAGCCGTTGCCCGTCACCGTGCTGTCCGGTTTCCTCGGCGCCGGCAAGACCACGCTGCTCAATCACATCCTCGCGAACCGTGCAGGGCTGAAGGTCGCCGTGATCGTCAACGATCTCGCGGCCGTCAACATCGACGCGTCGGTCGTGCGCGATGCGCAGGCGCTGTCGCACGTCGAGGAGCGTCTCGTCGAGATGTCGAACGGCTGCATCTGCTGCACGCTGCGCGACGATCTGCTCGTCGAGATCCGCAATCTCGCGGCGGACGGCCGCTTCGATGCGATCGTGATCGAGTCGACCGGCATCGCGGAGCCGATGCCGATCGCCGAAACGTTCACGTTCGTCGACGACGACGGTGCATCGCTGTCGAGCATTGCGCGGCTCGACACGCTCGTCACCGTGGTCGATGCGTACAACTTCCTGCGCGATTACGGTTCCGACGATGCACTCGCGGCGCGCGGCATTGCCGCGTCGGACGAAGACGACCGTACGCTCGTCGAATTGCTGATCGAGCAGATCGAATTCTGCGACGTGCTGGTGATCAACAAGGCCGATCTCGTCGCACCCGACGATCTCGCGCGGTTGCAGCACATCCTCGCGCGCCTCAACCCGCGCGCGCATCAGATCGTGTCGACGTTCGGCAACGTGCCGCTCGACGAAGTGCTGAATACCGGCCGCTTCGATTTCGACGAAGCCGCGAACGCACCGGGCTGGCTCGCGTCGCTCGATCACGATCACACGCATTGCGACGACCCCGAGTGCCACGATCCGCATCATGCGCACGTGCACGGCGAAGCCGACGAATTCGGCATCGGCAATTTTGTTTACCGCGCGCGCCGGCCGTTTCACCCGGCGCGGCTCTGGGCGCTGCTGCATCAGGAGTGGCCGGGCGTGCTGCGCAGCAAAGGCTTCTTCTGGCTCGCCACGCGAAACGACATCGCGGGTTCGCTGTCGCAAGCGGGCGGTGTGTGCCGGCACGGCCCAGCAGGCCTCTGGTGGGCCGCGCAGGATCGCGCGGAATGGCCGGACGACGACGAACTGCTCGCCGAAATTCGCACGGAGTGGCAGGGTGACCTCGACGATCGCTCGATCGGCGATCGCCGTCAGGAACTCGTGCTGATCGGCATCGGGCTCGATGTCGACGCCTGGCGCGCGAAACTCGACGCATGCCTGCTCACCGATGCGGAGTTTGCGCTCGGTGCCGCACACTGGGCTGCGTTCGACGATCCGTTCCCGGTGTGGGACGTGGACGCGCATGACGACGATCCCGACGCGCAGATCGTTCACGCGTAATGCGCGGTAAAAACCGCTCGCAAAACGAAACCGTTAAATCTTGAAAGAGTGGCGCGAACTGTGGCGAAAATGCCGCGCGCGCCAACAAAAAACCCGCCGAAGGCGGGTTTTTTTCCTGGAACAGGCGCTGGATTAACGCTTGTTGACGGCGTCCTTGAACGCCTTGCCAGCCGTGAACTTGACCGTCTTGGCTGCCGGGATCTTGATGGTTTCGCCGGTCTTCGGGTTGCGGCCCGTACGTGCTGCGCGCTTGCCCGAACCGAAGCTGCCGAAGCCGATCAGCTGAACCGCATCACCCTTCGACACGGCTTTCTTGATTACTTCGAGCAGCGTGTCCAGCGTTTCGCCGGTTTGAGCCTTGCTGGCGCCCGTTTGGGCGGCGACGGCGTCGATCAGTTCCTGTTTGTTCATTAAGGTTCCTTTTTCAGGTTAGGTTTGACACGAACAGCGCGAACGCGCCGATTATACGTGCGCGAACCGTGCCGTCGAGAGTCGGACTCCGATGGCACAGCGCCGAATCCTGGCCCGCGCGACGCGCCGTCCGGCTTGGCCGGCGGCCACCCCGCGGTACGGCGTTGCTATGATAGCGCAGCGCAAACCCAATAACGACAAGGGTTTCAAAGATTTTCATCGGTATTTCGCCGAATGAATCGTCGATTGCCCGTTTTTTGACCTGCGCCAACCGGACAGGATACGCAGCCGGATCCGCCTGCGCGCCGCGTCGTTGGTTTTTGCCAACGCGGCGCCCGATGCCTCCGCGCAAACCCTTGCCAGGCTTGGCTGCCACGTTTTTTGTTTCGCATGCCCGACCGACTTGTACCCGCCACGCTCGCGTTTCGCGACGACGGCACCCTCATCTCGCCCGCATACGGCGACATCTATCACAACGTCGCGGGCGCGCTCGCCCAGGCAAACTACGTGTTCATCGCCGGCAACGCGCTGCCGGCGCGCTGGCAGGGCCGCCGCACGTTCACGGTCGTCGAGACCGGCTTCGGCACGGGTACCAACTTCCTCGCGACGTGGGCCGCGTGGCGCGACGACCCGGCACGCTGCGAACGGCTGCATTTCGTGTCGTTCGAGAAGCATCCGTTTACGCGCGACGACCTGCGCACGGCACTTTCCCATATCGTTGCGAACACAACCATATCGGCGCAAGCCGCGATGCTGGCCGATGCGTGGCCCACACCGGTGCCCGGTTTCCATCGCATCGAATTCGACGGCGGCCGCGTCGTGCTCACGCTCGCGCTCGGCGAAGCGTGCGAGATGCTGCCGAAACTCGTCGCACGCGCCGATGCGTTTTATCTGGACGGCTTCGCGCCGGCGAAGAACCCCGACCTCTGGTCGGCCGACGTGTTCCGCGCGCTCGCACGCGTCGCTGCCGAAGACGCGACCTTCGCGACGTATTCAAGCGCAGGCGTCGTGAAGCAGGCGCTTGTCGAAGCCGGTTTCACGTATCGCAAGGTCCCTGGCCTGGGCGGAAAGTTCGCAATGCTCGTCGGCGAATATGCGCCGCGCTGGCGCATGCGCCGGCACGAACCGCCGCGCGCGTTGCCCGTCGCCGCGCGCGACGCGATCGTGATCGGCGCCGGCCTGGCCGGCTGCGCGGTCGTCGAACGGCTCGCCGCGCGCGGCTGGAACGTCACGCTGATCGAACGGCACGAGGGGATCGCGCAAGATGCATCGGGCAATCCGGCCGGTGTATTCCATCCGCTGATGACGCGCGACGACAACGTCGCGAGCCGGCTCACGCGCAGCGGCTTCCTGCATGCGCTCGCACGGTGGCGTGCGCTCGAACACGCCGGTCATGCATTCGCGCGCAGCACGCACGGGATGATCCACCTGGCGGAATCGGCGGACGATTTCGAGCGGATGCACGACGCGTTCGATGCGCTTGGCGCACCGGCCGACTATGTCACGCTGCTCGACGCCGCGGCGGCCCGCGCACATCTGAACCTCCCGGTCGCGCACGGCGGCCTGCTGTTCCCGCACGGCGGCGCGGTTTGGCCGGCTGGCGTTTGCGCCGCGCATCTCGCGGCAGCGGGCGACCGCCTGAAACTGCTGACCGGTGCCGCCGTCGAGCGGCTCGAACGCGATGGCGACACGTGGCGCGCAATCGATGCGGCCGGCGCGACACTCGCGCAAGCGCCGGTCGTCGTGCTCGCGAACGCGGGCGACGCGGTGCGTCTTGCCGGGCTGCGGCATGTCGCGCTGCAACCGGTGCGCGGTCAGCTCACGCTGCTGCCGGCCGGCAGGACGGCGCCGCTACCGTGCCCGGCGATCGGCGACGGCTACGCGGTACCGCTCGACGACGGCACGCTGCTGATCGGTGCGACGTTCGAGCCGGACGACACCGATTCGGCAATGCGCCCCGCCGGACATATCGAAAATATCGAGCGCGTGCGCGATCTGTTGCCAGGCCTGATCGGCGCGCTGCCTGACATCGAGACGCTGCGCGGGCGGGTCGCATTCCGGTGGGTCGTCGCCGACCGCGTGCCGGTGATCGGCGCACTCGCCGACGAAGCGCAAGCCGTCGCCAATGCGCGCGCGCTGAGCGGCGCGAAGGCGCGCGACCTGCCGCGCACCACGGGCCTTTATGGCGCATTCGGCTATGGCTCCCGCGGCCTCGTGTGGGCGGCTCTCGGCGCGGAGTTGATCGCGTCGCAACTCGAAGGCGAACCGCTGCCGCTCGAGCGCGACCTCGTCGATGCCGTCGATCCGGCCCGGTTCCTGATCCGCGCGCTGCGTGGCCGCCGCCTCGGCTGATCGGCTGATCCCGTCGAGCGCCTCCTCACAGCTCTTCGATTTTTTCACGCGATGTTATCCACGGGATGCTGTGGATAACTGCGCGAAATGCGTGCGTACTCCGTGTGCAATCACAGTGGACGTAAACTGGGCAACTCGGCACAGCTGTGAAGCGGCCCAAAAGTTGCTCAACTCGAACCGCTGTGAGCGAACAGTCTGTGCAACGGGTTATGGTTACGCCAACGCATTGATCTTGTTGCGTAAACTCGAGTTATCCACAGAACTGTGCGCGCCTTGTTAACTTCTACTACGTATATATACAGATAAACCTTTGAAACCAAAGACCTGTGGTGCCTCACAGCGCCACGAGTCGATTCGGTCGGTTCCGGAGCGAAAAAGCTGTGGCACAATCGGTTTCCTTCGCGTTCGTTCGGCCATGCGCCGGACATGCTTCAATGGAACGGTCGGCACGATTTCGAATCTGAACCTTCGAGACTGCGCAGTCCGTTCACACACCAGGCCGACAATCCAGATCGGCAGCCTGAACGACAACCCGCCGGATGGCGGAAAAGGCGGATCCCATGTCCCGCCGTCGTCGAACACAACAATCACATTCGGGGCGATACCCAGTCGGCGCGCATCTCATTTCTGACGCTTGAATCCGCGCCGCTGGCGATTGCTTCCAAAGGAGAAGTCACCACGATGAAGTCGGCGTTCTCATTCCTGCCCAACTGGCCGCTTGCGCCGGATGCCGTGTTCTGGGCCGGGCTCGCGTTGTTCGCGGCCGGGCTTTGCGGCGAGCTGTGCTATCGCGCGTGGCGGTTGCCTCGCATTACCGGTTATGCGGTGATCGGTTTGATCGCCGGGTCGTTCGGATTCGGCGTGATCGACGCGAGCACCGACGAAACTTCGCGGCTCCTGATCGACGTCGCGCTCGGGCTGCTGCTGTTCGAGCTCGGCAGCCGTCTCGACCTGAAGTGGATTCGGCGCAATCCATGGCTGATCGCATCGAGCCTCGCGGAGGCGACGCTCACGTTCGTGCTCGTGCTGTTCGTGATGCTCGCGCTCGGCGTGTCGGGCATGGTCGCGCTGGTGCTGTCGGCGATCGCGATCGCGACGTCGCCGTCGATGGTGATCCAGCTGAAGACGGAACTGCGCGCGGAAGGGCAGGTGTCGCAGCGTCTGATCACGCTGACCGCGCTGAACAGCGTGTATGCGATCGTGCTGACCAAGCTCGTCACCAGCTGGCTCCACCAGGAAGCGTACGGCAACGTTTTCGCGACGATCCTGCAGCCGGTCTACCTGATCGCCGGCTCGTTCATCGTCGCGTATCTGGTCGCGCGGGCCTGCAATTACCTGTTCCGCCACATGACCGCGACGATGCGCGACGAGCATTCGTTCGTCGCGCTGTTCGGGCTCGTGATGCTCGCGATCGCGGTCGCGCAGGCGCTGAAGCTGTCGACGCTGCTCACGCTGCTGCTCGCCGGCATCATCGTGAAGAACCTCGAAGCGCGTCCGCAGCTGTGGCCCGAGCATTTCGGCACGGCCGGCTGGCTGCTGACGGTGACGCTGTTCGTGCTCACGCTCACGTCGTTCACGTGGGGCGACATCGCGCTCGGCGGGCTGCTCGCAATCGCGCTGATCGTCACGCGGCTCGCCGCGAAGCTGGCCGGCGTCGTCGTGTTCGCGAAGCCGAGCGGGCTCGGGATGAAGCAAGGCGTCGCGCTCGGCATCGCGCTCACGCCGATGTCCGCGCTGTCGTACCTGCTCGTCGACGACACCTACCAGCTCTATCCGAATTTCGACCCGCATCTGCGCGCGATCGTGATGTGCACGATCGTGATCCTGCAGCTCGTCAGCCCGTTCGTGGTCTACCGCTGCCTGTCGGCGGTCAGCGAACGCAGCGACAGAAACTGATTCCGGAACCTGCCATGGCACTCGAAACTTTCGTTAATTCCGAGCCGTTCACGTTCGGCGTCGAACTGGAGATCCAGGTCGTCAACACGCACAACTACGACCTCACCAAAGCGGCGTCCGACTTGATGCGCCTGATCCAGGGCGAGACTTTCCCCGGCAACATCACGCCGGAAATCACCGAGAGCATGATCGAGCTGTCGACCGGCATCTGCCATTCGCACGAGCAGGCGCTGACGGAGCTGCATGCGATCCGCGACGTGCTCGTGAAGGCGGCCGACCAGCTCAACGTCGGGCTCGGCGGCGGCGGCACGCACGCATTCCAGCAGTGGAGCGACCGGCAGATCTACGACGCACCGCGCTTCCAGTACATTTCCGAGCTGTACGGCTATCTCGCGAAGCAGTTCACCGTGTTCGGCCAGCACGTGCACATCGGCTGTCCCGATCCGGACAGCGCGCTGTTCCTGCTGCACTCGATGTCGCGCTTCATTCCGCATTTCATCGCGCTATCCGCATCGTCGCCGTTCGTGCAAAACGTCGATACGGGCTTCCATTCGGCGCGCCTGAACTCGGTGTTCGCGTTCCCGCTGTCGGGTCGCGCGCCGTTCGTGCTGACCTGGGACAGCTTCGAGGAATACTTCACGAAGATGGTCAACACGGGCGTCGTCAACTCGATGAAGGACTTCTACTGGGACATCCGGCCGAAGCCCGGCTACGGGACGATCGAGGTGCGCGTGATGGATACGCCGCTGTCGGTCGACCGCGCCGCCGCGATCGCGTGCTACATCCAGACGCTCGCGCGCTACCTGCTGACCGACCGGCCGCTGAAGCTGTCGGAAGACGACTATCTCGTCTACACATTCAACCGTTTCGAGGCGTGCCGCTTCGGGCTCGAGGGTACCTGCGTCAATCCTCAGACAGGCGAGCGCCGCACAATCGCGGAAGACATCCTCGACACGCTCGACCGCATCGCCCCGCATGCGGCCGCGCTCGGTTCGCGCGCGGCGCTCGACGAGATCGGCGCGCTCGCGAAAGCGCGCGTGAACGACGCATCGTGGTTGAGAACCGTTTTCAAACAGGAGAAATCGCTGAACGAGACGGTTCGCCAGCAGTGCCTGCGCTGGCGCGAATGAAAAAATGTTTTGCAGATTACGGGCTCGACCGCGCTGCAATTCGCTGAACCGCGGTCGGCGCCGATCCGCGCACGCCACGTCGCCAGTCCTCCTGAAAATCTGTGGATAACCGCACATTCCGCTGCAAAGTCAACGCTCTGCAGGCCGGATAACCCGGTGGACACGCGCGCTCGAAGCGCTTGCCGATCCGGACGGGAAAATGTTTTCGCGTGCGGTGAAGGCGCCGGTCGAGATGGGCGGCACAACGAAAAAATGCGGTTATCCAGCGATTTTCCACAGAACGAAGGGGATAACTTAGCTGTGCGATTTTCCGCTCTCGCTTAGAATGTCGGCTTTGCGGACACCGGGACGACCTGTGTCTCACCGGTCGCCGCGAACGCGACCGCCGCGTGTGCCTCGCGACGGCCGTGTCGACGCTCTTCAACGAGCGTCTGTTTTGAGATAGACATTCGATCTCCACACTACGGCCGCTCGGCAGTCCGGGCGGCGGCAAAGCGAAAAGACTATGAGCGAAGGCGTTTACGGGAATCAGGCTTCGGGACGTGTGACCCACAGCTTGCTGCGGTTGAGTACGGCCATGCGAAGCCAGGCATGGGATTGGGCGGAGGGCGCAGGCCTGACGCCGACGCAGGGCGAGATCCTCGTGCTGCTGCTGCAACGCAAGGGTCCGATGCGGCTCGGCGAGATCGCGCGCGAGACGCAGCTCACCGCTGCGACCACCAGCGACGCGGTCAGCACGCTCGAGACGAAGGGGCTCGTCGAGAAGCGCCGTGCACTGGACGACGGCCGCGCGCTCGCGGTGCGCCTGTCGGCCCGCGGCCGTACCGCGGCGAAGAAGGCGCTGCAATGGCCGGAATTCCTGACGAAGGCCGTCGGCAAGCTCGGCGCGGACGAGCAGAGCACGTTGTATCGCGCACTGCTGAAGACGCTGCGCGAACTGCAGGTGGCGGGTGCGACGCCGCCGCAGCGCATGTGCGTCACGTGCACCTCCTTCGAGCCGGGCAAGCCGTCGAAGAAGACGGTTCACCACTGCGCGACGCTCGACCTCGGCATGTCCGACAGCGATCTGCGTCTCGACTGTTCGGTGCACGAAGAAGCCGACGCGGCGACGCAAAAGAAGACCTGGAAGATTTTCGCCGGCTGACGTCCGTCGATCGACCGGGAGGCCGATGATGAACGCTGAAGTCGTGGCGATCCGCCACGTGCATTTCGAGGATCTCGGCAGCTTCGAGCAGGTGCTCGGTGAGCGCGGCCGGCGCGTGCGCTATGTCGACGTCGGCTCGTCGCGCGTCGAGGTGCTCGACGCGCTGCAGCCGTCGCTGCTCGTCGTGCTCGGCGGCCCGCTCAGCGTATACGACGATGCGCAGTATCCGTCGATCGCGCCGCTCGAGGCGCTCGTGCGCCAGCGCATCGACGCGGGGTTGCCGATCTTCGGTATCTGCCTCGGTGCGCAGTTCATTGCCCGCGCGCTCGGTGCGCGCGTGTATCCGGCGGCGCGCAAGGAACTCGGCTGGGCGCCGCTGACGCTCACCGACGCGGGCCGCGCATCGCCGATGCGCCATCTCGACGGCGCCGCGACGTCGATGCTGCATTGGCACGGCGATACGTTCGACCTGCCCGGCGGCGCGATTCATCTCGCATCGACGCCCGCATGCCGTCACCAGGCATTCGCGTGGGGCCAGCACGTGCTCGCGCTGCAATGCCATCCGGAAATCCGCACCGACCGCTTCGAACCCTGGCTGATCGGCAACGCCGGTGAAATCGCGGCGACGCCCGGCATCGACGCGTGCCAGCTGCGCGCCGATACCATGCAGCACGGCCCCACGCTCGAGGCGGCCGCGCGCCGCATGTTCGCGGAGTGGCTCGACAGCGTCGGGCTTTGAAGTCACGGCGTGACACCACGCGAGCGTGCGCCGAGGCCGGCCGGTGCGGCCCGGTTGCGGCGTGCCGCGCGCGCCGCATCGCCAGCGCGTCCGCGGTCATGCCGGCCCCAACCTGACCAACCGCTTACTGCCGATCCGGCCGCCTGCACGCTTCGAGCCCGCGTGCTACGCTCGTTCGCTCTTTCGTTTCCTCGCGAGCGGCTGCCATGACTGCGCTGTTTTCTCCGTTCACGCTGCGCGGCGTGACCCTTCCGAACCGGATCGTGATTTCCCCGATGTGCCAGTACTCGGCCGAGCGCGGCGAGGCGACCGACTGGCACATGATTCACCTCGGCCATCTCGCACTGTCCGGCGCGGGCCTGCTCTGTATCGAAGCGACCGCGGTCGAGCCAGACGGCCGCATCACCGCAGGCGACCTCGGCTTGTGGGACGACGTGACCGAAGCGGCACTGAAGCCGGTGCTCGCGGCGATCCGCAAGCACTCGCCGGTCCGCATCGCGATGCAGTTGTCGCATGCAGGGCGCAAGGCGTCGAGCGAGGTGCCGTGGAAGGGCGGTCAGCTCGTGTCGGTGGCCGATGGCGGCTGGCTCCCGCACGCGCCGTCCGCCGTACCGCACAAGGAAGGCGAGACGCCGCCGCTCGCACTCGACGCAGCCGGCCTGAACCGGATCCGCGAAGCGTTTGCGGCTTCCGCGAAACGGGCCGCGCGCATCGGCATCGACGCGATCGAAGTGCATGCGGCGCACGGTTACCTGCTGCATCAGTTCCTGTCGCCGCTTGCGAACCAGCGCACCGACGAATACGGCGGCTCGCGCGAAAACCGGATGCGTTTTCCGCTCGAGATCTTCGACATCGTGCGCGCGGCGTTTCCGCAGGATCGGCCGGTGGGCGTGCGGGTGTCGGCGACAGACTGGGTCGAAGGCGGCTGGGAGCTCGACGATACGATCGCGTTCGCGCACGAACTGAAGCAGCGCGGCTGCGACTGGATCGACGTGTCGTCGGGCGGCGTGTCGCCGTTGCAGAAAATTCCGCTGTCGCCGGGCTACCAGGTGCCGTTCGCGCAGGCAGTGAAGCGGGCGGTCGGGATGCCGACGATCGCGGTCGGCCTGATCAACGAACCCGCGCATGCGAACCGGCTGATCGAGGCCGGCGACGCCGATTTCGTCGCAATGGCGCGGGCGATGCTGTACGACCCGCGCTGGCCGTGGCATGCGGCCGCGGAGCTCGGCGCGCAGGTGTCGGCGCCGCCGCAGTACTGGCGTTCGCAGCCGCGCGAGCACAAGGCGCTGTTCGGCGACATTGCATTCGGCCAGCGCTGAGCATCGTGCGCACGTGAGTACGGAATAGTGCGCGCGATGTTGAACGAAGCAATCTCGAACGTGTAGGATGCGGGTGATTCGCCGCATGGTCCGACGCGGCACCGCCCGGTGCCGCGTTTTCGTTTTGCGCGACACCCGGCCGTGACGCGGCCGTCTTCCATTCAAGTCGTCTTCACAAGGATTCGTTCGATGAGTTCACGCAGGATCGCGGTGCGCCGCTCGGGAGTACACGGCAAGGGCGTATTCGCCGTGGAACCGATCAAGGCCGGCGAGCGCGTCGTGGAATACAAGGGCGAGCGGATTTCGTGGAAGGAAGCGCTGCGCCGCCATCCGCACGATCCGAACGAACCGAACCATACGTTCTACTTCGCGCTGGAAGAGGGCGGGGTGATCGACGGCAAGGTCAACGGCAACAGCGCGCGCTGGATCAACCATTCGTGCGCGCCGAACTGCGAAGCCGAGGAGATCAAGGGCCGCGTGTTCATTCACGCGCTGCGCGACATCGGACCGGAAGAGGAGCTGTTCTACGACTACGGCCTCGTGATCGACGAGAAGCTGACGAAGAAGCTCAAGCGCGAATACGCGTGCCATTGCGGTGCGCCAACGTGCCGCGGCACGCTGCTCGCGACGCCGGACGAAGACAAGAAGAAAAAGAAGAAGGACAAGAAGGACGGCAAGTCCGAGTCCGGCGCGAAGGACAAGAAAAAGAAGAAGTGACCGCAGTCGGCCGCGCAGCACGCGGCGGCGCACCAGACGGCCCCGCGCGCCGCGTTGCATTGCCGCGCGGCCGTTCGTTCCTCTACCACTGCCGACGCGCGGGCCGGCGCGATTCAGTGTGTCGGCGCGGCGGCCGGCGTTTCGGTCGCAGGCTTCCCGGTGCGCTTCGCGATCGGCACCTTCACCACGAAGCGCGAACCGCCTTCCGGCGCATCTTCGTACGACACCGTGCCGCCGTGCATCGCGATGATGTCGTGCACGATCGCAAGACCGAGCCCCGCGCCTGTCTCGACTCCGTTGCCGCTTTGCGCATCGCCGCGGAAGAAGCGCTTGAACAGGTCGGCCTGCTGGTTGGCCGGTACGCCCGGGCCATTGTCCTCGACGACGATTTCCGCCGCCGGCTGGCCGTCTTCGAGCGCGCCGCGTGCGACGTTCACGGTAATTCGCGCGCCGTCCGGACGCGCGAGCGGCACGTATTTCAGTGCGTTGTCGAGCAGGTTCGCGATCACCTCGCGCAGCAGCACCGGGTTGCCGCGCACGTTCAGCGTTTCGTCTTCGCCGGGATCGTCACTGCGCTGAAAACCGAGGTCGACATGCGACGCGAGCGCGCGCGGCACCCATTCGGCGCCCGTCTCGAATGCCATCGCGGCGAGGTCGACGTCGACGAAGCGCGCGGCCTGTTCGCCCGGCTCTGCGCGCGCGAGCGACAGCAACTGGTTGGACAGGCGCACCGCGCGGTCGGCGGCCGCGCGCAGTTCGCGCACCGCCGCATAGGTTTGCTGCGGATCGCGGGCGACGGCGGCCTGCTCGGCATGCAGCTTCACGGCAGTGAGCGGCGTGCGCAACTGATGCGCGGCGTCGGCAATGAATTTGCGCTGCGCGTCGAGCGCGGTCTTCAGGCGGCCGAGCAGTGCGTTCATCGCGCTCGTCAGCGGGCGAATCTCGAGCGGCACGTCGGTTTCGTCGACGGGTTCGAGCGACGTGTGGGTCTGCCGGTTCAGCGAATCGGCAAGATGCGTGAGCGGGCCCAGCTGCTGGTTCACGACGCGCCACACGATGCCCCAGCCCGCGAGCAGCAGCAGCAGCAGCGGCATCATGATCGCGACGAGGAATTCGGCCGCGATCCGGTAGCGGTGCCGCACCGGCTGCGCGACCTCGACCACCATCGGCTTGCCGCCTTCGACGTTGTCGACGCGCACCTGCGCGACCCGCACTGCGCGGTTGTCGTACTCCGCTTCGAATACGTACGCATGGTGCATGCGGCGCACGTTGATGCCGCGCAGCGGCAGCTTCGGGTCGCCCGCGAGTTCCTGTTCGCCGTCGCTGATCCGGTAGATGAGCGCTTCAGCGGGATCGGAGAACATCGCCTGCGCGAGCGGCGGCACCGTGAACGGTGCGTCGGGGCCTGCGATCTGGATCTGCTTCGAGATGGCGGTTGCGAGATCGGCGAGCGAGCGGTCGATCACGTGTTGCGTGTATTGCCACGCGAGCCAGTACGCAATCAGGCCGCTCATCAGCGCGAGCATCGACAGCGGCGCGGCGAGGCGCCGCAGCAGCGATCGGCGCAGGCTGGTGGTCACAGCCGGATCAGAAGACATTTCGACGGGCAAATGGATAAGCGCCGCTCACGGGGAGCGGCGCGGTCGTGCGTCGGAACGCGACACGGAGGGGGCGGTGCGCCTGCGGCACCGGTCCGCCCGGCGCGCGCAACGTTCAGACGCTCGCGGTCTGGCGGATTTCCTGCAGCAGGTAGCCGAAGCCGCGCACCGTGACGATTTCGACACGGCACTGCTCGAGCTTCTTGCGCACGCGGTGCACGTAGACCTCGATCGCGGTGTCGCCGAGATCGCCGCCGAAGTGCGTGAGGTGATCCTGCAACTGGGCCTTGCTGACGACGCGGCCGTGGCGCAGCAGCAGCATTTCGAGCACCGCGAATTCGCGCGGCGACAGTTCCAGCGGCTTGTCGTCGTTGAAGATGCGACGATCGACGCCCGACAGGCGAACGCCGCCGAGCGACACTTCCGGACGCGGCATGTCGCTGTGCGGGCCGCTGCGGCGCATCACCGCGCGGATGCGCGCTTCAAGCTCCGCCGGCTCGAACGGCTTGAGCATGTAGTCGTCGGCGCCGGAGTTCAGGCCCTGGATCCGGTCGTTCAACTCGTCGCGCGCGGTCAGCACGATGACGGGCGTATGGCGGTTGGTCTGGCGGAAGCGCGTGAGCAGCGTCATCCCGTCGATGCCCGGCAGGCCGAGATCGAGGATCACGAGTTCGTGGCGGTTTTGTGCCAGCGCCTGTTCGGCAAAGATGCCGTCATGCACCATGTCGACGGTGAAGCCAGCCTGTTCGAGGCTGCTCTGGATACCGCGTGCGATGGGGCGGTCGTCTTCGATCAGAAGGAGTCGCATGAAGTTCGCTCAAGTACAATGGGTTGGCGGTTCAGGCACGCGGACAGCACGACGCCGTTTCCACAGGGGGCGCCGCATCGCCTGACATCAAGCATGGCGGCCAGCGAACGATTAAATCCAATCATGTCCGATATTTCGATCCACGACCTCGAAGCCGCGATCAATTTCTGGCGCGCACGCTCGCCGTCGAGCGGCGACGAACTCAAACTCTGCGAAGAGGCTAGCGCGCTCTCCAAGCCGTATGCGCTGCTGATTGTACAGCGCGAAAGCGCGCTGCAACTGGAAGGTTTAGACCCCAAGGCGCGGAAAGCGTACGACACTTACGTGCGCCTTAAGGATGGCTTGGAAAGCTGAAGGCTTTCGCTCAGTACATCCTAGAAAACGTTTAGCGAAATGAAAAGTTGACGCGCCGCGCCTCTCTTTCGACGCGCGGCGGTGGAGGCGTGCCTCAGGCGGCCGGGCGCGTGTGTGCGCACACCTGGTCGATGAACTGCGCGAGTTCGATGTCGCGCTCGGTCAGCCCGTCGGCATCGTGAGTCGACAGCGTCACGTCGACGCGGTTGTACACGTTGAACCATTCGGGATGGTGGTTCATTTCCTGCGCCTTGATCGCGACGCGCGTCATGAAGCCGAACGCCTCGTTGAAATCGGCGAAGCGCAGGGTGCGCTGGATCGCGTCGCGGCCCGGCACGGCCGTCCAGTGCGGCAGGCCTTCCAGCCGGGTCTTGCGTTCTTCTGATGTGAGCTTGTGGATCATGTTGCACCTCGTTCGGTTGCGGCGCTTGCGCGCGGGCCAGGCCGCGCGGCCTGGCCGATACCGGTCATTGTTTCATAGTTGCGCGCCGGGCAGCGGGAGGCGAGCCCCCCGGCTTCAGGCATCCGCGTCGTCCGGCCAGCCTTCGCCCGTGCCGCGCTGCAGCACGACGTCGGTATCGAGCACCGCGCCCGCCGGGAATTCCGGCAGCGCGGCCAGCCGGTCGGCCAACGCGCGGCCGTCGACGTCGGCAAGCGCGAACAGCTGCGCGAAATCGTCGATCACGAAGTAGGTCTTCTGGAACGTGTCGATCCGGTACTTCGTGCGCATCACCCGTTCCAGGTCGAAGCCGAGCCGGTTCGGTGCCGCGCTTTCGAGGCTGTACAAGCTCTCGCCCTTGCTCGAAACGATTCCGGCGCCGTAGATCGACAGCCCGTTCGTGCCGTTCGGGTCGCGGATCAACCCGAATTCCACCGTATACCAATAGAGGCGCGCGAGACGCGCGAGCGCCGCCTCGTCATCGGCAACGGCGCGCGCGGTGCGGCCGTATGCCTGCATGTAGTCGGCGAATACCGGTTCGATCAGCAGCGGGACGTGACCGAACAGGTCGTGGAAGCAGTCGGGTTCCTGCAGATAGTCGAGCTGATCCGGGCGGCGCATCCACCATGTGACGGGGAAACGCCGGTTCGCGAGGTGCTCGAAGAACACGCGATCGGGCACGAGGCCCGGCACTGCGACGATTTCCCAGCCGGTCGCAGGCTTCAGCTGGCGGTTCACGTCCGCGAACGACGGCACGCGGTCGGCCGGCAGGTCGATCTTGCCGAGCCCGGCAACGAACGCGTCGCACGCGCGCCCGCGCAGCAGCTCGGACTGGCGCGCATAGAGCTGATGCCATACCGCGTGGTCGACCTGCCCGTAGCGTTCGAGCGGCTGGTCGATGGTGAAATCGGCGCGGGTTTCGAGGCCCGCTTCGAATTGCTCCTGCAATTTCGCGGTGACGACGGTGGACATGGTGACGCTCTGCCTGCAGTGACGGGAACCGTGCAAGTGTAGAGCGGGGCACGCGCGGAATGGGCGCAAAGGTGGCGTAGATTCGTTCGCCAATGCGATAATCTCGCATCAAAACCAAAATTGATGCGGAGAATACTCATGCTGGAATTCGATCACTTCGACCTCGCGCTTCTCGACGTGCTGCAGCGCTTCGGGCGCGCGACGCATCAGCAACTGGGCGAAGAGGTGCCGCTGTCGCCGTCGCAGATCGGCCGGCGCCTGCAGCGGCTTGAAGCGTCCGGCGTGATCGAAGGCTACCGCGTGATGCTGCGTCCCGAAAAGCTCGGCCTCGGCGTCACCGCTTTCACGAGCCTGAAGCTCAAGCACCACGGCGATTCGATCATCGAGCAGTTCCAGCAGCAGATCGACGTGCTGCCCGAGGTGCTCGAATGCCACGCGGTGGTGGGCGATGCCGATTATCTGCTGCGGATCGTCGCGCCGGATCTGAACGCGCTGTCGCAGTTCGTGATGAAGAAGCTGATGCGGGTGCCGGGAGTCGACAGCGTGCGCTCGAACATCGTGCTGACGACTTTCAAGCGCAACGGCGCGCTGCCGCTTGCGCATCTGGCACCCGGCGCCGCCTGACGGGCAGCCGCGGCTGGCCGGGCGCGCGGCCCGGCAACGCGTAGGGCCAGATCAGGCCGCTTCGGACTGGGCGTCGGCGTTCAGCAGGTCGACGTATGCGACCGCGACGAGATCCTCCTGCGCGACGCCGAGCTTCGCGAACACGTCATGTGCTTCGGCTTCGCCGCCGGCTTCGTCGTCGTCCGGGCCGAGCACCACTTCCAGTTCGATGAAATCCCCGAGGCCGTCGACGCGGTCCAGGTGGATGCGCGTGCGGCCGGCGAGATACACGTGCCGTTCCTTCGTCACGATCCCGCGCGTGGTGAGCGCGGTCGCGAGCAGCGCATGCATCGCGTCCGGGTTCGTCACCGGGCTGCGCGTGTAGTACGACGCTTTCGGGCCGTCACGGTCATCGCGCTGGTAGAAGATCAGTTCGGCCGGCGTGCCGTCCTCGAAGCGGCGCAGCTTCAGCCGGCCGCGCGGCACGTCGTAGAAGAAATCCTGCTGGCGGTAGAAGAGCGGCGCTTCGGTCGCGAGCTGCGCCGCCTGTTCGCGCAGCCGGTCGAATTCGCGGGCGCGGGCTTTGATCTCGATGTTGCGGGCCATGCGGGTCTCCTTCAATCAGGGGTCTCGCGGTGTGCGAACGCACAATCTAGCAAAAACCCTGCGATGGTGGCGTGACGCTCGGCAGGCGTTCGGGCGGAAAACGGCCGGGCGGACGCGCTGAATATGGCTGCGTGACAGAGAATGACGAAAAGCAGCTACGGCGTGCTCGACGCCGGCGTTTCGATAAGCGGCCACGCGTTCAACGACGCGGCGCCGAACGAAAGTTGCAATGCCGGTCGATGAATCCGCGCGGTCTTTTCGCCAGGCGATCCCGGTCACGCACGATGAGCGCCGCTCATATCGCCCACTGCGCTTCGACCAATCGCAGCGCGGCCGCGATCGCCGGTTCGTCGCGCCGCTCGGCGAGCGTCACGAACGTCAGTTCGGTCGGCACCGTCACCTGTTCGACGATCGTCAGCGCATGCGCATGCGCCTCGGCCAGCGCGATCGAATCGCGCGCAAGCGTCAACCCGATCCCCGATTTGACGAGATCGAGCATCGACTGCTCCTGATCGACCTCGGCGACCTTCACCGGCTGCGCGCCGGCCGCCGCGAACAGCCGCGACAGCAGCCGGTGGTGGGCGGACGCGGGCGGCGTCCAGATCCACGGCAGCAGGGCGAGCGCACGCCAGTCGTGCGCGCGCTGCACCCGCTCCTTCCAGCCGGCCGGCGCCAGCACGCGGTATTCGAAGCGCGTGAGCGTGACGGTGTGGAACCGCGCGTCGTCGCGCGGCGAGTCCTCGTCAGGGCAGCCGATGTAGTAGCCGACGTCGAGCGCGTGCGCTCGCACCTGTTCGAGCACCCAGCCCGACATCCCGTGCCGCAGCGCGGTTTCGATCTGCGGATGGGTCTCGACCAGCGCGCGCAGGAAGCCGCCGAGCCGCAGGAAACCGGGATCGAGGATCGTGCCGATGCGCAGCCGGCCGCGCACCTCGTGCCGCAGCGCGGCTGCGGCGCGCTCCACGTCGGCCGCCGCGGCCAGCGCGCGCTCCGCGTGCGGCAGCAGCGTCTGGCCGTCGCGGGTGAGCGCGAGCCCGCGCGACGTGCGCGTGAACAGGACGACGCCGAGCGCCTCCTGCAAATGCTTGATTTGCAGGCTGACGGCCGGTTGCGTCAAATGCAGCTGCACGGCCGCGCGCGTGAGGTTGCCTTCGCGGGCGACCGTCGTGAACGCGCGAAGCAGGGTGAGATCCATTGTCGTGATATGAGCGCGGCTTATAACGCAGTTCAGCATAACTCATTGGATCGGCGGCCGGCAGCGGGAGTACGCTGCTTCGATCGCACCGCCCGCGACGCACTATGCTGAAAGCGGCGCGCCGAATCGATGCGCGATACACAGCGCGCGGTACAAAACAAATCAGGAGACACGTCGTGACGACTCAACGCACGCTCGAGGGCGAATTCGATTACGTGATCGTCGGCGCGGGCACTGCGGGCTGCGTGCTCGCGAACCGCCTGACCGAGGATCCCGAGATCCGCGTGCTGCTGCTCGAAGCGGGCGGCAAGGACGACTATCACTGGATCCACATCCCGGTCGGCTATCTGTACTGCATCGGCAATCCGCGGACCGACTGGCTTTACAAGACGCAGCCCGAGGCGGCGCTCAACGGTCGCGCGCTGTCGTATCCGCGCGGGCGCGTGCTCGGCGGCTGCTCGTCGATCAACGGGATGATCTACATGCGCGGCCAGCGCGAGGATTACGACGGCTGGGCGCAGGTAACCGGCGACGCCGGCTGGTCGTGGGACAGCGTGCTGCCGATCTTCAAGCGCAGCGAGGACCACCACGCGGGCGCGAGCGACGCGCACGGCGCCGGCGGCTACTGGCGCGTAGAGAAGCAGCGCCTGCGTTGGGAGATTCTCGAATCGTTCGCGCAGGCCGCGCAGCAAACGGGTATCCCTGCCACCGACGATTTCAATCGCGGCGACAACACCGGCGTCGGTTATTTCGAGGTGAACCAGAAGCGCGGCGTGCGCTGGAATACGTCGAAGGCATTCCTGAAGCCCGCGATGACGCGCCCGAACCTGACCGTGATCACGGGCGCGCATGCGCAGCGCGTGGTCTTCGACGGGCGGCGCGCGATCGGTGTCGAGTATCACGGCGGAGGCACCGACTACGTCGCGCGGGCACGCGCCGAAGTGCTGCTCACGTCCGGCGCGGTAAATTCTCCGCAGCTGCTCGAATTGTCGGGTGTCGGTGATGGCGCGCGGCTGCACGCGCTCGGCATCGACGTCGTGCACGATCTGCCGGGCGTAGGCGAGAACCTGCAGGACCACCTGCAGCTGCGCATGGCATTTCGCGTCGACGGCGTGCGCACACTCAATACGCTGTCCGCGCACTGGTGGGGCAAGCTGATGATCGGCGCCGAATATGCGCTGCTGCAGCGCGGGCCGATGTCGATGGCGCCGTCGCAGCTTGGCGCATTCGCGAAGTCCGATCTCGACGATCCGGCGCTCACGCGTCCCGATCTCGAATACCACGTGCAGCCGCTGTCGCTCGACCGGTTCGGCGAGCCGCTGCACAGCTTCAACGCGTTCACGGCGTCCGTCTGCAATCTGCGGCCGAGTTCGCGCGGCAGCGTGCATATCGCGAGCCCCGACGCGGGCGTGGCGCCGACGATCGCGCCGAACTACCTGTCGACGGACCACGATCGTCATGTCGCCGCGAACGCGCTGCGCCTCACGCGCCGGATCGCGTCCGCGCCGGCGCTCGCGCGCTATCGTCCGCAGGAGATCCTGCCGGGCGCGCAGTACCAGAGCGAAGCGGAACTTGTCGCCGCGGCCGGTGCGGTCGGCACGACGATCTTCCATCCGGTGGGCACATGCCGAATGGGCCGCGCGGACGACGAACGTGCGGTCGTCGACAGCAGGCTGCGCGTGCGCGGCATCGCCGGGCTGCGGGTCGTCGATGCATCGGTGATGCCGTCGATCACGTCAGGCAACACGAATTCGCCGACGCTGATGATCGCGGAGCGCGCGAGCGACATGATTCGCGCCGATCGCCGCGCAGCGCAAGAAGCGACGCAGGTTCGAACGGAAGCGGCGATGACGGCCGCGTGACACGACGCCGGCGCGCACGACAGTAGCCGGCAATCCGTGCGTTCGCCGGTTCTCCTTCGCGATGCGAAGCAAGCGTGCGCGTACGCGACGTGCCGCGCGGCAGCGACGACCTGAAATGAGCCGTCCTTTCGCAGCGCGCCGTGCCCGCACGCGGCACTGTGCTGCGCGACGACATGACGAGCGGCGCCCCGCATACGTGCGCGCCGTGCACACGCTGCACACAGGCACGCACCGTGCGCACGCGCGTGCACCGGTACTGCGCGCATCAAAAAAACATCGACGATTCATGCGCGTCCGCGTCCTATATGGTGGCCAGCCCTATAAGTGCAAATCCCGATGATTGCACTGCACCAACGGGGCGACAATGGCCAGCAGTGTGCATACGCGTCGGCGCGGGAGACCACCCTCGATGCGTACTACGGCGTCCGGGGACAGCCCGCTCATCCGCTGAACTGCTCGCGGCCGCTTGCGCGAATCTCCCCGGTGCTTCGCCTGACTTCGTACGGAAGGGAACATGATTCTCGGCGACACGATTCTGGAAACACGCGGCCTGACGAAGGAATTCAGGGGCTTCACCGCCGTCAACGGTGTGAACCTGCGTGTGCGCCGCGGCGCGATCCATGCGTTGATCGGACCGAACGGCGCGGGCAAGACCACCTGCTTCAACCTGCTGACCAAGTTCCTGACACCGACGGCCGGCCAGATCGTCTTCAACGGCATCGACATCACCGACGAGCGGCCCGCGCAGGTCGCGCGCCGCGGCATCATCCGCTCGTTCCAGATCTCCGCGGTATTCCCGCACCTGACCGCATTGCAGAACGTGCGCATCGGCCTGCAGCGCGCGCTCGGAACCGAATTCCATTTCTGGCGCAGCGAGCGCACGTTGCGGCGTCTCGACGATCGCGCGATGGACCTGCTCACGCAGGTCGGCCTCACCGATTTCGCGCACGTGCCGACCGTGGAGCTCGCGTATGGCCGCAAGCGCGCGCTCGAGATCGCGACGACGCTCGCGATGGAACCCGAACTGATGCTGCTCGACGAGCCCACGCAGGGGATGGGACACGAGGACGTCGATCGCGTGACCGCGCTGATCAAGAAAGTCGCGAGCGGCCGCACGATCCTGATGGTCGAGCACAACATGAACGTGATCGCGGGCATTTCCGACACGATCACCGTCCTGCAGCGCGGCGAGGTGCTGGCCGAGGGCTCGTATGCGGAAGTGTCGAAGAATCCGCTCGTGATCGAAGCGTACATGGGCAGCGCCGACGCGGCGCTCGCGGGGGCGCACGCATGAAGCACAGCGAACGGGAGGAGCGCGAATTGAGCGGCGTCGAAAGCGGCACGCCCGCGCTGGAGATCGCGGGGCTCGAGGCCTGGTACGGGGAATCGCACATACTGCACGGCGTCGACCTGACCGTTCATCGAGGCGAGGTCGTCACGCTGCTCGGCCGCAACGGCGCGGGCCGCACCACGACGCTGCGCGCGATCATGGGCCTCACCGGCCGCCGCAGCGGCTCGATCAAGGTCGCAGGCAACGAGACGATCGGCCTGCCCACGCATCGCATTGCGCATTTCGGCGTCGGCTACTGCCCGGAGGAACGCGGGATCTTCTCGAGCCTGTCCTGCGAGGAGAACCTGATGCTGCCGCCGCCGATCGGCCCGCGCGAACACGCGATGTCGCTCGACGAGATCTACGCGATGTTTCCGAATCTCGCGTCGCGCCGGCAGAGCCAGGGCACGCGGCTTTCCGGCGGCGAGCAGCAAATGCTCGCGGTCGCGCGGATCCTGCGCACCGGCGCGAACCTGCTGCTGCTCGACGAAATTTCCGAAGGCCTCGCACCGGTGATCGTGCAGGCGCTCGCGCGGATGATCGTCGCGCTGAAGGCACGCGGCTATACGGTGGTGATGGTCGAACAGAATTTCCGTTTCGCCGCGCCGCTCGCCGATCGCTTCTACGTGATGGAGCACGGCCGCATCGTCGAGCATTTCCGTTCGTCCGAACTGGAAGGCAAGATGCCGATTCTTCACGACCTGCTTGGGGTGTGACGCCGCCCCGTTTCCCTTGCCGCTAGCCGTGGCGGCCCTCGAACAACCACAACGCAACAGAACAACAGGAGACGTCAATGAAAATGAAGACCCTCGCACACGCGTGTCTGGCGGTCGCGACCGCAGCGTTCACCGCCGGCGCCGCACACGCCGCTGATAGCGTGAAGATCGGTTTCATCACCGACATGTCGGGGCTTTACGCGGACATCGACGGACAGGGCGGCCTCGAGGCGATCCGGATGGCCGTCGCCGATTTCGGCGGCAAGGTGCTCGGCAAGCCGATCGAAGTCGTTTATGCCGACCACCAGAACAAGGCGGACATCGCCGCGTCGAAGGCGCGCGAATGGATGGACCGCGGCGGCCTCGACCTGCTGGTCGGCGGCACGAACTCCGCGACCGCGCTGTCGATGAACCAGGTCGCGGCCGAGAAGAAGAAGGTCTACATCAACATCGGGGCGGGCGCCGACACGCTGACCAACGAGCAGTGCACGCCGTACACGGTTCACTACGCGTACGACACGATGGCGCTCGCGAAGGGAACCGGCTCGGCAGTCGTGAAGCAGGGCGGCAAGAGCTGGTTCTTCCTGACCGCCGACTACGCGTTCGGCAAGGCGCTCGAGAAGAACACGTCCGACGTCGTGAAGGCGAACGGCGGCCAGGTGCTCGGCGCGGTGCGCCACCCGCTGTCCGCGTCGGACTTCTCGTCGTTCCTGTTGCAGGCGCAATCGTCGAAGGCGCAGATTCTCGGCCTCGCGAACGCGGGCGGCGACACCATCAACTCGATCAAGGCCGCGAAGGAGTTCGGCATCACGAAGACGATGAAGATCGCCGCGCTGCTGATGTTCATCGACGACGTGCACAGCCTCGGCCTCGACACGACGCAGGGCCTCGTGCTGACCGACAGCTGGTACTGGAACCGCGATGCGGCGTCGCGCCAGTGGGCGCAGCGCTACTTCGGCAAGATGAAGAAGATGCCGTCGAGCCTGCAGGCGGCCGATTACTCGTCGGTGACGACCTACCTGAAAGCCGTGCAGGCGGCCGGCACGACCGACTCCGACAAGGTGATGGCCGAGCTGAAGAAGATGAAGATCAGCGACTTCTACGCGAAGGGCTACATCCGCCAGGACGGCAGCATGATTCACGACATGTATCTGATGGAAGTGAAGAAGCCGTCGGAATCGAAGGAGCCGTGGGACTACTACAAGGTGCTTGCGACGATTCCTGGCGAGCAGGCGTTCGGTACGAAGCAGGAGACGCGCTGCGCGCTGTGGAAGTGAAGCGGGGCGTCGCGCGGCGCGGCGGCGGGCGTAGCGATGCGCGCGCCGCACCGCCCGCGTGCGCGACCGCCTGACGGTTGCGCACGCAACGAAACTCACACTGACGGCTAAGTCGATGGAAATCTTTGGCATTCCGTTGCCGGCGATGCTGAGCCAGCTGCTGCTCGGGCTCGTCAACGGCTCGTTCTACGCGATCCTGAGCCTCGGGCTCGCGGTGATCTTCGGGCTGCTCAACGTGATCAACTTCGCGCACGGCGCGCTGTTCATGCTCGGCGCGATGCTCGCGTGGATGGGGCTGTCGTACTTCGGGCTGCCGTACTGGGCGATGCTCGTGCTCGCGCCGGTGCTCGTCGGCGTGTTCGGGATCCTGATCGAGCGCTCGATGCTGCGCTGGCTGTACAAGCTCGATCACCTGTACGGGCTGCTGCTCACGTTCGGGCTCACGCTCGTCGTCGAAGGCGTGTTCCGGTCGATCTACGGATCGTCGGGCCAGCCGTACGACGTGCCGTCGCAGCTGTCCGGCGCGACGAATCTCGGCTTCATGTTCCTGCCGAACTACCGCGCGTGGGTGGTCGTCGCGTCGCTTGCGGTGTGTCTCGCGACCTGGTTCGTGATCGAGAAGACGCGCCTGGGCGCGTATCTGCGCGCCGGCACCGAGAACCCGAAGCTCGTCGAGGCATTCGGGGTGAACGTGCCGATGATGATCACGCTCACCTACGGCTTCGGCGTAGCGCTCGCGGCGTTCGCGGGCGTGCTCGCCGCGCCGGTCATTCAGGTGTCGCCGCTGATGGGGCAGCCGATGATCATCACCGTGTTCGCGGTGGTCGTGATCGGCGGGATGGGATCGATCCTCGGTTCGATCATCACCGGGCTGCTGCTCGGCGTGATCGAAGGCTTCACGCGCGTGTTCTATCCGGAAGCGTCGGCCACGGTCGTGTTCGTGATCATGGCGATCGTGCTGCTGATCCGCCCGGCGGGCCTGTTCGGCAAGGAAAAATGATGCAGAGAAAAGTGCTCTACGGCGTGCTGCTCGCCGCACTGCTCGCGGCGCCGTTCGTCGGCGCGTATCCGGTATTCGTGATGAAGGTGCTCGCGTTCGCGCTGTTTGCGGCCGCGTTCAACCTGCTGATCGGCTATACGGGGCTGCTGTCGTTCGGCCATGCAATGTTCCTCGCGACCGCCGGCTACACGACGGGCTATGCAATCCAGACGCTCGGTTTCACGCCCGAACTCGGCGTGCTCGTCGGCACAGCCGCGGCGACGATGCTCGGCCTCGTCGTCGGGCTGTTCGCGATCCGCCGCCAGGGGATCTATTTCGCGATGATTACGCTCGCATTCGCGCAGATGGTGTACTTTATCTATCTGCAGGCGCCGTTCACGCACGGCGAGGACGGGCTGCAGGGCGTGCCGCGCGGCCGCCTGTTCGGCGTGCTCGACCTGTCGAACGACATCGCGCTGTACTACGTCGTGCTCGCGGTGATCGTCGCCGCGTGCGCGTTCATCGTGCGGATCGTGCATTCGCCGTTCGGCCAGGTGCTCGTCGCGATCAAGGAGAACGAGGCGCGCGCGATCTCGCTCGGCTACGACACCGATCGCTTCAAGCTGCTCGCGTTCATTCTGTCGGCGGCGCTCGCAGGGCTTGCCGGTTCGCTGAAGGTGCTGGTGCTTGGCTTCGAGACACTGTCGGACGCGTACTGGACGATGTCCGGGCTCGTCGTGCTGATGACGCTCGTGGGCGGGATGGGCACGCTGTTTGGGCCGCTGCTCGGCGCGGCGCTGATCGTCGCGCTCGAGGACCGGCTCGGCGACATCGGCGAATGGCTTGCGTCGATCACCGGGATCGGCTGGTTTCATTCGCTCGGCGAATCGGCGACGATCGTCACCGGGCTGATTTTCATCGCATGCGTGCTTGCGTTTCGGCGCGGGATCGTCGGCGAGATGGTTGCGCGAGTCAAGACGCTCCGGCCGTCGTGAGCGCGTCGCGCGTGTAGTCGGGCCGTGTTGGTGCGAGGCACCATCGCGTGCGGTCGGAAACGGTGCCGCGACGCGCATCGGCCGGCGCCGTGCAGTGGCACTGGTGCCCCATTTTCGTGCGGCGATGCACCATAGGGGTAAATGCTAAGTTGTCGCACCGTGAAAGCTCCTTTAATCTTCGTTTCAGTTCTGATGCACCGCGAAACGAATTTGCAGGTGGAGAACGAGGAGACAATCGAGGCACAAAGTGCCCGGACCCCAAAGCGCTGTTGGACGGAATCCAACAGCGCTTTTTCATTTGCGTGCGCGAATTTCCGTCGATGGTGCAGACGAGGGCCGCCGCGTTCTCCGCGCCCCAGCCGCGTCTTGCCGCGCCGGCACTTAATCCGTCCCCCGTTTTCTTTTTGTCCGATGCTGCCCGTCGCTCGCGCCCGTGGCGCCGATCGTCGTTCGGGCTTACCCGGTTAGCGTGCGCAAAACGGGTCCGTTACACTCAGCTTTCGCCGACCGCGCGGTCGGGAAAATCGGTCGGCAGTTCTCCTACAAGCACAATGCAGAAGAGGGAGTACGGTTGGATGACAAGCGCAGCACGATGGATCGGGGCACGAGCGGGCGTGGGCGCCTGTCGTTCGGTGTCGGGCAAGCATCGGCATGCCCGGGCTGTCGCCGGCCGTCCTGCGGGTGGCATACGCGTCTCGGCGCGAGCCGCGACGGTGTCGGCAGCCGCGCCGGTCATTGCGTGCGCATCCACTGCGCCGTGCGCGCCGTCGTTCGCCGTTGCGTGCGCATGAACTGCCGGTTCTTCGACGTTACGCCATTCTTGCATGTGGCCCCGCCGGCCACGGCCGCCCGGCCTTCGCGCGGTCGTTGCATTCCCATCGGTCGCGTGTCGCGCACCACGGCCTTTCGACGCTTGCTTCATCCGGACGACACTGCCGGCGTGCATCGTGGCCGCCGGACGGCCGTTTCGACGGATACGGTCGCGCACGTGCGCGGTGCCCGCGCGGTTCATCGCGGCGCCGCCGGTTCACGGGAAAACGAGCGTAGACGCGGTATGACGAGATAGTTAATGTATTAACTTGTTTGGGGACCGGGAGCCGCCGAGCGACCCGCGGATTTTTCGAGCAGCGTTTGGAGACAACGTAAATGAAGATGAATCGATGGATGGAGGTTCTGCTTGCCGCGGGCCTCGTGTGTGCGGCGGCCACGGCGTCGGCGCAGGTGAAGATCGGCGTCACGCTGTCGGCCACGGGGCCGGCCGCGTCGCTCGGAATTCCGGAAAAGAACACGATCGCGTTGCTGCCGAAAGAAATCGCGGGCAAGAGCGTCCAGTACATCGTGCTCGACGATGCGTCCGACACCAGCCGCGCGGTGCAGAACGTGCGCAAGCTGATCGACGAGGATCACGTCGACGCGATCATCGGTTCCTCGGTGACACCGAACTCGCTGGCGATGCTCGACCCCGTGTCGCAGGGCAAGACGCCGACGATCTCGCTCGCCGCGAGTGCGCAGATCATCGCGCCGATGGACGCGAAACGCGCATGGATGTTCAAGGTGCCGCAGAACGATCAGCTGATGGCCGACGCGATCGCCGGGTACATGGCGAAGCACGGCGTGAAGACAGTCGGCTTCATCGGCTTTGCCGATGCGTATGGCGACAGCTGGTACAAGACGTTCGATGCGGCCGCTGCGAAGAACGGCCTGAAGGTCGTGTCGAGCGAGCGCTACAACCGAACCGACGCGTCGGTGATGGGGCAGGTGCTGAAGCTGATGGGCTCGAATCCGGACGCGGTGCTGATCGCCGGCTCCGGCACGCCAGCCGCGCTGCCGGCGAAGACGCTGAAGGAGCGCGGCTACAAAGGCAAGGTCTACCAGACGCACGGCGTCGCGAACAACGACTTCCTGCGCGTATGCGGCAAGGACTGCGAAGGCGAGATCCTGCCGGCGGGCCCGGTGCTGGTGACTGACCAGCTGCCGGATTCGAACCCGGTGAAGAAGCCGGCGCTCGGCTACAAGGCGGCGTACGAGAAGGCGTACGGCGCGGGCTCGCTGTCGACCTTCGGCGGGCATGCATGGGATGCGGGGCTGCTGCTGCAGCGGGCGATTCCGGACGCGCTGAAGAAGGGCCAGCCGGGAACCGAAGCATTTCGCGAGGCGCTGCGCGCGTCGCTCGAGAGCGTAAAGGATCTGCCGGTGTCGCACGGCGTGATCAACATGACGCCGACCGACCACAACGGTTTCGATACGCGTGCGCGCGTGATGGTGCAGATCGTCGACGGCAAGTGGAAGCTGCAGGCCGAGTGAGCATCACGTGAAACGGTGGGCGCGGCGCGCATGGCGCCGTGCATGCCGTCGGCGGCGCGGCGGGCCTCGCGGCCCGTCTTCGCGCCGCATGGAATCTCCGGGGAGCCGCCGCGCGACGCCTGACGCCTGGTCTTGCCGTCCGCGCGCGCCGTTCCCGTCGCCGTTTCTCCGCAGCATTTTCGATACACGAAACGTATGGATCTCTCGATTGCGGCGATCCTCGCGCAAGACGGCATCACGACCGGCGCCATTTATGCATTGCTGTCGCTGGCGCTCGTGCTGGTGTTTTCCGTCACGCGGGTGATCTTCATTCCCCAGGGCGAATTCGTCGCCTATGGCGCGCTCACGCTCGCGGCGTTGCAGGCGCAGAAATTCCCCGCCACCTGCTGGCTGCTGTTCGTGATGGGTATCGCATGCTTCCTGCTGGAAGTCGGCGCGCTGGTTCGTCATCGCGAGCGCCGTCATCAGCTCGGCCGCACGCTTGCGACGCTCGCGAGCCGCTACGTGCTGCTGCCGCTCGCGGTGTTCGCGCTGACGCGCAGCTTTGCGGCGCAGCCGCTGCCGATGCTCGCGCAGATCGCGCTGACGCTCGCGATCGTCGTGCCGATGGGGCCGTTCGTCTACCGGCTCGTGTATCAGCCGATCGCCGAGGGCACGACGCTGCTGCTGCTGATCGTGTCGGTTGCCGTCCATTTCGCGATGGTCGGCCTCGGGCTCGTGATGTTCGGTGCGGAGGGCTCGCGCACCAACGGATTCTCGGACGCATCGCTGGCGATCGGCGGCATGACGGTGTCGGTGCAGAGCATCCTCGTGGTCGCGACGGCGCTGGTGTTGATCGGTGCGCTTTACGTGTATTTCGGCCGCACGATCGCCGGGAAGGCGTTGCGCGCGACGTCGGTGAACCGGCTCGGCGCGCGGCTCGTCGGCATCGGCACGACCGAAGCAGGACGGCTCGCATTCACGTTCGCCGCAGGGCTGGGCGTGCTGTCGGGCATCCTCGTTGGCCCGCTGACAACAATCTATTACGACTCCGGCTTCCTGATCGGGCTGAAGGGTTTCGTCGGCGCGATCATCGGCGGGCTCGTCAGCTATCCGCTCGCGGCCGCCGGCTCGCTGCTCGTCGGCGTGCTCGAATCGTATTCGTCGTTCTGGGCGAGTGCGTACAAGGAAGTGATCGTGTTCACGCTGATCATCCCGGTGCTGCTGTGGCGCAGCTTCGCAACGCCGCACGCGGAAGAGGAAGAGGAGTGACACGATGAAGACGATCGTACGCAACAAGACCTTCTGGCTGTTTCTCGTGGTGCTGTTCGCGCTGCCCGTGTTGCCCGGCGCGCTGCAGGTGCCCGAATACTGGATCACGCTGCTCAACTACATCGGCCTCTACGCGATCGTCGCGATCGGGCTCGTGCTGCTGACGGGCGTCGGCGGGATGACGAGCTTCGGACAGGCTGCGTTCGTCGGCGTCGGCGCGTACGCGACCGCGTTCCTGACGACGCGCTACGGCGTGTCGCCGTGGCTCGCGCTTGTCGTCGGCGTCGTGTTGACGGCGCTGGTCGCGCTTGTGCTCGGCGCGGTGACGATGCGCCTGTCGGGGCACTTCCTGCCACTCGGCACGATCGCGTGGGGCCTTGCGCTGTTCTATCTGTTCGGGAATCTCGAACTGCTCGGCAAGTACGACGGGATCAACGGGATTCCGGCGCTGAACCTGTTCGGTATCGAGCTCGGAAGCGGTCGCAGCTTGTATTTCCTGATCTGGGCCGTCGTGCTCGCCGCGATCGTGTCGGTGCAGAACCTGCTCAACAGCCGGCCTGGCCGCGCAATCCGTGCGCTGCGCGGCGGCGGCGTGATGGCCGAAGCAATGGGCGTGAACACCGCGTGGATGCGCGTCGTGATCTTCGTCTATGCGGCGGTCCTCGCGGCGGTGTCGGGCTTCCTGTATGCGCACCTGCAGCGCGCGGTGAACCCGACCCCGTTCGGTCTGAACCACGGGATCGAATTCCTGTTCATGGCCGTGGTCGGCGGGGTGTCCCACGTATGGGGCGCGGTGCTCGGCGCGGCGATCCTCACGGTGCTGCAGGACTACCTGCAGACGCTGCTGCCGAAACTGCTCGGCTCCGAAGGCAACTTCGAGATCATCGTGTTCGGCGTGCTGATGGTACTGCTGCTGCAGTATGCGCGGCAGGGCGTGTGGCCGTTCGTCGCGAAGCTGTTTCCGCGCGGGCCGCGCGCACATGTGCCCGATCGTGCGGATCCGCTGCCGCAACGGCCGAAGCCGGTCGCAGGTGAACCGCTGCTCGTCGTCGATAACGCACGCAAGCAGTTTGGGGGCCTGGTGGCCGTCAACGATGTCAGCTTCGACGTGAAAGCGGGGCAGATCATCGGGCTGATCGGTCCGAACGGTGCCGGCAAGTCCACGACGTTCAACCTCGTGACCGGCGTGCTGCGGCCGACGGGCGGCACCATCACGTTTCGCGGTGAGCGAATTGACGGGCTCACGTCGCGGCAGATCGTCCGGCGCGGAATCGGCCGCACGTTCCAGCACGTGAAACTGCTGCCGACGATGACGGTGCTCGAGAACGTCGCGATCGGCGCGCATCTGCGCGGCCGTACCGGCGTGTGGCGCAGCGTCGCACGACTCAATGCGCGCGAGGAAGCGCAGTTGCTGGCCGAAGCGGCGCGGCAGATCCGCCGTGTCGGGCTGGAAAAACACATGTACGACGAAGCGGGCAGCCTCGCGCTCGGCCAACAGCGGATCGTCGAAATCGCGCGCGCACTGTGTTGCGACCCGACGCTGCTGTTGCTCGACGAGCCGGCCGCCGGCCTGCGCTACCAGGAAAAACAACAGCTCGCTGACCTGCTGCGGCGGCTCAAAGGCGAAGGAATGAGCGTGTTGCTCGTGGAACATGACATGGATTTCGTGATGAATCTCACCGACCGGCTGGTCGTGATGGAGTTCGGCACGCGCATTGCCGAGGGGTTGCCGCACGACGTGCAGCAGGATCCGGCCGTGCTCGAGGCGTACCTGGGCGGGGTGGAGTAATGGCGGACACAACGATGCCGATTCTCGAGGTGCGCGGACTGGCGGTCCGATACGGGAAAGTGGAGGCGTTGCACGGCGCTGCGATCAAGGTCGGCGCGGGTCAGATCGTCAGCGTGATTGGCCCGAACGGAGCCGGCAAGTCGACGCTGCTGAACGCGATCATGGGTGCGCTGCCGGTGACCGGGCACGCGTCCGGCGCCGTGGTGTACCGTGGCCACGACGTGAGCCCGCTGCCGATCGAGCAGCGCGTTGCACGCGGAATGTGCCTCGTCCCGGAAAAGCGGGAGTTGTTCAGCACGATGACGGTCGAAGACAACCTCGTGCTCGGCGCATATCGGCGCAAAGTCGCCGGAGAATCGAACTTTCTCGATCAACTCGATCACGTGTTTGCGCTGTTTCCGCGGCTGAAGGAGCGGCGCAAGCAGGCGGCCGGCACGCTGTCGGGCGGCGAACGGCAAATGCTTGCGGTCGGTCGCGCGCTGATGGGCAAGCCGGACTTGCTGATGCTCGACGAGCCAAGCCTGGGGCTTGCACCGCTGATCGTGAAGGAGATCTTTCATATCATTAGCGCGCTGCGCGGCACGGGCGTCGCGACGCTGCTGATCGAGCAGAACGCGCGGGCCGCATTGCAGATCTCGGACTACGGCTATGTGCTGGAAACCGGCGAATTCGCGCTCGAGGGGCCCGCGGCCGAACTGGCACAGAATCCACAGGTGATCGAGACGTACCTCGGACTCGCTAAGAAAACGGCTTGATTGCCGCGTAGTCGGTGGCAACGGACGGCGTGTTTCACGTGAAACACGCCGTTTTTGTTTCCGGCAGCATGCCGATGTTTGGTGAGCGCCCGGGGATAAATGCCGGATTGCACAGCGCGAGCACTGTGAGTGAAGGGGCCGCGTTGCGGGGCGGAATCATCCTATCGCCCGGCCGAAGGCGGGTCACAGGGGATAAGTGCCGGGATACCCATCGAAAAGACTGTGATTATGCAAACCCGTTGCGCTCGGCAACACGGATCGCGATATCGGGAGCGGTGGTAGACGGTGCCGGCTCAGCTGGTTGGTAGGGGCCGAACTCGGCCATTCGGCCGAAAAAACGTCTGAACGTACGCACCCTACCAATCGGACGGTCTTCGAGTGAAAAGCGAACCCGCTATAATTCGGCCCATACATTTCTCTGATAGGTTCGTGCGCACCCCTGCGCGCGGAATCCACCATGCTTTTTCCCACAGAATTTGACGTCATCGTCGTCGGTGGCGGGCACGCCGGCACGGAGGCTGCGCTGGCCTCCGCGCGTATGGGCGCGAAGACACTGCTGCTGACCCATAACATCGAAACGCTCGGGCAGATGAGCTGCAATCCGTCGATCGGCGGCATTGGCAAGGGCCATCTGGTCAAGGAAGTCGACGCGCTTGGCGGTGCGATGGCTGCCGCGACCGATGAGAGCGGTATTCAGTTCCGGATCCTGAACTCGTCGAAGGGCCCGGCCGTGCGTGCGACGCGCGCGCAGGCGGACCGCATCCTGTACAAAGCTGCGATCCGCCACCGGCTCGAAAATCAACCGAATCTCTGGCTGTTCCAGCAGGCAGTCGATGATCTGATGGTTGAGGGCGACCGTGTGGTCGGTGCTGTCACGCAGATCGGCATCCGCTTCCGCGCGCGCGCGGTGGTGCTGACGGCCGGTACGTTCCTCGATGGCAAGATCCACGTTGGCTTGAACAATTACACGGGCGGCCGCGCGGGCGATCCGGCGGCCGTGTCGCTGTCGTCGCGCCTGAAGGAGCTGAAGCTGCCGCAGGGCCGCTTGAAGACGGGGACGCCGCCGCGTATCGACGGCCGCACGATCGACTTCTCAAAGCTCGACGAGCAGCCGGGCGACCTCGATCCGATTCCCGTGTTCTCTTTCCTGGGCCGCGCGGAGCAGCATCCGCAGCAGCTGCCATGCTGGGTCACGCATACGAACGAGCGTACGCACGACATCATTCGCGGCGGTCTCGACCGTTCGCCGATGTATACGGGCGTAATCGAAGGCGTCGGCCCCCGTTACTGTCCATCGATCGAGGACAAGATCCACCGGTTCGCATCGAAAGAATCGCACCAGATCTTCCTCGAGCCGGAAGGGCTGACGACCAACGAGTTCTACCCGAATGGGATCTCGACGAGCCTGCCGTTCGACGTGCAACTCGAGCTCGTGCATTCGATGCGCGGCCTCGAGAACGCGCACATCTTGCGTCCGGGCTATGCGATTGAATACGACTACTTCGATCCGCGCGCGCTGAAGGCGTCGCTTGAAACGAAGGCGATCAACGGCCTGTTCTTTGCGGGCCAGATCAACGGCACGACGGGCTACGAGGAAGCGGCTGCGCAAGGGCTGCTGGCCGGCCTGAACGCCGGCCGTTACGTGCAGGAGAAGGAAGCGTGGTGCCCGCGCCGTGACCAAGCGTACCTGGGCGTGCTGGTCGACGACCTCGTCACCCGCGGTGTGGCCGAGCCTTACCGGATGTTCACGAGCCGCGCCGAATACCGGCTGAGCCTGCGGGAGGACAATGCGGACATGCGCCTGACGGAGATCGGCCGAGAACTCGGGCTGGTCGACGACGCGCGTTGGGACGCATTCAGCCGGAAGCGTGACGCTGTTTCACGTGAAACCGAACGGCTGAAGTCCACGTGGGTCACGCCAAAGACACTGCCGCCGGAAGAGGCGACCGCGCTGCTCGGCAAGGCGATCGACCACGAATACAGTCTCGCCGAATTGCTGCGCCGTCCGGGCATCAGTTACGACGGCGTATGCGGGTTGAAGGGCGGCGAGTGCGGCCCCGTCGAGCCGCTGGCGGACGATCCGGTCCTGCTTGAGCAGATCAAGGAGCAGGTCGAGATCGGCATCAAGTATCAGGGCTATATCGAGCGCCAGGCGAACGAGATCGAGCGCAATGATGCGAACGAGAACACACGTCTGCCTGACGGGATCGATTACCGTGAGGTGCGTGGATTGTCTTTCGAGGTGAGCCAGAAGCTCAACGAGTTCCGGCCGGAAACGATCGGGCAGGCATCGCGGATCTCGGGTGTTACGCCGGCCGCGATCTCGCTGCTGATGGTGCATCTGAAGCGCCGCGGGCTGGGCCGTCGCAACGGCAATGCCGCAGAGGCCACCGCGCAGGGGGACGGCGCCGTCCCGACGCAACAATGACGGCGCGTCGCGCGCCGGCGGTTAATCGGGACGTACTTGAACAGATGCTCGTCGACGGCACGGCCGCCCTCGACGTTGCATTGACGGAAGCACAACGCGGCCAATTGCTCGACTATGTGGCGCTCCTCGGTAAGTGGAACGCGGTCTACAACCTGACCGCGATCCGCGACCCGAAGCAGATGCTGATCCAGCACATTCTCGATTCGCTGTCGATCGTTCCGCATCTGCGCGGCCGGGCGTCGGCTCGCGTGCTCGACGTCGGCTCGGGCGGCGGATTGCCCGGCATCGTACTGGCGATCGTACAGCCGGACTGGCAGGTGACGCTGAACGATATCGTGCAGAAAAAATCTGCATTCCAGACACAAATGCGCGCGGAGTTGAAGCTCGCGAACCTGTCGATCGTCACCGGGCGTGTCGAATCGCTGCAGCCGGGTGTCGAAGTGCCGGAAAAATTCGACATGATCGTATCCCGCGCTTTCGCGGATCTATCCGACTTCGTTAAACTTGCTCGACATCTCGTCGCGCCCGGTGGATCGATCTGGGCGATGAAGGGTGTCCACCCGGACGATGAAATTGCGCGCCTGCCAGAAGGCAGCCACGTGAAGCAGACGATCCGGCTGGCGGTACCGATGCTCGATGCCGAACGGCATCTGATCGAGGTTATCGTCGACGACGCGAATTGAAGGCGCGCGATGGCGCGTCGTTTGTTTGAAGGTAAAGGGAACACACCAACGATGGCAAAGATCTTCTGCGTTGCGAACCAGAAGGGGGGCGTCGGCAAGACGACGACATCGGTCAATCTCGCCGCGAGCCTTGCAGCGCAGGAGCAACGAGTCCTGCTGATCGATCTCGACCCGCAGGGCAACGCGACGATGGGCAGCGGGATCGACAAAGCCGCTTGCGAGTCAACCGTGTACGAAGTGCTGGTCGACGGCGTATCGATCTCGGACGCGCGAGTGCGCCCGGACGGCGTCACGTACGACGTGCTGCCGGCCAACCGCGAGTTGTCCGGTGCCGAGATCGAGCTGATCAGCATCGACAACCGCGAACGGCGGCTGAAAGCCGCACTGGAGCGTGTGGCCGACGATTACGACTTCGTGCTGATCGACTGCCCGCCGACGCTGTCGCTGCTGACGCTGAACGGCCTGTGCGCGGCGCACGGGGTCGTGATTCCGATGCAGTGCGAGTACTTCGCGCTCGAAGGGCTGTCGGATCTCGTCAACACGATCAAGCAGGTTCACGCGAACATGAACCGCGATCTGAAGATCATCGGCTTGCTGCGCGTGATGTTCGATCCGCGCATTACGCTCCAGCAGCAAGTCTCCGATCAATTGAAAGCGCACTTCGGCGACAAGGTGTTCGACGCGGTGATTCCGCGCAACGTGCGCCTCGCGGAAGCGCCGAGTTACGGGTTGCCGGGCGTCGTGTTCGACCGTAACTCGCGTGGTGCGCAGGCCTATCTGCAGTTCGGCGCCGAGATGATCGATCGCGTGCGCGCGTTCGAGGTGTCGTGATCCGGACATGAGCGAAGCGAGGAAGAAAGACATGAACGCGGTACCAAAGAAGAAGGGCTTGGGACGTGGCCTCGAGGCGCTGCTCGGCGGCAGTGCGGACATCACCGAAGCGGTGAAGATCGAAGGCGCGCCGAACACGCTCGCGCTCGGCAAGCTGCAGGCCGGCAAATATCAGCCGCGTACCCGAATGGACGAGGGCAGCCTGCAGGAACTGGCGGCCAGCATCCGCGCACAAGGTGTGATGCAGCCGATCCTGGTGCGGCCCATTTCGTCTGACAAATACGAGATCATCGCGGGCGAGCGGCGCTTCCGCGCAGCGCGCCTAGCGGGGCTCGACGAAGTGCCGGTGCTGGTGAAGGACGTGTCCGATCAGGCCGCCGCCGCCATGGCGCTGATCGAGAACATCCAGCGCGAGGACCTGAACCCGCTGGAAGAGGCGCACGGCATCCAGCGTCTGCTCGACGAATTCGGTTTCACGCACGAACAGGCCGCGGAGTCGGTCGGCCGCTCGCGCAGCGCGGTGTCGAACCTGCTGCGCCTGCTGAATCTCGCATCGCCGGTGCAGACGATGCTGCTCGCCGGCGATCTCGACATGGGGCATGCGCGTGCGCTGCTCGCGGTCGATGCGGCGACGCAGATCACGCTCGCGCACCAGGTCGTCAACAAGCGCATGTCGGTCCGCGAGACCGAGAAGCTGGTCGCGCACACGACGAAGGAAGCGCCGGCCGTGAAGGCGCGCGCGAAGGATGACGGCGGCCGCGATACGCGCCGTCTCGAGGAAGAACTGTCCGACCTCCTCGCATCGACGGTGAAAATCAAACTCGGCCGTCGTGGGCGAGGGCAGGTGATGATCGACTTCGGCAACCTCGACGCGCTCGAGGGCATTCTCGCGCGCCTGCGCGGCAACGTCGCGACTGAAGAGTAAAGAGGCGCAATCGATGGAACGTACGGGCGCGCCGGCGCCGCGCCGGTGGCTCGGTTGGCTTGCGAAGGAGCCGGTGCTCACGGTGCTCGCAGTTGCGCTGATTCTTCTTCAATGGTTGCGTCCGCAACCAATCGCCGCATTGACCGCGCTCGTGGACTGGCAGACGGTTGCGACACTCGCGGGTCTGTTGATGCTGACGAAGGCGCTGGAGCTGTCTGGTTGCCTGATGTGGCTCGCGCATCGCATCGTGCATCACGTGCATTCGGAGCGCGGGCTCGCGATGTTGCTCGTCGTGTTCTCGGCGGTACTCTCGATGTGGCTCACCAACGACGTTGCGCTGTTCGTCGTGGTGCCGCTGATGGTGTCGCTGCGCGCGTTGACGCCGCTGCCGTTCCGGCGGCTCGTCATCGTCGTCGCGCTCGCGGTCAACGCGGGCTCCGTCGCGACGCCCCTCGGCAATCCGCAGAACCTGTTCCTGTGGCAATTGAGCGGCGTGTCGTTCGGCCGCTTCGTGGTCACGCTCGGGCCGCTCGCGCTGGCGCTGATGGCGCTGCTGCTTGTGCTGACGGCCTGTGCGTTTCGCGCGAAGCCGCTCGATCTTTCGGGCGACGTCGAGATCGTACGCGTGCAACGCATGCACGCGCTGCTTGCGGCGGTGCTGTTCGCCGCATTCGTGCTGCTCGCGGACGCCCACCATCCGGGGCCGGGCCTGATCGCCGTCGGGATCGCGCTGCTCCTGGCGAAACGTGATGCAGTGCTGAAGATCGACTGGCTGCTCCTGTTGATCTTCGTGCTGATGTTCGTCGTGTTGCGCAGCGCGGCCGCATTGCCGGTCGTGCACGACACGATTGCACACGCGCAACTCGACTCGCCGCTACGCGTCTATGCCGCCGGCGCGGTGCTGTCACAGGGCATCAGCAACGTCCCGGCAGCGATCCTGCTGTCGGAATTCACGCACGACTGGCGCGCGCTCGCATTCGGTGTATCGGTTGGCGGCTTCGGTTTCGCGATCGGCTCGCTCGCGAACCTGATCGCGGTGCGTCTCGCGAAGGAGCCGCGGATGTGGCTGCCGTTTCACGCGGTGTCGATTCCATTCGCGCTCGCGAGTGCGGCACTGGGCGCGTGGTTGCTCGCTCACGCTTGAGCGGCACTCGGCACTCGGCACTCGGCACTCAGCACTCAGCACTCAGCACTCAGCACTCAGCACTCAGCACTCAGCACTCAGCACTCAGCACTCAGCACTCAGCACTCAGCACTCAGCACTCAGCACTCAGCTGCGGCTGCGGCTGCGGCTACGGCTACGGCTACGGCTACGGCGAGCGGGGCGGGCCGTGCGCGGCAATCGCGATCGTCACAATGCAGCGGCTGTTGATAAGTGCCGCGCATCACAGTCGATCTTCTGTGGCGGCACAACAACTGATTCGCGACGTCGGCGCGTCGCGTTCGCGCGATGACCACAGCGCAGCCTCCGTTTCGCATCGTCGTGCCGGCCTCTTTTCCGTCACTGCGTCACAGCAGCTTTCCTGTCGCAATTGCGTCGCGAACGGTGCGCCCGCACCAGGCATCGATGTCACGCGATTTCGTTGCCGACGCACTTTTCCGTGCCGGAAATGGCGGAGCAAAACCTCGACCTTACAACTGTCATCGTACGTCGTTGATTCGCGCGTTTTTCACATGATGAGGCGTCGTTTTACACAGGTTTTTGTCGCGTCTAAAGCCTTGAATCACTTGCAACTATCGCTTACAATCGCCCGGATTTGTTAGCTAGGCACCCCTGAAAGCTTTCGGAAAGCTTGGGGCCGGGTTCAAGGATTTTGCGGAAGATTGCGATGGCGGGTCAGGCGCCGAACGACAGGCACGATGATCACCGAACGCAACGCACCGCTTCAGCGGCCGGCGAGCGGCGCGAATCCGATGGCGACGACTGGGATGCCGAGCAGCAAGATAACAACATCGTTCCGCTCACGCGGACGGAAGCCGAGAGGCTGTTCGGTCCGAACGTGAGCAAGCCGTCGCGCGTGACGCCGTACAAAGTGGTGATCGCGCAGGTGGTCTTGTCCCTGGTTGCAACGCTGGCGTGGTGGCTGTTTTCAAAGTCGCCGGGTGCCGCTGCGCAGTCCGCGTTTCTGGGCGGGGCGATCGGCTGGGTGCCAAGCGCGTTGTTCGTGGCACGACTGAAGGCAGGTGGTTCGGCCACCGTGATGAGCTGGGTGATGGGCGAAGCCCTGAAGCTCGGCGTGACGATCGGGATGTTCGCCGCGGTGGCGTACGGCTATGCCGGCGTGCACTGGCCGGCGCTCCTCGTCACCTACCTCGTCGTGCTGAAGACGTACTGGATCGCGCTGGCCTGGCGGTAAAACAAGCAGCGTGCGGTTTCGACAACGAACCGCGCCGGCCCGTTCCCGCAATAGCGTATTGCGGAACGGGGCAAAACGATTTTCGACAATTTGGGTGGCATTAACGATATGGCAGCTAGCGAAGGCACGCGCGGTCCGGATCCGTCCGAGTACATTGCGCACCACTTGCAGAACTTCTCCACCTCGCATCAGACGTCGATTTTCGACATTCACGTCTGGAACCTCGACACGCTGTTCTGGTCGATCGTGTGCGGCATCGTAACGATCATCCTGCTGCGTCTGGCCGCCCGCAAGGCGACGTCCGGCGTGCCGGGCCGCTTCCAGTGCGCGATCGAGATGCTCGTCGAGATGGTCGAAGACCAGTCGAAGGCCATCGTCCACGGCAACCGTACCTTCATCGCACCGCTCGCCCTCACGGTCTTCGTGTGGGTCGCGCTGATGAACTCCCTCGACTTCCTGCCGGTCGACCTGCCGGGCCGCGTGATCGGCCTGCTCGGTCTGTCGGACGTGATTTCCCACCATCGCATCGTCCCGACGGCCGACCTGAACGGCACGCTCGGCATCGCGCTCGGCGTGTTCGTCCTGATGATCTACTACAGCATCAAGATCAAGGGCGCAGGCGGTTTCGCGCATGAACTGCTGTCGGCGCCGTTCGGCGGCCACCCGCTGCTGTGGATCCCGAACCTCGCGCTGAACATCGTCGAATACGTCGCGAAGACCGTCTCCCTCGGCATGCGGCTGTTCGGCAACATGTACGCAGGTGAGCTGTTGTTCCTGTTGATCGCCCTGCTCGGCAGCATGTGGAGCTTCGGTGGCGACGCAACGTTCCTCGGCTTCGTTGGTCATGTGATCGCGGGCAGCGTCTGGGCAATCTTCCACATCCTGATTGTTCTGTTGCAGGCATTCATTTTCATGATGCTGACGCTGGTGTATCTCGGCCAGGCGCACGACAAGCACTAAGCGCGGCGTGCAAAAAGAGTTTCCGTTTTAGTTTTTTAAATCTCAGTTCCAAGTCTTTTCACAAAGGAGTGATCATGCAAGCTTACATCGCCAACATCCAGGGTCTGACCGCCATCGGTATCGGCATCATCATCGGCCTGGGTGCAATCGGCGCCTGTATCGGTATCGCGCTGATGGGTGGCAAGTACATCGAAGCCTGCGCGCGTCAGCCGGAACTCATCAACCCGCTGCAAACGAAGATGTTCCTGCTGGCCGGCCTGATCGACGCTGCATTCCTGATCGGCGTTGGTGTCGCAATGCTGTTCGCGTTCGCGAACCCGCTCCTGTCGAAGCTCGCAGGCTAAGGTTCCTCGGAAATATGCGCCCGGCGTGAGCCGGCGCAGGGCGGAACGGAGACTTGGGGCGCTGATCGAATGCAACTCGATGAGCGCCTTACCGTTTCATTTTTCCGGAATAGCAGATAAGGAAACACCGTGAATCTCAACGCAACTCTGTTTGCGCAAATGGTCGTGTTCCTGGTCCTCGCGTGGTTCACGATGAAATTCGTGTGGCCGCCGTTGATCAACGCCCTCGACGAACGTTCGAAGAAGATCGCCGACGGCCTCGCCGCCGCGGAGAAGGGCAAGGCGGAACTCGAAGCAGCGCACAAGCGCGTGGACCAGGAACTCGCGCAGGCCCGCAATGACGGCCAGCAGCGCATCGCCGACGCTGAAAAGCGTGCACAGGCGGTCGCCGAGGAAATCAAGGCCAACGCCCAGGCTGAAGCCGCCCGCATCGTCGCCCAGGCGAAAGCGGAAGCAGAACAGCAAATCGTGAAGGCGCGCGAAGCGCTGCGTGGCGAAGTCGCCGCGCTGGCCGTGAAGGGCGCCGAGCAGATCCTGAAGCGCGAAGTCGATCAAACGGCCCACGCCCAACTGCTGAATCAACTGAAAGCCGAGCTCTGATCATGGCCGAACTTGCAACCATCGCCCGCCCTTACGCAGAAGCGCTGTTCCGCGTGGCCGACGGAGGTGACATCGCCGCCTGGTCCACGCTCGTGCAAGAGCTGGCCCAGGTTGCGCGTCTGCCGGAAGTACTGTCGGTCGCGTCGAGCCCGAAGGTGACGCGCACGCAAGTGGCCGAGCTGCTGCTTGCTGCGGTGAAGTCGCCGCTCGCGGCTGGCGCCGAAGCGAAGAACTTCGTGCAGATGCTGGTCGACAATCATCGCATCGCGCTGCTGTCGGAAATCGCCGAGCAGTTCGAGGCGCTCAAGAACGAACGTGAAGGTGCAGCCGACGCCGAGATCGTGAGCGCGTTCCCGCTGAACGGCGCGGATCTCGAAAGCCTCGTCTCGGGCCTCGAACGCAAGTTCAAGCGCAAGCTGAAGCCGACGGTCGAAGTCGATTCGTCGCTGATCGGCGGCGTGCGCGTGACGGTCGGCGACGAAGTGCTCGACACCTCGGTTCGCGCGCGCCTCGCATCGATGCAGGCTGCGTTGACCGCCTGAGCGCCACGCCGGCACGCAACAGAATTGACTATCAGGAGCGAATAATGCAACTCAATCCCTCTGAGATCAGCGAGCTGATCAAGAGCCGGATCCAGGGCCTTGAAGCGAGCGCAGACGTTCGCAACCAGGGCACCGTGATCTCCGTGACCGACGGTATCGTGCGCATCCACGGCCTGTCGGACGTGATGCAGGGCGAAATGCTCGAGTTTCCGGGCAACACGTTCGGCCTCGCGCTGAACCTCGAGCGCGACTCGGTCGGCGCGGTGATTCTCGGCGAATACGAACACATTTCGGAAGGCGACATCGTCAAGACGACGGGCCGCATTCTCGAAGTCCCGGTCGGTCCGGAACTCGTCGGCCGCGTGGTCGATGCGCTCGGCAACCCGATCGACGGCAAGGGCCCGGTCAACGCGAAGCTGACCGACGCGATCGAAAAGATCGCCCCGGGCGTGATCTGGCGCAAGTCGGTGTCGCAGCCGGTGCAGACGGGCATCAAGTCGATCGACGCGATGGTGCCGATCGGCCGCGGCCAGCGTGAGCTGATCATCGGCGACCGTCAGTGCGGCAAGACCGCGGTGGCGCTCGACGCGATCATCAACCAGAAGGGCAAGGACCTGATCTGTATCTACGTCGCGATCGGCCAGAAGGCTTCGTCGATCATGAACGTGGTGCGCAAGCTCGAAGAAACGGGCGCGCTCGAATACACGATCGTCGTCGCCGCTTCGGCGTCGGATTCGGCTGCGATGCAGTACCTGGCACCGTACGCCGGCTGCACGATGGGCGAATACTTCCGCGATCGCGGCCAGGACGCGCTGATCATCTATGACGACTTGACCAAGCAGGCTTGGGCATACCGTCAGATCTCGCTGCTGCTGCGCCGCCCGCCGGGCCGTGAAGCATATCCGGGCGACGTGTTCTATCTGCACTCGCGTCTGCTCGAGCGTGCGGCTCGCGTGTCGGAAGAGTACGTCGAGAAGTTCACGAACGGCGAAGTGAAGGGCAAGAGCGGCTCGCTGACGGCACTGCCGGTCATCGAAACGCAGGCTGGCGACGTGACCGCGTTCGTTCCGACGAACGTGATCTCGATTACCGACGGCCAGATCTTCCTGGAAACCGACCTGTTCAACGCAGGCATCCGCCCGGCAATCAACGCCGGCGTGTCGGTGTCGCGCGTCGGTGGCGCGGCTCAGACGAAGGTCGTGAAGAAGCTGTCGGGCGGTATCCGTACCGACCTCGCGCAGTACCGTGAACTGGCCGCATTCGCGCAGTTCGCGTCGGACCTCGACGAAGCGACCCGCAAGCAGCTCGAGCGCGGCCGCCGCGTGACGGAACTGCTGAAGCAGCCGCAGTACCAGCCGCTGCAGGTGTGGGAACTGGCCGTGTCGCTGTACGCCGCGAACAACGGCTACCTCGACGATCTCGACGTCAAGCAAGTGCTGTCGTTCGAGAAGGGCCTGCGCGACAACCTGAAGACCAGCCACGCTGACCTCATCAAGCGCATCGAAGACACCAAGGATCTCTCGAAGGACGACGAAGGCGCGCTGCGCGCGGCGATCGAATCCTTCAAGAAGTCGGGTGCCTATTGATCCGCGAGTGACACACTGAGGCCGCGCGGGCCGCGTGATGCGCCCGCGCCGCTTCGGTCAAGGAGCAAGCTATGGCTGGAATGAAGGAAATTCGCGGCAAGATCAAGAGCGTGCAGAACACGCGCAAGATCACGAAGGCGATGGAGATGGTGGCCGCATCGAAGATGCGCCGCGCGCAGGAACGCATGCGCGCCGCTCGTCCGTATGCGGACAAGGTCCGTGCCATCGCCGCGCACATGAGCCGTGCGAACCCGGAGTACCGCCACCCGTTCATGGTGGCGAACGACGGCGCGCAGACGGCCGGCATCATCCTCGTCACGACGGACAAGGGTCTTTGCGGCGGTCTGAACACCAACGTGCTGCGCGCGACGGTGCAGAAGTTCAAGGAGCTGGAAGAGAAGGGCCAGAAGGTCGAAGCCACCGCAATCGGCGGCAAGGGTCTCGGGTTCCTGAACCGCTTCGGCGCGAAGGTGATGTCGCAGGTCGTGCACCTCGGCGACACCCCGCATCTGGACAAGCTGATCGGCGCCGTGAAGACGCAGCTCGATTTGTACTCGGAAGGCAAGCTGTCGGCGGTCTATATCGCTTACACGCGCTTCATCAACACGATGAAGCAGGAAGCCGTGATCGAGCAGCTGCTGCCGCTGTCGTCGGACCACTTCGACGCCAATGACGGTACGCCGGCCACGTCGTGGGACTACATCTACGAGCCGGACGCGCAGGCAGTCGTCGACGAACTGCTCGTGCGTTACGTCGAGGCGCTGGTGTACCAGGCCGTCGCGGAAAACATGGCGTCCGAGCAATCGGCGCGCATGGTCGCGATGAAGGCCGCGTCCGACAACGCGAAGACGGTGATCAGCGAACTGCAGCTCGTGTACAACAAGAGCCGCCAGGCCGCGATTACGAAAGAACTGTCGGAGATCGTCGGCGGCGCAGCCGCTGTTTAAGCGCGCGCCCGGGACGACAACTGCGCCTTTGCGCGAGTAAAGAATCAGGTATTTAAAGGAAAAGCGATGAGTACTGCTGCTTTGGTAGAAGGCAAGATCGTACAGTGCATCGGCGCCGTTATCGACGTGGAATTCCCGCGCGACAGCATGCCGAAGATCTACGACGCGCTCATTCTCGATGGCTCGGAACTGACGCTCGAAGTCCAGCAGCAGCTGGGCGACGGCGTGGTCCGTACCATCTGTCTGGGTGCATCCGACGGCCTGCGCCGCGGCCTGACCGTGAAGAACACGGCAAAGCCGATTTCGGTGCCGGTCGGCAAGCCGACCCTCGGTCGTATCATGGACGTGCTCGGCCGTCCGATCGACGAAGCCGGCCCGATCGAGAGCGAAACGACGCGTTCGATCCACCAGAAGGCTCCGGCGTTCGACGAACTGTCGCCGTCGACCGAACTGCTCGAAACGGGTATCAAGGTTATCGACCTGATCTGCCCGTTCGCAAAGGGCGGCAAGGTCGGCCTGTTCGGCGGTGCCGGCGTGGGCAAGACCGTCAACATGATGGAGCTCATCAACAACATCGCGAAGGAGCACGGCGGTTACTCCGTGTTCGCGGGCGTGGGCGAGCGTACCCGTGAAGGGAACGACTTCTACCACGAAATGAAGGACTCGAACGTTCTCGACAAGGTCGCGCTGGTGTACGGCCAGATGAACGAGCCGCCGGGCAACCGTCTGCGCGTCGCGCTGACCGGCCTGACGATGGCCGAGCACTTCCGTGACGAAGGCCTCGACGTGCTGTTCTTCGTCGACAACATCTACCGTTTCACGCTGGCCGGTACCGAAGTGTCGGCACTGCTCGGCCGTATGCCGTCGGCAGTGGGCTATCAGCCGACGCTGGCTGAAGAAATGGGCAAGCTGCAGGAACGCATCACGTCGACGAAGAAGGGCTCGATTACGTCGGTTCAGGCCGTGTACGTCCCTGCGGACGACTTGACCGACCCGTCGCCGGCTACGACCTTCGGCCACCTGGACGCAACCGTCGTTCTGTCGCGTGACATCGCGTCGCTGGGTATCTACCCGGCGGTCGACCCGCTCGACTCGACGTCGCGCCAGATCGACCCGAACGTGATCGGTGAAGAGCACTACTCGATCACCCGTCGCGTTCAGCAGACGCTGCAGCGCTACAAGGAACTGCGCGACATCATCGCGATTCTGGGCATGGACGAACTGTCGCCGGAAGACAAGCTGTCGGTCGCACGTGCGCGTAAGATCCAGCGTTTCCTGTCGCAGCCGTTCCACGTCGCTGAAGTGTTCACGGGTTCGCCGGGCAAGTACGTGCCGCTGAAGGAAACGATCCGTGGCTTCAAGATGATCGTCGACGGCGAGTGCGACCACCTGCCGGAACAGGCGTTCTACATGGTCGGCACGATCGACGAAGCCTTCGAAAAGGCCAAGAAGATCCAGTAAGGGCTTGAGTGAGTAGCACGCCGGCGTGGCCGGGTCGGGATCGACAGTCGAACTGCTGATTCCGGCTCCCGCGCCGATCGCAATACGCTCAACCCGCCGTGCATGGGACGAGGACAGGCGCCGCACGGCGTTCGTACTCGTCGACAGGAGTCGATATGGCAACCATCAAAGTAGACGTCGTCAGCGCGGAAGAGCAGATCTTCTCGGGCGAGGCGAAATTCGTCGCGCTGCCGGGCGAAACGGGTGAGCTGGGTATTCTGCCGGGTCACACGCCGCTGATCACGCGGATTCGTCCGGGTGCGGTGCGCATCGAAGTCGAGGGCGGCAACGACGAATTCGTGTTCGTCGCAGGCGGCATTCTCGAAGTGCAGCCGGGTGCCGTGACGGTGCTCGCCGATACCGCGATCCGCGGCAAGGACCTCGACGCGGCGAAAGCCGAGGAAGCACGCAAGCGTGCCGAGGAAACGCTGCAGAACGCGAAGTCGGACCTCGACCTCGCAAAGGCGCAATCCGAGCTCGCGACCGCGATGGCGCAGCTCGAGGCGATCCAGCGTCTCGCGAAGATTCGCAGCCGGCACTGAGCCGCGCGCGCGTATCCCGCGAAAGAAAGCAGCCTTCGGGCTGCTTTTTTTTCGCCCGTCGATTTCGTCCGTTTGTTGCGCGGCATCGTATCGTCCGGTCGTGCTATTTCTCCCGTCGGCCGCGATTCGATGTCAGAGTGTCGTCAGCCGAGCGCGGCATCATCGGCTCAACTGGGCGCCGACGCGATCGCGGCGGCGCGAATGCACGCGCGAGCCGCGTGTCGCAGCCGATCAGACAAAAACGGACGGAGACATCGATGGCAGCAGACCTTGGCAAGGGGGCGCTGATCGCGCCCGAAAACGGACTGTCGTATGTGCGCGGCGCGACCGACGTGCCGCTATCCGAAGCGACGATCAGCCGGTTCCTGCTCGACACGGCCGACCGCTTTCCGCAGCGACCGGCCGTCGTATTCCGCGAACAGCGGGTGCGTTGGACCTGGCGCGAGTTCGCGCACGAGATCGACGTGCTGGCCGCCGGCCTCGCCGCGCTCGGGATCGGGCGGGGCGATCGCGTCGGCATCTGGTCGCCGAACCGCAGCGAATGGCTGCTCACGCAGTTCGCGACCGCACGCATCGGCGCCATTCTCGTCAACATCAACCCGGCGTACCGGCTTGCGGAACTCGAATACGCGCTGAACAAGGTCGGGTGCAAGGCCGTGATCGCGGCCGAGCGCTTCAAGAGCTCCGCGTACGTCGAGATGCTGCAGACGATCGCGCCGGAGCTCGCGAGCGCGGCGCCGGGCGACCTGCACGCGGCGCGCGTGCCGAGCCTGCGCACGATCGTGTCGATGGGCGATGTGGCGCCAGCGGGGATGTTCCGGTTCGCGGACGTAATGGCGCGCGGTCGCGACACGCTGGACGCTGCACGGCTCGACGCAATCGGTGCAACGCTCGCATCGACCGATCCGATCAACATCCAGTTCACGAGCGGCACGACCGGCAATCCGAAGGGCGCGACGCTCACGCACCGCAACGTCGTCAATAACGCGCGCTCGATCGCGATGGCGATGTGCTTCACCGAACAGGACGCGCTGTGCATTCCCGTGCCGCTGTATCACTGCTTCGGGATGGTGCTAGCCGTGCTCGCGTGCGTGTCGACGGGCGCGGCGATGGTGTTTCCCGGCGAAGCGTTCGACCCGGTCGCGACACTCGCGTCCGTCGCCGAAGAACGCTGCACCGCGCTGCACGGCGTGCCGACGATGTTCATCGCCGAACTCGATCATCCGGACTTCGCGAAGTTCGATCTGTCGACGCTGCGCACCGGGATCATGGCAGGCTCGCCGTGTCCGATCGAGACGATGAAGCGCGTGGTGTCGCAGATGCATTTGTCCGAGATCACGATCGCCTACGGAATGACGGAGACGAGCCCCGTGTCGTTCCAGAGTTCGACCGACGATCCGCTCGAGAAGCGCACGACGACGGTTGGCCGCATCCAGCCGCATCTGGAGGTGAAGATCGTCGGGCCGGACGGCGACATCGTGCCGGTCGGCGCGACCGGCGAGCTGTGCACGAAGGGTTATTCGGTGATGCTCGGCTATTGGGACGACGACGCGAAGACGCGCGAAGTGCTGATCGACGGCTGGATGCACACGGGCGATCTGGCGACGCTCGACGCGGATGGCTACTGCAACATCGTCGGCCGGCTGAAGGACATGGTGATCCGCGGCGGCGAGAACGTGTATCCGCGCGAGATCGAGGAATTCCTGTTCCGCCATCCCAAGATTCAGAGCGCACAGGTATTCGGCGTGCCCGATCCCAAATATGGCGAGGAGCTGTGCGCGTGGATCGTGCTGCGCGCGGACGAGCAGATGACCGAGGACGACGTGCGCGCGTTCTGCCAAGGGCAGATCGCGCACTACAAGATTCCGCGCTATATCCGGTTCGTCGACGAGCTGCCGATGACGGTGACGGGCAAAGTGCAGAAGTTCGTAATGCGCGAGCGGATGATCGACGAACTGAAGCTCGACGTGCAGAAGACCGCGTAAACGGTTCGGCGGGCGGGAAAATGCGGCGGCCTGCGGGCCGTCGCATGTCGACGGCGCGGCGGTTGCGTTTTCGATGGACGAAAAAAAGCGGGCTTATTAGCCCGCTAAAAACCACACGCTACGGGGTTAGCGCGAGGAGACCAAAGATGAAACCGGATCCGGCGGGGGGCCGGAAACGACTCCAACAGGGATGCCCCTCGGAAGGGCTTCGGTACGTGACCGACTGGCTCGCAGCGCTTCGCGTCCGCTCACACTTGGCACACGAGACCGCATCCGTGTTGAAACCGTTGAGGCCATTGTGGGCGAATTGACGTGCCATCGCGGTAACAAAGTGTTTCAGGTTGTAACGCCCGCCAGATAAGGCTTTGCGGGATTTTTTGCTGTTTTCGGGGTACTGAGAAAGGTCATATTTACCCATTTATTCCGCAGAGTTTTCATCATATGCGTATCACGCGTTTTTTATGCGTTTTCACGCCGGTGAATGGCGCATTTACACGCCCGAACGTGCATCGCGTGATAGCGACCGTGTATGACGATTCATTCGTCAGAAAGATTTTGAAACGCGATCGGTGTAAGCGGTAGTCGGCCATTCGGCCGGTTTTTTCGATTTCGCGCCGGTCGGCGCTCCGGAAGCTGTAACGGCAGTGCACCGATCGGGGCGCCGGACACGCCGCATCCCGTGTCCGCCGCCGGCACTGGCGAGCTCGATACCCGCTGCCGGCGGCCCAGGCCGCGCACGCGCGTGATTACTTCAGCCACCGGTCCGACGTTGCCTGGTATTCGCCGGCCGATAGTGCGAGATGCAGCCACTGATCGACGTACTGCTGGAACACGACGTCGCCGCGCGGCACCATGTACGCCTTTTCGCCGAACTGGAACGGCTTGTCCGGATGCACCGAACACAGGCCCGGATTCAGCTTCTGCTGCAGCAGCGTCTCGGACGCGTCGGTCACCATCACATCGGCGTTGCCGGCGAGGATCTGCTTGAAGATCGTCACGTTGTCCGGATAGACGCTCAGCTTCGCGTGCGTGAAGAATTGCTTCGCGAAGCGCTCGTTGGTGCCGCCGGGGTTGACGATCACGCGCGTGTCGGGCCGGTCGATCTGTGCGACGGTCTGGTACTTGTCGACGTCCGCGCAACGCACGATCGGCGTCTTGCCGTCGACGACATACGGCTGCGTGAAGAACGCGCGCTTCTGCCGCTCGAGCGTCGTCGATACGCCGCCCACCGCGATGTCGCACTTCGCGACGAAGTCGTTCGTCAGGTTCGACCAGCTCGTCTTCACGAATTCGGCCTTCACGCCGAGCGATTTCGCGAGCGATTCCGCCATGTCGATGTCGATGCCCTCGAAGCGGCCGTCCGTTCGGTAGTACGAATACGGTTTGTAATCGCCCGTCGTGCAGACGCGCAGCGTGCCGCGCGCGAGCACGTCGTCGAGCCGCGAGCCGGTCGACGCGGCGGCCGGCGCAGCGGAAGTCGCGCTCTGCGCGTGCGCGGCAGCACAGAAAAGGGTGACGGCGGCGAGCGCGGCCAGCGTGGCGAATGTCTTCATTGGTCTCCTCCTGGTTCGGTTTGATATCAGCGTCCGATCATAACGGACGCATCGCGCGCGTCATATGGCCGCCATCGCATCGGCATACGCGGCCGCGCGACGCTGCTCCGGTAAAATGCCGGTTTGCTCTCGCTTCGTCGCTCCTACCGTGGCCCATACCCTGCTCAACGACACCTTCCTGCGTGCGCTTCTGCGCGAGCCGACCGACTACACGCCGATCTGGCTGATGCGTCAGGCGGGCCGCTATCTGCCCGAGTACAACGCGACGCGCGCGCGCGCCGGCAGTTTCCTCGGGCTCGCGAAGAATCCCGACTACGCGACCGAGGTGACGCTGCAGCCGCTCGAGCGCTTTCCGCTCGATGCCGCGATCCTGTTCTCGGACATCCTGACGATTCCCGACGCAATGGGGCTCGGCCTCGACTTCCAGGTGGGCGAAGGGCCGAAGTTCGCACACCCGGTGCGCACGGAGGCCGACGTCGCGAAGCTCGCGGTGCCCGACATCGACGCGACGCTCGGCTACGTAACGGGCGCCGTGCGCGAAATCCGCCGCGCACTGACCGACGGCCAGGGGCGGCAGCGCGTGCCGCTGATCGGCTTCTCGGGCAGCCCGTGGACACTCGCGTGTTACATGGTCGAAGGCGGCGGGTCGGACGATTTCCGCACCGTGAAGTCGATGGCGTACTCGCGGCCCGACCTGATGCACCGGATCCTCGACGTGAACGCGCAGGCGGTGGCCGCCTACCTGAACGCGCAGATCGAAGCCGGCGCGCAAGCCGTGATGATCTTCGATACGTGGGGCGGCGCGCTGGCGGACGGTGCGTACCAGCGCTTCTCGCTCGACTACATTCGTCGCGTAGTCGCGCAGCTCAAGCGCGAGCATGACGGCGAGCGCGTGCCGGTGATCACGTTCACCAAGGGCGGCGGGCTGTGGCTGGAGGAAATTGCAGCGACCGGCGTCGACGCGGTCGGGCTCGACTGGACGGTCAATCTCGGTGCCGCGCGCGAACGCGTCGCGGGGCGCGTTGCGCTGCAGGGCAACCTCGACCCGACGATCCTGTTTGCGCCGCCGGCGGCGGTGCGCGAACAGGCGCGGGCGGTCCTCGACAGCTACGGCAACCATCCGGGCCACGTGTTCAACCTCGGCCACGGCATCTCGCAGTTCACGTCGCCGGATCACGTCGCCGAGCTGGTCGACGAAGTCCATAGCCACAGCCGGAAGATCCGTAGCCGAGCCGCGGGCTGAGCGCAAGCGCCGTCATGCTGCGGTGCGGGGTGACGGCGTTTCGTTGCGCGCACTAAACAGGGCGCAACCCCGCACCGGTTGCCGATTCCCGGCTTGTCAAGACTTGACTTATGCACATTTCCCACGTTGCAGCGCGGTAGAGCCCCGCATCGGTCGAATTGTCTCGCTATGGTTTGGGAATTTGAATAGCAGCCTTATGGAATAAGGCTTCGCGGGGCATCACCGGCAGCGGGCCAAAGCAGCGGAAAGCACGGCCCCGCGCGCTTCGCGGCCGTCGAGCGCCGAGTTCTCAACAAAGTTATCCACAGGCTGGCCAGGGTATACGGCGATTCCTAATGCGAATCCAAAACTTAGCGCCGAATCTGAAGTTTTACTTTAAGTTCGCGCCCGTGACGAGGACGCGGGTTCAGGCCGTCTGCGTCGTGCTGGCCCTTATGCGGGACGGAGCATCACGATGAGCGATACCTATCTGCGCGTCGCCCTCGACCATCCGCTCGCGACACTGTTCGACTACCGTTGCGATGCGCAGCCCGCGCCCGAACCCGGCACACTGGTGCAGGTGCCGTTCGGCAAACGCCAAGTGGTCGGGCTCGTTTGCGAAGTAACGACTCACACCGATGTACCGCCGTCGCGGCTGCGGGCGATCGACGCGATCTGCACTGAACTGCCGCCGCTGGCGCCGGATTGGCTCGCGCTCGTGTCGTTCGCGGCCGATTATTACCAGCGCGGTCGAGGCGAAGTCGCGCTGCCGGCGCTGCCGCAGGCGCTGCGCGACGCCGACCGCTGGGGGCGGTTGCTCGCGCCGGAAGTGCGCTACCGGCTGACCGACGCCGGCCGTGCCGCGCTTCCCGACGCACTGCCCGCTCGCGGCGCCGCGTTGCGCCGACTCGCGCAGGCGCTTGCGGACACCGATTCGTTGACGTTGCCCGATGCGCGCGCATTGCATCCCAAGGCAGTTGCGACGCTCGACGACTGGGCGACGCGCGGCTGGATCGCAATCGACGAGATCGGCTGGGCCGATACGCCTGTGCCCAAAGCTGTGGATAACCTGTCGACAACCAGTGGACGGGCTGTGCCGCCGGCGCTCACCGACCAGCAAGCCGAGGCGCTCGACGCGATCCGCGCGGCGCAGGGTTTCGCGCCTTTCCTGCTGCATGGCGTGACGGGCAGCGGCAAGACCGAGGTCTATTTGCATGCGCTTGCGGCGCTGCTCGATGCGCGCGCGGACGCACAGGCGCTCGTGCTCGTGCCCGAAATCAATCTGACGCCGCAGTTCGAGGCCGCGTTTCGCGCACGCTTCGCGGGTACGCTCGCCGACGATGCGATCGTCACGTTGCACAGCGGGCTCGCCGAGGGTGAGCGTGCGCGCAATTGGCTCGCCGCGCACACCGGCCGCGCGCGGATCGTGCTCGGCACACGACTCGCGGTGCTTGCGTCGCTGCCGACGCTCGCGCTGATCGTCGTCGACGAGGAACACGAACCCGCGTACAAGCAGCAGGAAGGGCTGCGCTATTCGGCGCGCGATCTCGCGGTGTGGCGCGCGAAGCATCTCGGGATACCTGTCGTGCTCGGCTCGGCGACGCCGTCGCTGGAGAGCTGGTGGCAGGCCGAACAAGGCCGTTACACGCGGCTCACGCTGTCGCGCCGCGCGGTGGCCGACGCGACGCTGCCGACCGTGCGGCTGATCGATCTCGAGGAGGAGCGGCGGCGCGGCCGTGCGTCGATGGGCGGGCTGTCGGGGCCGCTGGTCGCGGCGCTGAAGGCGCGGCTCGAGCGCGGCGAACAGAGTCTCGTTTTCCTGAATCGGCGCGGCTACGCACCGCAGCTCGCATGCGACGCATGCGGCTGGGTCGCCGGCTGTCCGCGCTGCAGCGCATACGTGGTGTTGCACAAGCCCGAGCACGCGTTGCGCTGCCATCACTGCGGGTGGGAAGCGCGCATTCCGCGCTCGTGCCCCGAATGCGGAAACATCGATATCGCGCCGCTCGGGCGCGGCACGCAGCGTATCGAGGAGGCGCTTGCCGACGCTGTGCCGGGCGCGCGGATCCTGCGAATCGACGCGGACAGCACGCGGCGCAAGGGTAGCGCGCAGGCGCTGTTCTCGGACGTGCACGCCGGCGAGGTCGACATTCTGGTCGGCACGCAGATGATCGCGAAAGGGCACGACTTCCAGCGCGTGTCGCTCGTCGGCGTGCTCAATGCCGACACCGCGCTGTTTTCGCACGACTTCCGCGCGAGCGAGCGGCTGTTCGCGCAGCTGATGCAGGTGAGCGGCCGCGCGGGGCGCGCAGGCCTGCCGGGCGAGGTGCTCGTGCAGACGCGCTATCCGCGTCACGCGCTGTACCACGCGCTCGGCCGACAGGATTACATCGGCTTTGCGAATTCGACGCTCGGCGAGCGCCGCGACGCGCATCTGCCGCCGTTCGTCTACCAGGCGCTGCTGCGTGCCGAAGGACGCACGCTCGATGCGGCGCTCGCGTTCCTGCTGCAGGCCGCGGCCGCGTTGCCGGGGTTGCCGGGCGCCGATCGCGTGACCGTCTACGATGCGGTGCCGATGACGATCGTGAAGGTCGCGAATGTGCATCGCGCGCAGTTGCTGCTCGAAAGTGCGTCGCGCAGCGCGCTGCAGCATGCGCTGCGTGCATGGCAGCCGGAGCTGCGCGCCCTGAAGGGCGTGCTGCGGTGGAGCGTCGAGGTCGATCCGCTGGATATCTGACCAAAGCGTCGCGGTGGCGGACGCGGGTGTTTAGGCGCCCGGACGAGCTCGCCGAGCGCTGCGACCGCACCCGCCCACTCGCCCACTCGCTCACTCGCCCGACGGCCCACCACGCGCCCGCGCCGCGCGATTCTCGCTCCCGCTTCGGCCGCCGGATTCAACTGGCGTCCACAGTGCAACCCACCTTTTCGCGCAAGCGCGCCCCCAAAAGGTTGCTCCGCGCCCGGCAAACCCGCCCGCTCAGGGAAAACACCGATCCGCCGACCACGGGCAACCCCTAGGTTGCAACCCGCTAAGTGGCTGATTATATTGGCTAACTTGTGGGTGCAACCGATCGTGCAATTTGGTTGCACCTTTTTATTGCGTGCCGTAGGATTTCGCGCATCCTCTCACACCATTTCGCCGGCCCTGCACCGGCGCACGAACCCACCATGGCAAGCACGACCCTCGGCGTCAAAGTCGACGACCTCCTCCGCTCGCGCCTGAAAGACGCGGCGACGCGTCTCGAGCGTACTCCCCACTGGCTGATCAAGCAGGCGATCTTCGCGTATCTGGAGCGGATCGAGCACGGTCAACTCCCGCCCGAGCTGTCGGGCAGCAGTGGCGTGACGGAGCTCGCTGACGGCCACGCGACGGACGACGACGACAACTCGCCGCATCCGTTCCTCGAGTTCGCGCAGAACGTGCAGCCGCAATCGGTGCTGCGTGCGGCGATCACGGCCGCGTATCGCCGCCCCGAGCCGGAATGCGTGCCGTTCCTGTTGGGTCAGGCACGCCTGCCCGCGAACCTGCAGGCGGACGTGCAGGCGCTCGCGACGCAGCTCGTCGAAGCGCTGCGCGAGAAGAGCTCGGGGGGCGGCGTCGAAGGCCTGATCCACGAGTTCTCGCTGTCGAGCCAGGAAGGCGTCGCGCTGATGTGCCTCGCCGAAGCGCTGCTCCGCATTCCCGATCGCGCGACGCGCGACGCGCTGATCCGCGACAAGATCAGCAAGGGCGACTGGCGCTCGCACGTCGGTCACGCGCCGTCGCTGTTCGTGAACGCGGCGACCTGGGGCCTGATGATCACCGGCAAGCTCGTGACCACCAATAGCGAAGCCGGGCTGTCGTCGGCGCTCACGCGCCTGATCGGCCGCGGCGGCGAGCCGCTGATCCGCAAGGGCGTCGACATGGCGATGCGGCTGATGGGCGAGCAGTTCGTCACCGGCGAGACGATTTCCGAAGCGCTGGCGAACAGCCGCAAGTACGAAGCGCGCGGCTTCCGCTACTCGTACGACATGCTCGGCGAAGCGGCGACGACCGAAGAGGACGCGCAACGCTACTACGCGTCGTACGAGCAGGCGATCCACGCGATCGGCAAGGCGGCCGGCGGGCGCGGCATCTACGAAGGCCCGGGCATCTCGATCAAGCTGTCGGCGCTGCACGCGCGCTACTCGCGCTCGCAGCAGGACCGCACGATGAGCGAGCTGTTGCCGCGCGTGCGTGCGCTCGCGCTGCTGGCGCGCCGCTACGACATCGGCCTGAACATCGACGCGGAAGAAGCCGACCGTCTCGAACTGTCGCTCGACCTGCTGGAAGCGCTGTGCTTCGACCCGGAACTCGCCGGCTGGAACGGCATCGGCTTCGTCGTGCAGGGCTATCAGAAGCGCTGTCCGTTCGTGATCGACTACCTGATCGACCTCGCGCGCCGCAGCCGTCATCGCCTGATGATCCGTCTCGTCAAGGGCGCGTACTGGGACACCGAAATCAAGCGGGCGCAGGTCGACGGCCTCGAAGGCTATCCGGTCTACACGCGCAAGATCTACACGGACGTGTCGTACCTCGCGTGCGCGAAGAAGCTGCTCGCGGCGCCCGACGCCGTCTATCCGCAGTTCGCCACGCACAACGCGTACACGCTGGCCGCGATCTATCACCTGGCCGGCCAGAACTACTACCCGGGCCAGTACGAATTCCAGTGCCTGCACGGGATGGGCGAGCCGCTGTACGAGGAAGTCACGGGCCGCGACAAGCTGAACCGTCCGTGCCGCGTGTACGCACCGGTCGGCACGCATGAAACGCTGCTCGCGTACCTCGTGCGCCGTCTGCTCGAGAACGGCGCGAACACGTCGTTCGTGAACCGCATCGCGGACAAGACGGTGTCGGTGAAGGAGCTGGTCGCCGATCCGGTCGACGAGGCATCGAAGGTCGTGCCGCTCGGCGCGCCGCACGCGAAGATCCCGCTGCCGCGCAACCTGTACGGCGACGAGCGCCCCAACTCGATGGGCCTCGACCTGTCGAACGAACACCGTCTCGCGTCGCTGTCGTCGGCGCTGCTGGCAAGCGCGCACCATCCGTGGCGCGCGGCGCCGATGCTCGCCGACGACGCGCTCGCCGACGCACCGGCGCGCGACGTGCGCAACCCGGCCGACCTGCGCGACGTGGTCGGCACGGTCAGCGAAGCCACGGCCGAGCACGTGAGCGCAGCGCTTGCGCACGCGGTGGCTGCGGCGCCGATCTGGCAGGCGACGCCGGTCGACGCGCGCGCCGACTGCCTGGTGCGCGCGGCCGACCTGCTCGAAGCGCAGATGCACACGCTGATGGGCCTGATCGTGCGCGAAGCCGGCAAGTCGCTGCCGAACGCGATCGCCGAAATCCGCGAAGCCGTCGACTTCCTGCGCTATTACGCCGCGCAGATTCGCGACGAGTTTTCGAACGACACGCACCGTCCGCTCGGCCCCGTGGTCTGCATCAGTCCGTGGAATTTCCCGCTCGCGATCTTCATGGGCCAGGTCGCCGCTGCGCTCGCGGCCGGCAACACGGTGCTCGCGAAGCCGGCCGAACAAACGCCGCTGATCGCCGCACAAGCGGTGCGGCTGCTGCGCGAGGCCGGCGTGCCGGCCGGTGCGGTGCAGCTGCTGCCGGGCACCGGCGAGACCGTCGGCGCGGCGCTGGTCGCCGATCCGCGCACGCGTGCGGTGATGTTTACCGGCTCGACCGAAGTCGCGCGCCTGATCAACAAGACGCTGTCCGCACGCCTCGACCCGGACGGCAAGCCGATTCCGCTGATCGCGGAAACGGGCGGCCAGAACGCGATGATCGTCGACTCGTCGGCACTGGCGGAGCAGGTCGTCGCGGACGTGCTGCAGTCGTCGTTCGACTCGGCCGGTCAACGGTGCTCGGCGCTGCGCGTTCTGTGTCTGCAGGACGACGTGGCGGACCGCACGTTGACGATGTTGAAGGGTGCAATGCACGAGCTGGCGCTCGGCAACCCGGACCGGCTGTCGACCGACGTCGGCCCGGTGATCGACGCCGAAGCGAAACAGACGATCGACACGCACGTCGCCGCGATGAAGGAAAAGGGCCACGCGGTCACGCAGCTGCCGATGCCCGATGCGTGCGCGCACGGCACGTTCGTGCCGCCGACGCTGATCGAAATCGGCAGCATCGACGAGCTGAAGCGTGAAGTGTTCGGCCCGGTGCTGCACGTCGTGCGCTACCGCCGCAGCCAGCTCGACAAGCTGCTCGACCAGATCCGCGCGACCGGCTACGGCCTGACGCTCGGGATCCATACGCGGATCGACGAGACGATCGCACACGTGATCTCGAACGCGCACGTCGGCAACATCTACGTGAACCGCAACGTGATCGGCGCGGTGGTCGGCGTGCAGCCGTTCGGCGGCGAAGGGCTGTCGGGTACCGGCCCGAAGGCCGGCGGCGCGCTGTATCTGCAGCGCCTGCTTGCGACGCGTCCGTCGGGGCTGCCGCGTTCGCTCGCGGCGTCGCTGGTCGCGGACGGCGCGGCCGGCGGCGACGCGCGCGGCAATCCGGCGGCGGCGCTCACCGCGCTGCGCGACTGGCTGATCGAGCAGCGCGAGCCGGCGCTGGCCGCACGCTGCGACGGCTACCTCGCGCAGGTGCCGGCCGGCGCAACCGCGGTGCTGACGGGCCCGACGGGCGAACGAAACACGTATACACTCGGCCCGCGCGGCACGGTGTTGTGTGTCGCGGCGACGCCGGGCGGCGCGCGCGCGCAGTTCGCGGCGGTGCTCGCGACGGGCAACCGCGCGTTGTTCGCAGGTGCTGCGGGCGAGGCGCTGGTCGCCGCGCTGCCGGCTGCGCTGAAGGCGCACGCGGCCGTGCGCAAGCAGGCGGACGCGCCGTTCGATGCGGTGCTGTTCGAAGGCGACAGCGACGAACTGCAGACGCTCGTGAAGGACGTCGCGCAGCGCCCGGGCCCGATCGTGTCGGTGCAGGGCGTGTCGGCGGGCGCGTTCGAGAACGGCGATGCGGAAGACTACGCGCTCGAGCGCCTGCTGACGGAGCGCTCGGTGAGCGTCAACACGGCGGCGGCGGGCGGCAATGCGAATTTGATGACGATCGGCTGACCATCCTTGCCGTTCGGATCAAACAAAGGAAGCGGCTAGGCGATCCCGAAGCCGCTCCATTTACCCTGGTACCAAGGAGATGCTATGCAACACACGATGAAAAAGCTGGCAGGCGCGACGTTCGTCGCTGTCATGTCGCTGGCGGGGACGGCTCACGCGGACGACGTGAAAATCGGTTACGCAGGGCCGATGACGGGCGCGCAGGCGCACTACGGCAAGGATATGCAGAACGGGATCGCGCTCGCGCTGGAAGACTTCAACGCGACCAGCCCGAAGATCGGCGGCAAGCCGGTGAAGTTCGTGCTCGAGACGCAAGACGACCAGGCTGACCCGCGCACCGGCACGACGGTCGCGCAGAAGCTCGTCGACGACGGCATCAAGGGCATGCTCGGCCACTTCAACTCGGGCACGACGATTCCCGCATCGCGCATCTACGCGAACGCGGGCATCCCGCAAATCGCGATGGCGACGGCGCCGGAATACACGCAGCAGGGTTACAAGACGACCTTCCGCATGATGACGTCCGACACGCAGCAGGGCTCGGTGGCGGGCACGTTCGCGTCGAAGGACCTCGGCATGAAGAAGATCGCGATCGTCGACGACCGCACGGCCTACGGCCAGGGTCTCGCCGACCAGTTCGAGAAGGCCGCGAAGGCCGGCGGCGCGACGATTGTCGACCGCGAATTCACGAACGACAAGGCCGTCGACTTCAAGGCGATTCTGACGAAGCTGAAGGCAGCGAAGCCGGACCTCGTCTACTACGGCGGTGCGGATTCGCAGGCCGCGCCGATGGTCAAGCAGATGAAGGCGCTCGGCATCACCGCCCCGCTGATGAGCGGCGAAATGGTGAAGACGCCGACGTTCCTGAAGATCGCGGGCAACGCGGCCGAAGGCACGATCGCATCGCTGGCCGGTCTCCCGCTCGACGAAATGCCGGGCGGCAAGGCGTACGCCGACAAGTACAAGAAGCGCTTCGGCGAAGACGTGCAGACGTACTCGCCGTACGCGTACGACGGCGCGATGGCGATGCTGAACGCGATGAAGAAGGCCGATTCGACCGATCCGGCGAAGTACCTGCCGGTGCTCGCGAAGACCGACATGGCCGGTGTCACGTCGACGCACGTCGCGTACGACGCGAAGGGCGACCTGAAGAACGGCGGCATCACGATGTACAAGGTCGAGAAGGGCGAGTGGAAGCCGCTGAAGAGCATCGGCGGCAAGTAAGCTCGACGTGAGCTGCGGGCGGCGTCGAACGGCGCCGCGTCGCCGATCATGCGACAAAGCCACCGGGCCGTCGGCTCCGGTGGCTTTTTTCTTTGGGCGGCCGCGCGAGGCGATCGTGCGTCGCCGCTATTCGCGACGCGTGCGCAGCAGCAACTTCTGCAGCTTGCCCGTTGGCGTACGCGGCAGCGTTTCCGCGAACACGAATTCGCGCGGGATCTTGTACGCGGCGAGCCGCTCGCCGCAGAACGCGCGCAACGCGTCCGCGTCCGGCGCGGCACCGGCGCGCGGTACGACGTGTGCGACGACCGTCTCGCCCCAGTCCGGATGCGGGACGCCGACCACCGCGGCTTCCGCGAGGCCCGGATGCGCGCCGAGCACATCCTCGACCTCCTTCGAATAGACGTTCTCGCCGCCTGTCACGATCATGTCCTTCAGCCGGTCGACGATGAACAGATAGCCATCCTGATCGATCCGTGCGATGTCGCCCGTGCGGTACCAGCCGTCCGGCGTGAACGCGGCGCGCGTCGCGGCCGCGTCGTCGAGATAGCCGAGCATCATGCTGTCGGCCTTCAGCCAGATCTCGCCGGTGTCGCCCGGCAGCGCGTCCGCGCCGTTGCCGCGCACGACCCGCAGGTCGACGCCCGGGCCGCCGTGACGGCCGATCGAGCCGGCCTTCGCGATCTGCTCGTCCGGATACAGCGTGGTGCCGGCCGGCCCCGTTTCCGTCATCCCGTAGACCTGGAAGAACGCGCTGCTGCGATACGCGCGTGCGAGCCGTTCGGCTTGCTCCGCGCCGATCGGGCCGCCGCCGTACAGCCATGCGCGCACGCTCGACAGGTCGAATGCCGCGAAGCGCTCGACCGTGTCGAGCGGCAGCATATACGACACCGGCGCGCCGAAATAAAGCGTCACGCGTTCGCGCTCGATTGCTTCAAGGAAGCGCAATGGATGGTATTCGCGCAGCAGTACGACGGTGCCGCCCGCGTACAGCGTGCCGCCGAACCAGTTGTTCAGCGGCGACGAATGCCAGATCGGCATTGCTATCAGCGTGCGCTCGTTGCGACCGATGCCGATCGCGAGCGCGGCCGACATCGCCGCGAACGTCACCGCGCGGTGGCTGAGCACACAGCCTTTCGGGCGGCCCGTCGTGCCGGACGTGTAGAGAATCTGCGCGACCTCGCCGTCGGCCGGTTCGATGCCCGCGACGCCGTCCATCGCCGCACGCATTGCATCGAAGGCCGGCACGCCGGCCGCATCGCCTTCGGTAACGAGCCGCCGCGCCGGATGCGTCACGCGTGCGAGCACCGGCGCGAGCGCCGCGTCGAACAGGATCACCTTGCTGCGGCTGTGATCGAGCACGTAGTCGACCTCCGGAGCCTGCAGCTTGTGGTTGACCGGCACGAACGCGGCGCCGAGCCGCCATGCGCCGAACATCAGGTCGACGAACGCCGGCGTGTTCAGGCACATCGCGGCGACACGGTCACCGGCCGCGACGCCCAGCGCGCTCAGCACGGCCGCCGAGCGGTGCGAGCGCTCGCGCGCGGCGGCGTAGGAAATCGTCGTGTCGTCGTGGATCAGAAACGGCTTGTCGGGCGTCGCGCGGGCGGCGCGGTCGAGGGCGGCGACGAGGTTCATCGAGCCTCCTGGCGAGGAGAACGAGCGGGCAGGGCGTCAGGCCGGATAGGCCCGTTGCAGCAGTGCGGCGACGTCGACCGCCCGCGGATCGAAGCCGCCGGCGATGCGTCCCCAGTCCGGCGCGGCGAGCCGCGTCGCGATGAACGCGTCGGCGACGGCCGGCGGCGCATCGCGCCGCAGCAGGCACGCCTGCGCGAGCAGCGCGAGCCGCTGCGCGAACACGCGAGCCGACGCCTCCAGCGCATCGGCCGGCGCCGCGAGCATCGCACGCAACGCGTCGAGCGCCGCGCGAATGCGCGGTTCGCCGGCGCCGAGATCGGACAGCTCGGCAACCAGCGCTGCGGCCGCGTCCGGCTCGCGCGACACCGCGCGCAGCACGTCGAGACACATTACGTTGCCGGAGCCTTCCCAGATCGAGTTGACCGGCGCTTCGCGGAACAGTCGTGCGATCGGCCCGTCGTCGACGTAGCCGTTGCCGCCGAACACTTCCATCACCTCTCCGGTCAGCTCGACCGCGCGCTTGCAGACCCAGAATTTCGCGGCGGGCGTGACGATTCGCTTCCATGCGCGTTCGCGCGGCGAGTCGTCGCGCTCGAACGCGTCGGCGAGCCGCATCGCGAGCGCGAGCGCGGCCTCGCTCTCGAGCGCGAGATCGGCAAGCACGGTGCGCATCAGCGGCTGTTCGGCGAGTGCGCGGCCGAATGCGTGGCGCTGCCGCGTGTATGCGATCGCCTGCACGACGCCCTGGCGCAGCATCGCAGCGCTGCCGAGCACGCAGTTCAGCCGCGTGTACGTGGCCATCTCGATGATGGTCGGAATCCCGCGCCCTTCGTCGCCCAGCATGGTGCCCCACGCGTCGTCGAGCTCGATCTCGCTGCTCGAGTTGCTGCGGTTGCCGACCTTGTTCTTCAGCCGCTGGATCTCGACCGCGTTCTTCGCGCCGTCCGGTCGCCAGCGCGGCACGTAGAAGCACGACGGGCCGCCGGCGTCGGTCCGCGCGACGACGAGGTGCGCATCGCACATCGGCGCGGAGAAGAACCACTTGTGGCCGCGCAGCCGGTATTCGCCGCCGCGGCCGCCCGCACCGATGGCGGTCGCGAGTGTCGTGTTCGCGCGCACGTCGGAGCCGCCCTGTTTCTCGGTCATCCCCATCCCGAGCCAGACCGAGCGTTTGTCGGCGATCGGCACGTCGCGCGGATCGTAGTCGTCGCTGTACAACTTGTCGCGCAGCAAGCTCCATAGCGCAGGTTCCTTCTGCAGCACCGGAATCGCGGCCTGCGTCATCGTCGCCGGGCACAGCGTGCCGGCCTCGATCTGGCCGTGCAGGTAGAAGCCGGCGGCCGTTGCGGCCCAGCGCCCCGGGCGCGCGTCTCGGAATGCGAGCGACACGAAGCCTTCGCGGCGGTACATGCCGAGCAGCGTGTGCCACGCCGGATGGAAGTCGACGCGGTCGATGCGCCGGCCGCGCCGGTCGAATGCGTTCAGCTCCGGCGTGTGGCGGTTCGCTTCGTCGGCGAGCCGGGCGGTGTCGGCACTGCCGAGCCGCGCGCCGTACGCGTCGAGCTGCGGCACGGCCCAGTCGGCGCCCGCGCGCACGAGCGCATCGCGCAACGCGACGTCGGTCGCGAAGAGGTTATAGTCGATCAGTTCGTCGAACTGGTTCGTGACTGCATGGGTCGCTTCGGTCATCGGCTTGTCTCCGGTGTCGTGCTTCGCGGTCGGCCGGCCCGCCGGGCGCCGCGCCGGCTCCCCGTTCGACCTGTTCCCCGCTGAATTTCAGAGTAGCAAATATGCCGCCGCGACATGTTCAGGTTCCGGCGCCGCCCGGCCAGCCGGCGGCGCAACCCGCGCCCGCGTTACGCCGCCGGCCGCGGCAGCGGCGCGCGCAGGCCACGTCGGATGCGCTGCAGCAGGCGTTCGTTCAGCTTTTGCTCGAACGCGGCTACGCGAAGGCGACGATCCGCGAGATTGCGGCCGTAGCCGGCGTCAGTATCGGCACCTTCTACGAATACTTCGGCGACAAGCAGAGTCTTGCCGCACTGTGCATCCACAGCCGCGTGCTGGCGCTCGCCCACCGGCTGCGCGTCGCCGCGCACGGGCTGCGTGGCGCGACCCGCGTCGAACTCGCAGCCGCGCTCGTCGATCTGCAGATCGATGCGATTGCCGCCGACGCCGCGCTATGGGCCGCGCTTTTCTCGCTGGAGCGGCAGGTGTCGCCGCTGGCCGCATACCGCCGGCATTACGACGCGTATGTCGCGCTATGGCGCGACGCGCTTGCGCACGCCGCCGATCCGCCGCCGACGGCCCGGCTCGACGGCTGCGCGCGGATGGCCCACTCGGTCTGCTACGGCGGCGTGTCGCAGGCGCTGTTGACGCTCGGGCCGGCGCTCGACTTCGCAATGTTGCGCGGCGAATTGCAGGCCGTACTGCGCGCGTATCTGGCAGCGGCCGGCGCATGACGCGGGCAGCGGCCGCCGCGCGGACCCTGCAAATGCCCAATACGCATGCATTGCGGGAGGTGCGACTTTGACTTCGCGGCTCCGGAATTCACGGTCATGAGAAAAATGCATGGCCGCCATGACGAACTTTCGTTTGTCCGCTGATATTGGCTCAGGCTAAATCGCTGGGCATGAGTCGGGCGGCGTGCATCGCGCGCGCACATCCGACGGACATCAGGAGGAGAAGTCATGCGAAGTGCCACCACGCCCCGTTCGAAACTGCCGGACGTCGGGACGACCATCTTCACGGTGATCGGCCAGCTCGCCGCGCAGCACGATGCGCTGAATCTGTCGCAGGGCGCGCCCAATTTCGCGCCGGATCCGGCGCTTGTCGACGGCGTCGCGCGGGCGATGCGCGACGGCCACAACCAGTACGCGCCGATGGCCGGCATCGCGTCGCTGCGCGAGCGGCTCGCGGAAAAGACGGAGGCGCTGTACGGCACGCGCTACGACCCGGGCTCCGAGATCACGGTGATCGCGAGCGCGAGTGAGGGGCTGTACGCGGCGATCAGCGCGCTCGTGCACCCGGGCGACGAAGTCATCTATTTCGAGCCGTCGTTCGACAGTTACGCGCCGATCGTGCGGATGCAGGGGGCGACGCCGGTTGCGATCAAGCTGTCGCCCGAGCATTTCCGCGTGAACTGGGACGAAGTGGCCGCGGCGATCACGCCGCGCACGCGGATGATCATCGTCAACACGCCGCACAACCCGACCGCGACCGTGTTCTCCGCCGACGACCTCGAGCGGCTCGCGCAGCTTACGCGCAATACGGACGTCGTCGTGTTGTCGGACGAGGTGTACGAGCATGTGGTGTTCGACGGCGCGCAGCACCAGAGCGTCGCACGCCACCGTGAACTTGCCGAGCGCAGCGTGATCGTGTCGTCGTTCGGCAAGTCGTTCCACGTGACGGGCTGGCGTGTCGGTTATTGCATCGCGCCGGCCGCGCTGATGGACGAGATTCGCAAGGTGCACCAGTTCATGGTGTTCTCGGCCGATACGCCGATGCAGGTCGCGTTCGCGGAAATACTCGCGCGGCCGGAACACTATCTCGGCCTGTCGGCGTTCTATCAGGCCAAGCGCGATCTGCTCGCGCGCGAGCTGGCCGGGTCGCGTTTCGAGCTGCTGCCGAGCGAAGGCTCGTTTTTCATGCTCGCGCGTTTCCGCCACTTCTCTGACGAGCGCGACAGCGACTTCGTGCTGCGCCTGATTCGCGATGCGCGCGTCGCGACGATTCCGCTGTCGGCGTTCTATACCGACGGCACCGACGCCGGCGTGATCCGGCTCAGCTTCTCGAAGGACGACGCGACGCTGATCGAGGGCGCGCGGCGGTTGCGTTCGCTGTAACTCGCGGGGTGACCCGCACACAGGCAGGCGGCTCGACGGTCGCCTCGCAAGCCACGGATGGGACGGTCGTACGTGCCGATGCACGGCGCCGGCCGACAAGTCAGGAGATCACGATGAAGCATGCACACACCCTGAAACTCGCGCTCGCATTCGCGTGCGCGCTGGGCTCCGGCGCGGCGCTCGCCGACGGGCAGACGTTGCGTTTCGGCCTCGAAGCGCAATACCCGCCGTTCGAATCCAAGGCGCCGAACGGCGACCTGCAGGGCTTCGACATCGACGTCGGCAACGCCGTCTGCCAGAGCGCGAAGCTGTCGTGCAAGTGGGTCGAGACGTCGTTCGACGGGCTGATTCCGGCGCTGAAGGGCCGCAAGTTCGATGCGATCAATTCGGCGATGAACGCGACCGAACAGCGGCGCCAGGCGATCGATTTCACGACGATCATCTACCGCGTGCCCACGCAACTGATCGCGCGCACCGGCAGCGGCCTGCTGCCGACGGCGGAATCGCTGAAGGGCAAGCGCGTCGGCGTGCTGCAGGCGTCGATCCAGGAAACCTACGCGAAGGCGCACTGGGAGCCGGCGGGGGTGTCGGTCGTCGCGTACCAGGACCAGAACCAGGCATACGCGGACCTCGTCGCGGGCCGCCTCGACGCGACGCTGGTGCTCGCGCCGGCCGGCCAGCGCGGCTTCCTGTCGCGTCCGGACGGCAACGGCTTCTCGTTCGTTGGCCAGCCGGTGCGCGACGACAAGATTCTGGGCAGCGGAATCGCGTTCGGGCTGCGCAAGGGCGACGACGCGCTGAAGACGAAGCTCGATGCGGCGATCGACAAGCTGAAGGCGGACGGCACCGTGAAGGCGCTCGGCCAGAAGTACTTCGGCGACATCGACATCTCTACAAAGTAAGCGGGCCTGCACGATGCAGAGCCTGCACACGGCTGGCGCGCAACACGGCCATGGCACCGCTGCGCCGGCGGACGACGCGCTCGACGCTGCGTTCGCCGCCGAGCTGGGCGACGCGCTCGTCACGCGGTCGGCCGACATCGATCCGCGCTACTTCACCGCGTACAACGAACCGGCCGGCGTGCGTCCGCGCGCGCTGGTGCGGCCGCGCAGCGTCGACGACGTGGCGCGCACGCTTGCGCTGTGCACGCGGCTCGGGCTGCCGGTCGTGCCGCAGGGCGGCCTCACCGGGCTCGCGCGCGGCGCGGTCGCGCTGGGTGGCGAGATCGTGCTGGCGATGGAGCGCTTCGCCGGCGTCGACGCGATCGACGTGGCGGCGGGCACGATGACGGTACGCGCCGGAACGCCGCTGCAGACCGTGCAGGAAGCGGCGGACGCGGCGGGCTTCACGTTCGGCGTCGATCTCGGCGCGCGCGGCTCCTGCCAGATCGGCGGGATGCTCGCGACCAACGCGGGCGGCACGCGCGCGATCCGCTACGGGATGATGCGCGAGCAGGTGCTCGGGCTCGAGGCGGTGCTCGCGGACGGCACGGTTGTGTCGTCGATGAACCGGATGCTGAAGAACAACGCCGGCTATGATCTGAAGCAGCTGTTCATCGGCAGCGAAGGCACGCTCGGCGTCATCACGCGCGCGGTACTGCGGCTGCATCCGAAGCTGGCCGAGCCGGCCACCGCGTTGTGCCGCGTGCACAGCTACGATGCCGTCGTCGCGTTGTGGAATCGCGTGCGCGTGCTGCAGGAACTCGTCAGTTTCGAAGCGATGTGGCCGGCCTTCTACGACTACGTCGCGCGTCACACGCCGGGCGTTGCCGCACCGTTCGCGGGCGAAGGCGGCTTCGCGGTGCTGATCGAGTGCGCGACAAGCGCACCGGGCAGCGATGCGCGCGCCGCGCTCGAAACCGCGCTCGCGGATGCGTTCGACGCGGGCCTCGTCGACGATGCGGCGCTCGCGACGTCGGAGCGTCAGGCACGCGACCTGTGGACGCTGCGCGAAGGTCTCGCGATCGATGCGCTGCCGCATTTGATCAACTTCGACGTGAGCCTGCCGACCGGCGAACTGGGCGCGTTCGCCGCGCGCTGCGAGGCGGCATTGCGCGGACGCTGGCCCGACATTGCGTGCCTGTTCTTCGGGCACGTGGGCGACGGCAACGTGCATATCGGCGTTTCGCTCGCCGGCATGCGCGCGACGGATCCGGAGGAGATTGACGATTGCGTCTACGCGGTCGTGCGCGACATGAGCGGTTCGGTGTCGGCGGAGCACGGGATCGGCGTGCTGAAGCGCCGTTATCTCGCGCACACGCGCAGCGACGCCGAGATCGCGCTGATGCGGCGCCTGAAGGCCGCCCTCGATCCGGCCGGCGTGCTCAATCCCGGCAAGGTGCTCTGATCGGCGCGCGCTCGCGGACGGGCGTCAACCGTCGACCCAGCGCAGCGCGCCAATTTTCAGGTGTTCGACGACGCTGCGCACCCAGTCGAGCTCCGCGTTCAGCAGCACCAGTGCATGCTCGTTCTGCAGCAGGAACAGGCGCGACACCTGATCGTTCTGCGCGGCGTTGCGCAGCGCTTCGAGACGCTCGCGTTCGGCTTCGAGCGCGGCGATACGGCGCTCGAGCTGGTGCCGCGCATCTTCCGCGTCCAGCAGCGGCAGGAACGCGAGGCCGGCGCCGAATGCCGGAAACTCGCGCGCGGGTTCCGCGAGCAGTGCATGCAGCCACGTCTGGCCGGCCGTATGGCCGGCCTCGGTCAGCGTGTACAGCGTGCGCTCGGGAAACGCGCCGTCGCGCTGGGTATCGTGCACGGCGATCAGCCCGTCGCGCAGCAGCCGATCGATCGTCTGGTACAGGCTGGTGCGCTGCCGCACGTTGATGGCCTCGTCGTAACCGCGCGCCTTCAGCTGCTGCAGCATCCCGTACGGATGCATCGGCGTTTCGGTGAGGGTCGCCAGGATCGCGAGCGCGAGCGGAGACGGGCGGGCAGATGACATGAATAGTTTGGATATATCTAGTAATACTATGACTAGTATTGGCTAGACCATCATATTCCGCAAGGGTTTCAGCCGAGGTGCGAGCGCTTCGCGGCCGGCGCGAGCGTTTCCATCGTTGCAAGGCCATGGACGATTCCGCAGTCCTCGACCGAATGCTCGCCGACGCACTGGCGGCGCAATTCGGTGAGCTGGTCGCGCAGATGTGTCAGTTCCGCAAGCCGCGCATCGACGTGCCCGATGTGTTCGTCGAGCAGCGCGTTCACCGAATCGCACGGGTCGGCCGGCGTGTCCGTGAGCTGCAGCAGCGTACGGATTTCGTCGTGCGCCATGTCGAGCGCGCGGCAATTGCGAATGAAGCGCAGCCGTTCGACGTGCACGTCGGTGTAGTTGCGGTAATTCGAATCGGTGCGCTCCGCGTCCGGCATCAGTCCCTCTTTTTCGTAGAAGCGGATCGTTTCCGGCGTGCAGCGGGCGGCCTTGGCCAGTTCGCCGATCTTCATGACCTTTCTCCGTTGTAAGGGTTGACCTTGTAGTGGCTTCAGGGTGTTAACTCTACATCGTCAAGCCATAGAGGATGTTGTCATGACCGACGCCCAGCGTACCCGCGACACACGACACCGCGATGCCGACGGCGCAGATGCCTGTTGCGCCGAGTCGCGCGCGAACCATGCGGCTGCCGTTGCCGATACGGTGCCGGCAGCCGGCGAGCACACGCATTGCGATGCGGCGGCGCGCGGCGCGCCGCGGCACGAATGTGGCCGCGACCATGACGACGGGCTCGGTCATGGAGTCGCGCGCGGAGAAGGGCAGGATGATGACCGCGGCGGCCATTCCGGGCACGCACACGGCGATGCGCATGAGCACGGCGCTGCCTGTTCGCATGCGCGCGCGTCGGACGACCGCGCAGGGCACGCCCACGCCCACGGCCACGGCCACGGCCACGGCCACGCCCACGCCCACGCCCACGCCCACGCTCGCGACCACGCGGCCGGCGCGTGCTGCGCGCCCGCCGCGGTTGCGCTCGCGCCGCTGCCCGCCGCGCGGGCGACCGCGTCGGGTCACGTGCGTTCCGCGTTCCGGATCCTGCAGATGGACTGCCCCACCGAGGAGACGCTGATCCGCAAGAAGCTCGGCGGAATGCAGCAGGTGTCCGCGCTCGAATTCAACCTGATGCAGCGGATGCTGACCGTGGACCACGCGCCGGGCGCGCAACCGGCGATCGAAAGCGCGATCCGCACGCTCGGCATGACGCCGGAGACCGCGTCGGCCGATACGCCCGCAGCGCCCGTCGCGCCGCCGCCCGCGAAGCCATGGTGGCCGCTGGCGCTGGCCGGCGTTGCGGCAGTCGCGTCGGAGGCCGTGAGCTGGGCCGGCTTGCCGGTGTGGCTGTCGGCGGTGCTGGCGCTCGCGGCGGTACTCGCATGCGGGCTGACGACGTACAAGAAAGGCTGGATCGCGATCCGCAACGGCAACCTGAACATCAATGCGCTGATGAGCATCGCGGTGACGGGCGCGATGGCGATCGGCCAGTGGCCTGAAGCCGCGATGGTCATGGTGCTGTTCACGATCGCGGAGCTGATCGAGGCGAAGTCGCTCGATCGCGCGCGCAATGCGATCCAGGGATTGATGCAGCTGGCGCCCGATACGGCGACCGTACAGCAGGCCGACGGCTCGTGGCGCACGATCGAGGCCGCGCAGGTCGTGCCGGGCGCGATCGTGCGCGTGAAGCCGGGCGAGCGGATCGGGCTGGACGGCGAGGTCGTCGCGGGCCGCTCGACAGTCAACCAGGCGCCGATCACCGGCGAGAGCCTGCCCGTCGACAAGACCGCCGGCGACGCCGTGTACGCCGGCACGATCAACGAATCGGGTTCGTTCGACTATCGCGTGACGGCAGCGGCGGCCAACTCGACGCTCGCGCGGATCATCCACGCGGTCGAGGAGGCGCAGGGCGCGAAGGCGCCGACGCAGCGTTTCGTCGACCGGTTCGCGCGCGTGTACACGCCGATCGTGTTCGCGATCGCGCTGCTGGCCGCGGTGGCGCCGCCGCTCGTGACGGGCGGCGCGTGGCACGACTGGATCTACCGTGCGCTGGTGCTGCTCGTGATCGCGTGCCCGTGCGCGCTGGTGATCTCCACGCCGGTGACGATCGTGTCGGGCCTCGCGGCGGCCGCGCGGCGCGGGATTCTCGTGAAGGGCGGCGTGTATCTGGAAGGAGGCCGCAAGCTCGCATGGCTCGCGCTCGACAAGACCGGCACGATCACGCACGGCAAGCCGGTGCAGACCGATTTCGACCTGCATGCGACGGACGTCGACGCCGAGCACGTGCGCCGGCTCGGCGCGAGCCTCGCGGCGCGCTCCGATCATCCGGTGTCGCAGGCGATCGCCATGGCCGCCCGCGAGACGCAGCCGGCACCGTTCGCCGATGTGCAGGCGTTCGAAGCGCTGCTCGGCCGCGGCGTGCGCGGCACCATCGACGGCGCGCGCTACTGGCTCGGCAATCACCGGCTCGTCGAAGAGCTCGGGCGCTGCTCGCCGGCACTGGAGGCGAAGCTCGACGCGCTCGAGCGGCAGGGCAAGAGCGTCGTGATGCTCGTTGACGACGCGCGCGTACTCGGGATCTTCGCGGTGGCCGACACGATCAAGGACACCAGTCGCGCGGCGATCGCCGACCTGCACGCACTCGGCATCCGCACCGCGATGTTGACGGGCGACAACCCGCACACCGCGCAGGCCATTGCGCGGCAGGCTGGCATCGACGATGCGCGCGGCAACCAGCTGCCCGAGGACAAGCTCGCGGCGGTCGACGAATTGGCGGCGGCCGGCGCGGGCGCAGTCGGGATGGTCGGCGACGGGATCAACGACGCGCCGGCGCTCGCGCGCGCCGACATCGGCTTCGCGATGGGCGCGATGGGCACCGATACCGCGATCGAGACGGCCGACGTCGCGCTGATGGACGACGACCTGCGCAAGATTCCCGCGTTCGTGCGGCTGTCGCGCGCGACGCATCGCGTGCTGGTGCAGAACATCGGCTTCGCGCTCGGCGTGAAGGTCGTGTTTCTCGGCCTCACGGTCGCGGGGCTCGGCACGATGTGGATGGCCGTGTTCGCCGACGCCGGCGCGAGCTTGATCGTCGTCGGCAACGGCTTGCGGCTGCTGTCGGCGAGCGGTGTGTTCGACCGCGCGGCGGCGAAGCGGTGACGCGATGGCGATGAGTTTTCTGAGGCGGCTCTTGGGCCGGCACGGTGGCGGCCGTGCAGGCGGGCATCACGGCGGCGTCGGGCGCGACGGCCATGGCGGTCACATCGGTCACGGCGGTCACGGCGGTCACAACAGCCACAGCAGCCACGGACGTCACGGCGCGCGCGGGCGTGATCGTGACGGCTGGGGCTGGCCGTCGTCGGCCGATGCGCCGATCGGTTCCGGCAGCACCGTACCGCTGCGCCAGCTCGGATGCGCGGGCTGCGGCGCGTTGAATGCGGCGGATGCGCGGTTCTGCGCACAGTGCGGCGTATCGCAGCGAGGCAAGGCCTGCGGCAGGTGTCACGCGGCGCTGGCCGCCGACGCGCGCTTTTGTCCCGGTTGCGGGGCGCAGGCCGGCTAACGCCCGATCGTCGCCTTCGTGGGCGCCGCGGCAGCCGATTTCGGCGACGGCGTGGCGTCTGCGGCAGGCCTTGCGTCGCGCGGTGCGCGGCTTTGTGACAAGTGTTGAAGCGGCCAGCCCCGAGCCCCACCGCTCAACGCAGCGGCAAATGAATCTCGGTGCGCAGATCGGCTGGCGCCGCGTCCATCGGCGTATTCAGATACAGCTCAAACGGCGGCGCATCGGCCGCTTCGCGGCCCGAGTGACGAAGCCAGTCTCCGTACAGCCAGTGGTAGGCGGCTTTCAGATCCGCATACGGTCCCGTGTGCAGCAGGACCGCATATTCGCCGGCGGCGATCGCGATGCGCTCGACCGGCGGCGCGGGCTCGACGTCCGGCGCGCCGGCGGCCGGCACGACGCACGCTTTCGCGCGCAACTGCGCTTCGGGCGTCGTATCGGGATCGTCGTAGTAGAGGGCGATCATTTGCGCGCCGGGCCCGAACAGCCCGCGCTGCCCGGCCCACGCGCCGATCTGCGCGAACGCATCGCCGACCTTCAGATACGCGCCCGTATGCGCGACCGCATAACCGCGCAGTTCCGGCACCCGCCGGATCTCGACCTCATGCTCGAACATGTCTTCCTCTCCTCGCTGTAACGGGTAAATCGGCCGGTGGACGCCGGCGCGCCGGTGCTGCGCGGGCGGCACGCCGTAAGCATCGCGAAACGCGCGGCCGAACGCGTGCGTCGACCCGTAGCCGGCGCGCCGCGCAATCGCATCGAGTGGCAGCGCGGTGCACACGAGATCCTCGGACGCGCGCACGATCCGCATCCGCCGCACCGTCAGCACGACCGACTCGCCGTACAGCGCGCGATAGACGCGCTGCCAGTGGTACGGCGACAGACACGCAATGTCGGCGAGCCGGTTCAGGTCGAGCGGGTCGTCGAGGTGCATGCGGATGTAGTCGTGAACCCGCGCGATGCGGGCCGCATAACGCGCCCACGCGGGCGTTGCGGTTTTCGTGTCGACGGTCATGCGCGAGCTCCGCGGCGGAAATCGGCGTCACGGTAGCACGCGGCGGATTGATAAATCTTGCGAAGATGCGGCCCCCGCCACGAAGGCCGGCGAAAGCAGGCCCTTTTTATTTCGGCGAAATTGGGTCTCGTCCCCGTCGATCTATGACTAAAGTTAAAGACGGTGAAATCGGGTGATCGCGTCATTTTTCTCCGGTAAGTTGCCTACGGCGGCAACGCACGTTTCGAAGTACGCAGGTAGTTCGTCGATGTTCAATCGCAACGCCACGTTTTTCGGGAGAAGAAGAAATGGATGCTTCCAGCTTCATCACGTCGCTGCAGACCACGCTGGGCGGATACCTGCCGAAGGTCGCCGGGGCGCTCGGCATCCTGGTGATCGGCTGGCTGATCGCGGTGGGCGTGCGGGCCGGCGCGCTTCGGCTGCTCAACGCGCTGAAGGTCGACGAGCGGATCAGCGCAAGCACCGGGCAGGGCGCGTGCGTCGAGCGCATCATCGCGGGCGGGCTGTTCTGGCTGGTGCTGCTCGTCACCGCGGTGGGCATCTTCAACGTGCTCAACCTCTATGCGGTATCCAATCCGTTCTCGTTGCTCGTCACGCACATCGTCAACTACCTGCCGAACCTCATCGGCGGCGCGGCGCTGACACTGATTGCGTGGCTCATCGCGTCGCTGCTGCGCAGTCTCGCGAACCGTGCGCTCAGAGCGAGCAAGGTCGACACCGCGTTGTCCGAAAGCGCGGGCATGCAGCCGATGAGCGGCTATCTCGGCGACGTGCTGTTCTGGCTCGTGATCCTGATGTTCCTGCCGGCGATCCTGTCGGCGTTCGCGCTGTCCGGCCTGCTGTCGCCGGTGCAGGGAATGGTCGACAAGCTGCTCGCGATCGTGCCGAACATCTTCGCGGCTGCCGTGATCGGCTTCGTCGGCTGGATCGTCGCGCGCGTGCTGCGCGGCCTCGTGACGAATCTGCTCGTGGCCGCCGGCGCCGACCGGCTGACCGCGCGCCTGGACAGCCCGACGCCGGTGCGCGTGTCGAGCCTGGTCGGCACGATCGTCTACGTGTTCGTGTTCGTGCCGACGCTGATCTCCGCACTCGACGCGCTGAAGATCGACGCGATCTCGATTCCCGCAACCAACATGCTGAACCAGTTCCTCGGCGCGGTGCCGGACATCGTCGCGGCGATCGTGATCGTGCTCGTCACGTTCTACTTCGCGCGCTTCGTTGCGTCGCTCGCGCAGCGTCTGCTCGAAGCCGCCGGTGTCGACGGGCTGCCGGCCGTGCTCGGCGTCGAGCGGGTGTTCTCGGGCTTTCTGCAGCCGTCGGTGCTGGTCGCGCGGCTGATCGTGTTCTTCGCGATGCTGTTCGCGTCGGTCGAGGCCGCGAACCGGCTCGGCTTCACGCAGGTGCGCGACGTCGTCACGCTGTTCATCGAGTTCGGCGGCCACGTGCTGATGGGGGGCGTGATCCTCGTGATCGGCGTGTGGCTCGCGGGGCTCGCGCGCCGCGTGATCGAGCAGGCCGACCGCGAGCACAGCGTGCTGTTCGCGCGGATCGCGCAGTTCGCGATCCTCGGCCTCGTGTTCGCGATGGGGCTGCGCGCGATGGGCATCGCAAACGAGATCGTGCAACTCGCGTTCGGCCTCGTGCTCGGTGCGATCGCGGTGGCCGTCGCGTTGTCGTTCGGCCTCGGCGGCCGTGAAGCGGCCGGCAAGCTGCTCGATCGCTGGTTCAATCAGCGCGGCGGCGGGCAGTAACGCAGGCGGCCCGGCCGTCATGGGCGGCCGGGCGGTCATGCAGCGCGGCGCGCATGGCGACTTCGAGCGCTCGCTGCCATCGCGCGGGACGGGCGACGCCTGCGATGTGTGAGGCAATGCCACCCGCGCCAGGCAAGCCGGCCCGCGAGCGTGGTCGCCGGTACGCTGACGAACGAGATTGCCAGCCGGAATGCGTCGTGGACGCGTTCGACATCGCCTGCTCCGGTCGATGGCGCAATTCGGGCGTGTTTCCGCAAGCGAAACGTCAGCTGCGATCTTTGCCGAATTTCGATAACACGTCGTTTAATGACTCTCTAGCATCGATTCTCAGTCGCGCGGCCGGCAGGCCGGCGCCTTTCAGGAGAATCCGATGAAAGCAGAGTCGAATGGCCGGCCCGCCGCCGGCGCCAAGTCGTCCGGCCAGCCTGCGCTGCAGCAGACGCTCGGGACCTGGCAACTGTGGGGCATTGCGGTCGGCCTCGTGATTTCCGGCGAATACTTCGGCTGGAGCTACGGCTGGGCCAGCGCGGGCACGCTCGGTTTCGTCATCACCGCGCTGTTCGTCGCGGCGATGTACACGACCTTCATCTTCAGCTTTACCGAACTGACGACGTCGATCCCGCATGCGGGCGGCCCATTCGCGTATGCGCGCCGCGCGTTCGGTCCGACGGGCGGCTACCTCGCCGGCGCGGCGACGCTTGTCGAGTTCGTGTTCGCGCCGCCCGCGATCGCGCTCGCGATCGGCGCGTACCTGCACGTGCAGTTTCCGGGGCTCGAACCGAAGCATGCGGCGATGGGCGCGTATCTCGTGTTCATGGCGCTGAACATCGTCGGCGTGCAGATCGCCGCGACGTTCGAGTTGGTCGTCACGCTGTTCGCGATCTTCGAGCTGCTGGTGTTCATGGGCGTCGTGTCGCCGGGCTTCTCGTGGAGCAACTTCATGAAGGGCGGCTGGTCGGGCGCCGATCACTTCAGCGTCGGCGCATTCCACGGCATGTTCGCCGCGATCCCGTTCGCGATCTGGTTCTTCCTCGCGATCGAAGGCGTCGCGATGGCCGCCGAGGAAGCGAAGAATCCGAAGCGCTCGATCCCGATCGCGTACGTTGCCGGTATCCTGACCCTCGTCACGCTCGCGATCGGCGTGATGGTGTTCGCCGGCGGCGCGGGCGACTGGACGAAGCTCGCGAACATCAACGATCCGCTGCCGCAGGCGATGAAGTACATCGTCGGCGCAAACAGCGGCTGGATGCACATGCTCGTGTGGCTCGGGCTGTTCGGTCTCGTCGCGTCGTTCCACGGGATCATTCTCGGCTATTCGCGCCAGATCTTCGCGCTGGCTCGCGAGGGCTACCTGCCGGAGTGGCTCGGCAAGGTGCATCCGCGCTTCAAGACGCCGCATCGCGCGATTCTCGCGGGCGGCGTGATCGGGATCGCCGCGATCTACAGCGACGAGCTGATCCAGTTCGGCGGCCAGACGCTCACCGCGAACATCGTGACGATGTCGGTGTTCGGCGCGATCGTGATGTATATCGTAAGCATGGCGGCGCTGTTCAAGCTGCGCCGCTCGCAGCCGAACATGGCGCGGCCGTTCCGCGCGCCGCTGTACCCGTTGTTTCCGGCGTTCGCGATCGTGGCGGCTCTGATCTGCCTCGGGACGATGGTGTACTTCAACGGGTTGGTCGCAATGGTGTTCGTCGCGTTCCTCGCGCTCGGCTACGCGTATTTCCTCGCGACCCGTTCGCAGCGCGCGAGCGCGCCGTCGGCATTTGGCAAGGAGATTCGAACGATGTCCTATACGGAGACGATCGGCCCGCGCACGTACCGTTTCGCGGACCTGAAGACGCTGCTCGCGAAGGCGAGCCCGCTGCGCTCCGGCGACCAGCTCGCCGGCGTCGCGGCTGCGAGCGAGGAGGAGCGCGTCGCCGCGAAGATTGCGCTCGCGGGCGTGCCGCTGAAGGCGTTCCTGAACGAAGCGCTGATTCCGTACGAACACGACGAAGTCACGCGGCTGATCGTCGACGATCACGATGCGGCCGCGTTTGCGGAGATCTCGCACCTCACCGTCGGCGATTTCCGCAACTGGCTGCTGTCGCCCGCGGCCGACGGCGCGGCGCTCGAGCGGATTGCGCCCGGCCTCACGCCCGAGATGGTCGCGGCGGTGTCGAAGCTGATGCGCAACCAGGACCTGATCGCGGCCGCGCGCAAGCGCCGCGTCGTCACGCGGTTTCGCAACACGGTCGGGCTGGCCGGCCGGATGTCGGTGCGGCTGCAGCCGAATCACCCGACCGACGACGTGAAAGGCATCGCCGCGTCGATGCTCGACGGGCTGATGTACGGCTGCGGCGATGCGATGATCGGCATCAATCCGGCGACCGACAGCCTCGCGGCGATCGTGAAGCTGCTCGCGATGATCGACGGATTCCGCGAGCGCTACGGCGTGCCGACGCAGTCGTGCGTGCTCACGCACGTGACCAACACGATCGCGGCGATCGAAAAGGGCGCGCCGGTCGATCTGGTGTTCCAGTCGATCGCCGGCACCGAGAAAGCGAACGCGAGCTTCGGGATCTCGCTCGCGCTGCTCGGCGAGGCGCGCGACGCCGCGTTGTCGCTGAAGCGCGGCACCGTCGGCAACAACCTGATGTATTTCGAGACCGGGCAAGGCAGTGCGCTGTCGGCGAACGCGCATTTCGGCGTCGATCAGCAGACGTGCGAGGTGCGTGCATATGCGGTCGCGCGCAAGTTCGATCCGTTCCTCGTGAACACCGTGGTCGGCTTCATCGGGCCGGAATACCTGTACGACGGCAAGCAGATCATCCGCGCGGGGCTAGAGGATCACTTCTGCGGCAAGCTGCTCGGCGTGCCGATGGGCTGCGACATCTGCTACACGAATCACGCCGAAGCCGATCAGGACGACATGGACACGCTGCTCACGCTGCTCGGTGCGGCCGGCATCAACTTCATCATGGGAATTCCCGGCGCGGACGACGTGATGCTGAACTACCAGAGCACGTCGTTCCACGATCAGCTGTACGTGCGCGAGGTGCTCGGGCTGCGCCGCGCGCCCGAGTTCGAGGAATGGCTGGAGACGATGGAGATCGCCGACGCGCATGGCGCGCTGCGTGCCGCGAGCGCACGCGTGCCGCTGCTCGCGGGCGCGAACGACTGGATGGGGATTTCCGCATGAGCGACGCCGTCGAGAAAAATCCGTGGGCGCAGTTGAAGTCGTTCACGAACGCTCGGATCGCGCTCGGCCGCGCGGGCAGCAGCCTGCCGACCGCGCCGCTGCTCGCGTTCAATCTGTCGCACGCGCAGGCGCGCGATGCGGTGCACCAGCCGCTCGACGCCGATGCGCTGCGCCGCGAGATCGATGCGGCGGGGTTCGCGACGCTCGGCGTGCAGAGCGCGGCGCCCGACCGTCAGCATTACCTGCGCCGGCCGGATCTCGGCCGCAAGCTGTCCGACCACGGGCGCGCGCTGCTGGCCGGCTATGGCGCGGCGCTCGACGAACCGCCGGACGTCGTGTTCGTGGTCGGCGACGGGCTGTCGGCATTCGCGGCCGCGAAGCAGGCGCTGCCGCTGCTGCAGGCCGTATGCCCGCGGCTGCACGCGGACGGCTGGCGGATCGGGCCGGTGGTGGTCGCGACGCAGGCGCGCGTCGCGCTCGGCGACGAGATCGGCGAGTTGCTGCGCGCGCAGGTCGTCGCGATGCTGATCGGCGAGCGGCCGGGCCTCAGTTCGCCGGACAGCCTCGGTGTTTATCTGACGTGGGCGCCGAAGGTCGGCTGTCACGACGCGCAGCGCAACTGCATCTCGAACGTGCGGCCTGAAGGTTTGCCGCATGCCGCCGCCGCGCACAAGCTGCATTACCTGATGACGCATGCGCGCCGCCTCGGGCTCACCGGTGTCGGATTGAAGGACGACAGCGACGCGCTGTTGCCGCAGCAGGAAGCCGAGCGGATCGGCGCGGCGTGAGCGCGCGCCGGCCGGCTACGTGAACAGCCGCTCGCACAGGAAGTCGACGAATACGCGCAGCTTCGGCGACAGCTGCCGGCTCGACGGCCACACGATCGAGAACTGGCCGGGCGCGATCCGGTAATCGTCGAGCACGGTGACGAGCGCGCCGCTTTCCAGCGCATCGCGCGCGAGAAAATCCGGCATGTAGCCGATGCCGAGCCCCGCCATGACCGCGCCGCGCAGCGCTTCCATGTTGTTGCAGGTCATCGCGGTGCGCAGCTTCAGCGGCGTGCCGTCGTCGGCGGCGAGCGCCCAGTCCTGCAGCTTGCCGGTGGTCGGGAAGCAGTAGCGCACGCAGTCGTGCGCTTCGAGATCGCGCGGTGCCTCCGGCGTGCCGGCCTGCGCGAGGTACGCGGGCGTCGCGCACAGCACGAACGCGAACGGGCCTAGCCGCCGCGACATCAGGCTCGAATCCGACAGCGGTCCGCTGCGGATCACCGCGTCGAAGCCGCCTTCGACGACATCGACCATCCGGTCATTGAAATCCAGATCGAGCTCCACGTCCGGGTAGCGCCGCCTGAATTCGGGCAATACCGGCAGCAGGAACCGGTAGCCGATCACCGGCAGGCTCACGCGCAGCTTGCCGCGCGGGCGCTGCGCGGAGGCCGTCACGGTGGCTTCCGCATCGCGCAGATCCTCGAGGATCCGCTGGCAGCGTTCGTAGAAGTGGCGGCCTTCGTCGGTCAGCGTGACGCGCCGCGTCGTGCGGTTGAACAGGCGTACGCCGAGCGATTGTTCGAGCCGCGCGATCGTCTTGCCGACCGCGGACGCCGAGATGCCGAGCGTGCGGCCGGCCGCGACGAAGCTCAACGCTTCGGCGGTGCGGACGAAGGCGGCGATGCCGTTCAGGTTTTCCATCGGTGCAGGCGGAATCGGGTGTGAAGACGCAGATTGCGGAATTTTAGTCCGTTATATGAGGAAGCCAGCACGGTTTTTCGAAGATTGAATCGGAATTATCTTTGATCGCCGTTGACGCGCGTTCGCGCGGGCTTTTCGAGGAGCGATGATGGATCAGCCGTTTTCAACCGTTTCCGCGGCGTCGGCACGCCGACGCGCGTGGGTGCTGGCAGCCGTATGCATGGCGGCCGTCGCGCTGCCGCTGTCGTTTTCGGGCGGGGCGGTCGCGACGCCGGCGATCGGCCGCGACCTGCATGGCGGGCCGGTCGCGATGAACTGGATCACCAACGCGTTCATGCTCGCGTTCGGCAGTTTCCTGATGGCCGCGGGCGCGCTGGCCGACCAGTTCGGGCGCAAGCGCCTGTTTGCGTGCGGCGTCGGCGGTTTCACGCTGATGTCGGCCGCGCTCGCGTTTGCGCCGTCGATGCTCGCGGTCGACCTGCTGCGCGCCGCGCAGGGGCTCGCGGCGGCCGCGGCGCTTGCGGGCGGCACGGCCGCGCTCGCGCAGGAGTTCGACGGCGCGGCGCGTACGCGCGCATTCAGCCTGCTCGGCACGACGTTCGGGATCGGGCTCGCATTCGGGCCCGTGCTCGCCGGATGGCTGATCGCGCAGCACGGCTGGCGCGCGATCTTCGTCACGGGCGCGGCGGCCGGCGTGCTGTCGCTCGCATTGGGGCTGCCGCGCATGCACGAGTCGCGCGATCCGCACGCGACCGGGCTCGACTGGCCGGGCACGACCGCGTTCACTGCCGCGCTCACGCTGTTTACGTTCGGCGTGATCGAGGCGCCCGCGCGCGGCTGGACGCATCCGCTCGTCGTTGCGCTGCTGGCCGGCGCGGCGCTCGGCGCGTGCGCATTCGTCGCGATCGAGACGCGCGTCGCGCGGCCGATGCTCGATCTGTCGCTGTTCCGGATTGCCCGCTTCGTCGGCGTACAGGTGCTGCCGGTGTCGACGTGCTGCTGCTACATCGTGCTGCTCGTCGTGCTGCCGCTGCGCTTCATCGGCATCGACGGCTTCAGCGAAATCGACGCGGGCTGGCTGATGCTCGCGATCTCCGCGCCGATGCTCGTCGTGCCGCTCGTCGCGGCGACGCTTACGCGCCGGCTGTCTGCCGGCGTGATCTCCGGGTTCGGGCTGCTCGTTGCTGCCGCAGGCCTCGTGTGGCTCGGCGTCGCGCTGCGCGGCGGCGCGGGTCCGGCGGCGATCGCGCCGATGCTCGCGATCGGCGTCGGGGCCGGCATGCCGTGGGGGCTGATGGACGGGCTGTCGGTCAGCGTCGTGCCGAAGGAGCGTGCGGGGATGGCGACCGGAATCTTCAGCACGACGCGTGTCGCGGGCGAGGGAATCGCGCTCGCGATCGTCGGCGCGGTGCTCGCGACACTCACCCATGCCGATTTGCGGCACGCGGCGGCGGCCGCGGCCGGTGCGCCCGATGCGACGCTGCGCGCCGCCGCGCGGCTCGCGACCGGCGATCTCGCCGGCGCCGCGGCCGTATTGCCGGGTGTCGATCGCGCGGCGCTGCTCGCGAGCTATACGCATGCGTTCGATCGGTTGCTGATCGGGCTCGCGGTCGTGACGGTGCTGTGCGCGGGCGTGGTGTTCGCGTTTCTCGGCGCGCGGCCGGCGTGCGAGGAAGGGCGCGGCGATGAAGGCGCGCAGATGCGCGGTGAAGCACCGGCGCGGCGCCGCGCGGAACCGGCGTGTGCGGACACGACGGGGCGGTAAGCGTTGCGTTGCGTCGACGGCGAGCTGGCCGGCGCGCGGATAACGCATCCGAACATGTGTCGAGTCATGCCGGACGTCGTAGCGTGCCGACGATCCGGCACGGGCGCCCGTCATCGCGCGCCGCCGTCACGCCAGCACGAGCGCCGGCAGCCCCGCCTCGACTCGCGCGTGCGCGCTTTCCACTTCGACGACCACGTAACGCTGCGCATCGGGCCATAGATGCGCATGGCTTCCCGCCTCTTCGACGATCGTCGCGCGCCCTTGCACGAGCCACGTCGTCTGCCGGACGAAGTCGACGAACAGCAGCGCGATCGCCGGATTCACGAGCAGGTTGCCGATCGTGTTGAACAGGTTGTTGCCCGGGAAATCGGGCAGCACGAGCGTGCGCCGATCGGGCAGGTCGACGAGCGGCTCGAACGAGCCGTCCGCGCGCGGCTGCCGGCCTCGATACGAGCAGTCGCTGTCGCCGGCGGCGTTTGCGGTCGCGACGATCAGGAACGCCTGTTCGCGGATGAAGGCGACGGCATCGTCGCTCAGGGTAGCCGGATCGGTCATGGGTCGGTGGGCGCGTGGCCGGTGCGTGCAGATTCGCGATCGTCACGCAAGCGACATGCCACGCGGCGAGCGCGGCTGCGCATGTGCCGATGCGCAACGGCGCTGTGGAAAATCCGAACACCGGCCGCGCCGCTGCGCCGTCGCGTTGTTCAGAATCGGCACACTCGTTTTCGATGCGCCGGCACCGCCCGCGGCGGGCGCCCGCGCGCACCGCTGCGGTTCGCTTGCCGGCCGGTTTGGCACGCATGTTGCGTAAATCGTGCAGCGCGATCCAACCGGCGCTGTATCCACACAAGCACGATGAACAGGAGACATGTATGAACCCGTTTGACCTGAAGCAACTGGGCCTCGACGTCGAATATCCGTATCGTCAGCAGTACGACAACTACATCGGCGGCAAGTGGGTTCCGCCGGTGAAGGGCGAGTACTTCGAGAACGTGTCGCCGATCAACGGCAAGCCGTTCTGCCGCGTGCCGCGCTCGGGCGCCGACGACATCGAACTCGCGCTCGATGCCGCGCACGCCGCTCGCCGCAAGTGGGGCAAGACTTCCGTCGCCGAGCGCGCGAACCTGCTGCTCGCCGCCGCCGACCGGATGGAAAAGAACCTGAAACTGCTGGCGGTGGCCGAGACGATCGACAACGGCAAGCCGCTGCGCGAGACGATGGCGGCCGACCTGCCGCTCGCGATCGATCACTTCCGCTATTTCGCGGGTTGCATCCGCGCGCAGGAAGGCGGGATTTCGGAGATCGACGACAACACCGTCGCGTATCACTTCCATGAGCCGCTCGGCGTGGTCGGCCAGATCATCCCGTGGAACTTCCCGCTGCTGATGGCTGCGTGGAAACTCGCGCCGGCGCTCGCGGCCGGCTGCTGCATCGTGATGAAGCCGGCCGAGCAGACGCCCGCGTCGGTGATGGTGCTGATGGAGCTGATCGGCGACCTGTTCCCCGCCGGTACGATCAACATCGTCAGCGGCTTCGGCAAGGAAGCGGGCGAGGCGCTCGCGACCAGTACGCGGATCGCGAAGATCGCGTTCACCGGCTCGACGCCGGTCGGCAAGCACATCCTGCGCGCGGCCGCCGACAACCTGATCCCGTCGACGGTCGAGCTGGGCGGCAAGAGCCCGAACATCTTCTTCGCGGACGTGCTCGATCAGGACGACGCGTTCCTCGACAAGGCGCTCGAAGGCCTCGCGATGTTCGCGCTGAACCAGGGCGAGGTGTGCACGTGCCCGTCGCGGATCCTGATCCAGGAGTCGATCTACGATCGCTTCATCGAGAAGGCGGTCGCGCGTGTCGAGCGCATCAAGGCCGGCCATCCGCTCGACCTGCAGACGATGATCGGCGCGCAGGCGTCGCAGCAGCAGCTCGACAAGATCCTGTCGTACATCGACATCGGCCGCGACGAAGGTGCGCAATGCCTGACAGGCGGCGAGCGCACGGCGCCGGCGGCCGAACTCGGCACGGGCTACTACGTGAAGCCGACGATGCTGCTCGGCAACAACAAGATGCGCGTGTTCCAGGAGGAGATCTTCGGGCCGGTCGCGTCGGTGATGACGTTCAAGGACGAGCAGGAAGCGATCGAACTCGCGAACGACACGTTCTACGGGCTCGGCGCGGGCGTGTGGACGCGCAACGGCACGCGTGCCTACCGGATGGGCCGGGAGATCGAGGCCGGCCGCGTGTGGACCAACTGCTATCACCTGTACCCGGCGCACGCGGCATTCGGCGGCTACAAGCAGTCGGGCATCGGCCGCGAGACGCACAAGATGGCGCTGTCGAACTATCAGCAGACGAAATGCCTGCTGGTCAGCTACCAGGCGGAGGCGCTCGGGTTCTTCTGATCGCCGCAGGGGCGAAGGGCCCGCCGTGGGCGGCCGGGCGGCGGTGGAGCGCCGCCCGGTCGTGTGGCGGTGGCGAAGCGCCCGTTGCGAAGGGGCCGATGCCGGAGGGCGTTTCCGGTTGGAGCTGTCCGACGGCGCTTCCGGAGCGTGCTTCGGAGGGTGTTCTCGGACGGTGCTTCCGGACGGTGCTTCCGAATGGAGTTTCGGGGGGCCGCTTTCGGGGCGTTTCCGCAGGACCGCTTCCGAAGGATGGCTTCCGGCGGGCGCTTTGCAGAGGGCCGGCCGCGGAAAGCAGTGAGGCCTGCGCGGGATTGACGCAGCAGGAGAGACGGCGGGGCGATGTCTGCCCGGCCGTTGAACGGCGCCCGTACCGCTGCCCGGTGCCGTGCCGGCGGCCGGTGCTGTCCCGCCGCCGACCCTGGCACTTCGCGTTTTTTTCACCTTTCGACATTGAACAAGCGGCGTGGGCCGCGCGTGATCCCGGCCCGCATCGCGCCGATACCGGCCTTCGCGCGTTCGCAGCCGCATCGTGCGCCCGCAGGCCTGACGGAAACCAGCATGGCAGAACCGCCCCGATCCTTTCCACGCCACCCGGTGTTTCACGCGGGCGAGCTCGACGCGCACCACCGGTTCGGCGTCAGCGACGAAGCCGAGCGGATGAGCGACGTCGTGACGACGCGACTGAGCATCGGCGTGCGCCAGTTCGTCGAATCGCAACCGTTCATGTTCGTCGGCACGATGTGCGGCGAACCGGCGCGCGTGACCTGCGACATCGTGCAGGGCATCCGCGACGCGAACGGCGATCTGTGGCCGGTCGTGCGCGTGATCGACACGAAGACGCTGCGCTTCGCGCTGCCCGTCCATCCGGATGGCGACGGCGCCAGGATCGACCCGCGCACGTGCGACGGCAGCGGTGTCGGTCTGCTGTTCGTCGATTTCATGCGCGGCGTCCGTTACCGAATCAACGGCCGCGCGACGCTGCGCACCGACCTGCCGGCAGCGGATATGGCCCCGTGGCCGCCCGGCAGCCCGATCGTCGAGCTGGCGGTCGCGCAGGCGTACGGCAACTGCGGCACGCGCGTCGTGCGGTTGCGGCCGGGCGCGTAGCCGGTGGCCGCCGGCGGCGCGCATTCCGCACCCGTGCGGTGCGCGGTACGCCGCCTCCGGGTGCGCCCCCATGGCGCGCACGGGCCGGAGCGCGTGGAATGACGGGCTGGTCGCCGGAATCGCGCGATTCGGCACGGGACTTGCGTGATGGAGGCCGTCCCGCGCAGGTGAGGAGAACACGATGGAACAACGAGTGCAGTGCATGGACGAGCCGACGGCCGAGGACACGCGGCGCAGCGCGCAGGGCAACGACGCGCTCGCCGGCCAGGCCGTGGTCAGCGTCGCGCACGACGCCGACGAGCAGGCGCGCAACCTGATCGGCTGGCGGCAGACCTACGACCAGCTCGCGGCCGGCCGCTTCGTCGGCACGCTGACCGAGCTGCCGCTCGACACGATGAAGCTGTTTCGCGAATCGACCAGCCACCTGCTGCGGCAGGCGTGCGAGGTGCGCGGCGACGCTTACTGGTTCGGAATCCCGCTCGCGAGCGACGGCACCGCGCGCGTCGACGCGTGCCGCATCGGCCCCGGCGCGCTCGCGTTCCGGCCCGGCAACGTCGAATTCGAATTGCTGACGCCGGCGCAGTTCTCGATTTACGGGGTGGTCGTACGGGGCGACGTGCTGCGCCGCTATGCGGAAGAAGTCGAACACCGCGCGCTCGACGAGCGGCTGTTCACGCAACGCGTGATCCAGATCGGCGACGCGCGGCTCGCACGCCTGTGCACGCTGCTCGGCCACCGGCTCGACGGCGCGGCGGCCGCGGGGGGGCCGTTGCCCGATGCGCAGCGCGACGACCTGCAGGCCGAGGTGCTGGCCGCGCTGTTCGACGCGTGCGCGCAACCGGCGGACGACGGCGCGGGCGGCGCGCCGTCCACTCGGCGCTGGATCGTCGAGCAGGCGCGCGAATACGTGCTTGCGCACCGCACGCGGCCGGTCGGCGTGCCCGAGCTGTGCGAGCAACTGCACGTGAGCCGCCGCACGCTGCAGTATTGCTTCCAGGATGTGCTCGGCATGGCGCCGGCAACCTATCTGCGCACGCTGCGGCTCAACGGCGCGCGGCGCGATCTGTGCGGGCGGGCGGCCGGTTCGGTGCAGGACGTCGCGGAGGCGTGGGGTTTCTGGCATCTGAGCCAGTTCGCGACCGATTACCGGCGGCTGTTCGGCAAGCGGCCGTCGGAGACGCTGCGCGAGCGGGCGACAATGATCGCCGCCGGGTGAGCCGCGTGGTGGCGGCGCGTGGAAGCTGCCGCACGCGCCGTCTCTCGCGGCGCGACTGCCGCCTCGTTATCCCGCTGTAGCCGCCGCGTCGCGCGGTGCCGGCCACGGCAACGCATCCCAGTCGATCGCCCGGTAGGCGGATTCGACCGCCGCGAGATCGTCCGGCCGTTCGCTGCGATGCAGCCCGTGCAAATCCGCGGGCACGTCGAGCGAGACCGGCACGCAGTGCGGATAGTCGCGCACGCGCAGCGCCGGATCGATCGTCGTGAAACAGCCGAGCGTCGGCACGTCGAAGCCGTCGGCGACATGCAGCGCCGCCGTGTCGGGCGCGAACAGCACGCTCGCCCCCTTTACCCAGGCAAGGAAGCGCGCGGTGTCCGTCGCGTCGCGGCTCACGTCGACATAGGCGGCGTGCGCGACGGCGCCGAAGCCGACCACGGGCAGCCCGTAACGCTGCGCGAGCCGCTCGACGCAGGCGGCATGCAGCGCCCGCGGCACGCTGCGCACCGCGGTGCTTGCGGTCGGGCAGAACAGCACGTACGGCCGCTGCCATTCGGCCGGCAGTGCGGGCAGCGTCAGCCGGGCGAGCCAGCGATTGCGCTTCGCGGCGGCCGGCACCGCGGCCGGATCGGCGCCGAGCGCGTCGACGAAGAAATCGATCATCGGCTGCCGCGCGAACGCGGGCCAGTACAGGTGATTGCCGACATCGATGCACGGCGCGCCGGCAGGCAGCGCATCGGCCGGATACGGCAGCGCGCGCGACGGTGCGACGACGTCGGCCGCGAGCGCATACAGTGCGTCGACGTAGCGCGGCGCGCGGGCCGGCCGGTACAGCGTGAAGCGCAGGCCCGGATGCATCGCGCGCAGTGCGGCGAGCGCGGTTAGCCCGATCACCGAATCGCCGAGCGCGACGCCCATCCCGTTGATCACGTGCACGTCCGTCACGCGCCCGTAGTCGAGCCGGAACGGTCGGGATGCGGCATGCAGCAGGCCAAGCGCGGGCGCGGCCTGTGCGTGACGTTCCGCGCGCTCGCTGCCGTGCTCGATGTCGTACGGTGCGACGAGCGTGCCGTCGGGCGCGAGCAGCGTGCCGGGATGGACGAGCGCGCGATCGTGCGACAGCACGAGGCCGGCCGGTGTGCTGTGCCGCGCCATGGTCATGCGCCGCGGGCGCGGCGGCCCTGCTCTCGGATCTGCTCGAGCGTCGCGGCCGGCGTGCTGGCTTCCTGCGGGATCCGGATCTCGATCACGGCCGGCAGCCCGCAACTCAGTGCGCGCTCCAGTGCGGGCGCGAAATCGGCGGTGCGCTCGACCGTCTCGCCATGCGCGCCGAACGCACGCGCGTACGCGGCGAAATCGGGGTTCGTGAGCCCTGTGCCGTGCACGCGGCCCGGATAGTTGCGTTCCTGATGCATGCGGATCGTGCCGAAATGACCGTTGTTGACGACGATCGCGACGATGTTCAGCCCGTATTGCATCGCGGTCGCGAGTTCGTTGCCTGCCATCATGAAGCAGCCGTCGCCGGCGAGCGCGACGACCGCGCGCGACGGATACAGCGACTTCGCCGCGAGCGCCGCCGGCAGCCCGTAGCCCATCGCGCCGCTGGTCGGGGCGAGTTGCGAGCGGAAGTGGCGGTACGCGAAGTGGCGATGCAGCCAGATCGCGTAGTTGCCGGCGCCGTTGGTGAGGATTGCATCGTGCGGCAGGCGCTCGCGCAGCTGCACCATCACGTCGCCGAGCTGGACGTCGCCGGGCATCGGCAGCGGCGCATGCCATTCGCGATACGCGCGGTGCGCGGCTGCGGCCGCGCCGGCCCACGCGAGCTGCGACGGCGGCTCCAGCGCGGCGAGCGGCGCGGCGATTTCCGGCATCCCGGACACGATCGGCAGGTCGGGCGCATACACGCGGCCGAGCTCGTCCGCGCCCTGATGCACGTGGATCAGCGTCTGGCGCGTTTTCGGAATGTCGAGCAGCGTATAGCCGCCCGTCGTCGCCTCGCCGAGACGCGGGCCGAGCACGAGCAGCAGGTCCGCATCGCGGATCCGCTTGCCGAGCGCCGGATTGATCCCGAGGCCGACGTCGCCGGCGTAGTTCGGGTGCGCGTTGTCGAACGTGTCCTGGAAGCGGAACGCGCATGCGACCGGCAGTTCCCAGCGCTCGACGAAGGTGCGCAGGTTCGCGCATGCGTCCGGCGTCCAGCCGCTGCCGCCGACGATTGCGAACGGCCGCTCCGCACGCGCGAGCCGCTCGCGCAGCTCGTCGAGTTGCGCGGCCGACGGCGACGCCGCGACGCGTTTCGCGGCCGGCACGACCGGTTGCGGCGCGCACGCTTCGGACAGCACGTCCTCCGGCAGCGCGAGCACCACCGGGCCGGGGCGGCCGGATGTGGCGACATGGAATGCATGGCTCAGATATTCGGGAATGCGGCGCGGATCGTCGATCTGCGCGACCCATTTAGCCATCTGGCCGAACATCCGGCGGTAGTCGATTTCCTGGAAGGCTTCGCGGTCGAGGTGCTCGCGCGCGCACTGGCCGACGAACAGGATCATCGGCGTCGAATCCTGGAAGGCGGTGTGCACGCCGATCGACGCGTGCGTCGCGCCGGGGCCGCGCGTCACAAACGCGATGCCGGGACGGCCCGTCAGTTTGCCGACCGCTTCGGCCATGTTCGCGGCCGCCGCTTCGTGGCGGCAAACGACCGTCTGGATGCGCGCGGTGTCGTCCGCGAGCGCATCGAGCACGGCGAGAAAGCTCTCGCCCGGCACGCAGAATACGCGTTCGACGTGATTGGCGAGCAACGCGTCGACGAGCAGTCGCGCGCCAGTGGTGGCGCGCGGCTCGAGATCCTTGGAATGCGACATGGGCTGCCGTCTCCCTGGGTAGCGGGACGTACAGCTTACGCCTGTTGCCGGGGCGCCGGCACACCGGCCGATGAAAAGTGCCGGAACGCGGTTCGCCGCGTGCGTCTTCGCTTCGGGCGGCTGAACCGCGAGTTCGCGCAGCCTGAGCAAGTCGCGAAACGATTGGCGCGGTGTTACACGGAGGATGTGCTGATGTCGGCGATCACGTCCGCCAAGCTGGAGGACGGCGTCGCCGCATGGGCGACGCCTGCGCGGGAGCGTCGCCGTCTCGCCGCGCTGATCGACGATATCCCCGGTGCTCCGTTCGACGTCGCGGCCGCGCCAGCGTACGGTCCGGTTCGCGACGCAACCGGCGAGCGGAAGAAGGATCATCTCGACGAGCGGATCGCCGCGCACGCGGTGTCGCCCGACGTCGCGCTCGTGACCAACGACGAGCGCTAATTCCTCCGCTATCCGGGATTGCGGCCGGAGAACCGGCTGAACGATTGATGGCGATGGGCGCGTCCGGCGGCCATGCGGGATATCGATCCGCTCCGCATGACCGCCGAACCGCGCGTCAGCACTCGACGATGTTCACCGCGAGCCCGCCGCGCGACGTTTCCTTGTACTTGGTCTTCATGTCGGCGCCCGTCTCGCGCATCGTCTTGATCACCGAGTCGAGCGACACGTAGTGCGAGCCGTCGCCGCGCAGCGCCATGCGCGCCGCGTTGACGGCCTTCACCGAAGCCATCGCGTTGCGCTCGATGCACGGGATCTGCACCATCCCGCCGACCGGGTCGCACGTGAGGCCGAGGTTGTGCTCCATCCCGATCTCGGCTGCGTTCTCGACCTGGCGCGGCGTGCCGCCGAGCACGGCCGCGAGCGCGCCGGCCGCCATCGAACATGCGACGCCGACTTCGCCCTGGCAGCCCACTTCCGCGCCGGAAATCGACGCATTGAGCTTGTACAGGATGCCGATCGCGGCGGCCGTCAGCAGGAAGTCGATCACGCCCTGTTCGTTCGCGCCCGGCGTGAAGCGCGTGTAATAGTGCAGCACGGCCGGGATGATGCCGGCCGCGCCATTGGTCGGCGCGGTGACGACGCGGCCGCCGGCCGCGTTTTCTTCGTTGACCGCGATCGCATACAGGTTGATCCAGTCGACCATCGACAGCGGATCCTGCAGCGCACGCTCAGGGTTGCCGGTCAGCGCGCGATACAGCTGCGGCGCGCGGCGCTTGACCTGGAACGGGCCGGGCAGGTTGCCGTCGGCGTCCGGGTTGCCGATCCCGCATCCGCGCGACACGCACGATTGCATCACCGCCCAGATTTTCAGCAGCCCGTCGCGCGTCTCTTGCTCGCTGTGCCACGCACGCTCGTTTTCCCACATCAGCTGCGCGATCGACTTGCCGGTCGACTCGGTCAGCGCGAGCAGCTCGGCGCCGGTGCGGAACGGATGCGTCATCTGCTCGGCCGCGCTCAGCACTTTCGTGTTCGGCGCGCCGGCCGTCACGACGAAGCCGCCGCCGACCGACAGGTACGTGCGCTCGACGAGCACGTTGCCGCTTGCATCGGACGCGCGCAGCTTCATCCCGTTCGGATGCTCGGGGAGCGCCTGCCGGTAGAACGCGATGTTGTCCTTCAGCACGAACGGCACCGGATGCATGCCGAGCAGCGCGAGCTTTTTCGTCGTGCGGACGTCTTCCAGCCGCGCGTCGATCGTGTCGGGATCGACGGTGTCGGGGGCGTCGCCGAGCAGGCCGAGCATCACGCCGCGATCGGTGCCGTGGCCCTTGCCGGTCGCGCCGAGCGAGCCGTACAGTTCGACCTTCACGTTGGCCGTCGCGTCGAGCAGCCCGTCGCGCTCGAGGCCCTGGACGAACATCAGCGCCGCGCGCATCGGTCCGACCGTGTGCGAGCTCGACGGGCCGATGCCGATCTTGAAGAGGTCAAACACGCTGACTGCCATTTCGATTCCTGCCTTGCTTTGAGAGTAGTGCTAGCGCGCCTGCAATGGCAGGCACGCGGCCAGCCATGCGGGCGGCATGACGGATAGCTGGCGCGCGACACGGGCATAGCGCCCGTCGAGCCGCGCGGCCAGGTGAAAGAGTTCGGTGGCGTTTTTCGGGTCCCACTGCCCCGTGTAGCCGGGCAAGCCGGCTTCGCGGCGCTTCGCGTCGAACGGCACCGGCGAATGCACGAATTCCTCGTGCGTCTTTTCGCCGAGCGCGTACGGCACGAGCCAGTCGAGCGCGGCCGCCAGCGTCGCGCCGTTCGCGCCGCGCTCGCGCAGCCAGTTGCGGTTGAAACGGCGCGCGGCGAGTGCGGCCGTCACCAGCGGCTGGAGGTCGTACACCGCGTAGTGCAGCGCGTCGCGTTCGTCGAAGTCCCAGGTCTTGCCGTCCGGGCCGATGTTGTCGGCGAGATGCTCGACGAACAGCCGCTGCGCCGCGTTCATCATCTTGCGATCGCCGAGCGTGAACGCGGACAGCGCGATCAGCTTGATCCGGTGGCTTTGCCAGTTGTTGCGCCACGTGCCGGTGAGCGGCCGCTTCTGCGCGTCGATCTGCGCGACGTAGCCGGCGCCGAGCTTCGCGATGAATGCGGCCGTCGCGTTGCGGGTCTTGACCGGCAGCGCGCTCGCCGTCATGTCGTACGCGATGATCAGGCTGTCGAAGCGCGTCTCGTCGATCGGGTTGAAGCTCGGCTGGTAGGTCGACACCCACGCGGACAGGAAGCGGTCGACGAGCTGCAGATAGCGCGGCGCATTGGTCACGCGCCACGCGAGCGCGGCGTCGCGCATCAGCTCCATGTCCTTCAGCGCTTCGGCGCTCTGGTCGTAGATGCCTTCATGCGGCAGCGTGCCCTCGGTATGCACGCGCGGCATCGCTTTCGGCTGCTCGCCGATGCGCGCGTCGACGCTGTGAATCAGCGCCTGTACGCCCGGTTCGGCCTGCGTCGTCTCGCTCGCCTGCAACGCGGGCGCCGCGCAGAAATTCATTGCCGCGCGTGCGCTGCCGGCCGCGCCGAGGCCGGCGGCGGCAAACGACAGCGTCGCGACGAACAGCGGCACGAAGCGGCGCGTGCGCGGCCGCCCCTGCGTTGCACCATGGCCCGGAAACATCGGACGCACCATGCGGAACTCCTTGATTGGCTGGATCGCGTTGATGTTAGCCGGATTGGCGGGCAAGCGTGAACCGATCGGCCGGGCGGCGAACGCAAACACCGCACGCAACCGGCGGTTGCGTGCGGTGTGATCGCGGCCGGACGCCCCGCTGCGACGCGGGGGTTACGCGCGTTACGCGTATTCCGACATCGGCACGCACGAGCAGAACAGGTTGCGGTCGCCGTACGCGTTGTCCGCACGACCGACCGGCGGCCAGTACTTGTTCGTGCCGAGCGACGCGACCGGGTAGGCGGCCTGCTCGCGCGAGTACGCATGCGGCCATTCGTTCGCGGTGACGACGGCTGCCGTGTGCGGCGCGTGGCGCAGCGGGTTGTCCTCGCGGTCGGCGCGGCCTTCCTCGACCGCGCGGATTTCCTCGCGGATCGCGATCATCGCGGCGATGAAGCGGTCGAGTTCCTCCTGCGATTCCGATTCGGTCGGCTCGACCATCAGCGTGCCCGGCACCGGGAAGCTCATCGTCGGCGCGTGGAAGCCGTAGTCCATCAGGCGCTTCGCGACGTCGTCGACGGTGATGCCGCTCGTTTCCTTGATCGGACGCAGATCGAGAATGCACTCGTGCGCGACCAGCCCGCCCGGGCCCGAATACAGCACCGGATAGTGCGGCGCGAGGCGCTTCGCGATGTAGTTCGCGTTGAGGATTGCGGTTTCGGTGGCGGCGGTCAGATTCTTCGCGCCCATCATCGCGATGTACATCCATGAGATCGGCAGGATCGACGCCGAGCCGTACGGCGCGGCGGACACCGAACCGATGCCTTCTTCGCCGCGCGCGTAGCCGGTCGAACGCTGGTTCGGCAGGAACTTCGCAAGGTGCGCGCCGACCGCGACCGGGCCGACGCCCGGGCCGCCGCCGCCGTGCGGGATGCAGAACGTCTTGTGCAGGTTCAGGTGCGATACGTCGCCGCCGAACTGGCCCGGCGCGGTCAGGCCGACCATCGCGTTCATGTTCGCGCCGTCGACGTACACCTGGCCGCCGTGCGCATGGACGATCTCGCAGATCTCGCGCACGTTCTGCTCGAACACGCCGTGCGTCGACGGATACGTGATCATGATCGCCGCGAGGTCCTTCGAATGCTGCTCGGCCTTCGCCTTCAGATCGGCGATGTCGACGTTGCCCTGCGCGTCGCACGCGACGACCACGACCTTCATGCCGGCCATGTGCGCGGACGCCGGGTTCGTGCCGTGCGCGGACGCCGGGATCAGGCACACGTCGCGATGCGCTTCGCCGCGCGATGCGTGGTACGCGTGGATGATCAGCAGGCCCGCGTACTCGCCCTGCGAGCCGGCGTTCGGCTGCAGCGACACGGCCGCGTAGCCGGTGGCCGCGACGAGCATCTGCTCGAGCTGGTCGATCATTTCGCGGTAGCCGACGGTCTGCTCGGCCGGCGCGAACGGGTGGATTCGGCCGAACTCGGGCCACGTCACCGGCAGCATTTCCGACGTCGCGTTCAGCTTCATCGTGCACGAGCCGAGCGGGATCATCGAGCGATCGAGCGCGAGGTCCTTGTCCGACAGGCTGCGCAGGTAGCGCAGCATTTCGGTTTCGGAATGGTGGCGGTTGAACACGTGATGCGTGAGGTACGCGCTCGTGCGTTCGAGGCCGGCCGGCAGCGCGGCGACGCCGGCGAGGCCCGCGTCCAGCGCGTCGACGGCCGGCGCCGTGCCGCCTGCGGCCTGCGCGAATACGTCGAGCAGATCGGCGAGGTCGTCGCGGGTCGTCGTTTCGTCGACCGATACGCCGACTTGCGTGTCGCTCACGCGGCGCAGGTTGATGCGCTTGGCCTTCGCGAGTTCGTGGATCTGCGCGGTGCGCGCGCCGGTATCGATCGTCAGCGTGTCGAAGAACGTGTCGTTGACGGTCGCGAAGCCGAGCTGCTTCACGCCGGCGGCGAGCAGCGCCGCGATGCGGTTCACGCGCAGCGCGATCGTCTTCAGGCCGTGCGGGCCGTGGTAGACCGCGTACATGCTCGCCATGATCGCGAGCAGCGCCTGCGCGGTACACACGTTCGACGTCGCCTTCTCGCGGCGGATGTGCTGTTCGCGCGTCTGCAGCGCGAGGCGCAGCGCCGGCTTGCCCTGCGCGTCGACGGTCACGCCGACGAGACGGCCCGGCATCTGGCGCTTGAATTCGTCACGCACGGCCATGTAAGCGGCGTGCGGGCCGCCGAAGCCCATCGGCACGCCGAAGCGCTGCGTGTTGCCGACCGCGACGTCCGCGCCCCATTCGCCGGGCGGCGTCAGCACGGTCAGCGCGAGCAGGTCGGCCGCGACGACGACGTGGCCGCCCGCCGCGTGAATCGCGTCGGTGAGCGCGCGGTAGTCGCGCACGTCGCCGTTCACGCCCGGATACTGGAGCAGCACGCCGAATGCGTCGGCCTGCGCGGCGTCGGCCGCCGGACCCGTCTTGACTTCGATGCCGACCGGCAGCGCGCGCGTGCGGATCACTTCAAGCGTTTGCGGCAGCACGTCGTCGGCGACGTAGAACACGTTCGACTTCGGCTTGCCGGTGCGTTGCAGCAGCGTCATCGCTTCGGCGGCGGCCGTCGCTTCGTCCAGCAGCGATGCGTTCGAGATCGCGAGGCCCGTCAGGTCGGCGACCATCTGCTGGAAGTTCAGGAGCGCCTCGAGGCGGCCCTGGGAAATTTCAGGCTGGTACGGCGTGTAAGCCGTGTACCACGCCGGGTTTTCGAGCACGTTGCGCAGGATCACGGCCGGCGTATGCGAGTCGTAATAGCCCTGGCCGATATACGAGCGGAACACCTGGTTCTTGTCCGCGAGCGTGCGCAGCGCGGCGAGCGCTTCCGCCTCGCTCTTCGGTTGCGCGAACGGGCCGAGCGGCAGCGTTTCGGTGCGGCGGATCGAGGCCGGGATCACGGCGTCGATCAGCGCGGCGCGCGACGCGAAGCCGAGCGTGTCGAGCATGGCCTGCTGGCTGGCGGCATCGGGGCCGATGTGGCGTTCTGCGAACGCGTCGTGCGTTTCGAGCGCGGCGAGCGAGAGGGGCGTGCGGTTCATCAGGCGGTCCGGGTGTTCGAGCTTCATGGCGTGACTCTGGTCCCGCGCGGGCCGGTCGCCCGGCCGCACGCGGTTCGGGTAAGGAAAATTAGTCGATCAGCTTGCTGTACGCGTCGGCGTCGATCAGCTTGTCGGTCGATGCACCGTCCGCGAGCTTGATCTTGAACAGCCACACGCCATACGCGTCGCTGTTCACTTCTTCCGGCGAGTTGGCGGCATCTTCGTTGATCGCGACGACTTCGCCGGACACCGGCGAGTAGATGTCGGATGCGGCCTTCACCGATTCGACGACGCCGACGGCGTCGCCCGCCGTCACCGACTTGCCGACTTGCGGCAGTTCGAGGAAGACGATGTCGCCGAGCGTGCTCTGCGCGTGATCGGTGATGCCGACCGTCAGCGTGCCGTCCGCCTCGGTGCGGATCCACTCGTGTTCGTCGGTGTACTTCAGATCGGCCGGGACGTTGCTCATCGGATGCTCCTGGATAAAAAGTGTGTTCGTTATGCTGGCGCGCCGCCGGGGCGCGCCGGGTGGGGTTGCGCCGGGCGCCATTTCCCGGCTTTACCGGGACGCGGCCTGCCGGTCGCTTCCCGGTCGTTACGCAGCGAGGACCTTGCCGTTGCGCACGAACGGCAGTTTTACCACGCGCGCGGGAAGTTGCTTGTCCCGAATCTGCACCTGAACGGTGTCGCCGATCTGGACGGCGGCCGGCACGCGCGCGAACGCGATCGATTCCTGCATCGACGGCGAGAACGTGCCGCTCGTGATCTCGCCTTCACCGTGCGGCGTGACGACCTTCTGATGCGCGCGCAGCACGCCGCCCGCCTTGCCGTTTTCCTTCTGCAGGATCAGGCCGACGAACGCGGCGCGGGAGCCGTCGCGCTCGAGCGCGGCGCGGCCGACAAATTCGCGCGGCGCCGACAGGTCGACCGTCCATGCGAGGCCCGCGTCGAGCGGCGACACGGTTTCGTCCATGTCCTGCCCGTACAGGTTCATGCCGGCCTCGAGGCGCAGCGTGTCGCGCGCGCCGAGCCCGCACGGACGCACGCCGTTTTGCTGCAGCGCCGTCCACAGCGCTTCGACGTGCGCGGCCGGGACGATCACTTCGAAGCCGTCTTCACCGGTATAGCCGGTGCGCGCCACGGTGAGATCGCCGAACGGCGTGCCGGCGACCTGCGCGGCGTTGAACGGCTTCAGTTCGCTGGTCGCGGCGCGCGCGGCGGGCACCGTGGTCCAGACCTTTTCGCGGGCGTTCGGACCCTGCACGGCGACGATCGCGAAATCGCGGCGCGGCGCGATCGTCAGGCCGAAGCCGCCTTGTTCGTTGAGCTGGTTGAACCACGCGATGTCCTTCTCGGCCGTGCCGGCGTTGACGACCACGCGGAAGAAGTCTTCGGTGAAGTAATAGACGATCAGGTCGTCGATGACGCCGCCTTCCGGATTGAGCAGGCAGGAGTAGAGCGCCTTGCCGGGCGTCTTGAGCTTGCCGACGTTGTTCGCGATCGCGTGTTCGAAGAACGCGCGCACGCGGCTGCCGGTGAAATCGACGACGCACATGTGCGATACGTCGAACATGCCGGCGTCGGTGCGCACGGCCTCGTGCTCTTCGATCTGCGAGCCGTAGTTGACGGGCATGTCCCAGCCGCCGAAGTCGACCATGCGGGCATTGAGCGCGCGGTGCGCGGCGTTGAGCGGGGTGTGATTCAGTGCAGTCATCGAGGCCTCAGGCAAGGCGCTTGCGCGCGGGTCAGAACGGCCATGTGCGGACCGTCGCGGCCTGGGCCTGCGACGCGATCCGGTACATGCCCCTCTGTCCTCGATACCTGAGAGATTGCGCTGCGGCTGCAAGCCGGCGAACGCGCGCCCCTTCGGTGGGCAGCCTGCCCGCGCTGCTTGTGCGCAGCGGGCTACTGCCGCTCTCCAGAGTGCGGGGAAGGCGGCCCGCGCAATGCGCGGACGGGAATCCCCGACGCGGTCGGTCCTTTTGCCTGAGAGTTTGCGGGTGTGCCCCTTCGGCGGCGCGACCGGCGTTGCACAAGCGACGCGGTCACGCGCTCTCCCGACGCGTGCGGGCGACTGTACGCGAGCAGGTCGGCATTGTCAATTTGGGCAAAAGAATGTCGCTTCGCGACAAGCGGCGGTAAGCGACAGCAGGCGGCGGCAAGCGGTGCCGCCGCTCTCAAGGCGCCGGCCGAGCCGGGATTACTCGCCGATCGCGCGCGCGGCCGTGTCGAGCTCCTGGTTCAGCACGCGCTGTTCGTCGCCGGACAGGCCGCCGTTGTGCTGCGCGGACATGTCGTTCGCTTCCTGGCGGATCACGTCGAGCCGGTGGTGCAGCTGCGCGCCGTACGGCGGCGGGTAGTAGCCGCCGTTCACGCGCGCGTCGATGCGGCGGTGCAGGTTGTCGATCCGCCCCTGGACCTCCTGCAAACGGTCGTTGGCGACGACCTGAGGGTTCGGCCGGGGCGGGGGCGCCTGTCGGGCCGGCCGCTGCGGCTGCACGACACAGGCCGCGAGCGAGGAAACCAGGACGCAGCATGCCGCTGCGCGAATCAACCGTTGCATCACATTCTCCTGACGGTTTGGTGTCGGATCGACTTTTTGAGAAACGCGTCAGACCCGACGACCGCTGACTTTCGTTCCCGCACTGTTTGTAACGGAATGTTTGGAAGGGGGCGGGGCGACCGCGACGCGCGGCCGCCGCGGCAAGCCCGCCGCGCGGCTGCGGACGGCGGCGACATCGTGCGGGCTGCGCCAGCCGTGCGCGCCGGTCACACCGTGCGGCGCACGAACGGTACCCGGCGGCCTTCGTGCTCGCTTTGCGCGGCGAGCTCGATGATCGTCATCACGTCGACCGCGTCCTGCGGCGCGACCGGGAACGGTGCGCCGTCGTGGACCGACGCGGCGAGCGCGCGATAGAACTCCGCGTACTGGCCGTCGAGCGTCGGCACCGGGCGTTCGACTTCGAGGTCGCCCTCGAGTACGCGCAGCACCCCGGGCGGGTTGCCGCCGCCGAACTCGACGTGGTCCGGCGTGAGGCCGGCTTTCAACTGATCTTCCTGCGTGTCGAGCCCGAACTTCTGATAGCTGCCGCACGTGCCGTGGAGCGTGAAGCGCGGCGGCTCGATCGCCGACAGCGCGCTCGCGTGCAGCGCGACGTCCTTGTCCGGATAGCCGAGCAGCAGATGCACCAGATCGGGCGCGGCGCCGTTGTCGCGGCGCGTTTTCACCGTGGCGCTGACCGTCTGCGGCAGCCCGAACAGCACGAGCGCCTGGTCGATCAGGTGCGGGCCGAGATCGAGCAACAGGCCGCCGCCGCGCGCGGGTTCCTCGCGCCAGCGCGTGCGCGGCGTCGGGCGGAAGCGGTCGAAGTGCGACGCGAACCAGGTCACCCGGCCGAGTTCGCCGGATTCGACGATGCGGCGCACGGTGAGGAAGTCGCCGTCCCAGCGGCGATTGTGAAATGGCGCGAACAGGCGGCTGCGCGCGTTCGCGAGCCGGGCGAGCGCGAGCGCCTCGTCGGCGGTGAGCGTAACGGGCTTGTCGACGACGACGTGGCGGCCGGCTTCGAGCACCCGCCGCGCGAGCGTGAAGTGCGTGTCGTTCGGCGTGGCGATCACCACGCAATCGATGTCGTCGAGGGCGAGCAGCGCATCGAGATCGGGAACGATGCGCGCGCCCGGATACGCGGCGCGCGCGCGATCGGGCTGACCCGTCGCGATCGCGGCGACCTCGGTGCGGCCGCTCGTGGCGATCACGGGCGCGTGGAACGTCGCGCCGGCGAAACCGAAACCCATCAAACCAATCCTGAGCAATGACGACATGGCAATCCTTGGCTGCGTACGAAACGAAAGGACGGTGCGCCGTGAGAGGCGCGGGAACGACCGGCTATTTTGGCATGACGCCGTCGCATACACTGGCGCGTTCGGCAAAACGCGCGACGCCGGCCGGCGACGTGCGCGCGGCGAGCGGCATTTGGCGCGGTGCGGGCGCAACCGCACCCGGCCCAGCGCGTGGGGCGTGTGCCGGCCGTGATCCCGCCGGCCGGGGCGACACGCCGCGGGCCGAACGCCGTCGGCAGTGCAGGCGTGGCGGCGCGTGCGTGAAGAAACGGCAGCCGGCCGAGGGCGGCCGTGGCAAGCCGGTGTCCGATGCAACCGATCCGATCGTGGTTGGCGGTGCGCGCCGACGTGCTGCCATTGTGGCTGATCGAACCGGAAGCGGGGCCGGATTGGCCGTCGGGACAAGAAGCCGACCGGCAGCGGCCGCCGGGCGAAACGCCGGCACTGCCGCGCGGGCGCATTCGCGCGCGCTTCGGAAAAGCGCGTCGCCGACGTGTTAACATGCGCGTCCTGCCCCGCGTGTCCGCCTGCGTTCCAGGCCTGTCGCGCGGGGCATCCTCCCGGCGTTCCGCCGTCAACCGCAACATCATCCGTCATCATGTCCGCAGGCCTCAACCCCGCTCAGAATGAAGCGGTGCGCTACCTCGACGGTCCCTGCCTCGTGCTCGCCGGCGCGGGCAGTGGCAAGACCCGCGTGATCACGCAGAAGATCGCGCACCTGATCGAAGCGAAAGGCTTCGAGCCGCGCCACATCGCGGCGGTCACGTTCACGAACAAGGCCGCCGCCGAAATGCGCGAGCGCGTGTCGAAGCTGCTGGAAGGCAAGACGCTCACCACGCCCGGCAAGGAAGGCCGCAAGGTGCCCGTCAACCAGCTCACCGTGTGCACGTTTCACTCGCTCGGCGTGCAGATTCTGCGTCAGGAGGCCGAGCACGTGGGCCTGAAGCCGCAGTTCTCGATCATGGATGCGGACGACTGCTTCGGGATGATCCAGGAGCAGATCGGCACCACCGACAAGGGCCTGATCCGCAAGATCCAGAGCACCATCTCGCTGTGGAAGAACGGCCTCATCATGCCCGAGGAGGCGATGACGATCGCCGCCAACGAAGACGAGCACCAGGCTGCGCTCGTCTATCGCAACTACGTCGCGACGCTGCACGCGTACCAGGCGGTCGACTTCGACGACCTGATCCGGCTGCCTGCCGAGCTGTTCGCGAAGAACGAGCAGGTGCGCGACCGCTGGCAGAACAAGCTGCGCTATCTGCTGATCGACGAATACCAGGACACCAACGCGTGCCAGTACGAGCTGCTGAAGCTGCTCGCGGGCCCGCGCGCCGCGTTCACCGCGGTGGGCGACGACGACCAGGCGATCTACGGCTGGCGCGGCGCGACGCTCGAGAACCTCGCGCAGCTCGGCAAGGATTTTCCGAAGCTGCACGTGATCAAGCTCGAGCAGAACTACCGGTCGACGGTGCGGATCCTGACCGCCGCGAACAACGTGATCGCGAACAACCCGAAGCTGTTCGAGAAGAAGCTGTGGTCCGAGCACGGGATGGGCGACTCGATCACCGTCACGCCGTGCAACGACGAGGAGCATGAGGCCGAATCGGTCGTGTTCCGGCTGTCCGCGCACAAGTTCGAGCGGCGCGCGCAGTTTCGCGACTACGCGATCCTGTATCGCGGCAACTTCCAGGCGCGGATTTTCGAGCAGGTGCTGCGGCGCGAGCGCATTCCGTACGTGCTGTCGGGCGGCCAGTCGTTTTTCGACAAGGCCGAGATCAAGGACCTGTGCGCATACCTGCGCCTGATCGCGAACGCCGACGACGATCCCGCGTTCATCCGCGCCGTTACGACGCCGCGCCGCGGGATCGGCAACACGACGCTCGAGGCGCTCGGCTCGTTCGCTGGCCAGGCGAAGGTGTCGCTGTTCGAGGCCGTGTACATGGGCGGGATCGAGGCGCGGCTGTCCGCCCGGCAGATCGAGCCGCTCAGGATGTTCTGCGACTTCATCCAGCGGCTGACCGACCGCGCAGACAAGGAGCCCGCGAGCGTCGTGCTCGACGACATGATGGAGGCCATCCATTACGAGGCGTACCTGTACGACGCGTTCGACGAGCGGCAGGCGCAGTCGAAGTGGCAGAACGTGCTCGAATTCCTCGAATGGCTGAAGCGCAAGGGCACCAAGCCGGAGACGGAGGCCGTCGACGGCGAGGCTGACGGCTTCCACAACGCGGACGGGCTCGCGGACACCGGCAAGAACCTGCTCGGCCTGATCCAGACCGTCGCGCTGATGTCGATGCTCGAAGGCAAGGACGAGGATCCGGACGCGGTGCGGCTGTCGACCGTCCATGCGTCGAAGGGGCTCGAGTATCCGCACGTGTTTTTGGTCGGCGTCGAGGAGGGCATCATGCCGCACCGCGGCGGCAGCGACGACGACGGCCCGATCGACAACGAGCGGATCGAGGAGGAGCGCCGGCTGATGTACGTCGCGATCACGCGCGCGCAGCGCAGTTTGCACCTGAACTGGTGCAAGAAGCGCAAGCGGGCGCGCGAGACGGTCGTGTGCGAGCCGTCGCGCTTCATCCCCGAGATGGGCCTAGACGACGCGCCGCCGCCGACGCCGGAAGAGGCGCCGATGTCGCCGAAGGACCGGCTCGCGAGCCTGAAGGCGTTGCTGCAGAAGTAGGCGGCGCGCGGCTTCGGCCGGCATGCCGGATCGAGTTCGGGTTTCGGCAAAACAAAACCCCCGCGATGCGTATGCATTGCGGGGGTTTTTTACGGCAGCGCGGCGGGACGGTTACTTCGCTGCGTTGACCATATAGTCGACAGCCGCCTTCACGTCGGCGTCAGACGCGTTCGACCCGCCTTTCGGCGGCATCGCGCCCTTGCCGTGCAGCGCGTAGTTGTAGACGGTGTCCATCGAATCCTTCAGGCGCGGCGCCCAGTCTTCCTTGCTGCCGAACTTCGGCGCGCCCAGCACGCCGGCTGCGTGACACGCCTGGCACACCTGCGTGTACAGCGCCTTGCCGGCCGATGCGGCGTCGGCGCTCGTTGGCGCGGCAGCGGGTTTCTCGCCCGTCTTCGGAATCGCGGCGATCGCGGCCATTGCGGCGGCGGCCTGCGCGTTCGACGCGTCCGCGCCCGATGCACCGGCCGCGCCGCTTGCTGCCTGCGCCGCGTTGGCGGCCGGTGCGGCGGGTTCGGGGAAGTTCGCACCGTCGTTGTTCGCCATGTAGACGATCGCGCGGGCGATCTCGTAGTCGCTGACGTCGTCGGGGCTCGTGCCGCCGCGCGGCGGCATCGCGCCCTTGCCGGACAGCGCCGTTTTCAGCAGTGTGTCGAAGCCTTGCGCGATGCGCGGCGCCCAGTCGTCCTTGTTGCCGAACTTGGGTGCGCCGGCCGCACCCGTGCCGTGACAGGTCACGCACACGGCCTTGTAGACTTCCTCGCCGGTCTTGTACGTGCGGGGCGCGTTGGCGTCCTTCACCTCGACCTGTGCGATCGGCGCGATCCGCGCGGCGACCTGTGCGTCGGAGAGCGCGTCGGTGCCTGCGCCGGAACGGAATGCATGGTTGGCATAGGTGGCAAACAGGACGATCAGCGCAATCGGAATCGCGAATGATGCAATGACAACGGCAATCAGCTGCCCGGGAGTTTTGACGGGAGATTCGTGGGGTGCTTCGCTCATGCTTGCCTCGTCTCCGTGAATAGGAATTGTGAGCGCGGTGCAACGGCAAAATGGCAGTCCAATGAAGCACGGACGATTATAGACGGAACGTTTACATCACGGCGAGCGGCGCGAAGGCGCGTGTTTACCCGCACGAATGAGGGCCGGACGACGATTCTGCAGCCAAGGTGGACGCGTCATGGGAAACCGGGTATCCTTGCCGTCTTGCCAATGGTGGGCGGCCGGTTTATTGGGGTCGTTTCACTGTCACACGCGCCCGTAGCTCAATGGATAGAGTACTGCCCTCCGAAGGCAGGGGTTGCTGGTTCGATCCCAGCCGGGCGCGCCAATAAAACGAAATAAAATCAAAGGCTTGGTCGTCTGCTCCGAAGGCTTGGCGTGGGGCGTACGGAATCCATACGGAAAAACCTCTCCGAATTTGAGCTCCAAGTCGAGAAATGGTGTGTTTGAGCTACGCTGTGACTTCCCGCCACGGTTCGCGCATTGTCAGAGTAGGTTGGGGATGATATGGTGCGCAGCTAACGAGAATTAACAACGCAATCGGGGCTGTGGTGACGCAATCATTCACGCACAAGTACAAGACCGAGATTGACGCAGCGCTGAATGGGGCATGCGATTGCCCGTCGGCGAATGCTCAGCCTTTGACCAAGGTAGTGACGGTGTACCGGTGGACTCATGATCCATGTACGGGCGCGAGTTTCGTTCCGCAAGCTGTGACCGACCCTAGTATCCTGACTCGCGGAAGGGTCAAGAACGATTGTGACGGGCAATGCGGTTACTTTTCGCTTTCATTTCACGTTACTGAGCAAGAATCTCGGGCAGCGTGGAAGCATATCGTCACGTTCTCCAAGAACTTCGCGTCACTTGTGGGAAGCTCGGTTGCCCGAGGCACTCTGAACCCCGGAGAGGGGCTTGTTACGCCCGTTGATCGAAAGGGACATCTTGAATTCCATCAAGAACAGAGTATCGCTTGGGATCAGCGATTCAGCATAATCGGGAATCTTCCATGAGAGCGCTCAAAGGAACAACCTCTGGCGTTCTTTCTTACGCCAAAGCTGAGTGGTATTGCGACGTGTTGGAATACGAAATTCCAATATTGTCGCTTTACCGACATGGTCGAAAACTCTTGCTATGTCTGTGGGTCGAGCGCGAACACTCGACGGACAGATACTTGCTGTTTACGGTTTCAGATTCTATTCTGAAGGAGTTTCTTGCGAGCGAAATCTCATTGCGAGAGGTGCTTCAAGACGCAGCGCGTATTATCGTATTTGAGCAAGGCGACAGAGGTCGCCGGAATCTTAGATTTGTTGAATTTGAAAATCTGTTCGACGATTACATACCGTCGGAGGATTCATATTTCGATCCGAGATTTGCTACCGATGAGGCCGTAAGGCTTTCTGAGGAAAAATCGGAAAATTATTATCTGAATATTGGTGGTGATTGGTATTTGGAAGATTGGTCCGATGTGACTCGTTTGTACAAGCAAGTCTACGCGTTTAATCACGCAATGCGAAATATTGATGCGCCGAATGTTTCGGGGCGGGTGCAACCTGGCTTGAAAAATATGCCTTTCCGTGGTGGATACAGCATTGTTCATTTGCTAAATTCAATGCAAGAGGCAATTCCCGCGGTAAGCCGGGTTCGGGTCGAGTCGATTCAATATGCTTCGCCGGGTCACATTGGTTTGAAAGTTGATCCTCAGGTCGCTGTTGATGTTGAGAAAATGATGAATTCTCTCGATGATGACGACCATCTGGAGTCTGTGCGAAAGGTATATAGAGAGTGCGAGAAATTCCTCGATGATAATGGATTGAGGACCCTCGACTCTGCAAAATTCAACAAGAACGAATTTTCCCTTTATGATGACGTTGTTCAGCAGCTCCGGCAATTCGCAATAGAAATCCTTGATAGAACCGGGCATGGTGGAGAGCGTGAGAAGTTGATTTCTGATGAAACTGCGCTGCCGCTTGTAAAAGCTCTGCAGGCGTATGTGCGCCGTATCATGAGACTCCAAAAGTACGTCGACGACGGACTCATCACCAAGTTCGGCGGTGCTCCTCTGAGTCAACGACCCCAAGGTGGTGCTTAACCTAGATGCGGTTGGATTCGATTCGGGCAATTTGCTAGGGACCAAGCCCGTCGCATGCCCCACCGGCAGATTTCGCCTGCGGCGGAATTTGCCGCTGGAGACCACCGGCAGAATCTGCCGCAAGCTCCACCGGCGGAATTTGCCGGTGGTGACGCAAATAAAATTCAAAAATGGCGCCTGCGCAGGCGAATCGTTTCGCGTATCCTGGAATTTGAGCAACTAACGCCAAGGTGCGGTGTTGAAAACGCCGCCGCGCCTTCGGTGTAGTCCACCGGCAGATTCTGCCGCACATGAACCAGTCATAGTTAACCAATCAAAGATTGGGGGCGCGTCAAAAATTGAGGGGTTGTAAACCCTCGGTCGATCCGCTATCCTGCAACTGTCCCTGAAACAACAGGGGCCGGGTTTGGCGACCCGCACTGTCAGAGGCGGACATGTTGATTTCCACCGAATCTTGACCCACCGTTTTCATCTAAATCTGACCCACCCCGAGACAGCGTAGTACATCTATTCCGGTGTGGATAACTCCTCACTGCCTGCTGCTTTTGCTGCTCTCTTTCTGGTTGTCTTCGCCTTGGCAGAACTGGACTTGAAGCGCCAGGATTCATTGCCCGTTTCGACGATGTGGCAGTGATGGGTGACGCGGTCCAGCAGCGCCGTCGTCATCTTTGCGTCCCCGAACACGGTCGCCCACTCGCCGAAGCTGAGGTTGGTGGTGATCACGACACTCGTGTGTTCATACAGCTTCGAGAGCAAGTGGAACAGCAATGCGCCACCGGTCTGGCTGAACGGCAGGTAGCCCAGTTCGTCGAGGATCACCAGGTCGACGTACATCAGCTTATGGGCGATCTGGCCTTGTTTTCCGATGGACTTCTCCTGCTCCAGTGCGTTGGTCAGCTCGACGGTCGAGAAGTAACGCACGCGCTTGCCGTGGCGCTGCACGGCCTCAATTCCGATCGCTGAGGCGAGGTGCGTTTTGCCGGTGCCGGGGCCACCGATGAACACGACGTTGTGTGCGCTTGCGAGGAACGACAGGTCACTGAGTTCTCGAACCAGCGCTTCGTCGACGTGTGCCTGCGCGAAGTCGAAGCCCTTCAGGTCGCGGTGAGCCGGGAAGCGAGCGGCGGTCATCTGGTAGGCGATCGAGCGCACCTGTCGCTCCGCCGTCTCAGCCATCAGCAGTTGCTTCATGAAGCGCTCCGGGGCGAACTCCGTGTGACGCGACTGCGCCAGCAGCTCTGGCCAGGTGCTCGCCATACCATGCAGTTTGAGCCCCTTGAGTTGGGCGGCGATGTCGTTAGACATGACGGTCCTCCGGTGGGTTGGCGCGCAGGGTTTCGTAGCGGCTCACGTCGGCGGCCGGCTCTTCGGTAAGCTGGAGTTTCGTCGTCGCGAGGTTGGTGCTCGTGGTGGGTGCCTTCAACCGGCTCAGCACGTTCAGAACGTGCTCCCCACTGGGGCGTCCCGAGTCCAGCGCTGCCTGCACGGCAAGCAGCACGGCATCGAGTCCGTGTTCGCGCACCGCGGCGAGCACCTGCGTCATGATGCGATCGCCTCCCGGGTGCTTCAGTAGGTGCCGCTGCAACTGCTGCAGCGGCTGTGGCATCGTGACGAACGGAGCGCCGTTGCGCAACGCGCCGGGTTTGCGCTCAACCAGCGTGATGTAATGGCGCCAGTCGTAGAAGGTCATGTGCCGCTCGAAGCTGCGTTCGTGGCGTGCGATCTCCTGGGCGTCGGCGACGACGCTGAGATATGCCGGATAGCAGCGCACGCTCACCAGCTGGTTCGTGTACTCGGTGGGCACGCTGTAGCGGTTGCGCTGGAAGTGGATGAGGCTGGTCGACGACACCCGCAGCGTCTGCTCGACATAGCCGTCGAACGGGCGTGGATTGGGCATCAGCCTGGTGCGCTCGTCCTGCAGCACGTCCTCGACCGTCAGCTCGGGCCACTGCGGGTGCCGCATCTGCCAGGCCTGACGACACTGGCCCGCGACCCATTCGTTCAGAAGCTCCAGCGTTTCCCAGCGTCGTAGCGCAGCCTCGTGCCAGATCTGGCGGCGCCGGTCCTGCACGTTCTTCTCAACGATGCCCTTCTCCCAGCCGGCGGCACGGTTGCAGAATTCCGGCTCGAACAGGTAATGGCCGCACATTGCCTCGAAGCGGGCGTTGACCGCGCGCTCCTTGCCGCGGCCGACCTTGTCCACGGCGGTCTTCATGTTGTCGTAGATGCCGCGGCGCGGCACGCCGCCGAACGCGGCGAATGCGCGGGCGTGCGCATCGAACAGCATCTCGTGACTCTGGGTCGGATAGGCGACCAGCCAGAACGCCCGGCTGGCATTGAGCTTGACGTGGGCGACCTCCAGGCGTCGCCGCAACCCGCCGATGAAGGCGTATTCGCAGCTCCAGTCAAACTGGAAGGCTTCGCCGGGTTCGAAGGCCAGCGGTACATAGGCCTTCCTGCGCGGTGCTGCAGCCTGCTCCTCGTGCCAGCGTCTCACGAAGGCGCTGACGCGGCCGTAGCTGCCGGCATAGCCCTCGCCGCGGATGGCCTCGAACATGAACCGGGCCGTGCGCCGGTCACGCTTCGGGCGATGACTGTCTGCCCGCAGCCAGCCCGTCAGTTGCGCGGCCCACTCGTCGACGACGCTCGGGCTGACGCGCTTCGGGTACTTCGGCTCAACGGCATCCGTCTGCCGAAGCCAGCTGCGCACCGTGTTCCGGGACAGGCCCGTGCGCCTCGCAATCTCGCGCAGCGGGACCTTCTCGCGGAAATACATCCGCCTGATCTTGGCCAATATGCCCACCGTGATCACCTCTGTATCCCCTGCTCAAAGATTGAGCAGGGCATTCAATCACGTGGGTCAAAATTCGATGAAAACTACAGCCTCAGGTGGGTCAGTTCTGCGTGGACATCAACAGGCCGAGCATCACGTCCATATCATCCTTCTCCCGCTGCTCGATGGGAGGATGGTCGGAAGCGATCTAGTCGGATACAAACCGCGATACCGCGAGGTCGAGTCCGATTTCAGTCATAAGGTGCTTTCGCCTTTACGGATTGACTCCGGAGCTAGATCGGAGCCTTACGGATACGGCGAGCGACAAGAGGCCGCGAAACAGCTTGTCGAGACGTTGCAGCGCCATCCGCAGCGCATGAGCGAGCCAGCGGTAAAGCAAATTCTCAGAAACGCTCTTGGTCCGCATGTCGACGCTCTAAACAAGGCCCTCGGAGCGCCAAAGGCGCGGGCCGTGAAGAACGACAAGCGCTCTTTTGCCGAGATCATGTGTCAGCCGATGGACGAGCAAGGGAGGCCCCTGAAAAAGCGGCCGAGCGTCCATCGGTCCGTCACGTTGCACTAGCGGGCGTGAAACCTATCGCTACACATCAACAAACCCTTTAAGGGTTTGCGTTCGCTTTGCGTTCGCGTCGGATCAAACCCTTTAAGGGTTCGGGCCGCTGTCGGGCGCTGCGGAGGCAAACCTAATCTTGTGAAGGGTTTGCTTTTCCTCTCCCTTCCTTGCCGTCAATCGCACGGGAATCCTTGATGCCGAGAGCGACGCCGACGAGGGCGACGAGAGATGTGCGATCGAGCCGGTGTGGGCATTGGCATCTAACAATCATTAATCAAAGGAATATCACATGCAAACCATCAATCAACTCAGCAAGCAAATTCAGGATCGACGCGCCAATGTCACCCGCCTCGATGCGGAAATCGAGCGCGTCGAGAAAAGGCTCGGCGAGGCGGGTCGAGATCGCGGTCTTGCTGCGCTAATGGAGCGTCGTGCTGCAATCGTGAAGGCTAACACCGTTCCTCGTTATCGCACGATTGGCATTCGCCGTGATCCGGTCGTCGCGGTGGGGTTCCGCGCAAGCGCTCAGGAGCGAGAACAGAGCGTCGCAGAAATTGACGCGGAAATTGCTCGGATCGAGGAGCAAATCGCAGGGGAGCGTCGTGATTACGGTCTTCCCGTTCTCGTCGAGCGCCGAAAGGCTGTAATTGTCGACGCCTTGCAAAACGGCGTGAAGGCCGATACGACGGCAATCGATAAAGAGATTGCGGCGGCGGAAAAACGTCGCAGCGCGGACGCGGCGGCGATCGAGAGGGATCGGGAGGCCGTGGATATGCTGACATCCGCGCGAGACCGCGCGCGCGCCGCTTGTGCCGAGCTTGAAGCGGAGCGGGCCGAGGCCGTGTCTGCGTATCTCCTCGCCGAGCATCATGAGGCGCAAGCGCGCTACTTTGAGGCGATTGCCGCGCTTGCCGGTCCCGTCGAGAAAATGGTCGCCGTCGAGCGCGCATGGTGTCTGTCGATACCGGGGAAGGCATTCCCGGCGCGCAGCTCCTCCAAGGTTCTTGCTGATGTTCGCGAAACCGGGCTCCGCGTGACGTGGGAGCACTCAGCACTGCGAGACCCGGCCGTAGCGGCGTGCTATACCGACAACTTCCGCGAAGCATGGTATGTGCCAGAGTGGGCGGACGCACGTAACGAGAGCTTCGCGGACGAATCTACTGCGGCACTCGTCGGCGACCTCAAGTCGGCAGGTGTCGATGTAACGATGCCTGTCCGTGAAGTGAAGAAGTCTGAGCCGCAAGTCGAGATTGAGGTCGTGCGCGGAACGATTGGGGGTGGCGATGAGAGCGTGAAGCTGGACCCGGTCAGCGGCGCGCGAGTGAAAGGAAAGCCGGTGTCTCACGGACCTGGCAGCCGATTGATGATGCCTACGTCGGAGGCGGCATTGCTGGTCAATGGCGGGTTTGCGCGCTATACGGCCGAGGTAGACGCAGAGCGCGGACGTCTGGATCGGCAGCGAATGGAGGAAATGGCCAACGGGACTGGTCGGACTACCGTCCATCGGCAAGGGCATTACTTCATATAAGGGCTGCTGATAACCCGCCCGCTTCGGCGGGCGGTGGAGTCCGACATTTCTATTGGCCGAGCTTCCTTATCTGCAGGCCCCGAACGGAGGTATATGAATGAATGATGTAGTTGCGCTTCAAGTCGGCGGAGTTGAAATATCGGGATGGACGTCCGTCAGCGTTACATGCGGTGTCGAGCAGATGCCTAGGACTTTCGAAATTGCGATGACGGAGCGATTTGACGGGGAATTGGCCGAAGTAACGGTGACGCCCGGTGACCCGTGCGTCGTCAACATTGGTCTCGACACGGTGATAACCGGATATGTCGACCGCTATACCCCGTCCTATGACTCGTCCGGGCATAGCGTCCGGATCGTCGGTCGCGGCAAGTGTCAGGATTTGGTCGACTGCTCGGCGGAGTGGGAAAACGGGCAGATTAGCGGAGCCTCGGCGCTCGCGGTTGCCTCGAAGCTTGCGGCGCCGTATGGCATTGCGGCGTCCTGCAATGAAACCGGTCTGCGCGTCATACCGCAATTTAACCTGATGCTCGGTGAAACGCCTTTCGAAATCATCGACCGCGTCGCGCGCTATAGCGCTCTGCTTGCGTATGAGGACGTCGACGGGAATCTCGTCCTCGCGCGCGCCTCGACTGACGAGCATGCGAGCGGCTTTGAGGAGGGGAAAAACGTCGAGTCAGCGAGCGTCGAATATTCGTGCGACCAGCGCTTCCAGACCTATCGCGCGTATCTCCAGGCGATCAACACCTTCAAGGAAGGCGGAGACGGCGGAAACCTGATCGCGACGACGACCGACAGCGGCATATTGCGGAACCGAAAGAAATTCATCATCGCCGAGGCTGTCGCCGGTTACATGGACGTCGCGGCTCAGCGCGCGGCGTGGGAAATGAACCGTCGTAACGGACGGTCGGTCGTCGTGCGGCTCGCGGTGGATAGCTGGCGGGACTCGGCTGGCGACTTGTGGGCGCCTAACAGGTTGGCCCCCGTCCGATTGCCGAAGTTGAATATCGAACATGAGACATGGCTCATCAGTGAGGTGACGTACCGGCTCGACGAGAGCGGCACGCATGCCGAGCTTGTCATCATGAACCCGGACGCTTTCGCGGTCGAGCCGACTGCCTTGCAATACGGCTTCGTCGACGGGAGCCAGCTTCGTTAGAGCGACGGCACGTTGGCCGCTGATGGACGGGGAGCGGGCGCGCTTCGGGGCGCGCTCTCCTTCTCGATAGGAGGTACCCCCTTCGGGTCCTTCCTAGGGGTGGGGAGGGGCACGGGCAATTGCGCACCGCGATCTAGCCCCAGCTACGAATGCTGAAATTTGGTTTCAGGTTTCAGCTTCGGAGGTTTCAAAATTTGACTCACCATCAATACTGACGGGCCTGAGAGCGAAATTTGAAACCAACCGACGCGACGCTTGGTTTCAACAATGGTTTCAGTTTAGGTTTCAATTCTCAGCGCCGGTTTCAATCTCAATTGGGGAGCTCGGAATATGGAGCGACTACCTGATCGGTAGTATGCGCTCGCAGCGTACGGACTTCGGCTACCAATACGGTATCCGATTGATTTAAATATTCTTTTCGGATCGACATAGAGCGCTTGTTATGTCAGATTGGCTGCTATTTCGTCACAACCTGCGGAGCCCACGAAATTGAACACGGCATTTTTGCTTATGGCCCAGTACAATGCGCGAACGGTTATCCCGATCGACGAAGTATGCCGGGACTTCTTCCCGCACCTGTCCCCTGACAAGATGATTCGCAAGGTGTCGCTTGGCGAAATCCGATTGCCGTTGATCCGTATCGAGCCTTCGCAGAAGTGCGCCAAGGGCGTACACCTTCAGGACCTAGCCGACTACCTCGACGAGAGGCGCGCGGCGGCGCAGAAAGAGTGTCAGCAACTCTGCGGCGCTCGATAGTGCGCGGCGAGGTGCTATAGGATCGCGACGGCGTCGAGTTTGGCGCGCGTCCTATCATGCCGAAGGTGGCCGTAGTGCTTGTCGATCATTTCGGTTGACGTACCGGCAAGGCGCGCGACGACGAAACTATCCATACCTCCGGCAATCATCTCTGAAATCGCGGTGTGCCGAAGTGAGTACATGACGATTGTGTCGGGCAGCGCCGCTGCCTTAATGGCTTCCTTGAACGGCTTTTTCCATACGTCCTTGTTCCACGGCTGGCCGTATTCGGTGGCGAGAATCGGGGCGTTCGCAATCTTCCCTTTGGTCTGTTCGGCGAAGAACGCGGCGGCGGACGTCGACAGCGTAACGACACGGCGTCCGGTCTTGCCCTCAAGAGCTAGAACTCCCTGAGACTTGTCGAAGTCTTGCGCGCAGGCGTTTGCCAGTTCTCCGGGTCTCGCACCGGTCAGCAGCATGGCTTTCACAAGCCCGGCAAGATCGTCCCGGCACACCGTGAGTAGCGCCTTGCGTTGCTCGGCCGTTACGAAAGATTCGCGGCGGCGCCCGACGTCCTTGAATTTCTCAACGGTCTTCCACCCTGCGTCGCTGGCGATCAGCCGATCGCGCAGCGCCAGATTAAGAGCGGCCTTCAGTGATGCAAGGTTTCGATTGGCGCTGTCCTTTGAGCGGCGGACGTCGTCCTCGTCCTCGGCGTCGTGTTCTGCCGTGGATACCTGATCCGCCATCCATGCCCGGACGTGAGAGGTTTTTAGCTTGTCCAGGTCGATCCTGCCGATGTCGGCGGAATAGACAAGGCGCTTGAATCGGCCTTCCGCGTCATCGGCGCTCGTCGCGCTTTTGTGAAGTCGCTGATGCTTAACGTAGTGCTCGCAAACTTCCTTGATGGTCATGCCCCGTGAGGAAACGCCCGCGGTGACGGCCGCCGCCCATGCGATCGCCGCTTTCTTGGCTGCGTCGTAATCGGCGAAGGTGCCGAGCGCGCGGTATTCCTGCTTTCCGTGTTCGTTGCGGCGCCGGGCTATCCACGTTCCATCGCCTTGATCGGCTCGGCGATAGCCGACGAATAGCCCGGCCTCGACGCGCGACCAGTATGGTTCACGACGTGGGGCGAGCTTTTCGCGGGCTGACTTGGAGGTGATGTTGGTTGCCATGCTTTTCCGTACGGAAACGGTACGGAAATTCTACATGGAACGGGGTCGGATAACAAGGTACGGATTTGTATTGATTTTCAATGGGTTGTAGTGTGATTTGGACGAGGTTGGATCGAGTGGAGCCTCGTTTCCTGCCCTCCGAAGGCAGGGGTTGCTGGTTCGATCCCAGCCGGGCGCGCCAAGTCTAGTAAGGCTTCCAGCGGTTTCGCTACTTCATCGTTTTCTCCCACTTCAGTGAAATTACAGTCAGCCAGCGGCGACGTGCAGCTCGGCGGCCTGCGTGTGCGACTGCACCCACTGCGTCAGGTGATCCGCTGACAGGTGTGCGTAGCGCTGCACCATTTCCAGCGTTTCCCATCCGCCCAGCTCCTTCAACACCTGCAGCGGCGTGCCGCGCTGCACGTGCCAGCTCGCCCAGGTATGGCGCAGGTCGTGCCAGCGGAAGTCCCGGATGCCGGCGCGCTTCAACGCCTTGCGCCAGGCTTCGGTCACGGTCTGATAGACCGGCCGGCCGTGGTAGACGAATACGCTGTCGATGAACTCGGGCGCGCGCTTCTTCGCGCGCTGGCGCAGCAGCACGGCGATCGCCGTGTCGGACAGCGGCACGGTGATCGCCTTCTTCGCCTTCGCCTGGTCCGGATGGATCCAGGCAACGCGCCGCAGGATGTCGACCTGTGACCACTGCAGCCCGGTCACGTTCGAGCGGCGCAAGCCGGTCTCGAGCGCGAAGCGCGCCATGTCGGCCAGGTGATCCGGCAGCTCGGCGAGCAACCGTTCCGCCTCGGCCGGCGTGAGCCAGCGAATCCGCTTCTGCACGACCTTCGTGCGCTTTGTGACCGGCACGCGGTCCAACCATTCCCACTCGACGGCCGCGTTCAGCACGGCCTTCAGCACGCCGATTACGCGCGTCACGGTGCCGGCGCTGACGCACTCGTCGGTGGCCACGATGCCGTGCTTCGTGCGGATCACCTTCGGTTCCCTCCGTTTGGCGAGGGCGATCGCGTCGATGCGGTTGCGGTCGATGTCGGCCAGCGCGACGCCGGACAGGTGTTGGTCAAGCCAGCGCAGGTGCGTTTTCGACGTTTCCAGGCTCGACAGCCCCTCGCGGTCGCTGATGTAGCGTACGACCGCGTCGTTCCAGGTGTAGCGCGGCTTGTGGCCGAGCCGCGCCTGGTTCCACAGATCGACTTTCAGCCGATCGTGCAGTTCTTTTGCCTGGGCTTTGTTGCTGGTGCCAGTGCTGCCTTGTACGACCGGACCGCCGCCAGGCGGGGTGAGACGGTAATACCAGTTGGGACTGTTACTGCGTTTATAGAGCGACATGATTCAAATTTCTCCTGCGGGTCGCCCTGCACAACTCGCGGAATCCATTCTCCGGCGAGGTAACGCTGCAGGGCAACCGTCGAAAACATCCAGCGCTTGCCGACCTTCCGCCCAGGCAGCGCGCCGGCCTTCGCCTTCAGGCGCACCGTTTCGGGGTGCGCGCCGAGCAGCGCGGCGGCTTGTTCGAGGTTCACGGTGTTCATCGGGCTAACTCCCGAGCGCGACGCGGCGGGGGGAGGGGCAAAACAACTCGTGGATTCGTGGCACCCCCGGATTTTCATGGGTAACCATCTGATTTGTAAGGTTTTTGCTTGCCATCATTTGCCACGAAAAACTCGTGGCACCCCCTTCCGACTCGTGGCCTAAAAAATAGGCAGCGTCCGCGACTCGTGGCAAAACTCGCCCGACTCGTGGCATGGCGTTTCGGTCAATTTCCGCCCCTTCTACGTATTCTTTCTTCTTCTTTTTCAATGAATTAGAGAGAAGAGAAAAAGGGACGGCGGCGGCCGGCGCAAAAGCCGGACTAGTGGCAAAAACGCATCGACTAGTGGCAATTTGAATGCGATTCATGGCGGCACTCTTCTCAACAATCAAAGACTTACGAGCGGACAGCCCCGAGAACCACGATTCGCGTGCGCTGCCTGCCCGTTTCCCGTGGCAAAACCGGCCCGCGTGCCCCCTCTCCCTCAAGGCCCGCGTAGTTGCCCGGCCGTTTCGACTCGCGGGGGGGACGGGGGGAAGCGGACAGCACGGCGGCCGCGTGACGACGTGCGCCGATTGCTGCGCGCATCGACGCACGCACCGGAAACCCGAATACAGGGTCGCTACGCGGCCAGAAAGGATGAGGGAAGGGGTACGGCCGCACGGCGGCCGCATCTGCTGAGAGCGGGTCATGCTCGACCCCGCTGCTCGGTCGCGTCGGTGGCCAGGTCTTCGCGGACGGATACGTGCAGACCGAAGCCGGCCAGGCGTTCGAGCGAAATCGGCGTGAGGTACGGCACGCGGCGCGTGTAGATACGACGCTCGACTTCCTTGTCGCCGACGACGACGCCGGCGTGCTTGAGCTGCGCCTTGAACACGCGATCGGATTTCACCGGCAGGCCGTTCCATTTGTCGCGCAGCGCGCTCGTGTGGGCGATATGGTCCATCACGTGGCCCGTGCGCATCAGCAGGCAGAACTCGCCGTCGACCATGTCGAACGTATACGGGTGCTTGTAGTTGCCGCCGTCGATCTCCGACAGCACGGTTTCCATGATCCAGACCCACGGCTCGCGATCGGCGCTCGTCTCGGCGATGTGACCGTTCATTTCGGCGAGCAGGTCGCGCGGGAAGTCGCCTTCGCTCGGGTCCATGCCGGCGAACTCGCACAGGTAGCGCCAGGCGAGTGCGACGGCCGCATAGTTGCCGGCCATCCGCTTCGCGCCGTCGTCCTCGCCGCTGGCGCGGCAGTTGACCAGCGCCTTGTCGCGCAGCGTCGCGTACTGGTCGGCCACGGCGCGCTTGTCGAGGCCGGCGAGGAATTCGAGCCACTGGCGAACCGGGAAACGCGGCAGGTCGTCCGGCATCAGTGGGCCGCGCTTGCCGGTCAGCGTCGTGCGCACGAGCTTGCCGAGCAGGCTGCGCACGGGCACGTCTTCGCCGGCCAGCATCACGGGCGCGCACAACAGGTATTCCGTCATGTCGGTGCCGCGACGTGTCACGGTGTACTGGTAGTTCTCCTGCAACAGCCCGACCGCCTTGTCGATCACGTCCTGCCGGCGCGCGGACAGCTCTTCCCATCCGACCGGGTGGCTCGTGTGGCTGATGCTGGTCAGCAGGCGGAACTCGGTCTGCAGCGACTGCCCGGAGAACATCGTGAACGCGAGCGAGCGTTCAAGCCGCTTGATGAGCGTCGACTTACCCGCGCCCTTGTTCGCCTGGATCGTGATGTGCGGCCAGAAGCCGAGCAACGCCTTCAGGTGGCCGCCGAGCGCCCACACGAGCGGGATCGTCGCCGCGTTCTGCTTGAACGTCGACTGGTACGCGGTAATGACGCGGCGCGCGTCGCTGGCCGGGCCGGTCGGGAAGGTCAGGTTGTGGTACGGGCACTGCTTGTCGGCTTCGGTGAAGTAGCAGTCCGGTCCCTCGTTGACGATCAGACGGCCATCGCGCCAGGCGAGCCCGACGAAGTTTGCCGCCTGGCGTGCGCCGAGGTCGGCGCCGCGCTCCAGGATGTTGACCATGCGCTTGAACGGCGCCGGCGCCCAGATCGGGCCGAACTTGCCCCACTGGTCGACGTTGTGGAGCTGGTCGTCGAGCATCACGCGGCGCACGAGCTGCGCACCGTGGCGCGGTGCCTGCACTGACACGGCGAAGTAGACGGTCGGTGCCTGGTCGGCGTCGCCCGTCATCGTCGACGTCGCGCTCGCCACGGACACGCGGCGGATGCCGGCGATTCGGAAGCCACACAGGTCCGTAAAAACGGGTGTCTCGACGCCGCTTTCCTCGTTCTTGTCCATCTTCGTGATGTAGCTGGTGAAGTCAGGCCGGACACGGAAACGCCAGTACTGCGCGAAGTCGTGTGACGGCAGGAAGATGCGCGGCCGGCCGCGACGCGTGGCGTCGCCGGCCAGGCCCGCGATGAGCCACGGCTCGAGCTGGTCGAGTGCGCGCTGCAGGTCGGCCGGGCCGCGCAGTTGCAGGTAGTCGTTCACGTCGTTGATCGGCTTGACGGCCTTCTCGCCGTCCGCGAGGTCGGCGAACCAATTCGCCTGGTCGACGAGCACGGCGCTGATGTTCAGCGCCGTCAGCCGTTCGTAGAGCGCCCAGGCAGCTTCCGGCCCAGGCCGGCGGCCGGCGCGCGGGTGGCCGTCCGCGAACGGCTCGTCGTTGTCCAGGCAGATCACGACCTGTTTGCCGCGCAGGAACGTGAAGTCGATGCCGTCGACGTTCGCCAGGCCGCGCAGCGCGAGCGCGGCGGCACCAGGCATTGCGCAGGTGTCGATCGACAGCGCGTTGATCGCGCTTTCGACGATGAACACGCGCTTCGCATTGTCGAGCCGGCGAGGATCGGCGGTCCAGCCGTAACCGGCCTTGTCGCCCTGGGTTTGCGTCTTGACGCCGCCGTTGAGCGCCGGATCGACATAGCGCATGTCGACGGCGACGACGCGGCCGTCGCCAGGCGCGCGCACGATGAACGCGGCGGCCGGGCCGGCGTGACCCACTTCGCCGGCCGCGACCTTCGAGCTGGTCCACGTGTTGAAGCCGAGCGAGCGCGCGGCGATCGCCGCGTCGATCGCGGCTGCCGAAATGCCGCGGCCGCCGAGGTATTCGCGCACCTGGTCGCGCTCGGCGAAGCATCGATCGGCGATGTATTCGACGGTCGTTTTCTCGCGGCGCTCGGCCGGCGCTTGGCGATCGAGCGGGATACCGTACGCGTCGTGCAGGTAGCGCACCGCGTCGGCGACCGTGCCGCCGCGCGCGTGAATTACCAGGTCGATACACGAGCCACCGACGTCGGCGCTATGGTCGCGCCAGCCGGTGCCGTGCTTCGGGTGGTTCACGTAGATCGACAGGGACGGGCTCTTGTCGCCGTGCTGCGGCGAGTGGTACAGCGCGCGGTCGCCGCCGCGACCGCGCTTCAAGCCGAGGCGATCGGCGAGGTCGTGCAGGTCGATGCGTTGTTTCAGTTCGTCGATCGAGGCCATCGTTATTGCTGTTGATGTAGGGAGAGGGCGGCAGGATTGCCGGGTGTCGCGGGGCTGTCGACGATCGCCTTGAGCGCGGCGGCCGACGCGGGGAAGCCGAGCGCTAGGCGATCGCCGAGGACGGTGACGAAGAGGGCGAGCATCGCCAGGCGGCGCAGGCTGCCGGGCTCGTTCTCGAAATTCAGATAGCCGGCGGCGGCCGCGATAGAAGCCGCGAGCGCGGCGTCGTGAGGGGTGGTTGAGTGCGTCATGCTGCAGCGCCTCCGAGGATGTCGTGATGGTTCTGCTGCAGGCGTTGAACGGCGTGCTGCAGCTCGTAGCGCGAGGTCATTGCCTGGTCGAGCGTCGCGCGCAGGCGGTCGCGGTTGCGATCGACGTTTGCCGCCGCGTTCGCACGCGCTGCGTCGTGCGTCACGCCGTGGCCGATGCGGATGCCCGACGCGAGGTGGGTGACGATCCACTTCTCAGGGTGGCCGTCGCGCAGGTGCGGCTCGACGTGGATGCCGAACGCGGCACCGGCGTCGTTCGGGATGACGACGTGATCGCCGGCGACGGTCCGCAGGCCGGCCGTGGTCAGCAGCTCGTAACGGATGGTGGGCTCGTGGTTCATGCTTCACCCACGCGGCGGAACGGACCATGCCAGGGCAGCGACCAGGACGACCATCGCGACGACGCCGATCACGAAGGCGATCGCACGGGCGCTTCGAACGTCGAACAGGCGCAGCACGTCGGTGGCTAGGTAGTAGACGCCGGTGAGGGAGAGGGAAAGCATCAGCAGCACGCCGATGCTGAAAACGTAGGGCTTCATGGTGTGGTTCCTCGTGAGTGCGCCGGCGGCCGGCGCGGACAGGTCAGTCGAAGTCGTTTGCGGCACGGCGCTTCCCGTCGATTGGCGAGGGTTCGGGGGCCGCTTTCCGATCCAGCCAAATGCGCGCGGCGTTTTTGAAGACGATGCGGGTGGCCGGGGGCGCCTTGTCGAAGTCGCCGACGATGCGCAAGCCATCCCAGGCTTCGCGAAGCTCGGCGTCGGTGAGGGGCGCGCGCATCGTGTCAGTGCATCCAGTCGAGCACCGGCGTACCGCGTGCGAGGTCCCACGACACGACGAAACCCAGGGCGCGGGCAGAGGCGACGAACACGTCGGCGCGCACGTCGGCGGCGGAGATCTTCGTGAGGTAGGCGACGCGTTCGTCGTAGGACAGCGATTCAGCGAGCGCGGCGATCGGAGCGGGATTCAGCGTTTGCATACGGCCTCCAAGAAATTTCAGGCAAAAGGAGTCCCTCACGCCCGCAGAGCGGGCGCGATGGGTGTTCAGCGAAAAGGTGGGTTAGGGCTTAGGCGTCGAGCAGCGGGAGCTGTCGCGAATCGGTCGGAATTCGATCAACCTTGCCGATCGGCACGTACACGTGCGGATTCGGATTGAGACTCGGCGCGATCGTATGGACGGTCGCGACGTGGATCTTGTAGGTCGTCGCGCATTCGATGTTCGTGCACTGGCAGTACGCCTCGCGAACGAGAGCGGACAGCGTACGGCTGGTTCGAATGACGGCGCGGCTGCCGCAGTGATGGCACTTCAATTTCATTCGGGATGCTCCTACGGGCGGCTGCATTCGCCGCGACCTTGGCGCGCGCATTGGCAGAACATGCCGACTTCACCCAAGGTCGCGACAGCGTCGAGATATTTGCGGGTCACACAAACGAAGCCAACGGCGGCAACTAGCGTGTCAATCTTGTCGATGACGATGCCCTTGCCGCCGCTCAAAAAACGGCTGACTTCGGAGTCGTCCCATCCGAGCGCTGTTTGTACTTCGTGACGTTTAGGACCATGCAACGCATGGCGCAACGCGGGTTCGATTAGGGCGGGTGGTTGCATGACTCAACGCCTGGCAAAAGAGGTTGAGTGCGGTTGAGCCGTGGAGCCGGTAACTTTGGCGCGGTACCGTTCAACGCCCTCGAGGTAGATGAGACGGGCGACGCTTGACGTCGACCGGTTCAGAAACGTGGACAGTTCTTCTAGCGCGCGGCGTTCATCCGGCATAAGCCGCATGTAGACGGGCTTGCTGGATAGGACGCCGCGCGGAGAGCGTGTGATGGGAGCTTTCTTGCGAAGCATGGCGGTATACTTTCCCTTCGTTAACCTTGCACAAGCTAAGTGTAATTGCCGATTTGGCAAATTGCAACGGAAAACTTGCCCGTATGGAAATTTTTGGTGAGCGTTTAAAAGCGGAACGGAAGCGGCTCGGCCTTAAACAGGCCGAGCTTGCCGACCGAGCAGGGACGACCAACGTCGCCCAAAGCCGCTACGAGAGCGGCGATCGTTCGCCTGATTGGGGGTATTTGTCTGCCGTAGCCCAAGCTGGGGTCGACGTGCTCTATGTCCTGACAGGGCAACACAGCACGTTGGAGCTATCGGCGGACGAACATGTTTTGCTGGCGGGGTACCGGTCGCTCGACGCGCAGGGGCGCGCCGGCGTGCTTGGCATGATCGGCGGAATGACGCAGGCACCAGCCGCGCCGAAGGCCACGAAAACCACGACCGTTCAGCAAAATTTCGAGGGCGCAAATGTCGGTCAGCATGTCACGGGCGACGTGACGGCACCCTTCTCCATCAACATGGGCAGTGCAGGACGGAAGAAGAGACGGGAAAGCTGACAACAGCGAAAGAGCACTAAACGGCGGGGCCAGCCGTAGGAGAAAAAGAAGTCAATGAATCAGAAGTTCAGTGGTGATGTCGGGCAAGTCGCCGGCGGGGATGTGAAGAGCAACAGTGCGCAAACGAACGTCAATGTGCACTTCCACGGCAGTGAATCGAAACCGCTCGTGCCGAAATTCATCAGCGACAAGCAGCGCAATGCGATCGCGCGAAAAGCATTCGAGATCGAAGAGAAGACAGGCACCGATAAGTTGATGGTGTACCGCCGGCTCATGACGGTGTTCGACTTCGAGCGAATGGATGAGATGCCGCGCAATGTGTACGAGCGGGCAATCAAGTACCTCGACGGCTGGATACGGAACGGCACGCTAGGTCAGGCACCTGCTGCGCCTGGACACCGGGAAGAAAAAGCGGCGACGGCCGCCTCGTCGCAATCAGTCGTGCCGAGCGAGTCGCGTCAAGAGCATCCGGTGCCGCCGGCTGTCACTGCGTCGGCTCGAGCGCCCGAACCGTCGCGGGTGGATGTGGCGGCGCAGGCTCCGACTTCCGCGCCAGCGCCATCACCCGCACCACGGCCGGCACCGGTACCAACTCAACAACAGCACCGATGGGTTTGGCCTGCAGTGTCGATCGTGGCAACTGCAGCTGCGGTCATTGCGGCCGTGCAGTACGTCGGGGCGCACCAACCTAATACGTCCTCGCAAGCCCAGGCCGCAGAGCCTGCGCATTGCGAGTACGGCGGCGATCGCTATTCACCAGGCAGCGTTGTCATGCAGGCCGGTGTTCGCCGGCAGTGCGTCGCCGTCGAGGGAGGGGCAGCATGGCAGAAAGCCGATGCGGCCCGCCGATGACCTCCTATACCAATTTCCAACAGGCGCAACGCGCTACCTATCCGAGGGACCTATGAAGAAACTGCTCAAAGTGCTTGGCATCGTCGTCGGTGTCGTTTTTGCTATCGGGATCGTGGGAGCCATTTTTGGCGAGAAGCCGACCACGGGAACGTCGACAGCGTCGAACGCACCAACCGGAACTTCGACTGCCTCGAACTCGGTAAGCGAGGCATCCAAGCCGGTTGAGAAAGTCAGTGTGACCGCCGGAGCGCTTTTCACTGCATACGAGAAAAACGAAGTTGCCGCGGACCAAAAATACAAGGGCAAGGCCCTGTCGGTGAGCGGAACGATTCAGAGCATCGATAAGGATGCGTTCGACAATATCGTGGTGAAGCTGCGGTCCAGTAACGAATTCATGCCCGTCAACGCGTACCTGAGCAAAGAGCACGAGGCACTTGCGGCGTCGCTTGAGAAAGGCAAGAAGGTGACGTGGACTTGCGAAGGTGACGGCCGCCTGATCGGTAGCCCGATGTTGCGCGATTGCACGCCTGCGTAACAGTCGATGCACGAGTGAGCTGAAGCCCGCGATCGCGGGCTTTTTTGATGTGACGGGCAAACGGCCCATGCGTCGAGGGTGCTACTCGCTCTCTTCGGATTCGATCTCTGGCACCTCGCTCGCCTTGACCTCGAGATCGAGGTCCGATGTAAATCCGCCGTTACCGTCGATCGTATGTGTAACGCGTGCGATGATCCAGTTGCAATCATCGATGACACGTTTGTAACCGCGCACGGTTACAGGTAATTCGGTCATCAGCTCGGGGCGGCCGAGCGCCAGCACAATGCTGAACTCTGCAACGCCGCGCTGCAACTTCTCCCATTCCGCTTTCGCCGCGCGCGTCGCGTTCGCCTTGTTCGCGTACGTGTGCCGCAACGTCTTCACGTTCTCGGCCGTGCCGAACAACACGTCGCCGCTCTTGTCGATCGGCTTTTTCTTTGTGGTCGTGCGACGCCGGCGCCGCTTCACGGTGGTCGACTGCTTCTTCGCGGTGCGCGTGTTCAGGTAGAACGCCTGCACGCCCGAGTACGTGTCCCGATCCGCGACGCCGAACTCGTGGCGGTCGCCGACATCGCGCGTGATCGCGACGGCTGGCAATGGCTTGCCGCTCGCTGTGGTCGCCTCGCCGGCCTTAATGAAGAGCAGCAGCCCATTCTTCACGGTGGCGATCGCATCGAACATCTTCGCCAGGCGCGACAGCAGATTGGCGTCCGACTCGGCCGTCTGGTCGATGTGGTCGACGAGCTGCCCGTCGAGCGCCTTGCTGATGCGCGCCTCGACCTTGTTCTGACTGGCGATTGCGCGCACGATCGCGCCGACCGTCTGCCGATGCCAGGAGCGCTCCTTCTTGATCGACAGGCCCGCGCGCAGATCGACGCTACGCGCGCGGATCGTCAACATGTCCGGCGTGCCGGTGTGCCGAACCTCGTCGACCATGAATTCGCCCTTGTCGACCAGGCCGTTCGCCGCACCGGCCCAGCCAATCGCCAGCTTCAGCGTGACGCCGCGGCTCGGAATCTCGAGGGCGCCGTCAGAATCGTCGAGGCTGATATCGAGCTGGTCTGCTTCGAAGCCGCGGTTGTCCTGCAGCGTCAGGGAGATCAGCCGACCGTCGAACTTCTTCGTGATGTTCTTCCCGTTGAGCGTGATCGAGTAGATCGCACGCGGCACGCGGTCGTCGGCGATCACGACCTGCTGTACCAGGTCGGCACCAGGGATGTCCGACAGGTTCATAACGAGATCGCCCCCTTGATGGCGTCGGTCACGATGCCGAGCATGTCGAGATCATCATTGCGCGTCAGTGCAATGGAAAACTCGATGCGGCGCGCAGTGCCGTCGTCGAAAAATAGCGTGCGCGTCGTATCGATGTTGTCGATCGTGAACATGCCGTAAATGTGGCCGGTGCCTTCGATCAGCGGCCAAGCGGTGTGCTGGCCCGCCATCGCTTCGATGACGGCGAGTGACATATCGCCGCCCGTCAGCTCGGGCAGCAGCACGCCTGACAGGCTGATGGTTTCGTCGTCCTCGCCGACGTACTGCCGCGCGGGTTTTCTGCCGACGCGGTTGTTGCTGGCGAAGCGCCAGCCGCGCCGACGCTTCAGCTCCTGGTAGGGCAGGGTCGACAGGCTGAACACGAACAACCCGAGCGCCATCATCATGAGAACCTCTCCTTCAATCCCGATCACGCAGACGCGAGCGCTCGCGTGCAGCCTGCGCGGCCTGTTCTTGGCGCAACACCTGGCGAACCTCTTGCGCGAGCGCCTGCACATCCATTCCTGGCGCCGCGTACAAGTTGATCGTGATCGGCGCCGGCGCGACCGGCGCGCGTGCGGCGGCTGACGCGACCGTAAGCGGCGGCCGGTTGTCGACGGTGAGCGGTGCGCCGCCGGCGATCGCCGCGCCGGTGATGCCGATGCCGGCGCCGGCGGCGACGATCCGCTTGCCGACTTCAAGCACGGTCGACAGCGGGCCGTCCTGACCCTCGCGCAGACCTTGGTCGAGACCGGCCATCGTGAAGCCGCCGAGCGTGGCGAACACGCGGCTCGGCGAATGGATACCGAGCCGTTCCTTGAACCAGCCGACCACACTGTCGCCGGCGGACTGGATCGCGGTCTTCACGGCGCCGAGACCGTTCGTGATCCCGTTGACGAGCCCGGACATGAGATTCGAGCCGAACTCGGCGAAGCGCGCGGATGCCTGAGCCAGGCCGACAATGATGTCGGTCAGCCACGTACCGAAGGCTCGGCCGGCGCCGGCTGCGGCGTCGAGGCTCTTCTTGCTGGCGTCGACGGGAGCGAGCAGCCGTGTCAGCCAGTCCCACACCCCCTTCAGCGCACCCGTCAGCCAATCGAACAGGGGTTTGAGCGGCTCGAACGCGGTGCCGAGAATCGCGAACGCTCGGCTCACGAGCGGGGCGAGCGGCTTCAGGCCCTCGGTGAGCCCTTGCCAGAAACCCGCGAAAAACGCCTTGATCGGCTCCCAATACTTGACGATGAGGAAGGCGGCCATCGCAATCGCAGCGATCACAAGGCCGACCGGATTCAACAACGCGACGCGACCAACCAACAGCAGGGTTTGTGCGACGGCTGCGAGCGCACGCACGAGGAGGCCGCCCTGGATGCCGAGAACCGACATGCTGAAGCGCACGATCGCGAGCGGACCAAGAACGCCCGCGAGCGCGATCGTCAACGTGCCGAGCACGGCGAGCAGCACACCGAGGCCGGCCGCGCCGATCGCGACCGCACGCGTGAAATTCGGGTATTGCTTCGCGAAGCCGAGCAGCCGCTCGAGCACGCTCGTGGTCAACTCGAGCGCTCGGTTGTACACGGGCAGCACCTGCTCCCCGATGGCGGTGCGCAGATTGCGCACCTTCTCGAGCGCGATCAGCTCCTTCCCTTCGGTTTGCTTCTGGCCCAGCTCGTGCAGCTTATCAATGCCGTACGCGCCACCGTTCAGCTTTTCGTTCTTGTGGATCTGCTCGCGCTGCATGAACATCGTCGCGAACAGGTTCGCGCCGTTGCCGTTCGTCATGATCGTGGAGAATTCCTCCAGGATCTTCGCGTCCGACGTGATGCCCTTGGCCTTCAGCTTCGGCAGCAGCACCTTCTCCATCCACTCGAACGGCGACGCGTTGAAGAGATCGCCCTGAATCAACGCGCCGGGCTTGATGCGCTTCACATTGCCGATCGTGTTGTACTCGACGTCCTTCTTGTTGACGAGCCCCAGCTCGACCAGGCGCTTCGCGGCACGCACGGTCGTTTTGCCCTGCATCAGGTTGCTGTACGCGGCCTGCACGCCAGTGCCGGCGGCATGCCCGCCCATTTCCTGAATCAGCGGCTCCATCTGGTAATAGAACGCGTCCTGGCGCATCTGCTTCGCGGCGACCTTGCCGGTCTGGATAAAGTTGCGCCACTCGTCGCCGCCGACGCGGCCGCCCGTCGCGGACAGCACCTGCTGGACCATGTTCGCTTCGCTCTTGAACTTCGTTTCGCTTTTCGTGCCGCCGCGCAGCTCGATCACTTTCAGCATGTTCATGAACTTTTCTTCGTTCTCATGCCCCTGACCGGCACCGAACATCGCCTCGTTCGCGAACTTCATCTTCGCGAGCGTCGGCATGACCATCTGTGCATGATGCTCGTCCGCGAAAATGGACATCGCGTCACGCATCAGCGTCATGTTCTCGGACGTCGACACGCCGATCGATTTCATCGAGCGCACGTAGCGCTCAGCGTCCTGCGTCGAGTGGTCGCCCAGGCCGAGCGCCTGAATGCGGCCGCGCTCGTTCTGCACCTTCTTCGCCTCGGCGAGCGGTTCGCGCAGATCGTTGAGGATGTGCGAGCCGGTCGCACGCGCGGCATATCCGCCGACCGCCATTTCTGCCGCTGCACCGCGCATGGCGCCCATTTTTGCGCGCGCGTCCGCGATGCGCTTCTGACGCGTGTTCAGCGCGTCGAGCCGGCGCGATTGGGCGTCGATCGCGCCGGTTGTTGCGGCGATGTCGGTGCGCAGCGTGCGCTCGTGCTGGGAGAGCTTGCCCGTGTCGACGCCGGCGCGGTTCAGCCGCGTGCGCAGCTCGTCGACGCTGGCGGATTGCTTCTTGAACGCGGCGCCGAGCTTCGACGAGGCTTGCCGCGCCTTCGCCAGCTCAGCAACCATCTGTTGAGACGGCGGCCCGTACGCACGCAACGACGTCGCGAGTTCCTTGACCCTCTTCTGCGCGTCGGCGAGCTTCGTCGCGGTGTTGGCGAGCCCGGTGCGCATCTCGCGGAACTCGCCGATGCGCCGCTGCGTATCGTTGAATTCCTTGAGGCGCGCGCGGGAGTCCCGCAACTCCTTCACGAGCGTACGGTTCTTGGTGGCGATCTCGCGGATCGGCCGGCTCGCCTGGTCGAGCGCCTTGAGGACGACCTCAAGGCGCAGGGAACGATCACTCATTCATCGCCCCGTTCGTAGCGGACGCGCGCGTGCTCGCGCCAGGTCATCAGTTCATCCAGCGACATGGCGTTCATCACGTCAGGCGTCCAGTGGAAAACGAGGGCGATGTCGGCCATCACGTCGTCGACGGATCGAGGGAGGCGTCCTGCTTCACGGAGTTCGGTACCAAAAAACCGGCAAGCTCCGTGCCGAGCTTGACCAGGTCGGCCGGGTCCATGCGCAGCACGTCCTGGTCGGTCAGCGTCGGGCTGCTGACGCGCGGCAGCACCTTCGACAGTGCGATCACGTCGAGCTGCAGAACGTCGGTGAGCGTGACGCCGCGCAGCGCGCCGCTGCCCGACATGGCCAGTGTGACGGCTTCGATTTTCTGCTCGCCGCGCACGATCGGGGTGTCGAGACGCAGCGCGTCGGTTCGTTTCAGGGACATGGTCAATCCTTAGAAGGTGAAGTGGATAGGGGTTACAGGCCGAGTGCGCGGCGCTGCTGGGCGAGGCGATCGACGCCGCCGACGATCTCGACGAAGTTCGGGATGTCGATCTCGATCAGGTTTTCGCCGTTGACGACGAGGCGGTAATACGACAGCGACATCGTTCCGGTCTGGTCGGCGTTGTCGCCGGCCTTGGCCTTGCCGGGGTCGATTTCCTTGTAGCGACCGCGCACGTACACCTCGACCGCATCGGTTTCTTCGGTGTCGTCACGTTGATAGGAACCGGCGAAGCGTACGGAGACACCGTCGATCTTCGACGTGCCCCACGTCTTGAACATCTCCTTCATGAAGCCGCCCATCGTGAGGCCCAGCTCGAGCTTCTCCATGCCGAGGTCGATGTCGACCTCGGCATTCATGCCGCCGCCGCGATACGCCTCCATCTTGCGCGTGAGCTTCGGCAACTGGATCTCGGGCACCTCGCCGACGAACGAAACGCCGTCCTCGAACACGTTGAAATTCTTCAGTTTGGATGGCAGAGCCATTGTGTTTTCCTATGGTGAGTGGCGGGTCGTCAGACAGCGATGCTTTCCGCGAACTTGACCAGGTAGCGATCCGTGATGCGCTGCCGGAACGTCAGGTCTTCGAGTGGCGGAACCGGGCAGAAGTCGTAGTCGATGAAGCCATGGCCGGCTTTGAGAGAATCCTTCTCGTTGGCCGCCGGATCGAACCAGCACTGGCCGTCGATCAAGTAGCCGGCCGTTTTCCACGCGCGGAACTTCGCGTTTACGCCGTCGACGATGTCGTGCATCAGCGTGCGGCTCATCGGCTGGTCGACCGCCCACAGGTGCGCCTCGGCCATCGTGTCGGCGATCACCTGTGCGCTGCGCACGTAGTTCTCGAACGCCCACAGCTTGTCCTCGGAACAGGTCCGCGATCCCCACAGACGGTAACCATTCGCGTTCACGAGCGTGGTGACGTCGTGGCTGTTCAGGTAGCCGGCGTCGGTGTTCGGGTCCTGCAGGTCCCAGAACACGTCGCGGCTGATACCTGTGACACCGTTCACGACGACGTTGGAGATCGTCTTGTGCCAGCCGGTTTCTTCGTCGATCTTCGCGCGCATGCCGAGCGCGCGCGCCGTGGCCCAGGTGATGTCCTCGGCGTTGGTCGTGATGTTCCAGTTCACGAAGTCCGGCCAGATCGTCATCAGCTCGCGCTGACCGAAATTCGCGCGGTAGGCGACGGCCTCTTCTTTCGTCTTCGCGCCGAACGCGTTGACGTATGCAAAGCCGCGCAGCCTTTGAGCGACCGTCGCCAGCTCGGTCGCGACAGGCAGGGTGTCCAGACCTGGGCAACCGAGCACGCGCGGTTTGACGCCGAGCCGGGTGTTCGCAGCGAGCAGCGCCTTCATGCCGGTGTACTGGCCGTCCGCGGTCGTCGTGCCGATCACGTTGCTGGTCGTTTCGTCCGCGTCCTTGCCGGTCGGCACGCGCACGCCGACGATCAGCGGCGAGGTCTGCGCAGCGATCGCGTCGAGCGAACGCGCGAGCGTGCCCTTCGTGCCGGCGCGGCCGATTGCGGAGCGCACGTCCGTGATGAGGAAGGGACGGTTCTCGGGAAAGGTGGTGGCATCGGCGTCATCGCCGGTACAGACCATGCCGATCACGGCCGTGCTGACCGTGCGGATGGGGCGCGTACCGTCATTGATTTCAATGACGCGTACGCCGTGGTGGTAATCAGAAGGCAAGCTTTTCTCCCGGAAGTGAGCCTTCCGAAAGATTGCCTTCCGCGCGCGCGGAGATCACGCGCGGGAGGTTGTGCAGCGGCAGGGCACAACCGAAGCCGCTGCAGGGTGTCGCTACGCGGCGACGGGCGGGACGTCCAGCTCGGCCAGGCGCGCGGTCGCGACCTGGTGATAGCTCGGCTCGAGCTCGCAACCGATCCAGTTCAAGCCGGCCTCCTTCGCTGCGGCGAGGAACGTGCCCGACCCTGCGAACGGGTCCAGAACGACGCCGCCGGCCGGCGCCAGGCGCACGACGTCGCGCGCGAGCTGCGCGGGCTTCTCGGTCATATGGCGCTTCGGATGCGCGAGGCGCTCGGAGAACACGCCAGGCAGATACACGTCGGTGCGGCGCACGGCGCCCTTGGTCGCCCAGACCAGGAATTCGGTCTGCTGCGCGAAGCCACCCATGCGCGGCCGCGTGCGGCCGCTGGTCTTGTCCCATACGGCGACGCCGCGCCAGGTGAAGCCGGCGGCCTGGATCGCATCAGTGAGGCTCGGCAACTGGCGCCAGTCGACGAAGCAGGCCAGGTGCGCTTCGTTGCGGCAGACGCGATAGGCTTCCGCAAGCCAGGTCATGCACCAGAACGTCCACGATCGCTGGTCTTTGCTGTCGTGCTGGAATTCGGGATAGACCGTCTTCACGTCGCCGCCGATGTACTTGCTCGACGGCGACTGGCTGCGCGAAGCGCTCGTCGTGCCGCCGGACGAGTAGGGCGGATCGGTGAAGACCAGGTCGACGCAGCCATCGGGCAGCGCGCGCATGACGCTCAGTGCGTCTGCCCGGTGCACGCGGTTGATCAGATCAGCGGAGAGAGTGTGTTGCATGGAGCGAATCCCTTGTATCGGAGGCTCGGTGGCCTGCGGGTAAGGGGCTCGTGGCCCTCAGGATATTCATTGCGCCGCAACGCGGGCATTTGATGGTGAGCCGGACGTATTCGCCGGCACCGAGTTTGCGGTTACAGCTTCCGCATCGGATGTCCTGCATGGTGTGATTCCTGCCTGTGCTAGGATGCCGGCGCCTCTCGAGAGGTGTCGCGGCCCTGGCCAATCCTGCAGGCGTGCTCTGCTGGTGCGGGGCGTGCACGATGTTGCTGCATCGCGCACGTCGCCGCGTCCTTTCCTTCCTATGTCGCGTTACGCGACGTATTCGCCGCCGGCGAGCATGTAGCGGTCGGTCGAGCCGTACATCATCGACCCGTCCGCATTTGGCGCGCTACCTTCGGGCTTCGGTTCCACCAGTCGCCGCTGGATATACGCGAACGCCCCCTCGTCGGCTTCCGGCATGCCCGACACGAAAATCGTGACGCCGCCCTGCAGCGGCAGTTTCCCCGCCTTGAACGTCGCTTCCGATACGTAGCTCTGGATCGTCCCGCTCGTGAACTTCGACGCCGCGTCGATCGCGACGTTGCTGACCACGTGATAGGACGCCTGCGCGCCTGTCGATTCGAGAACGAGTGCTTTCTTGATTGCCATATTCGATTCCTGGAAAAATGAAACGGGACTGCGGTTTGTGGCGACGCGGGTCCGCGCGACTACGCGGGCAACTGCGGCCAGACGACGTCGAGCGGAAAGCCGGCCTGCTGCGGCACGTCGCGCAGCGCAGCGCGATAGCGCCGAAGGGCGGCTTCGCGATCGGCGTCGCCGGCGTCCGCCGCACGTTCGACCAAGCGATCGGCTTCGGCGAGCAGCGCGTCGCGCTCGGTGCGCACGCGCTCTGGCGCGCCGATCATCAGTTCGTATTCCGCTGCGAATTCCGGCCACCAGTTCAACAGGTCTACCGGCGTCGGCTGCGGAATGTTGCGCGGATACCAGATCGGCACCCATGCCGATTTCGTTTGCTTCAGTGTTTTCTCGTCAACTGGGTGCGAGACCCAGTAATCTACGCAGCGCTCGAGCTTCGGAAATTTCCTCGCCAGAATGAACGCCGCTTGCTCGACGTGGAGCATGGTGTTGGTGTTCGTCATTGGTTCCTCAAAACTACGCCGTAGACAGTGATTGCGTTGGCCGTGCCGTTGCCCGGACCGCTCAGGCCGCAGACGACCCACGGCGCGGGTAGTGCACCGTTGAGCCGATCGATCGTGCCGAAATTGTTCACGCCGGAATCCCACTGCACGCGTGCGCCGACGTTGGCCTTCGTGTTGTCGCGGTTGTACAGATCGTCGAGGATGGAACTCATCCACGCGCCGCGATATGCGCACCACAGGTTCCCGTCCGTTTGGAGAATAGTTTGGCCGCGCATATACATCGTGCCCCAGTCGTCTACCGACCATGTGACGGCGTTGTACGCGTTGTTGATGAGTTCCAGGCCGCCAGCGCGCCGCGCGCGCAGATACGTCGATGCGCCATCGGCCGCACGTAAGCCAAGGTCCGCATCCCATCCGTCCCTCGCAAGCGTCAGACGGCCCCACATCGACGCGCCAGCTCGGTTGACGTAGTTGTTTGGCAGGAAATTCGACAGCCATCCGCCCCATTGGCTCCCATACAGGTTTCCGTCGGCCGCGAGCACCGACGTACCGCCACCGGCCTGCAGTTCGCCGCGTGCCGTGACCGTGCCGGCATCGTTGACTGCCAGGTTCGCGGCCGTATTCGCGCCGTTCGTGACCATCCACTTCGCCGCCGACGCCTGCACCTGAATCCGCGGCGTGTAACCGTTCGAGTTGAAGACGAGCTGCGACCCGTAGTCGCCTGCGCCATACAGGGTGAGGTTTCCATTGACCTGGCCGCCGGTGTTCTTGTCAAGTGGCGTGACGTTCGCACTGTCCCACGGCGTCGCACCGGCCCACATCGGGCGCTTCGCGAAGTTGACGACCTGGGAGGCGCGCGCGATTTCCACGACGCGCCGCTGCGTTGCACCGTCGTCGTCGAAAGCGTTGAGCGCGAAATCGTCAGTATCGGATTTGCCGATCCGCCATCGGTTGACGGCACCCCGGCCGGTGATGATGTAGTTTGGAGCGCCAATATCGCCGGTGAAGCGCGCGCCCGTGAGCGCGGCATATCGGCTCGCTACAGTCTTCGGCGTCACGGCGCGCGTGTTGTCCGCACCGTCGTCGACCTCGGTCTGCGTCGCCAGTTCGACGACGCCCTTGCGCTCGGTCGTCGCGGGCGGATTTAGGAACGTCGTCGGCCCGAAAACGAGCTTCGTCACGTCGATCGAGGTGAACACGGTATCGGCGGCCAGCAACAGCATCGAGGCCGCTGCTTTTTCCAGGATCAGATCGTTCTGCACGTAGACGCCGAACAACACGCCGTTGTCCAGGTACAGCCCGAACCCGTACAGCTTGTACTGGTCCGCGCTGTCGTCCTGGATCACGATGTGGATTGTGTCGTTGGCGACGGTATCGCCGCCGAACGTCGTGATTCGCTTCAACTCGCTCGGCAGCGCGGTCATATCCGGTTTGAACACGAAGGCCGCCGTGGCGAGGCCAATCTGCGTGACCTGGTGCGCGTTGGTCCCTGTGTTGCCGGGTGCCACCAGTGCGGCGCGGCCGGCGTCCGTGATGTAGATGAGGTTTCCAGCCATGTTCGTTAGTCCGTGAGAGAGAGGCGGCGATAGACGGCTGCGCGCACGCCACATGCGACGCCGATCGGGCCATGCATGCCGAAGCCTTGCGTGAAGGTGTAGTGGGCGGTGCCTCGCTTCGCGCGATCGACCTCGGCGCGGATGTCGTTGACGTACTGCGCGGTGGCCGGCACGCCGTCACGCGTACCGACCGTCATCACGATCTCGAACGTGCCCGGCACGCCGCGCGGCGTTTTCTCGAACCACTCACGCATCACGACGTTCGCACCGAACGACGCGCACACGTCGCGCACGGCCTCGGCCGTGCCCTTTTTGCGAGCGATCCGGATCGCGGATTTCACACGCGCGCGCTTCACCTGTTCGGGCCATTCATCGCGCCAGGTATCGACGCCCATGTGCCAGGCGAGCCAGGGCAGGAAGCGCAGCGGGATTCGATCGGGGTCCATCAGCGTGTCGATTTCGACCGGGATGTCGAGCACGTCCGCGTTGGCTTCGGCCAGGCGCCGCTCGAGCACGGTCGCGTTCGGCGGCAGCAGGGAGACGGCCGGCTTATTCATCGGCCACCCCACCGTCCGTCAGCTCTATCCCCGTGCAGTACGGCGCCTGGTCGATCGCGATCGGCACGCCTTCGGCCGGCGTGTCGAGCAGCACCTTTTGGACGCCGGCGACGCGCATCGACGCGTACAGACCGTCCAACGTGACCTCGGAACCCGGCCGATGCATTGAGTCAGTGAATTGCTGCGTCTTCTTCCGCGCTTCGGCAAGTGCAACCGCTCGATCCGGGCCGTTGAAGAATCGCAGCGTTGCGCGGATCGCGTACGGGACGATCTTCGCGCTTTGCACGATGACCTCGTCTGCCTGCGGCCGCTTCTTCTCGAGCGCCTTGTCGACGATGTTGATCAGCTCCTGGCTCGCCGTGCCGTCGCCTTCACGCGACAGGATCGTGACGATCATCACGCACGGCGACGGGCTGTAGGCGGTCGCCGCTTTTACGCGTCCGTCAGCGGCGCGCGCATGGAACACGTATGCGTCGTCAGGGCCTGCGACCGAGAAGCCGCGCGGCGCGAGCTGGATGCGCTCGCGCAGGCTGTCGTCGTCCTCGTAGACAGGATCGATTCCCTGATCGGGATCACCCGGCGAGATCAGCAGACGGTCGACGTCGAACAGGGCGCCGATGTGCTCGAGCGTGGTGCGCTTCGCGTACGCGAGCAGGATGCCGCGTGCCTTCTCGTTCATGAGCGCGAGCAGCAGCATTTTTTCGTACGCGCCTTCCTGCAGCAGCTTCACCATCGGCTCCGATTCGAGCTCGAGCGTGGCCGCGATCTCGTCCTGCTGTTCCTTCGGGTACAGGGAGACCAATCGGGCTTTCTTCTCGGCCAGGATCGTTTCGTAGTCGAGTTCGTCGACGATGTCCGGTGCCGGGAGTTGCGACAGGTCTATCGGCGTCGTTCTCATGCAGCACCTCGCCCGTTCGTCGCCGGCAGGCGCATGGAGAACGCGGTGCCCGCGCGCGGGCCGTCCGTGCGCTCGCCTTGCAGCTCGAGCACGGCGCCGCCGTCGATGCCGGTGCTGCCGAAATCCATCTGGTTGACCTGGATGCGCGGCTCCCATCGGGCCAGCGCCATCACGGACGCCGCCATGACGCGCATACGCATCAGGGGATTGACCGGGCCGTCGATCAGCTCGGGCAGCAGCGAGCCGTATTCACGGCGTTCCACGCGCGTGCCGAGCGGCGTGAACAGAATGTCAGCGACGGATTGCTCGATGTGGGCCTGGCCGGCGATCGCGCGGCCGATGCGTGCGTCCATACCGATCATGCGCCACCTGGGATCGGTGTCGAAGTCTTGGCGAATTCGCCCTGGGCCTGGTGCGGATGCTCTACCAGGCTGACGTCCCGCGACTTCACGTCGACGTCAGCAGTCACGGTGCCCGTGAAGTGCGCGCTGCCCTGAATCTCGATCACAGGGCCGCCACCGCCGGCGCCGCCCCCGCCCTTGCCGGTCGCGCCCGATTCGAACGTGAGCGGTCCCTTCACGAGCAGCGAGCCCGTAACGGTCGTGTCGTCGGCGTCGAGCGTGACGGATTGTGCCTTGACGGTCGCGGTATTCGTTTCGACCGTGACGCTGCCGGGCGCGACGACGTGCACGGTGGCGCCGGCCGGAAGCCTGGCGGTGAGCGCGTGCGCGCCGAAGTCGTAGTCGACACGTGCGCCGTCGCGGTACACGCGCACGTGTTGCGTCGGGCTCGAGCTGGGCGCGTCGTGATCGTCGCAATACACGCCGGGGAGAAAGAGGCCCGTGGTCGGTTCGCCGGACGGGCAGAGGAGCAGACCCGGCTCGCCGATCGACGGTGGGTCCCAAACGATGCTGTCCCCGGTGCGTTGCGCGAGCCAGCGAATCCAGTCGGTTTGCAGGCCGCCGGATTCCACACGTACGCGGCGCGCGTCGTGGTCGACTTCGATCACGGCGGCTTCGCGAAGCAGGCTCTCGATGCGGCGGTTCAGGTCAGCAAAATCATCCATGCGGCAAGGATGCCGCGCGCGCGGGAGAGGGTCACTCGAAATGGGTTGTGCAGAGGCGAGTAACAACGCAATCCCGGTCGTGGATCGCGTTATCGTGCGGGAGATTGAGTGGCGGGTCTTGGATGCCGCCGCCTATCGTTGAAAGTCCGAACGAAAGGCGGCGGGCATTTGAGCATCAAGCACGCAGCTAATTGACTGTCGATGTCTTAACCGAAATAAAGCTAGTCGCCAGACTCTTTACGTCGTTGCCTTCCAAGGTGAATGCCGGCAGGGACGGAGGGGCCGTAGTAGCCGCGTCCGGCGCTCGATCTAACGTGCATCGTTGGCTTCTCCGATTGGGGGATCTTTTCGCCAGCCAGTTCGATCCCATGCGCTTCGGCCTGCATACGGACATAACCTCTGAGCATCTTTTCCCGGTAGGTGTACAGGCCGGGCTTCGTCGGATGCGAAACAAGAATTTCCCCGCACGACGGGCTTTTCAACTTGCGAATACGAGCCGCGTATTTTTTGTAGTCAATGGCTTCTTCCTGTGGTCGTTGCCGCATTATGTGCTCGTACGAGGAGAACATCTGGGCAAGATATCGATCAAGGTATTCAGAATCAGCCGTTGACCAAAGGATTTCTTCATAATCCCCGCTTCTTTGGTTGAGCGCCATCATGTATGGACGCTGCAGCTCTGCAGAAATGCCGGCAATCGCACTATGTAACCCGCCGAGATAGTGTCGCTGCTCGATCGCATGTATTACCTGTGAGTCGTTGAATACGTCCCACATCATCTTCTCGGTTATCAGATGAGCGTAGTATGGGTAGCCATCGCTTACGGCGGCGATTCGAATATAGATTTCACGGTCGAGCGTTAGGCCGAATGTTTCAGCAACCTTTCGCGGAATGTCCCATCTCGCGTCCCAGCTCAGTTTCGGAAGTTCTAGCGTGTCCAGTTGCCGAATGGCTGACGGATGTGCGCCGAGCAACTCCTCAATCGAATCGCCAACACCGGTGAAAATAAACTTAAGTGCAACCTTCTTATCGCCAAGTTGCTTCAGAAGATCGCCGAACAAAGCTCGCTCTTCCGGCGACTGGATACGATCGAATTCATCGAGTACTACCACTGGAAGATCAGAGTGGATGGCAGCTACCTCCCGCAGCAACTCAACTGCATCTGCCAACGTCACTATTTCAGATCGCAAGTCGACGGAGCTTGTCTCGACCGTCTTGCCAACTTTGAAGAATCGCCACTCCGCTCCAAGTGATGTCGTCGTCTTTTTCTTTGTAAGCCGGCTAGTTTTCGTAGCTTGGATAGCAATATTGCTGACGATGCTCCGTAGCGTCGCGTCCGGTCCCCCTGAGACGTCGATAAACGCAGCGTCGGCGCTTTGATACAGGTTCGCGGCGGTGGCTGCTAGAGAGGACTTTCCAACGCCTCGATCACCGTAAATGAACGAGTGTCGACCAGGGGCAAAAAGTGCCTGCCGGATGCGCTCCAGTTCGTTCGAACGCCCGAACAGATGCTCTATAGATTGTATTGGCTGAGCAGGGGAAACCACGCTGTTCAGCTTCAGGCCGAATGCAGTTGAATCGTCGTAGCCAAATATAGCCATACCTATCCCCGAGGCGTTGTAGTGAGTTGATTATACGGCTGCGTTTCTACTATCTGGCGCCCGTGTGTTCCATCGGAAACCGTCCGTATTCTAGTCTGCGGCGTTGAAGGGCAGTTTGTGGCCGATAGTGAGTGCCGAAAGCACGTCGCACTACCGCGACAGGAAATCGAGTACGTGGTCGGCAATACGATCGATGTCGGCATCGGCCAGGCCAAGCAGCTCGCGCACCGGATACTGGACGACCGGGCCGTTGCGCTCGACGCGATCGCGCAGACCTTCATGGTGCACGCGCGCGATGCGTTCGACCTGGCGCGTGAAATGCAGCACCGACGCGTCTGCGGTCGCGGCGGTTTTGAGGAAGCGCGCGGTGCGCAGCTTCGCGAACATCGCGCGCCGGATGCGGCCCTTCTTGCGCCGAGCCTGCGGCTTGCGCGGCGCGTACCGGCTGCCGTCCGGGTTGCGGGCTTCGGCGATGCGCCGTGAATGGCGTCGGCGCAGCTCGGCGGCCAGCCCTTTCGCCAGCACCACGCGCTGCGCGGCCGTGAGCTGGCCGAGCAGGCCGGACGCCCAGTCTTCGGCGCGGGACAGTCGATCGGCCATCAGGTCCCCGCGATCGGCGGCTCGCCGAAGTGGCGAATCTCGTAGCCGTCTGGCCGCTCCACCACGCCGACACGCTCGGTTAGCTTCAGCAGGATCTCGACGTCCGATTTGCCGTTGTCGAGCAGCTCGGCCTGGAACTTGAACCCGTCGCGGCAGAGGTCGCGGTTGAGCAGCAGCTCGGGCTGGTGGATCTTCAGCCAGGCGATGATCGGCACCATCAGGTGATCCGCATCGCCGGCGTAGTCCGTCACGACGATGTCGAGCGTGTAGGCGTATTCGAACGACAGCGACTTCGCAGCGGTGACGGCGATCGATCCGTGTTCGATGAAGACGTGCAGCCGGTCGGGAGCGCGCGCGAACTCGGGCAGGGCGGCAGTGAGCGCCGCGCGCAGGCTATCGGGCTTCTTCATGGCGCCGATTCCTCCGTGTCGCGTACTCGGGTCTGCAGCGCGATCAGTTGCTCGGCGTTTTCGTGACAGGTGGTGTAGTTGCCGGCGACGGTTTCGGCGACGGCAGAGAGTGCAATGCCCGAGGGGGCCGCATCAGCGCTTCCGGGATCGCCCACCGGCACGTTGACGGCGGCGCCGTCGTGCACGCGCACAAACCCAACAGGAACAACGCAGGCGCGATCCGCTTCGCGATCCACATAGACGGGAACCTCCTTGATGATGGTGTCGCCCTTCTCGCGGACGACCTGGACACGGTCGACGTACTGCGTGACGACCTTCACGTCGCGGCGTGCCGCGTCGCGCTCGGCCGTCCGATCGCGCACGTCGCGCGCGAGATCGTCGACGCGCTGGCCGGCGTCGACCAGGCGCGCATGCTGGATCGCGATGACGACGGCAGCTACGGCGAGCGCGATCGCGCCGGCGACGAAGATACGGGCGCCGGTCGTCACGCGGCCGCCCGGCTGTAGCGATCGAAGGCCCGTTCGAGCTTCACGTCGTACAGGTGCTCTGCGTAAGCCTTGCCGTTGTACAGCTCGGCGAACTTTGCCCACTTCTTACCGCGCAGCGCGGCGAGCATTACCTTGTCGGCCAGGACGAAGCGGACGAATGCCTCGAGCTGCTCGGCCTCGCTGACCTTCATCGCGTCGACGAACGCGAACACGTCCGGATAGCCGAGCGCCTTCCAGTGGAAGCCCATGATTTGAAACGCGCCCCAGCTCGTCGCTTCGAGGGCGCAGGCGGCCGAAATTTGCGATGCGCTCGCCAGGCGCGCGTATTCCGCCGCGTCGCCGGCGTAGCCGCCGCGCTTCGGGTTGACCAGGGCCGGATACTTCGCCGCGAGCGCATCCGCGTCCAGGCCGGCCGCCGCGAGCTGGCGATACATGATGTGCCGCTCGTACAGGATCACGGGCCGGCCGTCAGGCAGGAACCCGGCGCCTTTCGATTCCACCTCATTGACGGCACGCACGGCCGCGATATCGACCTGCAGCCGATCAGCCGCGCGCTGCAGGTCGGCGTCGGTGAGGTGGCGCGGATCGCGCCGGCCGGCCGAGAGCGTCGACCGGGTCTTCGGGCCGGCGATGCCGTCTGCGACCAGCCCGTGCGTGGCCTGGAACGCCACCACGGCGTTACGGGTTGCGCTGCCGTAGATTGCGTCGGTGTCGAGGCGCGCGCCGGCTGCGATGAGCTGGCGCTGCAGGTAGCTGACATCGGCGCCGCGGTCGCCGAGGCGCAGGGTTTTATACATGGCGCCCCCACACCTTGAATTGCAGCACGCGCGCGATCAGGGAGTCGCGCGGGTTGCCACGATGGAACAGCTCGACGATGTTGCCGCGAACGCCGTACACGGCGAGGCACAGGACGCCGACCAGCACCGTGTCGGCGAGATTCGCCGGCGGCAGCATGCCAAACGTGGCGCGGATCGGCGCGGCACCGGCGGCGACCGCGATCGTGTACGCCAGGCATGCCGCGAGCGGCCGGTGCGTGCTCGTGCCACGGCGGAAGGTCACGAGGCGCAGCGCGAGCGCCGCGCACAGCAGCACATAGACGGTCGTGAGCATCACTTTTCCCTCCCCTTGAACACGTTCAGCAGCCGATCGGGCGCGTCGGCCTGGGCGATCAACCACAGCAGCAGTTTCACGACGAGCGCAGATGCGATCAGCGCGCCGATGCCGGCGTGCACCTCGACGCGGGCCGGCAGCACCGCGTCGAGCGCGGCGGCGAACAGCTCGGCCGTGAGGCACCCGGCGACGAACGAGATCACGAAGAACGCGATGCGCTTTGGGATCGACGGATCGGCGGCCGTCATCACGAACAGCAGCGAGCCGGCGAACGCGCCCATGACGACGTTGGCGTCGACGCCGGGAAACAGCGACAGTGTGGCGACGCCGAGCGCCGCGACCGTCGCGGACGACGTGGAAATAGGTTCAGCCATTCTCAGTCCCATAACTGGAGCCGCTCGGCGCCGGATTGCGCCGCTTGCGGTACTTCGTCGGGCAGCTCGACGAGCAGCCCGTGAGGCAGGATCGGGCCGTACTGCGCCAGGTCCCGGTTGAGGTCGAGCACCGCTTCGACGACGCCGCGCGTGCGGCCGAGCACGCGCCAGCAAAGGGCGTCGATGGTTTCCCCCTGGAGCGCCCGCACGTGCATCAGATCAGCTCCACCGTCACGCGAGGGCGGCTGATGATGTCGCTGATGGCCCAGCGGGCATCACGGCGCAGCTCGTCGCCCTGGGGCTCGAGCTCGTCTGCGCGGCGTGCGCCGTCGCCTGTCGTGTCGTAGTCGCGGTACCGCTCGATGAGCGTCGCCTTCGCCAGGCAATACACCGCGCGCCGGTAGTGCTGCAGCCGTACGCTTTCGCCGTCGAGCTGGTCGGCTGGCGCGTCGGCCAGGCAGGTGATGCCGGAATCGCGCCACGCCGCGCGTGCGCTGCGCAGCTCGTCGTTTACCTCGGCGATCGCGGCGAGCAGCTCGTGCCGCAGACGGGCGTCGGTGATCGACCCGTCGAGGCGCATCGTGTCGCGCGCGTGCTCGAGCGACACATCCGGATAGAACGGGTCGTTCTTGATCGGCTTTGCGGGTTCCGCATCCGCCGGCGCACGCGGCAGCGGCGGGGTCGAGACAAAGGACATGGTCGGGTTCGTCGGATTGATAGGTAGAGGCGGTGGACGGGGCTTTCGCGCGGACAGTGCCGGCTACGGCCCCGTGCCGCCTGGTGCGCGGGGTACGCTCGGTGTCAGCCACCGGGGCCGGACTGGCCCCCGGTGGCGGAATTCTTCAGCTCGCGCTCGAGCCGCTCGATGTCTTTCTTCACACCCACGTTCGCGAAGAGCTGCAACGCGCGGCGTAGGTGGTCGAGGGCACGCGCAGGATCGGGAGCGGAGAGGCCGTAGCCGATCGCCTTGTGCAGCTTCGCGCGTACTTCGTCGGGCATGTCGGCGGTTGCCGTGAGCTGCTCGATCTCGACGAGTGGTTCGACCTGGATGGCATCGCCAGCGCGATGGGCGCGCAGCGCGGCCTCGGCGAATTCCTCGACGAGCAGGCACGGCGTGCTGCGCTTGTACTGGTCGGGTAGCGGAAGAGCGTGCCGCAGCGCGTACGCGCCGATCTCGAGCGCGCCCTGGTAATCGCCGACATCGACGCGCCAGACCATGATCGTCATCAGCACGTCGTCCTGCGCGCCGGCCGCGCCTTGAAGCACACCCGCGACCCACGCGTCGTATGCGGGCAGAAACTGACGCTTCAGATCGGCCTTGCGCTCGAGCGACTCGACAGCCTTCAGCGCGCGGCGGTGTTCGTCGAGCTGCGCGAGCATCAGCGTATAAGCCGAGTCGTCGCGCAGCCCGCCGACACTCGCTGGCGTGCCGCGTGCGGCCGTAGCCGCGACGGTGCGCTGGAAGTGTTGGCGGAACGGGTTCGTCATGCGCCACCTTGCGGAGCGGCCGGGGCAGCGTCGGCGAACTGGATGTCCTCGACCACGCAGCCGGCGCCGTACTGCTCGATCACGTACGCATCGTTCGAGCTTTCATAGTTCTCGATGCGATCGCGCTCGGGCACTTCCTTCAGCGAGCGCCGGCGCGCGCTGGTTTGCCAGTAGATCGACAGGTTGTCCAGGCGCGTGACCATCAGCGCGTGCGGCGGGAAGTACGGCACGCTGACCGCCGGCAGGTTGCCGACGCGCTTCTGCGAGACGACGATGTCGGTTGCGAGCGTTTCGGTCGACGGCTGCGCCTGGTTGATGAGCGGGAAATACTTGTCCTGGAGCAGCTCGCGGCCGCAGATCACGACGAGGTTCGGGTCTTCGGCGTACCACGGGTCGAGGAACTCGTTGCGCGCGAGCGAAACGACAGCGTCGAGATTCTTGAATTCCTCGCCCTTGCCGATCTTCACGCCCGAGAAAACGCGTTGCTTCGCATTGTTGCGGTACTGCTGCAGCCAGCCGATGTTCACGTCCTGCAGCAGCGGGTTCGTGGCGAGATCGGTATCGTCCGCAACCTTCACGCCGTTCCAGCCGATCATGATGCGATCGAGTGCCTGACGCACGATGATGGAATCGCGCAGACGCGCCTGGAAGTCCGGGAACTTCGCCCACGCGTCGAGCTGCTGATAGCGGATGTGCGTGTCGTAGTTCGTCTTCTCGCAACGATATTTCTGGCTGTCGAGTGCGGAGACGTCGCGCGTTTCACGCGCTCGCTTGGTCGTATCGGTGCGGCTCGCGATCGGGCCGGATACGCCGAGGCCGATCTTCTCGCCCTCCATTTCCTCGACGCCGTGGATGTTGATCCGGCCGAGGAATGCGCTCGATTCCTGAATCTTGGTTTCGAGCGTTTGCTGCACGCTCGGCGCGACCGAAAACTTCTTCGTGGCATCGCTGATGCCGTTCAGTTCCTGGATGCGAGCCAGATACCGGTTGTACTGCTCGCGGGTAGTGTTCCGCATGGGTTCTCCGTCTAGGGGAAATGGGATGAGGGCGGTTAGCAGTCGGTCTGCGCCCCGTTGTCGCTGCCCGTCGACGTCGGCCGCTGTTGCGGGCTGCTGTCGGTGCGCGAAAGCTTCTGGACCAGCTCGCTGTGTCGCTTCTCGCCGTCCTTCTGCGCGCGCTTCAGCTCGTCAACGTTCGTGTTGAATTTCTCGAGTTGCTCGAGCACCTGGCTCTGGCTCTCTGCGAGCGCGACGACCGATTGCGAAAGGTCGGAAAAGCGCTGGTCGTCGGTCGCTTCCTTGCGGTTCAGCAGGCCGCGTACCTTCGAGAACAGTGACTTGCCGGCATCACCGGTACGCGGCGGTGCGTCCTCGTCCTCGATCTCGATGTCGGCTTCGATGGCGGCGCTGAAGAGGTTTTCCGGGCGCTGCTTCCGTGCGTCGTACGCTTTGTGCTTCGCACTGAACTGCAACATTTCCGTGCCGAGGCTCGCCGGGTTGTCGGTGACGGCGAGACCGACCAGGTACGCCTCTCCCGTGCCGGCGAAATCGGGATCGACTTCCATCGACGTGTAGACCTTCTGCCGCTGCTCGGTGGTCAGCGCGACCAGATCCTTGGTCGGCGAGAGTTGCGCGAGCAGGCGCATCTTTCCGTCCTGTTCTTCTGCCTTGAGCGCGATCACGTCGCCATACGCGCGGAATGTGCTATCCGGGGTGTAGCCGCGAATGTGTTCCATGTTGATGCGTGCGCCGTACGTTTTCGGGTCGTAGCTGCTCGCCATCTGTTCGAGCATCGCGCGATCGATCGTGCGGCCGTCCGTCGTCGCGCCTTCGGTCGCGATTCGGAAAAACTTCGTCTTCTTTGCGTCCTGTGCCATTTGCGAATCCGCTGAGAGGGGGCTGTGTTCAGGGATTCCAGTTTCGGCAGTTCGAACCGGAGCCGCAACGCATGTTGGTTGTGCGCGCAACCGATACAACCGTGCGCAGTAGGGCCTACGCGCGCGCGTCGGTAGCCTTGCTGCATGACTGCACTTCCCATCGATTCATCCGACGTTGATCCACGTCGACGCGCACGCGACCTGTACTGGCAGGGGTATCGCATCGCACGTATCGCCGAGCTGCTCGGCGTGAAGCCGGCCACGCTCTATAGCTGGAAAAAGCGCGATGGATGGGACGAGACTGAGCCGGTCGATCGCGTCAACATGACGATCGAGGCGCAACTGATAAAGCTCGTCACGAAGGAGGCGAAGGAAGGGCGCGACTTCAAGGAGATCGACCTGCTGACGCGTCAACTCGACCGGTTGCGGTCGCGACCAGCGAACGACGCAAAGGTGAGCGAATCCGGGGGCGGTGGCGGCACGCGCCGATCACGCAGCTCGGACGACCGCAACGCGTTCAGCGAAGAGCAGATCGAGAAGCTGAACGATGCGTTCCTCGAATCGATCTTCGACTATCAGCGCACCTGGTATCGGGCAGGCTTCAAAGAGCGGATTCGCAACATCCTGAAGAGCCGGCAGATCGGCGCAACCTGGTATTTCGCGCGCGAAGCTCTGCTCGACGCGCTGAACACGGGCCGCAATCAGATCTTCCTGTCGGCCAGTAAGGCGCAGGCGCACGTGTTCCGCCAGTACATCGTCCAGTTCGCGAAGGACGCGGTTGGCGTCGAGCTGAAGGGCGATCCGATGGTGCTGCCGAACGGCGCGACGTTGTACTTCCTCGGCACCAATGCGCGCACGGCTCAGAGCTATCACGGCAACCTGTATTTCGACGAGTACTTCTGGGTTCCGCGCTTCCAGGACCTGCGCAAGGTTGCGTCCGGCATGGCGATTCATTCGCAGTGGCGCCAGACGTATTTCTCGACACCGTCGAGCCTCGCGCACGACGCGTACCCCTTCTGGTCCGGGGCACTGTTCAACCGCGGTCGACCGAAGGATCAGCGCGTTTCGATCGACATATCGAACGCTGCGCTCGCGGCGGGCCGCGCGTGCGCGGACGGCCAATATCGGCAGATCGTGACCGTCGAGGACGCCGTGCGCGGCGGCTGCAATCTGTTCGACCTCGAGCGCCTGAAGCTCGAATACAGCGCGGACGAATACGCGAACCTGCTGCTGTGCCAGTTCGTTGACGATTCGCTGTCGGTCTTTCCTCTCGCGACGTTGCAGACGTGCATGGTCGACACGTGGGAGGTGTGGGACGACTTCAAGCCGCTGTACCTGCGCCCGTTCGGCGACGAAGAGGTGTGGATCGGTTGCGACCCGTCGCACACGGGCGACAGTGCGGGCTGCGTGGTCCTAGCGCCGCCGAAGTATCCCGGCGGGAAATTCCGCGTACTCGAGCGGTTCCAGTGGCACGGCCTCGACTTCGAAGCGCAGGCTGCGCAGATCGAGGCGCTGACCAGGCGCTACCGCGTGACCTACATCGGAATCGACACGACCGGGATCGGGCAGGGCGTCTATCAGCTCGTCACGAAGTTTTTCCCGGCCGCGACGCCGTTCCACTACTCGGTCGAGATCAAGACCGCGCTCGTGATGAAGGCGCAGAACGTGATCCGCAAAGGCCGGCTCGAGTTCGACACGGGCTGGAAGGATCTCGCCGCGGCGTTCATGGCGATCAAGAAAACGATCACGCCCAGCGGGCTGCAGGTCACGTACAAGGCGAGCCGCTCCGAAGAGGCGAGCCACGGCGACCTGGCCTGGGCGTGCATGCACGCGCTCGCGAATGAGCCGCTCGAGGGCGCGACGAGCACCAATACCGGATTTATGGAGCTTTTCTGATGTCACGCAAGATTCGACGCGGCGCTGGGCGCCGCACGCATGGCCGTGCCGAGCAGGCCGCCGAATCCACGCCGGCGCCGACGCCACGCACGGAGGTGTTCTCGTTTGGTGATCCGATCGAGGTAATGGATCGGCGCGAGCTGCTCGAGTATGTTGAATGCATGCGGATGGGGAACTGGTACGAGCCGCCGCTACCCCTGGACGGCCTCGCGCGATCGTTTCGGGCCGCGCCACACCACAGCTCGGCCATCTACGTGAAGCGCAATATCCTCGTGCAGTCGTACGTTGAGCATCCGCTGCTGTCGCGCGCGGACTTCAGCCGATTCGTGCTCGAGTACCTGGTCTTCGCGAACAGCTACCTCGAGCTGCGCACGAACCAGCTCGGCGCGCCGATGGCGTTGAAGTCGTCGCTCGCGAAGTACACGCGGGTCGGCGTCGAGCCGGGTCAATACTGGTTCGTCACGAACGTGCGGGAGCCGTACGAGTTCCCGAAGGGCTCGGTCTATCACCTGTACGAGCCGGACCTGAACCAGGAGATTTACGGGCTACCCGAATACCTGTCGGCGCTGAACTCGACCTGGTTGAACGAAAGCGCGACGTTGTTTCGCCGGCGCTACTACAAGAACGGTAAGCGTGGAGCCGATACCGTGTTGACGGCGTGAGTTACCGGTTTCCCCAACGATTGGAAGCCATGCGTAGCAGCGTGGCATTGGCAGCACGCAGATCGAACAGTTCTGCGTCGAAGCCGGGGCCGACCCAGTTTCGGTAATGGTCAGCTTCCTCGCTATTCGGATCGTTGCATAGCGCGCTCAGGAACGCTTCGTAGCCATGCGGGCCGCCAACATCCTCTGGCGGGCACGCGCGAGCACCATCAATGACCTGGGCCGCGCCCCACGGTTCGCTCTCAATGGTTTCCACTTTCTCAACGACGATGGCGTGATCCCAGCCGTCTCCGAAGTCGTACCGGTAGAGGAAGCGCGAGCCAGGTTTCAGGACCTTCTGCAGTCGAACCTTCCGGTCATCGGCGCTCGTGCCCGGGTCGGCGAAGTCCAGCACGTCGTCGACCTCGAACATGGCGTAGGTCATGCCGTCGATCAGGAAGTCGTGCAGGTGGGTGTCTTCCCAGCCGAAGGCCGCCTGCAGGATATGGTGCAGCTTGCGCAGCGACTCGGTTCCTTCAACCTCGATCCTGCGCCAGATGGGCGGCTCGATGTGTTGAAGCTGCACGTGCAGGGTAAAGCGCTGGAACGATTTCGCCATCTGATCTCCGGGTGAACGGGAAGCCAGCGGCATTATCGCCTTACGATGCCAGGGTGGTCATGTTCCATGGCAGCAGGTCTTCGACCCGGTTGCTTGGATGGTCCGCGATGCGCGTGAGTACGGCGCGCAGATACGCCTCGGGATCGAGGCCGTTGAGCTTGGCCGTACCGATCAGACTGTAGATTGCCGCCGCACGCTCGCCACCTGAGTCCGCACCGGCGAACAGGTAGTTCCGGCGCCCGATCGCCACCCCGCGCAACGCGCGCTCAACTGGCAGGTTATCGATTTCCAGATGCCCGTCGTCACAGTAGCGCGTAAGCGCTTCCCACCGGTTCAGCGCATAGAGAATCGCCCGACTCGTGTCGGATTTGCGCGAGAGCGTTTCCAGCGTGGCACTCAGCCACGCATGGAGCTGATCGAGCAAGGGCCTGCTATGTGTTTGCCGGTACGCCTGTCGCTCATCGGGCGGCTTGCCCCGGATCGCTTCCTCGATCTTGTACAACGCGCCGATACGCTCCAGCGCCTCGGTGTTCAAGGCATTCGGGCGTGCGGCGTGCAGTTCGTAGAACTGTCGCCGAGCATGTGCCCAGCAAGCTGCTTCGGCTACCCGCCCGGCTTCGTAAATCGCCTGATATCCGCCGTAGGCATCCGCCTGCAGCGTGCCGTTGAACGATTCGAGATGCTGCTGCGGATGGACGCCCTTGCGGTCGGCCGTATAGGCGAACCAGACGGCCGGCGGCGTCATGTCGCCCGAGTTCCGGTCGTCGCGCACGTAGACCCACAGCCGTCCGGTTTTCGTCTTGCCATTGCCCGGCGCGAGCACAGGCACTGGCGTATCGTCGGCATGCAGTTTGATGGCTGCCATGACGTGCCGGCGTAAGGTGTCGACCAGCGGTTGCATCAGGCTCGCACCATGACCCACCCATTTCGCCAGCAGCGAGCGATCCAGATCGACACCCTCGCGCGCATAGATCGCCGACTGGCGGTACAGCGGCAGATGGTCCGCGAACTTCGAGACCAGCACATGGGCCAGCAAGCCCGGGCCAGCCAGGCCACGCTCGATGGGGCGGCTCGGCGCAGCAGCTTGTGTAATGTGGTCGCAGCACGTGCATGCCAGTTTCGGGCGCATATGGCGGATCACGCGGAAGCTGGCCGGTACATATTCCAGCTGCTCGGAGATGTCCTCGCCGAGTTGCTTCATGGCACCGCCGCACGCCGTGCAGGTTTTGCCCGATTCCGGCCAGTACGTCAGGATCTCGCGTGGCAGATGCTCGGGGAGCGGTTTGCGCGGCGCTTGTTCCGGTGCGATACGCGGCGTCTTCGGAATCTCGATGGGGGCAGCGCCTTCGTCGGCCTCGAGCTCCTCCAGTCGCAACTCGAGCTGCTCGATCTGACGGTCGAGCTTCTCGGAGCTCCGGCCGAACTGCATGCGGCGCAGTTTCGCGATCAGCAGCTTCAGATGCTCGATCTCGGCCTTGGCAGTAGCGTTCGCCGCCTTGTGCGATTCGACAACATCTTCCAGATGTCCAATGCGTGCATCGCGCTCAAGCAGCATAGCCTTGAGCGCTTCGATGTCGTCCGGATAGACGTTTGCCGTGGTCATGCCGGCAGTCTACGCGGCGGCCGGCAGGTTTACAACGCCGATGTCGGCTCCGCCGTGCGTACAGGCTGCCGCCAGTCGATACCTTCGAGCAGCATCGACAGTTGCGCCTGGCTCAGGCACACCACGCCACCATCGGCACGTGGCCACACGAACCGACCGCGCTCCAGGCGTTTCATCAGCAGACACATGCCGTCGCCGCTCCACCACAACACTTTGACCAGATCGCCACGCTTGCCGCGGAACACGAACACGTGGCCGCTGAACGGATCTCGCTCCAGCACGGTCTGGACCTTCGCAGCCAAGCTATTGAAGCCCGAGCGCATGTCGGTCACGCCGGCGGCCAGCCAGATCTTCGTGTGGCTGGGTAGTCCGATCATGCTGTCAGTCCCGACGTGCCGCGCAACATACGGAGCACCAGCAACAGCGTGGCTTCATGCGGCGAGCCTTCGATGCGCACTCGGGTGTTGCCTACACTGATCTCGATGGCGCCCGCCGGAGCGGCACTGGCGACCGGCGCCGGGGCCGGTTGCTCGATCTCTTGCGCCGGTGCCTCCACGGTCACGGGCAGCAAATCCACCGCATCGTATTCGCCGGCACGCAATGCTCGACGCCATTTGAACACCAGGTTCGGATTCACCCCATGCTCCATCGCCAGACGCGCCACCGATACGTCCGGCTCGCAGGCCAGCTTGGCGAGATGCCGTCGAAATTCGATCGGGTGATTCGGGATGCCTTTGCGTGAAGTTCTCTTCGGCGTATCTGTTGCCACTTTGGTCCCCACTACTTTGGTGGGGACTACTCTGGCAACTTCCTTTCACATCGTCGAGACGGTGCTGGGGACACGCTTACCAAGAACGGAAGTCACGCCGGCTTCATCCTGTATATGACCGACGCGGCCGAGAAGCAGGAGGATGTCGATAACCTGCGCTCGGCGTTGAAGAACGCGAAGGGGCCGGGCAATTTCCGGAACCTGTTCATGTACGCGCCGAAAGGGAAGAAGGACGGCATCCAGCTCCTGCCGATCGGCGAGGTCGCGGCGAAGGACGAGTTCTGGAACATCAAAAAGGTGACGGTCGAGGACCAGCTTGCGGCGCACCGCGTGCCGCCGCAGTTGATGGGGATCATCCCGTCGAACGCGGGCGGGTTTGGCAACGTGCATGACGCGGCCGAGGTATTCAACGAGCTCGAAATCGAACCACTGAAGGCACGGCTGCGCGAGGTGAACGACTGGCTCGGCGTCGAGGTCGTGCGCTTCAAGGACTTCGAGACGCCGAAGGGCTGACGCCCGAGCGCATACCTGGCAAAGCAAAGCCGCCGGGCACTTCGGTGCCGGCGGCTTTTTTGCGTCCGTCGCCTGGGTGCGCCCCGGAGCATTAGAGCGCCTCAGGGCGGCCGCCGCCCCGATGCATCCTAAGGGTCGGACGAGCCCGCCGCAGGGCCGTAGCGTGCCGCCTGACGCGTCGGGGGCGCCACCCCAAGGGCCAGACCCTGCTCCTGGGATGACGATTCAGACCCGGCGCGCGCAGTTGTGACCCCGCCCCACCTGCCCGCAAAATCGAGTGGTTTTTATGCAGGCATGCACGGGCCGCCTGAGCCCGGCCGGTGCGGGCCGCGCGGCGATTGGGGGGGCGGATTCTTCTATGCACTTTTATGCGCCTTGGTTATGCAACCTGCCAAGACGCAAGGGGCGCCCAGACCGCCTTCTGGGCAGCGGATCCGGTCGGATCCAAACCGGATCAAGAAATATCGGAGATCCGATATCGCCATAAGTGGTTGATTCTATTAGTTACACTACTAAAAAGGGCCTGATTAGGCCCTCCTAAAGCCCCTGAGAATCAAAACCCGATCAAGAAACGAATTTTCTTCACGCCCAGTGAGGTAGATAGCCCGCTCGGGGGTGTTCTGGATCCGCGACCCGGATGAGGCCAGCCTCCAACGTTTTGGCGATAACTGCTGACGCCTGCGCGGCATTTTTCGTGGCGATTCCGAGGCGCTCGCACAGCGTCGAATTTTTCATCTTGTCGCCGCTCAAGAAGCGGAGAACTGCATGGAAATAGCACGCACGCACTCGCTCGTCGGGCGTCATCTCAGCGAAGCTTCGCGGAGCGTAGAGTGTGACGAGGGTCGTGTTTTGCTCCGAGCGGAAAAGCGGCGGCGGCAATTGCGATACCTCAACGAGCTGCAGCACCTTGTCGAGACCACTACCCTGTTCCTCACACATCCCCATCCGGCGCATAAGCGAGGCGAGGGCTTCGTTTCGCGAGCGCGGGGGCAAATCAATCATGCGCTCTGGCTTCACCAGCGGTTCGCCAGGGTTGCTGATCTCGATTCGATCCTCAAACAATTCGATCAGCGGTCCTGCGCCTGTAAGCGTCATGTCCTGGTGAATTAAAGCATTCGCCACAAGCTCACGTATCGCCAGCTCAGGGAACACGATAGATGCTTCGCGGAGCGCTCCAATATGCTCCTTCCTAGGCAACAGCTCGTTCAGAAAATTGACTAGGCCTTCGAACCCTACGGCATAGCCCCTCTGTCCGTCCAAGCGATGCGTGACTGTTGCTGGAGTTGACCCTGTAATCCCGGACACAGCGTCACACTAAGGTTGCTGAATCCATTGAGCGCCGGAACTCGCGAGGCGAGCGGTACTTCAGCGCGCTATGGGGATGCTTCTCGTTGTAATGCTCGAACGCGATGGCCAAGTTGCGTGCAGCAGTCGCTGCGTCCGGCTTTGGCATGAAGGCAACGTAGTCGCGCTTCATTGTCTTCACGAAGCTCTCGGCCATCCCGTTACTTTGCGGGCTGCACACCGGCGTGGTCAATGGCTTCAGGCCGATGGCCGCTGCAAACCGGCGTGTATCGTCGGCCGTATAGCCCGAACCGTTGTCACTCAGCCACTCGATTTCGGACGGTGTATGCAGCTCGTTGCCAAACCGATTTTCCACTGCTGCCAGCATGACGTCGCGCACGATGTCGCCGCTGTGACCTGCCGTCGTAGCCGCCCAGCTCATCGCTTCGCGGTCGCAGCAGTCAAGCGCGAATGTCACTCGAAGCGGCTCGCCGTTGTCGCAGCGGAACTCGAAGCCGTCCGAGCACCATCGCTGATTGCTGCGCGCGACGGCCACCTTGCCATCGTGCCGACGTTGCGGCCGAGGCGGGGCTGGACGCCGTTGCATCAGCAGACCGTGAGTGCGCATGATGCGATAGATGCGCTTCGCATTGAACGGCACCTGTCCGGCAGCAATGCGTTCATTGCGCAGCGAGCCCCACACCCGGCGATAGCCATAGCTGGGCAAATCGCCGACGACTCGGCGGATTTCCTCGACCACGCTCGCATCGTCCGTCTGCCGCGATTGACGGCCATCGCGCCACGTCACCGGACGCGACAGTCGTGCCGATACGTTCGAGCGCGACACGCCGAGAACTTCACAAACCAGTTTCACTGGTCGTCCTCCGGCAGCGAGGGCGAGTGCGCTATCCATTTTTTTGCTCGGCCATACTCGACTGCTTCGCGGAGAATCTCGTTCTCCATGGTCTTCTTGCCGAGCATCCGCTGCAGCTCACGAATCTGCTTGAGGGCATCGGCCAGCTCTGATGCAGGGACCACTTCCTCTCCAGCCTTGACCGCCGACAGACTCCCGTCCTGGTACAGCTTGCGCCAGTGGAACAGCTGGTTCGGGTTCACGCCGTGCTGGCGCGCAACCATCGAAACCGACTTCCCCGGTTCGAAACTCTCGCGAACCATCGCCAGCTTCTGCTCCGCCGTCCAGCGCCGCCGACGCTCCGGGCCCGTCAACACTTCCATCACTTCCTGCCTGGTGTTAGTCAAAAACACAGTCTTATGCCTACCCGCTAGTTTAAGTGAGAGGCTATGTCCGGTGTTTCAGGGGGCTGCTCCAGTTGCAGCACGGTTCTTGCCGTCATAGGCAACGAAGCGGACAGCCTTCCGCGCCAAGCTGGCATCAAAGTCACTGAGCCGAGCTGCGAACAGCACTGCACCGAGGTGTGTGATGTTCCACCGATCGCCGACGTCGCGAGTTATCAGCCGATCCGCCGCGAGCCTTTCGAAGATCCCAGCTCGATTGTCAGGAAGTGGCTGCTTCGTAAGCCGAAAATAGTGGCTGTAGTCGAGCAATTCCAACACATCGTCACCCTTGATGTACTGCGCTGCGACGCCATGCTCCCATCGGTACGGCTGCATCCGTTCGAGGAGCTTCTGGTAGCGCTCGGGATACTCGGTGAGTTTGGGCGTTGCACTGCCTATGCGCACGTAGGCGATGCCGTTGAAGCTGACAGGGGTTCCCGTGGCCGCCGGAATTTCCAACAGGACCACGCGCCCCTCAGGGTGCTCGATCGTGCGGAAACTGAAAGTAATGCTCGGCTGCAGCGCGTTTGCTAGCCACAATTGGAGCACCGTCCCGCCGACTTTTTGAGACTCCGGATCGAAAGAGGTGCCCACCACCTTGTGGGTTTCATCCTCGATCCCCCAGAGCATATACGCGGTGTCTCTACCTTCAATGCGCGCGGCGTTGGACAACGCCGAGCACCGTTTGCCGATCATCTCGTGGTCGGTGTTGTTTTGCTTGAATTCGAGCCACTGGCACTCGCTAGTATGCGAACGCAGCTCGTCAACAAGTGCAATGTCACGCTCAAGATTCATTTCGGATGACGTGTTGTCTGTAGCGGTGGATTATCATGAACATCGAGCAGCGATCGTAAGTCGCCGCTCGATGTAGTACGGCACTGCCATAGCCCTTGACCGGTTCGGCTCGCAACTTGGCGGTCAAGGGCTTTCTTCAGCACCCGGCGGGCAGTAACACCGGGCGCCGAAACCTAATAATTTCTGCATTCCGCCTCCTCCCGAATCAAAGGTTACCCAGCTCGGTCAACGTGACCTGTTCCGGTTGCGCATCGGCTGCTTGAGCTGATTCTGACTGTTCTGCCGTTGCGGCATCACCGGCCGGCAGCGTCGCGGCGGGTTGTGCTGCTGGGGCGGCCGCTTGCGCCAAACCCGCACGTATCGCTTCAATTTCACCAAAGGCACCAACGTCCACGGCACGCTCAACGAACCGGCTGTACAGATCGTTCTGCACTAGGCCCGTAGATCGCATCCACTCCATGACAGCGTTCGGGTTCAGCAGCAAGACGTAGTGGAAGTCCCCAGACGCGCCGGGTTTTGTCTGGATGAACTTGAGGTCACGCAGCCTTTTCATTCGTCGACGCCATGTATCAACGGCACGCTCACCTACGAAGCCGGCCTCGGCTGCGAAGGTCGAAGTATTGTCGATCGACAAGACGGGATGATCGGGCGATCTCGCCCACAAACAGAAAAGCGTGTGACCCGCTGGTTGACCCTTGGACTGCGCGTCGACAGCTTGCATCACGATCGGCAGCGTGCGGGGAATCGTGATGAACCCGTCGTTTCGCTTCCGGTGCCATAGCCAGATGTCGTCTATACCGGGGAAATGTAGATCCTGCAGTTGCTGCGCCCGCTCTGCCATCTTCAGACGGCGAGCCGATGCCTGTTTTCCGTTTGCCATGATCGGCTCCCGTAGCGTTTGTTGCGATGATTGAAGTATGAGCCAGAGTTGTACGCCAAACCACACGTATAGACGCAGGTTTTGACGCAACTGCGGACACGGAAACGGCCTTCCGGTCACTTGGAAATGCATCGTTGCACGGATCTCAAATAACGGAAATGCGTGAAATCACGCAGGGTTTTGGGTGTAAGTGCTTTGTTTTAAATGGTTTTCCCGAGGAATAGTGTGCTCGCTGTCCTCGTAGTACTCAGCGTACTCGCCTGTGCTCACCGTGCTGCAGGGATGGGAGGAAGGGGAGGGGGCAAATAGAGCCCGCGCAGGTTGCTTGCCTGAATTTCCACGAGTGACGCTGATGGCCGCGCGAACCGACGGCCATCAGCATGCCGCCGGATCAGGTCGCAGCCGCCGCGTCGACGTCCGCCAAGCAGCGAATCATTCGGCCGGTATCGGGGTCCGTATAAGGTCTGATGAAGAGCAGCGTGTCGACGTCGAGCTCAAACTCGGGCACGTTCCGAGAAGCATAAGCGTCTCCGTATGGGCCAGCGTAGCGGATGGGGGCATTGAGTCCGGTGAACTGCTGGCGCTGCGTTGCCGAGGCGTGGGCGAGAACACGATCGAGCAGGGTCATTGATGATCCCGTGGAAGTTAAAGCGTCGATCGTATCTGAGAAAAATTGAGGCGCGCGGCGCCGTTTTCCTAGACGCAGTCTAGGAGTTCTCCGGCTTGAGGTTTTCTTCTTTGCTGGCGTCGTTGAGCGGTTCGAGCACGAGAAATTTAATGTTCAGGGTCGTGATTTCCGAAGAGCGCAGCACTAAGCAGTCACCCTCGATCGGGTAAAACCTTTGCATGTTTGCGGCCGACATGCGCTCCGCACTGTCGCCTGTCGCGTCATCGGTTAGACGGCGACGAGCTGCGTTGGAAATCATAATTCGGTCGAGTTCGCCCTTGTCTGTCAGCTCGTAGTCGACGAGCAGACCGGTATACAGCAGAGTGGCGTCTTTCAGTGTGACGAGCGCTGCGACAACAATGGCATCTGGCGTTGAATCACTTACGTCGATGCCGCGGAACAGATAGTTCCACGGAGCATCGCCTCGGACGTGTCGGAAGAACGGAAACGATGGGTGGTCGAGTTTGAAACAGTGGACAATCGCGCGCCAGAGAAGAGCGCACGCAAGCGCGATTGCGTTCGCCCATAGAAAGAAGCACAGCGGCTCGGCGGGATGGCTGTCCAGGCCAGCGAACAGAGAGGCGAGATCCGGATCACCGTTTGCGAGGCGACCGTCGACAAGCAGGCGAGCCAACAACCCCAGATGGAATTCGTACCCGAGCCAGTGCACCGCAACTGCTATGGTCGCGGAATCGAACAAGACACTCCAGAACACGACATAAATGACAGTCTGTCCGAACGGGGACATATCAGCCGCACGGACTTCGCGCGGCTGATAATGGGAGTGGAAGAGGATGCCGGGCGATAGCAGCAGAAATAGAAGAACCGCCGGGAAAGCGACGTTCAAACGTCAGCCCTGGGGGACGAGCTTTGCCCGGAACTTTAGTTGACGCCCCTTGCTCGTCTTGACCTTGATTTCGGCGGGCTCGTTGAGCTTGGCATTTGCGATGAAGTTCCGCAGTTCCTCTGCACCTTCCCGATCCTTCTGTAGCGCGCGGACTTTCTCAGTCAGTAGAACCTTCATGGCGCTCTCCTTGTTGTTGCACTGCAAGCATAGACGCTACCGCACGGAAGGGAAATAGTATCTCTCCCGTAGGGCGACACTGTTACACATGACCTTATGTGCCGACGAACTTACAAAATGAAACCCCTTGACCGGGTGCCCCATGGGGGTTGTTAATTTACCGCATTGTGAAATTTTCACCATTCAAACCGTGCAGTCACTACAGTGAAATTACAGTTTGGGTGGTCTTGGATGACCCTGATTGACCTTGAGTAGCCTTGGTTTTGCGGTTTGCGAGTCGCGCAAGGTATTGATTTCTAAAGAGTTGTCGCGTGCCGGTAATGCTCCGAAGGCAGGGGTTGCTGGTTCGATCCCAGCCGGGCGCGCCAAGTCTGACAAGCCTCTCAGCGATTTCACCCGTCTCCCTGCCTTACTTGGTGTAGCTAAAGTACACCTACGCTGCCGTTATCCGGTCATCCGCATTGCCTCTCGTTCCGCTGGTACCGGCATCGCGATTACCGCCGCGACGGGCGTGTGCGGCGTCACCCACTGCGCGAGTCGGTCGGCCGAAAGGTGCGCGTATCGTTGAACCATCTCCATCGTTTCCCAGCCGCCGAGTTCCTTCAGCACCTGCAGCGGTGTACCGCGCTGTACATGCCAGCTCGCTCTGCTGAAACCGGGTTGCGTAGGGCGTCCACCGCATGATCGGGATACGGCGCCTGCGCTTCCCGTTCATCGTGTTCGTCGATCCTAGTGGACGACGGCGAGGGTGGGGCAGGGGTCCGAGGGGAGTGGGTTGATCTTGGTCGCGAGCCAATAGCACCCGAACGCGAACATGGCGACGAGGACGAAGGTCAGGCCGACCAGTATGGCGATGTAGAGACTGGAATTCACGAAGTCTCCTGAGCGAAGTGTGCGCCGACGCGGAAGTACTTCGGCGGAGCGGCCCTAGCTGGCCGTGCTCAGGGAGGTGATATGTGATTTAAAAAATCTGGCTTACGAATAAGCGGGAATTTTTTCCTGAAAGATTGTGAGATTGCGGCCATTTCACGCTCGAACGTCAGCTCGCCATTTTTCGAGATAGTTCGGTATGCGAGGCGCACTATCGTCTTGTTCCGAAAGGCATTTATAATCAGCCCTCGGCAGAAACCCCACCTGAATACCAACCAAGGGAAAGCTGCATGGGCCACACCGCACTTTATAAGACGTTGCGTCTGGGCGACGCGCAATACAATCGTCTTGTCAAACTCGACACGCCGCTTGGCGTCGACTGGTTATTGCCACTCTATGTGAAGGGCACCGCTCGACTCGGTCGCGATTACGAATTCGTGATTGATGCCGTTTCACCACGCGGTAGCCAGATTGAATTGAGTGCGTTGCTCGCCAAGCCGGTCACGCTCTGGATTCAGCAGACGGACGGCTCGTACATGCCGATCCATGGCTACGTTCACCGATTCAGCAGGCTGGGCGCGGATGGGCCGCTGACCTTTTACAAATTGGCGTTCTCGTCCTGGCTCTATTTCTTGCGTCTGCGCCGCGACATGCGTGACTGGCAGGAGCAGAATGGCGAACAGATTCTGACCGACGTCTTCAACGAGCATCCTCAAGCGCGTGGCGCGTTTCGCTACGAGCTTCATAAGCCGCTGCCGTCCTATTCCAATCGCGTGCAGTGGGAATACGACCTGAATTTCGTCTATCGCAGCATGGAAGAGGTCGGCGTATTTCCGTACTTCGAGCAAGCCGAAAATGGCCGGTCGCACACGATGGTTTTGACGGACGACGTTTATTTCGTTCCTCAACTGAAACAACCCGTTGTCGAGTTCGGTCGTACGGAAATCAGTGGGGAACTGGACGGGTTCGCGCAGTGGAAGGAGCAGCTTCAGATCGACAGCGCGCAGCTGACGTCGCGCTCGTTCGACTACAAGCGCCCGGATCTTCCTCGGCAGGTGCAGGGTGTGACGGACGTGAACGGCGAGTTGCCGACCGATGGGGAAATCTACGACTACCCTGGCGCGTACATGTGGTCGGACCGCGAGCAAGGTGAGCGTCTTGCCCAGATTCGGCTTGAAGAGCGCAAATCGCGGATGAAACGTTTTCACGGAATAGGCGGCTTGCGCTGCGCGATGCCGGGGCGGCGCTTCGAACTTCGCGGTCATCCGGTGCATGACGCGGGCAGCCAACCGGATCGGGAATTTGTTCTGCTCGGGGTTGACTGGCTGATTTGCAATAACCTGCCCGGTCTGGACGAGGCGGATCAATTTCCCGACGGGCTGGCTGCGGAAGTTGCGCAAGCGAAGGCTGGCGCGACGGTTCGCCACGCAGACGGCAGCGAAGGTTTCTTTCAGGTGGTGGTCGAGGCGCAACCGCGCAACGTCCCGTTCCGTAGCCCGTTCGAACACAAGAAGCCGGTGATGCAGTTGCAGAATGCAATCGTCGCCGGCCCGAGCGGGGAAGAGGTGTACACCGATTCACTGAACCGGGTGAAGGTGTGGTTCCACTGGAACCGCCGCAATGGCCAGGATGAACGTGCATCGTGCTGGGTGCGCCCGACGTTCCTGGATGCAGGCTCGAATCGAGGTGGAATTCAGCCGCTGCGCAAGGGCGACGAAGTGGTCGTCGGTTTCATGGAAGGTGACTGTGACCGGCCCGTCATCATCGCGAGAATGTACGGGGGGGCTACGCAGCCGGTGTGGCATACGAACGGCCTCTTGTCCGGCTATCGTTCTCGCGAGTACAACGGCACTGGGTACAACCAGCTCGTGATGGACGACTCGACGCAGCAAAATCGGGTTCACCTTTACTCGAGCAGCTATCAGTCCCACTTGCACCTGGGGTACCTGATCCAGCACACGGACAACACGCGCGGCGCGTTTCTCGGCAGCGGTTTCGATCTCAAATCGGACGCATACGGCGCCATTCGGGCAGGGCAGGGCCTGTTCGTGTCAACCCACCCGACGGCAACGAACCAGCCATTGAACGTGACCGCTGCTTCTGAGCAGCTGGCCAGCGCGGAAACCGTTGTGGATTTGACGTCGCAGGCGAGCTCGGCGAACCAGGCCGAAAGTTTGCAGGAAGGGCACGACGCACTCAAGAAGTTCACCGACGCGACGCACTATAGCGTGAGCGGCGGCGCTGGCAGCGGCGGTCGGACCGGCGGCGGCGGCACGGGTAACGCAAACGGCTTTTCGACACCGATCATGTTGATGGCGAGTCCTGCGGGCTTGGGGCTGTCGACTCAGGATTCAGCGCAACTGACGGCCAATCAGCAAGTCAATATCGTCAGCGGTAAGAGCACGCATGTGGCGGCCGGTAAATCGCTGATCGCGAGTGTGATGGAGAAGATCAGCCTGTTCGCGCAGAACGCGGGGATCAAGCTCTTTGCCGCGAAAGGCAAGGTCGAGATTCAGGCGAAAAGCGATGCAATGGCCTTGACCTCGCAGCAGGATTTGAGCATCACGAGCGTGGACGGCCGCGTGGTGATTTCAGCGGACAAGGAAATCTGGATTGGAGCAGGCGGTTCGTATATCAAGATCACGCCCGATCTGATCGAGAATGGGACGACCGGGCAGATCCTCGAGAAGGGTGCATCGTGGAGCAAACAGGGGGCATCGTCCATGCGCCTGCCGGCTCAGATTACGAGCGTGACGAAGGGTTGTTCGTGGCAGACGGCATCGGCATCCGCCAATAGCGCGTCAACGGTCGTGCTGGGGTAAGCCGATGTCATCTATGCAAATGCAAGGACATGATCGTGTCGATGCGGACGATCCCGTGGCGGAATCGGTCAAGATCCGCGAGCACGCCAATACGTTGAAGGCTTGGTTCAAGCAGCATCCAGATATGCGTTGCCTGCTGATCGTCGACCCGACCCAGCGAGACCCGATGGCTGGCGACGCCGGCGACAACTCGCCATTCGCCAGTATGCCCAGGTCGGATGTGGCAATCGATCACGAGGCGGTCTCGCCGTCGCATTATCCCTACCTTCTCGAACTGGATCTCAAAACTGATTCAGGTGTCGCCGCGCTGGAAGAAAGTGTACGGCTGGCGTTCGAGGACCGGCGCCCGCAATCGATGGCTGAAGGACTGGGGCAACGGATCGGGGGTTGGCTCGCAAGTTTCGCATCAGCGGCGGAGGTCGCGGCACATTGTGCTCGTCTCGCGCTTCAGAACGACGATCAAAGCCGCCTTTGCTTGCTCAGATTTTACGATTCTCGCTCACAGGCGCTGCTCTGGCCCGTGTTGACCCCGGCGCAGCAGCATGCCTTGCTGGGGCCGATCCAGGCGTGGCATACGCTCGACGCTGGCGCGACCCCCGTCACGCGGATGAACACCACGGGCCGGCGGGAAGACTTTGTACTGGAGGTCGCGCAATGGCAGACCCTCCATCTCCATGGCATCGTCAATCGCGCGCTTGCGCTGCACGCATATGAGCACGATCGCCAGCCTCATCAGCATGAGGTTAATTCGGCTGTCGCAGCAGCGGCGAGGGCGCGAAGCTATGGCTTGATCGACGAGGAGGACCAGGTGGCGTTTGTTGGCCACGCGCTCTCGTGGCATCCGGAGTTCGACCTGCATCCGCAGGTTCTGCAATTACTGGGTAACAGGGCCGACGGGGACCTCTATGCCGAATGTATCGGCGAACTCACGTCGGACGAGATTGCGGAGATTCGTCAAGGCGCGTGGCATGAGCGCCTGCGAGTCTCGGATAGCGCCGGTGGCCGCGCCTGAAATTTATAACGAAACAGATCATGGCAAACACTTCCCTGACTTGTACTGCGACCTGCCCGAACTGCATGAAATCCGGGCTCGCAATCTTGCCAGTCCGGTACGCCGTCGTACCGAAAACCATGCCGAATGCAATTCCGCCCGGCATTAGTGGCCCAGGCACGCTGGATGTCGCATTGAGCGCGCATCATTACAGCCTGAGAACCCTCCGTGAAGGCTGGCTCTATCTCTTCTACGAGAAAGGCGCGCGCGGCAACAATTACTGGGAGGCTTACCGGGTGACCGAGGATGGTCGACTCTGGAAGCAGACGATTCCCCTGCCGTCGGAGCCGAAGACGGACCCGGCGTGCGCGCAGCGCGGCGGTGCTGTACCCATGGATGTCATCGCCATCGAGAAACCGGAGAAGGCGACGCGGGTGTTCATCGCGTTTTCCGAATATCCGTGGATCAAAGAGGTTTTCCAGAAGTACGCGACGTCCCCGAAGCTGCGCACCGAACGCATGCAGGTCATCATGCCGGCGACGTGGATCAAGACCGGAAGCGGCATGTTCGGCATGAACAAGGGCGAGGCCGGGCATGCGACGGTTGCTACCCAAGCTGGAATAGACCAGATCGTCGAGTACCAGCCTGGCCTGAAGGCGGACTTGCTCGCGCCGCCCGCCAAGCCGATCGCGACAGACGAGTATGGGCGTGCGACCGACGATAGCATTTGGGAGCAGGAAGCCACGCGCTATCCGCTGCATATCCGTCAAACGTCGCCGTCGGGCTCGGCCAGCAAAGATCTGGTCAAGCTGATGAACGAAATTGGTGAGAATGCCGGCGGTACGCCGCATAAACCGATGCTGCTGGCGTTGTGGGACGGGATCGGTATCACGCACGAACTCGCCGGGTTTCACAACGATCCGGCTGGCATGCTGATGCGCTACACCAGCATGCAGCCGCTTCGCGTGGACGCCACCCAGTCCATCGAAGCAGCCGAAAGGGCGGTTCGCAGTGGTGCGGCGCTTAGCGAGAGCATGCTCCGCCAGGGGATGATGAGTGCGGCACTTGGCGCAGGCGATGGCGGGATCATGCCGCCCAGCGCGTTAGAGTTGATCGATAACGCGGGCAAGCTCACGCCCGAGGAAAAGCAGGCAGCAGGCGACAAGGCTTGGCGCAAATATCAGGCCAGCCTCAAAGGTGGAAAGTGGCCGAACAACTTCAGCATTTGGTTTGATAAGGTCACCAGCAAGTGCGAGGAGTTGCAGAAGCAGCGCGTACCCGACCGCGATGCTTGGCTCGCTGCAGATACGTTTCGGCATGCACTCAACGACTATCATCCGGATGACCCGGCTGATGGCATGGCGTTTCACGGTGTGATCGATGAGGCGTATGCCGGATTGTCTGCGACGAGCACGGGGCTGCGTATTGTCGAAAAACTCATCAACAACATGGACCCCACCGATGAGCGCAGCTACTTCTGGAGGGCGTTTGCCTATAACCAGACGGATATTCGCGATGAACTGAAAACGTTCCTGATCAGGGTGCAGGCCACCAAGAGCGAATCGATCGTGGATCAGGCAGTGTCGTGGTACGAGCTGAAACAGGCGTCGATCGCCGCCGATCTTGGCTATCTGAAGTCGTTTGTGAAGTTTTACGAAAAGGTCGAAGACATCTTCAAGCATGAGCGCGCGGGGTCGGCGACCGAGCGACCGCTCAAGGCTCTGGGGATCGAGCGATTGACGCTGTGGTCGGGACGTGCGCTGATAAATGTCTTCGGGCCAATTTCTCGTTCCGTTGGCGGCATCCTGATCAAGGGAGCGCTGATGGTTCGTGGGGGGCTCGTACTGGAAGACGCGAAGCGAATCGTGGTGAAGCTGGCTGCTTGGGAGGGCCAAATGGATGCCGCGATGAGCAAGACGATATGGGAAATCAAGGCGAAGAATCCGAGCTTGAATCCCATGCAGATTCGGGCACAAGCATATGCAACGTTGGCGAATGATGATCGTGGCGCGCTCGTTCGCAAGCTGTATGCGGAGGCGCGGTTTACACCGAACGCCGCGCGAGACAAGGCCGCTGCGTCGGTCAAAATCTCTGGGGCGTTGTTCATCATCGAGATGATGAATTACTTCCTGCTCTGGACAAAGCCGAACAAGACGGCTACTGACGAATTGGCTATTGCCAGCGGAACCTTATCCCTGATTGGTGCAGGACTTAATACTTATAACAAATGGCTCAGCGGGTTCGGGAAGTCGGCGGCCACTGCGACACTGGCCAGCATGAAAGTTGCGGCGAGCTGTTTGGGGGGGATTTCATCGTTTATATCAGTGACGACCGATGGGATGAAAGTGAGCTCTGGATTGTCGTCCGGTAATTATAAGCAGGCGGCATTTTATTTTATTAAAGGAGGAATTGATCTTGGATCGGGTATTGCTACCGTTCTAACGGCTATCAGTTCCTCTGCGCCATTGCTTATGCGATCGACCAGCCTCTCTCCTGGAAAAATGCGGTTCCTTGGGCGGCTGTCGGCCGGCATGGCAGGTGCTCAGGCCCGCATCGAGGGCAAGGCTGCCGGTCTTGCTGCCGAAAAGCTGGAAGGATTTGTGAAGAGCACGGTGCTCAAAGGCGCTAGGACATATGCTGGCGAGACAGTTGCACTCGGACTTGCGACTGAAGTATCCGCAGGCGGATGGCTCATGCTCAGCGGACGTTTGATCCTGATCGCAACGGGCTGGGAAGTGGCGGTAATCTTGACGGTAATTACGCTGATCTACAATTACTTTACGCCGGACGATCTTGAAAACTGGCTGTCGAGTTCCCCTTTCGGAACCGCACCAGATAAAGCACTCACATTGGAAAAGCAGCAGGCCAGTTTTGAAGCGGCGCTTGCTGTAACGGGGAATTAACGATGGACAGTAAGCAGGCTAGTGCCCCGATGCTTCTGCGCGGAACCATTACGGAACTGACGAAACGTCGTGCAGCCTACGAGGCAGTTTTTACGGAAGCGGACAAGCAAGCGATGGAGCGAACCGCGGTCGTTGCGGCGCTGGCGGGCCTGAACGATATTGCGCTCAACCTCAGTACGTCCACCGAGTTCACGGATACGGTGGGGGATCTAGTGACGTTCAGACTGAACGGTGAGGAAGTCCGCGCATGGATCTGGCTATCTGTCTTTGAAAATGGCGATGAAGTCGAAGTCGTTGCGGAGCGGGCAGAATCTGGATGGATTGGATATGCGATCCGGCGGTGTAGTGATGGCATTTTGTCCGTTCACCCTCATTGTGAACGTGGCAGTCGAGCGCTGTTTAAATATTTCCTTAAATTGTCGACGCTATTCTGGGGAGGGTGTGCGTTGGCGATGATGTTGCTTGTAACGGCAATGACAATGCGTGATAGCTCCTTTGATAATTGGGAGTTGATGCTGGAGGTCTATCTGACTGGCGGGGTGGTGCTGGAGGGAATTGCTGTATTCGTGGCATTCAGAATATGGTTAAGATTTAAAAGGCAGTTGCCAATGGCAAACAAGATATTTGCGACATTTGGCTGGAAGGATCCGCCAAATGTTAACTTGTCGAAAACTTCGAAGAAGCTACGGCAGCCTGGAGATACCTGGCAGATGGGTAAGCTGATTTTCCGCTATGCCGAGTCCTGATTTTTCTTTGAATGAAGACGTAGGAGTGTCGGCTCCAACAGGATACACAGATGGACAGTAAGCAGGCTACTGCCGCGGTGCTTCTGCGTGGAACCATTATGGGACTCGAGAAACGTCGTGCAGCCTACGAGTCGGTTTTCACGGAACCGGACAAGCAAGCAATGGAGCGAACCGCGGTCGTGGCGGCGCTGGCGGGCTTGAACGATATTGCGCTCAACCTCAGTACGTCCACGGAGTTCACGGATACGGTGGGGGATCTAGTGACGTTCAGACTGAACGGTGAGGAAGTCCGCGCATGGATCTGGCTATCTGTCTTTGAAAACGGCGATGAAGTCGAAGTCGTTGCGGAGCGGGCAGAGTCTGGGTGGATTGGATATGCAATCAGGCGGTGTAGTGACGGCATTTTGTCCGTTCATCCTCATTGCGAGCGTGGGAGTAGGGCGCTATTTAAATTTTTCCTGAAATTTTCGGTGCTATTCTGGAGCGGGTGTGCATTGGCTGTGACGCTGCTGGTGGCGTCACTTATGCTTTACGGCGGCGTGCATAATCGATGGATATTTTTTATTAAAACTTTTATTGTTTCATGGGGTGTTATTGAGGCGATGGCGGTCTTTATTGCCTATAATGTTAGTCGAAGATTTAAGAGGCAATTGCCCATGGCAAACAAGATATTTGCGACATTTGGCTGGAAGGATCCGCCTAATGTTAACTTGCCGAAAACTTCGAAGAAGCTACGGCAACCTGGAGATACCTGGCAGATGGGTAAGCTGATTTTCCGCTATGCCGAGTTCTGATTTTTCGTTGAATGAAGACGCAGGAGTGTTGGCTCCAACAGGATACACAGATGGACAGTAAGCAGGCTACCGCCCCGGTGCTTCTGCGTGGAACCATTACAGGACTGACGAAGCGTCGTGCAGCCTACGAGGCTGTTTTCACCGAAGCGGACAAGCAAGCAATGGAGCGAACCGCGGTCGTGGCGGCGCTGGCGGGCCTGAACGATATCGCGCTCAACCTCAGTACGTCCACGGAGTTCACGGATACGGTGGGGGATCTGGTGACGTTCAGACTGAACGGTGAGGAAGTCCGTGCATGGATCTGGCTGTCTGTCTTTGAAAATGGTGATGAAGTCGAGGTCGTTGCGGAGCGGGCAGAGTCTGGATGGGTTGGATATGCAATCAGGCGGCGTAGTGATGGAATTTTGTCCGTTCATCCTCATTGTGAGCGTGGTAGCCGAGCGCTTTTCAGGAATATTCTAAAATGGTCGATGCTATTTTGGGGTGCGTGCGCGTCGATCATAACGTTAATTCAAATCGTGATGTTGGTTAATGATAGCGACGGCTGGCAAATTTTATTGAAGGCAGGGCTTCTCGCATGGCTGGTGATTGAGGTCATGGCTGTCTTTATTGCGTATAGGGTTTGGGGGAGGTTCAAGAGCCAATTGCCGATGGCTAATCGGATATTTGCGACATTTGGCTGGAAAAATCCGCCCAACGTAGACTTGCCGAAAGCATCGAAGAAACTACGGCAACCTGGAGATACCTGGCATATGGGTAAGCTGATTTTTCGCTATGCCGAGTCCTGATTTTTGCTTGAATGAATACGTAGGAGTGTTGGCTCCAACAGGATACATAGATGGACAGTAAGCAGGCTACTGCCCCGGTGCTTCTGCGTGGAACTATTACGGGACTAACGATACGCCGTGCAGCCTACGAGGCTGTTTTCACCGAAGCGGACAAGCAAGCAATGGAGCGAACCGCGGTCGTGGCGGCGCTGGCGGGCCTGAACGATATCGCGCTCAACCTCAGTACGTCCACGGAGTTCACGGATACGGTGGGGGATCTGGTGACGTTCAGACTGAACGGTGAGGAAGTCCGCGCATGGATCTGGCTGTCTGTCTTTGACAATGGTGATGAAGTCGAAGTCGTTGCGGAGCGGGCAGAGTCTGGATGGGTTGGATATGCAATCAGGCGGTGCAGTGATGGCATTTTGTCCGTTCATCCTCATTGTGAGCGTGGTAGTCGAGCGCTTACCAAATTTTTCATAAAATGGTCGGTGCTATTTTGGAGTGTGTGTGCATTGGTTTCGACATTTTTTTTAATGCAAACGCTGCCTCAGGACCGAGATCAATGGTTCTTTGTGGCGAAATCCCTGTTTGGTATCTGGCTGGCGGTGGAGATTTTGGCAGTTTTTGTTGCATTTAGAATTGGCCATAGATTCAAGAGGCAATTGCCGATGGCAAATAGGATTTTTTCGACATTTGGCTGGAAAAATCCGCCCAACGTAGACTTGCCGAAAGCATCGAAGAAACTACGGCAACCTGAAGATACCTGGCAGATGGGTAAGCTGATTTTTCGCTATGCCGAGTCCTGATTTTTGGTTGAATGAAGACGTAGGAGTGTTGGCTCCAACAGGATACATAGATGGACAGTAAGCAGGCTACTGCCCCGGTGCTTCTGCGTGGAACTATTACGGGACTAACGATACGCCGTGCAGCCTACGAGGCGGTTTTCACGGAATCGGACAAGCAAGCGATAGAGCGAACCGCGGTCGTGGCGGCGCTGGCGGGCCTGAACGATATTGCGCTCAACCTCAGCACGTCCACAGAGTTCACGGATACAGTGGGGGATCTAGTGACGTTCAGACTAAACGGTGAGGAAGTCCGCGCATGGATCTGGCTATCTGTCTTTGAAAACGGCGATGAAGTCGAAGTCGTTGCGGAGCGGGCAGAGTCTGGGTGGATTGGATATGCAATCAGGCGGTGTAGTGATGGCATTTTGTCCGTTCATCCTCATTGCGAGCGTGGGAGTAGGGCGGTTTTAAAATTTTTCCTTAAATGGTCTATATTGTTTTGGACTGGCTGTGGGTTGGTAGTTACACTACTCGTCGTAGTGTTCGCTATGTCTAACGGCATGCCGAATGGTTGGGGTGGGAGTGTCGGGGTGTTTGCCTCTGCATGGACGGTATGGGAAGTCACGGCTGTCTTGATTGCTTATAGAGTCAGCCGTAGATTTAAAAGGCAGTTGCCAATGGCAAACAAGATATTTGCGACATTTGGCTGGAAGGATCCGCCTAATGTTGACTTGCCGAAAGCATCGAAGAAGCTACGGCAACCTGAAGACACCTGGCAGATGGGTAAGCTGATTTTTCGTTATGCCGAGTCTTGAGTCCTCATCGATCGGTATCGAACTGCTACCGCCAGTCAATTGACGAGAGAGTATTGTGAGCAAGGCATTGGTATGTGATGGCGATTTGACTACGACAGGCGGCCACGTTATCGCGACCGCTTCGAGTATGTATGATGGCGACAGACGTATCGCCCTGGATCACGAAATGGCAACGTGCACCAAATGTCCTGGCGAGCATCCGATCCAAGGTAGCGGTACCGATATGCAAGAGGACGGTCGGTCATGCGTCTTGGATGGCGATCTGGTTCTGTGCCCGTGCGGAACGAACCACGTTAAGGCAGGCAGTGGATCGGGATGTTCGACGGTCTGAAGAAGAAATGCGCTCTATGCTGACAAGGCATGCGCCTATCTGTTTTTGCGGACTATGCCATAGCCTGCCAAGCGAGCGGAATTGTGCCAGGTCGCGGTGCACAGCGTCTAATTTCTCCACCAGTGTTGGCCGACATCACGACGAGTTGAACAAAGCTGATCGTCGGCGCGTGCACCGTGAAGCAGTGATCCATCACGCTGATGAACGCGTTCAAACTGACGGCGGCAAACGCTTGTTCGTCGACCGTCAACGTCACTTCCAAGCTCCAAACGAAACTCGGCATTGGTTTTCCTGGAAGCCAGAGCTGTTTGGCTCGATGGCTCAGGTTCGTCAGTCCGTCAACCCGTTTCGTGTGTACTTCGGAGTAAGCGGTGAACTGGCGGAACGGGCGGTTCACCTCCGCAAGCCCGGTGCGGGTCAATTCGATCGAGTGCGGGGAAAACTGTGTGATGAGTCGCCAAGCTGCGTCGCCTTCGCACGACAATCGCACGACTTCTGTTGGCGCATCCAGCATCACGATGCGAGAAACCATCGTTCCTTGCTCGTTGACCAGATCGCCATCCTCGGCGCCTGCTCGCATCGTTCTAGGGAAATTGCCATTCGAGCAGATGACGTCTGCAGTTTGATTGCTGCGCCATGTGGGTTGGTGAATTCCTGGCATCGGATGTCGGAAGCCAAGGACGAAGATACCAACGCCAAGTTGATCAAGTCTGGCGCATCACTCAGTGCGTCGATCATCACAATTACGATGACTCCGTATTACGGGACGCTGAAGAAGGCTGTTCGGACGATGAGTTGGAAGATGGTAGGTGGCTTTTTGTCGGGGGCTGGGGCATTTGCGGCGGCGTGGTTAGATGCTGGGGCAGGGAGTAAGAAGGAAAAGGCCGGCCAATATGATGTGATGGCAGTGTTATTCGTGAAGGCTGGGTTAGGGGTGGCCAGCGGCACAGCGTTCGTGATCGATGCCATTAGTACTGCAGCGCCACTGTTTAAGAAACTGGCAGCCCGTACTGGAAGCCGCGTCGTTATTATGGCGGTCGAGACAGTGGCGCCGCGAGTGGTAATGATTGCATCACTGCGAGCGGTGAGCATGCTAATCACGTGGGAAGCGACGATTGGATTGTTTGCATTGCAGGTACTTGCCGATACCCTAACCCCCGATGAGTTGGAGTCCTGGTGTTCTCGGTGTGCATTTGGTACCGGTAAAGAGGCTATCCTTCGAGTGAAAGATCATGGCGTCGAGAAATACACAGATATGGAGCAACAGGAAAAAGACTTTGATAAGGCAATGACGGAGATGGCATGAGTTCCGAGCGAGAATATGCAGTTCAGGTGCTGCGAGGCACGATCAGTAACCTTAAGTGCCGGCGTCGCCAGCAGGATTTCGTTTTAAGTGAAGCGCAGCATGCCTACATACAAGCGACGGCTGCTGGGGCAGCGTTGGCGGGCATGGGTGCATCTGCAATTGGGTTAATTCAATCTTCCGCGAATTCGGAGGAAGAAGCGGACTGGGTGGAATTTGAACTCGACGGCAAGCAGATCGAGGGATGGCTCTGGAAAATGCCGATGAAAGACGGTGATGAGGTCGAGATCGTTGCCGAACCGAGGCCGCGTGATCGGTACTTTACCTATTCAATCCGGAGAGTTCAGGACGATATGGTGGCGGTGTATCCACATGCGACGAGAGGGCGATCGGCACTTTATCGCTGGCTTATGAAATTCATGTTAATCGCCTGGGGGTTTTGCAGTGGTATTGTAACGGTCTTTATGTTCCGGAACCATGAGGGGATTGATTTAAGTACGCATATTCTGGTAATGACCGGTGCTTGGGGTTTTTCATTGATTGTTTTTTGGATATTATTCCACCGTGCTTATCTGAAGATGAAGCACTTCGCTAGATTGGCCGAGGTCGTTTTCTCGTGCTACGGCTGGAGTGACGTACGTAGGATTAATCTCGTACGTTCGTCGAAGCAGATGAGGCCGGAGAATCGAGATCTCGAATATGGTATTCACTATTTTCGCTATCGTTCGTAAGGTATTCTGCGATGATGAATCTCATCCGTGTCGGCGATGATACAGACCACGGCGGCAAAGTGATCACGGGTTCGTCGACGATGCGTTTCGACGGTCGTTTCGTTGCTCGCAAGAGGGATGAGGTAACTTGCCCCCAACACCCGGACGTCAAACCGAATTTTATCGAAGAGGGCGATGAATCGATGACAGATAACGGTGTTCCGATTGCCCGGCACGGTCACCGGGCGACCTGCGGTTGTCATCTGATTTCGAGCCTTACCTGATCGGCATGGGCTACAGAGTGACTTGATCTTCGCGGTTTAGAGGCAGGAAAATCAGGCGAGCATGGTTGTGCCAGGTCGTGGCGCGCAACGTCGAATTTCCGCGCCGGAGTTGGCCGACATCACGACAAGTTGGACAAAGCTGGTCGTCGGCGCGTGCACGGTGAAGAAGTGCTCCATCACGCTAATGAAAGAGTTCAAACTGACGGCGGCAAACGCTTGTTCGTCGACCGTCAACGTCACTTCCAAACCCCGAACGAAACTCGGCATTGGTTTTCCTGGAAGCCAGAGCTGTTTGGCTCGATGGCTCAGATTGGTCAGTCCGTCGAGGAGTTTCGCGTGTCCAGCGGATTGAGCGATGAACTGGCGGAACAGGCGTTTCAGCTCCGCAAGCCCGGTGCGGGTCAATTCGATCGAGTGCGGGGCAAACTGCGTGATGAGCCGCCAAGCTGCGTCGCCATCACCTGACAATCGCGCCACTTCTGTCGGCGCGTCCAGCATCACGATGCGAGAAACCATCGGTCCCTGCTCGTTTACCAGATCACCATCCTCGGCGCCGGCCCGCATCGTGCGAGGGAAATTGCCATTCGAGCAGGTGACATCTGCCGTTATCTGCTCGATTCCGGTGTCGGTCGCCGGTCGGCCGTCGAGTTCGACCAAGCTGAGCGCGGTTTCCTTCTTTCCCGATGGCAAGGCCGCGTTATGGTGCATGAGGACCCAATAGGGGCCCGCTGGTTTGCCGGAATCGCCGTGCATGAGCGACGTGAACGGATGAATGATATTCGCTCTTGAACTGCCTTTCGTGGCGCGGACCGACTCGACAGACCAAACTTCGACACCCGCAACACCCGTATTCTGGGATTGCACGGGATACGTGTTCGTGATCGGACTCCGCTTGAGTGGCAGCGACGTAAGCCGGAACAGGTTGACGATTGGCGTGCAAAAAAACCTCAGATTGTCCGCCGATAGATTCTTTAGTCGCTGTGCCGTCCACGAATCTGGATGAACGTCGCAAATGGCGAGATGCAAGGTGAGTTGCCGGCTGGAGCCCGCCGTATGTGCGAGCGCGGCGAGGTCGACGTCAACGAAATCGAATTTCTTCGGAAACGCAAAATATTCGCTGAGTAGCCGCAGGGCCGGCGGCCCGTCGTCTTCGTCGAGCAGCTTCTCGGCTTCATCGTAGCCGGCGGCGGCAAGCGGCGGCGTGGTCAGCGTTGACCAGCGATGTTCGGCGTTTTCGACGAAGGCGGCGGCCGTGTGCATTGTCATCGTATCCATTGCCGCGCCGACGACTTCGCGAGGGCCGTCGACATGGATGCGCAACGGACGGGGAACGGCGTCGATGCGAAAGTCGGGGCGGGCAACCTCAAAGGTGATGGAAAGCAGACCGGTTGTGCCGGCGGGCAGGACGACGTCGGCGGGAACGGCAGTTGTCGGAGCGTAGCGTGCAGTCGAAATCCGCACGGGAGCTAACGTTACGTCATATACGGTTCGGAAAAGGCAGTCTTCCGTTTTGCTCGCCAGTTCCGTGCCGAGGGCAACGAGCGAGGGCTCAGTCAGCTTTTCGAACATGTCTGAGACATCGAACTGCGCGATTGCACACGCAGGAACCGTTCGGAGATACTGGGGATACAGCATGCCAAGGAGGGCCTCGGCGAATTCCGGATAGTTGTCGTCGAGCCGGCTTCCTATATCCGCAGCAAGGAGAGCGAACGACTGCAGCATCCGTTCGACGTGGGGATCTTCGGAGCGGTCGCCGGAAATCCCGAGACGAACGGCAATTTTGGGATAGCGTGTCGCAAAGATCGCAACTGACCGGCGCAGCAGTGAAAGTTCTCTTTCGTAGTGCGGAAGCAGATGATCCATTGCGTGAAATAATGAACCGGCCGGACAGTAAAATGCCGAGTCTTCCTCTGGCGCGGTTGCGCTGAATGTGTCGGGCACGCCAACGTTTGACGTTGCTATGATAACCGCTTAGCCTGACGGGTCTGCACGTCAATCGTCGCGGAGGCCCGCTGGATTCCGCGATCAGCGGGAACGGAACGCCACGAGCCTGTCGGATTTTTAGTGTGCCGAGGTCATGAGACGATAACGGAGCTAACGTCCTATGACAGATGCAACAGTGAGCAAAAAGAGCAAGAATCCGAAGGCACCAAATCTGTTTCCCGATGAGCTGATCGGTCAGTTGCTTGCCCAGGTTCAGGGCAAGGATGCCGAGTCGATCCTGGGCGAATCGGGACTGGCCGGTCAGCTCAAGAAGCAACTGGCCGAGCGCATGCTCGCGGCCGAGTTGAGCCACCATCTGGACGCCGAGACCGAGCAAGGCAGGGGTAACCACCGCAACGGCACCAAGCCGTAAGACGGTCCTGACGCCCAACGGCCCGACGTCGAACAGTGGCAGCAGCGCCCGCTCGAGGCCATGTATCCGATCTTCGACGCGCTGCGGCTGAAGATCCGCGACGAAGGCACGGTCAAAACAAGGCGGTCTATTTGGCGCTGGGCATCGGCGCCGACGGCCGCAAGGAAGTACTGGGTTTGTGGATCGAGCAAACCGAAGGCGCCAAGTTCTGGCTGAAGGTCTTCAACGAGCTGAAGAACCGCGGCTTGCACGACATCCTGATCGCGGTGGTCGATGGGTTGCGCGGCTTCCCCGAAGCGATCGAGGCGGTCTATCCGGCCGCCCAAATCCAGACCTGCATCGTGCATCTGATCCGAAATTCGCTGAACCTGGCTAGCTGGAAGGACCGCAAGCCGCTGGCTGCCGGGATCAAGCCGATCTACATGGCCGCCACGGCCGAGGCGGAGGCGGCAGCGCTCGACGCCTTTGCGCAAAGCGAGTGGGGCCGCGAATTCCCGACCGTCGCGGCCATGTGGCAGCGCCAATGGGAACAGGTGATTCCCTTGTTTGCCTATCCGCCCGAGGTGCGTCGAATCGTATATACGACGGATGAAATGCACGAGTCCCGCACCGCGAACCTGCACCGACCCGCGCACAGCGTCAGTCGATCACCGCGTCCGCAGCCACCGCTTCCAGCGAAGCGTTACCCACCTCGATATCCGCCACATCGACGATCGCAACCCAGTCGAACGCCGGCATCGCCGCGAGCTGATCCGCGGTGGCCGGGTATTCCTGCGTCGACGTGCTCACGTAACGCAGCCGCTCGGTCCACTCGGGCAGCGCTCCGGCCGCCGTCGTCAGCACCACGCTCAGCAGATCCCGTTCCGCCCGCGTCGCGACGACGCGCAGCGCGGCCTCCACGCGTTCGGCGTCGCCCTCCGCGTCAAGAATCAGCACACCGGGAATTGGCGCATCGCGCGGCGGCAACGGCACGGCCGTACCCTTGCGTTCGACGCACCGCCGGTAGGTCTCGCGAATGATCGGCACGCGCGCTTGCAGCGCACCGTGCTTGCGCACACGAGCCTGAGCGGTACGCGCGATCCGCCTGCGCAGCGCGGGCTGCGTGACCACGCGATCGAGCGCGTCGTCCCATGCGTGCGCGGCATCGCCGGCAAGCAGTACGTCGTCGCCGTCGTCCAGTTCGGCGCGCAGCGCCGGCCGGTCGCTTGCGACGAGCGCAATACCGGCGGCGGCGAACTCCTGCCGCTGGATCGCGCTCGCCGCCCCGTCGTCGGTATCGGCAAGCGGCATCAACGCTACGTCCCATTCCAGCGTGCGCAGTTGCTGCGCATACGCGCGGTATCCCTCCGGCGCGTGCACGAATTCGCTCGCCGGATGCTGCTCCCAGCCGGCCGGCACGTGCGCGCCGAAGAATTGCACGGCGATGCGGCCCGGATGGCGCGCATACGCGGCGCGCAGCGCGGCATCGACCAGCGCGAAGTTATCCGGCAGCAGCGCCGCGCCGGCGACGCCAATCGTCACGCGCGCGTCATTGCAGGCCCGCACCGGGCGCAAAAACAGTTCGAGATCGACACTGTCGGGCAGCACGAACACGTTCGGATTCCAGGGCCGGTACTGGCGCGCGAGATCCGGTGTCGGCACGACGATCGCGTGCGCGTTGCCGATTGTGAACGCAATGCCGGCGAGCGCCGGGTCGGCCGCCATCGGTTGCGCGGGCGGCTGAATATCGGTTGCGTAGATCACCGGCTTGTCGAATTCGAAGATTGCGCTCAGCGCCGTCAGCGGCAGCAGGCCCGGCGTGTGGCGATCGAGCAGCACGGCGTCGGCGGTGGCGATCGCAGCGGCGTCGGCCAGGCCGCTGACGAGCGTCCACTCGTCAGCGAGCCGCGCGAACGGCAACACGAGACGGCGCTGCATGGATGCACCATCGACGGGGTCGACAGCGTACGCGACGAGCCGCTTCGCCGATCGCGTCTGCGGTGCGGGCGAGCCACCCGGCGCCGGTGCCGCTGCAGCGGCTCGCCGCCCGTGTTCGGACAGTCGCGCATACAGCGCGCCATGGCGCGCCGGCTCCGCATCGACCGGCAGCACGTGTACCGCCGCGTTGACGTGCCGGTACGTGGCAGCGATCGCGTCCGAGCGCACCACCAGTGCGTCGGCACGACGGATCGCGTCGCGCATGGCGGCGCGTCGGCGAGCGCTTCCCGCGATGTCCGGATCGGCGAGCACGATCGCGTCGAACGGTCGGTCCAGGTCGCACACCACCGGCTTGCCGAGCGCGAACAGTTGCTCGAGCGCGGCGCCGGACAGCAGCGCCGCGGTCGCGTCATGCAGCACGATCACGTCGGCGCGCTGTAGCGCGTCGAGATCGATGCCGGTGTCGCCGACAGGAAATTCGACGTTCCATTCGCGCGCAAGCGCATGAAATGGCGCGGCGAACCGCGCGGCGATGTGCGGATCGGTTACCGGCGCGGCGCACACGACGGCCATGCTCCGCGCCGCGGAGCCGGCGGCCGGCCGTGCAGTGGTCACGGTCCCCGCGCCGGCCGCGCACTGCGCCGCCGGCAGCACGTCGAGCTCGTCGGCGCGCGCCTGCGTCTTCTCGACGAACGCCCGCAGTTGCCGCCAAAACAGTGCTTCTTCTTCGCGATATACGTCGCGCGCTTCGTGCACGGTCGCTTTCGCGTGCGCGATCTCGCGCGGATCCAGCCCCCACGCGATCCCCTTGCCGTTCATGACCCACCGCTCGGCCTTCGGCATCGACGCGTCGTTCAGGATGCACACGACCGGGCAGCCGCTCATCAGCGCCTCGAATACCGCCGTCGACCATTCGTACAGGTACAGGCATTCGACACGGCGAAACAGCTCGGCGAGTTCGTGCGCGGAGCGCTCAACCACCCGACGCGAGATCTCGATCGACTCGGCCGTCGCGGAATGGAGCGCACCGCCGCGGCGCAGATGGCGATTCAGGAACACGGCCGTGCCGTGGCGCGTCGTGTCGTCGACGCCGTCGCAATGAAAGATGCGCGTGTCGACGAGAGGCACCCTGAGCAGATCGGCGTGCCAGCCGTCGGGCACGATCGACGGCCCGAACGAGAACACGAGATCGGTCGGCGCGAGATCGATCGGCTTCCCGTTGATGCGCCCGGGCTCCGCGAGCAGGTAGCGTGCGACGCAGCGTGCGTTGAACGGATTGCCTTCGACGATCTCCGGATAGACGGCGACCGGGCTACGGCCCGCGACGAAATGCGCGCGCGCGATCTCCTCGGTCAGCAACGGCGTGCGGAGATCGGGATGCACGTTATCCGTGTTGATGTAGGCCTCGCAGCCGAGCAGGTTCAGCGCGTGGCACAGGTAGTGCATTGCGCGCACACCGCCGGACGTCTGCAGGTACGGCGGCGCGGACACGTAGTACGGATGGCCGAGCGGCGCGAAGATGCGGGGCGAGTCGTTCATGGGAGGGACGGCGCGAGGCTCGGTGAAGGGCGGCGGGCAACCGGTCGTGCGGCCGTCCGGTAGAAGTCGGATACCACCTGCAGCACGCGCTCCTGTTCCGCGTCGCTCATCGCGTGGTACAGCGGCAGGCGCACGAGGCGGTCGGCAACGTCGTCGGTCACGTGCATGCCCGAGCCGCAACGGCCGTAGCGGCGGCCGGCCGGCGAACTGTGCAGCGGCACGTAATGGAACACGGCAAACACGCCCGCGTCGCGGATTCGCTCGAGCAGCGCCGTGCGCTCCGCGAGGTCGCGCGCGAGGAAATAAAACAGGTGGCCGTTGCCCGCTTCGCTCAGCGGCACGGCGGGCAATGTCAGGCGGCCGGCATCGTGGAGCGGCCGCAACGCATCCTCGTAGCGCTTCACGGTCGCGCGCCGTTGCTCGGTGATCACGTCCGCGTGCTCGAACTGCGCGTACAGGAACGCGGCGATCAATTCGCCGGGCAAGTAGGACGAGCCCACGTCGACCCACGTGTACTTGTCGACCTGGCCGCGAAAGAACTGGCTGCGGTTCGTGCCTTTCTCGCGGATGATCTCCGCGCGCTCGACGAGCCGCTCGTCGTTGACGAGCAGTGCGCCCCCTTCACCGGCGATCACGTTCTTGGTCTCGTGGAAGCTCAGGCACGCGAGATGCCCGAGGCTGCCGAGCGGCTTGCCGTTCCAGGTGGACTGGATCGCCTGCGCGGCATCCTCGACGACCCATAAGCGGTAGTCGTCGGCGAGCTGCATGATCGCATCCATGTCGCACGCGACGCCTGCATAGTGGACGGGGACGATCGCACGCGTGCGCTCGGTGATCGCGGCGGCCACCAGCTTCTCGTCCAGGTTCAGCGTATCGGGACGGATGTCGACGAACACGGGCGTCGCGCCGCGCAGCGCGAACGCGTTGGCGGTCGACACGAACGTGTAGGACGGCATGATGACTTCGTCGCCGGGACCGACGTCGGTGAGGATCGCGGCCATCTCCAGCGCGGCCGTGCACGAGTGAGTGAGCAGCGCGCGATGACAGCCGATCCGCGCTTCGAGCCACTGGTGACACAGCTTCGTGAATGCCTGGTCGCCGGCAAGGCCGCCCTGTTCGACAGCCTTCGCGATGTAGTACAGCTCCTTGCCGACGATGAACGGCCGGCCGAACGGAATGCGGTCGAGATTGGGTGGAGCGAACATGACGGAACTCCGCGAAGGCGTGAACAAGGGCATCGGGGCCGGCGGCATGCGCGTGCGCGCTTAGCCGTCCTTCCGGACGAGGATCGTGAATTCATACAGCCCGTAGTCGTGCAGCAGCGCGACGTGGCGCGAGTAGCGGCGCTTGCAGCGGTCGAACAGCGCGCATGGATCGGCGTAGTACAGCCGCTCCGGACGCATGTGCGGCGGGTCCGAATATGACGTCAGGCAGTTGAACGCGAAGCCGGCGCGGCTCGTTTCGTGCAGCGTGTCGAGCGTCGCATGGATGTAGTCGAGCCACGCGTCGTCGTCGTGGCCGCGGTGCACGTTGAAGATGCCCGACGCGATCCCGTAGTCGGCAGCCGACCGTGGCGCGTCGTCGACGTGGAACGTCACGTCGGCGCGATCGCGATAGCGCTCGCGAGCCGCGTCGATCATCGCCGCCGACACGTCATTGCCCGCGTAAGTGTGACTGCGCCCTGCTGCGTGCTCGTCGAGAAAATCGACGAGCGCGCCGTAGCCGCAGCCGAGATCGTTGACCGAGAAGCCGCCGGCCCCGGGCGCGACGATCTTCGTCAGCTGTGCAAACCGCAGCCGCTGGCTGTCCTCGCCGTTCCAGTCCACGCCGCGCGCGGTCTGGCCGTGCTCGGCGAGGCGCGCGCTGTAATACGCGGCGACGTCTGCCAGCAGGCTCGAGTGTCGGGAATCGTGCATCGCATCGTCCTCAGGGTCGGCCGGTCACGACATGCCGGCGCGCATCGGGGCCGCAATGGAACAGCACGTCGAGCACCGTCACGCCGTGGACGAACTCGCCCCACAGCTGCGGGTACGCCGGGTAGGCCGGATAGTCGAACCAGCGCACCGCGACGCGTTCGGCCGCGAAGCGGCTCTCGTCGAGGTAGTCGCGCGCGGCGGGGCCCGACAGGTACTCGGTCGCGCCAGCCTGCAGGCACAGGTTCAGCAGCTTGTCGGTGCGATCGCCTTCCAGCGTGTAGTCGGACGACGACGAAATGCGCGTGTCGATGCCGAGCTGCCGGTTGATCCACGTCAGCATCGCGAGGTTCAGCGCGCTCAATGTGCGGTGATTGCCGTTCAGATACAGCGCCTCGAGCTCGCCCGCGTAATGCGCGAAATGCGGCGCGCGCGCATAGTTCTGGCGCAGCCGCGTCCAGTGCTGTTCGGCCCAGTCGGCGCCGTCGATCTCGGTGTCGCGAATGCTCTGGTAATAACGCCCCTTCACCTTGACCGGCACGGTCAGCCACTGCACGCCCTGCGGCGTCTTGATCTGGTTGCGATTCCGCCAGTCGCGCCGCGTGTACTGCGCGTCGTCGTACAGGATGAACTCGTCGGTTGCGGCGATCAGGTCGAAGTAACCCTTCCACGGGATGTAGTTCGACTGGACGATCGCGATGCGTTTCGGCTGCACGGTCATGTCGGTCACGCGGGAATGTGACCGTACCGGTACATGTCGACGAGTTCGGGCGGAATACCCCAGTCGGTCGCGCCGAGCCGGTCGTGAAGCGCTTCGAGATCGGCGCGGATCGCGCGTTCGAGCTGCTCGACCATCCGGTTGCGTGCGGGCACGAAATCGTGCTGGTAAGCGGCGTTGATCTGGTGTCGGACCGTCTTCGCGATCGCCGCTTCGCGCGACAGATTGCGAATCAGCGGCCGCTCCGGCGCGAGTTCCGCATAGCGCGGATCGATCGGCTGGCCGCGCATCGCTGCGACGAGATCGCGGCACAGCACCGGCGACAGGTGGAAGCCGTCGCGCTTGGTGCCGCCGAGAATCCACAGGTCGCGCACGCTGGTCTCGCCGAACAGCGGATACAGGTCGGACGTGGTCGGCCGCCAGCCGACGTTCACGTTGACGAAATTCGCACGCGAGAAGCGCGAGTTGATCTGGTCCATCGCGGATTTCAGCAGCGTGTACGCACTGCCCGCGTGCCCGTGCTCGTGCGGCACCGGGCTGATGTAGTTGCTTGCGCCGACGAGCGTGCGATCCGGCCCGTACGGCGCCGAATACACGCCGCATGCGAGGCCTCGATTGGTCGTGCGCACGCAGTGCGTATGCACGTTCTCGCTGCTCTGCAGTTCGATCGACATGCCGATCCCGTAGAACAGCCGCTGCACGGGCAGATCCGGCACGCTTGCCTGCAGCACCTTCGTCAGGTTCGCGCCGTTGCAGAGCACGAACCGGTCGGCGTCGAGCGTCGTGCCGTCGCTCAGCCGCGCACCGGACACACGTCCGCCGGCGACGTCGAGCCGCTCGACCTCGGCCGACACGAACGTGACGTTGCCGGCCGCGGCGACGCATGCCTGCAGCGCATCGAGAAACTGTTTCGGGTTCGCCCAGCCTTCGCGCTTCAGATACACGGCGTTCAGCGCGCGGAACTGCGGCTGCGGATGATAGTTCGGAATGCCGGCCGGATCGACCGCCTCGCACGGTTCCTCGAACTCGCGGCAAAAGCGCCGCATCGCCGCGAAGTTCTCGTCGTCGAGTGCGTCGGTCGCGGCGTTGTTCAGCACATAGGTGCCGAAGCCATGCGCGACCGCGCGATCCGGCGTGCAGACCTGCGCGAACACTTCAGGCCAGGCGGCGGTCGCCGCTCGGCTCAGTTCGAACTTGAAGCGGTCGATCGGCGTGCCGAGCGAATCGCCTTCCAGTTCGGTGAACGAGTTGAGCATCGCGGCGGCCGCGCGCGTCGCGGAGCCGGGACGCTGCGCAGGGCCGACGACGACCAGCTCGACGTCCGGGGCGGCGCGCTGCCACGCGCGGGCCGTCATCAGCCCGAGGATGCCGTTGCCGAGGATCGCGATCTTCATGTGCGCACCCCGCCGCCTTCAGGGAACGTCAGATAGCACAGCGACGGATACGACCTCGCCTTGTGCACGCGGTGCGGGTATTTCCCGAGCAGCTCGCGCACGTAGTGGATGCCTTCGGCCGGTGTCTGGCCGCCGCGCGTGAGCTGCCAGAACGCGACCACGCCGCCCGGCACGAGTCGCCTCATTACCGTTTCGAATGCGTGACGGGTCGGGCCCGGCACGTTCAGGTCGAACCACGCGAGCGCGACCGGTTCGCCCGGATGCGCTTCCTCGTACGCGGCCAGCGTGTCCCGGCAGTCGCCTTCCCACACGTGGTGCTTGCCGTTCACGTGGCCCATCGCGTTGTTGCGCTCGTGCAGCGACAGCAGGTTGCGCAGCAGGTCCGCATAGTCGCCGGCGAGCGAGTACGTGCCGTCGGAGAACAGTTTGCGGTCGCGCGAATCGCTGTCGGAGAAGCCCGCGTAGCCGGTGAACGTATCGAACGCGTGAATGCGGCGCTGGAAGTTCAGCGGCTCGAGGATCGCGCGGAAGTTCTCGCACAGCACGGCCGTCTGGCCGCGCCAGGTGCCGAGATCGAGGATCGAGCCCGGCAGCGGCACGATCTGTTCGTAGACCTCGAACGTCGCGAGTATCCGCGCCAGCAGCGAACCGCGCACGAACAGGCCGAGCGAGCGCTCGAGTTCCTCCTGCGTCGCCGGATAGGTCTGCATCAGATCGAAGAGTTCGCGTCGTGCGGCGAGCTGGTCGTCGTTCGAGTTGGAGATGATTGAGGACTCGTGCATACACATGGCTCCAGGCGCTGAGAGGGGAATCGGGGCACCCCGGCCGCGTCGGGCAAGCGGCTTGCGCCCTGCGCGATCGTCCGCGCGGTGGACGCCTCCAAGTCTGTGCCCGAGTCTATCGACCCGCGCCCGGGATCAAATGGCGGATTAGCGGGTCGTTTTCCCCCGCATTTCCGTGAATGCCCGCGTGCGCGGCTGCCAGCCGGCGGCCGGGTCCGCGCACGCGGGCGGTCGCCGGCCATTGACGGGCAAGGCTTCGCGCGATGGCGCGGCGAATGGCCGGCGCGCCGCGCGGGCCGCCGTGCGCGCGAACCGCGACGTTGATCGCCGTCAAGGCGACAGCCGCGCCGTCACATGAAAAGCGACCAAATCCCCCACCTGCTCCGCCGATTGGAACGCCATGCGCACGCCGAGAATGCTGGCATGTCGAGGGCCGTCCGTGCGTGCGCGGCGGCGGCCTCCGCGCGTGTCGCGCGCTCCGTATCGAACCCACGCTGGCTTACCACGATGACTGATCTCACGCTGTCCGACTCCCCCGTCGCCACGATCGAAGCGGCGCTGGCACTCCACCAGGCCGACCGCCTGGAAGAAGCCGAGACGCTGTACCGCCGCATCCTCGACGCCGAGCCGCGGCACGCGGACGCGCTGCATCTGCTCGGCCTGATCGGTCACCAGTACGGGCGCTATCACGAGGCGTCCGAGCTGATCATGGCCGCGATCGAGATCAAGCCCGACGCGATCTACTACTACAACCTCGGCAACGTGATGCAGGCGAACAATCGGCCGGCCGCCGCCGCCGAGTGCTTCCGTCTCGCGATCGAGCTGCGGCCCGGCTACGTCGACGCTTACAACAACCTCGGCAACGCGCAGCGGCTCGCGGGCAACGCACGCGCGGCCGTCGACGCGTTCTGTCAGGTAATCGCACTGCAACCCGACCACGGCCAGGCATACAACAACCTCGGCAATGCGCTGCTCGACCTGAACGAGATTCCAGCCGCGCTCGAGGCGTACCAGCACGCGGTGGCGCTGCGTCCGGAACTGCCGGAGCCGCGCAGCAACCTGCTGTTCGCGTACCACTACAGCGATGCGTTCGATCCGCGCGCGTATCTCGACGAAGCGATGCGGTTCGACGCGCTGGTCACGCAGCGCGCGCAGCCGTACACGACGTGGCGGGTCGACCTTGCGCCGCGCATCGGCCGGCCGCTGCGCGTCGGCATCGTGTCGGGCGACCTGAAGGCGCACCCGGTCGGCTATTTCATCGAAGGGATGCTCGCGCATCTGAAGCGCGAGCGCGTCGAGCTGCACGCGTATGCGACGCGCGACGTCGAGGACGACGTCACCGCGCGCATCAAACCGCGCTTCGCGTCGTGGACCTCGCTTGCCAGCCTCGACGATGCGGCCGCGGCCGCCCGCATTCGCGACGACGGCATCGACGTGCTGATCGATGCGTCCGGCCACACGATCCATAACCGGCTGCCGCTGTTCGCATGGACGCCCGCGCCGCTGCAGGTGAGCTGGCCCGGCTACTTCGCGAGCACCGGGATGCGCGCGATCGACTACGTGATCGGCGACCGCTACGTGATGCCGGACGACGAGGCCGCGCATTTCGTCGAACGCGCGTGGCACCTGCCCGACAGCTATCTGTGCTTTACGCCGCCCGCGATCGAGCTCGACGGCGGCCCGCTGCCGATGCTCGCGAACGGTTATCCGACCTTCGGCTATTTCGGCAAGCTCGCGAAGCTTACCGATCATGTGATCGACGTATGGTCGCGCGTGCTGCGCGACGTGCCGGATGCGCGATTGTTCGTGAAGGCGCCGCATCTGGACGATGCGCGCGAGCAGCACGCGCTTGCGGCCCGCTTCGCCGCGCACGGCATCGATGCGGCGCGACTGCAGTTCGAAGGCCGTTCGCCGCGCGACGAATATCTGGCGGCCTACCGGCGCGTCGACCTGATGCTGAGTCCGTTCCCGTACCCGGGCGGCACGACGACGGCCGAAGCACTGTGGATGGGCGTGCCGGTGCTCGGCCGCCGCGGCGCGCGCTTCCTGTCGCATATCTGCGAAAGCCTGCTGCAGGCGGCGCGCTTGCCCGAATGGATCGCCCACGACGACGACGCATACGTCGCGAAGGCCGTCGCGTTCGCGCGCAATCCGGCCGAGCTTGCGGTGTTGCGCACGACGCTGCGCGAGCAGGTGCTCGCCGCCCCGTTGTGCGATGCGCCGCGCTTCGCGCGCCATTTCGAAGACGCGCTGCACGCGATGTGGGCGCGCCGCGTCGATGCCGCGCCGAGGGCCGCATCGTGACCGGCCAGTCCGTCCTCATCACCGGCGGCGCGGGTTTTCTCGGCTCGCATCTGTGCGAGCGGCTCGTGCGTGCCGGCTACGACGTGATGTGCGTCGACAACTTTCACACCGGCAGCAAGCGCAACATCGAGCACCTGCTCGGCCAGGTCAATTTCGAGCTGATCCGCCATGACGTGTGGCTGCCGCTCTACGTCGAAGCCGACCGCGTGTTCAACATGGCGTGCCCGGCGAGCCCCGTGCACTATCAGAGCGACCCGGTGTCGACGGTGAAGACGGCCGTGCTCGGCGCGATCAACATGCTCGGCCTCGCGAAGCGCTGCGGCGCGCGCATTCTGCAGGCATCGACGAGCGAAGTGTACGGCGACGCGCAGCAGCATCCCCAGCAGGAGACCTACTGGGGCAACGTGAATCCGAACGGGCTGCGCGCGTGTTACGACGAGGGCAAGCGCTGCGCCGAGACGCTGTTCTTCGACTATCACCGCCAGCACGGCGTCGATATCCGCGTGGTGCGGATCTTCAACACGTACGGCCCGCGCATGCGCGCGGACGATGGCCGCGTCGTGTCCAACTTCATCATGCAGGCGCTGCGCGGCGAGCCGATCACGCTGTACGGAGACGGCAGCCAGACGCGTTCGTTCTGCTACGTCGACGATCTCGTCGAAGGGTTGATGCGGATGATGGACCAGGACGACGAAACCGGCCCGATCAATCTCGGCAACCCGAGCGAGATCACGATCCGCGAGCTCGCCGAATGCGTGCTGCGCCTCACCGGCTCGAAAAGCCGCATCGAATATCGGCCGCTGCCGGCCGACGATCCGCTGCAGCGCCGCCCCGACATCGGCCGCGCGCGCCGGCATCTCGACTGGCAGCCGGGCGTCGCGCTCGAGGACGGCCTGAAGGAGACGATCGCCCATTTCCGCAAACAGGTGAACGCATGAGTCCCGACCTGATCGACGCTACCTGCCCCGTCTGCGCACACACGGTGGCCGCGCCGTTCTTCGCGGCAGGCGAGCGCACGCTCGCGACGCTTGCATGGCCGGCGTCCGCCGAAGCTGCGCGCGCGCTGCCGCGCCACGCGCTCGACTTCGTCCAGTGCCCGCAGTGTTCGCACGTGTGGAATCACCGCTTCAGCTACGACGCGATTCCGTACCAGAGCAACCCGAACCGGATGTTCAACAGCGGCGGGATCTGGAAAGGCCATCTGGCGGCGACGCGCGACCTGCTGCTCGGCGCGCTGCCGGCCAATCCGACGGTCGTCGAGATCGGCTGCGGCGAAGGCCATTTCGTACGCGGTCTCGCGCAGGCGAGCGGCGGCGGCCGTTTCGCCGGCTTCGATCCGAACGCGTGCGCGGGTACCGGCAACGGCATCGAATTCCACGCGCGCTTGTTCGCGCCGCTGGCCGACATGCCCGAATTCCGCCCCGATGCGATCGTGATCCGGCACGTGCTCGAACACCTGACCGAACCGGCGAAGCTCGTCGAGCAGCTCGCGTGGGGCGCATCGCGCCAGCCGAACGCGAGCTGGCTGTTCGCGGAAGTACCGTGCATCGATCGCGTGTTCGAAACCGATCGCCTCGCCGATTTCTTCTACGAACACGTGTCGCAGTTCACCACCGAGTCGTTCCGCACGCTGATGGCGCGCGCCGGCGAGATCGTGACGCTCGCGCACGGTTACGACGGCGAGGTCGTCTATGCGCTGGTCCGGCTCGGCGTGCCCGCGCATGCGCGCACGCGCGCGGACGCGTCGCTGCGGTTCGCGGCGCGCACGGTCGAGAACCGTGCGGCGATCGCCGAACAGCTCGCGGCGCTGGCCGAATCGGGCCGCCGCATCGCGATTTGGGGCGGCACGGGCAAGGCCGCCGCGTTCATCCATCACTTCGATGCCGATGCCGCGCGCTTCCCGCTCGTCGTCGATTCCGATCCGGACAAGGTCGGCACCTACGTGCCGGGCACCGGCCAGAAAATCGAATTCCGCGACGCGCTGAAGGCGGCGCCGGCCGACGTGATCATCATCCCGACGCAATGGCGCGCGCGCGACATCGTCGCCGAGATGTCGCGCGAAGGGATCGCGGCGGCAGCCGTGATGATCGAGCACGACGGCCGACTGATCGATTTCGGGCGCGAACCGCATCCGTATTGAGCGCCGCGCGCAATGGAGCCGATTGAACTGCAGTTGCGCGACGCGCTCGCGCATCATCAGGCGGGCCGTCTCGCGCAGGCGAAGACGCTGTACGACGCGATCCTGCATGCGCAGCCCGGGCAGCCGGACGCGATGCATTTCCTCGGGCTGCTCGCTTGCCAGCTGAAGCAGTACGACGCGGGCCTCGCGCTGATGGAGCGCTCGCTGGCCGCGCGGCCCGACGCGTCGTACTTCAACAACCTCGGCAACATGCTGCGCGAATGCGGTCGGCTCGACGATGCGATCGCGCATTATCGCCGCGCGGTCGCGCTGCGCCCGGACTATCCGGAAGCGCACAACAATCTCGGCAACGCGCTGCGCGACGCACGCGAGCCGGCCGCCGCGATGCAGAGCTGCGCGTGCGCGATCGAGCTGCGCCCCGGTTACGCGGAGGCGTACAACAATCTCGGCAACGCGCTGCAGGATCTTGGCGAACTCGATGCCGCCGCCGCGAGCTATGGCAAGGCGATCGCGTTTCAGCCGTCTTATGCGGACGCGCACAGCAACCTCGGCAACGTGCTGCGCGCGCAACAGCGCCACGCGGACGCGATCGCGCATTACCGCCGCGCGCTCGAACTGAATCCCGCGTTGGCTGCCGCATCTCACGGTCTCGGCTTGTCGTTGTGGGCACTCGGCGAACTGGCGCAAGCCGCGAGCGTGCTGCGTGCCGCCGCGGCGGAATCCGGCGACGCGGCGCTGCATAACAACTATGCCGGCGTGCTCCGCGACGCGGGCGACCTCGACGGGGCCGCCGAGCATTACGCACGCGCGATCGCGCTCGATGCATCGATGGCCGCCGCACATGCGAACCTGAGCGGCGTGCGCCGCCGTCAGGCGCGCTATGCGGAAGCGCTCGCGCACGCGCTCGACGCGATCCGGATCGCGCCCGGCCTGGCCGACGCACACAACCAGGCGGGCAATGCCTACCACGGGCTCGGCGATCTCGCGGCTGCGCAAGCGTGCTACCGCACCGCGCTCGAACTGAACCCCGCCGACAGCGGCGCCTGTCACAACCTGTCGGTCGTGCTGCTCAAGCGCGAGCAACTCGACGAAGCACTCGCGTATTGCCGGCAAGCGCTCGCGGCCGGCCGCCCGACCGTGTCGATGTACGTGAATCTCGGCGACATCCTGCGCGCGCAGGGCAACGTCGACGCCGCAGTGCCCGCCTATCGCGACGCGCTGGCGCTCGTGCTCGACGACGCGAGCGACGAAGCGGCCGACGTGCTCGGCCGCCTGCTGTTCGCCGCGGCCGCATCGGCGAGCGTATCGCCTGCGGCCTACCTGAACGACGCCCGCCGCTACGGACGCCACATTGCCGCCCGTTCGACGCGCTACCCGCACGATCCGCGGGAACGCGCGGCGCGGGCGCGGCACCGCCCGCTACGGGTGGGCTTCGTGTCGGGCGATTTGCGGCAGCATCCGGTCGGCATCTTTCTCGAGAGCGTGTTCGCGCATCTCGATCGCACGCGCATTGCGCCGTACGTGTACGTGACGTCGGAGGAGGAGGACGCAATCACCGCGCGGCTGAAACCGCACGCGGCTGCCTGGCGTTCGATCGCGGCGTGCACCGCGGCCGCTGCCGCGCGCACGATCCACGACGACGGCGTCGACGTGCTCGTCGATCTCGCCGGTCATACGCAGGCGAGCGGCCTCGCCGTGTTCGGCTGGAAGCCGGCGCCGGTGCAGGCAAGCTGGCTCGGTTTCTTCGCGTCGACGGGCAGCGACGCAATCGACTATTTCATCGGCGACGCGAAGACGTTGCCGGCCGACGAAGCCGATCACTTCGTCGAGCGGCCGTGGCGCCTGCCGGACAGCTACCTGTGTTTCACGCCGCCCGCATATGACGTCGCGATCGGCCCGCTGCCGATGACCGCGAACGGCCACGTGACGTTCGGCTGCTTCGGCAAGCTCGTGAAGCTGGGCGACGACGTCGTGCGCGTGTGGTCGCGGGTGCTGCACGCGCTGCCCGGTGCGCGGCTGTTGCTGAAGGCGCGGGAACTGGAGCAGGCGGCGGTGCGCGATGCGACTGTCGCGCGTTTCGCGCGGCACGGGATCGACGCGAGCCGGCTGCTGTTCGACGGCGCATCGCCGCGCGCCGAGTATTTTGGCGCATACAACCGGATCGACGTCGCGCTGAGCCCGTTCCCGTATCCGGGCGGCACGACCACGGCCGAAGCGCTGTGGATGGGCGTGCCGGTGCTCGGGATGAAGGGCGGACGGTTCGTCACGCACATCTGCGAGAGCCTGCTGCACGCGGCGGGGATGCCCGACTGGATCGCAGGCAATGAGGACGACTATGTCGAGAAGGCGGTCGCGGCCGCGCAGGACGGCGTGCGTCTTGCCGCGCTGCGCGCGACGTTGCGCACGCGCATGCTCGCATCGCCGCTGTGCGATGCCGCGCGCTTCGCACGCAATCTCGAAGATGCCTTCGTCGGCATGTGGACACGCTATACGGAAACGGCACAGACAGCATGAACGATATCCAACGCGCGTTGCAGCAGGCGCTTGAACACCACCAGGCGGGCCGTCTCGCGCAGGCGAAGACGCTGTACGACGCGATCCTGCATGCGCAGCCCGGGCAGCCGGACGCGATGCATTTCCTCGGGCTGCTCGCTTGCCAGCTGAAGCAGTACGACGCGGGGCTCGCGCTGATGGAGCGCTCGCTGGCCGCGCGGCCCGACGCGTCGTACTTCAACAACCTCGGCAACATGCTGCGCGAATGCGGTCGGCTCGACGACGCAATCGCGCATTATCGCCACGCGGTCGCGCTGCGCCCGGACTATCCGGAAGCGCACAACAATCTCGGCAACGCGCTGCGCGACGCACGCGAGCCGGCCGCCGCGATGCAGAGCTGCTCGCGCGCGATCGAACTGCGCCCCGGTTACGCGGAGGCGTACAACAATCTCGGCAACGTGCTGCAGGACCTTGGCGAACTCGATGCCGCCGCCGCGAGCTACGGCAAGGCGATCGCGTTTCAACCGTCCTATGCGGACGCGCACAGCAACCTCGGCAACGTGCTGCGCGCGCAACAGCGCCACGCGGACGCGATCGCGCATTACCGCCGCGCGCTCGAACTGAATCCCGCGCTGCGCGTCGCGCATCGCGGGCTGGCCGCCGCGTTGCGCGCCACCGACGATTTCGACGGCGCGCTCGAGCATGCGCGCGAGGGGCTCGAGCCGGACGATGCGGAGGGCCATTGCGCGCTCGGCCGATCGCTGCGCAGCATGAACGATTTCGATGGCGCGGCGCGGCTGTTCCAGCGCGCATGCGAGATCGATCCCGGCTACGCGCCCGCATGGTGCCGGCTCGGCGAGCTGCGTTGCCAGCAGGGCGAGTACGAGGAATCGATGCGACTGTGCCGCCACGCGATCGAACTCGATCCCGCGCTCGCGGACGCATACAACTTCCTCGGCCTCGCGTATCACAACCTGGACCGCATGGCGGCCGCCGAGCTCAGCCATCGCCACGCGATCGACCTGAACCCGGATGACGCCGACGCGCACCACAATCTCGCGGCGGCGCTGTTTCGCCTCGACCGCCTCGATGAAGCGATGAGCGAATACCGGATCGCACAAGAGCTCGGCGTCGATCCGGCGAAAATCCAGCTGACGCTCGGCGACATCCTGTGGGCGAAGCGCGATTACGCCGGGGCGGTCGACGCGTTTCGCGACGCCATCCAGCACGATCCCCATCGCGCTTATGCGCGGCTGCTGTTCAACATGTCGAGCTCGCCTGCGTTCGCGCCCGAGGAGTGGGTTGCCGACGCGCAGCGCTACGGCGACTATCTCGCGCGCGACGCGCGGCAGCTGCCGCACGATCGCGAGCAGCGCGCGCGGCAGGCGCGCGGCCGGCCGTTGCGGGTCGGCTTCGTGTCCGGCGACTTGCGTCAGCATCCGGTCGGGATCTTCCTCGAAAGCGTGCTCGCGCATCTCGATCGCACGCGCATCGAGCCGCACGCGTACGTGACGTTCGTCGTCGAGGACGACGTCACCGCGCGATTGAAGACGGGTTTCGCGAGCTGGAAGAAGCTCACGTGCCTGAATCGCGAGCAGGCCGCGCAGATGATTCACGACGACCAGATCGACGTGCTCGTCGATCTCGCCGGCCACACGAACTGGAGCGGGCTGCCCGTGTTCGCGCACCGGCCGGCCCCCGTTCAGGCGAGCTGGCTCGGCTTTTTCGCGACGACGGGCTGCCGTGCGATCGACTACTTCATCGGCGACCCGCACACGTTGCCGGCCGAAGAGGCCCATCACTTCGTCGAACGGCCGTGGCATTTGCCGGATAGTTACCTGTGCTTCACGCCGCCCGCGTACGACGTCGCGGTCGGCCCGCTGCCGATGGAACGCAACGGCGGCGTGACGTTCGGCTGTTTCGGCAAGCTCACCAAGATCAGCGACGACGTGATCGCGCTGTGGTCGCGGCTGCTGCACGCACTGCCCGATGCGCGGCTGATGCTGAAGGCGCACGAGCTCGGCGCGAGCGACCTGAGCCGCGCGACGCTCGAGCGTTTCGCGCGGCATGGTATCGGCGCGCACCGTCTGATCCTCGAAGGCGGTTCGCCGCGCGCGGAGTATTTCGACGCGTACAACCGGATCGACATCGCGCTGAGCCCGTTCCCGTATCCCGGCGGCACGACGACGGCCGAAGCGCTGTGGATGGGCGTGCCGGTGATCGGGATGAAGGGCGGCCGCTTTGTCACGCACATCTGTGAAAGCCTGCTGCATGCGGCCGGAATGGGCGACTGGATCGCTGCAGACGAGGACGCATACCTCGCGAAGGCGATCGCGTTCGCAAGCGACCGCGACGCGCTCGCGGCGCTGCGCGCGACGTTGCGGGAACGCACGCTCGCATCGCCGCTGTGCGATGCGGCGCGCTTCGCCCGCAATCTCGAGGATGCGTTCGACGGGATGTGGGCACGCTACGTGGCCGGCGACACGGACGGAACACGCGCATGAGCGGCGCCGTCGCGGAGCGACTGAACGCGGCGCTCGTGCATCACGAGGCCGGGCGTTTCGACGACGCGCGCGCGTTGTACGAGGCCATCCGTCGCGACGAGCCCGATCAGCCGGATGCGACGCATTTCCTCGGGCTGCTCGCGTGTCAGCTGGGCCAGTTTTCGGCCGGTCTCGCGCTGATGGAGCGCGCGATCGCGCTGCGCGCCGATCCCGTGTACCTGAACAACCTCGGCAACATGCTGCGGGCGCACGGCCGCCTCGACGACGCGACGGCCGCATACCGGCGCGCGGTCGCGCTCGCGCCCGACTACGCGGAGGCGCACAGCAACCTCGGCAACGCGCTGCGCGACGCGGGCGATGCCGATGCGGCGATGCTGAGCTGCGCGCACGCGCTCGCGCTGCGCCCCGACTATGCGCCGGCCTTCAACAATCTCGGCAACGCGCTGCAGGACAAGGGCGAACTCGACGCCGCGGCGCGTGCGTACGAGAAGGCGATCGCACTCGATCCCGGCTATGCGCAGGCGTGCTTCAACCGTGGCAACGTGCTGCGCGCGCAACGCCGGCTCGACGACGCGATCGCGTGTTACCGGCGTGCGATCGCGCTGCAACCGACGCTGAACGCCGCGCATCATGCGCTCGGCATACTGCTGTTCGAGCGCGGCGAACTCGACGCGTCGATCGCAAGCCTTGCCCGCGCGGCGGAATCGGGTGAAGTCGATTGCCTGCTCCACCTCGCGGCGGCGCTCGAACGCGCGGGCGATCTCGACGGCACGGCTGCGAGCCTGCAGCGCGCGCTGGCCGCCGCACCCGATCGGGCCGATCTGCATCTCCACCTTGCGCAGACGCTGGTGCAGCAAGGCAAGCGGCGCGACGCGCTCGACCGTTGCCGGATCGCGCTGTCTCTGCCGAATCCGACCGCGCAGATGCATGCGATCGAGGGCGACCTGCTGTGCGCGATGTGGCAGCTCGATGCGGGCCTCGCGAGCTATGATCGCGCGCTCGACGTCGATCCCGCGTTTCGCAACGCGCACTCGGGCAGCATGTTTCACGCGGCCGGCAGCGACCGGCTGTCGCCCGCGCAGCTGCTGGAGCGCGCGCGTGCGTTCGGCACGCAAATGGCCGCGCAGGCATCGCCGCGTACGCATGCGCCGCGGCCGGCCGCCGGGCGCGTGCTGCGCGTCGGATTCGTGTCCGGCGACCTGAAGTCGCATCCGGTCGCGGTGTTTCTGTCGAGCGTCGTAGCGGCGCTCGATCCGTCGCGCGTCGAAGCGCTCGCCTATGCGACGCAGTCGGTGCAGGACGACACGACCGCCATGCTCAAACGCCACTTCGCGGTATGGCGCGACATCACCGCGCTTGACGATCGTGCGGCCGCGGACCTGATCGCGAACGACCGCGTCGATGTGCTGGTCGACCTGAGCGGCCATACCGCGTCGAACCGGCTGCCGCTGTTCGCATGGAAGCCGGCGCCGGTGCAGGCGACCTGGCTCGGCTATTTCGCGACGACGGGTATCGCCGCGATCGACTATGTGATCGGGGATCGACACGTATTGCCCGAAAACGAGGCGCACCACTTCGTCGAGCGGCCGTGGCGGCTGCCGGACAGCTATCTGTGCTTCACACCGCCGGACCTCCCGCTCGACGTCGGCCCGCTGCCGGCCGGTCGCGAACGTGTCGTCACGTTCGGCTGCCTGAACAACGCGAACAAGATCGGCGATGCGGTCGTCGCGCTGTGGTCGCGCGTGCTGGATGCGGTTCCCGGTTCGCGGCTGCTGCTGAAATCGGCGCAACTCGACGAGGCCGCGCTGCGCGCGAGCGTCGCCGCGCGCTTCGCGGCGCACGGGATCGCCGCCGGGCGGCTGGTGCTGCGCGGCGGATCGACGCGGCTCGAGCACCTCGGCACGTTCAACGACATCGACATCGTGCTCGATCCGTTCCCGTACCCGGGCGGGACGACGAGCGTGGAAGGACTGTGGATGGGCGCACCGTTCATCACGCGGCGCGGCGACCGCTTCCTGTCGCATATCGGCGAAAGCATCCTGCACACGCTCGGGATGCCCGAATGGATTGCCGACAACGACGACGACTATGTCGCGAAGGCGGCCGCGTTCGCCCGGGATTTGCCGCACGTCGCCGAGGTGCGGGCGGGGCTGCGCGAGCGGCTGCTGCGCTCGCCGCTATGCGATGCGCAGCGGTTTGCGCGCAATCTCGAAGCGGCGTTCGCGCAAATGGTCGATGCGGCCGCCGCTGCGCGGTAGCGTTCGCGCCATCGCAGCCTCGCGCTGCCCGGCCGGCATGATGCGCGCGCAGCTCGGCGGTGACGCGGATTGCGCGCTCCCCCATTCCCACATCTTTTCGTCCACGTAAAAAAATGGCCGCCCGAAGGCGGCCAGACATCGCGACGTCGGCGCACGCTCGATCGCGTGCGCGTTGTTGTTCGAACGCTTACAGCATGCCGGTCGCCTGATAGAGGCCGGCCGCGCGGATCCGGTCGCGCGATTCGGTGAACTGCTGCGCGAGGCGGTCGCGATCGGACTGCGCGTCGTGTGCGATCGACGCGTCGATATCCATGATCCGGCGGATCGTGTCGAGCGCTTCCGGCGTTTGCTCGGGCGACAGGCCCATCAACAGCGGCGAGCGCGCGTCGGCGAGCGCCGCGACGCGTTCCCAGTCGCGCAGCGCGGTGGCCGTCTGCATCGCCTCGGTCAGGTGGAGCGCCTGGTTCAGCGTATCGGTCGTCATGGTCGTCGTCCGGATCCGTCGTATGAAAATGCGGCTTACTTGTTGGTTGCGAGCGCACCGGCGCTGTTCGAACCGCCGAACAACTGCGTCAGGTATTTCGTGTTGTTCGCCATCGTCGCCATCAGGTTGTTCAGCGCGGTGAACTGCGCGTTGTATTGCGCGGTCAGCTGGTCCGAGTAGTTCTTCAGCTGCGTTGCCTGATCCGACAGGTTCTTCAGGTCCGCGTTGATCGCCGTCGTACGCTGGTCGATCAGGCCGTTCGTCTGCGTGTACGTGTTGACCAGAGTGTTGAGGGTCTTGCCGACGCCGTTCGTCGTGTTGAACAGCGCGGCCACGGCCGGGCTGTTCGACGTCAGTGCGGTATTCAGTGCGGTCGAGTCGACCTGCAGCGTGCCGTCGGACTGCAGGTTGATGCCGATCGCCGCGAGCGAATAGGTCTTGCTCGGGCTGCCCGTCGTGACGCCGCCGCTGATTGCAGTGGCGAGGCCGTTCGAAATCGTGTTCAGCATCGAGTCGCCGAGCAGCGGGCCGGCCGTCGACGTGTTCGGATCGTACGAAGACAGCGACTGCGACGTCGTCACGTAGCTGTTGTACGCGTTGACGAACGCGTTGATCGCGTTCGTCGTGGCGGTCGTGTCCGGCGACAGCGTAACCGTCTGGGTCGTGTTCACCGCAGCGGCCGTCAGGTTCAGCGTGACGCCCGTCAGCACGCCCGACACGCTGTTGGATGCGCTGCTGACCGGCGTGCCGTCGACCGTCAGTTTGGCGTCGGCGGCCGGCGTCACGGTCGTGTAACCCGACGTCAGTTTGGCATTTACGCCGGTGCCGCTCACCGATACCTGGTTGGCCGCGCCCGTGTTGTTCGACTGGATCACGAGGTGCTGGCCGTCGGAGCCGGTGATGACCGACGCGGTGACCCCCGGGTTGCCGGCCGTCGTATTGATCGACGTCGCGATGTCGGACAGCGATGCGCCGGCCGCGACGTTGACGTTGAATGCTGCGTTGGTGCCGAGCGTGATGCTCAGCGAACCGCCCGCGATCGCGTCGGTCGACGTGAGCCCCGCCGACGACAGCTTGTTCGCGGTCGCGAGCTGCGTGACGTTGACCGAGTACGAACCGGCCACCGAACCGCCGCCGCTCTTGACCGATGCGGTAATGCCGTTGCCGCTGGCGGTCGCCGCGAGACCGCTCAGCGTGGTGCCGTTCGCGAGACCGGCGATCGCGGTCTGCAGCGCGGACAGCGCCGATTTCAGTTTGCCGACCGCCGACAGCTCGGTGTTGTCCGCTGCCTGCTTGGTCGTGAGTGTTTGTGTCTGACCGGCCGTCTTCGCGGTGACCAGTGCCGACACGAGCGAATTGACGTCGAGCGTCGAATTGGTCGCGCCGCTGATGATCGATTGCCCGGCCTGCGCCAGAAGGCTGCCGATATCCGTCGTGCTTGTGCTCGTGCTCGTCGTGGTCATGCGGGTGCTCCAGTCGTTTGCGCGGTGGCGCGCGTTCCGGCGGGTCGCCGTGCTTCGGATTCAATGCAAGCAGGGAGGCGAGCCTCCCTGACGTATCGGGTTCGACGAATCGAACCGGCGTCGTCGCGCGCCGCAACGCGGACGACGCCTCGTGCGCGGGCGATGCGCCCGGCGCCGGTGTACCCGATTACTGCAGGAGCTTCAGCACTTGCTGCGGCAGCGAGTTCGCTTGCGCGAGCACCGAGATGCCGGCTTGCTGCAGCACTTGCGCCTTGCTCAGGTTCGCCGTTTCCGTCGCGAAGTCCGCGTCGGTGATCTGCGAACGCGCTGCGCTCATGTTGGTTGCCTGCGTTTGCGTCGTCGTGATTGCAGCCTGGAACGTGTTCTGTGCTGCACCCAGCGTTGCCTGGAACGTGTTGACGTTCTTCAGTGCTGCGTCGATCGCCGTGATTGCCGACTGTGCGCTCGTCTGGTCGCTGACCGTCAGGCCGCTCAGGCTCAGGCCTGCGCCCGTGCTCGTCCACACGGTTGCGCCGAAGTTGACGGCAACGGTCTGGTTCGCCGATGCGCCGACCTGGAACGTGACGTTGCCGGCGTTGCTCAGGATGGTCTGGCCGTTGAACGTCGTTTGCGTTGCGACGCGGTCGATTTCGCCCAGACGCGTCGTAACTTCAGCTTGCAGGTTTGCACGTGCGTTCGAGTCCAGCGAGCCGTCGCCAGCTTCGACTGCCAGCGTACGGATACGCTGCAGGTTGTCGACGGTCGACTGCAGCGCGCCGGCGGCGGTCTGGATCATCGAGATACCGTTGTTCGCGTTCGCAACGCCTTGCGTCAGCGCGTTGATCGCCGCCGTTTGCGTCGTCGAGATCGCGAGACCTGCTGCGTCGTCGGCTGCGGTGTTGACGCGCTTGCCCGACGAGAGGCGGTTGATCGCTTGCGACAGTGCGTTTTGCGAGCCCGACAGGTTCGTCTGCGTCGTCAGCGAAAGGATGTTGGTGTTGATGTTCAGCATTTGCTTCCTCGTTTTGGAAAATGCCTGAGTACAGACAGGGGTCGTTTTCGGCGTTGCGCTTTATCGCGAGTGGCGCTGCCCGCCTTTCCTGGTTGACGGCGGCACCCGGCGAAAACTTTAGAGGGATGTTCGATGAAATTCGGGACGGAAGAGGCCGATGGCTGCGAAATCCACGCCCGACGCGGGTTGCAGCGATTTCGGCGGCCCGAGCGAACGTGTTCGCTGCCGGTCTGAACGGCGGCGGGCGGTGCGGCGACGCGCGTAGATCGACAAAAGGATGGTTTTGTCTGTGATTTCCTGATATGATGGCGGGCTGAATTGAGATTTTCTGTCACGCCTATGCCGTTGCGGCATTCCTGCTGGCAGTCAAACGCGGCGCTGCACGCGGCTTGTGAAGCGTACTCGCGGTGCTTTCCGCCTCTCTTTTCCGGCCTCCGAGGCCGTATTTCCGCTCGTTTCGCCTGTTGTGGGGACGCCCGGATGGCCGGTGCGTGGCGCTTGGCCGCTACGTTTTTGACCGTTTAAGCAATTTAGGAACGACATGACGACGATTCTTCTGAAAGAAAACGAGCCGTTCGAAGTGGCGATTCGCCGCTTTCGCCGTGCTATCGAAAAAAATGGCCTGATCGCTGAACTGCGCGAACGCCAGTCCTACGAAAAGCCGACCGCAGTCCGCAAGCGCAAGAAGGCAGCAGCCGTCAAGCGCCTGCACAAGCGCCTGCGCAGCCAGATGCTGCCGAAGAAGCTCCACTAAGAGCGTCTGACGGTTCGCCGCGAAACGGCGGAGCGTGCTTCGAAAGAAGCCGCTCCGCCGTTTTGCTTTTCCGGGCCGGGAAACGCGCTTTCGGCGTTGGCGTGTCGGCGCTCGGCCAGCCGTGTAGCGCGCGCGAGCGTGGTCGTACGGGCGGGCGGCGGCTGACGGTGTATCGGAGCGTCACGCGTGGCGCGCGAATGTGAAGATGTGCTGCGTGTCGACGCGTCCGTGCAGGCAGGGGCGGCGCGAAGGCTCGGCAGCACGCCGGCCTCGGTCTTCCGGCGCCGCGGACCTTGGACTGCGTGCGGCACTGCGACACTGCGGCATGGAAGCGCGCAGGTGTACGGCTCCCGGCACGAGCAGCCGCCCGCCGCCGCGTTGCCCTCAGCCCGCCTTGCGGTGCCGTGCCGTTTGCTTGCCGCCGAGTGCCGCGCATTTCGCGTGACACGGGCAGCCGACCTCGTGGTCGTTGACCATTCCGGTTGCCTGCATCAGCGCATAGCAGATCGTCGAGCCCACGAATTTGCAGCCATATACCTTCAGCGCTTTGCTGAGCGCGTCCGACTGAGCGGTCGACGCGGGCGCGTCGCGGTACGACGTCCACGCATTCTGAACCGGCGCGTAATCGACGAACGACCACAGGAATTCCGCGAGCGAGCCGTGGTCCTCGCGAATGCGCTGGACGGCCCGCGCATTGGTCACTGCGGATTCGACCTTCGCGCGATTGCGCACGATGCCCGGATTCTCGAGCAGTTTCTCGATGCGCTTGGGCGTGAAGCGCGCGACGATGTCGACGTCGAAGCCGGCGAACGCGTCGCGATACCCGTCGCGCTTGTTCAGGATCGTCGACCACGACAGCCCCGCCTGCGCACCTTCGAGGATCAGCATTTCGAACAAGTGGCGATCGTCATGCGACGGCACGCCCCACTCGGTATCGTGATAGTGAGCGTCCGCTTCCGTCTTGACCCAATTGCACCGCTGCGACATCGTCAGCCTCGTTCCAGTGTCGATTTCGATCGTGCCAGCATAACGGAACGCCCATTCGCGGGGTGGCCGGCCGAACGGCAGATGGGCGCGCGGCGCCGATGCGGTTAAGCTTGGCGCCTATTCGAATCAGCAGGATCTACGCATGACGGCATTACTTTTTGCGCTCGGCATCGACGGCGGCGGCACCGGCACGCGCGCGGTGCTGGCAGACCGCCACGGGCACGAGCTCGCGCAGGGGCGCGGCGGCCCGTCGGGGCTCGGTCTGGGCATCGAGCGCGCATGGGCGTCGATCGGCGCGGCGTGCGCCGACGCATTCACGCGGGCCGGGCTCGCGTTCGACTGGTCGCAATGCGCGCTCGGCTGCGGGCTCGCGGGCGTCAACAATGCCGCTTGGCTCGCCGCGTTCCGCGCGCAGGCGCCGCTCGGTGCGCTCGCGATCGAAAGCGATGCATATACGACGGTCGTCGGTGCTCACGGCGGCGCGCCGGGGCTCATCGTTGCGCTCGGCACCGGCAGCATCGCGGCGGCGCTCGACGCGGCTGGCGACTGCCGCATCGCCGGCGGCTTCGGCTTCCCGTCCGGCGACGAGGCGAGCGGCGCGTGGCTCGGTATGCGCGCGCTCGCGTATGCACAGCAGGCGCTCGACGGCCGCGTGCCGCGCGACGCGCTCGCCGATGCGCTGCTCGCGGAAACCGGCGCGGGCGACCGCGACGCGCTCGTCCAGTGGTCGTGCGACGCCAACCAGACGGCCTACGCGCGCCTCGCGCCGATCGTGATCGCGCACCGCGACCATCCGTATGCGGCCGGGCTCGTCGCGCAGGCCGGCGACGAGATCGGCAAGATGATCGACGCGCTCGATCCGGCCCAGGTTCTGCCGGTCGCGCTGTGCGGCGGCCTGGCCGACGCGCTTGCGCCGGCCGTGCCGGTCCGTCACGCGGCCCGGCTGCGCGCGCCGCTCGACGATTCCGCACATGGCGCGCTGCGGCTCGCGCTGCGGGCATTGGCAGCGGCCGACGCGGGCTGACGGCGTCAGCCGCTCGAACCGCCCGGCGCGCGTGCGGCCGCGACGTTAAAATGGCTGTCCCGCAGCATCCTGCGTTGCCCGCGCCCCTTCGTCATGTACAAAGTCATCGCCACCGATCTCGACGGCACCTTGCTGAACAGCGACCACCAGCTCGATCCGTACACGATCGAGACCGTCCGCCGGCTCGACCGCGACGGCGTGCAGTTCGTGATCGCGACGGGGCGCCACTACGCGGATGTCGCCGGCATTCGCGACGTGCTCGGCATCCGGCCGTACCTGATCACGTCGAACGGCGCGCGCGTGCATGCACCGGACGATACGGCGATCCACGCGCAGGACATCGATCCCGCGATCGTCCGCGGGCTCGTCCAGCCAGGCGTGACGGGCGCGCACGGGCGCGTGATCGTCAATCTGTTCACCGACCGCGGCTGGCTGATCGACCGCGAAGCGCCGCACCTGCTCGAATTCCACCAGGATTCCGGCTTCCGGTACGAAGTGATCGACATGTTGGCGCACGATGGCGCGGACATCGCGAAGGTGCTGTACATCGGCGAGCCGGCCGACCTGGCCGTGGTTGCCGAACAGATGCGCGCGCAATTTGGCGATGCGTTGTACGTCACGTACTCGTTACCCGATTGCCTCGAAGTGATGACCGCGAACGTGTCGAAGGGGCGCGCGCTGCGCACGGTGCTCGCGCGGCTGGGTGTGGACGCCGGCCACTGCGTCGCGTTCGGCGACAACATGAACGACATCGACCTGCTCGAAACGGCCGGCCATGCATTCATGATGAACAACGCGAATCCCGACCTGATCGCGCAATTGCCGCATATCCCGCGGATCGGCAACAACTTCGACGCAGGCGTCGCCCGCCACCTGCGCACGCTGTTCGCACTCGAGGACACGCTCGACGGCGTCGCCACGTCCTGAACGGACATGAAAAACGGGCGCCAGCGGCGCCCGTTCAAATTACCTGCCTCGATGTTGTTCGACAGCGTGAGGCTCGCTGTTCTGCTCGCGTGACCCCGTAGCGTATTTATTCGATGGTGCGAGCGGATGCGGGGAGCGCGACGGCATCGTCGCGCCCGGCGACCAGTGGGTAGACGATCCCGGCGATCGCCGCGCCGATGATCGGCGCGATCCAGAACAGCCACAGCTGGCCGATCGCATCGCCGCCGACGAACAGCGCGGGGCCGGTCGAGCGGGCCGGGTTCACCGACGTGTTCGTGACGGGAATCGAGATCAGGTGGATCAGCGTCAAGCACAGGCCGATCGCGATCGGCGCGAAGCCCGCCGGCGCGCGCTTGTCGGTGGCGCCGAGAATCACGAACAGGAAGAAGCCGGTCATCACCACCTCGCAGATGAACGCCGCGCCGAGCGAGTAATGGCCGGGCGAGCGCTCGCCGAAGCCGTTCGTCGCAAAGCCGCTGCCGACGACGTCGAAGCCCGGCTTGCCGGTCGCGATCAGATACAACACGAACGCGCCGAGCGTCGCGCCGACGACTTGCGCGACGATGTACGGCGCGAGATCGCGTGCCGGAAAGCGGCCGGCGACGGTCAGGCCCACGCTCACGGCCGGATTCAGATGGCAGCCCGAAATGTGTCCGATCGCGAATGCCATCGTCAGTACGGTCAGGCCGAATGCGAGCGCAACGCCGGCAAAGCCGATGCCGAGGCCCGGAAACGCGGCGGCCAGCACCGCGCTTCCGCATCCGCCCAGCACCAGCCAGAACGTGCCGAATGCCTCTGCAGCCAGGCGCTGAGAAAGATTCATGTAGGACCTCGTCCAAGTGTGTTGAAGACGACCGGGCGGCTCGCTGATTTAATCCGACGCCCGGAATTGGTCTGGATTATAGGAAATGAATCGGGTACGCGAGGGTCAACGATTGTTAAATTTGAATGGGCGGCGAATGGTCTTTATTAGAATAAGTCCGCATTCTCGATATAGCCGAACTGGTTAAAGATGACGGCATTAATTACGAAGAGCAGGGCGGCAGTGCGCATGACGTAACGGGGTGTTGGCGTTCCGGCAGGCTCGCCGGAGCCGCATCATGGAAAAGAGGGAGTCGAAAAATGTCTCAATACGCGAAACTCAAGGCGCAGATCGCCGATCTGCAGGCCCAGGCGGACGAGGTGCGCCGTCAGGAAGTGGCGGCGGTAATTGCCGACGTGCAGCGAATGATTGCCGAATATGGGCTGACGGCCCAGGATCTGGGCTTTGCCGAGCGAGCCCGGCGCGGGCGTCCGCCGAAAAAGGCGCCGCTGCCCCCGAAATACCGTGACCCGAAGTCGGGCGCGACCTGGAGCGGCCGCGGCAAGCCGCCGAATTGGATCGTCGGAAAAAACCGCGATCGTTTCCTGATCGAATGACCGCGCAAAAAGAAAGAGCCGCATCGTCGATGCGGCTCTTTGGTTTTTGCGACGATTTCGACGCGGATTTTCCCGGATATTTGCTGACGAATTTCGGCGTCAGGCGCCGGCGACTTGACGCAAGGTCGGCTGTTTTGCACCCGCGCAAAGCGTTTCGTAAGTTTCGACGTAGCGCCGCGCCATCGCCTTCGAACTGAAACGCGTTTCGAAGCGTGCGCGGATCGCTTCGCGCGACAGGCTGTCGATCCGGTGCAGCGCGCCGACCGCGCCCTGGACGTCCTCGACGATGAAGCCGCTCACGCCGTCCTCGATCACTTCCGGCACCGAGCCGCGGTTGAACGCGACGACCGGCGTGCCGCAGGCCATCGCTTCGATCATGACCAGCCCGAACGGCTCCGGCCAGTCGATCGGGAACAGCAGCGCCTTTGCGCCCGACAGAAACGCCGGCTTCTGCGCCTCGTTGATTTCGCCGATGAATTCGACGTGCGCCTCGCCGAGCAGCGGCTCGATCACTTCCTTGAAGTAATCGGCGTCGGCCTTGTCGACCTTCGCCGCGATCTTCAGCGGCAGCCCGCTTTGCGCGGCTATCCGGATCGCGGTGTCGACGCGCTTTTCCGGGCAGATCCGGCCGAGAAACGCGAGATATTCGGGCTTCACGTCCGGCTGGGGCGTCAGCAGCGTGTCCGGCAGCCCGTGATAGACGGTGCCGGCCCACGCGGCCTGCGGCAGCGGCTTGCGCTGCGAGTTCGAGATCGACACGACCGGTGCGTTCGCGAACGCATCGAACACCGGCTGCAGCTCGGGCAGGTCGAGACGGCCGTGCAGTGTCGTCAGGTACGGCGTATCGAGCCGAGACATCAGCGGGAACGGCAGGTAGTCAAGGTGAAAGTGAAGCACGTCGAATTCGTGCGCGACCCGGGCGACCTGCTCGATCAGGCGCATATGGGGCGCCATCGAGTCCCGGATCGACGGGTCGAGCCGCAATGCGCGCGGCCACGCCGCCTCGAGGCGGGCGGACGTGACGGAATCGCCGCTCGCGAACAGCGTCACGTCGTGGCCGAGCTCGACGAGCGCCTCGGTCAGGTACGACACGACGCGCTCGGTGCCGCCGTAGAGTTTCGGCGGGACGGCTTCGTAAAGCGGCGCGATCTGGGCAATACGCATGGCGTTCTCCGGTGTCGACCAGCGGAGCGCTCCAGTGCGCATGCTGGCCGGATACAGGTTGCGGAACTCGCCGACACACGCTTTCTGCGGTACGTGAGCGGGCCCGTGGCGGGATGCGCGGGCGCCGGGCGGCAAGCTGCGGGGCGGGGCGGCGCGGCTGACGCCGCCGCCCATTGGAGTCCATTATCGATATCGCCTTCAGGGGTTCGAGTGTTTTTTCAAACACTTAAGGCTTGTTACACGCTGAAATACGCAAAAACCCCGAGAAAAAGGGCGCGCAAACAAGAAGCGAGATGGCCACAACTATTGTTGCGCTATTGTGAAAAACCACTATAATTTTTACCGATTCGATCTCCGGCAGCCTTGCCGGACGGCCTTCCTCAGAATTCGTCGCATGTGGCACCACATTGCTTGCGAATTCGCGCATCGCCCCCCGCCGTTTGCGCCCTTTTCAATGCATCTTGTCGGAAAAATTCCTACACGGTTTACAGACAAATCCTGCATGGCATACGCCACTTCGCTGATACCGGCATAAATCCCGTTTAGCCAAAATTCGCCCTGTAAGACTGATAAACGTGCCGACGCGGCGATATTGAGCGCCTGATCGAGCAAACGTTTTCATAACATGAAAGGCCAAAGCAAAGCTCTTAACGGGGGAATCATGAGCGCCACCAGCGAAATGCTCAGTGAGATCAAAGAGGTCAACCTGTCGTACCTCCTCCTCGCGCAGCGCCTGCTGCGGGAAGACAAAGCGATGGGCATGTTCCGCATGGGCGTGTCCCAGGAACTGGCCGACGTGCTCGCGAACCTCACGCTCGCCCAGACCGTGAAGCTCGCCGCGTCGAATCAGATGCTGTGCCGTTTTCGCTTCGACGATCATGCGTTGCTGTCGTCGCTCGCCGACAAAGGCCGCAGCGACGTCGTCACGCACGCGCACTCGGCCATCCTGATGGCAGGCCAGCCGGTCGAAAGCGTCCGCTGATTCTTTCCCGCCGTTGCGTTCGTCCCGGTGCGCCGCGCCGGCGGGCGGCGTATCGGTCATTCATCCGTACCACGTCAAGCGGACGATTTTTCACCATGGCAAGCAAAAGCGTCGTGATCGAGGTGAAGGAAATCACCCTCGCCATCGAACTGATCGAACTGGGCGCCCGGCTGCAGCTGCTGGAGGCGGAGACGAGCCTGTCGCGCGACCGCCTGATCAAGCTGTACAAGGAACTGAAGGGCGTGTCGCCGCCGAAGGGCATGCTGCCGTTCTCGACCGACTGGTTCATGACGTGGCAGCCGAACATCCACTCGTCGCTGTTCTACAACATCTACCGGTTCATGCAGGACCACGGCCGCTGCGAGCCGATCCAGTCGATCGTGAAGGCGTACCGGCTCTATCTGGAGCACGTGAACCTGTCCGGCGACGAGGCGGCGCTGAGCCTCACGCGCGCATGGACGCTCGTGCGCTTCTTCGACTCGGGGATGCTGCAGATGACCCCGTGCACGCGCTGCGGCGGCCACTTCGTCGCGCATGCGCATGATCCACATCAAGGTTTCGTGTGCGGCCTCTGCCAGCCGCCGTCGCGCGCGGGCAAGACCCGCAAGGCAGCCGCCGCGCGCGCCGAACTGGCCGCCGCAGCGGCCTGAGCGCCCCGCCGGGCCGGCCCGGGCCCGCCGCGTGCCCGCATCCGGGCGCCGTGCGCGCGCTGCGCGAACCGGCCGCCGCTTGCTGGTAAACACCGCCGTGCCGCCGCCGCGCGGCCGCGAAAGTTTTCCTGCCGACTGCCGTAAACCTGATTAACGGCGGTCTCCCCGCCGGTCATTCGTGAGGGACAGGCAGTGCTGATTATCGTGGGAACACTCGTGACGCTCTTGTCCGTCTTCGGCGGTTACGCGCTGGCAGGCGGGCATCTGGGCGCATTGGTCCAGCCGCTCGAGATCCTGATGATCGTCGGCGCAGGCGTCGGCGCGTTCATCCTCGGCAACGGCATGAAGACCATCAAGGCGACGCTGCGCGTGCTGCCGACGCTCTTCAAGGGCTCGAAGTACACGAAGGACGTCTATATGGAACTGATGGCGCTTCTGTACGTGCTGCTCGCGAAGGCGCGCAAGGAAGGCACGCTGACGCTCGAGGCCGACATCGACGATCCGGACAAGAGCCCGATCTTCACGCAATACCCGAAAATCCTCGCCGATCGCCACATCGTCGAGTTCCTGACCGACTACCTCCGGTTGATGGTGGGCGGCAACATGAACGCGTTCGAGATCGAAAGCCTGATGGACGAGGAGATCGAGACGCATCACACCGAAGGCGAAGGGCCCGCGCACGCGCTGATGCGCGTCGGCGACGCGATGCCGGCGTTCGGGATCGTCGCGGCCGTGATGGGCGTGGTGCACACGATGGCGTCGGCTGACAAGCCGCCCGCGGTGCTCGGCGCGATGATCGCGCAGGCGCTGGTCGGCACGTTCCTCGGGATCCTGCTGTCGTACGGGCTGATCGGGCCGCTCGCGAGCCTCGCGGAGCAGCGCGTCGCCGAATCGACCAAGATGTTCCAGTGCATCAAGGTGACGATTCTCGCGAGCCTGAACGGCTACGCGCCGGCGATCGCGGTCGAGTTCGGCCGCAAGGTGCTGTTCTCGACCGAGCGCCCGTCGTTCACGGAGCTCGAAGAGCACGTGCGCCGCGTGAAGGCGAAGTGACGCGGAGCGGGCAATGAGCAAGAGCAAGGATCACGCGATCGTCGTCAAACGGGTGGCCCCGCAGAAGAAGGGTCATCACGGCGGCGCATGGAAGCTCGCGTATGCGGACTTCATGACCGCGATGATGGCGTTCTTCCTGCTGATGTGGCTGCTGAGCTCGGTCACGCCGGTGCAGCTGAAGGGGATCGCCGAATACTTCAACACGCCGCTGAAGGCCGCGCTGTTCGGCAGCGGCGATCGCAGCTCGCAGGACTCGAGCATCATCAACGGCGGTGGCCGCGACCTGTCGAGTGCCGACGCCGGCACGCTGCGCCGCACCGACGGCTCGACCAACCTCGCCGACCGCATCGCGAAGGCTGGCGACGACAAGACGCGCTCGCAGGCGCAGGGCGCTCAGGACCGCCTCGAGCAGATGCGCCTGCACGACCTCCAGATCAAGCTGATGGCGGCGATCGAGGCGAATCCGACGCTGCGCCAGTTCAAGCAGCAGATCCGCATCGACTCGACGCTGATGGGGCTGCGCATCGAAATCGTCGATTCCCAGAAGCGGCCGATGTTCGCGATGTCGAGCGATCACGTGGAGCCGTACATGCGCGACATCCTGCGCGAGATCGGCAAGACGCTGAACGACGTGCCGAACCGGATCATCGTCCAGGGCCATACCGACGCGGTGCCGTATGCGGGCGGCGAGGGCGGCTACAGCAACTGGGAGCTGTCGGCCGACCGCGCGAACGCGTCGCGCCGCGAGCTGATCGCGGGCGGCATGGACGAGTCGAAGGTGCTGCGCGTGCTCGGCCTCGCGTCGACGCAGAACCTGAACAAGGCCGATCCGCTCGATCCGGAAAACCGCCGGATCAGCGTGATCGTGCTGAACCGCAAATCCGAAGACGCGCTGATGCGCGACGACGCGACGACCACGACGCTGTCGGCCGATGCCGCGGGCTCGAAGCTGCTCGCGCAGCAGCTCGGCGGCGCGGCGCCGGCGGCGCGACCGGCGCTCGCGAGCGCCGTCGCGGTCGCGCCGAAACCCTGACGTTTCCAAGATTCCGAGACAGACATGATCCGAACCATTCTCGCCATCGACGATTCCGCGACCATGCGTGCACTGCTGCAGGCGACGCTTGCGCAGGCCGGCTACGACGTGACCGTGGCGCCGGACGGCGAAGCCGGCTTCGACATGGCGGCCACCATGCCGTACGACCTGGTGCTGACCGACCAGAACATGCCGCGCAAGAGCGGGCTCGAGGTGATCGCGGCGCTGCGCCAGCTCACCGCGTATGCGGACACGCCGATCCTCGTGCTGACGACCGAAGGCAGCGACGCCTTCAAGGACGCCGCGCGCGACGCGGGCGCGACCGGCTGGATCGAAAAGCCGATCGACCCGGCGGTGCTGATCGACCTGGTCGCGACGCTCTCCGAGCAGACCGCCTCCTGACATGAACGCGACGAATCCAACCGGTGACCGGGCATGACTCTCGATATCACGCAGTTCTACCAGACCTTTTTCGACGAAGCGGACGAGCTCCTCGCACAGATGGAGCAGCTGCTGCTGAACCTCGACGTCGGTTCGCCCGACCCCGAGGATCTCGCCGCGATCTTCCGCGCCGCGCATTCGATCAAGGGCGGCGCGGCGACGTTCGGCTTCTCCGCGCTGACCGAAACGACCCACATTCTCGAGTCGCTGCTCGACCGCGCGCGCAACCATGAGCTGACGCTGACCAAGGAGATGGTCGACGCGTTCCTCGAGACCAAGGACGTGCTGTCCGACCAACTGGTCGACTACCGTGCGAGCGCGGAACCGGACGCGGCAGCCGCCGCGGCGATCTGCGCGAAGCTCGAGCGGCTGAAGGCGGAAAGCGGTGCGGGCGCGCCCGCGGACGCGGCGCCTGCCGCGCCGGTCGTGGCCGCCGCACCGGCGCCCGCGCCCGCCGCCGGCGCTGGCGGCGCACCCGATCACGTGGTCGAACAGGCCGTCGCGGCCGCGCATCCGGCGGCCGACGCCGACGCCGACGCCGGCGCGGACGGCCCGCACCTGAAGATCACGCTGATCGGCGTGGACGCGAAGGACCAGGCGCTGCTGACCGAGGAACTCGGCAATCTCGGTCGCATCGTCGGCCGCGAGGAAGCGGGCGCGGACTTGACGCTGTGGCTCGAATCGGAAGTGCCGTCCGACGACATCATCGCCGTGTGCTGCTTCGTGATCGACGACAGCCAGATCCGCATTGGACGCGGCACCGCGGCGGCCGCTCCGGCGGCGCCCGCTGCCGCGCCGGCCGCCGCCGAACCGGCCGCCGCGCAGCCGGCCGCGCGCGTCGAAGTATTCGCGGACGCGGCGGGTGCCGCGCCGGGCGCCGCCGCATCGCAAGCGCAGGCGCAGGTACAAACCCCGGCAGCATCGGCCGCACCGGCGCAGCCGCGCGCTGCCGCACAACCGGCGCCGCAGCCGCATGCCGAACCCGCCGCGCAGCCGGCGCAGTCGGCGCCGGCGGCCGCGCATCACGACGACAAGCGCCCGCGCCCGGCCGCCGCCGCATCGGGCGCCGAAGGCAGCTCGATCCGCGTCGGCGTCGAGAAGGTCGACCAGTTGATCAATCTCGTCGGCGAACTCGTGATCACGCAGGCGATGCTCGCCGAAACCGCGAGCGCGTTCGACCCGGCGCTGCACGATCGGCTGTTCAACGGGATGGCGCAGCTCGAGCGCAACGCGCGCGATCTGCAGGAAGCGGTGATGTCGATCCGGATGATGCCGATGGATTACGTGTTCAGCCGCTTCCCGCGGCTCGTGCGCGACCTCGCCGGCAAGCTCGGCAAGCAGGTCGAGCTCGTCACGTTCGGCCAGGCGACCGAACTCGACAAGAGCCTGATCGAGCGAATCATCGATCCGCTCACGCACCTCGTGCGCAACAGCCTCGACCACGGGATCGAAACGGTCGACAAGCGCGTCGCCGCCGGCAAGGACGGCGTCGGCCAGCTTGTGCTGTCGGCCGCGCACCATGGCGGCAACATCGTGATCGAAGTGAGCGACGACGGCGCGGGCCTGAACCGCGAACGGATCCTTGCGAAGGCCGCGAAACAGGGCATGCAGATTTCCGAGAACATCAGCGACGACGAAGTCTGGCAGCTGATCTTCGCGCCGGGCTTCTCGACCGCCGAGACGGTGACCGACGTGTCGGGCCGCGGCGTCGGGATGGACGTCGTGAAGCGCAACATCCAGTCGATGGGCGGTCACGTCGAGATCTCGTCGCAGGCCGGCCGCGGCACGACCACGCGGATCGTGCTGCCGCTCACGCTCGCGATCCTCGACGGGATGTCGGTGAAAGTCGGCAGCGAGATCTTCATCCTGCCGCTGAACTTCGTGATGGAGTCGCTGCAGCCGTCGATCGACGACATCTACACGGTCGGCAACGGCGAGCGCGTGGTGCGCGTGCGCGGCGAATACCTGCCGCTCGTCGCGCTGCACGAAGTGTTCTCCGTGGACGACGCGCGCACCGATCCGACGCAAGGGATCGTCACGATCATGGAAACCGAGGGGCGCCGCTTCGCGATGCTGATCGACGAACTGGTCGGCCAGCAGCAGGTGGTCGTGAAGAACCTCGAAACGAATTACCGCAAGGTGCACGGCATCTCGGCGGCGACCATCCTGGGCGACGGCAGCGTCGCGCTGATCGTCGACGTCGCGGCGCTGAACCGCGAAACCCGTGCGACGCACGGCGCCCGAGCCGGCGCCGAGCTCGCGATCTTCTGACTCTCGCCATTCAACCGATTGGGGGCAAACGTGTCTGCTGAAGTCCAAATGATCAATCCGGCCGCGGCGAACGCGGCTACCAGCCGCCGCGACGCCGAACACGGCGATGCGACGGGCCAGGAGTTCCTCGTCTTCACGCTCGGTGACGAGGAGTACGGGATCGACATCCTGAAGGTGCAGGAAATCCGCGGCTACGACAGCGTCACGCGCATCGCGAACGCGCCTGACTTCATCAAGGGCGTGATCAACCTGCGCGGCATCATCGTGCCGATCGTCGACATGCGGATCAAATTCCATCTCGGCCGCGTCGAGTACGACCACCAGACGGTCGTGATCATCCTGAACGTGTCGAACCGCGTGGTCGGGATGGTGGTCGACGGCGTGTCCGACGTGCTGACGCTGCAGACCGACCAGATCATGCCGGCGCCGGAGTTCGGCGCGACGCTGACGACCGAGTACCTGACGGGGCTCGGCACCGTCGACGGCCGCATGCTGATCCTGATGGACATCGAAAAGCTGATGTCGAGCCGGGAAATGGCGCTGATCGAGACGCTCGGCGCGTAAGCGCGCCGCGTGCGCACGAATTTCGGGAGAATCCGCAATGTTGCACAACTGGTCGATCCGCACGACGCTGACCGCGGTCGGACTCATCCTCGTGTGCCTGGCCGCCGCGGTCGGCGGGCTCGGCCTCTACGCGCTCAATCACGCGAGCCGCTCGCTCGACGAGATCGCGCACGTCGACCTGCCGGCGATTCACACGCTCGACGACACGGCCGCGCACCTGCTGCGTGCGCGCGTCGCGCTCGATCGCTTCCGTACGCTGACCGAAGCCGGCAATGCGGCCGACGCGACGAAGGTGCTCGACCGCGCGCAGGAGCTGTTCGCGAAGTCGAACCAGAACTGGCAGACGTTCCAGTCGTTGCCGAAGCTCGGCGTCGAGCAGGCGCTCGTCGACGAGCTCACCGCACGCTACACGACGATCGTGAAGGAAGGCGTCGAGCCGGAATTCGCGGCGGCGCGCGCGGGCGACATGGCCGCGTACCACGCGATTGCCGACACGAAGATCAGCCCGATGTTCGTCGCATTCGACCAGACGTCCGCGGCCGTGATCGCATCGCTGCAAAAGCGCGCGGAAGATCGCCAGGCCGCGACGCAGTCGCAGATTTCGATGATGATCGGCCTGATCGCGGCCGGCATCGCGATCGCGTTCGTGGTCGTGATCGCGATTCGCTTCGTGCTGCGCGGCCTGATCGTGAAGCCGCTCGAGGATGCGATCGCGCACTTCGAGCGCATTGCCGGCGGCGACCTCACGCAGCCGGTGAGCGTGTTCAGCACCAACGAGATCGGCCGCCTGTTCGGCGGAATCAAGCGGATGCAGGACGCGGTGACGACGATGGTGCAGGCGGTGCATCGCGGCACCGAGTCGATCGACGTCGGCGCGCGCGAGATCTCGACCGGCAACACCGACCTGTCGCAGCGCACCGAGGAACAGGCCGCGTCGCTGCAGGAAACCGCGTCGAGCATGGAGCAACTGACCGGCACCGTGCGCCAGAACGCAGAGAACGCGCGGCAGGCGAGCCAGCTCGCGGTGAACGCGTCGGACATCGCGACGCAGGGCGGCGAAGTGGTCGGCCAGGTCGTGGCGACGATGCAGGACATCGCGGCCAGCTCGGGCAAGATCGTCGACATCATCGGCACGATCGAAGGCATCGCGTTCCAGACCAACATCCTCGCGCTGAACGCGGCGGTCGAAGCCGCGCGGGCCGGCGAGCAGGGCCGCGGCTTCGCGGTGGTGGCCGGCGAAGTGCGCTCGCTCGCGCAGCGCAGCGCGAGCGCCGCGAAGGAAATCAAGCAGCTGATCGGCGATTCGGCCGAGAAGGTCGACAGCGGGTCGGCGCTCGTTGCGCGCGCGGGTTCGACGATGGACGAAATCGTGCAGGCCGTGCGCCGCGTGACCGACATCATGGGCGAGATCAGCGCCGCGTCGGACGAGCAGTCGACCGGCATCGAACAGGTCAATCGCGCGGTCGGCCAGATGGATTCCGTCACGCAGCAGAACGCGGCGCTCGTCGAGCAGGCAGCGGCAGCGGCCGCGTCGCTCGAGGAGCAGACGCGCCAGATGAAGGCGATCGTGTCGGAATGGCGCGTCGCGGGCGGCATCGCGCTCGCGCCGGCGCGCGGCGCCGCGCGCCCGGCCGCGCATGCTGCGGCCGCGGCACCGGCATTGCCGTCGGACAACCGCCACGACGGCGCCCCGGCTGCGCTGCCGGCGCCGCACGCGGCGGCCCAGCCCGCGGCACGCCGTGCCGCCAGCGCCCCGCATGCCGCCGCCCCGGCGTCGGGCAACGATGCGAAGCGCACGGCCGAGCCCGCCGCCCGCGCGCAGAAGGAAGCGCCGGCCGCCGGCGGCTACGGCCCGCGCCTCGCGAAGGCGTCGGCTGCGCCGGCCGGCAAGCCGACGGAGAAGCCCGCACTGGTGCGTCCGGCGCTGAACGGCGAGAAGCCGGCGGTCGCCGCGGCCGGCGGATCCGACGACGACTGGGAGACCTTCTAAGCCATGCCGTCCGCGCGCGCACCGTTTCGATCCGATGCCCCGGAAGCCTCGCCCCGCGCGGGCGAGCCCGGGCGCGACTTCGCGTTCACCGGCGCGGATTTCGCACGCATTCGCGCGCTGATTCATCAACGCGCCGGGATCTCGCTGTCCGAGCACAAGCGCGACATGGCGTACAGCCGGCTTGCTCGCCGGCTGCGCGCCCGCGGCCTCGACACGTTCCGCGATTATCTGGACCTGCTCGAGCAGGAGGACGATCCGCTCGAGTGGGAAGCGTTCACCAACGCGCTGACGACGAACCTGACCGCGTTCTTCCGCGAGTCGCACCATTTCCCGATCCTCGCCGAGTTCGTGAAGACGCGGCCGGCGCCGGTCTCGGTGTGGTGCTCGGCGGCGTCGACCGGCGAGGAGCCGTACTCGATCGCGATCACGCTGATCGAGGCGCTCGGCGAATCGGCCGCGCGCGGCGCGTCGATCCTCGCGACCGACCTCGACACGCAGGTGCTCGCGAAGGCCGACGCCGGCATCTACACGTACGACCAGGTCAAGCACCTGAGCCCCGAGCGGCTCAAGCGCTTCTTCCTGAAAGGCACCGGCGCGCAGGCCGGCCGCGTGAAGGTGCGCCCCGAACTGCGCGCGATGATCCGCTTCGAGCAACTGAACCTGACCGATGCCGACTACGGAATCGGCAAGCCGTTCGACGCGATCTTCTGCCGCAACGTGATGATCTATTTCGACAAGCCGACGCAGGGGCAGGTGCTGTCGCGCTTCGAGCCGCTCGTGAAGCCGGGCGGGCTGCTGTTCGCCGGGCATTCGGAGAACTTCACGTACGTCACGCAGGCGTTCCGGCTGCGCGGGCAGACCGTATACGAACTGACGCGCGATGCCGCGCAGGGTGCGCGTGCGCGCGGCGCGGCCACGCCGGCCGCGGTGCCGCCGCGCATGGCCGCACGCGTCGCGGGTGGCGCGCCCGCTTACGGAGAACGCGGATGAGCGCCCTGCCGATCGCGACCAATCGCTACTTCGACAATCACTTCGAACGCCCGGGCGTGAAGCTGTTGCCGAACGAGTTCTACATGACGTCCGAGGACATGGTGCTGATGACCGTGCTCGGCTCGTGCGTCGCCGCATGCCTGCACGATCCGTTCGCGGGCATCGGCGGGATGAACCACTTCATGCTGCCCGACGACGGCGCGGATGCCGGCGCGGCCGCGTCCGACGCGATGCGCTACGGCGCGTACGCGATGGAAGTGCTGATCAACGAACTGATCAAGGCCGGCGGACGCCGCGAGCGCATCGAGGCGAAGGTGTTCGGCGGCGCGGCCGTGCTGGCCGGGATGACGACGATCAACATCGGCGACCGCAACGCGGATTTCGTGCGCCGCTATCTGGCGCTTGAACGCATCCGGATCACCGCCGAGGATCTGCAGGGCGTGCATCCGCGCAAGGTCGCGTTCATGCCGCGCTCCGGCCGCGCGATGGTGAAGAAGCTGCGGCTGCAGGTGCCGGGCGTGACCGAGCGCGAAGCCGCGCTCGCGCGCGAGGCCGAGCGCCTGCGCGCCGCACGGCCGCGCGCGCACGTCGAGCTGTTCGCGGCGAAGCGGCCGGCCGCGCCGCCGCCGGCCCGGCCGCGCATCGAGTTGTTCGGCGCGCGCGGCGGCGCAGCCGCGCCCGCGGCCGGCGTGAAGACAGGCAGCTCTTATGCGGCCAACCTTTCGAGAAAGCAGGAGGCATGACCGCAGTGCAGAAGATCAAAGTGTTGTGCGTCGACGATTCGGCGCTGATCCGCAGTCTGATGACGGAGATCATCAACAGCCAGCCCGACATGACGGTGTGCGCAACCGCGCCCGATCCGCTCGTCGCGCGCGAGCTCATCAAGCAGCACAACCCGGACGTGTTGACGCTGGACGTCGAAATGCCGCGCATGGACGGCCTCGACTTCCTCGAGAAGCTGATGCGCCTGCGGCCGATGCCGGTCGTGATGGTGTCGTCGCTGACCGAGCGCGGCTCGGAAATCACGCTGCGCGCGCTCGAACTCGGCGCGGTGGATTTCGTCACGAAGCCGCGGGTCGGCATTCGCGACGGCATGCTCGACTACGCGGAAAAGCTCGCGGACAAGATCCGTGCGGCGTCGCGCGCACGCGTGCGCCAGGCGCCGCAGCCGCAGGCCGCCGCGCGCACGGCCAGCGGCCAGCCGGCGGCGCCGATGGTCAACAACCCGCTCGTCAGTACCGAGAAGCTGATCATCATCGGCGCGTCGACGGGCGGCACCGAGGCAATTCGCGAGGTGCTGACGCCGCTGCCGCCGGATGCGCCGGCAGTGCTGATCGCGCAGCACATGCCGCCCGGCTTCACGAAATCGTTCGCGCAACGGCTCAACGGGCTGTGCCGGATCGCGGTGAAGGAAGCCGAGCACGGCGAGCGCGTGCTGCCGGGTCACGCATACATCGCGCCCGGCCATGCGCACTTGCTGCTCGCGAGGAGCGGCGCGAACTACATCGCGCAGCTGTCGGACGAGCCGCCGGTGAACCGCCACCGGCCGTCGGTCGACGTGCTGTTCCGCTCGGCGGCGCAGCACGCGGGCAAGAACGCGATCGGCGTGATCCTCACGGGGATGGGCCGCGACGGCGCGGCGGGCCTGCTGGACATGAAACGCGCGGGCGCGTATACGTTCGCGCAGGACGAGGCGAGCTGCATCGTGTTCGGGATGCCGCGCGAGGCAATCGCGCTCGGCGGCGCGGACGAGATCGTGCCGCTCGCCGAGATGAGCCGGCGCGTGATGGCGCGACTGGCGACGATGGGCGACCGCGTGCAGCGCGTCTGAATGAAATGTAACCGGGCACGTGCGATGCTGCGTGCCCGGACGGTAACGAATCTGCAAAGGAACGACGATGGACAAGAGCATGAAAATCCTGGTGGTGGACGACTTCCCGACGATGCGCCGGATCGTCCGCAACCTGCTGAAGGAGCTGGGCTACACGAACGTCGACGAAGCCGAGGACGGCGCGGCCGGCCTCGCACGGCTGCGTGGCGGCGGCTTCGACTTCGTGATCTCGGACTGGAACATGCCGAACCTCGACGGCCTCGCGATGCTCAAGGAAATCCGCGCTGACGCGACGCTCACGCACCTGCCGGTGCTGATGGTCACGGCCGAGTCGAAGAAGGAGAACATCATCGCGGCTGCGCAGGCGGGCGCGAGCGGCTACGTCGTGAAGCCGTTCACGGCCGCGACGCTCGACGAGAAGCTGAACAAGATCATCGACAAGATGGCCAAGGCCGGGAGCTGAACGTGAACGAGCCGATCCATGCGGCGCTTGCCGGCGCGGCAGTCAACGCCGACGGCCATGCCGAAGGCGCCGATTACGCGAGCGACCGGATCCTCGCCCGCATCGGCCACGTCACGCGCACGCTGCGCGATTCGATGCGTGAACTCGGGCTCGACAAGCACGTCGAGCGTGCGGCGGAAGCCGTGCCCGACGCGCGCGACCGGCTGCGCTACGTCGCGACGATGACCGAGCAGGCGGCCGAGCGCGTGCTGAACGCGATCGAGATCGCGAAGCCGATGCAGGAACGCATCCACAACGAGGCCGAGGCGCTCGACGCGCGCTGGGCGCAGTGGTACGCGGCGCCGATCGAGCACGCGGAAGTGCGCGAGCTGATGCACGACACGCGCACGTTCCTGCACGCACTGCCCGAAGCCGCATCGGCGACCAGCGCGCAACTGCTCGAGATCATGCTCGCGCAGGACTTTCAGGATCTGACCGGGCAGGTGATCAAGAAGATCATGGACATGGTCTACCTGATCGAGCAGCAGCTGCTGACCGTGCTCGTCGAGAACATCGCGCCCGAGCGGCGCGAGCAGTTCGCGGCGACCGCGGCCGCGCTCGCGGCCGAGCAGAAGATCAGCGCAACCGGCAGCCCCGAGTCGCTGTTGAACGGGCCGCAGATCGCGCCGGAAGGCAAGTCCGACGTCGTGCAGGATCAGGCGCAGGTCGACGACCTGCTCGCCAGCCTCGGTTTCTGATCCTGCGCGGTTGCATCCCGTGACATCGGCGCCGCTGCACAGCGGCCCGATGGGCAGCGCGTGCGCAGGGTTCCCCCCCTCCCGCGGCGTGCGTGCCGCAGGCGATGTTGCGTCGCGTCATACTGCGACCAATTGACACTCTGACACACTCCGCAGGCATACTACGCGTCAGCAGGCAACGAAGCGCCATTCTTGCGATTCTTATTTGTTGACTGGCGGCGCCGGATCTGATTGCGGCGCGTCGGGCAGCGAAACCAGTCCCTTGGGGGGGAACGTGAAGCTGAAACGCTTGGGCTGGGCCGTCGTGCACGCGACGGCTGCAACGGCTGTGCTGTGGTCGGTCCACGCACACGCCGAACTGGGCGGCGCGCCGATGTCGCCGCCGGCGGACGATCACGCCGCGACCGTGCGCGCGATGCAGCGCGCGATGCGCTCGGCCGACGGCGCGCAGGCGAACGCCGCCGCGTACACCGTCCGCGAGATCACGCTCGGATCGGGCACGATCATCCACGAATACACGACCGCCGGCGGCACCGTGTTCGGTCTCGCATGGCGCGGGCCGAGCATGCCCGACCTCGAATCGCTGCTCGGCAGCTATTTCCCGCAGTACACCGCCGGCGTGCAAGCCGCGCATGCGGCGCGCGGCTGGCGCGCGCCGGTGTCCGTCGATACGACCGGCCTCGTGATTCGCACCGGCGGCCACATGGGCGCGTTCGCGGGGCAGGCATGGCTGCCGAACGCGCTGCCTGCCGGGCTGACCGGCACCGACATCCAGTGACAGCGGGAGAGCGATCTTGACCATTCCTCGTACCTTCAAGCGCTGGCTGGGCCTGCTGAGCGTGGCGGCTGCCACGGCGATGCTCGTGAGCGCATGCGGCGGCGGCGACGACAACGGCGGCGGCAACAGCGGCGGCTCCAGCGTATCGGACGGCAATACGGCGAACACGGCCGTGATCACGGTCGGCACCGGCGTCGCGCGCGTGATCAACATCCCGACCGTCAACGTGAAGATCTGCGCGCCGGGCACGTCGAACTGCCAGGTGGTCAGCAACGTGCTCGTCGACACCGCGTCGTATGGGCTGCGGCTCGTCGGCAGCGCGTTGTCGTCGGGTGTATTGAACAATCTGCCGCAAACGACGAATGGCGGAGCGCCGGTCGTGGAGTGCGGGGCTTTCTTATCTAGCTATACATGGGGTACGGTGCGCACAGTCGACTTGTCGATTGGTAGTGAACAGGCGAATTCGCTGCAGGTGCAAATCATCGGGGACTTAGGCACGGCTAACGTGCCGGGCACATGCACAAACGGAGGTAAGTCAGCCAACACGGCTAGCGATCTCGGCGCGAACGGCATTCTCGGCATAGGACCGGCTCCGTACGACTGTGGTCCGAGTTGTACGACATCGACGTCGCCAAGTAGTAACAACTATTATGTTTGCCCCAACGGAAATGCCAGTTGCGTGGTGTCACCGGTTTCGCAATCTCAGATTGTTGCCAACCCGATCCATCATTTTGCGACCGACAACAACGGCGTGATCGTACAGATGCCGAACATCTCGAGCAGCGGGCAGGGGAGCGCGACGGGGCTGCTGACGTTTGGGATCGGAACGCGGAGCAATAATGCACTCAATGCGTCGACCATGCTGACTTCGACGACAGGTGGCGATGTCGACGCAACGTTCCAAGGCCGTCAGTTGTTGACCGCGAACGGCGGCGGCGCATTTTTCGATACGGGTTCCAACGCTTACTTCTTTGACTCTCAAGCCACACCTATCTGCAACCAGAATTCGGATTTCTATTGCCCGACGACGACAACGACCTATACAGCGACGTTGACCGGTAAAAACGGCACGGCCGGTACTGTTTCGATGGCGGTAGCAAATGCGGATTCGTTGTTTCAAAACAGTTCGACATTCGCGTTCAACGATATCGCTGGATGGCTGAGCGCGGATCAGTCGAGGCCGTCGTTGTGGCTCGATCTCGGCATGCCGCATTTCTACGGCAAGACGATCTACTTCGGGATGGACAAGACGTCGAGCGGCGGCGCGCAGCCTTACGTCGCGTTCTGAACGCGAGCGCGCGGCGGCTACCGGAGAGGGGGCGAGCAATCGCCCCCTTTTTTCGTTCGTCTCCGGATTCCGGATTCCGGGTTCCGGATTCCCGACTACGGGCCGGTCGGCCGCACCGTCCCGTTACAGCGTCTACGATATAAGACCGGCACCGGTGCCGCCACGACATCGAGGAGACAGCGCCATGAGCCAGCGTATTCAACGCATCACGCCGTTCCTGTGGTTCGACCGCGACGCCGAGGCGGCGGCGAACTTCTACGTCTCGGTGTTCGACGACGCGCGCATCCTGCACGTCGCGCGCTACGGCAAGGCCGGCGCGCAGGCGTCGGGGCAGGCCGAGGGCACGGTGATGACGGTGTCGTTCGAACTCGACGGACAGGCGTTTCTCGCGCTGAACGGCGGCCCGGCGTTTCCGCTCACGCCGGCCGTGTCGTTCGTCGTCAACTGCCGCGATCAGCCCGAGATCGACCGCTACTGGGCGGCGCTCGCCGAAGGCGGCGACGAGCGCGCGCAGCAGTGCGGCTGGCTGCGCGACCGCTTCGGCGTGTCGTGGCAGGTGGTGCCCGTGCAGATGGCCGAACTGATGGCCGGTGACCCGGCACGCGCCGAGCGCGTGATGGCGGAAGTGATGACGATGAAGAAGCTCGATCTCCGCGTGCTGGAGCGAGCGGCGGCCGGCTAGGGGAATGGCCGGCCGCTCCGGGGGCGGCTGGCGCGGCACGCGGCGGCAGGGGCAGGCCGGGCGATTCGCGCGTCTGTTCCCCGTCGTCCGGTAAATCGCGTACCGAACGACCGTTTTGATTATCGATCGCAGCGCGTTTCATTCGGCTGCAATCAACCGATGGATTATCGGTCTGTTAATTTTGTTCGGCACGAATCATTATTAAAATGACGTGACAAGCAAGGCGCCGCCGCGGCGTTCAGCCGTTGCAGCAGCCGTTGTGCGACGTTGACGGCGATGGGCGGCCGCTGCGAGAAAACAGATGCAGCACGCTGAAATTCAAATTTATAATGCCGCGTTGTTTCCGGGGTCGTCGATATAAAACATGAGGGCAATAACATGAATTTCACCGAAGCCATTCGTTCCGTATTCAACCAGTACGCGAAATTCGAAGGCCGCGCGCGCCGCGCCGAATACTGGTATTTCGCGCTGCTCACCGGCATCGTGTCGCTCGCGTGCCAGGTGCTCGCCGCCGTCGGCCGCGAGACGGGGGCGATTTCGCTGCTGCTGGCGCTCGTCGCACTGATCGTGTCGCTTGCGCTGGTGCTCCCGAGCCTCGCGGTCACCGTGCGCCGGCTGCACGATACCGGCCGCTCAGGCTGGTTCCTGCTGATCGCGTTGATTCCGATCGTCGGCGGGATCCTGCTGCTCGTGTGGATGTGCTCGCGCGGCACGAACGGCCCGAATCGCTACGGCGCCGATCCGATTCCGGCGATCTGAATGCCGGCCGCCCCGTGCGCGACGCCGTCGCGCCGGGGCCGGTCGTTCGCCGCCTGGCCTGGACCGGTTCGCTTCTCCCGCTCCCGCTTCGCGGCTTCCCGCTCCCGCATCCCGCTCCCCGCTTCGGCTGCCATCGATTCACCGGCCTCTCGCCTCACCCCCCGCGCTTCCTCGGCTTCGCCCCCGCCCCACCGCCCCGCCCGATTCCCCGAAATACCCCCCTTTCCCGGCTTTGCTCGACGGATCGGCGTTTGACGTGCGCATGAATAATCGGTGTCACTGGAAAACGGCATTTCGCCGTACCCGACTGGAGGCCCCGTGGCAGACGAGAGCGATCTCGACAGAACCGAAGCCGCCACTCCGAGGCGCCGCGAGAAGGCGCGCGAGGAGGGGCAGGTCGCGCGCTCGCGCGAACTCGCTTCGTTCGCGCTGCTCGCGGCCGGTTTCTACGGTGCGTGGCTGCTCGCGGGTCCGTCGGGCGCTCATTTGCAGGCGATGCTGCGCGGCGCGTTCGCGTTCGATCGCGCGACTGCGTTCGACACGCACCGGATGCTGTCGGCGGCGGGTGCCGCGAGCGTCGAAGGCCTTGCCGCGCTGCTGCCGCTTCTTGCGCTCACCGGTCTCGCCGCGCTGCTCGCGCCGATGGCCCTCGGCGGCTGGCTGATCTCGCAGAAGACCTTCGAGCTGAAATTCGACCGCCTGAACCCGATCGCCGGCCTCGGCCGGATGTTCTCGATCCAGGGGCCGATCCAGCTCGGGATGTCGCTCGCGAAGACGCTGGTCGTCGGCTGGATCGGCGGGATCGCGATCTGGCGCAGCAAGGACGAACTGCTCGGCCTCGCGACTCAGCCGCTCGGCTCGGCGCTCGCGGACGCGATGCATCTGGTGGCCGTGTGCTGCGGCACGACGGTCGCCGGGATGCTGGTGGTCGCCGCGCTCGACGTGCCTTACCAACTCTGGCAGTACAACAAGAAGTTGCGCATGACGAAGGAAGAAGTGAAGCGCGAGCATCGCGAGAACGAAGGCGATCCGCACGTGAAGGGCCGCATCCGCCAGCAGCAGCGCGCGATCGCGCGGCGCCGGATGATGGCCGCCGTGCCGAAGGCCGACGTGGTCGTCACGAACCCGACGCACTTCGCCGTCGCGCTGCAGTACACGGACGGCGAGATGCGCGCGCCGAAGGTCGTCGCGAAGGGCGTGAACCTCGTCGCCGCGCGCATCCGCGAACTCGCGGCCGAGCACAACGTGCCGCTGCTCGAGGCGCCGCCGCTCGCGCGGGCGCTGTATCACAACGTCGAAATCGAACGCGAGATTCCCGGCTCGCTGTACTCGGCCGTCGCCGAGGTGCTCGCGTGGGTCTATCAGCTGCGGCGGTTCCGCTCGGAAGGCGGCGCGTTCCCGGCCGCGCCGGTCGATCTCGACGTGCCGGCCGAACTCGACAAGGGTTCGTCGGTATCGGCCGACGACGAGCGCGAAGAAGCCGAAGACACGCTCGGCAAGCAAGGACACGCAGCATGAGCACCCCGACTACCGGCCTGTTCGCCAAGCGTGCGAACCCGTTCGCGGGCACGAACCTGCGCGCGCTCGCGGGCCCGATCCTCATCTGCATGATCCTGGGGATGATGATCCTGCCGCTGCCGCCGCTGCTGCTGGATCTGTTGTTCACGTTCAACATCGCGCTGTCCGTGATGGTGCTGCTCGTCAGCATGTACACGATGAAGCCGCTCGACTTCGCCGCATTCCCGAGCGTGCTGCTGTTCTCGACGCTGCTGCGCCTGTCGCTGAACGTTGCGTCCACGCGCGTCGTGCTGCTCGAGGGCCACACCGGCCCCGATGCAGCCGGCCAGGTGATCGAGGCGTTCGGCCACTTCCTCGTCGGCGGCAACTTCGCGGTCGGCATCGTCGTGTTCGTGATCCTGATGATCATCAACTTCATGGTGATCACGAAGGGCGCGGGGCGGATCGCCGAAGTGTCCGCGCGCTTCACGCTCGACGCGATGCCGGGCAAGCAGATGGCGATCGACGCCGACCTGAACGCGGGCCTCATCAACGAAGAGCAGGCGCGCAAGCGCCGTCTCGCCGTGTCGCAGGAAGCCGAGTTCTACGGGTCGATGGACGGCGCGTCGAAGTTCGTGCGCGGCGACGCGATTGCCGGCCTGATCATCATGGCGATCAACGTGATCGGCGGGCTGATCGTCGGGATGGTCCAGCACGACATGTCGTTCGCCGCGGCCGGCACCAACTACACGCTGCTGACGATCGGCGACGGCCTCGTCGCGCAGATCCCGTCGCTCGTGATCTCGACGGCCGCCGGCGTGATCGTGTCGCGCGTCGCGACCGACGAGGACATCGGCACGCAGATCACCGGCCAGCTGTTCACGAACCCGCGCGTGCTGACCATCACCGGCGCGATCATCGTGCTGATGGGGCTGATCCCCGGCATGCCGCACTTCGCGTTCCTGCTGCTCGGCGGCGGCGCGATCTGGCTGGCCCGCTTGCAGTCTCGCCGGGCGGCCGCGCGCGTCGCGGCCGGCGACCTGACCGAGATCGCGCCGCCCGCCGCGCTGCCGGCCGACAGCCACGAGGCGACCTGGGACGACGTCCAGCTGATCGATCCGCTCGGCCTCGAAGTCGGCTACCGGCTGATTCCGCTCGTCGACAAGAACAGCGATGGCGAGCTGCTCAAGCGCATCAAGAGCATCCGCAAGAAATTCGCGCAGGAAATCGGCTTCCTGCCGCCGGTGATCCACATCCGCGACAACCTCGAACTGCGGCCGAACGCATACCGGATCGCGCTGAAGGGCGTGGAGATCGGTTCGGGCGAAGTGTTCCCGGGCCAATGGCTCGCGATCAACCCGGGCCAGGTGACGGCCGCGCTGCCGGGCGCCGCGACGCAGGATCCGGCGTTCGGGCTGCCGGCCGTGTGGATCGACGTCGCGCTGCGCGAGCAGGCGCAGGTGTACGGCTACACCGTCGTCGATGCGAGCACGGTCGTCGCGACGCACCTGAACCATCTCGTCGTCCAGCACGCGGCCGAACTGCTCGGCCGCCAGGAAGTGCAGGCGCTCGTCGAGCGCACTGGCAAGGATGCGCCGTCGCTCGTCGAGGATCTCGTGCCGAAGACGATCTCGCTCACCACGCTGCAGAAGGTGCTGCAGAACCTGCTCGACGAAGGCGTGCCGATTCGCGACATGCGCACGATTCTCGAGGCCGTGTCCGAACACGCGGGCCGCGGCGACGCGTACGAGATCACCGCCGCGGTGCGGCTGGCGCTCGGCCGCGCGATCACGCAGCAGTGGTATCCGGGCGCGGGCGAGATGCAGGTGATGGGTCTCGATTCGAATCTCGAGCGCGTGCTGTCGCAGGCGCTCGCGACCGGCGCGAACCCGGGCCTCGAGCCCGGCCTCGCGCACAACCTTCTGACCGGCACGCAACAGGCGATGCTGCGTCAACAGAATCTCGGGCTGCCGCCGGTGCTGCTGGTGCAGCACGCGCTGCGGGCGATGCTCGCGCGCTTCCTGCGCCGCAGCCTGCCGCAACTGAAAGTGCTGTCGTATGCCGAAGTGCCGGACACACGCACGATCAAAGTCGTTAACGTCATCGGGGGTTCCGCTTGAACATTCGCAAATTCACCGGCGCGACGAGCCGCGACGCGCTTCGTCTCGTGCGAGAGGCGCTGGGCGCCGACGCCGTCGTGCTGTCGAACCGCACGCTCGATGACGGCAGTGTCGAAATCGTCGCGCTTGCCGACTCCGAGCTCGCGGCGGTCGCGCCGCCGGCCGCCGCGCGTGCGCGCACCGTCGTGCCGCGTGGCACGGATTCCGTACCGGCTGCCGCAGTGCCGGGCATCGTGTCGCGTCCGGGTGCCGTGCACGCGCGCCCGGCCGTCAATCCGTATGCGGCCGGCGAAGGCGGGTTGCCCGACGTGTTCTCGTCGGTGTTCGGCGCGAGCGCCGACACCGCTCAGCCGCCCGCGGAACCGTCATCGTTCGACACCGATACGGACGCCCACACCGAAACCGACGCTCGCGCGCATGCCCATGCCGCAGCCCACGCGTCGCCGTCGCCGGCCACGCCGCCGGCCGCGGCTTCCGAACCCGCACCGTGGCTCGTCGAGCACGCGAAGCGCCTGACGCAGCAGCGCGAAGCGCTGATCGCGCGCGCGCAGGCCGCGGCGGCCGCGCCGCAGGCGCCGGTTCGCGCGCAGCAGGGCGCCGCGTCCGCGACGCCGCCCGGCTGGGCGCGCGACATCGTGCGCGACGCCGAGCGCCGGATGCCGGCCGCCGCGGCTGCCCGCGCGACCGAAACGAGCACCGCGAAGCCCGGCGAGCGCACGCGCCTGTCGGCCGACGCCGCCGCCGCGGTGGCCGACGCGGTGAACGCGCGGATCGAGCAGATCGTCACCGGCACGGTGATGAACGAGCTCGGCGCGATGCGCGGGATGATGGAAGAGCAGTTCGACAGCCTGATGTGGCACGACCGGCAGCGCCGCAGCCCGGTGCACGGCGCGCTGGGCAAGCACCTGTTCTCGGCCGGGTTCTCCGCGCAACTGGTGCGCATGCTGGTCGACAACCTGCCTTCCGGCGACGGCGCTCAGACCTTCGAGCAGGCGGCCGAGTGGGCGCAGTCGGTGCTCGCGGCGAACCTGCCGGTGCTCGAAAACGAGGATGCGCTGATGGAGCGCGGCGGCGTGTTCGCGCTGATGGGGCCGACCGGCGTCGGCAAGACCACGACGACCGCGAAGCTCGCCGCGCGCTGCGTGATGCGCTTCGGCGCAAGCAAGGTCGCGCTGCTGACCACCGACAGCTACCGGATCGGCGGCCACGAGCAGCTTCGCATCTTCGGCAAGATTCTCGGCGTGCCCGTGCACGCGGTGAAGGACGCGGGCGATCTCGAACTCGCGCTGTCCGAGCTGCGCAACAAGCACATCGTGCTGATCGACACGATCGGCATGAGCCAGCGCGACCGTGCGCTGTCCGACCAGATCGCGATGCTGCATGGTGCGAACGCGCCGGTGCAGCGCCTGCTGCTGCTCAACGCGACGAGCCACGGCGACACGCTCAACGAGGTCGTCCAGGCGTATCGCAGCGCGGCCGAGTATCCCGATCTCGCCGGCTGCATCCTGACCAAGCTCGACGAGGCGACACATCTCGGCGGCGTGCTCGACACGGTGATCCGCTACAAGCTGCCGGTTCACTACGTGTCGACCGGCCAGAAGGTGCCGGAGAACCTGTACGTCGCGTCGACCCGGTTCCTGCTGAAAAGCGCGTTCTGTGTGCCGCGCGACGGCTCGCCCTTCGTGCCGCAAGACGAGGACATGCCGACGCTGCTCTCCGCACTGACCGCACGTTCCACCGCCGAGCTGCACGAGGTGCGATTTGGATAAACGGATCATCGACCAGGCCGAAGGGCTGCGGCGCCTGCTCGCCGGGCGCGCGTCGCGCATCGTCGCGGTGACGGGCGGGCCGACCGGCGTCGGCTGCACGTCGACCGTCGTCAACGTCGCGGCCGCGCTGACCGCGCTCGGCAAGGACGTGCTCGTCGTCGACGAGCGCGCTGACGTGCAATCGGCCGCGGCGACGCTCGGCGGCGCGTGGCTGCGCGACGGCGAGCGCACGCGGGTGGCGGCCGGCTTCGGGCTGTGCGCGGCTGCGCGGCTTGCACGCGACGGCTACAGCGACACGCAGCTGAGCGACTTCATCGACGGGCAGGCCGACATCGTGCTGGTCGACGCGCAACTCGGCGCGGACGGCGGGTTCTCGGCGCTCGCGCGCGAGGCGCACGACGTGCTGATCGTCACGCGCGTCGCCGCGCAGGCGATCACCGAGGCGTATGCGTGCATGAAGCGCCTGCATTTTGCGCACGCGATCGCGCAGTTCCGCGTGCTGACCAACCACGTCGGCAGTCACGCGGATGCGAAGACCGCGTTCGACAATCTCGCGGGCGTCGCGAGCCGCTACCTGACGGTGTCGATTGACGACGCCGGCTGCGTGAGCGCCGATCCGCTCGTCGAGCATGCGCGCGACCTGATGCATACCGCGGTCGACGCGTTTCCGTCGTCGTCGGCCGCGCGCGATTACCGGCAGATTGCCGCCGACCTGCTGTACTGGCCGATGCGCCCGGGCCCGGGCGCCGGCCGCGCCGTCCATGCGGGCGGCAAGCCGTCTTACGAGGCGGGTGCGGCGCACGCCGCGTGAGCGCCACCGGAAGGAGAGAGCCATGATGTACAACGCTCAGGGAAAGATGACCCAGGCCGACGTGCTCGCCCAATACGCGCCGCTCGTGCGGCGTCTCGGGCTGCAGCTCGTCGCGAAGATGCCGGCGAGCGTCGACCTCGACGACCTGATCCAGGCCGGCATGATCGGCCTGATGGACGCGGCCGGCCGCTACAAGGAAGACCAGGGCGCGCAGTTCGAGACCTACGCGACGCAGCGCATCCGCGGCGCGATGCTCGACGAGCTGCGCAGCAACGACTGGCTGCCGCGCAGCCTGCGCAAGACGTCGCGCGAGGTCGAGTACGCGGTGCACCAGGTCGAGCAGCAGCTCGGCCGTTCGGCGAGCGAGGCCGAGATCGCCGAGCATCTGAAGATGCCGCTCGACGAATACCAGGGGATGCTGCAGGACCTGCACGGCAGCCAGCTGATCTACTACGAGGATTTCGATCGCGCGGCCGACGACGAGCCGTTTCTCGACCGCTACCGCGTCGATCACGCCGATCCGTTGTCGGCGCTGCTCGACGAGCATCTGCGCGAGGCGCTCGTCGAGGCGATCGACCGGCTGCCCGAGCGCGAGAAACTGCTGATGTCGCTGTACTACGAGCGCGGGCTGAACCTGCGCGAGATCGGCGCGGTGCTCGAGGTCAGCGAGTCGCGCGTGTGCCAGCTGCACAGCCAGGCGGTCGCGCGTCTGCGCGCGCGGCTGCGCGAACAGGCGTGGGTCGGCGCGGAGAACTGACCCCTTCATCGCCTCCCACGCGCGCCGACGCCGCGCGTGGTGCGCGCGGCGCACAATTCCCGCGCCGATTTGCTACAATCCCACCCGTTTTCCGAGGAGCGTTGCGACGGACCATCTGCGTCCGCCAGGCTCGGAGAGCTTCACCAAGCAGCCGTGCGGCCAGATGCGCGCCGGCCCCGCTTCCTGAACGGCGCTCACGTCACCAATTTCTAGAACTTTTTTAGAAAGGAGGGCGTGATGAACGCCATTATCGATTCCAAGGTTTCCAACGATTACGTCGTCGCCGACATGGCGCTTGCAGGCTGGGGCCGCAAGGAGCTGAACATCGCCGAGACCGAAATGCCGGGCCTCGTGCAGATCCGCGACGAATACAAGGCGCAGCAGCCGCTGAAGGGCGCGCGCATCGCCGGTTCGCTGCACATGACGATCCAGACCGGCGTGCTGATCGAGACGCTGAAGGCGCTCGGCGCGGACGTGCGCTGGGCATCGTGCAACATCTTCTCGACGCAGGACCACGCCGCTGCCGCGATCGTCGAAGCCGGCACGCCGGTGTTCGCGTTCAAGGGCGAGTCGCTCGACGAATACTGGGAGTTCTCGCACCGCATCTTCGAATGGCCGAACGGCGAATTCGCGAACATGATCCTGGACGACGGCGGCGACGCAACGCTGCTGCTGATTCTCGGCTCGAAGGCCGAGAAGGACCGTTCGGTGATCGCGAAGCCGACCAACGAAGAAGAAGTCGCGCTGTACAAGTCGATCGCGAAGCACCTCGACATCGACGCGAACTGGTATTCGAAGCGCCTCGCGCACATCAAGGGCGTGACCGAGGAAACGACGACCGGCGTGCACCGCCTGTACCAGATGGAAAAGGACGGCCGCCTGCCGTTCCCGGCGTTCAACGTGAACGACTCGGTCACGAAATCGAAGTTCGACAACCTGTACGGCTGCCGCGAGTCGCTCGTCGACGGCATCAAGCGCGCGACCGACGTGATGATCGCGGGCAAGGTTGCGGTCGTCGCCGGCTACGGCGACGTGGGCAAGGGCTGCGCGCAATCGCTGCGCGGCCTCGGCGCGACCGTGTGGGTCACCGAAATCGATCCGATCTGCGCGCTGCAGGCGGCAATGGAAGGCTACCGCGTCGTGACGATGGAATATGCGGCCGACAAGGCCGACATCTTCGTGACGGCGACCGGCAACTACCACGTGATCAACCACGATCACATGAAGGCGATGCGCCACAACGCGATCGTCTGCAACATCGGTCACTTCGATTCGGAAATCGACGTCGCGTCGACCCGCCAGTACCAGTGGGAAAACATCAAGCCGCAGGTCGACCACATCATCTTCCCGGACGGCAAGCGCATCATCCTGCTGGCGGAAGGCCGCCTCGTGAACCTCGGCTGCGCGACGGGCCACCCGTCGTTCGTGATGTCGAACTCGTTCGCGAACCAGACGCTCGCGCAGATCGAACTCTTCACGCGCGGCGACCAGTACGAGAACAAGGTGTACGTGCTGCCGAAGCATCTCGATGAAAAGGTTGCGCGCCTGCACCTCGCGCGCATCGGCGCGAACCTGTCCGTGCTGTCCGACGAGCAGGCCGCGTACATCGGCGTGCAGAAGGACGGCCCGTTCAAGCCGAACCACTACCGCTACTGATGCGCCGCCGCCGTGCCGCGCGTGCCAGCGTCGGGCGCGCGGGATGGCGGCACCGTGCCGGATCGCCGGCCGCCGCGTCGCGCCCGCGGGCACGCGCCGCGGCCGGCGGCGACCGAACGCATTGACCGACCAGATCGACAACCGAACCGGAGCCCTCCATGAGCGTCATTCTCACCTGGGTCATCAACGCCCTCGCGCTGCTGATCATCACGTACCTCGTGCCGTCGATCCACATCAAGAGCTTCGGCACCGCGCTGATCATCGCGGTCGTGCTCGGCCTGATCAACACGGTGATCCGTCCGGTGCTGATCCTGCTGACGCTGCCCGTCACGATCGTCACGCTCGGCGTATTCATCCTCGTCGTGAACGCGCTGTGTTTCTGGTTCGCGTCGTCGCTGCTGAAGGGTTTCGAGGTGTCCGGTTTCTGGTCCGCGTTCTTCGGTTCGATCCTGTACAGCATCGTGTCGTGGCTGCTGTCCGCGCTGATCTTCGGGCAGCGCGACATCGGCTGACGGCCGCGCCCACTCTTGCGAATCATGAAACCGATCGAACTTTCGTTTGAATTCTTCCCGCCGAAGACGGCGGAGGGCGTCGAGAAGCTGCGGGCCACGCGCGCGCAGCTGCTGCCGCTGAAGCCGAAATTCGTCTCCGTGACGTTCGGCGCCGGCGGCTCGACGCAGCAAGGCACGCTCGACACCGTGCTCGACATGCAGAAGGACGGCCTCGAGGCCGCGCCGCACCTGTCGTGCATCGGCTCGTCGCGCGACAGCCTGCGTGCGATCCTCGACCAGTACCGCTCGCACGGAATCCGGCACATCGTCGCGCTGCGCGGCGATCTGCCGTCGGGGATGGGCGAGGTCGGCGAGCTGCGCTACGCGTCCGAGCTCGTCAGCTTCATCCGCGCGCAGCATGGCGACTGGTTCCACATCGAAGTCGCAGGCTATCCCGAGTACCACCCGCAATCGCGTTCGCCGAAAGCCGATCTTGAGAACTTCGCGCGCAAGGTGAAAGCCGGCGCGAATTCCGCGATCACGCAGTACTTTTTCAATGCGGACGCGTATTTCCGCTTCGTCGACGATGCGCGCAAGCTCGGCGTCGACGTGCCGATCGTGCCGGGCATCATGCCGATCACGAACTTCTCGCAGCTGATGCGCTTTTCCGACATGTGCGGCGCGGAAGTGCCGCGCTGGGTCGCGCGCCGGCTCGAGAGCTTCGGCGACGATCGCGACGCGATCCGCGCGTTCGGCGCGGACGTCGTTACGAGCCTGTGCCAGCGCCTGATCGACGCGGGCGTGCCGGGGCTGCATTTCTACACGCTGAACGCGGCGTCCGCGACGCGGACCATCTGCGAACGGCTGTCGATGTAAGCGCCGCCACGCGGTTGCATGCGCGAAAGCCCCGCCGGCGGCAAACCGGCGGGGCTTTTTTTCGCCGTCGCGCCGCCGGCGCTTGCGTCAGCGTTGCGCCTGCATCAGCGGCGGCCGCCGGTCGAACCACGGCCGCGCCTGCTCGAGCTGGCGCGCGAGCTTCAGCAGCAGCACATCGTCGGCGTGCCGTGCAACGAACTGCACGCCGATCGGCAGCCCGCGCGCGTTCCAGTAGAGCGGCACCGACATCGCCGGCTGGCCCGTCAGATTGAACAGCTCGGTGCAGCCGGCCCACATGAACGCCTTCTCCGACGTTCGCGCGAGCATTTCCCGCAGCAGCGGCTTCACCGGCAGCGCGGCGAGGAATTTCATCTGCGCGGCTTCGAGTGCGGTCGGCTGCAGCTCGCCGATCTTTACCGGCGGCCCTGCCAGCGTCGCGCACAGGATCGCGTCGTAGCGCGACACGAGCCCGGCGACCTGCACCGTGAGCTGACGCTGCCATTCGAGCACGTCCGCGAGCCGCGCGCGGGCGACACGCCGGCCGACCACCGCCATCGCCCACGTCGCCGGCTCGAATTCCGCGCGCTTCGGTGTGCGTCCGGTCAGCGCGCGCGCACCGAGCACCATCTCCTCGGCGATCGTCGCCCACAGCATGAGAAAGGTCTCCGCCGTGCGCGCACGGTCGATGTGCAGCGTCGCCGGTTCGACGTGATGGCCGAGCGATTCGGCCAGCGCGGCGGCATCGTCGAGCGCGGCGCGCGTGTCGTCGTCGAGTGCCGGCGCGAGCATCGGATCGGTGACGAGGCCGATCCGCAGCGGCCCCGGCGGCGTGTCCAGCGCGCCGAGAAAGGTGCCGGGCGCGCCGGGCGGCAGCGTCTGGCCGGTCGTCACGTCGAGCAGCAGCGCGCTGTCGCGCACGCTGCGCGACACCGCATGCTGGACCACGAGTTCGCCGTTCGAAGGCAGGTCTGCCAGTAACGGATTGCGGCTCGGCTTCAGCCCGAACAGCCCGCAGCACGACGCGGGGATCCGGATCGAGCCGCCGCCGTCGGACGCATGCGCGAGCGGCACGATGCCGGCCGCGACGGCCGCGGCCGCGCCGCCGCTCGAGCCGCCGGGCGTGTGATCGAGATTCCACGGATTACGGCACGCGCCGAACAGCTCGGGTTCGGTGTACGGCATCTGGCCGATTTCCGACGTGTTGGTCTTGCCGAACAAGTTGAGGCCGGCCGCGCGGCTGCGCGCAATCAGCGCGGAGTCGTCGGCGGGAACGAAGTAGCGGTAGTGCCGGCTGCCCATCGACAGCGGTAGCCCGGCGACGGCCGCACCGAGATCCTTGATGAGATACGGGACGCCCGCGAGCGGCGCGTCGGGGGCGGTGGTGCTCGCCGATTCCGCGCGCTTGCGTGCGGCGTCATAGTCCTGCAGCACGATCGCGTTGACCGCGCCGTTTACCGCTTCGGCCTGCCCGATCGCGGCGTCGAGCAGTTCGCGCGGGCTCGCCTTGCGCTCGCGCACGAGTGCGGCAAGACCGATTGCGTCGTGCGCGAGATAGTCCGAATGCATCGCTGTCACCCCCGTTGTGACCCGTGGCGATGATGGGAGGATAACGCGGACCCGGCGTGCCGGACCCGCGGCCGGCTGCCTTTACAGGTGTTCGGCGAGGAACGTCAGCGTGCGGCCGTGCGCGAGTGCCGACGCGCGCTGGTGGTACGACGCGCGGTCCGTGCAGTTGAAGCCGTGCTCGGCGCCCGGATAGAGGTGGAACGATGCGTTGCCGCGGTCCGCGAACGCGCCCTTCACCTTCTCGACCGCGTCGAGCGGAATGCCGTGGTCGTTCTCCGCGTAGTGAAACTGGATCGGCTGCGTGATCTTGGCGGCGAGGTCGAGCGCGTTCTGGATACCGCCGCCGTAATAGGCGACCGCTGCATCGACGTGGCCCGCCGCCGCTGCGCGGTACGCGAGCTGACCGCCGAAGCAGTAGCCGATCGCCGCGACCTTGCCGGCGACGTCGGCGCGCGCGCGCAGCACGTCGGCGGCCGCGCCGATGTCCGCCACCGCAAGGCCGACGTCGGTCTTCTTCATCAGCTCGATGCCCTTGTCGCGATCGGCGCCTTCGTAGGTCAGCTCGACGCGCGGCTGCGTGCGCCAGAACACGTCCGGCGCGAGCGCGACGAAGCCGTCGGCCGCGTATTGGTCGGCGACCGCGCGGATGTGCGAGTTCACGCCGAAGATCTCCTGGATGATGATGACTGCGGGGCCGTTGCCGCGCTTGGGCAGCGCGAGATAGCCACCGAAGCTGTCGTTACCGGTCGGGATGTCGATCCATTGGGCTGTCACGTTTGAACTCCTGGCGAACGGGCGCGCGCCGCGCGCGCCGCGGATGGTGAAAAAGGCGGCCTAGTGTGCCACCAATCCCGGGGCGCTGCAGCCGCGTGCAACGTCGGCGCCGCGGTCGGTCACGATGGGCCGGACCGGGTTCTCGCGCAGCGATCGTTTCGATCTCGATTATTCATTTTTCGGCGGCGCGCCGCTTCGATAGAGTCGACGTGTCGGCTTTTACAAAGCGCTTTCGCGCATCGCCATCGAAGGATCCGCCATGTCCGCCCGTTCGCTTTCCACACCCTTTTCAGAACGCTTCGGCCTGCGCGTGCCGCTCGTGCAGGCGCCGATGGTCGGCGCGGGCACGGCCGCGATGGCCGCGGCCGCGTCCAATGCCGGCGCGCTCGGCAGCCTCGGCGCCGGCGCGTTCACGCCGGACCGTCTCGAAACCGAAGTCGCCGCGATTCGCGCGGCCACCGCGCGCCCGTTCGCCGTCAACCTGTTCGTGTTGCCCGACGACGCCGCGCCCGACGCGGCCACCGTCGCACGTGCGCTCGCCGCGATCGATCCGCTGAACGCGGCGCTCGGGCTGCCGCCCGGCACCGCGCCGGCGCGCTACGCGCCGGACTTTCGCGCGCAGCTCGATACGCTCGTCGCGTTGCGCGTGCCGGTGGCCAGCTTCACATTCGGTGTGCTCGATGCGGCCGACGTCGCGCGGCTGAAGGCTGCCGGCACCTACGTGATCGGCACCGCGACGCATGTCGCCGAAGGGCTCGCGTGGCGGGACGCCGGTGCGGACGCGATTTCCGCGCAGGGCGCCGAAGCCGGCGGCCATCGCGGCACCTTCATCGGCGCGGCCGAGGACGCGCTCATCGGCACGCTTGCGCTCGTCCCGCAACTCGTCGACGCGACCGGCCTGCCCGTGCTCGCCGCCGGCGGCATCATGGACGGCCGCGGGATTGCGGCCGCGCTCGCGCTCGGCGCGCAGGCCGCGCAACTCGGCACCGCGTTCCTTGCGTGCGCGGAAAGCGCGATCGCGGCGGACTGGAAGGCGCGCGTCGTTGCCAGCACGGATACGTCGACGCAGGTCACGCGCGCAATCACCGGGCGGCATGCGCGCGGCTTGCGCAACACGCTGATGACGCGGCTCGGCGAACGCGCCGCCGACGTCGCGCCGTATCCGATGCAGAACGCGCTGACACAACCGCTGCGCCAGGCCGCGGCGCGGGCGAACGACGGCGACTACCTGTCGCTGTGGGCCGGCCAGGGCGCGCCGCTGACCCGGCGGCGCGCTGCGTCGCTGACCACGTCGCAGCTCGTGGACGCGCTCGACACCGAGTGGCGCGCGGCGGCTGCGTGAACGGCGCGCATCCGGGCCCGAACCGCGCGTGCTGTCACGCGCGTTTCATTCAACGATCACGTGCACAAAATACCGAAGCGAAATGACGTACGAATGCTTTAAATCAACCTGTTGCGTGCACCTTCGTGATTAGCGGAAACCCTTATCCGGCGGGCCTTGCAACGATATTCGAGTAGTCATTCCAGAACGGGCGTATCGGTAGTGTTACCACTACCCCAAAAAAGTCCCACAAATTAATTTGATCACCTACACTTGCGCGCAAGTACGGGCGGGCGGCTGCTAAAAGCGGTTGTTTCCCACGTGCTTGAGGCCAAGTGCATGAAGGATGCAACCGGCGAATCGTCCAGTGAATGCAAACACAGGGATGGCAGCGGGGCACCGGGCGATGGCGTTTATTGGGACCGAAACTGGAGACTTACATGAATATCAAGATGCAAAAGCTGTTGCCGATCACCGCAGCGGCGATGCTGTGTGCAGCAGCTGCAAGCAACGCGTCCGCCGATCAAGTCGTCAAGATCGGCCACGTCGCGCCGTTGACGGGCGGCATTGCACACCTGGGCAAGGACAACGAAAACGGCGCGCGTCTCGCAGTCGAGGAAATCAACGCGAAGGGTCTCACGATCGGCGGCCAGAAGATCACGCTGCAACTCGACCCGCAAGATGACGCGGCCGACCCGCGGCAGGCGACGCAGGTTGCGCAGAAGCTCGTCGACGACAAGGTCGTCGCGGTTGTCGGCCACCTGAACTCGGGCACGTCGATCCCGGCATCGAAGATCTACAGCGATGCGGGCATCGTGCAGATCTCGCCGTCGGCAACCAACCCGGCTTACACGCAGCAAGGCTTCAAGACCACGTACCGCGTGGTCGCGACCGATGCGCAGCAGGGCCCGGCACTCGCCGACTACGCGCATTCGAAGGGCATCAAGAGCGTCGCCGTGGTCGACGATTCGACCGCTTACGGCCAGGGTCTCGCGAACGAGTTCGAGAAGAAGGCGAAGGCGCTCGGCCTGAAGGTGATGTCGCATGACGCGACCAACGACAAGGCGGTCGACTTCCGCGCGATTCTGACCAAGATCAAGGGCGAGAACCCGGACGCGATCATGTACGGCGGCATGGACGCCACCGGCGGCCCGTTCGCGAAACAGGCGAAGCAGCTCGGCCTGCGCGCGAAGATCTTCGCGGGCGACGGCGTGTGCACGGAGAAGCTGGCCGACCTGGCCGGCGACGCGACCGACAACATCGTGTGCTCGGAAGCCGGTGCTTCGCTCGAGAAGATGCCGGGCGGCGCGGCGTTCAAGGCCAAGTACGAGAAGCGCTTCGGCCAGCCGATCCAGATCTACGCACCGTTCACGTATGACGCCGTGTACATCATCGCCGACGCGATGAAGCGCGCGAACTCGACGGACCCGGCCAAGATCCTCGCGGCGATGCCGGCGACGAAGTACACGGGCGTGATCGGCACGACGACCTTCGACTCGAAGGGCGACCTGCAGCACGGCGTGATCTCGCTCTACAACTACAAGAGCGGCAAGAAGACGCTGCTCGACGAAGTGAAGATGTAAGCTGACGAGCGGTCGACAGAAGGGGTGAAGGCGCGCCCGCGGCAACGCGGGCGCGCCTTTCTTCTTGTGCGGCCGGGCGCCGGCGGCGGGATCGCCGCGATCAGATCTTCAGGTGCGCGAGTACCCTCGGCGCGACTGCCGCGACGAGTGCCGCGCACAGCGCGACGACGGACAGCCCCACCGTCAGGCCGGCGCTTTGCGCGACGCCGCCGATCACCACCGGACCGAACAGCAGTCCGAAATACGCGAGCCCGGCCACGTGCGCGAGGCCTTCGGCCGCGTGAATGCCCTTCACGCGCGCGGCGGCGGCGAACAGTACGGGCATCATGTTCGCGAGGCCGAGGCCCATCAGCGTGAAGCCGGCGAGAACCACCACCGCATTTGGCAGCAGCAGCGCGCCGATCATGCCCGCGCATGCAAGCGACGCGCTCGCGAACACGAGCTGCGGCGCGCCGAAGCGTGCGCGCACCGCGTCGCCCGCGAACCGCGCGATCGCCATTCCGCCGGAGAATGCCGCGTACGCGGCGCTCGCCAGTGCAGGGCTCGCCGCGACGACGTCGCGCATGTAGACCGTTGCCCAGTCGTACATCGCACCTTCGGCGATCAACGCGATCAGCGCGATTCCGCCGAGCATCCACAGCGCGGCCGAGCGCCAGCGATTGCCGCCGCCGTGCCCGTGTTCTTGATGCGGGACGTGCGGCAGCACGGCCGGGCTCGCCGCGAGCAGCACCGCCGCGTTGAGCGCGGCTGCGAGCGCGAGATGCACGGCCGGCGCCATGCCGGCCGACAGCAGCGCGCCGCCGGCGGCCGCCCCCGACATCCCGCCGATGCTGAACATACCGTGCAGCGACGACATGATCGGCTTGCCGAGCGCGAGCTCGACCGCGCTTGCCTCGGCGTTCATCGCGACGTCGAGCGTCGCCATCGAGAAACCGAACAGCGCGAGCACGGCGAGCAGCATCCAGTAGTCGGGCACGACGAGGATCAGCGCCGCGCACGCGGACATCACCAGCCCGCCGGCGACGCACGCGGTGCGCGAGCCGACCCGCGCGATCCAGCGCGCGATCGTCAGCATCGCGGCGATCGAGCCGCCCGCGACCGCAAACAGCGCGATCGACAGCAGCCCGGGGCTCAGCGCGAACTTGTCGCGCACGGTGGGCACGTGCACGCCCCACGATGCGTACATCATGCCGGCGACGAAGAACAGCGCCATTGTCGCGGTGCGGGCACGCTGGCGGACCGGCAGCGCCAGCGCGCGATGCGCGTCGGGCGGTGCGGCGAAGTGGGACGAGGATCGGGACGAAGATTCGGACACGGAACGCTCTTCAATGAAAGTTTGTGCGGGCGCGCCGCGCCCATCGGATTCGTCCGATTCTATCGAACCGCTTACGGTCTTGCCGGCGCGTCGGCCGTCCGGCCGGTCGTGAGCGCCGGCGGATCGCGCGCGCTGCGCACCGGCCATCCGGCCAATACGCAGCAGCGCCGTACCGCGGGTAACATCGATGCGCAGGCGGCATGCCCGCAGTCGTTGCGATGCCTGCTTGTCGCCGCCATCGACTGACCGACCGCAGGAGTGACCTTGAACATCGATCCCGACCTTGCCCTGCATCTGCTGCACCGCTGCGCGCTCGGCACGCTCGCGACCCATGCGCGCGACCCGCAAGGCTTTCCGTATCCGACGGTGGTGCCGTTCGCACCCGACGCGACGCATCGGCCGGTGATCCTCGTGAGCGGGCTCGCCGAACACACGCGCAACCTCGCCGCCGATCCGCGCGCGGGCTTCCTGATCGTCGATGCGCCGGATGGCGACGTACTGAATGCGGAGCGCGCGACGCTCGTCGGCCGTTTCGCGCCGCTGGCCGCCGATCCGCATGTCGCCGCGCGCTATACGCGTTACGAACCGGACGCGGCGCGCTATCTCGCACTCGGCGATTTCACGTTCTGGGCGCTCGACATCGAGCGGCTGCGCTATATCGGCGGGTTCGGCCGGATGGGCTGGGTCGACGGCACGGCGCTCGATACGCTGCCGCCGCTCGGATTCGACGACGAACAGGCGCTGTGGGCCGCGTACGAGGCCAGCGATGCGCGCCGCGACGGACTCGAACTGCTCGGCGTCGATCGCCACGGCGCCGACTGGCGCTGCGATGGCCGTCGCGTACGCACGCCGTTCGACCCGGTGCCGGGCGACACCGGCGCGCTGCGCGAGCGAGTGCTTGCGGCCGCGCTGAATGTGACGTGACGCCGCAGGCGGCCATCGCCTGTTCAGCGCGATGCCGCAGCGCGATTTTCGCGAACTTGTCGCGACATGAAAGCTTTGATTTTCGCGGATGCATGGTAATTGCGTATGTTGATAGGGCGAATACCGGATCGGTAATGTCCTAATCTCTATGCAACAGCGTAAAAATTTGAGAAAAGGCCGTGACCGGTCAAAATGACATGCGTGAATTGCAATTGGCCTCGGGATTTTCGTGAATCCCGGCTTCTATCAAATCTTTTTTGTGCTAATCTCTGCCTTCGAAAATCCGAGGCACAAATATTCCATGAATGGCGAGCCGGCCGCAGACCGGTGCCATTGATCATATCGAAAGGGAAACTATGTCTTCTTACAAGGACCTGCTGGCCCAGCGGGAGAAGCTGGAGAAGCAAATCGAAGAAGCAAAGTCGCGCGAATACGCGGAAGTGCTGAATGACGTGAAGCAGAAGATTGCCGACTACGGCTTTTCGCTCGCCGAACTCGGCCTCAGCCGCGCGAAGGCAGGCAAGGTCGGTCGCCCGCGCGCTGGCGTGGCGGCAAAATACCGCGATCCGGAAACGGGCGCGACGTGGTCCGGCCGTGGCAAGCCGCCGCGCTGGATCGCCGGCAAGAACCGCGATCAGTTTGCGATTTAAACGTTCGTTTAAGTCGTCGCCTCAGAAAAGCCGCGTGTCCGTGCAGGAACGCGGCTTTTGTATTTGCGGCCTTGGAACATCCGCGCGCTGTCACGGAAATGTCAGATTGTGGGCGTGAATGAAAATGCGACCCGTTCGCATAAGCGATTGATTTAAATGGAAAATTTGGGGTTATCGGAATGCCTCAAGGGCTGCGTTTGGTAGAATTCCGTATCCCAACCGTTATCTCGTATTTCATGTCTACGTTTTCTGGCGACGCGCAAAGCGCGGATAAGCACGCGGTCGCACGCAAGAGCACGTTCGTCAGTATCGTGCTGAATGTCGTGCTTGCGACGTTTCAGATCGCTGTAGGCGTGGTTGCGCATTCGCAGGCGTTGATTGCCGACGGCGTCCATTCGATTTCCGATTTGATCTCGGATTTTGTCGTACTGGTTGCGAATCGCCATAGCGGCGCTTCGCCGGATGCCGATCACAATTACGGCCACAGCCGCTACGAGACGGTCGCGTCGCTGTTTCTCGGCGCGATCCTGATCGCGGTCGGCATCGGCATGCTGTGGCGCGCCGGAGACCGGCTCGTCAATCTCGAAAGCATTCCTGCCGTCCATTTTTCCGCGCTGATCGTCGCGCTGACGGTGCTCGTGTCGAAAGAGGCGCTGTTCCGCTACATGCTGCGCGAGGCGCGCCGCGTGCGCTCCGCGATGCTCGTCGCGAACGCATGGCACGCGCGCTCGGACGCCGCGTCGTCGCTCGTCGTCGCGATCGGCATCGTCGGCAGTCTGGCCGGCGTGCGGCTGCTCGACCCGATCGCCGCGGCCATCGTCGGCTTCATGGTCGCGCGCATGGGCTGGACGTTCGGCTATGACGCGCTGCAGGATCTGTCGGATCGGGCGCTCGATGCGACCGCGTCGGCCGAAATCCGCGCGTTGCTCGTCGCGACGCCGGGCGTGCGCGACGTGCACGACCTGCGCACGCGCAAAATGGGCGACGCGGCGCTCGTCGACGCGCACATCCTCGTCGATCCGATGATTTCGGTATCGGAAGGTCACTACATCGCCGAAACGGCGCGGGCGCGCGTGCTGAACGATCCGCGCGTGCTCGACGCGCTGATTCACGTCGACCCGGAGAACGACGCCGCGCGCCGCCCGGCGCTTGCGCTGCCGCCGCGCGACGAGATCGCGGCGCGGCTCGAGGCCGCGCTCGCGCAGCGCGGCCTGCATCCGGCCGCGATCAACCTCCACTACTTGAGCACGGGCCTCGAGATCGACGTGACGCTCGACGCCGGCGCGGGCGACGGCGATACGGCGCTGGCCGGCCGGCTCGATACCGACACGCTGATGCGCCAGTTCGGCGCGCGCCGGATCGGCTTCACGCGCGCGCTCAGCGCGCAGGCATGAACGTACGCGCCGCACGAACGCGGCGCGGCGTTACAGCGGCAGTTGCGTGTCGAACTTGATTTCGCGCAGCACGACGCTCGTGCGCACCTGCGACACGGCCGGGATCTTGAAGATCCGTTCGTGCAGGAACACGTCGTAAGCCTTGATGTCGGGTGCGACGATCTTCAGGATGTAATCGGCTTCGCCCGTCGTGCTGTAGCACTCGGTGACTTCCGGGCAGGTCGCGATCTCGCGTTCGAACTGCTCGACGCCGCCTTCGTTGTGGCGAGTCAGGTGCACGTGCGCGAGCGCGCACACGTGCAGGCCGAGCTTCTCGCGATCGAGCAGCGCGGTGTAGCGCTGGATCACGCCGGACTGTTCCATGTCCTTGATGCGGCGCCAGCACGGCGTGCTGGACAAGCCGACCTGGTCGGAGATTTCCTGCACGGACCGGCGCGCGTCGAGCTGCAACAGGCGAAGGATTTTTTGCGAAAAGGAATCGAGCGTCACCTGCGCCTCCATGCGGCAGCTACAACACGCTGAATGTTAGAGGGCCGGGAAAGGAAAGGCAATCTGGCGGCGTGCCGGTGAGCGAGATTCGCTAATTTGCGCGCGGATCCGTGGGGTTTTGTCCCGCGCCCGCCTGTTCCGACCGGTCGGTGTCGGATACCGCGAGGCCGGCGAGCGCCGTCTGCTGACGGCGCAGGTCGGCAAGCATGTTGCAGAACAGCGCGCCTTGCTCGATCGCGTCGTCGAGCGCGACGTGCGTGTGCGGATGATCGTCGAACCAGTGTTTCGGAAAGCGTGGCTTGATCGCCTTGCGGTACGGCAGGCCCGTCATCGCGAACGCAAGCGTCTTGATGTCGAGCGCCGACCACGAGAACGGGCAGCGTCCGGCAAAGCGCATCATGTACCAGAACATGAACGTGAAGTCGAAGCCGGCCGGCATCGCGACGAACACCGGCTTGCCCGGCAGCGCCTCGACCCATTCGACGTACGCGACGAGCGCCGCCTCCGGCGCCTGCAGGTCGCGCCGGCACGCGGCCCACGCGTCCGGTTCCGTCTTCCACCACGCTTCCTGCACCGGATGGGCGCTGGCGCCCGGCAGCGTTTCGAGGTTCGCCGAGAACGTCGCGATCAGTTGCTTGTCCTCGGTATAGGCGGCCGATGCGAAGCTCAGCATCGAGTGCGGGCCGGGAATCGGGCCGTCGGCCTCGACGTCGGTGCTGACGTAGATTTCGGGGAGGGCGGTCTGGTTCATCCGAACACCTTGTCCGACACGAACGGGTTCGTGCGGCGCTCGTCGCCGAACGTCGACACGGGGCCGTGGCCGGGCACGAACGTGACGTCATCGCCGAGCGGCCACAGCTTCTCCTTGATCGAACGCACGAGATCCGCATGGTTGCCGCGCGGGAAGTCGGTGCGGCCGATCGAGCCGGCGAACAGCACGTCGCCGACGATCGCGACGCGATGCGCGCGGCTGAAGAACACCACGTGGCCGGGCGTATGGCCCGGGCAGTGATAGACCTCGAGCGTCTCGTCGCCGAACTTCACGGTGTCGCCGTCGTTCAGCCAGTGGTCGGGCTCGAACGTCTCGGCGGCGGGAAAGCCGAAGCGCTGGCTCTGCATCGGCAGTTGCTCGATCCAGAAGCGCTCGTCTTCCTGCGGCCCGACGATCGGCACGCCGTAGTGCGTAGCGAGCGCCTTCGCGCCCGCGCAGTGATCGACGTGGCCGTGCGTGAGCAGCACCTTCTCGACCTGCACGTTCTGGCGCGCGATCTCCTGTTCGATTCGTTCGATGTCGCCGCCGGGATCGACGACGGCAGCGCGGCCGGTCTTTTCGCAGACGAGCAGCGAGCAGTTCTGCTGGAACGGCGTGACCGGGATGAGCGTGACTTTCATGGGAGCACCGGCGGCTAAAAGGACCGATTGTACCGGTCGTGCGCGCGGGCTGCCGCGCGTGAGACGCAGCGCCCGCGGGCATCTGGGGGCAATCCCGGAGCATCCGGATTGTTGCTGCCATAGAGAGAATCAATGGTCCGACGCGGCCACTTCGGGAGACAACGTTTTGATTTATGTATAATGCCGCCCATTGCGCGTGAATTTCACGCAATTCGCTGGTGTTTCGGCCCCGTTAAAGGAGGGGCGCGGGAGCACCGTCAAGCATCGACCGCCGGGGAGTCCGGCGGTGTATCCAGCACCGAGCGTTCGGTGCTCACGTCTTGTCCGGCCGGGTGCTGCGCGCCCGCTTGCGGCCTTGCTGCCGCGCCGCCGGATGAGGCCTGTGCCGCCGTTCCTGTGCGTTGGCTGTACGCGACGCGCGCGAACGTGAAAGCCATGTTCGATGGCGGCATGTGGGGTCTGGTCAGGCTGCCGGGGACAGGTTGCGCCAGACGTGAAAACTAATCAGGACGGTTGCGGCACAAACGAAAGCCGCGCCCATGCTAGCCGCCTGCTCGCATCCGAGCGGGGCGTGCACGCATTTGCCGTCCGGGCCGCGTTATCTGCGTCGTTGAGCAGCGTTGTATCGGTGCGGCCCGAACCAGAAGGCGACACGTCGATGAATTTTCGATTTCCGACTCGATTCGGGACCATTGCATTATTTTTTGCGCTGACGGGCTGTGCGGTGCCATCCAGCCAGACCACCGGCAGCGCCAGCCAGAAGAGCGCGGTCAACAAGACGACCGCTGCCGCGAAAGCGGATGACGACAAGCAGCCGCTGAGTTTCGACTCCGCGCTGGCATCGATGCCGGCTACCGACAGCACCGACGCGAAGAAGTCGTCGCTGGCGGACGCCGAGCCGATCGACGGCAAGGACGTGTCCGACTTCCGCCAGACGGGTCGGGCATCGTGGTACGGCCGGGATTTCCACGGTCGCCGCACCGCGAATGGCGAGCGTTTCAACATGAACGCGCTGACGGCCGCGCATCGCACGCTGCCGCTGTCTTCGTACATCAAGGTGACGAATGCGTCGACCGGCAAGTGGGTCGTCGTGAAGGTCAACGATCGTGGGCCGTTCAAGCGCGGCCGCGTGCTCGACCTGTCGTATGCGGCGGCGAAGATGATCGGCCTCGTGCATGCGGGCACCGGTCGCGTGAAGATCGAAGGGCTGTCGCCGCAAGAAGCGCGCGAGGCGCGCGACGAGATGTTCGCGTCGCTGTCGTCGAAGTAACCGAACTCACGCGGCGATTCGCGCCGCGCGTTGCAAAAGGGCTGCCTTCCGGCAGCCCTTTTGCGTTTCCGCCCGCCGGGCGGTGCCGCCCGTGCTCGCGCCCGTCAGCCTTCCTTCAGCGCGAGCGCGCGCGCATACAGCGCGTTGCGCGACGCGCCCGTCAGCGCTGCCGCGAGCTTGGCCGCGCTCTTCACCGGGACTTCTTCCAACAACAACTTGAGCAGCGCGTCGTGCGCGGTGTCGTCGGCTTCGCCGCCGCCGGCCGGCGCGCCTTCGACGACCAGCACGAATTCGCCGCGCTGCCGGTTCGCGTCGCCGTCGAGCCAGATCTGTCCTTCGGCCAGGGTGCCCTGGAACAGTTGCTCGTGTAGCTTGGTGAGCTCGCGCGCGATCAGCAGCCGGCGCGCGGGGCCGAATGCTGCGGCAAGTGCGGCGACGGTTTCGGCGAGCCGGTGCGGCGCCTCGTAGAACACCAGTGCGTACGGGTGCTGCACGAGCGCCTGCAGCGCGCTCGCGCGCTGCTTCGCCTTCGGCGGCAGGAAGCCCGCGAACGTGAACGCGCCGGCCCAGTCGCCGGCCACGCTGAGCGCGGTCACCGCCGCGCTTGCGCCGGGCAGCGGAACCACCGCGAAGCCGGCCGCGCGCACCGCGTCGACGAGCCGCGCGCCCGGGTCCGAAATGCCGGGCGTGCCGGCGTCCGACACGTACGCGACGCGTTCGCCCGCGCGCAACAGCTCGATCACGCGCAGCGCGGCTTCGCGCTCGTTGTGCTCGTGCACGGCAACGAGCGGTTTCGAGATCCCGTAGCGGGCGAGCAGCTGGCCCGTGTTGCGGGTGTCTTCGGCAGCGATCCGGTCGGCGAGGCCGAGCACGTGCAGCGCGCGCAGCGTGATGTCGGCGGTGTTGCCGATCGGCGTCGCGACCACGTAGAGCGCGGCTTCCGGGTAGTGCTGCGTTTGCGCGAGTTCGAGGAGGGCAGTCATGGCAGGCAATGCGCGCAAGAGCGGCGCAAGCGGAACAAGGACGGCATTGTGCCACGCGGTGGCGCGCGCGCCGGGTGACGGAAGCGAGTTGCCGCGCGGCGGCGGCAACTTTTCGGGCACGGCGCGATCCAGATCGGTGGGCGCGACGTTCGAACAGCGCGCGCGGCGGTTCCTGGAGCGCCGCGGTCTCGCGTTCGTCGCGGCGAACGTGACCGTGCGCGCTGGCGAGCTGGATCTCGTGATGCGGGCGCCCGACGGCACGCTCGTGTTCGTCGAGGTCCGTGCGCGGCGCAGCACCCGGCACGGCGGCGCGGCGGCGAGCGTCGGCTGGCGCAAGCGCCGGCGCGTGATCGCGGCCGCGCTTCATTTCTGGGCGCGGCACGGCGCGGGTGCCGCGTGCCGTTTCGACGTCGTCGCGTTCGAGGCCGGCCGGCTCGAGTGGCTGCGCGATGCATTTCGTGCCGATGACGCATAGCCTCGAGCTGTGACGAGATGTAAAGAGTTCTTGCCGTACCCCCGGAGCGCGCGCCGGAGTGCGGTAAACTCGCCGCACCCATGACGTTGCGCGCGGGGTGCCCACGCGCCCAGTTCACCAGGAATCGATGTCAGTCGAACGTATTCAGCAACATTTCCGCGACAGCGCCGCGCTTCACGCCGAAGCGGCCGATGCGCTGTCGCTGCCGATCGCGGCCGCGGTCGACGCAATGTTCGCCGCGCTGGCGAACGGCAACAAGATCGTCGCGTGCGGCGACGGTCCGTCGGCCGCCGCCGCGCACTACCTCGCCGTGTCGCTCGTCGGCGGCTTCGAGCGCGAGCGTCCGGGCCTGCCCGCGATCGCGCTGGCTACCGATGCGTCGCAGGGCGGCCTCACCGGAGCGGCGGCCGCGGATCAGCTGTTCGCGCAGCAGGTGCGCGTGCTCGGGCAGACGGGCGACATCCTGCTGGTGCTCGATGCGAGCGGCGCGTCGCCGCGCGTGCTGGCCGCGATCGACGAAGCGCACGAGCGCGAGATGACCGTCGTCGCGTTGACGGGCGGCGATGGCCATGCCGTTGCGGCCGCGCTGTCCGATACCGATATTCCGATCAGCGTGCCCGCCTCGCGCGCGGCACGCGTCCACGAAGTCCATCTGCTGACCATCCACTGCCTGTGCGACGGCATCGACGCGATGCTGCTGGGTGAGGATTGAACGAAGGAGAGCCGTCGATGAATCAAAGCCGCGTCAAACAGACGCTCGTCAGAACCACGTTGCTCGCCGCGCTGACGGCCGGCGTCGCGATGTCGCTGCAGGGCTGCGTGCTCGGCGTGCTCGGTGCGGCGGCCGGCGGCGGCGCGCTGATTGCGACCGATCGCCGCACGCTCGGCGCGCAGACCGAGGATCGCGAGATCCAGGTGAAGGCGCTCACGCAGATCAACAACGGGCTGCCGGACCAGTCGCACGTGAACGTGACCGTGTTCAATCGCCGCGTGCTGTTGACGGGCGAAGTGCCGAACGACGCGTCGAAGCAGCGCGCCGAGGAAATCGTGCGCGGCATCAACAACGTGAACGGGATCGTCAACGAGCTGTCGGTCGAGCCGGCGTCGTCGCTGTCGTCGCGCGCGAACGACTCGTACCTCGAAGGGCGTGTGAAGTCCGAGTTCATCGCGACGAAGGGGCTGTCGGCGAATTACTACAAGGTTGTCAGTGAGCGCGGCAACATTTATCTGATGGGCCTCGTGACCGTCGACGAAGGCAATCGCGGCGCGGATGCCGCAAGCCAGGTGCCGGGCGTCGAGAAGGTCGTGAAGGTGTTCCAGTACATCCAGCCGCAGGAGGCACAGGCGTTGCAGGCTGCATCGCCTGGCAGCGCATCGGGCGCGCAGCCCGCTGCCGCGCCGGCGGATGCCGCGACCGTCGGCGCGGTGCCCGATGCGTCGGTCCAGTCGGCGCCGCTGCAACCGCCGGCGCCGATCTCGAATTCGTCGAGCGTGCATCCGGGGAACCCGAAGGCGAAGCCGCAATGAAGCCGATGCAAAACAAGATCGCGCAATGGGGCGCGCGCGTCGCCGCGGTTGCGGCGCTCGCGGCCGGTTCGCTCGGGGTCGCGCATGCGGACGTCGGCGATGGCCTGAAGGTCGCGCGCAGCAACGCATGCATGGGTTGTCACGCAGTGGATCGCAAGCTGGTCGGCCCGTCGTTCAAGGACATCGCCGCCCGCTACAAGTCGGATCCGCAGGCCGTCGCGAAACTGTCGAAGAAAGTGAAGGAAGGCGGCTCCGGCGTGTGGGGGGCGATTCCAATGCCCGCGCACCCGCGGATGAGCGACGCCGATGTGCGTTCCGTGGTCGAATGGGTGCTGGCCGGCGCACCGTCGAAGTGACGCGTCAGGTGGGATGGCCCCCCTATTGCCAAGCCGGGAAATGCATGTGTATGATGGACGACTGTTGGGGCGGTAGCTCAGCTGGGAGAGCGTCGCGTTCGCAATGCGAAGGTCGGGAGTTCGATCCTCCTCCGCTCCACCAAGAACATGTCTAGGGTTGTACGAGCAAGTCAGCAAACCCCGCAGCCAGTAAGGCTCGCGGGGTTTTTTGTTTCTATGTTCGTCTGATGTTGTCATTGACATCTCGGGGCACCAGGGGGCATTTTAGGGGGCACGAAGCATGCCCCCATATGCTGATGCCCCCACGGAGATCGAATGCCCCTGACTGACGCCGAAATTCGCAATGCGCCCGCCCGAGAGAAGCCTTACCGCCTGACAGATGGCTCCGGCATGTATTTGGAAGTCTCGCCGGCGGGCGGAAAGTATTGGCGGTTCAAGTATCGATTCGCCGGCAAGGAAAAGCGCCTGGCGCTGGGCGTCTACCCTGAGGTCAGCGGCAAGGAAGCACGGCTTCGCCGGGACGAGGCGCGCAGGCTTCTCGCCAACGGGATCGATCCGGGAATTGAGCGCAAGGTGCAAAAGGCGGCGACGGTCGAGCGCGCCGCGAACAGTTTCGAAGCTGTCGCGCGCGAGTGGTTTGCAAGGCAGTCGCCGGGCTGGGCGAAGAGTCACGCAGATAAGATCATCGCTCGTCTCGAGAAAGACGTTTTTCCTTGGCTGGGTGGTCGAGCGATCGCAGAGATCAAAGCGCCGGAAGTTCTCGCGGTCCTGCGCAGGGTGGAAGCGCGCGGCGCGCTCGACACATCGCATCGAGTCCATCAAAACTGCGGTCAGGTCTTTCGCTACGCAGTTGCCACCGGGCGGGCGGAGCGTGACGTTAGCGCAGACCTGCGTGGTGCGCTTCCGCCGGCTCGCCACACTCACTTCGCGTCCGTGACGGAATCGTCGAGTTCTTCGAGCGCTCGCCGACCATATCGACACGTGCTTTCGCTGCATCGGTATTGCTTGAAATGGAGGACTGGGCCACCTTGTTTTCGTCAGCTGAGAGACTGCTGTCCGATTGGGATGTGTCGAATCTGCTGCTACGAGTGGAAGGCTATGATTCATGCCTCGCCATCGCGAGCGATTCGCGCTGGACACCGATGCAACGCGTGCGGCTACTGTGGCTGCTCGTCGGGGGCGAAGACTCATACGACTGGCGCTCAAAGCATTGGCTTACGCCAGAATGGGCACCAAATTTCACCATAACACCTTGGCGAGACGCCATCTTGGACGCGTTGGCGGAAGCAGCGTCCGATGGCTTCGCTTTTCTGCTGGATCACTTTGATTCGACGGAACCCCTTCCACATGGAACCGAAGCCAATATGGCCGATCTGGCCAAAGGCCTGTTTTTCATGTCGAGCGGCAGGAAATTTGCCGCCGCAATGGACCTTCTTGTGCAAACGCGGCAACAAAGCGCAAGCTCGATTCGCTATCACGTCGTGAACCAGCATCCGCGCGAGGCACTGTCGTGGTTGCGGGACAAAGGTATTGATGGCGTGTCGAGCAAATTGCTCTACGGTTTGCTTGAGGCCATTCCAAAGCCGTCGGCGATCGACAATCGGCATGCGGATTTCGTGCGCGAGATCTTGCAGGTTTCGCAAGATGTAGAGATCCGTCGACAATGCCTGCAAATTCTGTCTGGAAGCGGCGACGAGCAATCAGCCATCCAGCTTGTCGAATTCCCGTCACTTGGTGTGACAGATTCAGCTCTGTTCAACGTTTACAACGGTGAACGCTTTAACCTCTTGGTACGACGACTTATCGACCGCGTCGTTCGCAAGGAGGTGGCCCCCGAAGCATTGAACGGCGTCGCTTCCACGATCCCAGAGGCAAAGTGGAATAGCCACGTCGCGCTAGTTGCCGTCGGGTTGACCGATTGGTTGCGATCATTCGGTGCGGATGTTGCGCACGTCGCAGAGACCGCGGAATACCTCTTGTATGCGGCATTCAAGATGGAGGTCGTTCCAGCGGCCGTTTCTGAACTGGTCGAACTGATTCTTGTGGCCAATGAGCCTCGGGCCAATAAGTATCTGATCTATCCGGCCGTTGGAGCCAACTCGTGGAATTCGTATTCGTCGGCCGGTAAGGCGTTTCGGCAAAGCTTGGTCGAGAAGCTCGTTGTGGTCTTGAAAGCGCGCGAGAACCGTTCGCTCATGGCAAATCTACTCATTCGCAATCATTTGAGCGTTGAGTATGCGGTAGAGATGTTGTGTGCAATGATCGACGCGCAGCCGGGCGACGCGCTACTTGACAGCATCGACGGCTTCGAGTTGGCACTTCCTAAGACTGCGGAGATCATTCAACGAACGAAGGACGCCAGACCAAGGGCACAGGGTTCGATATCGCAAAGGAGCTATAGCGATCAGTAACCACAATCGTGGAAATAGTGGAGTTGGTACTGGCTACCCGTGGCTATGGAAGAACGAAGTGCAGAGAAATCGGGGCAGCCCGGACAAAGTGCAAAAAATGCGTTCCGCGCGCCCGCACTCGACTACGGGAACCCCTTGAGTTGCCGTAGCTGAAGCGCAAAAAATGATTCCCGTTGGGCGCAAGAAATTCCTCCCTGTCTCACGCCACACCGGGCCCTTTGCTTTCCGCGCGAAAACCGCGCCTCACCCCCGCCCGAAACTCGGCCGCTTCGGATCGTACGTCCACCCCGGCACCAGATACCGCATCGCGATCGCGTCGTCGCGCGCCGTGCCTCCCACCTCCCGATACAGCGCATGCGCGGCTTCGACCTGCGCCATGTCGAGCTCGATCCCGAGCCCCGGCCGCGCCGGCACCGCAACCTGGCCGCCGACGATCTCGAGCGGCTCGCGCGTGAGCCGCGCGTCGCCTTCCTGCCAGATCCAGTGCGTATCGATCGCGGTGATCGTGCCGGGCGCGGCCGCCGCCGCGTGCGTGAACATCGCCAGCGACACGTCGAAGTGATTGTTCGAGTGCGAGCCCCACGTAAGGCCCCAGTCGCGGCACAGCTGCGCGAGCCGTACCGACCCCCGCATCGTCCAGAAGTGCGGATCGGCGAGCGGAATGTCGACTGCCTGCAGCCGCACTGCGTGATCCATCTGCCGCCAGTCGGTCGCGATCATGTTGGTCGCGGTCGGAATGCCGGTCGCGCGCCGGAATTCGGCCATCACCTCGCGGCCCGAGTAACCGGCTTCCGGCCCGCACGGGTCCTCCGCATACGCGAGCAGATGGCCTTGCCCGCGGCACAGGGCGATCGCTTCGTCGAGCGACCATGCGCCATTCGGATCGAGCGTCGCGCGGGCGTCCGGAAAACGCGCCTTGATCGCCGCGATCGCTTCCATTTCGTCGGCGCCGGCCATCACGCCGCCCTTCAGCTTGAAATCGGCGAAGCCGTAGCGTTCGACCGCGGCTTCCGCCTGCCGCGCGATCGCGGCCGGCGTGAGCGCCGCCTCGTTGCGCAGCCGGAACCACGGGTCGGCCGCCTGCGTCTCGTCGCGATACGGCAGGTCGGTGCGGCGCCGCTCGCCGATGTAGAACAGGTACGCGAGCATCGGCACCGCGTCGCGCTGCTGGCCTTCGCCGAGCAGCGCCGCGACCGGCACGTCGAGATGCTGGCCGAGCAGATCGAGCAGCGCGGCCTCGATCGCGGTGATCACGTTGTCGAGCCGCAGGTTGATCTCGTGCGGCTGGCGCAGCACGGCCGCCTCGCCGGCCGACGTCACTTCGTGGCGGATCGTGCGTCCGGCCCCCGCACCCGCGCCGGACAGCGCCGCCCGCACCGCGTTCAGCGTCGCCTGGTAACGCCCGATCGACTGGCCGACGACGAGGTCCGTCATCCGCTCGAGCGCCTGGCGGATACCTTCGCCGCCGGGCACTTCGCCCACGCCCGTGCGGCCGCTGCTGTCGTCGAGGATCACCAGGTTGCGCGTGAAATACGGCGCATGCGCGCCGCACAGGTTCAGCAGCATGCTGTCGCGGCCGGCGACGGGGATCACCTGCATGCGCGTGACGCGCGGCGTGTCGGCGCGGCGTGATTCGGACATCGGTTTCGCTCCTGGTTCCGTTGATGCGCAGGCCGCCGGACGCGCCGGCGCGGCCCGCGCCGTTCAGTTCAGCTCGACGCGGCGAATCTCGCCGACGACGAACAGGTAGCAGACCACGGCGACGAGCGCGTGCGCGACGACGTACACCAGCGCGCCGTTGAACGAGCCGCTGCGGTCGACGATATAGCCGATCGCGATCGGCGTCGTGATGCTGGAAAGGTTGCCGCATGTATTGAGCAACGCACCGCTCAGCCCGGCGATCTGGCGCGGCGCGGTGTCGGCGTTGACGGCCCAGCCGAGCGCGCCGAGGCCCTTGCCGAAGAACGACAGCGCCATGAACACGACGACGACCACGTGCGAGTCGGTGTAGTTGCACACGATCATCGACATCGACAGCAGCATGCCGATCACGATCGGCACCTTGCGTGCGATCGACAGCGACCGCCCCTGCTTGAGCAGCGCGTCGGACACGATGCCGCCGAGAATCCCGCCGAGGAAGCCGCACACCGCCGGGATCGACGCGACGAGCCCGGCGTTGAGGATCGACATCCCGCGCGCCTGCACGAGATAGACCGGAAACCATGTGATGAAGAAGTACGTGAGTGCGTTGATGCAGTACTGCGCGACGTACACGCCGACCAGCATGCGGTTTCTCAGGAGCGCCTTCACGTGACGCATCGACGGGCCGCCGTCGCGCGCGCCGGTCGCCTGGTCGATGTTGACGAGCGCGCCGCCTTCGTCGAGATAGTCGAGTTCGGCGCGGTTGATCCGCGGATGCACCTTCGGGTCGTACATCGTGCGGTTCCACACGAGCACGAACGCGAAGCCGAGTACGCCCATCACCGCGAACACCGACTGCCAGCCGAACGCGTGCACGAGCCAGCCCATCAGCGGCGCGAACACGACGGTCGCCGCGTACTGCGCGGCGTTGAAGATTGCCGACGCGGTGCCGCGCTCCGCTGCCGGGAACCAGGTCGACACGATCCGGCTGTTGGCCGGGAACGACGGCGCCTCGGCCGCGCCGACCAGGAAGCGCAGCCCGAACAGCATGGCGAACGCGGCCGCGCCGCTGAAGAAGCCGATGCTGCCTTGCAGCAGCGTGAACAGCGACCAGAAGAAGATGCTGAACGCGTAGACCACGCGCGACCCGAAGCGGTCGAGCAGCCAGCCGCCCGGAAGTTGCGCGACCACGTACGACCAGCCGAACGCCGAAAAGATGAAGCCCATCTGCACGTGCGTCAGGTGCATCGCGCGTGCAAGCGCGGGGCCGGCAATCGCGATCGCCGCGCGATCCGCGTAGTTGATCGTCGTGACCGCGAACAGCACGGTCAGCACGAGCCAGCGCACGCGCGTGCGCCGAGCCGTTGCCGACGCGGACGCCGGCAATGCGTGAAGCGGATTCATGACTGTCTCCTCCGAGAGCGGAAGGTGCCGTCGTGCGGCTGCGCGTCGATGCGCGTTCTCTGTAGTGAGGTGGCCGGCCGGAGGCCGAACGCCGCTGCGCTGTGGCAGGACGTCCGGGTCATTCTGTCATGGCGACATTTGCACTTTCATGCCAATTGCTGACTTGATCGATTCAGGATTTGAATCGATGAGTGACCAGCGACCGCACGGCCAACGACGGGCTCACGTGCGCGCGTCAGCGACGCGCCACCCGAAATCGGCAATATTTTACCCGGGTGATATTGACAACCAATTTACACCCGGATAAAAATAGCGCCATTCCCACTACTCACGATGGCGGCTCCGATGACGATTTCCACCTCGCTACCTTCCTGCACGGCATTCGACGGCCATCGGCGCGTTGCCTCGGGCACGCCCGCGGCGGTGGCTGTCGCGATCCGGCACGCGTATGGCGATGCGATGTCCGGCTCGGTCGTGATCTTCGACGACTCGACCGGCCGCGCGATCGACCTCGACCTGCGCGGCACCGCGGACGACATCCGTGCGCGTTATGCACCCGCGCCGGCCGAGCCGGCCACGCCGCCCGGCGCCGCGGCGAGCGCAGGAGAACAGCGCGGGCGCGGCCGTCCGAAGCTCGGTGTCGTGTCGCGTGAGGTCACGTTGCTGCCGCGTCACTGGGACTGGCTCGCCGCGCAGCCGGGCGGCGCATCGGTCGCGCTGCGCAAGTTGGTCGAGGACGCGCGGCGCATGCGCGCGGCGGCGGACCGGCATCGCGATGCGCAAGCGCGCGCGTACCATTTCATGTCGGCGATCGCGGGCGACCTGCCGAATTTCGAGGAAGCGGCGCGCGCGCTGTATGCGGACGACCTCGCGCGGATGGCGGACCTGATCGCCGGCTGGCCGGACGATGTGCGGGCTCATGCGCTCGCGCTGGCGCGCGGCGAGCTGCCGCCGCCGGTCGACGCCGGTTGACGACGCATACCGCGCGATGGCGCCGTTCGATCTGAACGGCGGCGCGCACTCGCGCCAGCCGCGACAACGGCCGAGCGCGACATGCCCGGCGCACCTGCGCGGCGCGCATCGCTCGACGCTCGCGGGCGCGACGACCGCGCATCGGGCGGTCGATCCGGCGACAGGAAAATCGATGCGCGATGCGCGCGGCGGCCACCCGCGTCACTGCGCGCGCAGCGCGTCGACGATGCTTAGCCGCGCGGCGCGCATCGCCGGCAGGAACCCGCCGACGAGCCCCATCACGAGCGAGAACAGCAGCGTCTTCACGACGATTGCCGGTGTCAGCACGAAGCGGAACGACAGGTCGGCGAAGGTCTGGAAGTTCGTCGTCGAGAACGATGCGAATTGCATCAGCGACGCGCACGCGAGCCCCATCACGCCGCCGACGAAGCCGAGCAGCAGCGCTTCGAGCAAGAACGCGGCGAGCACGTTCATGCGCTTGAAGCCGAGCGCGCGCAGCGTGCCGATCTCTGCGGTGCGGTTCGCGACCGACGCATACATCGTGATCATCGCGCCGATCATCGCGGCGATCGAGAAGATCGTCGACAGCGTGATGCCGAGGATGTTGATGAAGGTCGACAGCGCCTTCGACTGGTCGCCGTAGAACGTCTGCTCGCGCTTGGCCTCGTCGGTCAGGCGCGGGTCGACGTCGATGTCGGCCTTGAAGCGCGCGAAGCCGTCCGCGCTCGGGATGCGCAGCACCATCGACGAATAGCTGGTGCGCCGGAACGACTGCATCAGCTGGTCGACGTCGCCCCAGATTTCCGAGTCGAAGCCGCTGCCGCCCGCATCGAACACGCCGACGACCGTCCAGTCGCGTTGCGCGAAATGCAGCCGGTCGCCGAGCTGGGTGCCGCTGAAGCCTTTCGCGATCGCGCTGCCGACGACGATCTCCGACGAACCCGGCGCGAACGGGCGGCCGGCGACGAGCTTCACGTGCGGACGCAGTGCGAGGCCGGCCGGCGACACGCCGCGGATCACGACGTTCGACGGCTTGCCGCTCGTCGTCTTCACGAGCGAGATCAGCACGACCGCTTCCTTCGATACCAGCGGCCGCCCGTCGGGCCCGAGCGCGACGGACGGATGCATCTCGAGCGCATTCGCCTGCTGGTGATCGATTGCGCTCTGGATTTCCGTTTCCGCGCCCTTGCGGATCACGACCGCGTTGTCCGCTTCGCCGGTCGATACGAGCGTCTGCGTAAGCCCGGCGTCGAGCATCTGCACGGTCGCGAACACGAAGATCACGAGCGCCATCCCGCCCGCGGTGAGCGCGGTCGTGAGCCGCCGCGTCCAAAGGTTGCGCGCGATGTAGGTGAGCGGAATCGCCATGCGCCTAACCGATCGCCCGCAGGCCTTCGACCACGCGCACGCGTGCGGCCTGCCACGCGGGCACGATGGCGGCCGCGATGCCGACCGCCACCGAGCACGCGGCCTGCAGCGCGATCGTCGCGGTCGACACCTTGAATACCGGAAAGATGCCGCCCGCGGCCTGCTTGAACAGGCTCGCGGCCGGCGGCGTCGCGAGCATCCCGAGCGTGCCGCCCGCCACCGCGATGACGACCGACTCGCCGAACACGATCAGCGCGATGAAGCCGTGGCCGAAGCCGAGCGCCTTCAGCGTCGCGTATTCGGCGGTGCGCTCGCGCGCGCTCATCGCCATCGCGTTGGCCATCACGGCCATGATGATCAGGATCACCACGTACGACACGACGCGGATCGCCGCGATGATCTGGTTCGACATCGCGACGAAGCCGAGCTGAAAAGCCTGCTCGGTCTCGGTCAGCGTTTCGGCGAGTGAATTCTTGAAGACGGCGTCGACGTTGCGCGCGATCGCGGCGCCGTCGTCCGGGTTCGCGACGCCGAGCACGAACACGCCGACCTGGTCCGCCTGCTTCGGCGTGCGCTTGCGCACCGTCTCGTTCAGGTAGTCCCAGTGGAACACCAGCTGGCGCGTGATCGTCGAGTCGTCGCGGCCGTCGAGGATGCCGCGCACGACGAAATCCCACGTGCCCGGGTAGATCGTGCCTTTCAGCGGAATCACGTCGCCGACCTTGAACCCGAACTGCGTCGCGAGCTGGCGCCCGACGAGACAGCCGCGCCGGTCGCGGTCGTAGTCGGCCCGCTGCTGCGCAGGGAGGATGAATTCCGGATACAGGTCGAGGTAGTTCTCCGACACCGCGAAGCTCGCGAAGAAGTTTTTCGGATCGCGGTACACGCCGCCGAACCAGTTCGAACGCACCACCGCAGTCACGCCGTCGACACCGCGGATCCGGTTCTCGTAGCTCACCGGCAGCGGAAACACGAGCGAGATCGCGTTGCGCGTGACGAGCCGGCCGCTCGACGCGGCGGCCGCGCCGGCGTACCACGCGTCGACCACCGTATGCAGCAGCCCGAACGCGAGCACGGCGATCGTCAGCCCGAGCACCGTCAGCAGCGTGCGCAGCCGGTGCCGCAGTGCATTGCGCGCGATCAGCTTCAGCACGTACATCGTGCGCGCTCGCGTCGGTTAGGCCGCGTGCCCATCGATCAGCTCCCCTTTTTCGAGATGCACGACCGAGCGCGCGGCGCCGGCCGCCTGCGCGTCATGCGTCACCATGATGATCGTCTTGCCGAGCTCGGCGTTCATCCGCTGCAGCATCGCGAGCACGTCCGTGGCGGACGCGCGGTCGAGGTCGCCGGTCGGTTCGTCGGCGACGATCAGCACCGGATCGGTGATCAGCGCGCGTGCGATCGCGACGCGCTGCTGCTGGCCGCCCGACAGCTCGGACGGATAGTGGCTCTTGCGATCGCCGAGATTTACCATGTCGAGCACCAGCTCGACGCGTTCGCGCCGCTCGCGGCGCGACAGATTCGTGAGCAGCAGCGGCAGCTCGACGTTCTCGAACGCGCTCAGCACCGGCATCAGGTTGTAGAACTGGAAAATGAAGCCGACGTTCGCCGCGCGCCATTCGGCCAGCTGCGCTTCGTCGAGCTGCGAGATGTCGAGACCGCCTACGCGCAGCTCGCCGCTGTCGGGGCGGTCGATGCCGGCCACCAGATTGAGCAGTGTGCTCTTGCCGGAACCGGACGGGCCCATCAGTGCGACGAAGTCGCCTTCGCCGATGTCGAGCGTGATGTCGGTCAGCACCGGCACGACCTGGTTGCCGCGCCGGTACGACTTCGCGACGTGGCTGAGTTCGACGAGGGGTGGCCGTGCGTCGTTCACGCTTGCCACGCTACTTCTTCGCGACGGTCACTTTCGCGCCGTCCTTCAGCTTCGGGCCGGGGGCGAGCACGACCGTGTCGCCGGGCTTCACGCCGCGGATCGCGACGAGCTCGCCGATGCGTGCGCCTTCGGTGACGGCGGTTGCGCGCACGGTGTCGTCCTTTACGACGAACACGACCGGGCGGCCGTCGCGCTCGACCACTGCACTCGCCTGCACGGCCGTCACCGGCTGCCGGTCCTGCGGCGACGCGGGCTTCGACAGGAACGCGATCTTCGCGCTCATGTCGGGCAACACGCGTTCGTCGCGGTCCACGAAGCGCACCTTCACGAGCACTGTTGCCTTCGAGCGGTCGACCGTCGGCACAATGCGCGACACGCGGCCCGCGAAGCGCATGTCCGGCAGCGCGTCGAGCTGGATCTCGCACGGCTGCTCCGCGCGGATTTTCGCGATGTTCGATTCGGCGACGTCGGCCTCGACTTCGAGCGTGTCCATGTCGGCGATCGTCACGACCGCGCCCTTGCTGTCCGACGCGGACGAGAACGGCGTGATGTTGTCGCCGACGTTCGCGTGCTTCGCGAGCACGATTCCGTCGAACGGCGCGCGGATCACCGTCTGGTCGACCGCGACCTGCGCGGCCTGCGCGTTCGCTTCGGCGGATACGATCGCGGCCTGGTCGCTGTTGACGGTCGCGCGCGCCTTGTTCACGCGCGCGGTGTCGGTGTCGAGTTGGGCAGCCGGCACCGCGCCTTTGGGCGCGAGTGCGGCGGTGCGGCGCAGCGCGATCTCGGCGTCCCTCAGTTCGGCCTGCGCGACGCCGAGGTTCGCGCGCGAAACCTGCACCTGAGCGCGCGCCTGCGCGAGCGACGCCTGCACGTCGCGGCTTTCGAGCCGCGCGATGATCTCGTCCTGCTTCACGCGCGTGCCTTCGAGCACGCCCAGCCATTCGACGCGCCCCTGGCCTTTCGACGCGACCGCGGCCTTGCGCTGCGGCACGACGTAGCCGGTCGCGTTCAGCTGCGTGTCGTTCTGGTACGGGTATGCGGACGTGACGGACGTCGTATCGACTGTCGGCCGGCCGGTGAGCGCGAGCGCGGCCACGATCGCGGCGATGACGAGGGCGGCCGCGGCCGCATAGCGCGCCCACCGGCGCCGGCGTGGCGAGGGCGCGACGGGACGCCGGTCGATTTTCAGTTTGTCCAGATTGTGATCGGGCAATTTGGGCGCCTCGCGTCGGCGGCCGTCGCGTGTCCGGCCGCGATCCGGTTGGATCGGAAGGAGGCCAGTATAGCGTCGCCGCGGCGGGCGCGAGAGGCGGTTTGTCGGACGATTGGCACACGGGCGCACGGCCGTCGCACGGGGCCCGGGCGACGTACCCCGGGGAAACCCGAGGATGCTGCGAACGTGTCAACTCGGCGCGCGCGCGGCGCGTTATGGAGCCAGTGCGTCAGTATTGGCTGAGGCGGAAAGGTGCGAACCGACCCGTCCGGCGGCGACCGGCACTCCGGCGCGACTGACGTTCCGATGCGGATGCCTCGCATCTCTTACCGGTACGTTTGACTTTTTCTCCGCTAAAGGAAGAACAATGAAGAAGACGCTCGCTTCGATCATCGCCGCAGCATTCGCTCTCGCATCGGTTTCGGCATTCGCACAGGCGTCCGCGCCGGCAGCCGACACGTCGGCCGCCGCGTCGGCGCCGGCCAAGAAGGATCACAGCAAGCCGAAGCATGCGCTGAAGCACCACGGCTCGAAGAAGGGCCAGGCCAAGGCTGCTGCTGCATCGGCGGCTGGCACGAACGACGCAGGCACGCAGAACTAAGCACGCTTCGCCGGGGCCGGCATCGCCGGCCACCCCGTCGCGAAACCCCGCACGCTCCGGCCTGCGGGGTTTTGTTTTTTCAGGCGTCGGCCGGGCCCGTCGCGATTGGCGTGTCCGCCGGCTTCGCGCGGTCTGCACCCGGCGGCGCGCGCATCGCATCGACTACCGCACGCATCCGTTTCCAGTGCGACCCTTCCCAGAATACGCGGCGGCACACGTCGCATGCGGCGAAGCGCCGATGCCGGTCGCGCACGCCGGGCGGCACGCGCGGCGCGGCGTCGGCTGCATCGAGCGCGTGCAGGGGGGCGTTGCAGCGCAGGCACAGCCGGAACGGGCGCATGTACGGCGCGAGGCCAAGCCGCGTGAACAGCTCGCGCAGCTGCGCGTCCGGCTGCCGAGCGTGCACGTAACAGCCGCGCACGACCGCGCGGCGCTTGAGCAACTCGCGGTCGCGGCTCAGCACGATCCGGCCTTCGCGCGCGGCGAGCGCGACGAGCTCGTCGTCGCGGTAGTGGTTGTCGTAGCAGGTGTCGAAGCCGGCGAGGCGCAACAGCTGCGCGAGGCCGCCGAGGTGCGCGTCGGCGACGAAGCGCCACTGCTCGTGCTGCTGCGGCGGCGCTTCGGCCGGCGGTGGCGCGCGTTCCGGATGGACGTCGACGTGGTCGCCGTCGGCAAGCGGCCGATCGAGCGCGGCCGGCGCGCCGTTCACGCGGAGCCGGCCGATTTCCGTATGCGGGACGCCGAGCGCCTCGATCGCGTGCTTGACCGTCGCGTCGCGCGCGAACGCGTGCACGAATGCGCATTCGCGCTGCGCGGGCGCGACAAACGCGTTCAGCTCGTCGTGGAAGCGGAAGGTCGCGGTCGCCATCCGCGCAGTATCGCACCGCGCGCGGCCGGCTGCGGGGCTGCAGGCGGCGGCCATCTGTGTTTAACTCCCCGCTTCAAGAGTCGAAGGAGCGGGAAATGGATCTCGGGTTTATCGGGCTGGGCGAAATGGGGCAGGCGATCGCGACGAACCTGCTGAAGGCGGGACACACCGTGCGGGTCTGGAACCGGTCGCGCGAGCGTGCCGAGCCGCTCGCGGCGGTCGGCGCGCAGATCGTCGCGACGCCGGCCGACGCGTTTCGCGGCGACGCCGTGTTCTCGATGCTGGCCGACGATGCGGCCGCGCGCGCGGTATTCGACGACGCGCTGCTCGCGCAGGCGCCGCGCGGCCTGATCCACGTGAACATGGCGACGGTATCGGTCGCGCTCGCCGAATCGCTCGCGCATGCGCATGCGTCGCGCGGCCTCGACTACGTCGCCGCGCCGGTGATGGGCCGCCCGGACGTCGCGGCCGCCGCGCGGCTGACGATCATGGCCGGCGGACCGGCCGAGGCAATCGACCGCGTGCAGCCGCTGTTCGACGTGATTGGCCAGAAGACGTGGCGGTTCGGCTCGCTGCCGCAGCATGCGAACGTCGCGAAGATCGCCGCGAACTTCACGCTCGCGTCCGCGATCGAGACGCTCGGCGAGGCGTCGGCGCTGCTCGGCGCGCATGGCGTCGCGATGCGCGACTTCCTCGACGTGATCACGAACAGCGTGTTTCCCGGGCCTGTCTACGCCGGCTACGGCGGGATGATTGCCGAGCGCGCTTACGAGCCCGCGCGCTTCAAGGCGCGCCTCGGGCTCAAGGACGTCCGGCTCGCGCTGGAGGCCGGCGACGCGGCGTCGGTGCCGCTGCCCGTCGCGAGCGTCGTGCGCGACAGCCTGCTCGATGCGCTCGCGCACGGCGGCGGCGAGCAGGACTTCGCGGTGCTCGGCGAAGTCGCGTTGCGCCGCGCGGGCCGCTGAGCCGGCGCGGGACAGAAACGCCGCGCACGCGGCATAATCGGCAATTCGTTTTTCTTTCGGCTGAGGCGCGCATGAACCTGCATACATGGTGGCTTTTCGTGGCGACGGTGTTCGTCGTGTCGGCGATTCCGGGGCCGAACATGTTGCTGGTGATGACGCACGGCGCACGGCACGGGCTGCGCCGTTCGTCCGCGACGATGGCCGGCTGCCTGACTGCGCTGGTGCTGATGCTCGCGGTGTCCGCGGCGGGGCTCGGGGCGGTGCTCGAAGCGTGGCCGGCGATGTTCAATACGCTGCGCTTCGCAGGCGCCGCGTACCTGATCTATCTCGGCGTGAAGGCGTGGCGCGCCCGCGTCGACGACGCGCCGGCCGCCGACGTCGATGCGGTGTCGCACCACGCGTCCGCATCTCGCTGGGCGCTGTTCCGCAACGGTTTCCTGGTCGCCGGCAGCAACCCGAAGGCGATCCTGTTCGCTGCCGCGCTGCTGCCGCAGTTCATCAATGCGGCCGAGCCGACGCTGCCGCAATTCGGCATTCTCGTCGTCACGTTCGCGGCAATCGAGGTCAGCTGGTATCTCGTGTACGCGTCGTTCGGCACGCGCATCGGCGCGACGCTGAAGAGCCAGAGTGTCGCGAAGGCCTTCAACCGGCTGACGGGCGGCCTGTTCGTCGGCTTCGGCGCGATGATGGCGCTGGTCCGTCACTGAATCCTGGCCTCTGCGGCCGTTACGGTCTGCCGGACGCCCCGTACCTCGCCAGAGGACGGGGCGTTTTCACATCCGCGCCGCGGTAGCGCGCCGATCATGCGGCGGTCACGCCCGGTCATCCGGGATTACGCGCGCGGCCATGCGGTGGCGCGGGTCCGGCGCGCCGCCGACAAGCCGAACGCGGCCGCTGCGCCCGCGAATGCGAAACCCACGCCGCACACGGCGCTCCACCGGCCCCACGCCCACGCGCTGCCGGCGAGCGCCGCGCCGAGTGCGCCACCGACGAAGAACAGCCCGACGAACAAGCCGTTCAGCCGCCCGCGCGCGGCCGGGTTCAGCAGGTTGATGTCGCGGCGGCCGATCGTCTGGTCGACGATTACGCCCGCATCGAGCAGCGCCGCGCCGCCGGCCAGCAATGCCAGCGCGACGCCGCGATGCGCATGCGCATCGAAACCGAACCAGCCCGCACCGGCGATGCCGAGCACGGTGAGCGCGGCCAGCATCGTCACGTGTGCGACGCGCTGCGCAGCCGGGCCGTGGCCGCGATCGCCGGCGCGGCCGGCCAGCGGCGTGACGATCGCACCGCTCGCGCCGGCAAACGCAAACAGCGCGATCCCGTGCAGGTCGAGGCCGAACGGCGGCTGCGCGAGCCGCAGCCCGATGGCCGTCCAGAACGCGCTGAACGCGGCCATCGCGAGCGCTGCGGAAACGGCGTGGCGGCGCAATACCGGCTCGTCGGCCAGCAGCCGGCCCATCGATGCGAGCAGCGCGCGATAGCCGGCCGTCGCCGCCGGCACGCGCGGCGGCAGGCGTAGCGCGAGCACCGCCGCGATCGCCGCGTTTGCCAGCGCGGCCAGCGCGTAGAACGCGCGCCAGCCGGCGGTGCCTGCAATCAGGCTGGCGAGGGGCCGCGACAGCAGGATGCCGAGCATCAGCCCGCTCATCACGTTGCCGACCGCGCGGCCGCGCTGCGCTTCGGGCGCCATCGACGCGGCCATTGGCACCAGCATCTGAATCACGCTCGACGCTGCGCCGGCAGCCAGCGTCGCGAGCAGGAACACCGTGCCGGAGCGCGTGAAGGCCGGCAGCGCGAGGGCGGCCGCGCACGCGATCTGCGTCGCGACGATCAGGCGGCGGTTCTCGAGCAAGTCGACGAGCGGCACCAGCAGCACGAGGCCGGCTGCGTAACCGAGTTGCGGCAGCGTCGCGACAACGCCCGTGAGGCCGGGCGGCAGGTGAAGGTCGGCGGTGATCGGGCCTGTCAACGGCTGCGCGGCGAACAGGTCCATCACGATCACGCCGACGGTCGCGGCGAAGAAGAGCGTCATGCCCGCGCTCAGCGCGGGCGCCGCCCCGCGCGCGGTGCGCACGGCGGCAGGGCAGGAATCGGCAGGGCAGTTCATCGGGAAATCCATAGGTCGATCGAAGGAATCCCAATCGTAGGAGCCCGCTCTTTATGCGACAATTGAAATATGTCTAACTTGATTATGCGAGTTTTCTTTGAATACGCGTGATCTGCAGGCGTTCGTCGCGGTGGTCGACAGCGGGTCGATGGTCGCCGCGGCCGCAAAGCTCCATCTGACGCAGCCGGGCCTCACACGCCGCGTGCAGAACCTCGAGACGCTGCTCGGCATGCCGCTGCTCGAGCGGCAGAGCAAGCCGCTGAAGCCGACCGCGGCCGGGCGCGACGTCTACGCGCTCGCCCGCAACGTGCTCTGCGCGGTCGACGAGTTGATGGCGGCCGGCGCGCCCGACAGCGAGCCGTCCGGCGAGCTGCGCATCGGCGTGCCGCCGTTCCTGTCCGAGCTGGCGCTTGAGCGGCCGATCGACCGGCTCCGCGATGCGTTTCCACGGCTGACGCTGCGTGTGACGGCCGGCTGGTCGCCGGCGCTCGTGCAGGCGATCGAGCGCGGCACGCTGGACGTCGCGACGGTGATGGTGCCGGCGAGCGCGGTGCTCCCCGACACGCTGACGGCCACGCTGCTCGGCACACAGCCGACAGTGCTCGTGGCTGCGCGCGACTTTCCGTTGCCGGACGGCCCGCTGTCGCTCGACGTGCTGTCGGGTTTCCCGTGGGTGCTGAGCCAGGACGGATGCGGGATGCGTTCAGCGCTGAGCCGTGCGCTCGGCGCGGCCGGGCTGCCGTTCGACGTCGCGGTCGAGGCGTTCGGCTCGGAACTGCAGCTGTCGCTGGTCGCGCGCGGCGCCGGCATCGGCATCGCGCCGCCGAACGCGCTGGCGCGCAGCGCGCATCGCGATGCGCTGAGGGTGGTGGAAACGGCCGGCCTGGAAACGCGGATCAACGTGTGGATCGTGCACGGCGCGCTGCCGGGCCGCTTGACGCGGCCGGTCGCGCTGCTGCGGGACGCGCTGGGCGAGGTGCTGGAGCGGGAGACGTCGAAGGGGTCGGATAACGATTAGCGATTTAGAGCAGGTAGTCGAGGGAAAATCCGTATTTTCTCTACGGAAATGTTGCAATGCGGAAATCGATTCGCTATAGTTACACCTGTCTCCTCCATGTCTCCTCTGATATGGATTCAGCCCGCCTCTTAGGCGGGCTTTTTTTTGCCCGCGTTTTTGGCGCGGGTCATCCACTCGGCCTCCGGCCGTCTTCCGTCTCCGATGCGCAGCGTCAGAACTTGTAGGTCATCCCGACGTAGCTGATGATCGGGTCGGCCTTCAGGTCCGATTTCGACTCGGAGAGCACCGTGCCGTCGGCTGCCTTGATCGTCACGGTCGACGTCGTCTTCAGCGGAATGTAGGTCACCGATGCAATCAGCCCGAAGTGCTCCGTCATGTTGTATTGCAGGCCCGCGTTGAACACCGGCTGCCACGACGACGACGCCTTCGCCTCCACCGAGGTCGTGCCCGGCTTGCCCGCGCCCGCCGCGAGAATCGCGCCGAGGTTGTCCTGCGTCTGCTTGATGAAGTTCGTGTTGAGCTGCAAGTCGCTGAACCAGTTGTACGACACGCCGAGGCCGAGGAACGGCCGGAACTTCGCGGTCGCCTGTCCGAAGTAGTACTGCAGCAGCACCGCCGGGCTCCACTGCCGCACGCTCTTCACGATCGGGTTCACCGACGCGAGCCCGATGTTCTGCGTACCGAGCGCGCCGGCAGGGCCGGGCGGCTTGATCGTGCCCTGGCCCGACACCTTGAACACGGGCGGCACGCCGGCCACCGACGTGACCGCGATATGGTCGGTCAGGAAGTGGCTGACCGTCAGGCCGACCGTGTCGGCGCCGCTGGTGTGCAGCCCGGTGCCCGGCGACGTGAACGAGGGCGGCAGCCGCAGCGGGGTGTTGATCGGCGTCGGCGCGACGTTGGTCGTCATCGGCGTGCTGCTTTGCTGCGGCATCACGTGGAACCAGCCGAGCGTGACGACGTTGCTGCCGGCGCTCTGCGCGTGCGCCGCGAGCGGCGCCAGGGCAGCGGCCCCGGCCGCCGCGCAGAGAAGAGTCTTCTTCATCACGGCTTTCCTCCGCTTACTGGACGAACGCGCCGATCGTGAAATACGGCGTCGAACCCGCGTTGTCGAGGAAACCGAACACGCCACCCGTGAAGATGAACTTGCCGGTCGGCGACGTGCTGCCCGAACCCGTGTGGATCGTCGTGACCGTACCCGGCACCTTCTGCGTGTAGTCGAGGTCGAGCGCGGTCGCGAGCGACGCCTGCGACGGCTGGAACGGATCGAGCAGCGTGGCCTGGTTGTTGATCAGCGCGGTGGTCCGGTAGTCGAACTGGCTGTCGACGCCGATGTACTCGCCGTTCTGCGAGCCGGCCGCGATCGCCGTTTGCGGCGCGAGGATCGAGATGCTCGATTCGTCATCTGCGGTCAGGCCGGGCACGCCGTTGCTGTCGGGCGTCGGGTTCGGGTTCGCGACGCCCGTGCGCACGAGGATCGGCACCAGCTGGTTGCGCAGCTTGCCGACGATCATGAAGCCCTTGCCCTGCGGGGTCGCCGACAGCGTCGGCTTCAGCTGGCTCGCGTAGTTGTTCGACTGGAACGCGCCGCTGCCGTCGGCCGACGGCACGAAGTTCGTGCCCTTCTGCGTGCACGCGCCCCCGGCGAACTGGCCGGTCGTGTCGCACTTGCTCCACGTGCCGTCCGCGTTGATCGTCACCTTCGCATCGATCGATGCTGGCGCGAACTTCTGCGACGGCACTTCGCCGAATCCGATGTGGCTGTACGTGCCGGCGACCTTCGTGATGTCGGTCTCGATCGACGAAAAGCCGATGAACGGGTAGTACGGGAATTTCGTGTCGGGCACCGCGGCCTGGCCGAGCACACCGTCGAACTGGATCTCCTTGCCGGGAATCGTCCCGCCCGCGACGCCGAAGCCGACGAAGATGCGGGCCGGCCGCGACGGATCGAGGCTCGCGCCGTTCAGCCGGAACGCGCACTGGTTCAGCTTGTTCGTCGGCAGCAGCGTTTCCTGCGTGAGCGTGCCGCTGTCGACCGTGCCCGCGCGGGTCGGCGTCACCGTGCCCGTCTTTTGCGGCACCGCCGATTCGATATACGTGACCTGCCAGGTCATCTTCGTCGTGTCGAGCTGGACCTTCGCGAGTTCGCCGCTGCCCGCGCCGCCGGTGAACACCGTGCTGTAATCGAGCGATGCCGGGCACAGCCGCTCTTCGACGAGCGGCGGCGGATTGTCGCCGTCGCCGCCGCCGCCGCATGCGGAAAGAAGGGGGGCGGCAAAGGCCGCTGCCAGAACGAGGTTGCGCTTCATGTTGCTCCTCCAGATTTGTCTTGTGCGGCGGCCAGCTCCCTGTCGGCCGCTTCTGTTGCTTGTGCTCGTGCTGCCGGCGCCGTGCCGGGCGCCCGTTTCGTGCCGTCTCTGCATTGCGCGGCGGCAGGCAGCCCGCCGCCGCGTGCCCGATCGCTACTTGCTGATCTGCGCGCCTACACCGAAGTACGGGCTCGACGACGTGCTCGCGTTCGCCGACGTCGCAGTGACGCCGCCGTTCACCGTGCCCTGGATCAGTGCCGCATAGAGGCCGCCCGTCGCGATCACGACGCCGGATGCGGCCGCACCGCTCTTCGGAATCGTCGTCGTGTTGAGCAGGCCCGGCGTTGCCTGGCCGTAGTCGAGCGTGAAGCCGTCTTCTTCGGCCTGCGTGGTCGGGTTGATGAACGACGCGTTGCCGCCGCGGATCAGTGCGGCCGTGTACTTGAAGTTCGAATCCGCGCCCGCGTAGCCGCCGTCGATCGCGCCCGACTGGATCGCGGTTGCCTTGGCCAGCACCGCGATGCCCGATTCGTCGTCGACCTTGGCGTCGGTGTGCAGTGCCAGGTCCGTGCCCAGATACACGTAGCCCGTGCGGACCACCACCGGCACGGTCGCGCCGTTGAGCTGGCCGATCACCATGTGCGCGGTCGCCGACTTGCCCGTCGCGCCGACGAGCGGCAACTGCGTCTGCGGCAGGATCTGCGGCGCTTTCGCGCTGTCGAGGTAGCCGCCGTTTGCAGTGTTGACCGTCCACGGATCGCCGGTCGTCAGGCAGCCGCCCGAACCCGTCGACGTACACGCGCCGTTCGCGTCGAACGTCTCGCTCGAATTCGTGCCCTTCGTCGCGTAGTTGCCGGACGGCACCAGGTGGTACAGCAGTGCGTTGTAGGTACCCGGCAGCTTCGTGAGGTCGGTCGTCGTGCTCGCGAAACCGAGGAACGGATAGAAGTCGAAGTGGCGGTTCGGCACCTGGCCGACGTTCTTGTAGATCGGGACGCCGGCGACGGTAATCGTCAGCCCGTCGTACTGAATCGTCGCGCCGGGAATCCCGCCGCCCGCGACGCCCATGCCGACCAGCAGCATCGGCGGGTTCGCCTGATTGAAGTCGGCGGCCGTCGAATAGGTCGAGCCGTTCGGTGCCGTGCCCGAGCCGGGCGTGAGGACGAACGCGCAGCGCGTCTGTTCCGCGGTCGGCAGCGTGCCCGTCGGCGGATGAACGACCTTGCCGGTGATCGTCGTGCCGGCGCGGCTCGGCGTGACCGTGCCGGTCGCGAGCGGAATCGGCGACTCGAGCCACTTGAGCGTGTACGTCATCGCAACTGCGTCGATGTTGACGCTGACGATCTCGCCGCTACCGGCGCCGCCGAGGTACGTGCTCTTCACGATGTCGGCGTCGGCCGGACACAGCGCGCCGTTGACGGGCTGCGACGGAGGCGGCCCTTGCGTGCCACAGCTCGATCCGGAACATTGGGGCGCGTTGATCGGCGCGAGCGAGCCGCCGGAATCCCCTCCACCACAGGCAACCAGGAAAGGGGCGATGGCAAAGGCCGTTGCCACCCCCTTCGATAAGGCGTGCGACATGCCGCTGTCTCCAATCGTTTAATTGTGCGAGCTAATGTGGCCGCCTGGATTTTTGCTGTCAATTGATGAACTCGTCTAAAAAAGGCGATTGAAACAAAAGACGCGCCATATGCCCTTGCCGGATCGGGCTTTCAGTAAGAATTAAAACGAGAGGAGTGCGCTAGAGTCCCGCTTGAGTGGGGTTGCCGCCACGCATCGGCGGCCCGCGGAGCCTTCCCGCGTATAACGGCACTGTTTAAAGCGGCGATATCCGGTTTATCCCTATGCGGGATCGACTGGAGAAAAATTCGTGAAATTAATTTGCCGGTAATCGCGCAATCGAAAGCTTGTAAATATTTGTAAATCCATGAACCGGATTTTATTTATTGCCTCGCGCGAGCAAATAAAAAGCCGGCCAGCGGCCGGCTTTGCATCCGATGCAAGGGGGATCAGCGCTTGAGGCCGGTATCCTCGGCGGCGCCGATGTTGAGGTTCATGCACTGGATCGCCGCGCCCGACGCACCCTTGCCCAGGTTGTCGAGGCGCGCCACCGTGACGAAGCGTTCTTCGTTGCCGAACACGAACAAGTCGACGCGGTTCGTGTCGTTGTTCGCCTGCACGTCGAAGAAGCCGCTGTCGAGATTGTCGTCCGCGTTGAACGGCGCGACGCGCACGAACGGTTCGTCCGCGTAGTATTCGGCGAACACGCGCTGCACGTCCTGCGGCGTCGCGCGCTTCGCGAGCTGCTCCGGCGAGAAGTACGTCGTCACCGCGAGGCCCTTCAGGAACGGCCCGACGATCGGCGTGAAGACTGGCGCGTGCACGAGGCCCGTGTGCGCGGCCATTTCCGGCAGGTGCTTGTGCGCGAGCGCGAGCGCGTACGGCCGCGGGCTCGCGAGCTTGCCGCCGGGCGCCGCGTTTTCGTATTCGGCGATCATCGATTTGCCGCCGCCGCTGTAGCCGGTGATCGAGTAGCTGTGCGCGGCGAAGGTCGGGGCGACGATCCCCGCATCGACGAGCGGGCGCATCGCAAGCACGAACGCCGACGCATGGCAGCCCGGCACGGCGATGCGCTTCGACGTGCGGATCTTTTCGCGCTGCGCGCGCGTCAGTTCCGGCAGCCCGTATGCCCAGTCGGCGTTCGTGCGGAACGCGGTGCTCGCATCGATCAGCGTCGTGTTCGGGTTCCCGACCAGCGATGCGGATTCGCGCGACGCGACGTCCGGCAGGCACAGGAACGTGACGTCCGACGCGTTGATCAAACGGCGGCGCTCGTCGACGTCCTTGCGCTTCGCTTCCTCGATGCGCAGGATCTCGATGTCGTTGCGCGCCGACAGGTATTCGAAGATCTTGAGGCCGGTCGTGCCTTCCTGGCCGTCGACAAAAACTTTGGTGCTCATTTCGCTCTCACTGAATGAAACGGGAGCCGCGGCGCCCTGAAACCGCCATTTTAAGGCGTGAGCCGGCGGCCCTGCACCGCACGGGTCGAAAAAAGACGGCCCGCGGGCCGTCTTGTGTCCCTTTGGCGCGCGCGGCGCCGCGCGGTCGCCGCCGGCGGCGCCAGTGGGCGGACCGACCGGCGTACGATCGCGTTCAGCGGCCGCCGGCCACCCAGCGCGCGGTCGCTTCGGCGACGCGCCGGCCGAACGCCTTCGCGGTTTCGAGGTCGCCGGGCAGCGGGCCCTCGTCGGGCGTCGCATCCGCCGGCGACTGCGCGAGCAGGCCCGTGAAGCCGCCGACGTAATTGATGTCGTTGCGCGTAGCCGCCTTCGAGTTGGCCGGCATCATGCCCGTACCGACCCAGACCATTCCATGCTGCATCGCGAGCGTGACGAAATATTGAATCGTCGAGAACTTGTCGCCGTTCATCGTCGCGGAGTTCGTGAAGCCTGCGGCGATCTTGTCCTTCCATTTCTGCGTGAACCACGGTTTCGACGTGGCATCGGCGAACTGCTTGAACTGCGCGGACGGGCCGCCCATGTAGGTCGGCGCGCCGAAGACGATCGCGTCCGCCGCGTCGAGCGCGGCCCAGCCCGCGTCGTCGAGGTCGCCGACGGCGATCAGGCTTGCGGTTGCGCCGGCATCCTGCGCGCCGGCGTGGACGGCGTCGGCCAGTTTCTGCGTGTGACCGTAGCCGCTGTGATAGACGATGACGATGTTCGACATGAAGCGTTCTCCGGAAAGGGACGACACGGCGGGCGCCGCGGCCTGCCGCGTCACGCGCCGCACGCGGGCGGCGCGACGGATGCGCGGCGGGATGCCGCGACCGGTGCCGCCGAGTCTAGCAAGCTGAAATGACGAGAGGAAAGCGCGCCCGCGACGCACTGAAATTCGCGGCCGCGCGTAATCGCGACATCGCGTGCGCGCGGCGCCGCGCAAGGGCTTATTGCCCGTAGGTCACCGTCAGTTGTGCGGTGCCGATCGTCAGCGTGCCGATCTCGTGCTCGAACATCGGCGCGGGGCGTCCCTGCGCGACGCGCAGGTCCGTGCCCTTCAGCGCGTAGACGGTGATTACATAGCGGTGCGGCTTGCCGGGCGGCGGGCACGGACCGCCGTAGCCGTCGATTCCGAAGTCGTTGCGCGCTTCGGTCGCGCCGATGCGCCGCAGGAAGCCGGACGCGCTCGCGTCGGCGGGCAGGCTCGTCACGGTTGCCGGGATGCCGGCGACGGCCCAGTGCCACCAGCCGTGCCCGGGCGCGTCCGGATCGAAGATCGTGATCGCGTACGCGCGCGTGCCGGGCGGCGGATTGCGCCAGCTGAGCTGCGGCGAACGGTTTTCGCCCTTGCAATCGCCGCGGTCGAACACGTTCGCCGCGCGTACGCGGCCGCCGGACGCGAGTTCGTTGCTCGACAGGATGAACGGCCCTTGCGCGCGTGCGGGCAGCGGAGCGAGCGCGGCGCACGCGGCGGCGCAGAGAAGGGCGGCGATGAACGGAGACGGACGACCCGGAGACGCAGGCGAAGTGATCCGGCGATCCACACGCATATGGCGCATCTCCCGTCACGTGGGCCGGGCGAGGCTCCCGGCATTGTTGGCGTTGTACGTTGCCCGCGCAGCTGATGGCGGCGATGGATCAAGTCTAGCATTAGGGTTCGATGAGGATGCAGGCAGTGGCCGGCGATTCGGCATGATCCTGATCTTGATCGACCGACGAAAAAAAACCGCTCGCGGTGAAGCGAGCGGTTTTTGGAAGCCACGTTCAGCGGGGATGCCGGCCAGCAAGCCGGCGCCGCGTCATTCCTTCGGCGCGGTTGCGCCGCCGTGCGCAGCCGACCATTCGGCCGGTGCGTGCAGGAATTTCTCGACTTCGTCGAGCGTCTTGGTCTCGAAGTAGCCCGATGCCTTCGCGACGCGCAGCACGTCCCACCACGTCGCGAGCGCGTGCAGGTCGACGTCGATGTCCTTCAGGACCGACACGCTTTCCTTGAAGATGTTGTAGTGGAACAGCACGAAGCAGTGGTTCACCGTCGCACCCGCGGTGCGCAGCGCGTTCACGAAGTTGATCTTGCTGCGGCTGTCGGTCGTCAGGTCTTCCACCAGCAGCACGCGCGAGCCTTCTTCCAGATGACCCTCGATCTGCGCGTTGCGGCCGAAACCCTTCGGCTTCTTGCGCACGTACTGCATCGGCACCATCATCCGGTCCGCGAGCCATGCCGCGAACGGGATACCGGCCGTCTCGCCGCCCGCCACCGAATCGATCTGCTCGAAGCCGACGTCGCGCATGATCGTCGTTTCCGCCATTTCCATCAGCGCACGACGCACGCGCGGATACGAGATCAGCTTGCGGCAGTCGATGTAGACGGGGCTTGCCCAGCCGGACGTGAAGATGAACGGTTTTTCGGCATTGAAGTGCACCGCCTGCACTTCGAGCAGGATTTTGGCGGTCGTATCCGAGATCGACTGACGATCGTAGCCTGTCATGGGCATTCCTTGGGTGATGAGCGAAGAGCGGGCGCGGGCCCGGTGGCGCAGCAAGGGGAACCTGCCCGAGGGGCGGGGGTGCGATCGGCGGGCCAATCGCATCGCTGCGCGCGTAGCCGGCTATTTTACCCGATTCAGGCCGGTTTTCGGCGGAATTCGCGCGGGTTCGGCGCGCGGCTCGCCACCGGCGAAACAAACGGGGAAGGATCGCGGGGATGTCGATTCGCGGGATGCGGCGTTGCACCAACAGAGGTCATTTAGGGGGTGTACACTAGGCGACCCTTAGAAATCGTTCAGTACTTTGTACTTTCCTCTTGCCACCCGTCAAGGTTCGATGGCGTGCCGACCCGGCGCGTCGCGTGCCGTCTCGCAGTCGACCACCCCCTCGATTCAAGCAGACGCGGCCCAAGGTGCTGTGTACTGAACCGTCAAAATTCCGCATGTCTCTCGCAGGTCAATCATGGACGAACAACTGAAGCAGGCCGCTCTCGCCTATCACCTGAACCCGAAACCCGGCAAGATTTCGGTCACGCCGACCAAGCCGCTGTCGAACCAGCTGGATCTGTCGCTCGCGTATTCGCCGGGCGTCGCCGCCGCGTGCGAGGCGATCTACGCCGATCCGCTCGACGCGCAGAAGTACACGTCGCGCGGCAACCTCGTCGGCGTCGTGACCAACGGCACCGCCGTGCTCGGTCTCGGCAACATCGGGCCGCTGGCCGCGAAGCCGGTGATGGAAGGCAAGGGCTGCCTTTTCAAGAAATTCGCGGGCATCGATGTGTTCGACATCGAACTGTCGGAGTCCGACCCTGACAAGCTCGTCGACGCGATCGCGATGCTCGAGCCGACGCTCGGCGGCATCAACCTCGAGGACATCAAGGCGCCCGAGTGCTTCTACATTGAGCAGAAGCTGCGCGAGCGCATGAAGATTCCCGTCTTCCACGACGACCAGCACGGCACCGCGATCATCGCGTCGGCCGCGATCCTGAACGGCCTGAAGGTGGTCGGCAAGAATCTCGCCGACGTGAAGCTCGTGTGCTCGGGCGCCGGCGCCGCGGCGATCGCGTGTCTGGACCTGCTGGTGAATCTCGGTCTCACGAAGTCGAACATCCTCGTCACCGATTCGAAGGGCGTGATCTACGAAGGCCGCGGCAACCTCGATCCGTCGAAGCAGCGCTATGCGGCGACCACCGACGCGCGCACGCTCGCCGACGCGATCGTCGGCGCGGACGTGTTCCTCGGCTGCTCGAGCGCGGGCGTGCTGAAGCAGGACATGGTCAAGACGATGGGCGAGCGTCCGCTGATCCTGGCGCTCGCGAACCCGGAACCGGAAATCCGCCCGGAAGACGCGAAGGCCGTGCGTCCGGACGCGATCGTCGCGACCGGCCGTTCGGACTACCCGAACCAGGTCAACAACGTGCTGTGCTTCCCGTTCATCTTCCGCGGCGCGCTCGACGTCGGCGCGACGACGATCACGGAAGAAATGAAGCTCGCGTGCGTGCGCGCGATCGCCGAGCTGGCCCAGGAAACCGACCAGAGCGAGGAAGTCGCGAAGGCGTATGAAGGGCACTCGCTCGAGTTTGGCCCGGATTACCTGATTCCGAAGCCGTTCGATCCGCGCCTGATCATCAAGATCGCGCCGGCCGTCGCGCAGGCCGCGATGGACTCGGGCGTCGCGACGCGCCCGATTCAGGACATGGACGCGTACCGCGAGCAACTCGGCGCAACCGTCTACCGCACCGGCATGGTGATGCGTCCGGTGTTCGCGACCGCGAAGAAGAAGGAAGCGCGCATCGTGTTCGCCGAAGGCGAAGACGAGCGCGTGCTGCGTGCCGCGCAGTTCGTGCTGCTGGAGAAGATCGCGAAGCCGATCATCGTCGGCCGTCCGTCGGTCGTCGAGATGCGCCTCGCGAAGATCGGCTCGAAGCTGAAGGCCGGCGTCGATTTCGAGATCGTGAATCCGGAAGACGACACGCGCTACCACCGCTACTGGCAGGCGTACCACGAGATCGGCGCGCGCGACGGCGTCACGCCCGAAGTGGCGAAGGCCGCGCTGCGCAAGTTCAACACGCTGATCGGCGCGATGCTCGTGCATCTGGGCGATGCGGACGGGATGATCTGCGGGATGATCGACACGTACCACACGCACCTGAAGTTCATCGAGCAGGTGCTGGGGCGTGCGCAGGGCGCCGAACACTACGCGGCGATGAACCTGCTGATGCTGCCGGGCCGCAACCTGTTCCTGTGCGACACCTACGTGAACGAACTGCCGAGCGCCGAGCAGCTCGCCGACATGACGATCCAGGCGGCCGCCGAGATCGAGCGCTTCGGCATCGCGCCGAAGGCTGCGCTGCTGTCGAACTCGAACTTCGGCAGCGCGCCGTCGGCGTCGTCGCGCCGGATGGCCGAAGCCCGCAAGCTGATCAGCGAGCGCGCACCGAACCTCGAAGTCGACGGCGAAATGCACGGCGATGCGGCGCTGTCCGAAGCGGTCCGCAAGGCCGCGTTCCCCGGTACGACGCTGTCGGGCGAAGCGAACCTGCTGATCATGCCGAACGTCGAAGCTGCGAACATCGCTTACAACCTGCTGAAGATGGTCGGCGGCGAAGGCGTGACGGTCGGCCCGTTCCTGCTCGGCGCGGCGAAGCCGGTCCACATCCTAACGCCGGCTGCGACCGTGCGCCGGATCATCAATATGACGGCGGTTGCCGCCGCGAACGCGAACACGAAGTAAGTTCGCGCTCGCTTGCACCGCGCCCGAGGCGCGGCGCAAGCGGAAACGAAAACGCCACGGAACCTGCGTTCCGTGGCGTTTTTTTTGCGGGCCTCGCCGAGCGTCGAGGCCCGCCGTGCGGGAGCGGGCGTCGTTACCGCGAACGCCCGTCCCGCCCGGTCATGCGACCTGCTGACGCGACTGGCCGCCCGTCGGCGAACGCCACTTCGCGAGCAGCGTGTCCCACTTCTGGCGCACCGCGCGCAGGTTGTTCTCCTTCACGTGGCCGTAGCCGCGAATGCCGTCCGGCAACGCCGCGAGCTCGAGCGCGAGCGGGCGGTTGGCCGCGTTCAGCCCGGCCAGCACTTCGCCGATCAGCGCTTCGTACTCGCCGATCAGCGCGCGCTCGATCCGGCGTTCCTCGGTGCGGCCGAACGGGTCGAGCCCGGTGCCGCGCAGGAATTTCGCCTTCGCGAGCAGCCGGAACGCCGACAGCATCCACGGGCCGTACGCTTTCTTGATCAGATGGCCATGTGCATCCTTCTTCGCGAACAGCGGCGGCGCGAGGTGGAATTTCACCTTCCAGTCGCCTTCGAACTGCGACGACAGCCGCGCGAGGAACGCGGGATCGGACTGCAGCCGCGCGACCTCGTATTCGTCCTTGTACGCCATCAGCTTGAACAGGTTGCGCGCGACCGCTTCGGTCAGCGGCTCCTGCGTTGCGTCGCCGTCCGCGAGCGTGCGCTCGGTCGCGCGCACCTTGTCGACGAAGGCCGCGTAGCGCGATGCGTACGCGGCGTTCTGGTACGCGGTGAGAAACTCGACGCGCTTCGCGATCAGTGCATCGACCGCCTTCTTCGTGTGCAGCGAGATCACCGTCGCGCCTTGCGCGGGGCGTACGTCGCCGGCCGCGGCCTGCTTCACGCTCGCGAGATCGTGCGCGGCGCGCCGGCCCCAGTCGAACGCCGCGCGGTTCTTGTCGACCGACACCGCGTTCAGCTCGATCGCGCGTTCGAGCGACGCGAGCGTCAGCGGGAGCCAGCCCTTCTGCCACGCATAGCCAAGCACGAACGGGTTCGTGTAGATCGCATCGCCGAGCAGTGCGACCGCGAAACGGTTCGCGTCGATGAAATCCACCGCTTCGCCGGCTGCCGCGCGGATGTCGTTCTCGGCCGACAGCCCCGGGAACGCCCAGTTCGGGTTCTTGATGAACTCGGCGGTCGGCGTCTGCGAGCTGTTGACGACCACGCGCGTCGCGTCGTGCCGCATCCGCGACGTGCATTCGTCGCCGGCCGTGACGATCGCGTCGCAGCCGATCACGAGATCGGCTTCGCCCATCGCGATCCGCGTCGCATGGATGTCGGTCGGCGCGTGCGAGATCTGCACGTGGCTCATCACGGCGCCGCCCTTTTGCGCGAGGCCCGTGACGTCGAGCACGGTCACGCCCTTGTTCTCCAAATGCGCGGCCATGCCGAGCAGCGCGCCGATCGTGACGACGCCCGTGCCGCCCACGCCCGTGACCAGCACGCCGTACGCGCGGTCGATCGCCGGCAGCGTCGGCTCCGGAATCGGCGGCAGTGCGTTGCCGTCGACCGACACGGCCTTCGGTTTCTTCAGCTGGCCGCCTTCGACCGTGACGAAGCTCGGGCAGAAGCCCTTCACGCACGAGAAGTCCTTGTTGCAGGTCGACTGGTTGATCTGGCGCTTCGTGCCGAACTCGGTTTCGAGCGGCTCGACCGACAGGCAGTTCGACTGCACCGAGCAATCGCCGCAGCCTTCGCACACCGCGTCGTTGATCACCACGCGCTTCGCCGGATCCGGATACGTGCCGCGCTTGCGGCGGCGGCGCTTCTCGGTCGCGCAGGTCTGGTCGTAGATCAGGATCGTCGTGCCTTCGATCTCGCGCAGCTCGCGCTGCACGTCGTCGAGCTGGTCGCGATGGTGGATCGTCACGCCCGGCGCGAGCAGCGCTTTCTGGCTGTCGTACTTCTCGGGTTCGTCGGTGACGATCACGATCTTCTTCGCGCCTTCGGACGCGAGTTGATGGGTGATCTGCGGCACCGTCAGCACGCCGTCGACCGGCTGGCCGCCCGTCATCGCGACCGCGTCGTTGTAGAGGATCTTGTAGGTGATGTTCGCCTTCGACGAGATCGCCGCACGCACCGCCAGCAGGCCCGAATGGAAATAGGTGCCGTCGCCGAGGTTCGCGAACACGTGCTTTTCATCGGTGAACGGCGCCTGGCCGATCCACGGCACCCCTTCGCCGCCCATCTGGCTGAAGGTGCTCGTGTTGCGATCCATCCACACGGTCATGTAGTGGCAGCCGATCCCGGCGATCGCGCGCGAGCCTTCCGGCACGTTGGTCGACGTGTTGTGCGGGCAGCCCGAGCAGAACCACGGCTTGCGCTCGGTCTGCACATGCGGCTTCGCGAGCGCCATTTCCTTCGCATTGATCACCGCGAGCCGCGCGGCGATGCGCGCGCGCACGTCGGACGGCAATTCGAACTTCTCGAGCCGCGTCGCGATCGCCTTCGCGATGATCGCCGGCGAGAGTTCGTAGTGCGCGGGCAGCAGCCAGTTGCCCATCGGCACCGACCATTCGCCGCCGGCGCCGTCCTTCTCGTCGAACTTGCCGAACACGCGGGGGCGCTGCGCGTCGGGCCAGTTGTACAGCTCTTCCTTGATCGCGTATTCGAGGATCTGGCGCTTTTCCTCGACGACCAGAATCTCGTCGAGCCCGCGCGCGAACGCCTGCGCGCCCTGCGCCTCCAGCGGCCACACGCAGCCGACCTTGTACAGGCGGATACCGATCCGCGCGCACGTTTCGTCGTCGAGGCCGAGGTCGATCAGCGCCTGGCGCACGTCGAGGTACGCCTTGCCGCCCGTCATGATCCCGAAGCGGGCATGCGGCGAGTCGATCTCGATCCTGTCGAGCTTGTTCGCGCGCACGTACGCGAGCGCCGCGTACCACTTGTAGTCGAGCAGCCGCGCTTCCTGCACGAGCGGCGGGTCCGGCCAGCGGATGTTCAGCCCGCCTTCCGGCAGGATGAAGTCGGTCGGCAGCACGATCTCGGTTCGATGCGGGTCGATGTCGACCGAGGCCGACGATTCGACGACGTCCGTCACGCACTTGAGCGCAACCCACAGGCCCGAGTAGCGGCTCATCGCCCAGCCGTGCAGCCCGAAGTCGAGATATTCCTGCACATTCGAAGGGAACAGCACCGGCAGGCCGCAGGCCTTGAAGATGTGTTCAGACTGGTGCGCGAGCGTCGACGATTTCGCTGCGTGGTCGTCGCCGGCGAGCACGAGCACGCCGCCGTGCTTCGACGAGCCGGCCGAGTTCGCGTGCTTGAAGACGTCGCCGGTGCGGTCGACGCCCGGCCCCTTGCCGTACCACATGCCGAACACGCCGTCGTATTTCGCGCCGGGGTACAGGTTCACCTGCTGCGAACCCCACACGGCGGTGGCGGCGAGATCTTCGTTGAGACCGGGCTGAAAGACGATCTGGTGCGCCGCGAGGTGCTGCTTCGCCTTCCACAGCGACAGGTCGAGCCCGCCGAGCGGCGAGCCGCGATAACCGGAGATGAAGCCGGCCGTGTTGAGGCCGGCGGCGCGGTCGCGTTCCTGCTGGAGCATCGGCAGGCGCACGAGCGCCTGGATGCCGCTCATGTACGCGCGGCCGCGTTCGAGCGTGTATTTGTCGTCAAGCGTGACGGACTTCAGCGCGGCTTCGAGCGACGCGCGTTGGTCTGCGTCTAGCGGGGCATTCATTAACTGTCTCCTCCACCCGGTTTGGGATCACCAAAACTTCGATTGCGTCGACGTCTTGTGAACGTGTCGGCAGTGGCCGGCATATTCGCCGGTTTCAGATGATGGTAGCACTGGGATAAACCCGCCGCCCACCGGCGCGCGTGCCGCCGCGCGTCAACGAAGCCGGCCGTGGCATTGCGTTACATCATGTAAAAGCATGTAAAGCCGGTCCATTCGTCGCGCAAATGCCGTTAATCTTGTCGGCCTGCCGGAGGTGCCCGGCCGTGTCGCTCGTTTCGACACATCCGGGGAGGCGCCGGCAGTTTTAAAGGAGGTGCAATGAACACTCGTCATATCCAGAGTTTCCTGATCGTGTCCGCCGCGTTTTTCGCGATGACCGGCCCGGTGCACGCGCACGGCGCGAGCGCACTGGCGGCAGCCGGCGCGCAGATGCGTCAGCCCGTGTCGGCGCAGGGCGTCGATGCGCAGCCGGCGGCCGAGCCTGCCGTCGCGAAGGCGGCCGTGCGTTGATCCGTTCGCGTGGCCGCCGGGCCGCGCCGGAACGAGAAAACGAAAAAAGGGCGGGAATCGCGAGATTCCCGCCCTTTTCCATATGCACCGATTCGCTCGCCTGGCGGCCTACTCGGCCGCGTTCGTCAGGCCTTGTCCTGAACCACGCCGCGGCGGATCTGGTCGAGCTCGATCGATTCGAACAGCGCCTTGAAGTTGCCTTCGCCGAAGCCCTGATTGCCCTTGCGCTGGATGATCTCGAAGAAGATCGGCCCGATCTGGTTCTCGGTGAAGATCTGCAACAGCAAGTCGTCGCGCGCGCCGTCGATCAGGATCTTGCGCTTCTTCAGCTCTTCGAGCGATTCGCCGTGGTTCGGCACGCGGCGGTCGACCAGCTCGTAATACGTGTCGATCGTGTCGAGCAGCTTCACTTCCTTGCTGCGCAGGCCGTCGACCGCGCGGTAGATGTCGTTCGTGCCGAGCGCGATGTGCTGGATGCCTTCGCCGTGGTACGCGTCGAGGTACTCCTGGATCTGGCCGGCCGTTTCCGAGCCTTCCTCGTTGATCGGAATGCGGATCTTGCCGCACGGCGACGTCATCGCCTTCGACTTCACACCCGTCACCTTGCCTTCGATGTCGAAGTAACGCACTTCGCGGAAGTTGAACAGCCGCTCGTAGAACTCCGCCCATTCCTGCATGCGGCCGCGATGCACGTTGTGCGTCAGATGGTCGATGTACGTGAGGCCGTGGCCGACCGGGTTCGGATTGGCACCGGCGATCGGTTCGAAGTCGACGTCGTAGATGCTGATGTCGCCGATCGCGCCCGGTTGCGCGCCGTTTTTCCCGCGCCAGCGGTCGACGAAATAGATCAGTGAATCGCCGATGCCCTTGATCGCCGGGATGTTCAGCTCCATCGGGCCGGTCTTGTTGTCGAAGCCCCATGCGCCCAGCTCGAGCGCGTGCTTGTAAGCCTTCGCGGCGTCCTGCACGCGAAACGCGATCGCGCAGATCGACGGGCCGTGCAGCCGCGCGAAGCGTTGCGCGAACGAATCGGGCTCGGCGTTGATGATGAAGTTGATGTCGCCCTGGCGGTACACCGTCACGTCCTTGTGGCGATGACGCGCGATCGCGGTGAAGCCCATCCGTTCGAACAGTTGTCCAAGCGCTTTCGGATCCGGGGCGGTGTATTCGATGAATTCGAAGCCGTCGGTGCCGACGGGGTTGTCCCAGTTGGGAATCTGCATGTCGTGTCTCCTGTGCGGGGCGATCGGCCGGGGCGGCGTGCGTGTGCCCGGCGTGGTTCGATGTCGACGGCCGGGCCTGCGATGAGCGTGCGCGACGAGTCGAGACATGCGACAGAGTGTAGCGGGCGGACGCGAGCGGAAACTTGCGAACTTAGTCGCCTGCGCCTACGATGGCGCAATTTCCAGTCTCAAAATAATCATTGGGAAGCAGAAGATGGCTCAAGCGGAATTGGATGCCATCGACCGGCGAATTCTCGCGATTCTTCAGGAGAACGGCCGCCTGTCGAACCAGGAGATCGCCGAGCGCGTGAACCTGTCGCCGAGCCCGTGCCTGCGGCGAATCCGGCGGCTCGAGGAGATCGGCGTGATCACCGGCTACGTCGCGCTGCTGGATCCGCAGAAGCTCGGGCTCGACTTGCTCGCCTACGTGAGCGTGCGGCTGGAGAAGCGCGGTGGTCTCGCGCCGGTCCGGGCCGACGAGACGTCGGCGCGCGCGGGCGCGACCCACGCGGAGCTGTTTCGCGCGGCCGTTCAGACGTGGCCGGAAGTGGTCGCGTGCCACGCGATGACGGGCGACATGGATTACCTGCTGCGCGTGCAGGTCGAGGATATGGCGCATTTCTCCCGCTTCGTGCAGGAGCATCTGCTGCATCATCCGTCGGTGATCGACGTGAAAACGAGCTTTTCGCTCGACTGCTTCAAGGAAACGACGGCGTTGCCGATCCGGTCCGTGCGCTAGCGGGAACAGGCGGGGGAAGAGGGGAATGGCCGGGCGCCCACGGGCCGCCCGGCCGGCCGATGTCACGCCGTCAGCGCGGCCGGCATCAGCGATTCGATGAACTTCGACGTGCGGTGCGCCTGGCGCTTCAGCGCATAGTCGAACACCGCGGCTTGCTCTTGCAGCATTTCAGCCAGAATCGTCGAATGGTCGGCCGGCGGCAGCGACAGGTATGCATCGGCCTCGCCGTATGCGTATTCGATGCGCATCCCGGACTTCTTCGCGATGTGCATCATCGTCGCATTCCGCGACAGGCAATGCATATACAGCGTCGTCACGCGGGTGTTGCGGCTGCGGATCGCCGCGCGCTCGAACAGTTTCGAGCCGACGCCGCGGCCGCGCGCGCTTTCGAGCACCGACACGCCGAATTCGGCCGTGCGCGTGTCGCCTTCCGCCGGCAGATATGCCAGATGGCCGACGCCGATCAGTTCGAGCGCATGGTCGAACACGCCGAACACGGTGTCCCGACCGAAGTCGATCGTGCGGACATAATTCTCGATCACGTGATCGGGCACCATCTGGCCGAAGCGCAGCAGGCGATCCTCTTCGTTGAGCGAGAGAAAGTGAGTGAGCATGCGCTCACGGTCTTTGGAAGCCAGTTCCCTGACGAGAACCGGCGCAGTACCGGCGTGGCCAACAGCGGCGGCACGGCGGGTCGATTGCGTGTTCATCGTGGGTTCCTCAGTGTGTTGCTGCACAAACGGCTTGTGCGACGCAACAGCATTCTACCCGACCGGGGTTGGGGAAAACCCGTATTTGACGGTATTTATGCTGAGGGGGAATTCTAAACCTGCTTAGTTAATCTTCTATCTGTTTGATTTTAAACAGATTTAAAATTCATCATATGAAACGCCTGTCGGCCCGCGGCTGTGTGCCCGTTGCGCAACATCTGCTGCTATGCGGCAATTACGCGCGCTGCGACAGCCCGTGTTCCATCAGGTCGATGACCTGTTCGGCGAAGTCGCGGTAGCCGAGGCGGCCGCCCGGCTTGAGCCATGTGAACGTCCAGTTGATCATCCCGAACACCATCATCGTGACCGATGTCTGGTTCTCCTTCGAGATTCGGTCCGGATACGCGCGGGCCAGCTGGCGCGAGAAGGCCGCGACGATGTCGCGCTGGCGGTCCAGCACGATTTCTCGCTGCGCGTCCTCGAGATATTTCACGTCGTTGAGCAGCGCGACGTGGCGGCTATGCGACGTCTCGTACTCGGCCAGGAACGCGCGAACGAGTTCGGCGAACGCATCGCGCTCGCTGAGCCCGCGCCGCTGGCTCGCGCCTTCCACCTCGGCGATGATCAGCATCAGCCGCTTCGTGTAGCGGTCGAGCAGGTCGAACAGGATCGCTTCCTTGCTCTCGTAGTAGTGATAGAGACGTGCCTTCGACGTGCCGCTCGCGGTGGCGAGATCGGACATCGACGTGCTCGGGTAGCTCGTCTGCGCGAATTTTTTTGCGGCGAGATCGAGGATCTGCTCGCGCTGGGATTCGTGGTCGGGCGCTCGGGTACGGGCCATGGTCGAATGCGGAAAGTTAGCGTTGGCGCGGCGCGGCTGCCGCGCGCACCAGCGTGGAAGAGAGGGCGGCCGGCGCGTCGTCCTGCAGCTCGAGCCGGCCCGCTGCAGCGAGTTCGCGGCAGCGCCACCACGCGATCGAGTCGCTGACGAAGAGGCCGCCGCGATCGGCGCCGGCCATGATCGCGCCGACGAGACGGCGCGCGGGCTGCCAGCCCGATTCGGCGTGAGCAACGATCAGCGCATCGAGATCCGCGTAGTGGCCGCTCTTGATCGTGTTGCTGATCCAGTAGCGCAGCTCGGCGTTCAGGTGCTTCGCCTCCTGCCATTCCAGCGCGAGGCGGCCGATGCGCAGCACCGAGATCGGCGCGGCGACTGCTCGTTTGCGCGCAAGCGCCGCCGGCGGAAACATTCCCGTCGCACAGGCCTGGTCGCTGCGCACCAGTGCGGCGCGCTGCGCCGCGTCGAGATCGGCGGCCGACAGCCGCACCTCGTTCAGCCGCTGCGGCACGTTGCGCAGGTGATAGGCGACGCGGCGCAGCAGCAGCTTGTCGCCGACGCTCGGTGCATGCCACACCACCACCTGCCCTGTGTCCATTGCGAGCTGGTCGAGGCGCGCGAACTCGGCTTCGATTTCCGCGTTCCAGTCGGGAATCTGGTCTCCGAGCACGCGCTGCCAGAACGCGGCGCGCGTGTCGGGCGTCTCGTCGGCTGCCTTCAGCGGTCCGACCGCGAGATCGTCGAGCAATCCTACGACGCGCTCGTCGCGTCCGGCCTGCGCGAGCGCCTCGCGCAGCGACGCGGCGGCAGTGCCGCCCTGAATCACGTGAATGGTACTCATCGGCCTGTCGTCAACAAAAGAAAACCGCCGGCCGGGCGGACGTTGCAACGTCCAGCCGGCCGGCGGCCCCTAGTGTAAGCGAGATGTGTGACGACGAGAAACCGGCGCGGCGCGCCGGTGCGACGTACCTCAACGCTCGTCGAAGCTCACGACGACCTTGTCGCTGATCGGATGACACTGGCACGTGAGCACGAAGCCGTCCTTCACTTCATGGTCCTCGAGCGTGTAGTTCTTCTCCATCCGCACCTCGCCTTCGATCACCTTCGCCCGGCACGTGCAGCACACGCCGCCCTTGCATGCGTACGGCAGCGCAAGGCCCGCGCGCAGGCCGACGTCGAGCAGGCTCACGCCCTCGTAAGGCAGGCGCAGCTTGCGCTTCTTGCCGTCGAGCACGATTTCGAGATCGGCGGCCGGCGTCTGGTCGGTGATCTCCACGACGGGCGCGCCGGCCTGCGGCAGCGGCGTGCCGAAGCGCTCGACGTGCACCTTCGCTGACGGCACGCCGGCCGCCTTCAACGCCGCTTCGGCCGCGTCCATCATCGGGGCGGGGCCGCAGATGAACGCTTCGTCGATCGCATCGGCCGGCACGAGCGTGTCCAGAAATTCCGCGCATTTCGCCTGGTCGAGCACGCCGTTGAACAGTTCGACGTCCTGCTGGTCGTCCGACAGCACGTGATACAAGACGAAGCGGTTCATAAAGCGGTTCTTCAGATCCTCGAGTTCCTCCGCGAACATGATCGCGTCGACGCTGCGGTTGCCGTAGATCAGCGTGAACGTGCTGCGCGGCTCGAGTTCGAGCGTCGTCTTCACGATCGCGAGCACCGGCGTGATTCCCGACCCGCCGGAGAACGCGACGTACTGCTTGCCGTGGTCGGCGTTCAGGTGCGTGAAGAAGCGGCCGTCCGGCGTCATCACGTCGATCGTGTGACCGGGCTTCAGCGTGTCGAATGCGAAATTCGAGAAGCGGCCGCCGCGCACGCGCTTGATGCCGATCCGCAGTTCGCCGTCGCGGTCATAGTCGGTCGTGCCGACGCAGATCGAATACGACCGGCGCGTTTCCTCGCCGTCGATGTGGGTCTTCAGCGTGACGAACTGGCCCTGCGTGAAGCGATATGCGTCGCGCAGCTCCGGCGGCACGTCGAACGAGACGGTGACGGCGTCGGCGGTCTCGGGCCGCACGTCGCGGATTCGCAGCGGGTGAAATTGCGGGGTCGCCATGATCAATAGGGTTTGAAGTAGTCGAAGGGTTCGCGGCAATCGACGCAGCGATACAGCGCCTTGCACGCCGTGGACGCGAATTGCGCGAGACGCTCGGTGTTTGCTGAGCCGCAGCGCGGGCAGACCGGCGCGGCGACGGGGCGCGGCACGAAGCGCACGACGTTTTCGCGCGGCGCGGCGCTGCCGCACTGGCCGACAGGCGGCGCGATGCCGTACGCACGCAGCTTGTCGCGTGCTTCCTGCGTGATCCAGTCGGTCGTCCATGCCGGCGCGAGCACTGTCTCGATCCGGTGCGGCGGCAGATCGGCCGCCTGCATCGCCGCGGCGATATCCTCGGCGATCTGCGACATCGCCGGGCAGCCGGAGTAGGTCGGCGTGATCACGACCTCGAGCACGCCGTCGTCCGCGCGACGGACGTCGCGCAGGATGCCGAGCTCGCGGATCGACACGACCGGGATTTCAGGATCGGGCACCGCTTCGAGCACGTCCCACGCACGCGCGAGCAACGGGTCGTCGCGGCGCGCGGCGGGTGCGGCATTGGCGGGGGCGGCGGTCTGGGCGGACATCGTCGGGCTCCGTTGAGTCGGCCGGTTACCAGCTCGCGCCGGGATGCTGGCGCGCGAGGCTCTGCATTTCGGCGAGCAGGTAGCCCATGTGCTCCGAGTGCTCGCCCTGCTTGCCGGTCGTGATGTGCTGCACGGGCGCCGGCAGCGCGAGCGTCGCTTCGGCGAGCGCGTCTTCCACGTCCGCGCGCCATGCGGCTTCGAGCCCGGCCGGTGCGGGGCCGATACCTTGCTCGGCGATTGCCGCATCGATCGCATCGGCCGCGAAGAATTCGCGCGTATACGGAATCAGGTAGTCGAGTGCGGCCTGCGCGCGGCGATGCGATTCGTCGGTACCGTCGCCGAGGCGCACCAGCCATTCGCGTGCATGCTGCACGTGATAGCGGGTCTCCTTCACCGATTTCGCGGCGATCGCCGCGAGTTGCGCGTCCGTCGACGTTTCGAGCGCGGTCCACACGTGCAGCATCAGCGCCGCGTAGAGAAAGTTGCGCGCGATCGTCACCGCGTAGTCCTTGTCCGCTCGCGCGGTGCCGGTGAGCGGGCCGTAGTGCGGCAGTTCGGTGAGCGTGAAGTTCGCGAACTCGCGTTCGGTGCGGAAATACGCGTAATCGTCTTCGGTCTTTGTCGTGCCGTTGAGCTGGCGTTCGAGTTCGGCCGCGTGCGTATAAAGCATGCGGGCCTGGCCGATCAGGTCGAGGCTCATGTTGGTGAGCGCGATGTCTTCCTCGAGGACAGGGCCGTGGCCGCACCATTCGGCGTTGCGCTGACCGAGAATCAGCGCGTTGTCCGCGAGGCGCAGCACGTAGGAGAGGTGTTCGGGCGTGATCGTCATGGCGCGGGCATTACATGTGGTTGACTTCGTCGGGCAGCGTGTAGAACGTCGGGTGACGGTAGATCTTGTCGCCCGCCGGTTCGAACAGCTCGGCCTTCTCGGCCGGATCCGACGCGGTGATCGCCGACGACGGCACCACCCAGATGCTCACGCCTTCCTGGCGGCGCGTGTAGACGTCGCGCGCCATGCGCAGCGCCATCGACGCATCGGCCGCGTGCAGGCTGCCGCAATGCTTGTGGTCGAGGCCCTGCTTGCTGCGCACGAACACTTCCCAGATCGGCCATTCCTTGTTCATCACTCTCTCCTGAATCCTGTATTCGATGGTTGCCGCTCAGGCGGCGTGCTGTTCGGCGCGGGCGCGGCGCTTCGCTTCGTGCGCGAGCGCGGCTTCGCGCACCCACGCGCCGTCGTCGTGCGCCTTCACGCGGGTCGCGAGACGTTCCTTGTTGCACGGACCGTCGCCATTGACGACGCGCCAGAATTCGTCCCAGTCGATCGCGCCATAGTCGTAATGGCCGCGCGCCGCGTTCCATTTCAGATCCGGGTCGGGCAGCGTGACGCCAAGCACCTTCGCCTGCTCGACCGTCGCGTCGACGAACTTCTGCCGCAAGTCGTCGTTCGAGATCCGCTTGATGCCCCATTTCGCGGACTGATTGCTGTGGACCGAATCCGCGTCACTCGGGCCGAACATCATCAGCACGGGCCACCACCAGCGGTTCACGGCCTGCTGAACCATCGCGCGCTGCGCGTCGGTGCCTTTCATCATCGCCATGAGCGCGTCGAAACCCTGGCGCTGATGGAACGACTCCTCCTTGCACACGCGGATCATCGCGCGCGCGTACGGGCCGTACGTGCAGCGGCATAGCGGGATCTGGTTCATGATCGCGGCGCCGTCGACGAGCCAGCCGATCACGCCGACGTCGGCCCAGGTCGGCGTCGGATAGTTGAAGATGCTCGAGTATTTGGCCTTGCCGGCGTGCAGTGCGTCGATCAGCGAATCGCGCGACACGCCCAGCGTTTCCACCGCGCTATATAGATAGAGGCCGTGTCCGGCTTCGTCCTGGACTTTCGCGAGCAGGATTGCCTTGCGCTTCAGGCTCGGCGCGCGCGAAATCCAGTTGCCTTCCGGCAGCATGCCGACGACTTCCGAGTGCGCATGCTGCGAGATCTGGCGGATCAGCGTCTTGCGATAGGCATCGGGCATCCAGTCCTGCGGTTCGATCTTGCCGTCCGCGGCCATGACCGCGTCGAACCGCGTCTGCTCGGGCGACTCGGCTGCGGCGTCGAGCGGCGCGACGTTGCCGGGGATGTCGAGGGATTGCGTGTACATGGCGGAGGTTCTCGTCCGGTTGAATGTCTGCGAAGTATAAACCAACCGACCGGTCGGTTAATAAATTTGTTGCGGATTTGCGGCCTGATTCGGGTAAACGAGGGGCGAGATCGGCGGAGACGGACGCCGGCGGCGCGTGGCAGTCGCGGCTTCTGCGGCACAATGCCCGCTTTCCGATGAGGATTTTGCCGATGTCATTTCGAAGCAGTTTCGTCGCGGCCGTATTGGGCGCGTCCGTATTCCTGTCGTCGTTCGGCGCGTCGGCCGCGTCGTCGGCGTCGGGCGCGCCGGCCGGATGGGTCGCCGCATGGGCGACCGCGTTGCAGCCGATTCCCGATCTGGCTGCGCCGCCGCCGCTCTACCGTGCGCCGGACGTTGCCGGGCGCACGGTCCGGCAGATCGTGTTCCCGACGGTATCCGGGCGCACTGCGCGGGTTCGCGTGAGCAACGCATACGGTCGCACACCGCTTGTGATCGACGCGGCGGGCCTCGCGCGCGCGGGGGACGGCGCGGCTCTGGCCGATGCGGCAAGCGCTGCCGTGCGCTTCGGCGGCAAGCCGTCGATAACGCTCGCGCCGGGCGAGGAGCGCGACAGCGACCCTGTGGCGATCGATGTGGCGGCCGGCCGGCCGTACGCGATCAGTCTGACGATGGGGTCGAACCAGCGGATGACCGTGTGGCACCGTGTGTCGAACCAGGTCAATTACGTGTCGACGCCGGGCGATCATGTGGCCGATCGGGGCGCGGACGCATTTCGTACGCGCTTTACTCAGTATGCGTGGGTCACCGAACTGGCGGTCGAGGCCGGTGCGGCGCGGGCGACTGTTGCAGCGATCGGCGACTCGATTACGGACGGGCTGCGTTCGAGCCTGAACCGCAACCGCCGCTGGCCGGATGCGCTCGCGCGCCGGCTGGCCGACGCCGGCTCCGCGCCGCTGGGCGTCGTGAACCTGGGGATTAGCGGCAACCGGTTGCTCAGTGATTCGGCGTGCTACGGCACGTCGCTGGCGTCGCGGTACGAGCGCGATGCGCTGTCGCGGGCCGGCGTGAAGGCGGTGATCGTGCTGATCGGCATCAACGACATCAACTTCGCGGCGATGCCGCCACGAAAGGGGCTCGATTGCGACAGCCCGCATACGCAGGTCACGGCCGCGTCGTTGATCGACAGCTATCGTCGGCTGATCGAGGCAGCGCATCGCCGGGGTGTGAAGATTTTTGGGGCGACGCTCACGCCGGCAGCGCTCCCGCCTGGCCGCGAGGCGATCCGGCTTGAGGTGAACCGTTGGATCCGCAGCGGCGGCGGGTTTGACGGAGTCGTAGACTTCGATGCGGTGCTGCGCGATCCGGCACACCCGACGGTGCTGCAGCGCCGTTATGACAGCGGCGACGGCATTCACCCCAGCGACGCCGGCTACACGGCGATGGCTGACGCGGTTCCGGTGGAGCAACTGCAGGCGACAGTTCGTGGCAATTGACGCTGCCTAATTTATATAGAAGGCGTGACGAAAGGCGATACGTTTCACGAACTGCCCCGAACCGCCAACCGTTCAGCCAAGCCCCGTGCGCGGCAGCGCACGGGGCTTTTTCAAAATATTTTCACAAAAGGGTTGCGCGGCCGCGGGTGCGTGCCTAGAATCACGCCTCTTTCGCGCTAACGGAAACGCGGCGCGGAGGAAGAAGGGAAGCGGTGCGATTGGGTCTGCGGTAGCGGCCCTGGGCACACGAAGCTGAACCCCTCGCGGTCGCAACGAAGCAGTTCAGAAAGTTGTTGACGAGCGAAGAAAGGCGGTTCATAATCTCGCTTCTCTGCTGCTGAAAACGCAGCGCTGCCGGGAAACACCAAGTTTCTTGCAGAAATGCTCTTTAAAAATTAACAGCCGATAAGTGTGGGCGCTTGATGGCAGCGAGCTGATCCTCGGATCAGAAAGCAAAAGTATCAAGAGTCTCACACTAAAGTAAGTCAGGTTTATGAAGTGATTCATATACCTGTCAGCTTTGAGTGAGCGACCGGTTCTTAACGGAACCGAAAACAGTAACAGGTTTGAACTGAAGAGTTTGATCCTGGCTCAGATTGAACGCTGGCGGCATGCCTTACACATGCAAGTCGAACGGCAGCACGGGTGCTTGCACCTGGTGGCGAGTGGCGAACGGGTGAGTAATACATCGGAACATGTCCTGTAGTGGGGGATAGCCCGGCGAAAGCCGGATTAATACCGCATACGATCTACGGATGAAAGCGGGGGACCTTCGGGCCTCGCGCTATAGGGTTGGCCGATGGCTGATTAGCTAGTTGGTGGGGTAAAGGCCTACCAAGGCGACGATCAGTAGCTGGTCTGAGAGGACGACCAGCCACACTGGGACTGAGACACGGCCCAGACTCCTACGGGAGGCAGCAGTGGGGAATTTTGGACAATGGGCGAAAGCCTGATCCAGCAATGCCGCGTGTGTGAAGAAGGCCTTCGGGTTGTAAAGCACTTTTGTCCGGAAAGAAATCCCTGGCTCTAATACAGTCGGGGGATGACGGTACCGGAAGAATAAGCACCGGCTAACTACGTGCCAGCAGCCGCGGTAATACGTAGGGTGCAAGCGTTAATCGGAATTACTGGGCGTAAAGCGTGCGCAGGCGGTTTGCTAAGACCGATGTGAAATCCCCGGGCTCAACCTGGGAACTGCATTGGTGACTGGCAGGCTAGAGTATGGCAGAGGGGGGTAGAATTCCACGTGTAGCAGTGAAATGCGTAGAGATGTGGAGGAATACCGATGGCGAAGGCAGCCCCCTGGGCCAATACTGACGCTCATGCACGAAAGCGTGGGGAGCAAACAGGATTAGATACCCTGGTAGTCCACGCCCTAAACGATGTCAACTAGTTGTTGGGGATTCATTTCCTTAGTAACGTAGCTAACGCGTGAAGTTGACCGCCTGGGGAGTACGGTCGCAAGATTAAAACTCAAAGGAATTGACGGGGACCCGCACAAGCGGTGGATGATGTGGATTAATTCGATGCAACGCGAAAAACCTTACCTACCCTTGACATGGTCGGAATCCTGAAGAGATTCGGGAGTGCTCGAAAGAGAACCGGCGCACAGGTGCTGCATGGCTGTCGTCAGCTCGTGTCGTGAGATGTTGGGTTAAGTCCCGCAACGAGCGCAACCCTTGTCCTTAGTTGCTACGCAAGAGCACTCTAAGGAGACTGCCGGTGACAAACCGGAGGAAGGTGGGGATGACGTCAAGTCCTCATGGCCCTTATGGGTAGGGCTTCACACGTCATACAATGGTCGGAACAGAGGGTTGCCAACCCGCGAGGGGGAGCTAATCCCAGAAAACCGATCGTAGTCCGGATTGCACTCTGCAACTCGAGTGCATGAAGCTGGAATCGCTAGTAATCGCGGATCAGCATGCCGCGGTGAATACGTTCCCGGGTCTTGTACACACCGCCCGTCACACCATGGGAGTGGGTTTTACCAGAAGTGGCTAGTCTAACCGCAAGGAGGACGGTCACCACGGTAGGATTCATGACTGGGGTGAAGTCGTAACAAGGTAGCCGTATCGGAAGGTGCGGCTGGATCACCTCCTTTCCAGAGCTATCTCGCAAAGTTGAGCGCTCACGCTTATCGGCTGTAAATTAAAGACAGACTCAGGGGTCTGTAGCTCAGTCGGTTAGAGCACCGTCTTGATAAGGCGGGGGTCGTTGGTTCGAATCCAACCAGACCCACCATTTGTCTGGCGGTAACACACCTGAGGCAAATCTGTACTCATGGGGGCATAGCTCAGCTGGGAGAGCACCTGCTTTGCAAGCAGGGGGTCGTCGGTTCGATCCCGTCTGCCTCCACCAATTGCGATGATCGTTAGCGCTTCAGCGCTTACGAGCATCTCACTCCCGAAGGGAGCCCAATGGATAATGTTTGATGGAGTTCGAGAGAACGAATCGAATATTACTCATTGGCGATTGAGCCAGTCAGAGTGATATGAGTAACACCATATCGGCTGTCGTTCTTTAACAATCTGGAAGAAGTAAGTAATTTGGATAGCGGAAGCGTCTTTGAGATGGACGTGAAAACTATCCGGGTTGTGATTGTATCGATGTATCTCAAGATGATTCGAACTTCATGTTCGGCTCCCTACGGGAGTGGGGCCAGAGTAAGCGCTAAAGCGCCAACTCTGGTCGACATCAACTTGGAATACGGCACAACGCGAGAACTCAACCTGTAACGAGACAGACTCGTTATAGGGTCAAGCGAACAAGTGCATGTGGTGGATGCCTTGGCGATCACAGGCGATGAAGGACGCGGTAGCCTGCGAAAAGCTACGGGGAGCTGGCAAACGAGCTTTGATCCGTAGATGTCCGAATGGGGAAACCCACTCCTTATGGAGTATCCATGGCTGAATACATAGGCCATGTGAAGCGAACGCGGTGAACTGAAACATCTAAGTAACCGCAGGAAAAGAAATCAACCGAGATTCCCAAAGTAGTGGCGAGCGAAATGGGATGAGCCTTGCACTCTTTATTTATATTGTTAGCCGAACGCTCTGGAAAGTGCGGCCATAGCAGGTGATAGCCCTGTAGGCGAAAACAGTATGAAAGAACTAGGTGTGCGACAAGTAGGGCGGGACACGTGAAATCCTGTCTGAAGATGGGGGGACCATCCTCCAAGGCTAAATACTCGTGATCGACCGATAGTGAACCAGTACCGTGAGGGAAAGGCGAAAAGAACCCCGGGAGGGGAGTGAAATAGATCCTGAAACCGCATGCATACAAACAGTCGGAGCCTCGCAAGGGGTGACGGCGTACCTTTTGTATAATGGGTCAGCGACTTACGTTCAGTAGCAAGCTTAACCGTATAGGGCAGGCGTAGCGAAAGCGAGTCCGAATAGGGCGTTCAGTTGCTGGGCGTAGACCCGAAACCAGGTGATCTATCCATGGCCAGGATGAAGGTGCGGTAACACGTACTGGAGGTCCGAACCCACTAACGTTGAAAAGTTAGGGGATGAGCTGTGGATAGGGGTGAAAGGCTAAACAAACCTGGAAATAGCTGGTTCTCTCCGAAAACTATTTAGGTAGTGCCTCGTGTCTCACCTTCGGGGGTAGAGCACTGTCATGGTTGGGGGGTCTATTGCAGATTACCCCGCCATAGCAAACTCCGAATACCGAAGAGTGCAATCACGGGAGACAGACATCGGGTGCTAACGTCCGGTGTCAAGAGGGAAACAACCCAGACCGCCAGCTAAGGTCCCCAAATATAGCTAAGTGGGAAACGAAGTGGGAAGGCTAAAACAGTCAGGAGGTTGGCTTAGAAGCAGCCACCCTTTAAAGAAAGCGTAATAGCTCACTGATCGAGTCGTCCTGCGCGGAAGATGTAACGGGGCTAAGCTATATACCGAAGCTGCGGATGCGTGCTTGCACGCATGGTAGGAGAGCGTTCCGTAAGCCTGCGAAGGTGCGTTGAAAAGCGTGCTGGAGGTATCGGAAGTGCGAATGCTGACATGAGTAGCGATAAAGGGGGTGAAAGGCCCCCTCGCCGTAAGCCCAAGGTTTCCTACGCAACGTTCATCGGCGTAGGGTGAGTCGGCCCCTAAGGCGAGGCAGAAATGCGTAGCTGATGGGAAGCAGGTCAATATTCCTGCACCGTCGTTAGATGCGATGGGGGGACGGATCGCGGAAGGTTGTCCGGGTGTTGGAAGTCCCGGTCGCTGCATTGGAGAAGGCGCTTAGGCAAATCCGGGCGCGTAATTCAAGGGTGTGGCGCGAGCTCCTTCGGGAGCGAAGCAATTGGAAGTGGTTCCAAGAAAAGCCTCTAAGCTTCAGTCTAATGATGACCGTACCGCAAACCGACACAGGTGGGCGAGATGAGTATTCTAAGGCGCTTGAGAGAACTCGGGAGAAGGAACTCGGCAAATTGGTACCGTAACTTCGGGATAAGGTACGCCCTTGTAGCTTGACTGGCCTGCGCCAGGAGGGTGAAGGGGTTGCAATAAACTGGTGGCTGCGACTGTTTAATAAAAACACAGCACTCTGCAAACACGAAAGTGGACGTATAGGGTGTGACGCCTGCCCGGTGCCGGAAGATTAAATGATGGGGTGCAAGCTCTTGATTGAAGTCCCGGTAAACGGCGGCCGTAACTATAACGGTCCTAAGGTAGCGAAATTCCTTGTCGGGTAAGTTCCGACCTGCACGAATGGCGTAACGATGGCCACACTGTCTCCTCCCGAGACTCAGCGAAGTTGAAGTGTTTGTGATGATGCAATCTACCCGCGGCTAGACGGAAAGACCCCATGAACCTTTACTGTAGCTTTGCATTGGACTTTGAACCGATCTGTGTAGGATAGGTGGGAGGCTATGAAACCGGAACGCTAGTTTCGGTGGAGCCGTCCTTGAAATACCACCCTGGTTTGTTTGAGGTTCTAACCTTGGCCCGTGATCCGGGTCGGGGACAGTGCATGGTAGGCAGTTTGACTGGGGCGGTCTCCTCCCAAAGCGTAACGGAGGAGTACGAAGGTACGCTAGGTACGGTCGGAAATCGTGCTGATAGTGCAATGGCATAAGCGTGCTTAACTGCGAGACCGACAAGTCGAGCAGGTGCGAAAGCAGGTCATAGTGATCCGGTGGTTCTGTATGGAAGGGCCATCGCTCAACGGATAAAAGGTACTCTGGGGATAACAGGCTGATACCGCCCAAGAGTTCATATCGACGGCGGTGTTTGGCACCTCGATGTCGGCTCATCTCATCCTGGGGCTGTAGCCGGTCCCAAGGGTATGGCTGTTCGCCATTTAAAGAGGTACGTGAGCTGGGTTTAAAACGTCGTGAGACAGTTTGGTCCCTATCTGCCGTGGGCGTTGGATATTTGAAGGGGGCTGCTCCTAGTACGAGAGGACCGGAGTGGACGAACCTCTGGTGTACCGGTTGTCACGCCAGTGGCATCGCCGGGTAGCTATGTTCGGAAGAGATAACCGCTGAAAGCATCTAAGCGGGAAACTCGCCTTAAGATGAGATATCCCTGGGGACTAGATCCCCTTGAAGGGTCGTTCGAGACCAGGACGTTGATAGGTCGGGTGTGTAAGCGCAGTAATGCGTTCAGCTAACCGATACTAATTGCCCGTAAGGCTTGATCCTATAACAAGTCTGTTTCGCGCTACAGAGCGCGTCGGACGGTTGGATTCTCGTGTGTGATACACACAACCTAAAATTACTGCTTCTTCCCAGATTGGTTCTGTTGGCCATGCCAGCAGGACAACCCTCTTTGCCTGATGACCATAGCGAGTCGGTCCCACCCCTTCCCATCCCGAACAGGACCGTGAAACGACTCTACGCCGATGATAGTGCGGATTCCCGTGTGAAAGTAGGTAATCGTCAGGCTCCCCTCAAGCCAGAAACCCCCGCCCGAACCGGCGGGGGTTTTTGCATTTGCGGCGGAAAGGCATGTTGCGCGGCGAAGCTCGCCATCGGGCACAGACCCGGACGTTCCGTGTTACCGGTTCGGATAGCACGCTCAGTTAAATCCTCCCTCCACGCAGGTTGCCCGGCTTTCCCCTGGGCGATCGACGCGGTTCCCATTCGTCTTTTATCGATCGCGCTTGCCGTGGCACCCGTCACGCTCTTCTCGGAACTGAACCGCACCTGCGGTGCATTCACGATCGATCGCACGCGCAAGCGTCGGCGGCCGCCGACTCCCCGGCAAACGGCCGTTCCCCGCTCAGATCACGCCGCGTTGACGTCGCGCCGAAACGCGCCCGGGCTCGTGCCCGTCCATTTCCGGAACGCGCGATGAAACGCGCTGGGCGCGGTAAATCCAAGTTCGGCCGCGATTTCCGCGACGCTGAGAGTTTGCTCGCGTAGCAGCGACATCTATTGCACCCGTTGGCAAATCTACCGTCGGCACTAGCCTTAATGCCGCTTGTACTTTCAGGGCAATCGATCCACTCCTCGAGCGCCGCTACCACTTCATGGCCCCTTTCGAAGCCGTCTCCGACGGCGGTTTCCAGCTTGTGGCTTCGGTTATTCGTATCTCCCGCCCGAGCTCTCTCCGCCAAGCAGGCACCCATGGACTCCCCACCATCAGCTATTGCGTGATCTGGTTCGCCATCTCCGCATAACATCGCCGGCCTCATTTAGGCTGCCGGTGTGACGGTGCTGGGTCGGCCCAGGCAGCTGGGCCGGCTTACCGCAGTGTGGCTGCCCGCGAATACCCAGCAAACCGCCGACCGAATTTCGGCCCAAATCGAGCGACAGAGGGCGACTTGCCAGTCGCCGCACCGCTTGATCCTGCGCGCTGTGTGCCCGACTACGGGCAGGCCATTTCAGCAGGCAGCGATTCATCGGCAGACGAAGGGCGGTGCCGAAATGACCACTGTTCACGCGACGCCGGGAGCGGCACGACGCGCACGATAACGCGCGCGCGTAGGCGCCGGTGCGTGGAGCGTCTGCTTCCGAATGTACGACAGCGACATCCGCCCCTAATACTCCACGTTGGTCAATGCGAACGAGGCTGTGGCGCGGACGACCGCAATTGGTACGGAGCGGCGAAGGCCAGTTTCCGGGTTTTTGAGCAGTGGAATGAAACGCAGCAAGACGCCGCGAAATGAGCCGCGCATCAACCTCTCTGACGCCGCAAGCGCCCGTCGAGTCGACGCAAAGCGGAGTGAGCAGCCGCCATCTGCACGGTAGCGAAGTGGTGTTTGCGATCGGGCAGTCGCCGCGTGGCCGCAGCGCCAGGCGATGCCGTGCCCGGCGCAGGAGTTGGTCAATTGTCGGAAGGCCGCGGGTTCGTGCTGGCGAATGGGGGAGAACGCGATGAAACGAGGCCACGCTGCAGCCCGGAGCCGTGAGCGCCAAGCGCGCGACCGCCGGTCGTTGCGTGTCGGCGGCTTCGGGCGGTAACGCAAGCAAGCGGATGACCGCTCCGGCGGCGCAGCTCGGTCCTGTTCGTGGCGACGGATGACAGTCGGTTGCGCCGTGCGCTGCACATCCAGCGGCGCGACGGTCAAAAACGGTGTTCCGGCGCGCCTCGCCCGCGACTGCAATGACACTGGATAGTCTGAGCCGGGATCCGCTATCACCCGTTTCCGCGAGCCCGTTTTGGGCATCATCCGAACCACGTTCCGGCGCTCCCGTTGCGTCCGGCATGGAAATTGCCAATTTTTTGCTTAACCCGCTTGGCATTATGCGCAGGAGGCCGTATGATGGCGGTCTTTCGTTTTCAGCAAAGATGAAAATCGATGCTGAAGGCGGAGTCTGACGAAGATGCGGATGCCGGTCGGTGATCCTGTCGTGCTTGCCTTAGCCAGGCAGGCGTCGGCGGTGGGTAAATCGTGCGGCGCTCAGGAAGAGAATGAAAAATATTCTTCCTGATGTGCTTGACAAGAGTGCGATGCACCCCCATAATCGTCAGTTCTCTACGGAGGGGTGCCCGAGTGGCTAAAGGGGGCAGACTGTAAATCTGTTGGCTTACGCCTACGTTGGTTCGAATCCAACCTCCTCCACCAAGAACATCAGCGCAGAGAGCGGTAGGGAATCGTTAGTGGCCCGTGCGGGTGTAGCTCAATGGTAGAGCAGAAGCCTTCCAAGCTTACGACGAGGGTTCGATTCCCTTCACCCGCTCCAGTCCATGAAGTTGAAGCGTAATAGCGCCCATGTGGCTCAGTGGTAGAGCACTCCCTTGGTAAGGGAGAGGTCGGCAGTTCGATCCTGCCCATGGGCACCAGCAGTAAAAAGTCAGTGTCTGTTTGCGCGCGGCGCAACATGTGAAATTCCTTTCGGGAGTTGAAAATGGCCAAGGAAAAGTTTGAGCGGACCAAGCCGCACGTCAACGTTGGTACGATTGGTCACGTTGACCACGGCAAGACGACGCTGACGGCAGCGATCACGACGGTTCTGACGAAGAAGTTCGGCGGCGAAGCGAAGGCGTACGACCAGATCGACGCGGCACCGGAAGAAAAGGCGCGCGGCATCACGATCAACACGGCACACGTCGAGTACGAAACGGCAAACCGCCACTACGCACACGTCGACTGCCCGGGCCACGCTGACTATGTGAAGAACATGATCACGGGCGCGGCGCAGATGGACGGCGCGATCCTGGTGTGCTCGGCAGCAGACGGCCCGATGCCGCAAACGCGTGAGCACATCCTGCTGGCGCGTCAGGTTGGCGTTCCGTACATCATCGTGTTCCTGAACAAGTGCGACATGGTGGACGACGCTGAACTGCTCGAGCTGGTCGAGATGGAAGTTCGCGAGCTGCTGTCGAAGTACGACTTCCCGGGCGACGACACGCCGATCGTGAAGGGTTCGGCAAAGCTGGCGCTGGAAGGCGACACGGGCGAGCTGGGCGAAGTGGCGATCATGAACCTGGCAGACGCACTGGACACGTACATCCCGACGCCGGAGCGTGCGGTTGACGGCGCGTTCCTGATGCCGGTGGAAGACGTGTTCTCGATCTCGGGCCGCGGTACGGTGGTGACGGGTCGTGTGGAGCGCGGCATCATCAAGGTCGGCGAGGAAATCGAAATCGTCGGTATCAAGCCGACGGTGAAGACGACCTGCACGGGCGTTGAAATGTTCCGCAAGCTGCTGGACCAAGGTCAGGCGGGCGACAACGTCGGTATCCTGCTGCGCGGCACGAAGCGTGAAGACGTGGAGCGCGGCCAGGTTCTGGCGAAGCCGGGTTCGATCACGCCGCACACGCACTTCACGGCAGAAGTGTACGTGCTGAGCAAGGACGAAGGCGGCCGTCACACGCCGTTCTTCAACAACTACCGTCCGCAGTTCTACTTCCGTACGACGGACGTGACGGGCTCGATCGAGCTGCCGAAGGACAAGGAAATGGTGATGCCGGGCGACAACGTGTCGATCACGGTGAAGCTGATCGCGCCGATCGCGATGGAAGAAGGTCTGCGCTTCGCAATCCGCGAAGGCGGCCGTACCGTCGGCGCAGGCGTCGTCGCCAAGATCATCGAGTAAGCCAGTTATTCGTTGATCGACAGTTTTGGGGCTGGCAACAGCCAGCCCCAGCATGGTTTAGGGGTATAGCTCAACTGGCAGAGCGTCGGTCTCCAAAACCGAAGGTTGGGGGTTCGATTCCCTCTGCCCCTGCCAAAAATCGCCACGTGTCCCACGTGGCATTTGTTTTAAGGTGTTATGGCGAATCCATCCGTCGAAACTGTAAATACCTCCGGCGATAAGCTGATGCTGGCCCTGGGCGTATTGCTGGTCTTGGCCGGATTCGTGGGCTTCTTCTGGCTGGCCAACCAGCAGTGGTATGTCCGCGGTGCCGCGTTGGCGGTAGGTATCATCGCCGGCGTGGCCGTCGGTCTGATGTCCGCACCTGGCAAAAGCCTCATCGCGTTTGCCAAGGATTCGTACAAGGAAGTCCGCAAGGTCGTTTGGCCCACCCGCAAGGAAGCAACGCAAACCACACTCGTCGTGTTCGGTTTCGTGCTCGTGATGGCGATTTTCCTCTGGTTGAGCGACAAATCGATCGAATGGGTGATTTTCTCGGCGATTCTGGGTTGGAAATGATATGAGCGATACTCCGGCATCCCCGAGCGGAAAGCGTTGGTACGTTGTGCACGCCTACTCCGGTATGGAGAAGAGCGTGCAGCGTGCGCTTCAGGAGCGCATCGAACGTGCTGGCATGCAGGACAAATTCGGTCAGATCCTGGTGCCGACCGAAGAAGTGGTCGAAGTCAAGGGCGGCCACAAGGCTGTAACCGAACGTCGTTTCTTCCCCGGCTATGTGCTGGTGGAAATGGAGATGACGGACGAGACGTGGCACCTCGTGAAGAACACGGCAAAGGTCACCGGCTTCGTCGGCGGTGCGCGCAATCGCCCGACTCCGATTTCCCCGAAGGAAGTCGAGAAGATCATGTCGCAGATGCAGGAGGGCGTGGAGAAGCCGCGCCCGAAGACCCTGTTCGAAGTTGGCGAGATGGTGCGTGTCAAGGAAGGTCCGTTCACGGACTTCAACGGCACGGTCGAGGAAGTCAACTACGAAAAATCGCGCGTGCGTGTGTCGGTCACGATCTTTGGCCGATCCACCCCAGTCGAACTCGAGTTCGGTCAGGTCGAAAAAGTTTGATCCCGATTCGGTGGGCAGCCTCGGCTGCCCACCTTCGCGCTTACGGCCCGCGTCATGGCCGTTGAGGAGCGTCAGTAGCCAGGGGCGAACGCGCGTTACTACTCACCGAACGCCACTTGGCGTTCCAACGAGGTTTACAAATGGCAAAGAAGATTGTCGGCTTTATCAAGCTGCAGATTCCTGCAGGTAAAGCCAACCCGTCGCCGCCGGTCGGTCCGGCACTGGGCCAGCGCGGCCTGAACATCATGGAGTTCTGCAAGGCGTTCAACGCGCAGACTCAAGGCATGGAGCCGGGTCTGCCGGTGCCGGTGGTCATCACGGCATACGCTGACAAGAGCTTCACGTTCGTGATGAAGACGCCGCCGGCGACCGTCCTGATCAAGAAGGCGGCGAAGGTGGACAAGGGCTCGAGCAAGCCGCACACCGACAAGGTCGGTTCGATCACGCGCGCTCAAGCCGAAGAAATCGCGAAGACCAAGATGCCGGATCTCACGGCAGCTGATCTGGACGCAGCCGTTCGCACCATCGCTGGTAGCGCACGCTCGATGGGCATCACTGTGGAGGGCGTGTAAATGGCTAAGATCTCCAAGCGCCGTCAGGCATTTGCCGCCAAGGTCGACCGTCAGAAGCTGTACGCGATCGAAGACGCACTGGCACTCGTGAAGGAATGCGCGAGCGCGAAGTTCAACGAATCGATCGACGTCGCAGTCCAGCTCGGCATCGATGCGAAGAAGTCGGACCAGGTCGTTCGTGGTTCGGTCGTTCTGCCGGCAGGTACGGGCAAGTCGGTTCGCGTTGCCGTGTTCGCACAAGGCGACAAGGCCGAGCAAGCTCGTGCAGCAGGCGCGGAAATCGTCGGTATGGAAGACCTGGCTGAGCAAATCAAGGCTGGCCAGATGGACTTCGACATCGTGATCGCTTCGCCGGACACGATGCGTATCGTCGGTACGCTCGGTCAGATTCTCGGCCCGCGCGGCCTGATGCCGAACCCGAAGGTCGGTACGGTCACGCCGGACGTCGCGACTGCAGTCAAGAACGCGAAGGCTGGTCAGGTGCAATTCCGTGTCGACAAGGCCGGTATCATCCACGCGACCATCGGCCGTGCATCGTTCGAAGCAGACGCACTGCGTTCGAACCTGTCGGCACTGATCGAAGCGCTGCAGAAGGCCAAGCCGGCAACGAGCAAGGGCGTCTACCTGCGCAAGATCGCACTGTCGAGCACGATGGGCGTCGGCGTGCGTGTCGACCAGGCTACGCTCGCAGCACAGTAAGCAAGTATTCGGGCCGCTTCGTTCGCGAAGCGGCCTACATGGGCTTTGGGCGGTTGTTCGTGCAGCATGGCGGGCAACCGGTTATCAAAGACCGTTGGTGGGGCGCAGCAGGCAGGCGATCCCTTAATTCAAGCCAACGCAGATGGCGAACCCGAAAAAGTTTTGTAGTGGTGAAGCCGCAGGTCGTGAAGCGATTCACGGCGTGAGGTGGAAATACTCCTAACGAGGTCGGACGCCGTTGTTGAACGAGGTACGTGAGGTTCGCGCCATATCGGCAAGCCGAGCGTATCGTTTCTGGAGGCTAACCGTGCCGCTTAATAGAGAAGACAAGCAAGCCGTCGTCGCTGAGGTTTCCGCGCAAGTCGCGAAGGCCCAGACCGTTGTGCTGGCTGAGTATCGTGGAATTGCGGTTGGCGATCTGACCAAGCTGCGCGCGAAAGCGCGTGAGCAACAGGTTTACCTGCGCGTGTTGAAGAACACGCTGGCGCGTCGCGCCGTCGAAGGTACGCCTTTTGCTCCGCTGGCAGAGCAGATGACTGGTCCCCTGATCTACGGCATCTCGGAAGATGCAATTGCTGCTGCCAAGGTCGTCAACGACTTCAGCAAGAGCAATGACAAGTTGGTCATCAAGGCCGGTTCGTTCGATGGCAAGGTGATGGACAAGGCTGGCGTGCAAGCGCTGGCAAGCATCCCGAGCCGTGAAGAACTGCTCTCGAAGCTGCTGTTCGTTATGCAAGCGCCTGTTTCGGGCTTCGCGCGTGCTCTTGCCGCGCTGGCCGAGAAGAAGCAAGCGGAAGCTGCGTAATCGAGCGTGCATCAGCGTCACTGATCGCTGGCTGTATCCGAATTCAATTTAGGAGTATTTCAAATGGCAATCGCAAAAGAAGACATCCTGGCAGCAGTCGAAGGGATGACCGTTCTGGAACTGAACGAACTGGTCAAGGCGTTCGAAGAGAAGTTTGGCGTGTCGGCAGCTGCAGTCGCAGTCGCTGGCCCGGCAGGCGGCGGCGCTGCTGCTGCTGCAGAAGAGAAGACCGAATTCACGGTCGTCCTGGCTGAAGCAGGCAGCAACAAGGTTGCAGTCATTAAGGCAGTTCGCGAACTGACGGGCCTGGGCCTGAAGGAAGCGAAGGACGTCGTTGACGGCGCACCGAAGGCTGTCAAGGAAGGCGTCGACAAGGCTGCTGCTGACGAAGCCAAGAAGAAGCTGGAAGAAGCTGGCGCGAAGGTCGAAGTCAAGTAAGTTTCGACGCGCTGTGCGAAGGCTGGCGGTATTTTCACCGCCGGCCTTTTTGTGCTTTGTGGGGACGTTATTCTGGCACTCTTTTGGGAGCCCGAATAATCGGCCCCAGAAGCCAAAGAAAACCGTCAAATCGTTGTCAATGGTCACGATTGGCGTTTCTCTTTGTCTTCTGAAGCGACTGCAGAAGGCAAGTTTGGTCGGGTAGCGGGCAACACAGGCATCCGCTGCCGTCAGCCAGCGGTTGGTAGCGGCCAACCACCAAGCTTCTCGGCTCGTTCAAGCCATCGGGCGGCCATCGGGTCTCAGTCGGTGAACACTCGGGTTTGAAACGTCCAGGTATCCCACCTCGATAGCACCCGCCGTGATTCGGAGATCGTATGCAATATTCCTTCACCGAGAAGAAGCGCATTCGCAAGAGTTTCGCGAAGCGCCCCATCGTTCACCAAGTTCCGTTCTTGCTGGCCACCCAGCTTGAATCATTCAGCACGTTTCTGCAAGCCGATGTGCCGGTCACGCAACGCAAGCCTGAAGGTTTGCAGGCCGCATTCACATCGGTATTTCCCATTGTTTCGCACAACGGCTTTGCGCGCCTCGAGTTCGTGAGCTATGCGCTGTCCTCGCCGGCATTCAACATCAAGGAATGCCAGCAGCGGGGCCTGACGTACTGCTCCGCGCTGCGCGCGAAGGTCCGCCTCGTCATCCTCGACAAGGAATCGCCGAACAAGCCGGTCGTCAAGGAAGTGAAGGAGCAGGAAGTGTACATGGGCGAAATTCCGCTCATGACGCCGACGGGCTCGTTCGTCATCAACGGCACCGAGCGTGTCATCGTCTCGCAGCTGCACCGTTCGCCGGGCGTGTTCTTCGAACACGACAAGGGCAAGACGCACAGCTCGGGCAAGCTGCTGTTCTCGGCACGGATCATTCCGTACCGCGGCTCGTGGCTCGACTTCGAATTCGATCCGAAGGACATCCTGTACTTCCGCGTCGACCGTCGCCGCAAGATGCCGGTCACGATCCTGCTGAAGGCCATCGGCCTCACGCCGGAACAGATCCTCGCGAACTTCTTCGTGTTCGACAACTTCACGCTGATGGACGAAGGCGCGCAACTCGAGTTCGTGCCCGAGCGCCTGCGTGGTGAAGTCGCGCGCTTCGACATCACGGATCGTGATGGCAAGGTCATCGTCCAGAAGGACAAGCGGATCAATGCGAAGCACATCCGCGACCTCGAAGCCGCGAAGACGAAGTTCATCTCGGTGCCGGAAGACTATCTGCTCGGCCGCGTGCTGGCGAAGAACGTCGTCGACGGCGACACCGGTGAAGTGATCGCGAGCGCGAACGACGAAATCACCGAAAGCGTGCTCGAGAAGCTGCGCGAAGCGGGCATCAAGGACATCCAGACGCTCTACACGAACGATCTGGACCAGGGTCCGTACATTTCGTCGACGCTGCGTGTCGACGAAACGACCGACAAGACGGCCGCGCGCATCGCAATCTACCGGATGATGCGTCCGGGCGAGCCGCCGACCGAAGAAGCGGTCGAGGCGCTGTTCAACCGTCTGTTCTACAGCGAAGAAGCGTACGACCTGTCGAAGGTCGGCCGCATGAAGTTCAACCGCCGCGTCGGTCGTGACGAAATCGTCGGCCCGATGACGCTGCAGGACGACGACATCCTCGCGACGATCAAGATCCTCGTCGAGCTGCGCAACGGCAAGGGCGAAGTGGACGACATCGACCACCTCGGCAACCGTCGCGTGCGTTGCGTCGGCGAACTGGCGGAAAACCAGTTCCGCGCGGGTCTCGTGCGTGTCGAGCGCGCGGTCAAGGAACGCCTCGGCCAGGCCGAAAGCGAAAACCTGATGCCGCACGACCTGATCAACTCGAAGCCGATTTCGTCGGCGATCCGCGAGTTCTTCGGTTCGTCGCAGCTGTCGCAGTTCATGGACCAGACCAACCCGCTGTCGGAAATCACGCACAAGCGCCGTGTTTCCGCACTGGGCCCGGGCGGTCTGACGCGCGAGCGCGCAGGCTTCGAAGTGCGCGACGTGCACCCGACCCACTACGGCCGCGTGTGCCCGATCGAAACGCCGGAAGGTCCGAACATCGGCCTGATCAACTCGCTGGCGTTGTACGCGCACCTGAACGAGTACGGCTTCCTCGAGACGCCGTACCGCAAGGTCGTGGACGGCAAGGTGACCGACCAGATCGACTACCTGTCGGCGATCGAGGAAGGCCGCTACATGATCGCCCAGGCGAACGCCGCGATCGACGAAGACGGCCGACTGATCGACGAACTCGTGTCGTCGCGTGAAGCCGGCGAAACGATGATGGTCACGCCGGACCGTATCCAGTACATGGACGTCGCGCCGTCGCAGATCGTATCGGTTGCAGCTTCGCTGATCCCGTTCCTCGAGCACGACGACGCGAACCGTGCACTGATGGGTTCGAACATGCAGCGTCAGGCCGTGCCGTGTCTGCGTCCGGAAAAGCCGGTCGTCGGTACGGGCATCGAGCGCACCTGCGCGGTCGACTCGGGCACGACGGTTCAGGCGTTCCGTGGCGGCGTCGTCGACTACGTCGATGCAGGCCGTATCGTGATTCGCGTGAACGACGACGAAGCGGTCGCAGGTGAAGTCGGTGTCGACATCTACAACCTGATCAAGTACACGCGTTCGAACCAGAACACGAACATCAATCAGCGTCCGATCGTGAAGATGGGCGACAAGGTCTCGCGCGGCGACGTGCTGGCCGATGGCGCATCCACGGACCTGGGCGAGCTTGCGCTCGGCCAGAACATGCTGATCGCGTTCATGCCGTGGAACGGCTACAACTTCGAGGACTCGATCCTGATCTCGGAGAAGGTCGTGGCCGACGATCGCTACACGTCGATCCACATCGAAGAGCTGAACGTCGTTGCACGCGACACGAAGCTCGGGCCGGAAGAAATCACGCGCGACATCTCGAACCTGGCGGAAGTCCAGCTCGGCCGTCTCGACGAATCGGGCATCGTGTACATCGGTGCGGAAGTCGAAGCGGGCGACGTACTGGTCGGCAAGGTCACGCCGAAGGGCGAGACTCAGCTGACGCCGGAAGAGAAGCTGCTGCGCGCGATCTTCGGCGAGAAGGCTTCGGACGTGAAGGACACGTCGCTGCGCGTGCCGTCGGGCATGAGCGGCACCGTGATCGACGTGCAGGTGTTCACGCGTGAAGGCATCCAGCGCGACAAGCGCGCGCAACAGATCATCGACGACGAACTGAAGCGCTACCGTCTCGACCTGAACGACCAGCTGCGCATCGTTGAAGGCGACGCGTTCCAGCGTCTTGCGCGCATGCTGGTGGGCAAGGTTGCGAACGGCGGTCCGAAGAAGCTCGCGAAGGGCACGAAGATCGACCAGGCTTACCTGGAAGACCTCGACCACTACCACTGGTTCGACATCCGCCTTGCGGATGACGAAGCAGCGGCGCAGCTCGAAGCGATCAAGAACTCGATCGAAGAGAAGCGTCACCAGTTCGACCTCGCGTTCGAAGAGAAGCGCAAGAAGCTCACGCAAGGCGACGAACTGCCGCCGGGCGTGCTGAAGATGGTCAAGGTGTACCTGGCGGTGAAGCGCCGCCTGCAGCCTGGCGACAAGATGGCAGGCCGTCACGGCAACAAGGGTGTCGTGTCGAAGATCGTTCCGATCGAAGACATGCCGTACATGGCCGACGGCCGTCCGGCAGACGTCGTGCTGAACCCGCTCGGCGTGCCGTCGCGGATGAACGTGGGTCAGGTTCTGGAAGTCCACCTCGGCTGGGCCGCGAAGGGTCTCGGCTGGCGTATCGGCGAGATGCTGCAGCGTCAGGCGAAGATCGAGGAACTGCGCGTGTTCCTGACGAAGATCTACAACGAGTCGGGCCGCCAGGAAGATCTGGAAAGCTTCACCGACGACGAGATCCTCGAGCTCGCGAAGAACCTGCGCGAAGGCGTGCCGTTCGCGACGCCGGTGTTCGACGGTGCGACCGAGGAAGAAATGGGCAAGATGCTCGACCTCGCGTTCCCGGACGACATCGCACAGCAGCTCGACATGAACCCGTCGAAGAACCAGGTCCGCCTGTACGACGGCCGCACGGGCGAGCCGTTCGAACGCCGCGTGACGCTCGGCTACATGCACTACCTGAAGCTGCACCACCTGGTCGACGACAAGATGCACGCGCGTTCGACCGGCCCGTACTCGCTCGTCACGCAGCAGCCGCTGGGTGGTAAGGCGCAGTTCGGCGGTCAGCGTTTCGGTGAAATGGAAGTGTGGGCACTCGAAGCGTACGGCGCGTCCTACGTGCTGCAGGAAATGCTGACGGTGAAGTCGGACGACGTGACCGGCCGGACGAAGGTGTACGAGAACCTCGTCAAGGGCGATCACGTGATCGATGCAGGCATGCCGGAATCCTTCAACGTGCTGGTGAAGGAAATCCGCTCGCTCGGTATCGACATCGATCTCGACCGCAATTAATCGGACTACGGAGAGAAGGCAATGAAAGCTCTGCTCGATCTATTCAAGCAAGTCCAACAGGAAGAAGTTTTCGACGCGATCAAGATCGGTCTGGCCTCGCCGGACAAGATCCGTTCGTGGTCGTTCGGCGAAGTGAAGAAGCCGGAGACCATCAACTACCGTACGTTCAAGCCGGAACGCGATGGTCTGTTCTGCGCGAAGATCTTCGGGCCGATCAAGGACTACGAGTGCCTGTGCGGCAAGTACAAGCGCCTGAAGCACCGCGGCGTGATCTGCGAGAAGTGCGGCGTCGAAGTGACGCTGGCGAAGGTGCGTCGCGAACGCATGGGCCACATCGAGCTGGCCTCGCCGGTCGCGCACATCTGGTTCCTGAAGTCGCTGCCGTCGCGTCTGGGCATGGTGCTCGACATGACGCTGCGCGACATCGAGCGCGTGCTGTACTTCGAAGCGTACGTGGTGATCGAACCGGGCATGACGCCGCTGAAGGCGCGGCAGATCATGACCGAAGAGGATTACTACAACAAGGTCGAGGAATACGGCGACGAATTCCGTGCCGAGATGGGCGCGGAAGGCGTGCGTGAACTGCTGCGTGCAATCAACATCGACGAGCAGGTCGAAACGCTGCGCACCGAGCTGAAGAACACCGGGTCGGAAGCGAAGATCAAGAAGTACGCGAAGCGCCTGAAGGTCCTCGAGGCATTCCAGCGCTCGGGCATCAAGCCCGAGTGGATGATCCTCGAAGTGCTGCCGGTGCTGCCGCCGGAACTGCGTCCGCTCGTGCCGCTGGACGGCGGCCGTTTCGCGACGTCGGATCTGAACGACCTGTATCGCCGCGTGATCAACCGTAACAACCGGTTGAAGCGTCTGCTCGAGCTGAAGGCGCCTGAAATCATCGTCCGCAACGAAAAGCGGATGCTGCAGGAAGCCGTCGACTCGCTGCTCGACAACGGTCGTCGCGGCAAGGCGATGACGGGCGCGAACAAGCGTCCGCTGAAGTCGCTCGCCGACATGATCAAGGGCAAGGGCGGCCGTTTCCGTCAGAACCTGCTGGGCAAGCGCGTCGACTACTCGGGCCGTTCGGTCATCGTGGTCGGCCCGACGCTGAAGCTGCACCAGTGCGGTCTGCCGAAGCTGATGGCGCTCGAACTGTTCAAGCCGTTCATCTTCAACAAGCTTGAGGTGATGGGCGTCGCTACGACCATCAAGGCGGCGAAGAAGGAAGTCGAGAACCAGACGCCGGTCGTGTGGGACATCCTCGAAGAGGTGATCCGCGAGCACCCGGTGATGCTGAACCGTGCGCCGACGCTGCACCGTCTCGGTATCCAGGCGTTCGAACCGGTTCTGATCGAAGGCAAGGCGATCCAGCTGCACCCGCTCGTCTGCGCGGCGTTCAACGCCGACTTCGACGGTGACCAGATGGCCGTTCACGTGCCGCTGTCGCTCGAAGCGCAGATGGAAGCGCGTACGCTGATGCTGGCGTCGAACAACGTGCTGTTCCCGGCCAACGGCGACCCGTCGATCGTGCCGTCGCAGGATATCGTGCTGGGTCTGTACTACGCGACCCGCGAAGCGATCAACGGCAAGGGCGAAGGCCTGTCGTTCACCGGCGTGTCGGAAGTGATCCGCGCGTACGAGAACAAGGAAGTCGAGCTGGCATCGCGCGTCAACGTACGGATCACCGAAATGGTCCGCAACGAGGACACGTCGGAAGGCGCGCCGGAATTCGTGCCGAAGATCACGCTGTACGCGACGACCGTCGGTCGTGCGATCCTGTCGGAGATCCTGCCGCACGGCCTGCCGTTCTCGGTGCTGAACAAGCCGCTGAAGAAGAAGGAAATCTCGCGTCTGATCAACACTGCGTTCCGCAAGTGCGGTCTGCGTGCGACGGTCGTGTTTGCCGACCAGCTGATGCAGGCGGGTTTCCGTCTCGCGACGCGCGCCGGCATCTCGATCTGCGTGGACGACATGCTCGTGCCGCCGCAAAAGGAAACGATCGTCGGCGACGCCGCGAAGAAGGTGAAGGAATACGACCGCCAGTACATGTCGGGTCTCGTCACCGCGCAGGAACGCTACAACAACGTGGTCGACATCTGGTCGGCAACGTCGGAAGCGGTCGGCAAGGCGATGATGGAGCAGCTGTCGACGGAGCCGGTGATCGATCGCGACGGCAACGAGACGCGCCAGGAATCGTTCAACTCGATCTACATGATGGCCGACTCGGGCGCCCGGGGTTCGGCGGTGCAGATTCGTCAGCTTGCCGGTATGCGCGGCCTGATGGCGAAGCCGGACGGCTCGATTATCGAGACGCCGATTACCGCGAACTTCCGCGAAGGCCTGAACGTGCTGCAGTACTTCATCTCGACCCACGGTGCACGTAAGGGTCTGGCTGATACGGCACTGAAGACTGCGAACTCGGGTTACCTGACGCGTCGTCTCGTCGACGTCACGCAGGATCTGGTGGTCGTCGAGGACGATTGCGGCACGTCGAATGGCGTCGCGATGAAGGCGCTGGTCGAAGGCGGTGAAGTCGTCGAAGCGCTGCGCGACCGTATCCTCGGCCGCGTCGCGGTCGCGGACGTCGTGAATCCGGAAACGCAGGAAACGCTGTACGAATCGGGCACGCTGCTCGACGAAACGGCGGTCGAGGAAATCGAACGCCTCGGCATCGACGAAGTGCGCGTGCGCACGCCGCTCACCTGCGAAACGCGTTACGGTCTGTGCGCAGCCTGCTATGGCCGCGACCTCGGCCGCGGCTCGCTGGTGAACGTCGGCGAAGCAGTCGGCGTGATCGCGGCACAGTCGATCGGTGAGCCGGGCACGCAGCTGACGATGCGTACGTTCCACATCGGTGGTGCGGCATCGCGTGCGGCAGTGGCGTCGTCGGTCGAAGCGAAGAGCAACGGTATCGTGCGCTTCACGGCCACGATGCGTTACGTCACCAACGCGAAGGGCGAGCAGATCGTCATCTCGCGTTCGGGCGAGGCGCTGATCACCGACGATATCGGCCGCGAGCGCGAACGTCACAAGATCCCGTACGGCGCGACGCTGCTGCAGCTCGACGGCGCGACGATCAAGGCCGGCACGCAGTTGGCCACGTGGGATCCGATGACGCGTCCGATCATCACCGAGTACGGTGGTACGGTGAAGTTCGAGAACGTCGAGGAAGGCGTGACCGTCGCGAAGCAGATCGACGACGTGACCGGCCTGTCGACGCTGGTCGTGATCGACGTGAAGCGTCGCGGCTCGCAAGCTTCGAAGAGCGTGCGTCCGCAGGTGAAGCTGCTCGACGCGAACGGCGAGGAAGTGAAGATTCCGGGCACGGAACACGCGGTGCAGATCGGCTTCCAGGTCGGCGCACTGATTACCGTGAAGGACGGCCAGCAGGTGCAGGTGGGTGAAGTGCTCGCACGTATCCCGACCGAAGCGCAGAAGACGCGTGACATTACCGGCGGTCTGCCGCGGGTGGCGGAGCTGTTCGAAGCGCGTTCGCCGAAGGATGCCGGCATTCTCGCGGAAGTCACCGGTACGACGTCGTTCGGCAAGGACACGAAGGGCAAGCAGCGTCTCGTCATCACGGACCTCGAAGGCAATCAGCACGAGTTCCTGATCGCGAAGGAAAAGCAGGTGCTGGTCCACGATGCTCAGGTCGTCAACAAGGGCGAAATGATCGTGGACGGCCCGGCCGATCCGCACGACATCCTGCGTCTGCAGGGTATCGAGGCGCTGTCGCGCTACATCGTCGACGAAGTGCAGGACGTGTATCGTCTGCAGGGCGTGAAGATCAACGACAAGCACATCGAGGTGATCGTTCGCCAGATGCTGCGTCGTGTGCAGATCACCGACAACGGTGATACGCGCTTCATCCCGGGCGAACAGGTCGAGCGTTCGGACATGCTGGACGAGAACGATCGCATGATCGCCGAAGGCAAGCGTCCGGCCTCGTACGACAACGTGCTGCTCGGTATCACGAAGGCGTCGCTGTCGACCGACTCGTTCATTTCCGCGGCATCGTTCCAGGAAACGACCCGCGTGCTGACCGAAGCGGCGATCATGGGCAAGCGCGACGATCTGCGCGGCCTGAAGGAAAACGTGATCGTCGGCCGTTTGATCCCGGCCGGTACGGGTCTCGCGTTCCACAAGGCACGCAAGGCGAAGGAAATGTCCGACCGCGAGCGTTTCGACCAGATCGCAGCGGAAGAGGCATTCGACTTCGGCACGCCGAGCGCGCCCGCGGAAGAGCCGCAACACCCGGCAGCCGAGTAAGCGCGGGGCCGGCGCGAGCCGCCTTACGCTGCGTATTCGCTGTCGTCGAAACCGCCCGGTTCAGCCGGGCGGTTTTTTTTTGCGCCCGATATCGACGCGCCAGGTCGCGAGTCGTGCCGCCGGCCGGCGCCAGCATAAGAGACGATGTCTTCCTGCTGCGACGACGGCACGGATGCCTCGGTCTCCTAATGGAATAAGGTGGAACCGCTGGCGGGATTCGGTCAGTATGATGCTCAACCTCGGAGCCCACTGTATCGACGGCCTTCCCGTAGAGAAACATGGAATTTCTCACGGTTTTTGTGAGCACCGCACAGCGACCGACGTCGGTGGATGACGAGCGTTTTTCACCGGGAGTCCCGGTTTGCAATCCGTCGAATGAGCATTGTCCGAATGGCTAACCCTGTGCGAAGCGGCTTTGCGCGCCGCAAAGGTTGCTAGAATCCGGATCGTTGCCGTCAGCAGTCTTTCAACTCTTCATTCATGTCTCGCGCCCTCGAAATCCTCGACGAAGTCTTTGGTTATTCCGCATTTCGCGGCCAGCAGGGCGAGATCGTCGAACACGTCGCCGGCGGCGGCGATTGCCTCGTGCTGATGCCGACCGGCGGCGGCAAGTCGCTGTGCTATCAGATTCCGGCGCTGCTGCGCCGCGAGGCCGGGCACGGCGCGGGCATTGTCGTGTCGCCGCTGATCGCGCTGATGCAGGATCAGGTCGCCGCGCTCAGCGAGGTCGGCGTGCGCGCGGCCTTCCTGAACTCGACGCTGTCCGGCGCCGAGGCCGCGGCCACCGAGCGTGCGCTGCGCGAAGGCGAGATCGACCTGTTGTACGTCGCGCCTGAGCGCCTGATGACCGGGCGTTTTCTCGAGCTGCTCGAGCGCGCGAAGATCGGCCTGTTTGCGATCGACGAGGCGCACTGCGTGTCGCAGTGGGGTCATGACTTCCGCCCCGAATACATCCAGCTGTCGGTGCTGCACGAGCGCTTTCCGTCGGTGCCGCGCATCGCGCTGACGGCCACCGCCGACGCAATCACCCGCGACGAGATCATTCATCGCCTCGCACTCGACGATGCGCGCGTCTTCGTGTCGAGCTTCGATCGTCCGAACATCCGCTATCGGATCGTCGAAAAGGACAACGCTCGCTCGCAGCTGCTCGACTTCATCCGCGCCGAGCATACGAATGCGGACGGCACGACCGACGCGGGCGTCGTCTACTGTCTGTCGCGCCGCAAGGTCGAGGAAACCGCCGAATGGCTGAAGGCGCAGGGCGTGCGCGCGCTGCCGTATCACGCCGGGATGGAATTCGAGGTGCGTCAGAAGCACCAGGAAATGTTCCAGCGCGAGGAAGGCATCGTCATGTGCGCGACGATCGCATTCGGCATGGGCATCGACAAGCCGGACGTGCGCTTCGTCGCCCACCTCGATTTGCCGAAGAGCGTCGAAGGCTATTACCAGGAAACCGGTCGCGCGGGCCGCGACGGATTGCCTGCGAATGCGTGGATGGCGTACGGCCTCGGCGACGTCGTGCAGCAGCGCAAGATGATCGACGAATCGGATGCGGACGACGCGCACAAGCGCGTGCAGACGTCGAAGCTCGACGCGCTGCTCGGGCTGTGCGAGACGATCTCGTGCCGCCGCGTGCGGCTGCTGAATTACTTCGGCGAAGCGAGCCAGCCGTGCGGCAACTGCGACACATGCCTTGAGCCGCCAGATTCCTGGGATGCGACGCGCGAGGCGCAGATGGCGTTGTCGTGCGTGTTCCGCGCGCAGCGCGCGAGCGGCTTCAATTTCGGCGCGAGCCATCTTATCGAGATCCTGCGCGGCAACCGCACCGAGAAGGTGCTGCAGCGCGGACACGAACAACTGAGCACGTTCGGGATCGGCGCGTCGCTGTCCGAGCCGGAGTGGCGCGCGATTTTCCGGCAACTCGTCGCGTACGGCTATCTTGCCGTCGATCATGGCGGTTTCGGTGCGCTGGTGCTCACCGAGGCCGCGAAGCCCGTGCTGAAGAACGAGGAGAAGGTCACGCTGCGCCGCTATGTGAAGCCGCAGCGCACGCGCCAGTCGTCGAGCCGCAGCGGCACGCGCGTCGATCCGACGGCCGGCATGGGCACGCGCGAGCGCGCGCGCTGGGACGCGCTGCGCGCGTGGCGTGCGGAAACCGCGAAGTCCGACGGCGTGCCCGCCTACGTGATCTTCCACGACGCGACGCTCGCCGAAATCGCGCGCAACGCGCCGGAGACGATCGACGACCTTCGCCACATCCCCGGCATGGGCGTACGCAAGCTCGAACGCTTTGGCGACGAGATCATCGACGTCGTCGAATCGGCGTGACACAGCTGTTCCGACCCTTTCGGTAAACGGGCCGTACCGCCGGCGAATCACGCAAGCCGTTGACTTAGTTGGCATTTCCGGAATATCATGCTGGGTTCCGGTAATCGGTGGGCCGAGTCGCGTCGAAAGTGGTTCGAAGCGGTTTGTGTCCGTATCGCCGGTTCGGAAGTCAACTGTGCGTCGATTCTCGCTTTGCCCGAAATCGATGTGCAGATTTTGTTCAATTTCAGGAATAAACAATGCCAACCATCAACCAACTGGTTCGCAAAGGCCGTCAGTCGGAAACGACGAAGAGCAAGAGCCCGGCCCTGCAGGACTGCCCCCAGCGTCGCGGCGTGTGCACCCGTGTGTACACGACGACGCCGAAGAAGCCGAACTCGGCACTCCGTAAGGTTGCCAAGGTTCGTCTGACGAACGGCTTCGAAGTGATTTCGTACATCGGCGGTGAAGGCCACAACCTGCAGGAACACTCGGTTGTGCTGATCCGCGGCGGCCGTGTGAAGGACTTGCCGGGTGTGCGTTACCACATGGTTCGCGGCTCGCTGGATACCCAGGGCGTCAAGGACCGTAAGCAAGCGCGCTCGAAGTACGGCGCGAAGCGTGCAAAGGCTGCCAAGTAAGCAGTTTTTGATCAGGGATCGCCGCAGGGCGGTCAAGGCGGGAGTGCCGGATTGCCGGTGCTGTCGAGTAAGTGGTCACCCGGCCAAGCTGGTTAGTCGTGAAGATGTGATCGGGTTTGTTGGTGGCCGCGGGGCTGAATTCAGCTCCAACTGAACAGGTAAAGGAAGAATCATGCCGCGTCGTCGCGAAGTCCCCAAGCGGGAAGTGTTGCCGGATCCGAAGTTCGGCAACGTTGATGTAGCCAAGTTCATGAACATGCTGATGCTGTCCGGCAAGAAGTCGGTCGCAGAGCGCATCGTTTATGGCGCATTCGAACAGATCCAGACCAAGGGTGGCAAGGACCCGCTGGAAGTGTTCACCGTTGCGCTCAACAACGTGAAGCCGGTGGTCGAAGTGAAGAGCCGCCGCGTTGGTGGTGCCAACTATCAAGTTCCGGTCGAAGTGCGCCCGTCGCGTCGTATGGCATTGGCGATGCGCTGGCTGCGTGAGGCTGCGAAGAAGCGCAGCGAGAAGTCGATGGCTCTGCGTCTGGCAGGCGAACTCACCGAAGCGGCCGAAGGCCGTGGCGGCGCGATGAAGAAGCGCGATGAAGTTCACCGCATGGCAGAAGCCAACCGCGCGTTCTCGCATTTCCGTTTCTAAGCGCCTGGCTGGGCTGTTTGCGGAAATAAATTCCGGGCGGGTGCGCTTTTCAGGCGCCTCGCCCGTTTGTGTTGAGGCGTGATGCAGCAGGGCTGCATCACGTCATCCCAGTAGAGGATCAAAGTGGCTCGCAAGACTCCTATCGAGCGCTACCGCAATATCGGTATTAGCGCTCACATCGACGCCGGCAAAACGACGACGACCGAGCGCATTCTGTTTTACACCGGTGTGAACCACAAGATCGGTGAAGTCCACGACGGCGCAGCAACGATGGACTGGATGGAGCAGGAACAAGAGCGTGGCATCACGATCACGTCCGCTGCCACCACCGCCTTCTGGAAGGGCATGGGCGGCAACTATCCGGAACACCGCATCAACATCATCGACACCCCGGGCCACGTCGACTTCACGATCGAAGTGGAGCGCTCGATGCGCGTGCTCGACGGCGCGTGCATGGTGTACTGCGCAGTGGGCGGCGTGCAGCCGCAGTCGGAAACGGTGTGGCGCCAGGCCAACAAGTACAAGGTGCCGCGTCTCGCGTTCGTCAACAAGATGGACCGCACCGGCGCGAACTTCTTCAAGGTCTACGACCAGCTCCGTCTGCGCCTGAAGGCGAACCCGGTTCCGGTCGTGGTGCCGATCGGCGCGGAAGAAAACTTCAAGGGCGTGGTCGACCTGATCAAGATGAAGGCGATCATTTGGGACGAAGCGTCGCAAGGCACGAAGTTCGACTACATCGACATCCCGGCCGAGCTCGCAGACACCTGCAAGGAATGGCGCGAAAAGATGGTCGAAGCGGCTGCTGAAGCCAGCGAAGACCTGATGAACAAGTACCTGGAAGAAGGCGATCTGCCGGAAGCCGACATCGTCAAGGCGCTGCGCGACCGTACGATCGCGTGCGAAATCCAGCCGATGCTCTGCGGCACCGCGTTCAAGAACAAGGGCGTGCAGCGTATGCTCGACGCCGTGATCGACTTCCTGCCGTCGCCGGTCGACATCCCGCCGGTCAAGGGCGAGCTCGAAAACGGCGAAGAAGCGGAGCGCAAGGCGTCGGACGACGAGAAGTTCTCGTCGCTCGCGTTCAAGATCATGACCGACCCGTTCGTCGGCCAGCTGATCTTCTTCCGTGTGTACTCGGGCGTCGTCAACTCGGGCGATACGCTGCTGAACTCGACCAAGGGCAAGAAGGAACGCCTCGGCCGTATTCTGCAGATGCACGCGAACCAGCGTGAAGAAATCAAGGAAGTCCGTGCAGGCGACATCGCCGCAGCGGTCGGCCTGAAGGAAGCAACCACGGGCGACACGCTGTGCGACCCGGCGAACCCGATCGTTCTCGAGCGCATGGTGTTCCCGGAGCCGGTGATCTCGCAGGCCGTCGAGCCGAAGACGAAGGCCGACCAGGAAAAGATGGGCCTCGCGCTGAACCGTCTCGCGCAGGAAGACCCGTCGTTCCGAGTGCAAACCGACGAAGAGTCGGGCCAGACCATCATTTCGGGCATGGGCGAGCTCCACCTCGAAATTCTGGTCGACCGGATGAAGCGTGAATTCGGCGTGGAAGCGACCGTCGGCAAGCCGCAGGTTGCGTACCGCGAAACGATCCGCTCGACGGCGAAGGACGTCGACGGCAAGTTCGTCAAGCAGTCGGGTGGTCGCGGCCAGTACGGTCACGCGGTCATTACGCTCGAGCCGAACGAGCAGGGCAAGGGCTACGAGTTCTTCGACGAGATCAAGGGTGGTGTGATTCCGCGTGAATACATCCCGGCGGTCGACAAGGGTATCCAGGACACGCTGAAGTCGGGCGTGCTGGCTGGCTTCCCGGTCGTCGACGTGAAGGTTCACCTGACGTTCGGTTCGTACCACGACGTTGACTCGAACGAAAACGCGTTCCGCATGGCCGGTTCGATGGCGTTCAAGGAAGCAATGCGCAAGGCGAACCCGGTCGTCCTCGAGCCGATGATGGCTGTCGAAGTCGAGACGCCGGAAGACTACATGGGCAACGTGATGGGCGACCTGTCGGGCCGTCGCGGCATCGTCCAGGGCATGGAAGACATGGTCGGCGGCGGCAAGATCGTTCGCGCCGAAGTGCCGCTGTCGGAAATGTTCGGTTACTCGACGTCGCTGCGTTCGCTGACGCAAGGTCGTGCAACGTACACGATGGAGTTCAAGCACTACGCCGAAGCTCCGCGCAACGTTGCTGAAGCGATCATCAGCGCGAAGTCGAAGTAAATCTCAGCTATCAACCGATATTTTTTGAAAGAAGAGAATCATGGCAAAAGAAAAGTTTGAGCGGACCAAGCCGCACGTCAACGTTGGTACGATTGGTCACGTTGACCACGGCAAGACGACGCTGACGGCAGCGATCACGACGGTTCTGACGAAGAAGTTCGGCGGCGAAGCGAAGGCGTACGACCAGATCGACGCGGCACCGGAAGAAAAGGCGCGCGGCATCACGATCAACACGGCACACGTCGAGTACGAAACGGCAAACCGCCACTACGCACACGTCGACTGCCCGGGCCACGCTGACTATGTGAAGAACATGATCACGGGCGCGGCGCAGATGGACGGCGCGATCCTGGTGTGCTCGGCAGCAGACGGCCCGATGCCGCAAACGCGTGAGCACATCCTGCTGGCGCGTCAGGTTGGCGTTCCGTACATCATCGTGTTCCTGAACAAGTGCGACATGGTGGACGACGCTGAACTGCTCGAGCTGGTCGAGATGGAAGTTCGCGAGCTGCTGTCGAAGTACGACTTCCCGGGCGACGACACGCCGATCGTGAAGGGTTCGGCAAAGCTGGCGCTGGAAGGCGACACGGGCGAGCTGGGCGAAGTGGCGATCATGAACCTGGCAGACGCACTGGACACGTACATCCCGACGCCGGAGCGTGCGGTTGACGGCGCGTTCCTGATGCCGGTGGAAGACGTGTTCTCGATCTCGGGCCGCGGTACGGTGGTGACGGGTCGTGTGGAGCGCGGCATCATCAAGGTCGGCGAGGAAATCGAAATCGTCGGTATCAAGCCGACGGTGAAGACGACCTGCACGGGCGTTGAAATGTTCCGCAAGCTGCTGGACCAAGGTCAGGCGGGCGACAACGTCGGTATCCTGCTGCGCGGCACGAAGCGTGAAGACGTGGAGCGCGGCCAGGTTCTGGCGAAGCCGGGTTCGATCACGCCGCACACGCACTTCACGGCAGAAGTGTACGTGCTGAGCAAGGACGAAGGCGGCCGTCACACGCCGTTCTTCAACAACTACCGTCCGCAGTTCTACTTCCGTACGACGGACGTGACGGGTTCGATCGAGCTGCCGAAGGACAAGGAAATGGTGATGCCGGGCGACAACGTGTCGATCACGGTGAAGCTGATCGCGCCGATCGCGATGGAAGAAGGTCTGCGCTTCGCAATCCGCGAAGGCGGCCGTACCGTCGGCGCAGGCGTCGTCGCCAAGATCATCGAGTAATATCGACGATCCGCGGGCCCTTCCAGGGTCCGCGATTCTACGGTAGGCAGTCATACCGTCGAAACCGGGTGTCCAGTTTGACCTGGCACCCGGTTTTTCTTTGTGGGGCGCCGGCCGCGGCATCGAAAAACGCCCGCCACCGCGGCGAATTTTCGTGTAGAATCGCGGGCTTAGCAGTGGAAGTGCCGTTCGGAACCAGACGCTTCGCTCCCCGCAGGCAACAGGTTTCGCGTTCTTTTAGTGTCCGGCGATGCAACATCGCCTCGCTCTTTTCAAGGAATCGTCATGCAGCAACAAAAAATCCGCATTCGCCTGAAGGCTTTCGACTATCGTCTGATCGATCAATCGGCTGCCGAAATCGTCGATACCGCGAAGCGGACTGGCGCAATCGTCCGTGGCCCGGTGCCGCTGCCGACGCGCATTCAGCGTTTTGACATCCTGCGCTCGCCGCACGTCAACAAGACGTCGCGCGATCAGCTCGAAATCCGTACCCACCAGCGCCTGATGGACATCGTCGATCCGACCGACAAGACGGTCGACGCGCTGATGAAGCTCGATCTGCCGGCTGGCGTCGACGTGGAAATCAAGCTGCAGTAAGGCTTTCGGCGCCGCCTGGTCCGCTCGGTGGTGCTAAGTCTTTGTATTGCTTGCGGAAATCGAAAACTCGGGCTATACTGCTTGGCTTTTCGCGTATTCGCGTAAAAAAGTTGGGCCTTGCGTGCCCGGCATTTTGTAAATCAGCCCCGACCAATCGCAGTCGGGAATGGAGAAAATGATGAGCCTTGGACTCGTAGGTCGCAAGGTTGGCATGACCCGTATCTTCACGGCTGAAGGGGATTCGATTCCCGTCACCGTGCTGGACGTGTCGGACAACCGCGTGACGCAGATCAAGACTGTTGAAACCGACGGCTACACGGCCGTGCAGGTTGCATTCGGCTCCCGCCGCGCATCGCGCGTGACGAAGCCGCTGGCAGGTCATCTCGCCAAAGCCGGTGTCGAAGCCGGTGAAATCCTCAAGGAATTCCGCATTGACGCGGCCAAGGCAGCCGAGCTGTCGAATGGCGCCGTGGTCGGTGCAGATCTTTTCGAAGTAGGCCAGAAGGTCGACGTGCAAGGCGTGTCGATCGGTAAGGGCTACGCCGGTACGATCAAGCGTTACAACTTCTCCTCCGGCCGTGCTACGCACGGTAACTCGCGCTCGCACAACGTGCCGGGCTCGATCGGTATGGCGCAGGATCCGGGTCGCGTTTTCCCGGGCAAGCGCATGACGGGTCACCTCGGTGACGTTACGGTGACGGTGCAGAACCTCGAAATCGCTCGTATCGACGCAGAGCGCAAGCTGCTGCTCGTCAAGGGCGCGATTCCGGGCGCGAAGGGCGGCAAGGTTTTCGTGACGCCGGCCGTCAAGACCAAGGGGGCGAAATAATGGAACTCAAGCTCCTGAACGAAAATGGTCAGGAAGGTGCAGTGGTCAACGCGTCGGACGTCGTGTTCGGTCGTGACTACAACGAAGCGCTGATCCACCAGGTCGTCGTCGCGTACCAGGCGAATGCTCGCCAGGGTAACCGCGCACAGAAGGACCGCGAGCAAGTCAAGCACACCACCAAGAAGCCGTGGCGTCAGAAGGGTACGCGCCGTGCTCGTGCCGGTATGTCGTCGAGCCCGCTGTGGCGTGGCGGTGGTCGCATCTTCCCGAACTCGCCGGAAGAAAACTTCTCGCACAAGGTCAACAAGAAGATGCATCGCGCAGGTCTCTGCTCGATCTTCTCGCAGCTGGCCCGTGAAGGCCGTCTGTCGGTCGTCGAAGACATCGTCCTCGAAGCGCCGAAGACCAAGCTGCTGGCTGACAAATTCAAGACCATGGGTCTCGACTCCGTTCTGATCATCACGGACACGGTCGACGAGAACCTGTACCTGGCTTCGCGCAACCTGCCGCACGTGGCGATTGTCGAGCCGCGCTACGCTGACCCGCTGTCGCTGATCTACTTCAAGAAAGTGCTGGTCACGAAGGCTGCGGTCGCCCAGATCGAGGAGTTGCTGTCATGAGCGAGATTCGCAAGAACGATCATCGTTTGATGCAGGTCCTGCTCGCACCGGTGATCTCGGAAAAGGCGACGCTGGTTGCCGACAAGAACGAGCAAGTCGTGTTCGAAGTCGCACCGGATGCCACGAAGCAGGAAGTGAAGGCGGCTGTCGAGCTGCTGTTCAAGGTTGAAGTTGATTCGGTCAACGTGCTGGTTCAGAAGGGCAAGCAAAAGCGCTTCGGCCGTTCGATGGGCCGCCGCAAGGACGTGAAGAAGGCGTACGTTTGCCTGAAGCCCGGCCAGGAAATCAACTTTGAAGCGGAGGCCAAGTAATCATGGCAATCGTGAAAGTTAAACCGACTTCGCCGGGTCGCCGCGCGATGGTCAAGGTGGTCAACAAGAGCCTGCACCAGGGCAAGCCGTACGCGGCACTGCTCGATTCGCAGAGCTCGACCGCCGGCCGTAACAACAACGGTCGCATCACCACCCGTCACAAGGGCGGTGGTCACAAGCATCACTACCGTATCGTCGATTTCCGTCGCACGAAGGACGGCATCCCGGCAAAGGTCGAGCGTCTCGAGTACGACCCGAACCGCAGCGCGAACATCGCGCTGGTGCTCTACGCAGACGGCGAGCGTCGCTACATCATCGCCCCGAAGGGCCTGACCGTCGGCCAACAGCTGATGTCGGGTTCGGAAGCGCCGATCCGTGCAGGCAACACGCTGCCGATCCGCAACATTCCGGTCGGTACGACGATCCACTGCATCGAGATGCTGCCGGGCAAGGGCGCGCAAATGGCGCGTTCGGCTGGCACGTCGGCCATGCTGCTGGCGCGTGAAGGCGTCTACGCGCAGGTTCGTCTGCGTTCGGGCGAAATCCGCCGCGTGCACATCGAGTGCCGTGCAACGATCGGTGAAGTCGGCAACGAAGAGCATAGCCTGCGCCAAATCGGCAAGGCCGGCGCGAACCGCTGGCGCGGTATCCGCCCGACGGTGCGTGGCGTTGCGATGAACCCGGTTGATCACCCGCACGGTGGTGGTGAGGGCAAGACGGCTGCAGGTCGCGACCCGGTGAGCCCGTGGGGTACGCCGGCTAAGGGTTACCGCACCCGCAGCAACAAGCGCACGACGACGATGATCGTCCAGCGCCGTCACAAGCGTTAAGGAGTAGGCAATGGCACGTTCTGTAAAAAAAGGTCCGTTCTGCGACGCCCATTTGCTGAAGAAAGTTGAGGCGGCTGCAGCTTCGCGCGACAAAAAGCCGATCAAGACCTGGTCGCGTCGCTCGACGATTCTGCCGGATTTCATCGGCCTGACGATCGCTGTTCACAACGGCCGTCAACACGTTCCGGTGTACATCTCGGAAAACATGGTCGGCCACAAGCTTGGCGAGTTCGCACTGACCCGTACGTTCAAGGGTCACGCGGCCGACAAGAAGGCCAAGAAATAAGGGGCAATCAAGATGGAAGTGAAAGCAATTCATCGCGGTGCCCGCATCTCGGCGCAAAAAACGCGCCTTGTGGCTGACCAGATCCGCGGTTTGCCGGTCGACAAGGCGCTGAACGTTCTGACGTTCTCGCCGAAGAAGGCGGCTGGCATCGTGAAGAAGGTTGTGCTGTCGGCAATCGCGAATGCGGAGCACAACGAAGGCGCTGATATCGACGAGCTCAAGATCAAGAGCATCTACGTCGACAAGGCTGCATCGCTCAAGCGTTTCACCGCGCGCGCCAAGGGCCGCGGTAACCGCATCGAGAAGCAATCCTGTCACATCACTGTGACGGTCGGGAATTAAGGAGCCATACGATGGGACAGAAAATTCATCCGACTGGCTTCCGCCTGGCTGTCAGCCGCAATTGGGCTTCGCGTTGGTACGCGAACAACAACAATTTCGCGGCGATGCTGCAGGAAGACATCGGTGTTCGTGAATACCTGAAGAAGAAGCTGAAGAACGCTTCGGTCGGTCGGGTCGTCATCGAGCGTCCGGCAAAGAACGCGCGCATCACGATTTACAGCTCGCGTCCGGGCGTCGTCATCGGCAAGAAGGGCGAGGATATCGAACAGCTGAAGACGGAACTGCAACGCCGCATGGGCGTGCCGGTTCACGTCAACATCGAAGAGATCCGCAAGCCGGAAACCGATGCTCAGCTGATCGCTGATTCGATCACGCAACAGCTCGAGCGCCGGATCATGTTCCGTCGCGCGATGAAGCGTGCGATGCAGAACGCGATGCGTCTGGGTGCCCAAGGCATCAAGATCATGAGCGCAGGCCGTCTGAACGGTATCGAAATCGCGCGTACGGAGTGGTATCGCGAAGGTCGCGTGCCGCTTCATACGCTGCGTGCCGACATCGACTACGCGACTTCGGAAGCGAAGACGACCTACGGGATCATCGGTGTCAAGGTGTGGGTGTACAAGGGCGACACGCTCGGCCGTAACGACGCGCCGGTGGTCGAAGAAGTAGCCGAAGACAAGCGTCCGCGTCGCAATGCGCGTCCGGGCGACCGTCGTCCGCGCCGTGATGGCGAAGGCGGCGCTCCGGGTGCTCGTCGTGGCGCACCGCGCCGTGGCGCCGGCAAGCCGGAAGACGGCAAGACTGGAGAATAACGATGCTGCAACCGAAACGCAGGAAGTATCGCAAAGAGCAGAAGGGTCGTAACACCGGCAAGGCGACGCGCGGCAACGCCGTGTCGTTCGGTGAATTCGGCCTGAAGGCGATCGGTCGCGGTCGTTTGACCGCACGTCAAATCGAAGCGGCGCGTCGTGCAATGACGCGTCACATCAAGCGTGGCGGCCGTATCTGGATCCGTATCTTCCCGGACAAGCCGATTTCGCAAAAGCCGGCAGAAGTGCGTATGGGTAACGGTAAGGGTAACCCGGAGTACTACGTCGCCGAAATCCAGCCGGGCAAGATGCTCTATGAAATGGACGGCGTATCCGAAGAACTGGCACGCGAAGCGTTCCGTCTGGCCGCAGCGAAGCTGCCGCTGAAGACGACGTTCATCGTGCGCCAGCTCGGCGCCTAAGGAGAAAACATGAAGGCTTCCGAACTTCTCCAGAAAGACCAGGCCGCGCTCAACAAGGAGCTGGCGGACCTGCTGAAGGCGCAATTCGGCCTGCGCATGCAACTCGCGACCCAGCAGCTCACGAACACGAGCCAGCTGAAGAAGGTTCGTCGCGACATCGCACGTGTGCGGACCGTCATGACTCAGAAGGCGAACCAGAAATGAACGATAGCGTGAAAACCTCGCTGAAGCGGACGCTGGTCGGTCGGGTCGTCAGCAACAAGATGGACAAGACCGTCACCGTGCTGATCGAGCACCGCGTCAAGCACCCGATCTACGGCAAGTACGTCGTGCGCTCGAAGAAGTACCACGCGCACGATGAAGCGAACACCTGCAACGAAGGCGATCTCGTCGAAATCCAGGAAACCCGTCCTGTTTCGAAGACGAAGGCCTGGACGGTGTCGCGCCTCGTCGAAGCAGCTCGCGTCATCTAAGCGGGCAGAGCAGTAGGCAGTAACAGGCACTTCTCCACGAAGTGCTTGAAATCGCAAAGTTTTTGCTTGCGTGACCGGGATTATTTGTTATAATCCCGGTCTTCCCTCTTTATGGGAGCCCCGTCGCGGGCGAAGTTGGTGGGGGAAGCGGACTGGCGCCAGCCTGTCCGAAAGATTCACCGAATTGCGATGGCGGGTTTCGTTTGCCGTCGCTGCTGTTCCAACCCAAGCAGCCGATTGGCTGACGGGACCAAGACTGACCGAATGCATCATGGTGGTGCATCCGGATTAAGTTGGGAAAGACAAACCATGATCCAGACCGAATCTCGGCTCGAAGTAGCCGACAACACGGGTGCGCGTGAAGTCATGTGCATCAAGGTGCTCGGCGGCTCGAAGCGTCGTTATGCCGGCATTGGCGACATCATCAAGGTGACCGTCAAAGAAGCAACGCCGCGCGGGCGCGTGAAGAAAGGCGAAATCTACAACGCCGTGGTGGTCCGCACCGCCAAGGGCGTTCGCCGTCAAGACGGCTCGCTGATCAAGTTCGACGGCAACGCCGCTGTGCTTTTGAACAACAAGCTTGAGCCGATCGGCACCCGTATCTTCGGGCCGGTGACGCGTGAGCTGCGTAGCGAACGATTCATGAAGATCGTTTCGCTGGCGCCGGAAGTGCTGTAAGGAGTCGCGATGAACAAGATTCGCAAAGGTGACGAAGTTATCGTCGTCACTGGCAAGGACAAGGGCAAGCGCGGCGTCGTGCTGGCTGTCGGTGCAGAACATGTGACGGTTGAAGGTATCAACCTCGTCAAGAAGCATGTGAAGCCGAACCCGATGAAGGGTACGACGGGCGGCGTGGAAGCGAAGACGATGCCCCTGCATATTTCGAACGTCGCACTGGTCGACGCGAATGGCAAGGCGTCGCGTGTTGGCATCAAGGTCGAGGAAGGCAAGAAGGTTCGCTTCCTGAAGACGACCGGTGCCGTACTGAGCGCCTGACGCAGCGGAGTAAAAAATGGCTCGTTTTCAAGAGTTTTACAAAGAAAAGGTTGTGCCCGGCCTGATCGAGAAGTTCGGTTACAAGTCGGTCATGGAAGTGCCGCGCATCACCAAGATCACGCTGAACATGGGTCTTGGCGAAGCGATCGCTGACAAGAAGATCATCGAGAACGCCGTTGGCGACCTCACGAAGATCGCTGGTCAGAAGCCGGTCGTCACGAAGGCACGCAAGGCAATCGCAGGCTTCAAGATCCGCCAGGGCTACCCGATCGGCGCGATGGTGACGCTGCGCGGCCGTGCGATGTACGAATTCCTCGACCGTTTCGTGACCGTTGCCCTGCCCCGCGTGCGTGACTTCCGCGGTGTGTCGGGCCGTGCTTTCGATGGCCGCGGCAACTACAACATCGGTGTGAAAGAGCAGATCATTTTCCCCGAAATCGACTACGACAAGATCGACGCACTGCGTGGGCTGAACATCAGCATCACGACGACTGCGAAGACCGACGACGAAGCAAAGGCTCTGCTCGCCAGCTTCAAGTTCCCGTTCAGAAACTGAGGTTACCGTGGCTAAACTGGCACTGATCGAACGTGAAAAGAAGCGCGCCCGCCTGGTCGCGAAGTTCGCAGCGAAGCGCGAAGCGCTGAAGGCGATCGTCGAAGACCAAAGCAAGTCGGAAGAAGAGCGCTACGAAGCACGCCTTGAGCTGCAGCAACTGCCCCGCAACGCAAACCCGACCCGCCAGCGTAACCGCTGCGCGATCACGGGCCGTCCGCGTGGCACGTTCCGTAAATTCGGCCTCGCGCGTAACAAGATTCGTGAAATCGCATTCCGTGGCGAGATTCCTGGCCTGACCAAGGCGAGCTGGTAATAGGAGAAACGTAAATGAGCATGAGTGATCCTATCGCCGATATGCTGACTCGCATCCGCAACGCGCAGATGGTCGAGAAGGTATCGGTCGCGATGCCCTCGTCGAAGGTCAAGGTTGCAATCGCGCAAGTCCTGAAGGACGAAGGTTATATCGACGATTTCGCCGTCAAGGCGGAAGGTGCGAAGTCCGAACTGAATATCGCGCTGAAGTACTACGCAGGCCGCCCGGTCATCGAACGCCTCGAGCGCGTGTCGAAGCCTGGTCTGCGCGTGTACCGCGGCCGTAACGACATTCCGCAGGTCATGAATGGCCTGGGCGTGGCAATCGTGTCGACGCCGAAGGGCGTGATGACCGACCGCAAGGCGCGTGCTACCGGCGTCGGCGGCGAAGTCATCTGCTACGTCGCTTAAAGCCGAGGAGAGAGAAACATGTCTCGAGTAGGTAAGAGCCCGATCGCGCTGCAAGGCGCGGAAGTCAAGCTGGCCGACGGTGCGATCACCGTCAAGGGCCCGCTGGGCACCATCACGCAAGCGATCAATCCGCTCGTGAACGTGGCGAACAACGACGGCACGCTGAATCTGTCGCCGGTCGACGAAAGCCGCGAAGCAAACGCACTGTCGGGCACGATGCGCGCGATCATCGCGAATGCCGTGCACGGCGTGACCAAGGGTTTCGAGCGCAAGCTGACGCTGGTTGGCGTCGGTTATCGTGCGCAAGCGCAAGGCGACAAGCTGAACCTGTCGCTGGGTTTCTCGCACCCGGTGGTGCACCAGATGCCGGAAGGCGTCAAGGCTGAAACCCCGACGCAAACCGAAATCGTGATCAAGGGGATCAACAAGCAACAAGTCGGTCAAGTGGCTGCGGAAGTCCGCGGTTACCGTCCGCCGGAGCCGTACAAGGGCAAGGGCGTGCGCTATTCCGACGAGGTTGTGATCCTCAAAGAAACGAAGAAGAAGTAAGGGTGCGCAATCATGGATAAGACTCAATCTCGCCTGCGCCGCGCTCGCCAGACGCGTATCAAGATCGCTGAGCTGCAGGTCGCGCGTCTCGCCGTGCATCGCACGAACACGCACATCTACGCTCAAGTGTTCTCGCCCTGCGGCACCAAGGTGCTCGCCAGCGCGTCGACGCTCGAAGCAGAAGTGCGCGCCGAACTGGCCGACAAGTCGGGCAAGGGCGGCAACGTTAATGCCGCGACGCTGATCGGCAAGCGTATTGCCGAGAAGGCAAAGGCTGCCGGCATCGAATCCGTCGCCTTCGACCGCTCGGGCTTCCGCTACCATGGCCGCGTCAAGGCGCTGGCTGAGGCAGCTCGCGAAGCTGGGCTCAAGTTCTAAGGAAGGAATTCGTCATGGCAAAGATGCAAGCGAAAGTTCAGGCTGACGAGCGCGACGACGGCCTTCGCGAAAAGATGATTTCGGTCAACCGCGTGACCAAGGTCGTGAAGGGTGGCCGTATTCTCGGCTTCGCCGCACTGACCGTGGTTGGCGACGGCGATGGCCGCATCGGTATGGGCAAGGGCAAGGCGAAGGAAGTGCCGGTCGCTGTCCAGAAGGCAATGGAACAAGCTCGCCGCAACATGTTCAAGGTGCCGCTCAAGAACGGCACGCTGCAGCACGAAGTGCACGGCAAGCATGGCGCATCCGCTGTCCTCCTCGCTCCGGCGAAGGCAGGTACGGGCGTGATCGCCGGCGGCCCAATGCGCGCAGTGTTCGACGTGATGGGCGTTCAGAACGTCGTGGCGAAGAGCCACGGTTCGACGAACCCGTACAACCTCGTTCGCGCCACGCTGGACGGTCTGCGCAAGCAGTCGACCCCGGCAGACATCGCGGCGAAGCGCGGCAAGTCCGTCGAAGATATTTTGGGCTAAGCCCGGGTGGTCACCATGTCTGAAAAAACTGTCAAGGTTCAGCTCGTCAAGAGCCTGATCGGGACCCGCGAATCGCACCGTGCGACCGTGCGTGGCCTGGGCCTGCGCCGACTCAACTCGGTGAGCGAGCTGCAGGATACGCCGGCGGTCCGCGGCATGATCAACAAGGTCTCGTACCTCGTTAAGGTCATCGCGTAAGCGGCCCTACGGATCAAGGAGTTGATATGGAATTGAATAACCTGAAGCCGGCCGCTGGTGCAAAGCACGCCAAGCGTCGCGTCGGCCGTGGCATCGGTTCGGGCCTCGGCAAGACGGCTGGCCGTGGTCACAAGGGTCAGAAATCGCGTTCGGGCGGCTTCCACAAAGTCGGTTTCGAAGGCGGTCAGATGCCGCTGCAACGTCGTCTGCCGAAGCGCGGCTTCACGTCGCTGACGAAGGAATTCGTCGGTGAAGTGCGCCTGGGCGACCTCGAGAAGCTGCCGGTCGACGAGATCGATCTGCTCGCACTGAAGCAAGCCGGCCTGGTCGGCGAGCTGACGAAGAGCGCAAAGATCATCGCGACGGGCGAACTGAAGCGCAAGATCGTCGTGAAGGGTCTCGGTGCCACCAAGGGTGCGCGCGCTGCGATCGAAGCGGCTGGCGGTTCGTTCGCCGAGTGACACGCGTAGCGCGTCGTTACTTGCATTCATCGGAGAAGGTACTTGGCTAACAGCCCGAGTCTTGCAAAACCCGGTCGAAGCACGGCGAAATTCGGCGATCTGCGCCGGCGAGCGATGTTCCTGCTCCTGGCGCTGATCGTCTATCGCATCGGCGCGCACATCCCCGTGCCGGGCATCGATCCGGATCAACTGGCGAAGCTGTTCCAGAGCCAGGCGGGCGGCATCCTGGGCATGTTCAACATGTTCTCGGGCGGCGCGCTTTCCCGCTTCACGATCTTTGCGCTGGGGATCATGCCGTACATCTCGGCGTCGATCATCATGCAGCTGCTGGCGATCGTATCGCCGCAACTCGAGGCGCTGAAGAAGGAAGGGCAGGCAGGGCAACGGAAGATCACGCAGTACACGCGGTATTTCACCGTGGTGCTCGCGACCTTCCAGGCGTTCGGTATCGCGGCCGCGCTGGAAAACCAGCCGGGGCTCGTGATCGACCCCGGCATGCTGTTCCGGCTGACGACGGTCGTGACGCTGGTTACCGGCACGATGTTCCTGATGTGGCTGGGTGAGCAGATCACCGAGCGCGGTCTGGGCAACGGCATCTCGATCATCATCTTCGGCGGGATCGCAGCAGGGTTCCCGAATGCCGTCGGTGGGCTGTTCGAGCTGGTGCGTACGGGTTCGATGAGCATCATTTCGGCGATCATCATCGTCGTTCTGATCGCCGCGGTGACTTACCTGGTCGTGTTCATCGAACGCGGTCAGCGCAAGATCCTCGTGAACTACGCGAAGCGCCAGGTCGGCAACAAGATCTACGGTGGACAGTCGTCGCACTTGCCGCTGAAGCTGAACATGTCGGGTGTGATTCCGCCGATCTTCGCGTCGTCGATCATCCTGTTCCCGGCCACGATCCTCGGCTGGTTCAGCACGGGTCAGCCGTCGGGAGGCTGGATCTCCAACACGTTGCATAACGTCGCGGAGGCGCTGAAGCCGGGCCAGCCGGTCTATGTGCTGCTGTACACGCTGGCGATCGTGTTTTTCTGCTTCTTCTACACCGCACTGGTGTTCAACAGCAGGGAAACCGCGGACAACCTGAAGAAGAGCGGCGCGTTTGTTCCGGGCATCCGTCCGGGCGATCAGACCGCGCGATATATCGACCGCATCCTCACGCGTCTGACGCTGGCTGGTGCGATCTACATCGTCTTCGTGTGTCTGCTGCCGGAATTCCTGGTGCTGCGCTGGAACGTGCCGTTTTATTTTGGTGGAACGTCGCTGCTGATCATTGTCGTCGTCACGATGGACTTCATGGCGCAGGTGCAGTCGTACGTTATGTCGCAACAGTATGAGTCGCTGCTCAAGAAGGCAAACTTCAAGGGCGGCAACATCCCAATGCGTTAATTAAGGACTATGGCCAAAGACGATGTAATCCAGATGCAGGGTGAGGTGATCGAAAACCTCCCGAATGCGACCTTCCGTGTGAAGCTGGAAAACGGCCATGTCGTGTTGGGGCATATCTCCGGGAAGATGCGGATGCACTACATCCGCATCCTGCCGGGCGACAAGGTGACGGTTGAATTGACGCCTTACGATCTGTCTCGTGCGCGGATCGTGTTCCGGGCGAAGTGATTTGGAAAAAAGGGTATTATCATGAAAGTGATGGCATCGGTTAAGCGCATTTGCCGCAATTGCAAGATCATCAAGCGCAAAGGCGTCGTTCGCGTGATCTGCAGCTCGGATCCGCGCCACAAGCAGCGCCAAGGCTGACCGCGCGTTTGTTTGCGCTTTTTGTTTGAGGAAAAACAATGGCTCGTATCGCAGGGGTTAACATCCCGAATCACCAGCATACCGAGATCGGCCTGACGGCAATCTTCGGTATCGGCCGCACGCGCTCGCGCAGCATCTGCACGGCAGCTGGCGTGGAATTCTCGAAGAAGGTCAAGGACCTGACCGACGCAGACCTCGAAAAGCTGCGTGAAGAAGTGGGCAAGTTCATCGTCGAAGGCGACCTGCGCCGTGAAGTGACGATGAACATCAAGCGCCTGATGGACCTCGGTTGCTACCGTGGTGTTCGTCATCGCAAGGGCCTGCCGATGCGCGGTCAGCGTACGCGTACGAACGCACGTACCCGCAAGGGTCCGCGTCGTGCAGCGCAAGCGCTGAAGAAGTAAGCGGAACTGACAGTTACAGGAAAACGTAATGGCTAAGGCTTCGAACACCGCGGCGCAACGCGTTCGCAAGAAGGTTAAGAAGAACGTCGCTGAAGGCGTGGTTCACGTTCACGCGTCGTTCAACAACACGATCATCACGATCACCGATCGCCAGGGCAATGCGCTGGCATGGGCGACGTCCGGCGGCCAGGGCTTCAAGGGCTCGCGCAAGTCGACGCCGTTCGCTGCTCAGGTTGCTGCTGAGTCGGCCGGTCGCGTCGCGATGGAATACGGCGTGAAGAATCTGGAAGTGCGGATCAAGGGCCCGGGCCCGGGCCGTGAGTCGGCAGTGCGTGCACTGCATGGCCTCGGCATCAAGATCACCGCGATTTCGGACGTCACCCCGATTCCGCACAACGGCTGCCGTCCGCCGAAGCGCCGTCGTATCTAAGGATGTTGCTGGCACGTTCGTGCTGGCGCATTGCCTGTCGCCGCGCCGCGTCGACGGGCGTTGCTTTTTTGATTGACTAAGCCCACCGTTCGCCCCAAAGGGCGCGAACTAGCGCGGATTCCGATCCGCGTGACCGATTGATAAAGGAATGCAAAGTGGCACGTTATATCGGCCCTAAGGCCAAGCTGTCCCGCCGTGAAGGCACCGACCTGTTCCTGAAGAGCGCGCGCCGCTCGCTCGCCGACAAGTGCAAGCTCGACAGCAAGCCGGGCCAGCACGGCCGTACCTCGGGCGCACGTACGTCCGACTATGGTACGCAGCTGCGCGAAAAGCAGAAGGTCAAGCGTATTTACGGCGTGCTGGAGCGTCAGTTCCGCCGCTACTTCGCTGAAGCCGACCGTCGCAAGGGCAACACGGGTGAAAACCTGCTGCAACTGCTCGAGTCGCGCCTCGACAACGTCGTGTATCGCATGGGCTTCGGCTCGACCCGCGCTGAAGCGCGTCAGCTGGTGAGCCACAAGTCGATCACCGTGAACGGCGTCGTCGCGAACGTGCCGTCGCAGCAAGTGAAGGCTGGCGACGTCATCGCGATCCGCGAAAAGGCGAAGAAGCAGGCGCGTATCATCGAAGCGCTGTCGCTGGCCGAGCAAGGCGGCATGCCGAGCTGGGTTGCAGTCGATGCGAAGAAGTTCGAAGGCACGTTCAAGCAAATGCCGGAACGCGCTGACATCGCAGGCGACATCAACGAAAGCCTGATCGTCGAATTGTATTCGCGTTAATCCGATTGACGGCCGAGGTATCCCGATTGCGTCATGCAAGGAGGGGCCTCGGCTGTTTATTTTCTGGTTGTTACCGGTCAGCCTTATCGGTGTAACGAGCCGAGGGTATTGAAAAGGAAAGCCCATGCAAACCAGTTTGCTGAAACCCAAGATCATCGCCGTGGAATCGCTTGGCGAGAACCACGCGAGGGTGGTCATGGAACCGTTCGAACGCGGTTACGGCCACACCTTGGGCAATGCGCTTCGCCGCGTGCTGCTGTCGTCGATGGTTGGCTACGCGCCGACCGAAGTGACGATCGCGGGCGTGGTGCACGAGTACTCGACGCTTGATGGCGTGCAAGAGGACGTCGTCAACCTGCTGCTGAACCTGAAGGGTGTGGTGTTCAAGCTGCACAACCGTGACGAAGTGACGGTGACCCTGCGCAAGGAAGGCGAAGGCGTCGTCACGGCCGGCGATATCGAGCTGGCGCACGATTGCGAAGTCATCAACCCGAATCACGTGATCGCACACCTGTCGAAGGGCGGCAAGCTCGACGTTCAGATCAAGATCGAGAAGGGTCGCGGCTACGTGCCGGGCAACGTCCGTCGCTACGGCGAAGACACGGCCAAGATCATCGGCCGCATCGTCCTCGACGCATCGTTCTCGCCGGTTCGCCGCGTGAGCTACGCAGTCGAAAGCGCACGTGTCGAGCAGCGTACCGACCTCGACAAGCTCGTGATGAACATCGAGACGAGCGGCGTGATCACCCCGGAAGAGGCGATCCGTCAGTCGGCCCGCATCCTGGTCGACCAGCTGTCCGTATTCGCGGCGCTGGAAGGCACGGAAACGGCTGCCGAGGCACCGTCGCGTGCACCGCAGATCGATCCGATCCTGCTGCGTCCGGTGGACGATCTCGAGCTGACGGTTCGTTCGGCGAACTGCCTGAAGGCCGAGAACATCTACTACATCGGCGACCTGATCCAGCGCACGGAAAACGAGCTGCTGAAGACGCCGAACCTCGGTCGCAAGTCGCTCAACGAGATCAAGGAAGTGCTCGCTTCGCGCGGTCTCACGCTGGGCATGAAGCTCGAAAACTGGCCGCCGGCTGGTCTCGACAAGTAAGCCCGTCTGTAGCGTCGCTATAGCGGTAGTTGGCAAAGATGCGGATTTTCCTTTAAAATCCGCATCTTGCTTTTTTTCGTTACCGGCCCGTGCGCCCTCGAGGGTGCGATAGAAGAGCTGGATCAAAACTTCGAATCAAGGAAACTGAAATGCGCCATCGTCATGGTCTGCGGAAACTGAACCGCACGAGCAGCCACCGTCTGGCTATGCTCCGTAACATGTCCAACTCGCTGATCGAGCACGAAGTCATCAAGACGACGCTGCCGAAGGCGAAGGAACTCCGTAAAGTCGTCGAGCCGCTGATCACGCTCGGCAAGAAGCCGTCGCTGGCAAACCGTCGCCTGGCATTCAACCGCCTGCGCGATCGCGACTCGGTCGCGAAGCTGTTCGACGTGCTCGGTCCGCGTTTCGCGAACCGTCCGGGCGGCTACCTGCGCGTGCTGAAGTTCGGCTTCCGCGTCGGCGACAACGCACCGATGGCACTCGTCGAGCTGCTGGATCGTCCGGAAGTCGACGAAACGGAAAACGTGCAAGAAGCTGAATAAGTTTCAGGTGCGTGGCAGTAACCGGAAAGGGCTGAGCGAATGCTTGGCCCTTTTTGTTTTTGAGATTCGATGCGGCCGATTGCCGCAGACGAAGCGAATCCCGTCGCGGCATCCCGGCTCAACGCGCTGCGGTGTCTGCGAAGCCGGCAGAGTCGCACAGGCTGCGCTACGATACGGGGCGACCGGCGTGGATGTTCCGCGTCGGCCGGAAGCCGGTAAATCAGTCGGGGAACGCGTATGGTTGTGGTGCTGATGCTGACGACGGTGCCCGATGCGGCGACGGCCCAGGCACTGGTCAACGGCGCGCTTGATGCGCGTCTTGCCGCATGCGTGTCGGAACTCGGGGCGATCAAGTCGCGCTATCACTGGCAGGGCAAGGTCGAAACGGCCGACGAGATCCAGTTGCTGTTCAAGACGAGCCCCGTGCGCGCGCTCGAACTGGAGCGATTTATTCTCGCGCATCATCCTTACGAGACACCGGAAATCCTCTCGTGGCAGACGACTGCGTCGGCCGCGTACGGCCAGTGGGTGACCAGCGAAACTCAACGTCTATTTCATGTTTAACGGTATGGCGCTTTCCGTGCGTGTGCACGCGCTGCGGGTCCTCGCAGTCCTGTTGTCGTTCATGTTCGTGCTGGGCGTGGGCGGACTGTCGGTCGCGCGCGCGGCCGACGATTTTCTCGATCCGTCGGTCGCGTTCAAGTTCAGCGCGACCGAATCGCCGGGGCAGGTGGACGTCCGTTTCAAGGTCGCGAACGGCTATTACCTTTACCGCGAGCGGTTTGCGTTCGCGGTGAAGAGTGGTCAGGCCACGCTCGGCGATCCCCAATTTCCTGCCGGTCACGTGAAGTTCGACCAGACGTTCCAGAAGGAAGTCGAAACCTATCGCGACGAGGTCGTGATCCGCGTGCCGGTCAAGCAGGCAGCGGGGCCGTTCGAGCTCGCGGTCACGTCGCAGGGCTGCGCGGACGAAGGCATCTGCTATCCGCCTGCCGAACACGTCGTGAAGGTCGACGGTGCGGCGCTGGGCGCGCCCACGGCGGCCGCCGGCGCAGCCGCTTCGGGCAACTGGTTCGACAAGGTGACGAGCGCGGATTTCGCGCAGTCGCTGCTCGAGGGGCACGGCTTCTTCACGATCGTCGCGCTGTATTTCGTCGCCGGCGTCGTGCTGAGTCTGCTGCCGTGTTCGTATCCGATGATTCCGATCGTGTCGGCGATCATCATCGGCCAGGGCACGCGCGCGACGCATGCGCGCGGCTTTGCGCTGTCGCTCACGTATGTGGTCGGCATGGCGCTCGTCTATACGGTACTCGGCATCGCGGCGGCGCTGGTCGGCCAGAGCCTCGGCGCATGGCTGCAGAACCCGTGGGTGCTCGGCGCGTTCGGCGTGCTGCTCACCGCGTTCGCGATAGCGCTGATCTCGGGGAAGGACATCGCGCTGCCCGAGCGCTGGCAGAACGGCGCGGCCGAAGCGTCGCGAGCGCGTCAGGGTGGCCACTTCGCCGCGGTCGCCGCGATGGGTGCGTTGTCGGCGCTCGTCGTCGGCGCATGCATGACGGCGCCGCTATTTGCGGTGCTCGCGTTCATCGCGCACACCGGCAATGCGCTGCTCGGCGGTGCCGCGCTGTTTGCGATGGGCCTCGGGCTCGGCGTGCCGCTGCTCGTCGTCGGCGTCGGCGCGGGCACGGTCCTGCCGCGCGCCGGCGCATGGATGGACGGTGTGAAGGTGTTCTTCGGGATCGTGCTGCTTGCCGCCGCACTGTGGATTGTGTGGCCGGTGCTCGCGGGCGGTCTGAAGATGGTGCTCGCCGCGTTGTGGCTGCTCGTCGCGGCCGCGGCGCTCGGCCTGTTCACCCCGCATGCGGGCGTCGCGTCGATCTGGCGCCGCCTCGGCCGCGGCCTCGGCGCCGCGCTCGCGATCTGGGCGGCGACGCTGCTCGTCGGGCTCGCCGCGGGGTCCGACGACCCGGTCAAGCCGCTGGCCGTCCTCGCGGCACGCACGGTTGCGTCGGGCGCTGCATCAGTCGACGGCGCGCCGTCCGCGCAGGGCGGCCCCGCGTTTGCGCCGGTGCGTTCCAGCGGCGAACTGGACACGTTGCTGAAGACGTCCGCGCGGCCCGTGATGCTCGATTTCTATGCGGACTGGTGCGTAAGTTGCAAGGAGATGGAGCATCTGACGTTTACCGACTCGCGCGTGCAGGCTCGGCTCGCGCAGCTTCACCTCGTGCGTGCGGACGTCACCGCGAACAACGCGGACGATCAGGCGCTGCTCAAACGCTTCAATCTTTTTGGACCGCCGGGGATCATCTTCTTCGATCGCAACGGCAACGAGATCGGCCGCGTGGTCGGCTATCAGGCCGCCGAGACGTTCCTGCGCAGCCTCGATCGGGCGGCGGTGCCGACGGTTTGACGACCATTCGCGTGCGCGTCAGCCGCGGCTGCATCGACTTCATGTAAAAAACGGCGGGACACCGAAGTGTCCCGCCGTTTTTCTTGATGCCGGCAGTTGCGCGGCTTAGCGCTGAGCCTTCAGCAGACGCGCGGCATCGAGCGCGAAGTACGTGAGCACGCCATCGGCCCCGGCGCGCTTGAACGCGAGCAGCGATTCGAGCACGACCTTGTCGTGATCCAGCCAGCCGTTCATCGCGGCGGCCTTCAGCATCGCGTATTCGCCGCTCACCTGGTACACGTAGGTCGGGAAGCGGAACTCGTCCTTCACGCGGCGCACGATGTCGAGATACGGCATGCCCGGCTTGACCATCACCATGTCGGCGCCTTCGTCGATGTCGAGGCGCACTTCGCGCAGCGCTTCGTCGCTGTTCGCCGGATCCATCTGATAGGTCATCTTGTTGCCCTTGCCCAGGTTCGACGCCGAACCCACCGCATCGCGGAACGGACCGTAGAACGCCGACGCGAACTTCGCCGAGTAAGCCATGATCCGCGTATGGATGTGGCCATCGCTTTCGAGCATTTCGCGTACCGCACCGATGCGGCCGTCCATCATGTCCGACGGCGCGACGATGTCGACGCCGGCTTCCGCCTGCGCGCGTGCCTGGTCAACCAGGATCTCGATCGTGTCGTCGTTGATCACGTAGCCGTTTTCGTCGAGCACGCCATCCTGGCCGTGGCTCGTGTACGGATCGAGTGCGACGTCGGTCAGCACGCCGAGTTCGGGGAAGTGCTTTTTCAGCTCGCGCACCGCGCGCGGAATCAGGCCGTCGGGGTTGGCTGCTTCGCGCCCATCGGGCGTCTTCAGCGACGGCTCGATGGCCGGGAACAGCGACAACACCGGCACGCCGAGTTCGACGCATTGCTCGGCGACGTGCATCAGCAGATCCACCGACACGCGCTCGACGCCGGGCATCGACGGCACGCTCTGGCGTTCATTCGTGCCGTCGACGACGAATACCGGGTAGATCAGATCGTCGGTGGTCAGGCGGTTTTCGCGCATCAGGCGCCGGGAGAAGTCGTCGCGGCGCATCCGGCGCGGACGATGAAGCGGATGGAAGCTCATGGCGATTTGGCAGAAATCAGGGCAAGAAGGGCCTTACGGAACCCTTAGGTCATTTTCGAGATCGTTGGTATATGATAGCGATCGAGCGGCGCGCGTCGCGTGCAGCTCCCCGCTTCTCCTCCCTGAGCGGGTGCCTGTCGTTATTCGATTAGGCTGTTTGACCCGCCGTTCAACGGCGGGTTTTTTTATGAGCCGGGGGAATCCGCAGGTGCCGTCAGGTGCGCACGGCCGATCCGGGTCGCGCGTTGCCCCCTCATTTTGCTACAGGCTCGCTTTTTTCGTCGGCGACGGACGGCCGCACCCAGCTCTCGATCAGCGCGTGCGCCTCGTCGAGCCCCGTGCGCTTCAGCGCCGAGAACAGCTGGACCGTCAGCTTGCCCTTCACGCCCTGATCGCGGTACGCGTCGAGCCCCTTTTGCGTGTTCCGAAGCGCGTTGATGCTCTCTTGCCGCGTCAATTTGTCGCACTTCGTCAGCAGCGTGTGAATGGGCTTGCCGGTCGGCGCGAACCACTCGATCATCCGGCGATCGAGATCGGTCAGCGGACGGCGCGAGTCCATCATCAGGATCAGGCCGCACAGTTGTGAGCGCGTCGCGAGGTAGGACGACAGCAGCATTTCCCAGTGGGCCTTCGCGGCCCCCGGCACTTCCGCATAACCGTAGCCGGGCAGGTCGACGAGGTTCGCGACCGGCTCGGCGGCCGGGCCGATCGAAAAGTAGTTGATATGCTGCGTGCGGCCGGGCGTTTTCGACGCGAACGCGAGCCGCTTCTGATTGCACAGCACGTTGATCGCCGTCGATTTGCCGGCATTCGAGCGGCCCGCGAACGCGATTTCCGGCTGGACCGTCGGCGGCAGGTCGCGCAAATGATTGACGGTCGTGTAGAAGCGGGCTTGATGGAGCAAAAAGGCCATGGGAAACCGGTGGGACGGGCGGCGCGAGCCGCTTGGTGGAGGCGGGGTAGCCCCGATAGGCGCGGGAGCTTTCAGCACGATATTGTACAATACGCCGGTTTTGCCGACGGGCTGCGGGCGCGTGCCTCACGCTTTTATGCAGCTTCTGCGGTAGACTGGTCGACGTCGTTTTTTGCAGAACCTCAAATTCCCACAAGACGAAACAGGGTGTGCGAATGAATCGACTGTGCAAGTCTCTGATGGTGCTTCAGGTTGCAGCAGGGTTCGTAGGTTTCGTAGCGGAGGCAAACGCGGCGGAGGCGGCAAAGAAGCCGGATCTGGACCGCGGCAAGGCGATTGCCGCGCAGGTGTGCGCGTCGTGTCACGGCGCCGACGGCAACAGTGCGTCGGGCAGTTTTCCGAAGCTCGCCGGCCAGCATCCCGAATACTTGGTCAAGCAGTTGAACGACTTCAAGGCCCAGCCGGGTGCGAAGGGGCCGGCGCGGACCAATCCGGTGATGGTGGGGTTCGCGAGCGCATTGAGCGCGGACGACATGCGCAACGTCGCCGCGTACTACGGATCGCAGACGACGAAGCTCGGCACCGCACGCGATGCGGCGACCGTGCCGATCGGCCAGAAGATCTATCGCGGCGGCATCGCGGAGAAGGGCGTACCGGCCTGCGCGAGCTGCCACGGGCCGACGGGGCAGGGAATGCCGGTGCAGTATCCGCGCCTGTCGGGGCAATGGGCGGATTACACGGTCGCGCAATTGAACGCGTTTCAGCAAGGGGCCGGTGCGCGTAACAACAACGAGGCGATGCATCAGATCGCTTCGCGCCTGTCGGACACCGAGATCAAGGCCGTCGCGGATTACATCGCCGGGCTGCGTTGAATGGATCGTCGCGAATGAAATGACCGGCCGCGCGTAACGCGGCCGGAGTCAGAACAAGAAAAGGGTGGGGCGCCGCGTGATTGCGGCCGCCTTGCCCTTTTTTGTTGTCAGTTGGAGTTTGAATGAGCGTTACCACGTCGGGGTTGCAGTCGAAGTCGGGTCAGAGTGTGTCCAAGCGCGCGATCGAGCTGGTGAGTTCGATGCGCTTCGCGATCGCGCTGCTGGTGGTGCTGTCGATCGCGAGCATCGTCGGTACGGTCCTGACGCAGGACGACCCGTATCCGAACTACGTGAACCAGTTCGGCCCGTTCTGGGCGGACATCTTCCGGTCGCTGGGCCTGTACAACGTGTACAGCGCGTGGTGGTTCATGCTGATCCTGATCTTCCTCGTCGTGTCGATCTCGCTGTGCGTGGTCCGCAATGCGCCGAAGATGCTCGCGGACGCGAAAAGCTGGAAGGACAAGGTTCGCGAAGGCAGCCTGCGCGCGTTCCACCACAAGGCGGAATACACGGCGCCGGGCACGCGTGCGAGTGTCGCGGCCACGCTTGCCGCGTTCGTCGGCAAGGCCGGCTACAAGCACGTCGTGCGCGAAACCGACGGCGCGACGCTGATTTCCGCGAAGCGCGGCGCGCTGACGAAGTGGGGCTACATTTCCGCGCACCTTGCGATCGTGGTGATCTGCGTCGGCGGCCTGCTCGACAGCAACCTGCCGATCAAATTCCAGATGTGGATGTTCGGCAAGAGCCCGGTCAACACGAGCGCGACGATCAGCGAGATCTCGCCCGACCATCGCCTTTCCGCGTCGAATCCGACGTTCCGCGGCTATGCGTGGGTGCCGGAGGGCCAGTTCGTGTCGACCGCGATCCTGAACCAGCCGAGCGGTTCGCTGATCCAGGATCTGCCGTTCTCGATCCAGCTGAACAAGTTCATCGTCGACTACTACACGACCGGGATGCCGAAGCTGTTTGCGAGCGACATCGTCGTGATCGATCGCGAAACGGGGCAGAAGATTCCGGCGCGCGTCGAAGTCAACAAGCCGTTCACGTACAAGGGCGTGTCGATCTACCAGTCGAGCTTCCAGGACGGCGGCTCGCAAATGGAGATGACGGCCTACCCGATGACGGGCGGCAACGCGAAGACGTTCGCGGTGAAGGGCACGATCGGCAGCTCCGCGCCGCTGCAGATGCCAGGCGCGGACGGCGACACGATCGAGTTCTCGGATTTCCGCGCGATCAACGTCGAAAACATGGCCGACGCGAACGGCAAGCCCGACGTGCGGGGCGTCGCGAAGACGGAGTCGCTGAAGGAAGCGTTCGACGAGCGGCTCGGTTCGGGCGCGAAGACGTCGAAGCCGATGCAGCTTCACAATATCGGCTCGTCCGTGCAGTACAAGATTCGCGGCAAGGACGGCCAGGCGCGCGAATTCAACAACTACATGCTGCCGGTCGACATGGGCGGCGCGCGCGTGTTCCTCGCCGGCGTGCGTGCGAGCCCGAACGATCCGTTCCGCTACATGCGGATTCCGGCGGACAGCCAGGATTCGATCGGCGAATGGATGCGCTTGCGCGCCGCGCTCGAGGATCCGGCGGTGCGCGCCGATGCCGCAGCGCGCTTCGCGCAGCGTTCGTTGCCGAACACCGAAGCGGCGCTGCGCAGCCGCCTTCAGGACAGCGCGTTCAAGGTGCTGACCCTGTTTGCGGCGAGCGACGACAGCGTGGGGCGTGGCGTCGACGGGCAACCGATCGGCGGCTTCCAGGCTGTGGCGACGTTCATCGACCGCTCGGTGCCCAAGGCCGAGCAGGAAAAGGCCGCGAGCCTGCTGCTGCGTATGCTCGAAGGCTCGATGTGGGAGGTCTGGCAGATCGCGCGCGAGCGCGCCGGCGAGCCGGCCGCGCAGCAAGGCGCCGACACGATCCGCTTTGTGCAGAATGCGATCAATGCGCTATCCGATAGCTTTCTGTATGGATCGCCGGTCTATCTGCAGCTTGATTCGTTCAAGCAGGTGCAAGCTTCGGTATTTCAGCTGACGCGCGCGCCCGGCAAGAATCTGGTGTATCTTGGCAGCCTGCTGTTGGTCGCCGGCATCTTCTCGATGTTCTACGTGCGCGAGCGGCGCCTGTGGTTCTGGCTCAAGGATGCCGGCTCGGGCGTCGATGTGGTGATGGCGATGTCCACGGCCCGCAAGACCTTCGATTTCGAGAAAGAATTCGTGCAGACGCGCGACGCGGCCGGCGCAGCGTTGGGCGCCGCACCTCGCGATGCAGCGCCTGCCGGTGCGGCCGCGGCTGCCCGCCCGCCTGCCGGCGGCGGTTCCGATTCCGAGAATTCCACCCGGTAACATCATGGATCTCACTCAAGTTTCCTCTTCCCGACCGGGGCCGGCCAAGGCCCCGAATCCGGCGCCGTTATTCGACGACCGTCCGTTCCTCGCCCGCCTGTCCGTCATCGACTGGCTGTTTGCGCTCGCGCTCGTGGTAGGCGCGGGCTATGCGCTCGTGCACTACAACGAGCACATGAATTACTACGACAAGGCGGTGATGATTGGCACGGTGCCGGCGCTCGTCGCGCTCGGCTGGCGCTGGAAGCCCGCGCGGCTGATGATGGCGGCGATCGCGGCGCTGTCGCTGCTGTCGATCCAGATCTACCAGGGGGATCTCGCGCGCGCCGATTCGGCGTTCTTCCTCAAGTACTTCCTGTCGAGCCAGTCGGCGATCCTGTGGATGAGCGCGCTGTTCGTGCTCGCGACGATCTTTTACTGGATCGGCTTGCTCGCGCGCTCGGAGTCGGGCTCCGCAATCGGCCAGAAGCTCACGTGGGTCGCCGTGCTGATGGGCTTCACGGGCCTGATGGTGCGCTGGTACGAGTCGTACCTGATCGGTGCCGACGTCGGGCATATTCCCGTGTCGAACCTGTATGAAGTGTTCGTGCTGTTCAGCCTCATCACCGCGCTGCTGTATCTGTATTACGAAGGCCACTACGGCACGCGTGCGCTCGGCGCGTTCGTGCTGCTCGTCATCAGCGCGGCCGTCGGCTTCCTGATGTGGTACTCGGTCGCGCGCGACGCGCAGCAGATCCAGCCGCTCGTGCCGGCGCTGCAAAGCTGGTGGATGAAGATCCACGTGCCCGCGAACTTCATCGGCTACGGCAGCTTCGCGCTATCGGCGATGGTGTCGGTCGCGTACCTGATGAAGGAGCGTGGCGTGCTCGCGGATCGCCTGCCGGCACTCGAAGTGCTCGACGACGTGATGTACAAGTCGATCGCGGTCGGTTTCGCGTTTTTCACGATCGCGACGATCCTCGGCGCACTTTGGGCTGCGGAAGCATGGGGCGGCTACTGGAGCTGGGACCCGAAGGAAACCTGGGCGCTGATCGTGTGGCTCAACTATGCGGCGTGGCTGCACATGCGCCTGATGAAGGGGCTGCGCGGCGCGGTCGCCGCATGGTGGGCGCTGACGGGCCTGCTCGTGACGACGTTTGCGTTCCTGGGCGTCAACATGTTCCTGTCCGGGCTGCATAGCTACGGCAAGCTGTAAGATTTCCGACGCGGGTCCGACAAACGACCGCCGGCGCACTGCGTGCCCGGCGGTTTTCTTTTGTAACGCGCGAGCGAGGCCGGGGTGTCGAACGGCGCCCGATCGGCCGGGTCGAACGCTGATGAAGCGTGCGGGCCGCGCATGCACGAGGAGCAGCACGATGTGGATCAAAACCCCTTTGCGCACCGCCCTGACGGGCGGTGATATCGCACAGAGCGAGATTACGCCGCGCGCGGTGTTCGAGAACCGGCGGCGCCTATTGCAGGCCGCGGGCCTTGCTGCGGCGGGCGGATTGCTCGGCGGCAGCGGCGCGGCATTCGCCGCGTATGCGTCGCCCGACGCGCGGGCTGTCAAGCTCGCGGCCAAAACCAACGCGAAATTCGTCGCGGTCGACAAGGTGACGCCGTTCAAGGACATCACGTCGTACAACAACTTCTACGAATTCGGCACCGACAAGGGCGACCCGGCGCAGAACGCCGGCACGCTGCGGCCGCGACCGTGGCGCGTGAGCGTCGAGGGCGAGGTGCTGCACCCGAAGGTGTTCGATCTCGACGAACTGCTGAAGCTCGCGCCGCTCGAGGAGCGCGTGTACCGGCTGCGCTGCGTGGAGGGCTGGTCGATGGTGATTCCGTGGATCGGCGTGCCGTTCGCCGAACTGGTCAAGCGCGTGCAGCCGACCGGCAACGCGAAATACGTACAGTTCATCACGCTCGCTGATCCGTCGCAGATGCCGGGGCTGTCGACGCCGGTGCTCGATTGGCCGTATTCGGAAGGCCTGCGGATGGACGAGGCGATGAACCCGCTGACGCTGTTGACGATGGGCGTCTACGGACAGGTGCTGCCGAACCAGAACGGCGCACCGGTGCGAATCGTGGTGCCGTGGAAGTACGGTTTCAAAAGTGCGAAGTCGCTGGTGAAGATTCGCTTCGTCGACAAGCAGCCGAAGACCAGCTGGAACACGTACGCGTCGAACGAATACGGCTTCTATTCGAACGTGAACCCGAACGTCGATCACCCGCGCTGGAGCCAGGCCACCGAACGCCGGATCGGCGAGGACGGCTTTTTCACGCCGAAGCGCAAGACCCTGATGTTCAACGGCTACGGCGATCTCGTCGCATCGATGTATCAGGGCATGGACCTGAAGAAGAACTTTTGAGAGGCGCGGTGAGAAACGACATGCCTCCTTCGACGCTGACGCCGGAGCGAGCGCGCCGTCCGCGCTCGGCCGCCGCCGGCGCCTCATCCCGGACCGGCGGCGCGCAGCGAGCTGCCGCGCCGCGCTGGCTCGGGCCGGCCAAGGTGCTCGCCTTCGCGGCCGGCCTTTATCCGCTCGCACGTCTCGTGCTGTTCGCGCTGACCGACCGGCTCGGCGCGAACCCGATCGAATTCATCACTCGCTCGACTGGTCTCTGGACGCTGGTGATGCTGTGCGTGACGCTGGCCGTCACGCCGCTTCGGCGTGCGACGGGCGTGTCCGCGTTGCTGCGGTTTCGCCGGATGATCGGACTGTTCGCGTTCTTTTACGCGACGCTGCACTTCACGACGTATTTGTGGTTTGACAAGTGGTTTGACGTGCTCGCGATCCTGAAGGACGTCGGCAAGCGCCCGTTCATCACGGTCGGTTTCGCCGCGTTCGTGTTGCTGATCCCTCTGGCGGCGACGTCGCCGCGTGCGATGGTGCGCCGGCTCGGCCGTCACTGGGCGACGCTGCATCGCGCGATCTATGCGATCGCGCTGTTCGGCGTGCTCCATTTCTGGTGGATGCGCTCCGGCAAGCACGATCTCGCGCAGCCGAAGCTTTATGCGGTGATCGTCGCGGTGCTGCTCGGCTGGCGACTGGTTGGCTTGGCTTGGCGGAGGGTCCGCGCATGATTGCGCCGACACGAAAAAATGAAAGGCGATGCCCGGGAGTCATCGCCTTTTTGCATGATGGGCGCCGCGCGAGCGGCGGCGCGCGATTGCTTACTGCGCGGCAGCCGGGGAGGATGCGGGCGTGGCCGCCTTCGTCGTATCGCTCGACAGTTCGGGCGAAAGCGTGAGCGGCATGCCGGAAGTATCTGGAGTGCTCTCGGACGACGCATTTTCGCCGGTCGGCGTAACGTCGGACGGCGGCGTGTCCTGCTGCTGAATGGGCTTCGCCGGCAGCGGAGGCACGGTGGGCAGATAGAGCGGACCGCGTTGACCGCAACCGGCAAGAATCGCCAAAGCCGCTACAATCGCGCTCATCCGGAAAACGACTCGCATGATCGTCCCTGAACAATTTAACCGATAGAGTTTAGCATGTCCGATACCGAATACCTGGCCCGCGCCGAGGCTGTGCTGGCTGCCGTCGAGCGTACCGTGGATGCCGCGAACGACGGCGATCACGACATCGATCTGGAGCGCAACGGCAGCGTGCTGACGCTCACGTTCGAGAACGGCTCGAAGATCATCATCAACCTTCAGCCGCCGATGAAGGAACTGTGGATCGCCGCGAAGGCGGGCGGATTCCACTATCGCTTTGTGGACGGCCAATGGCGCGATACGCGCACCGGCACCGAGTTCTTCGCCGCGCTTACCGATTACGCGACGCAGCAGGCCGGCCTGCCGATCACGTTCGCCGCGTAACGGCGCGCACACTCGGTTCGCCGGGCGCCGATACGTCGCCTGCGACAGATACGCCGAATCGAAACACGAAGAAAAAGCGCCCCGCGGGGCGCTTTTTTCATGCACGCGCCGCTTGTTTCAGTGGCCGCGGAACAGGTTCATGATGTCCTGCTTTTCCTGCTCGTCGACATGCGGCACCGCTTCGTCGACGTTCTCGGTTGCAGGCGCCTGCGGCACGCCGACCGTCGACACGAAGCCGTGCCCCGGCGTGAACTCGGTGAAGTACAGTTCGCCGCCGAGCGACTGGACGTCGTCCGGCATCGTCGGCTTGAATTCCGGCACGCCCTTCAACGCCGCACCCATGTAGTCGATCCAGACCGGCAGCGACAGGCCGCCGCCGGTTTCGCGATCGCCGAGGCTGCGCGGGTTGTCGTAGCCGATCCACGCGATCGCCGCGAGCGTGTGCTGGTAACCGGCGAACCACGCGTCGTGCGAGTCGTTCGTCGTACCGGTCTTGCCCGCGAGGTCGGTGCGCTTCAGCACGTTGGTGCGCGCGCCCGTGCCGCGCTGCGCGACGCTCTGCAGCAAGCTGTTCATCACGTACGCGTTGCGCGCGTCGATTGCGCGCGGCGCATTCTGCTCGGCGATGAGCGGCTGCGCACGCGCGACGATCGCGCCGTTCGGATCGGTCACTTCGGCGATCAGGTACGGGTTCACGCGGAAACCGCCGTTCGCGAACACGGAGTACGCGCCGGCCATCTGCAGCGGCGTGACCTGGCCGGCGCCGAGCGCCATCGGCAGGTAGGCCGGATGGCGCTCGGCGTCGAAGCCGAAGCGCGTGATGTACTGCTGCGCGTACTTCGTGCCGATGTGGTTGAGGATCCGGATCGACACGAGGTTGCGCGAGCGCTGCAGCGCAGTGCGCATCGACATCGGGCCTTCGAAGCCGCCGCCGTAGTTCTTCGGTTCCCACGGCTGGCCGCCGGTTTCCGCGGCGCTGAAATACAGCGGGCCGTCGTTGATCACCGTGGCCGGCCCGAGGCCCTTGTCGAGCGACGCCGAGTAGATGAACGGCTTGAACGACGAACCCGGCTGCCGCCACGCCTGCGTGACGTGGTTGAACTTGTTCTTGTTGTAATCGAAGCCGCCGACGAGCGAGCGGATCGCACCGTCCTGCGGGACGATCGAGATGAACGCGCCTTCGACCTGCGGCAATTGCGTGATCGACCATTTGCCCGCGTCGTTTTTCACGACGCGGACGATCGCGCCCGGGCGGATCCGACGGTTCGGCTGCGCGTTGGCCGACAGCGCGCTCGACGCGAAGCGCAGATTGTCGCCTTCGATCGTCGCGCTGGTGCCGTCGATGAACGCGACCGTGATCTGGCGCGGCGTGGCCGCGGTGACGACCGCCGCGATCAGCTCGCCGTTGTCGGGATGCTCGAGCAGGGCGTCGTCGATCGCCTGCTCGCGATCGTCGGCGCCGGCCGGCAGCTCGATGAAGCCCTCCGGCCCGCGATAGCCATGGCGGCGCTCGTAATCCATGATGCCCTTGCGCAGCGCGGTGTACGCGACCTGCTGATCGGCGGAGTCGATCGTCGTGACGACGTTGAAGCCGCGTGTGTAGGTTTCCTCGCGGTACTGCGCGTACATCATTTGTCGGACCATTTCAGCGACGTACTCGGCGTGTACGCTGAATTCGCGGCCCGCACCCTTGACGACGAGCGGCTGCGCGACGGCTTCGTCGTATTGCTCGCGCGTGATGAAGTTCAGCTCGAGCATCCGCTGCAGGATGTATTCCTGGCGCACCTTCGCGCGCTTCGGGTTCACCACCGGGTTATACGCGGACGGCGCCTTCGGCAGCCCCGCGAGCATCGCCGCTTCGGCGAGCGTGATGTCCTTCAGGTCCTTGCCGAAGTAGACCCGCGCGGCGCTCGCGAAACCGTACGCGCGCTGGCCGAGATAGATCTGATTCATGTAGACCTCGAGAATCTGATCTTTCGTCAGCGCGCGCTCGATCCGGTACGCGAGCAGCATCTCGTAGATCTTGCGCGTGTAGGTCTTCTCGCTCGACAGGAAGAAGTTGCGCGCGACCTGCATCGTGATCGTGCTCGCGCCCTGCGACGCATGGCCGTTCGTCAGCGCGACGAAACCGGCGCGGGCGATGCCGGTGAGGTCGACGCCGCCGTGGTCGTAGAAGCGCGCATCCTCGATCGCGAGGATCGCCTTCTTCAGCGAGTCGGGCACGTCCTTGAAATGGACGATGTCGCGGCGTTCCTCGCCGAATTCGCCGATCAGCACATGATCGGACGTGTAGATGCGCAGCGGCACCTTCGGACGATAGTCGGTCAGCGCGTCGAGCGACGGCATATTCGGCCACGCAACGACGAGCGCGTAGCCGAGCACGAGGCCGCCGGCCACGACGAGGGCCACGCACATCGCGGCGAGGCCGATCAGGGCCTTCAGCCACCAGGGCCGCTTCTTCGGCTCGGGCGCGGGAGGCGGGGACGTAGGAGACGTGGATTGCATAGGCATACCGGAAAACAGTCCCGCGATTATAGCCGCCCGGTATGACCGGTCCTGACGCCGCGGGCGGGCGCGGGCGCGCAGCGGATCGCGGTGTCGCCGGCACAGTGTCCACGTCGGCGGCCGGCGCGACAACTGGCCGTTCGGCCGACTGTCGCGCGCTCGCTTCGCTTTGCAGAATCAGGCCTCGGAAACGCGGCGTGGGCCGCAACGATCGCGGGAGGCTGGGATGACTGGACGATGGGCGGCGCGATTTGCGCCGGGCAGGCACCGTTCGACGGGGATCGACGTCGCGGCGCACGAGGTGAGAGTGGCCGTGTTGAGCCGCCGAGGACGGGCGGCGGACGTGCGTGTCGAGGGCCTGGAGCGGGAGCCGGTGGGGCTGGCGGGAGGGCCGGACGACGCGCGCTGGGCTGCTGTTGCGCGCGCACTGGCGGCGGCTGTCTCGCGGCTGTCGGCAGCGGGCGTGCGCTGCGACGCGCGCGGCGTGATGGCGCTGCGCGACGACGAGATGCGCACCGCTGCGCTCGATCTCGCAGGGCGGGATGACGTCGCGGACGCAGCCCGGCAGGCGGCCGAGCGGATCTCGGGCCTGGCGCCCGACAGTCTCGCGTACGACTGGCGTCAGGACGACGGCCCGGGTGCCGCCGAGATTGAGGTCGCTGTCGCGCCGCAGGCTTTGCTCGAGCGTCGGATCGACGTGGCTGCGCAGGCGGGCATCGACCTGACGGCCGTCGACGGCGAATCGGCCGCCGCGCTGCGCGCGCTGCGCTATGCCGCGCGGTTCGAGCATGACGCAAACGGTCCGTACGCCGCATTCTGGTTCGGCGATGCGGGCGTACACGGCTGGCGGGTCGACGGCGCGGTTGCCGCGCCGGTGCTCGCGGTGTCCGGCGACGCGCGCGCGGCGTTTTCGGATGCGTTGCGGCAGTCCGGGTTCGGAACGGTGCGCTGCGTGCTCGTGGCCGGCGACGAGCGCTGCATCGCGCGCTGCGGCACGTCGGTTGCCGACATCGGCGATGCGCTTGGCGTGGCCGCGGCGCCATTCGACTGCAACGGTTGGGACGGGTTGCCCGGCGGTCCGGCCGAAGCTTCAGGCGGTCCGGCATTTGCGCTCGCAATCGGGTTGGCGCTTCGCGGGGTCTGGGAATGAGGGCCGACGCGGGATTCGCGCGGACTGCCACGGCGGGGCCGGTGCTTGGCGGATTCAATCTGCTGCCTTATCGAGAGCGGCTCGCGCATGCGTTACGGCGTCGCCGAGCGATGCAATGCGGCGCAGCGTTCGTATTGGGCGTGCTCTGCGCTGGTCTGTGGACGAGCGCGGCGACCCTGTGGCGTTGGCGCGTGGACGCCGAACGGACACGGGTGGACGCGCAACTGCGGCAATGGCAGCCGCGGCTCGATGTGGCTCGGCGCGCTGCCGGCGCGGCCGCAGGCGTCGCGAAGCGCGACGCGCAGGCGGCCGCGCTTGCCGCGCCTTACCGGCGCATCGCCGGGCTGCTGGCAACGCTGGCGCACGCGCGCGACGACACTGTTCGGCTCGACGCGTTGCGTGCGACGTCGTCCGGCGCCGTGCTCGATGTGCGCGCCACGAGTTACCGGGCCGCCGCGCGGTGGCTCGCGCGGATCGCTGCCGAGCGGCACGGCTGGCGCTTCGATATCGGCGAGCTTGCACCGGCTTCGACCGCGCCGGTCACCGGTTCGGCCTCGCCATTCCGGTTCTCCGTGCGGGTACGCTGGCATGACGGGGCGACTCGGCAGAATGCGGCAGGGGACAGCGCATGACGACGCTCGCCGATCGGTTGATGTCTGGCGGTGCCGGGCCGCGTGGCAGCGTGATGCGCGTGTCGCCGGCTACCGTGCACGCCGCGGGCTGCGCGCTGGCATTCACGGCAGCGGTGGCGGGCGGCATTCATCTGATGGATGCCGCCGACTGGAGCGGGCTCGCGCGCAGTCGCGTGCTGCTGGCAACCGCGCAGGCGCGGGCGGCCGCGGCGCAGCGGATGCTCGCGGATGCTGTGCACGTGCGCGACACCGGCGACGCCTCCGTGTCCGATGCCGATGCGCGGTCCGTGCCGACGTGGCCGGCCCTGGTACTGGAGGTGGCCGCGTTGACCGGTGCGAGCGGTTTGCGTATTGCATCGATCGAACCGCGAAGCGTGGATGGCGCGGGGGCCGATGGGCGGCGCACGATGCGAATCGTCGCGGACGGCGGTTTTCCTGCCGCACGGCGGTTGATGGACCGGCTCGCGAGTTTCCGGGTACTGGCTGTGCCGGTGGCATTGCACATAGAGCGGAAAGCCTTGGAGGCGCGAATCGACATGACGCTCGACGTATTTCCGACGCTGCCCGCGCTTTCGGACGCGGAAGGCGCCGCAGCTCCGGCATTCGCGAGCGCGCCGGCAGGCGATCCGTTCGACGGTGCGGGTGCGCCCGTGGTGTCCGATGGTCCCGCGCTGCGGCTGGCTGGCACGATCAACGGCGCGCGGGCCGCGCTCGCGTTGTTCGATTCCGGCGACGGAACGTTCACGGCAATCGCGCCGGGCGAAGCGCTCGGGGCGGCCCGTTTGACGCGCGTCGATGCCGGTGCCGTGATGCTCGCGACGGCCGACGGCGCGCACCGGGTCGTTATGGACGATGGAGGAGGCCGATGATCCGTTACCGAGGCTGGGCGACCGTGGTCTGGATCGTGTTGCACGTCGCAGCCTCCCACGCCGCACTGCCGCCGCTGCCGCCTTTGCCGGCGGCCGGATGGCCCGTCGCGCCGATGCAGGTACGCGCTGAAGGCGTTCCATTGCCGCAAGACCTCCTCGACGGTGCGTCCGATCCCGCCCAGCTGCCGGGGCAGGGGCAGGCCGATTCGACGCCTTTCGCAGACGCGATGCGGCCAGCGCTGCAGGCAGGCCCCGGTGCAACGGCGTCCGCACCGCTGCTGGAAGGGCCGCCGATTCCGTTGCCGCCACCGACCCGCATGAGCGACGCCGCATCGCGCCGTCCCGGCGATGCGGACGACGCGCAGCGGATCTCGCTGAACCTGCAAGGGGCCGCGCTCGCGGCCGCATTCGACGCGTTAGCGCGATTCACCGGGCTCAACATCATCGTCGCCGAGCAGGTGCGCGGAACCGTGACGTTGCGTCTGAACAATGTCCGATGGCGCGATGCGTTCGATACGCTGCTCGACACGCACGGCCTCGCGATGTCCCGGCGAGGCAACGTGATCTGGGTCACGCCGGCGGCCGAACTCGCCGCTCGGGAGCGCGAGCGATTCGAAACGCACGCGCGCGCGGCCGAGCTCGAACCGCTGTCAAGTCGTACCTTCGCGCTGCATTACCCGCGCGCGCAGGACGTGCAGCGGCTGCTGGCCGGCGCGACGGGTCAACGCCTGCTGTCGAAACGCGGCGCCGCGGCGGCCGATCCGCGCACGAATCTGCTGTTCGTCACGGATCTGGGGCCGCGTGTCGCGCAGATCGCGGAGTTGATCGACGCGATCGACCGGCCTTCGCGGCAGGTGCGTATCGAGGCGCGCATCGTCGAGGGCGAACAGGGCTTCTCCCGCAACCTCGGCGCGCGCATCGCGCTCCGCGCGCAAGGGCGGGCAGCGCCGGCCGACGGTACGGCCCTGGCGGCCGACGCGCGCAACGCGCTCGACCTGGCCGCGCGCCCCCTCGGCGGTTTCGACGCTGCGACGGCCGGCTTCACGTTGTTTGCCGCGCCGCTCAGCCGTGTGCTCGACGTCGAGCTGAGCGCGCTCGAGGCGCAAGGACGGGGCCAGATCGTTTCGCGCCCACGCGTGGTAACGGCCGACCGCGTGAAGGCGATCGTCGAGCAGGGCTCGGAGCTGCCGTATCAGGCCAAGGTAGGCAACGGCGTCAGCGGCGTGCAGTTTCGCCGCGCGACGTTGAAGCTCGAGGTCGAGCCGCAGATCACGCCCGACGGACGCGTCGTGCTCGACCTCGACGTGACGAAGGACAGCATCGGCGAGCCGACTGCGGCCGGCCCGGCGATTCATACCAAGCACGTGCAGACGCGGGTGGAAGTCGAAGACGGCGGGACGGTCGCGATCGGCGGGATCTACGAGCAACTGAACCGGGACGATGTGACGCGCGTGCCGCTCTTGGGCAAAATACCCGTACTCGGCGCGCTTTTTCGGCATCGCGCGCGCCGCGACCAGCGCAGCGAACTGGTTGTCTTCATTACGCCGACGGTCGTCGGCGCGCGCTGCGAGACGGCCGGCGCAAGCGGCCCGGATGCGGGAAAAACGGGGCCGGACGCCGATGGCGCCCGCTCGACAAGGCAGCCGCTTTGCCAGTAAGCTGCGCCACACACCAGCAAGATTCAAGCAGAGGAAGCCGTTGCAAGCGCGGGACCCACATGCAAACGTATTTTTCGTCGGCCTTATGGGAGCGGGTAAGACCACCGTGGGCCGTGCGGTCGCGCGCCGGCTCGACAGGACGTTCTTCGACTCCGATCACGAAATCGAGGCTCGCACGGGTGCGCGCATTCCGGTGATTTTCGAAATGGAGGGCGAGGCCGGCTTTCGCGATCGCGAATCGCAGGTGATCGCCGAGCTCACGCAGCGCGAGAGCATCGTTCTGGCGACGGGCGGCGGTGCGGTGCTGCGTGCCGAAAACCGCGATTGCCTGAAAACCAACGGAATCGTCGTCTATCTGCGCGCCAATCCGCACGATCTCTGGCTGCGCACCCGCAAGGACAAGAACCGCCCGCTGCTGCAAACGGACGATCCGAAGGCGCGTCTCGAAGCGCTCTACGACGTGCGCGACCCGCTTTACCGCGAATGCGCGGACTTCATCATCGAAACCGGCCGCCCGTCGGTCAACGGGCTCGTCAACATGGTGCTGATGCAACTCGAACTCGCAGGCGTCATCGCCAAGCCGCTACAAGCATGATTACCGTCAACGTCGATCTGGGCGACCGCGCCTATCCGATTCACATTGGTGCCGGCCTGATCGGCCGCACCGACCTGTACGCCCCTCACATCACCGGTTCGTCGGTCACGATCGTCACGAACACGACGGTCGATCCGCTCTACGGCGATACGCTGCGCGCGGCGCTCGCGCCGCTCGGCAAACGCGTGTCGACGGTCGTGTTGCCGGACGGCGAGGCCTACAAGAACTGGGAAACGCTGAACCTGATTTTCGACGGTCTCCTGACCGAGCGCGCCGACCGCAAGACCACGCTCGTCGCGCTCGGCGGCGGCGTGGTCGGCGACATGACGGGATTTGCCGCCGCGTGCTACATGCGCGGCGTACCTTTCATCCAGGTGCCGACGACGCTGCTGTCGCAGGTCGATTCGTCGGTCGGCGGCAAGACGGGCATCAATCATCCGCTCGGCAAGAACATGATCGGCGCGTTCTACCAGCCGCAAGCGGTGATCGCCGATATCGGCGCGCTGACGACGCTGCCCGATCGCGAACTGGCAGCGGGCGTCGCGGAAGTCATCAAGACCGGCGCGATCGCCGATGCGGAATTCTTCGACTGGATCGAGGCGAACGTCGACGCGCTCAATCGCCGCGAGCCTGATGCGCTCGCGCATGCGGTGAAGCGCTCGTGCGAAATCAAGGCAAGCGTAGTCGCGGCCGACGAGCGTGAAGGCGGCCTGCGCGCGATCCTGAATTTCGGCCATACGTTCGGTCATGCGATCGAAGCCGGGCTCGGCTACGGCGAATGGCTGCACGGCGAAGCGGTCGGCTGCGGGATGGTGATGGCCGGCGACCTGTCGGTGCGGCTCGGCCTGCTCGACGACGCGTCGCGGCAGCGGCTGGACACCGTGATTGCCGCCGCGCACCTGCCGGTCCGCGGCCCCGCACTCGGCGATGCGCGCTACATGGATCTGATGCGCGTCGACAAGAAGGCGGAGGCCGGCGCGATCAAGTTCATCCTGCTGAAGCGATTCGGCGATACGGTGATCACGCAGGCCCCCGACGAAGCCGTATTCGCCACCCTGGCGCAGACAACCCGGTAACGGCGTTCCGGATGCCCCGGCGCCCCTGACATGGAGGAGACGTGAGCGAGACATCCAGCAGCAAACTGCCCGAGGCCGGCCGCGCTTCCGTCGTGGCACCGGTCGAGCCGCCGACGCTGGCGGCGCTGGAAGCCCATCTCGCTCCGTATGCGGCGCACGCGTCGCAGTCGCGCGGCCGCCGCCATCCGGAAACACCGCCGGCCGCGCGCACCGAATTCCAGCGCGATCGCGACCGCATCGTTCACTCGACCGCGTTCCGCCGGCTCGAATACAAGACGCAGGTGTTCGTCAATCACGAAGGCGACCTGTTCCGGACGCGACTCACGCACAGCCTCGAAGTCGCGCAGATCGCGCGTTCGATCGCGCGCAACCTGCGCCTGAACGAGGATCTGGTCGAGGCGATCTCGCTCGCGCACGATCTCGGCCATACACCGTTCGGCCATGCCGGGCAGGACGCGCTGAATGCATGCATGCGCGAGCATGGCGGCTTCGAGCACAATCTGCAGAGCCTGGCTGTGGTCGACGAGCTCGAAGAGCACTACGGCGCGTTCAACGGCCTGAACCTGTGCTTCGAGACGCGCGAAGGCATCCTCAAGCACTGCTCGCGCGAGAACGCGCGCAAGCTCGGCGCGCTCGGCGAGCGTTTCCTGCAAGGGCGGCAGCCGTCGCTGGAGGCGCAGCTTGCGAACATCGCCGACGAAATCGCGTACAACAACCATGACGTCGACGACGGCCTGCGCTCCGGCCTGATCACGATCGAGCAACTCGCCGAAGTCGAGCTGTGGCAACGCCATTACGAGGCGGCGCTCGCCGAATTTCCGCTTCTCGAGGGCCGCCGCCTCGTGCACGAAACCGTGCGCCGCATCATCAACACGCTGATCGTCGACCTGATCGACGAGACCACGCGCAATCTCGCGCGTGTCGCTCCGGCATCGCTCGACGACGTGCGCGCCGCGCCGCCGCTCGTCGCGCACAGCGAACCGGTCGCCGCGCAGGCGGCCGCGCTCAAGCGTTTTCTGTTCAAGAACCTGTATCGTCACTACAAGGTGATGCGCATGGCGAACAAGGCGCAACGCGTCGTGACGGGGCTGTTCGACGCGTTCATCGACGATCCGCGCCTGCTGCCGCCTCCATATCAGTCGGACGACGAAGCGCAGCAGCCGCGCCTCGTCGCGCACTACATTGCCGGCATGACGGACCGCTTCGCGCTGAAGGAGTATCAGCGGCTGTTCGTCGTCAACGACAACTGACTGTCACAAACGATCACTAGACTTCGCCGGTTCGATGGCGACGGGAATGTTGCACACGCTGTTGGTAACGTTTTCACAGGAGAGAGGTCGATGAAGAAGAAGCCCGCGGGGACCATGATTCGCTCGATCGCGCTGGGCGGCGCGTTGATGTTCGGTGTGCAGCATGCGGCGTTCGCCGCGACGGAGATCCAGTTCTGGCATGCGATGGAGTCGGCACTCGGCGAGCGCGTGAACGAGCTCGCCGCGCAGTTCAACGCGTCGCAGAGCGACTACAAGATCGTGCCGGTCTTCAAGGGCACTTACGACCAGGCGCTCGCCGCGGGCATCGCCGCCTATCGCAGCGGCAACGCGCCGGCGATCCTCCAGGTGTATGAAGTTGGCACCGCGACGATGATGCAGGCGAAGAAGGCCGTCGTGCCGGTCTACGACGTGTTCAAGCAGGCCGGCGTGCCGCTCGACGAAAAGGCGTTCGTGCCGACCATCGCGAGCTACTACAGCGACGCGAAGACGGGCCACCTCGTGTCGATGCCGTTCAATAGCTCGACGCCGGTGCTGTACTACAACAAGGACGCGTTCAAGAAGGCCGGGCTCGACCCGAACCAGCCGCCGAAGACGTGGGCCGACGTGCAGGCCGACGCGGAAAAGCTGCGCAAGTCCGGGATGGCGTGCGGCTTCACGACCGGCTGGCAGGGCTGGATCCAGCTCGAGAACTACAGTGCGTGGCACGCGCTGCCGTTCGCGAGCCGCAACAACGGCTTCGACGGCACCGACGCGGTGCTCGAGTTCAACAAGCCGCAGCAGATCGCCCATATCGCGTTCCTGCAGCAGATGCAGAAGGACGGCACGTTCACGTACGCGGGCCGCAAGGACGAAGCGTCGGCGAAGTTCTATAGCGGCGACTGCGGGATCCTGACGACGTCGTCGGGCGCGCTCGCGAACGTGCAGAAGTTCGCGAAGTTCAGCTACGGCACCGGGATGATGCCGTACGACGCGAACGTGAAGGGCGCGCCGCAGAACGCAATCATCGGCGGCGCGAGCCTGTGGGTGCTGGCCGGCAAGGATGCCGCGACCTACAAGGGCGTCGCGAAATTCCTCGCGTTCCTGTCTTCGCCGCCGATCGCTGCGAAGTGGCATCAGGAAACGGGCTATCTGCCGGTGACGACGGCTGCATACGACCTCACGCGCCAGCAAGGCTTCTATGCGAAGAACCCGAGCGCGGAAACCGCGATCAAGCAGATGCTGAACAAGCCGCCGCTGCCTTACACGAAGGGGCTGCGTCTCGGCAACATGCCGCAGATCCGCACGGTCGTCGACGAGGAGCTGGAGCAGGTCTGGGCGCAGAAGAAGTCGCCGAAGGACGCGCTCGATTCGGCGGCGTCGCGCGGCGACGAGCTGCTGCGCCGCTTCGAGAAGTCGGGCGGCTGACCCGCATCGCGTTCGTGCCGCCGGCTGCCGCGTCGCGCATGCGCGCACGGGCCGGCGGCGCGGTTCCCTTTCCGTTTCGCCTTCGGACACCCGCGATGCAATCCCGTTCCCGTTTCGGCACGAGCCTGCTGCCGTACCTGCTGATCGCGCCGCAGCTCGCGATCACCGCCGTGTTCTTCCTGTGGCCGGCCGGCGTCGCGCTGTGGCAGTCGACGCAGATGCAGGACGCGTTCGGCACGTCGAGCGAATTCGTCGGCTTCGCGAACTTCGCGCGCCTGTTCGCCGATCCGCTCTACCTCGACTCATTCCGGACGACGCTCGTGTTCAGCTCGCTCGTGACGGCGAGCGGGCTCGTCGTGTCGCTGCTGCTCGCCGCATGCGCGGACCGCGTGATCCGCGGCGCACGCGTGTACCGCACACTGCTGATCTGGCCTTACGCGGTCGCGCCGACGATCGCGGCCGTGCTGTGGGCGTTCCTGTTTAACCCTAGCATCGGCCTCGTCACGTACGCGCTCGCGAAGGGCGGCATCGTATGGAATCACGCGCTGAACGGCAGCCAGGCAATGTTTCTCGTCGTGCTCGCGTCGGTGTGGAAGCAGGTGAGCTACAACTTCCTGTTCTTCTACGCGGGGCTGCAGGCGATTCCGCGCTCGCTGATCGAGGCGGCGGCGATTGACGGCGCCGGCCCGGTGCGGCGCTTCTTCAACATCGTGCTGCCGCTGCTGTCGCCGACGAGCTTCTTCCTGCTTGTCGTGAATCTCGTGTACGCGTTCTTCGACACGTTCCCGGTCATTGACGCGGCCACGGCGGGCGGCCCGGCCCAAAGCACGAAGACGCTGATCTACAAGATCTTCACGGAAGGCTTCCAGGGCCTCGACATCGGCAGCTCGGGCGCGCAGTCGGTCGTGCTGATGATCATCGTCGTCGGACTCACGGTGATCCAGTTCCGCTTCGTCGAACGCAGGGTGCAATACGCATGATCGAAAATCGCAAGGGCTTCGACCTGTTCTGCCATGCGGTGCTGATCGCGGGCATCGTGCTGATCGTGTTTCCGGTGTACGTCGCATTCTGCGCGGCGACGATGAACGCGCAGGAAGTGTTCACGATTCCGCTGTCGCTGGTGCCGAGCACGCATTTGCTCGAGAACGTCGCGTACATCTGGGGGCACGGCAGCGGCGGCACGACGGCGCCGTTCGGCCGGCTGCTCGTCAACAGCTTCGTGATGGCGCTCGGGATCGCGCTCGGCAAGATCGCAGTGTCGATCCTGTCCGCGTACGCGATCGTCTATTTCCGCTTCCCGTTCCGCAATACGGCGTTCTGGCTGATCTTCGTCACGCTGATGCTGCCGGTCGAAGTGCGGATCTTCCCGACCGTGCAGGTCGTGTCGACGCTGCACATGACGAACGCCTACGCGGGGCTCACGCTGCCGCTGATCGCGTCGGCGACCGCGACATTCCTGTTCCGCCAGTTCTTCATGACGTTGCCAGACGAGTTGATGGACGCCGCGCGCATCGACGGCGCGGGGCCGCTGCGCTTTTTCTGGGACGTCGTGCTGCCGTTGTCGAAGACGAGCATCGCGGCGCTGTTCGTGATCACGTTCATCTACGGCTGGAACCAGTATTTGTGGCCGATCCTGATCACGACGGAGGCGTCGCTGTCGACGGCGGTGGTCGGCATCAAGACGATGATCGCGAGCGGCGATGCCGCGACCGAATGGCAATACGTGATGGCGGCGACGCTGCTGGCGATGATTCCGCCGCTCGTCGTCGTGCTGGCGATGCAGCGCTGGTTCGTGCGCGGCCTCGTTGATTCCGAGAAATAACCAAAGACGGCAACCGGGAGAAGGATCAAGTATGGCTGCGCTGAGCTTGAAGGGCGTCAGGAAATCCTACGACGGCAAGCAGCACGTGCTGCACGGCATCGACGTGGAGATCGCCGACGGCGAATTCATCGTGCTGGTCGGCCCGTCGGGCTGCGGCAAGTCGACGCTGCTGCGGATGATCGCGGGGCTCGAGACGGTGACGGACGGCGAGATCGCGATCGGCGGGCGTGTGGTGAACGCGCTGGAGCCTAAGGATCGGGACATCGCGATGGTGTTCCAGAACTATGCGCTGTATCCGCACATGACGGTCGCGCAAAACATGGGTTACGGGCTGAAGATCCGCGGTATCGACCGTGCGGCGATCGACGCGCGGGTGGCCGCGGCCGCAAAGATCCTCGAACTCGAGCCGCTGCTCGCGCGGCGGCCGCGCGAACTGTCGGGCGGCCAGCGCCAGCGCGTCGCGATGGGCCGCGCGATCGTGCGCGAGCCGGCGGTGTTCCTGTTCGACGAGCCGCTGTCGAACCTCGATGCGAAGCTGCGCGTGCAGATGCGGCTCGAGATCCAGCGGCTGCATGCGCGGCTCGCGACGACGAGCGTCTACGTGACACACGACCAGATCGAGGCGATGACCCTCGCGCAGCGCGTGATCGTGATGAACCGCGGCTACGCGGAACAGATCGGCGCGCCGGTCGACGTGTACGAAAAGCCGGCGACGGTGTTCGTCGCCGGCTTCATCGGCTCGCCGGCGATGAACCTGCTGCACGGGCGGCTGTCCGACGACGGCGCGACGTTTACGGTCGCAGGCGGCGGCCCGGCGCTGCCGGTGGCCGGCGCGCCGGGCATCGGCGCCGCGATCGCCACGGGCCGCGACTGGGTGCTGGGTGTGCGGCCGGAGCACATGACGCCGCAGCCGGGCGTCGCGCAGGCCACGCTGCCGGTCGACTCGTGCGAACTGCTCGGCGCGGACAATCTCGCGCACGGCCGCTGGGGCAACCACGACGTTGCGGTGCGTCTGCCGCACGCGGACCGTCCTGCGCGCGGGACGGCCTTCGGCGCGGCGTTGCCCGCGCACCGGCTGCATTTCTTCGATCCCGAGACCGGCAAGCGTGCCGGCTGACCCTGACGACCTGCTGAACGTGTGACGAGGCCGACGATGACAACCTGCCCCGACTGGCCCTATCCGCGCGTCGTCGCCCATCGCGGCGGCGGCACGCTCGCGCCCGAAAACACGCTCGCGGCGCTCGACGAGGGCGCGCGCCGCGGTCACCGGATGGTCGAATTCGACGCGAAGCTGTCTGCCGACGATGTGACCTTCCTGCTGCACGACGACACGGTCGACCGCACGTCGAACGGCAGCGGGCCGGCCGCGGGCATGCGTTATGCGGAACTGGCCGCGCTGGACGCGGGCGCGTGGTTCGATGCGCGCTTCACGGGAGAGCAGATGCCGACGTTCGAGGCGGCGGCGGCGCGCTGTATCGCGCACGGGCTCGCCGCGAACGTCGAGATCAAGCCGTGCCCGGGCCGCGAACGCGACACCGGGCGCCGCGTGGCCGGCGACGCGGCCGCGTACTGGCACGGCGCGGCCGTGCCGCCGCTGCTGTCGTCGTTCTCGTTCGACGCGCTTCAGCAGGCGCGCGCGACGGCGCCCGGGTTGGCGCGCGGGATGCTGTACGACGCGGTTCCGGACGACTGGCACGCGCAGGTGGTCGGCGCGCTCGACTGCGTATCGTTGCACGCCAACCACGCGGAACTCGACGAAGCGCTCGTGCGCGCCATCAAGTCGGCGGGGCTGCGCATCCTGGTTTACACGGTGAACGACCTCGCGCGGGCGCGCGAACTCGTGCGATGGGGCGTCGATGCGGTCTGCACCGACCGCATCGACCTGATCGGCCCGTCGTCGCTGGACGGCCTCGTGTAGTGCCGCGCGGCAGGTAAAACCCTGCACGGAAACGTGCCCGACGCGAAAAAACGACGCCCCGGCGGGTTCTCCACCGGGGCGTTTTGCATCGCGGCCGCGTTACTCGACGAAAAATCCGCTACAAATTGCAGCAGGATTAACCATTCCCCAAATATTCGACTACGCTTAGAAGCGGTAGCCGACGTTCAGGTACGTGACGATCGGGTTGAGCGAGATATGGGCCTTCGACGTCTCGGTCAGCGTGCCGACCGGCGTGCGGCGTGCCGTCGTGAACGTCGCGGTCACACTGACCGGGATGTACGAAATCGACAGGCCGCCGAACCAGTGCTTGGTGAAGTTGTACGTGAAGCCTGCGTTGAACACGGGCGCCCACTGGTTGCTGGTCGTCGCGCTGGTCGGACCGCCGAGCACGCCGTTCTCGAAGCTGCCGTTCGTGATCTTCGCGCCGGTGAACCAGACATACGTCGCGCCGATGCCCACATACGGACGGAACTTCGCGTTGGCATCGTTGAAGTGGTAGCGGAGCAACAGCGCAGGGCTCCACTGGTACGCACGGCCGAGGACGCCGAACTTTTCGAACTGACCCTTGCCGGTGATGTCGAACTTCGGCGGGATCCCCATGACGAGCTCGGTGGAGATATGGTCGGTAACGAAGTAGCCGGTCGCGAGGCCGAGGGTATCGGCGTCGCTGATGCCGGCGCCGGTGTTGGGAATCGACTGATTGATGGGCGTGCCGCCTACGCCGTACACGAAGAGCGGGTCGCTGCTGTCCTGAGGGGACAGGTGGAACCAGCCGGTGCTGACGTAGAAATCACCTGCAGATTGTGCGTGTGCCGTACCGCCCGCAAATGCGAATGCGAGCGCTGCGGCCCCCGTAATGGCCAGATTTCGTTTCATTGTGTCTCCTCCGATCAAAGGCGTGCTCATTATGACGACTGCGTTTAAAACCAAACAAGCTCGCAAGTTAGAGCTTTCTCCCTAGGATTCGCACGACCGTACGCTTCCGCGCCCCGCAGGGACAGGCATTCTACGCAAGTGCGCAATTTCGGACCTCCGGGTATTTCCTAACGCGTTCAAACGGACATTCAGCATGGCACGGTTAGCACGACTTTACGTTCCCGACCAGCCGCAGCACGTGATACTGCGCGGCCTGGATCAGCAACCCGCGTTCGTCGACGACCAGGACTACGAGCTTTTCATCGATTGTCTGAAGGCCGCGGCACGCGATCATCACCTGTCGGTGCATGCCTATGTGCTGCTCCCGCGACAGGTGCAACTCCTCGTTACGCCGAGCGACGAAGCGAGCCTGCCGAAGGCGATGCAGGCGGTCGGCCGCCGTTACGTCGCGCATTTCAACCGGCGTTATTCGCGCCGCGGCACCTTGTGGGAAGGCCGCTATCGGGCGACCGTCATCGAAGGCGAGCGCTATTTCCTGCTCGCGAGCCGCGTGGTCGAGATGAGCCCGGTGCGCTCGCAGCTTGTTGCGACGCCCGATGCCTACCGCTGGTCGAGCTACCGCCACCACGTGGGCCTCACCGTCGATAGCCTGATTACCGATCACCCGCTCTACTGGGCGCTCGGCAACACGCCGTTCGACCGTCAGCGCGCGTACAAGGAGCTCTGCGAGCAGCCGCTCGACGAGCGGCAGGCCGATCAACTCCAGCAGGCGACGCTCAAGGGATGGGTGCTCGGCGGCGAAAATTACCGCGAGTGGGCGGCGCGCACCGCGAACCGCCGCGTGTCGCCGCTGCCGCGCGGACGCCCCAGAAAGGTGCGTGAAAATACGCCGCCGATCCAGCAGTAACGCCGGAGAGGCGGGCCACGAAGCGGCGCGGCGGGCGCCGCTTCTTTTTGCACCAAAATGATACGTCCCCAATAAAATGGCACCACATCGAAGCGTTCGTTTAATTGGGGATCGATCATGCGGTTTTTGTTGCTATTCCTTTGATTCGTCGCGTATATTCCGAATTCCGGTGGCCCCGGCGAAGTTCGCCCAACCACTGTCGGCCGTGCCGTCTCCCGTCGGGAGCGGGAGTGACGGCAACAAAAAATGGTTCAACGGCCCTCGAGGCCCCTTTACGACGGTGTCCCCATGAACGACCACCAGCAGCCGCTCGCCGCGGTGCCCGCCGCACAAGGTCTGTACGACCCGCAAAACGAACATGACGCCTGCGGCGTCGGCTTCGTCGCTCACATCAAGGGCAAGAAAAGTCACGAGATCATTCAGCAGGGTCTGAAGATTCTCGAAAACCTCGACCACCGCGGCGCGGTCGGCGCCGATCCGCTGATGGGCGACGGCGCGGGGATCCTGATCCAGATTCCCGACGCGTTCTACCGCGAGGAAATGTCGAAGCAGGGCGTGACGCTGCCGCCGGCCGGCGAATACGGGGTCGGGATGATCTTCCTGCCGAAGGAAAACGCGTCGCGTCTCGCGTGCGAGCAGGAGCTCGAGCGGACGGTGCGGGCCGAGGGCCAGGTGGTGCTCGGCTGGCGCGACGTGCCGGTCGACCATACGATGCCGATCTCGCCCACGGTCAAGGCGAGCGAGCCGCTGATCCGCCAGATCTTCATCGGCCGCGGCAAGGACATCATGGTGACGGACGCGCTCGAGCGGAAGCTGTACGTGATCCGCAAGACCGCGAGCCACCGTATCCAGGCGCTGAAGCTCAAGCACGGCAAGGAATACTTCGTGCCGTCGATGTCGGCGCGCACGGTCGTCTACAAGGGGCTGCTGCTCGCGGGCCAGGTCGGCGTGTACTACCGCGACCTGCAGGACGAGCGCGTCGTGTCGGCGCTCGCGCTCGTGCACCAGCGTTTTTCGACCAACACGTTCCCGGCGTGGGAACTGGCTCACCCGTACCGGATGATCGCGCACAACGGCGAGATCAACACCGTGAAGGGCAACGTGAACTGGCTGAACGCACGTACCGGCGCGATCGCATCGCATGTGCTCGGCGACGATCTGCCGAAGCTGTGGCCGCTGATCTACCCGGGCCAGTCGGACACCGCATCGTTCGACAACTGCCTCGAACTGCTGGTGATGGCCGGCTACCCGCTCGTGCACGCGGTGATGATGATGATCCCGGAAGCGTGGGAACAGCACACGCTGATGGACGAGAACCGCCGCGCGTTCTACGAGTACCACGCCGCGATGATGGAGCCGTGGGACGGCCCCGCCGCGATCGCGTTCACCGACGGCCGCCAGATCGGCGCGACGCTCGACCGTAACGGCCTGCGTCCGGCGCGCTACATTGTCACGGACGACGACCTCGTCATCATGGCGTCGGAAGCCGGCACGCTGCCGATTCCGGAATCGAAGATCGTCAAGAAGTGGCGCCTGCAGCCGGGCAAGATGTTCCTGATCGACATGGAACACGGCCGCATCATCGACGACAAGGAGCTCAAGGACAACCTCGCGAACGCGAAGCCGTACAAGAGCTGGATCGACGCCGTGCGCATCAAGCTCGACGAAATCGAGCCGAAGGCCGAGGAAGTCGCGGCCGGCCGTACGCAGGGCGCCGCGCTGCTCGACCGCCAGCAGGCGTTCGGGTATACGCAGGAAGACCTGAAGTTCCTGATGGCGCCGATGGCGCAGCAGGGCGAAGAGGCCGTCGGCTCGATGGGCAACGACTCGCCGCTCGCGGTGATGTCGAACAAGAACAAGACGCTCTATCACTACTTCAAGCAGCTGTTCGCGCAGGTCACGAACCCGCCGATCGACCCGATCCGCGAGAACATGGTGATGTCGCTCGTGTCGTTCATCGGCCCGAAGCCGAACCTGCTCGACACGAACAACATCAACCCGCCGATGCGTCTCGAAGTGTCGCAGCCGGTGCTCGACTTCAAGGACATCGCGAAGATCCGCGCGATCGACCAGTACACGGGCGGCAAGTTCAGCGCGTACGAACTGAACATCTGCTATCCGGTCGCATGGGGCAAGGAAGGCATCGAAGCGCGCCTCGCGTCGCTGTGCGCGGAAGCCGTCGACGCGGTGAAGTCCGGCTACAACATCCTGATCGTGTCGGACCGCAAGACGGACGCCGAGCACGTCGCGATTCCGGCGCTGCTCGCCACGTCGGCGATCCACACGCACCTCGTCCAGCAAGGGCTGCGCACGAGCACGGGCCTCGTCGTCGAGACGGGCTCGGCACGTGAGACGCACCACTTCGCGCTGCTCGCGGGCTATGGCGCGGAAGCCGTGCACCCGTACCTCGCGATGGAAACGCTCGCGAAGATGGCCGAAGGGCTGCCGGGCGACCTGTCGCCGGAGAAGGCCGTCTACAACTTCACGAAGGCGGTCGGCAAGGGCCTGCAGAAGGTGATGTCGAAGATGGGCATCTCGACGTACATGTCGTACACGGGCGCGCAGATCTTCGAAGCGCTCGGCCTGTCGAGCGACCTCGTCGAGAAGTATTTCAAGGGCACGGCATCGAAGGTCGGCGGCATCGGCCTGTTCGAAGTCGCGGAGGAAGCGATCCGCCTGCACCGCGATGCATTCGGCGACAACCCGATCCTGCGCGACATGCTCGACGCGGGCGGCGAGTACGCGTATCGCGTGCGCGGCGAAGATCACATGTGGACGCCGGATTCGATCGCGAAGCTGCAGCACGCGACGCGCAGCAACTCGTACCAGACGTACAAGGAATACGCGCACCTGATCAACGATCAGACGAAGCGTCACATGACGTTCCGCGGCCTGTTCGAGTTCAAGGTCGAGCCGACCAAGGCGATCCCGATCGAGAACGTCGAGCCGGCGAAGGAGATCGTGAAGCGCTTCGCGACCGGCGCGATGTCGCTCGGGTCGATCAGCACCGAAGCGCACGCGACGCTCGCGATCGCAATGAACCGGATCGGCGGCAAGTCGAACACCGGCGAAGGCGGCGAGGACGAGAAGCGCTATCGCAACGAGCTGCGCGGCATCCCGATCAAGTCGGGCGAGACGCTCAAGTCGGTGATCGGCGACGAGATCGTCAGCGATATCCCGCTGAAGGACGGCGATTCGCTGCGCTCGAAGATCAAGCAGGTTGCGTCGGGCCGCTTCGGCGTGACCGCCGAGTACCTCGCATCGGCCGATCAGATCCAGATCAAGATGGCGCAGGGCGCGAAGCCGGGCGAAGGCGGTCAGCTGCCGGGCCACAAGGTGTCCGAATACATCGGCAAGCTGCGTTACTCGGTGCCGGGCGTCGGCCTGATCTCGCCGCCGCCGCATCACGACATCTACTCGATCGAGGATCTGGCGCAGCTGATTCACGATCTGAAGAACGTGAACCCGAGCTCGAGCATTTCGGTGAAGCTGGTGTCGGAAGTGGGCGTCGGCACGGTCGCGGCCGGTGTCGCGAAGGCGAAGGCCGACCACGTCGTGATCGCCGGCCACGACGGCGGCACGGGCGCATCGCCGCTGTCGTCGGTGAAGCATGCGGGCACGCCGTGGGAACTCGGCCTGGCCGAAACGCAGCAGACGCTGGTGCTGAACCGCCTGCGCGGCCGGATCCGCGTGCAGGCCGACGGCCAGATGAAGACGGGTCGCGACGTCGTGATCGGCGCGCTGCTCGGCGCGGACGAATTCGGCTTCGCGACGGCGCCGCTCGTCGTCGAAGGCTGCATCATGATGCGCAAGTGCCACCTGAACACGTGCCCGGTCGGCGTTGCGACGCAAGACCCGGTGCTGCGCGCGAAGTTCAAGGGCCAGCCCGAGCACGTCGTGAACTACTTCTTCTTCGTCGCCGAGGAAGTGCGCGAAATCATGGCTCAGCTCGGCATCGCGAAGTTCGACGACCTGATCGGCCGTGCGGACCTGCTCGATACGCGCAAGGGCATCGAGCACTGGAAGGCGAAGGGCCTCGACTTCTCGCGCGTGTTCTATCAGCCGGAAGAATGCGAGGACGTCGCGCGCCGTCACGTCGACGTGCAGGATCACGGCCTCGAGCGCGCGCTCGACCACGTGCTGATCGAGAAGGCGAAGGCCGCGATCGAGAACGGCGAGCACGTGTCGTTCATCCAGCCGGTGCGCAACGTGAACCGGACGGTCGGCGCGATGCTGTCGGGCGTGATCGCGAAGAAGCACGGCCACGACGGCCTGGCGGACGATGCAGTGCACATCCAGCTGAAGGGCACGGCCGGCCAGAGCTTCGGTGCGTTCCTCGCGAAGGGCGTGACGCTCGATCTCGTCGGTGACGGCAACGACTACGTCGGCAAGGGCCTGTCGGGCGGCCGGATCATTATCCGTCCGACCAACGACTTCCGCGGCAAGTCCGAGGAAAACATCATCTGCGGCAACACGGTGATGTACGGCGCGATCGAAGGCGAGGCCTTCTTCCGCGGCGTGGCGGGCGAGCGTTTCTGCGTGCGCAACTCGGGTGCGACGGCGGTCGTCGAAGGCACCGGCGACCACGGTTGCGAATACATGACGGGCGGCACGGTCGTCGTGCTCGGCGAAACCGGGCGCAACTTCGCGGCCGGCATGTCGGGCGGTCTCGCCTACATCTACGATCCGGAAGGCACGTTCGCGGCGAAGTGCAACAAGTCGATGGTCGCGTTGGAGCCGGTGCTGCAGCAGGCCGAGCAGGAGCGCACGGTCGATCGCGCACTCTGGCACGAGGGCACGACGGATGAGGCGCTGCTCAAGGGGCTCGTCGAGCGTCATTTCCAGTTCACGGGTTCGCCGCGCGCGAAGTCGCTGCTGGAAAACTGGGACGCGGCGCGCCGCCAGTTCGTGAAGGTGTTCCCGCACGAATACAAGCGCGCGCTGGGCGAAATCGGTGCGAAGAAGGCGGCGAAGGAAGTGCTGGCCGCCTGAACGACGAACGACATAGCGACTGCCGCGCGCGCATGATTGCCGCGCGCGGCTCCCCACCCGATACACCGAACAGAAGAGCACCTTATGGGCAAGGCAACCGGTTTTCTGGAGTTCGAACGCCGCCACGAGGCGTACGAAGCACCGCTCACGCGCGTGAAGCACTACAAGGAATTCGTCGCGGCGCTGACCGACGCGGACGCGAAGGTTCAGGGCGCGCGCTGCATGGATTGCGGCATCCCGTTTTGCAACAACGGCTGCCCGGTCAACAACATCATCCCGGACTTCAACGATCTCGTTTATCGCCAGGACTGGCAGCAGGCGATCGAAGTCCTGCACTCGACCAACAACTTCCCGGAGTTCACGGGCCGCATTTGCCCGGCGCCGTGCGAGGCAGCGTGCACGCTCGGAATCAACAACGATCCGGTCGGCATCAAGTCGATCGAGCACGCGATCATCGACAAGGCGTGGGCAGAAGGCTGGGTGAAGCCGCAGCCGGCCGCACACAAGACGGGCAAGAAAGTCGCGATCGTCGGCTCGGGCCCCGCCGGCCTCGCCGCCGCGCAGCAGCTCGCGCGCGCCGGCCACGACGTGACGGTGTTCGAGAAGAACGATCGCATCGGCGGTCTGCTGCGTTACGGGATCCCCGACTTCAAGCTCGAGAAGTGGCTGATCGATCGCCGCATGCGCCAGATGGAAGCGGAAGGCGTGACGTTCCGCACGAGCGTGTTCATCGGCAAGGATCCGCTGCCCGAATCGATCGGCAACCTCGCGAAAGAAACCATTTCGCCGGAGACGCTGAAGGAAGAATTCGACGCGGTCGTGATCGCAGGCGGTTCGGAAACGCCGCGCGACCTGCCGGTGCCGGGTCGCGAGCTCGCCGGCGTCCATTTCGCGATGGACTTCCTGCCGCAGCAAAACCGCGTGAACGCAGGCGACAAGCTCACCGACCAGCTGCTTGCGAAGGGCAAGCACGTGATCGTGATCGGCGGTGGTGACACGGGTTCGGACTGCGTCGGCACGTCGAATCGTCACGGCGCGAAGCAGGTCACGCAGTTCGAACTGCTGCCGCAGCCGCCGGAAGAGGAGAACAAGCCGCTCGTATGGCCGTACTGGCCGATCAAGCTGCGCACGTCGTCGTCGCACGAGGAAGGCTGCGAGCGCGACTGGGCAGTCGCGACGAAGCGCCTCGAAGGCAAGAACGGCAAGGTCGAGAAGCTGATCGCGGTGCGCGTCGAGTGGAAGGACGGCAAGATGCAGGAAGTGCCGGGCTCGGAGTTCGAGATGAAGGCCGACCTCGTGCTGCTCGCGATGGGCTTCACGCAGCCGGCCGCGCCGGTGCTCGACGCGTTCGGCGTCGCGAAGGATGCGCGAGGCAATGCGCGCGCCGCGACCGAAGGCGATCGTTCGTACTACACGTCGGTCGACAAGGTGTTCGCGGCAGGCGACATGCGTCGCGGCCAGTCGCTCGTCGTGTGGGCGATCCGCGAAGGCCGCCAGTGCGCGCGCTCGGTCGATGCGTACCTGATGGGGCATTCGGAGCTGCCGCGCTGAGTATTGCGGGCGGTTTCGTCTCGATGAAGGCCGGGCGTCCGAAAGGGCGCCCGTTTTTTTGCGGGAGCCGGCGGCGAGGGCCTCTGCTGGCGGCACACGTCCAGGGAGTGCCGTTTAGCGACGTCATTGTGCGGGTTTCGCCGATTCGAGCGGAAGCTTCTGGATTTTCCCGAAACCCGTGATGCGGCGGTCGCAATCGATCGTTGCCGCGTAGTTTCCGTCGCGCGACTTTAGATCGAATGCCCACCAGCCGAGCTTGTCGGCATAGTAGCGGGGCTTGCCGATGAATTCGACTTCGTTCATCTCTACGCCTCGTTCTTTGGCGAATGCGAGAATTTTGGCCTCCAGCTCTTCGGCCGGCGCATCAGGACAACTGCCTTCGTCCCGCTCGTATCTGGCAATTCCAACGATGATAAGAAACAACAACACCAGAGCGAAGGCTGTCGCGACAAGAACAAGCGCGAGGCGAACGATACAGCGAGTGACTGTTGCGGTCATGATCGTTTCGGTAGCTCTCCGGACATGAGGTTGCGATGACGGATGAAAACCCTGTCGTTACATTTACCGGAGCCTCGGGCGCATGAGTCCGCCGAACGATGGCCGGTGAACTGCTTGGGGTGGACGCGTTTCGGCGTTCCGCACGGGCCTTTGGCCAGAGAACGAAATTTCCTTTTCGCCATCGAAGTAGATTTGATAGTCGGTGTGGCCAAGTATTGAGCCGATTTCTCGCAGAATGGTAGTCATCCATTCTTGCGGGAACGGTCGATTGGAGCGGTCAGCATCGAATCTGTCCGGATTCAATGTATAGGAGCCAACGAAGCGGTAGGTGTTGTCTTCCTGCATCGTCAATGTTCCTCGAACGTGACCCGACACGCGGCCCACAGTGGTCGCGGACCAGAAGTCTTGTGCGCCGTGGCTGAAGACGTTAGTGCTGAACGGCCCGTCGATCGGATAAGTACCCGGACCGTATCCGGGATTATCTACGCTGGCCCGGATTAATTCGAAATCCGAAATGCTCATTCTCAGATTCATGGATTCGAGGTTGATCGATTTTCGCTCCCCATTTCCGAAGATCCAATAATAGACGGCCCCAATGAACATGAAAGGGCTGCCGTAAAACTGAAACTCTGAAATTGGGCGGATGCCATTGAGCTGATTCGCGTAGATGCCGAATAGGGTCGATACGTCGGCATGTCGACCCAGGGCGACATTGAGGTTGTATGAATTTGCGCCAGGGAAATTCCTGTAGCCGCCTCTCGCCAGCCATCCAGTAAATTCGCCTACCAAAGTCAATTGATTTCGCCAGAACATTTCGTTGCGATGCTCAAAAAGGAATTTGAAAAAATCCTCTGTCGTGGCAATCATGTCACCATAATCTGCATTATTGAAAATTTCCGTGGCGGAGCAATATCTGCCAAAGCACAAAGTTTCGGATAGCCGAGCGCCGCCTCGGACATTGACCCTCCACCCCCAACTTTACCGGAGAAGCCATCGAGCCTCGGTAGGCGTGGAGCGGTGACTGAAATCGGCGGCAACGTGCCGGATTGTGCGGAACATATCGAGTGCTTCAGTAGCGCATAGAGAGGGATGGCCGTTGAGCTTGCCAGGAGCCGCCGTCTTTCTCGATGGCGGCGCGTTTGTGCAATGAGCTCAATACTTTCGATGGTTGACGAATCGCGATCTTTCATTTCAAGCCTCCGTCCTATTCTTGAGTTTCCAGAGTAATTCGTAATGCGAATCATATGCCATCATTCTTTACCGGATTCCGCGCGGCGTGTATCCGTCGTTCTAGTGGTGAACATGAAGCAGTTTTCGACGCACCCTGCAACCCGCATTTTTCTCGAATTTTTCGAGAAAAATGCGGCGGACATACCCCATCTGGGGGGATTGCTTCGCTGGCCGGAGAGCCTTTTCCAGAAAGGCGTGGAAGCCTGATCACTGTGAAGCGGCTTGCAATTGGTCGCGGTACGTGCAGAACGAATGGGCCACGCAAGGCGGCAAACATGGAGACAGCACTAGCTGGCCAATGTCGCCATCAACAACGTTTCGGAATGTCAAAGAAGGCGGATTCATTCGCAATAATGTCGTCGCCTTAGCGGATCACTCGGCCAGGCTGGCATGCACGCATCTGGTGGTCGATTCCGGCCGGTCGCATCTCGTTCGACGCGTTGCAGGCCACACGCGTCGACGCGTGGCATCGGATCTGACGATCATCGTGTCGCCGTCCACTCGTTTGCTCGACCCCACCGGCTCGTCGGATTTTCCCGAAGCATCACCTAACCTGATGGCATCCGCTATCCGTTTGCCGCTAGCTCAAATCTTTCGTTTTGTAATAAACCTTGCAAACTGTCCTATCATGTCGCCCCGCGGACCGTGTTCGCGCGACCGCTATACGTAATCGACCTATTTGCAAGGACACTGGATGGAAGCACTCGTGCATGGGCTGATCGACGCCGTCAACGGCGTGTTGTGGAACTACGTGCTGATTGCGCTGCTGCTCGGCGCCGGCGCGTGGTTCACGCTGCGGTTTCGGATGATCCAGCTGAAGGCGCTGTTCCTCAGCATGAAGCTGGTCGGCAGCAAGGGCGAACCGGGCAGGATCTCGTCGTTCCAGGCATTCGCGACCGGGCTCGCGAGCCGGGTCGGCACCGGCAACATCGCGGGCGTCGCGGTCGCGCTGACGGTCGGCGGTCCGGGCGCGATTTTCTGGATGTGGATGACGGCGCTCGTCGGGATGTCGTCCGCGTTCGTCGAGGCGACGCTGGCGCAGATCTTCAAGGTGTCGCATCCGGACGGCAGCTATCGCGGCGGCCCCGCGTACTACATCCAGACTGGCCTGCGCTCGCGCGGCTTCGGCGTGCTGTTCTCGCTGTCTCTGATCCTCGCGTTCGGCTTCGTGTTCAACGCGGTGCAGGCCAACGCGATCGCCGATGCATTCCACACGTCGTTCGGCTGGAGCCGCGAGACGGTCGGCCTCGGCCTCGTGCTGCTGAGCGCGCCGATCATCTTCGGCGGCATTCGCCGCATCGCGGCCGTCGCGCAGGTGATCGTGCCGGTGATGGCGATCGGTTATCTCGCGCTCGCAGTCTACGCGGTCGCGACGCATATCGCGCTGGTGCCGGCCGTGATCGCGCTGATCGTGAAAAGCGCCTTCGGTCTCGAGCAGGCCGCAGGCGGGTTGACGGGCTATGCGGTCAGTCAGGCGGTCGCAATGGGCGTCAAGCGCGGGCTGTTTTCGAACGAGGCGGGCATGGGTAGCGCGCCGAATGCGGCGGCGACCGCCAGCACGCGGCATCCGGTCGTGCAGGGGCTGATCCAGATGCTCGGCGTGTTCGTCGACACGATCGTCATCTGCAGCGCGACCGCGTTCGTGATCCTGCTGTCCGGCCAGTACGAGTTGGGCACCGGGATGGAAGGCGCGGCGCTCACACAGCGCTCGATCGCGAGCCACGTCGGCGACTGGGGCGGCATCTATATGGCGTTCGCGATCTTCTTCTTTGCGTACTCGTCGGTAATCGGCAATTACGCGTACGCGGAGGGCAACGTCGAATTCATTACGAAGCGGCGCGGCGTGCTGCCGCTGTTCCGGATCGCGGTGCTCGGGATGGTGATGTTCGGCAGCGTCGGGCAACTGCCGCTCGTGTGGGCGATGGCCGATACGAGCATGGGACTGATGGCGATCATCAACCTGATCGCGATCCTCGCGCTCGGCAAATACGCGCACGCCGCGTGGGCCGATTATTGTCGCCAGCGCGCGGCCGGCATCGCCGATCCGGTGTTCACGCGCAACACGATCCCGGCGCTTGCGAACGTGCTGCCGGCCGACGTGTGGGGCGAGCATGGCCCGCTGCCGCCGCGCCCGGTTTCGGCCGATGCAGCGAGCGCGCCGCGTGCCGCGGTGCGCGAGTCATGAACGCCGACCGGCTGCGTGCATTCGTCGCGCTGATGCCCGATACGGCATCGCGCGACGCGCTGCATGCGTTGCCGGTCACCCGTGGCGCGCGGCGGACGCTGCCCGCGCAACTGCACGTGACACTCTCGTTCATCGGCGCGATCGAACGCGCGCGTTGCGACGCGCTGGCCGCGCGCCTGCCGGCGCTTGCGGCCGCGCATGCGCTGCCGTTGCAGCGGGTCGAGCGGATTGCCTGGTGGCCGAGCCTGCCGCGCGCGCGGCTGATCGTCGCGGAACTTGCGCCCGATGCTGCCTGTGCGGCGCTGAATGCCGAGTTGTGCGCGCTGCTGCGCGAGTTGGGCGTGCCGGCCGACCGCCGGCCGTTCAGGCCGCATGTCACGCTCGCGCGGCTGCCGCGCGACGCGGAAGGGCAACCCGCACACGGCGGCGCGACCGGACGGCCGGTCGCGCTGCGCTTCGACGCGCTGACGTTATTTGAAAGCCGGTTGTCGCGCGACGGCGTATCGCATGTGCCGATCGTGTCGGTGCCGGTCGGGCGGGCCTAGCGCGAAGGCCGGAGGACGAGCAGGAGAAGAAGGCCGGCGCGGTATGTGCCGGCCTTCCGTGGCGAGGTTACGCGGCGACCTTGTCGTCGTCGTTCACGCGTTCGACGTTGATCGTGCCGACGTGGAACGCGGCGAGCGACTCGCGGTGTGCGATGCTGACGATCGCGGCCGTGGGCAGCCGCTCGGCGAACAGGTGGTAGAGCCGCGCTTCGTTGTCGGCGTCGAGCGCGCTCGTCGCTTCGTCGAGGAACAGGAAATCCGGCTTGTGCAGCAGCACGCGCGCGCCGGCGAGACGCTGCTGTTCGCCCGGCGACAGCACGCGCGTCCAGTGACCGGTTTCGTCGAGGCGCTCGACGTAGTCTTCGAGACGGCACGCGCGCAGCGCGTCGCGGCACGCATCGTCGGTGAACGCATCGGGCGCGGCCGGATAGGTGAGCGCGGCCTTCAGCGTGCCGATCGGCAGGTAGCTGGTTTGCGGCACGAACATCATCCGTGCGCCGACCGGCGCGTCGATCGCGCCGTCGCCGAACGGCCACAAGCCGGCCAGCGCGCGCATGAACGTGCTCTTGCCCGAACCCGACTTGCCGATCACGAGCCAGCGCGAGCCCGGTTCGATCGTCACGTTGCCGATGTTCGCGAGCGCGGTGCCGTTCGGCAGCGCGAGCTTCAGCGACGAGGTCGACAGCTTCGCCGCATCGACGTAGTGCAGGTTGATGCCGCCGTGCTCGGTCGCGGGCGACAGGCTTTCCTTCAGGTGCGACGTGCCCATCACGCGCTTGAATTCGCGCAGACGATTGACGGTGGCGCGCCAGTCGACCAGGGTCGAGTAACTGTTGATGAACCACGAGAACGAATCGCTGACGGTTCCGAATGCGGACGCGATCTGCATCAGCACCCCGAACGAGAACGCGCCCGCGAAATAGCGCGGCGCCGCGACGACGAGCGGGAAGATGATCGCGATCTGACTGTAGAACGCCGTGACGAACGTAAGGCGCTTCGTGTACTTCATCACGCGCCACCAGTTGTCGCGAATGCGCATGAACAGCGTTTGCGCGGTGCCGATCTCGGTTTTTTCGCCGTCGTAGAACGCGATCTGCTCAGCGTTCTCGCGCACGCGGATCAAACCGAAGCGGAAGTCGGCCTCGACGCGCTGTTGCTGATAGTTGATCGACACGAGCGGGTGGCCGACCTTCTGGATGATCAGCGAGCCGACCACCGCATACAGCGCGGCCGCCCAGACCATGTACCCGGGAATCGCGATCGGCGTCGCGCCGAGCGTAATCGTCAGCGCGCCCGCAAGCGACCACAGGATCGCGATGAACGACACGAGGGTGACGACCGTCGACAGCAGGTCGAGCGACAGCGTGAGCGTGGCCGTGGCGAACGACTGGAGGTCGTCGGTGATCCGCTGGTCGGGGTTGTCGGCGAGGCGGTCGCGCTCGATCCGGTAGAACGCGCGATCGCCGAGCCATTGGCCGAGAAAGCGCTCGGTGAGCCACTGGCGCCAGCGGAACCCGAGCATCTGGCGCAGATAACGGCCGTAGACGGCGAGGATGATGAATGCGAACGCGAATCCCGAGAACTGCATCAACAGGCCGGGGAAATCGCGCACGTTCTTCGACTGCAGCGCGTTGTAGAACCCCACGTTCCACTTGTTCAGTTTCACGTTGATCCAGACCACGCAGAGATTGATCGCGATGATCGTGATCAGCAGCCCCCACGCGACTTTCCATTCCGACGACACCCAATAGGGCTTGATGAGGCTCCATGCGGATACCGGGCGCTCGTCCTGCGGCGCGTCGGAGGCGGGGCGGACGGGATCGATCGATTGGGTCATGTGCTTCCTGATGTGTGGCCGGCGCGCGGGGCCCGGCGAGGCCGGGTGCGCGCCGCGATACGGCGTGCGGCATGCCGGCACGGGGGCCGACTGACGGCGGGCGTCCGGATGGTGGCCTGCACGTCTTAAACGGCACTTAAGACCGGCAGTGACGCGGCAACCGACCGCTCGCGCGGCCGGCCTGCGGGCATTGTGCCAGAGCGTGCGCGGCACGACGGCGAATTTGCCGCATGGGGGACAGTTTGCGGCGTTTTCCGCTTTTATGGTCTAATGGCCGACGACGAAACAGGGGTGCTTCGAGCGCGGCCGCGGGTAGTTCCGGGCAACGCGGCGAGGCTGAGAAAGACCCTTCGCACCCGATCCGGGTAATACCGGCGAGGGAAGTTTCTGATCCCGCCGGGCCGCGCTGGCTGCCATCCCACATGGTCAGCGCCCGAGTCCCGCCCGGCCGGCCGCTGCCGCCGGTTTCGTCCTTTTGGGTACGCGCGTCGCGCGTTACGGAAGGAATGATGACCGCTCAATCTTCAGTCTTTTGCGCTGTTTCCGGTTCGCCGCCGTGTGTGTCTGCACGCGGCGGTGCGCGTGCGCCGGCATTCGCTGCAGATGTGCGCGCGGCTCGCGGGGAGGGCGCGCAATGAATCTCCACGCTTCCCGGCCCGATTTCGCGGTACTCGGCGGCGGCCTCGTCGGCCGCCTGATCGCGTGGCGGCTCGCGGGCGACGGGCACCGCGTCGCGCTGTACGAGCGCGGCGGTCCGGACGGCGAGCAGTCGGCCGCGTGGATCGCGGCCGCGATGCTCGCACCGCTCGCCGAGGCGGCGAGCGCCGAACGCCTGATTGCCGAGCTTGGCGCGGCGTCGCTCGCTCGCTGGCCGCAGTGGCTCGCCGAGCTTCCTGAATCCGTGTTCTTTCAGCATCGCGGCACGCTCGTCGTCTGGCATCACGCGGATCGCGCGGAGGCGCCGCTGTTCGAACGGCGCGTGCGCGCGAACGCGCCGGCCGAGCTGTTCGACGGCGGCTTCATCGCGTTGGCCGGCGCGCAGATCGACGCGGCCGAGCCCGCACTCGCCGGGCGCTTCGCGCGCGGGCTGATGCTGCCGCGCGAAGGGCAGCTCGACAACCGGCAGGCGTTGCGCGCGCTCGCGGCAGGCCTCGCGCAACGCGGCGTCGCGCTGCACTGGCACGCGACGATCGACGACGCGAATCGGCCCGACGCGCATTTCACGATCGACTGCCGCGGCCTCGGCGCCAAATCCGCGCTGCCTGCGCTGCGCGGCATCCGCGGCGAGGTTGCGCGCGTGCGGGCGCCCGGCATCGGTCTCACGCGGCCGGTGCGGCTGCTGCATCCGCGCTATCCGCTGTACATCGCGCCGAAGCAGGACGACCTGTATGTGATCGGCGCGACCGAGGTCGAGGGCGAGGACATGTCGCCGGTCAGCGTGCGCTCCGCGCTCGAACTGCTGAGCGCGGCGTTCTCCGTTCATCCGGCCTTCGGCGAGGCGCGCATCCTTGAACTCAACGCGCAGTGCCGACCGACGCTGCCCGATCATCGCCCGGCGGTGATCTGGGACGGCGCGACGACGCTGGCCGTCAACGGCCTGTACCGGCATGGCTTCATGATCGCGCCGGAAGTCGCGCACGCGGCGGTTGAATTCGCGCAGGCCGCGCTCGGCGGCGCGTTCGCCGATACCGACGCGTTCGACGCATGGCGCGATGCCGCGCGCTGGCCGACGCTCCTTCACCATCGCGACGACGCACGCCAGCCGGCCTGATTGCGCGCCGCCGATCGAATCCGACCAAGCTCCATGGACATCCAGATCAATCAACAGACACTGACGCTGCCCGACGGCGCGACGGTGGCCGACGCGCTCGAAGCGTACGGCGCGCGGCCGCCGTACGCGGTCGCGCTGAACGGCCATTTCGTCGCGCGCACGCAGCATGCGGCGCGCGCGCTCGCGGCGGGCGACAAGCTCGACGTGGTGCACCCCGTCGCGGGCGGCTGAGCGCCGCCGGTTCGCCCACGCTCCTCCAGGAAATCGACATGACGTCCCTCACTTCCGCCGACGCGCTCACGCTGTACGGCGAAACCTTCACAAGCCGCGTGCTGCTCGGCACGTCGCGCTATCCGTCGCTGCAATCGCTGTCCGATTCGATCGTCGCGTCGCGTCCCGGGATGGTGACGGTCGCGTTGCGCCGCCAGATGACCGGCGGCACCGCCGAAGCCGGTTTCTTCGAGCTGCTCAAGCGCCACGCGGTGCCGCTGCTGCCGAACACGGCCGGCTGCCAGACCGTTGCCGAAGCGGTGACGACCGCACACATGGCGCGCGAGGTGTTCGAGACCGACTGGATCAAGCTCGAGCTGATCGGCGACGACTACACGCTGCAGCCCGATCCGGTGGGCCTGATCGAGGCCGCCGCGCAACTGGTCAAGGACGGCTTCAAGGTGCTGCCGTACTGCACGGAGGACCTCGTGATCGGCCGGCGCCTCCTCGATGTCGGCTGCGAGGCGCTGATGCCGTGGGGCGCGCCGATCGGCACCGGCAAGGGCGTCGTGAACCCGTACGGGCTGCGCGTGCTGCGCGAGCGACTGCCCGACGTGCCGCTGATCGTCGACGCGGGGCTCGGCGTGCCGTCTCACGCATGCCAGGTGATGGAGTGGGGCTTCGACGGCGTGCTGCTGAACACGGCCGTGTCGCAGGCCACGCATCCGGAAATCATGGCGCGGGCGTTCGCGCAGGGCGTCGAGGCCGGCCGCGCGGCCTACCTCGCCGGGCCGATGGACGCGCGCGAGACCGCGCACGCGAGCACGCCGGTCGTCGGGATGCCGTTCTGGCATCAGGACGGGGGCGCCGCATGAGCGCGCGCTTCGCCGACGCGTTCTGGCCGCCGGCCGACGAGCTCGCCGAAGCGGCAGAACGGATTCGTGCGCGCCTCGGCGACTGGCCGGCCGCCACGACGCCGTGGCGGCTCTGCGTCGCGGCGCCCGAGGCGCCGGCGGACGGCGACGTGCTGATCGTGTCGGCCGGGGACCGTGCCGCGCAGGCGCGCGTGTCGGCGGCATCGCGGCCGGCCTCGGCGGACGCCGTCGCGATCGAATTCGACGAGCGCGGCGCGACCCTGCACGCCGCGGGCGTGCGCCATGCGCTGGAAGCTGCGCATCCGCTCGCGGACGACTGGATCGCGGCGCTCGCCGCGTTCCTCGACTGCGGTTTTGCGCCGATCGACGCGCTGGTGCTCGCGCTCGCATGGCGCGATGGCGACGACACGCGCGATGCCGACGCTTGGCCCGTCGATGCCGCACGGTTCCCGCGGGTTGCCGGCCTGGCCGCCGCGCCGGAGCCCGCGTTCCCGCCGTGCCCCGCGCAGCTCGGCCTTTATCCGGTGGTCCCCGATGCTGAATGGGTCGAGCGTGTGCTCGAGTGCGGCGTGCGCACCGTGCAATTGCGCGTGAAAGAGGCTGGCCCCGACGCACTCCGCCGGGAAATCGCGCGCGCGGTCGCGGCCGGACGCCGCTATCCCGATGCACGCGTGTTCATCAACGATCACTGGCAGATCGCGGTAGAAGAGGGGGCGTACGGCGTTCATCTGGGTCAGGAAGACCTGGAAACCGCCGATCTGGCCGCGATCGCGCGGGCCGGACTGCGGCTCGGGCTGTCGAGCCACGGCTATTACGAGATGTTGCGGGCGTTGCACGAGCGTCCGAGCTACCTGGCGCTCGGCCCCGTCTACGCGACCGCGACCAAGGCAGTCGCCGCGCCGCCGCAGGGCCTCGCCAGGATTGCGCGCTATGCGTGCTTCGCGGGCCCCCAAGCGCCGCTCGTCGCGATCGGCGGCGTGGGGCTCGACGCGCTGCCGGACGTGCTGGCGACGGGCGTCGGCAGCGTCGCGGTCGTCAGCGCGGTGACGGGCGCCGCCGACTATCGGGCTGCGATTGTTGCGTTGCAGCAATGTTTTGCCTCACAATTTGACAATCGTTGACCGCAGGGCGCGGAACGGCTTCACGACATCATTCCGATGCAGGCCCTATAATTCGGCGTTCTGCGTAAAAGGACTGTCAGCTCCGTGAGCCCCACTCCTACCGACACACTGCTGGAACTTCGCGACGTCGACTTCGGCTATGGCGAGCGCCTCGTCCTGTCGAACCTGAACCTGCGCTTCGGGCGCGGCCAGGTCGTCGCCGTCATGGGCGGGTCGGGCTGCGGCAAGACGACCGTGCTGCGCCTGATCGGCGGCCTCGTGCGCGCGAACCGCGGCCAGGTGCTGTTCGACGGCGCCGACGTCGGCGCGCAGACGCGCGACGGCTTGTACGCGCTGCGCCGCAAGATGGGCATGCTGTTCCAGTTCGGCGCGCTCTTCACCGACATGTCGGTGTTCGAGAACGTCGCGTTCGCGCTGCGCGAACACACCGACCTGCCCGAAGACCTGATCCGCGATCTCGTGCTGATGAAGCTGAACGCGGTCGGCCTGCGCGGCGCGCGCGATCTGATGCCGTCCGAGGTGTCGGGCGGGATGGCGCGCCGCATCGCCCTCGCGCGCGCGATCGCGCTCGATCCGGAACTCATCATGTACGACGAGCCGTTCGCGGGCCTCGATCCGATCTCGCTCGGCATCACCGCGAACCTGATCCGCACGCTGAACCAGGCGCTCGGGGCGACGTCGATCCTCGTCACGCACGACGTGCCGGAGTCGTTCGCGATCGCCGATTACGTGTATTTTCTGGCCAATGGCGGCGTGCTCGCGCAGGGTACGCCCGACGAGCTGCGCGCATCGACCGATCCGAGCGTGCGCCAGTTCATCGACGGCGCGCCGGACGGCCCGTACAAATTTCATTACACGAGCCCGCCGCTCGCAGCGGATTTCGGGCTCGGCGGAGGGCGCGCATGATCAGCGCGATCGGACGTTACGTCATCGGCGGCCTCGAACGCGCGGGCTACGGCACGCGGCTGTTCGTGCGCCTCGTGCTGGAATTCTTCCCGCTGCTGCGCCGGCCGCGGCTGGTCACGAAGCAGATCCACTTCCTCGGCAACTATTCGTTCGTAATCATCGCCGTGTCGGGTCTGTTCGTCGGTTTCGTGCTCGGCCTGCAGGGCTATTACACGCTGAATCGCTACGGGTCCGAGCAGGCGCTCGGCCTGCTGGTCGCGCTGTCGCTCGTGCGCGAACTCGGGCCTGTCGTCACCGCGCTGCTGTTCGCGGGCCGCGCGGGCACGTCGCTCACCGCAGAGATCGGCCTGATGAAGGCCGGCGAGCAGCTCACCGCGCTCGAGATGATGGCCGTCGATCCGATCAAGACCGTGATCGCGCCGCGCCTGTGGGCCGGCATCATTGCGATGCCCTTGCTCGCGGCGATCTTCAACGCGGTTGGCGTGCTCGGCGGCTATTTCGTCGGCGTCGTGCTGATCGGCGTCGATCCTGGCGCGTTCTGGTCGCAAATGCAGGGCGGGGTCCAGGTATGGGCCGACGTCGGCAACGGCGTGATCAAGAGCATCGTGTTCGGATTCGCCGTGACCTTCATTGCACTGTTTCAAGGGTATGAAGCGAAGCCCACGCCCGAGGGCGTGTCGCGGGCGACGACCAAGACGGTCGTGTTCGCGTCGCTCGCCGTACTCGGCCTCGATTTCCTGCTGACCGCGCTGATGTTCAGCTAAGCCTCAGCCAAGCCAAATTTTGGGATGACGATGAAAAAGACTGCTCTCGACTTCTGGGTCGGCCTGTTCGTGGTGGTGGGCTTCCTTGCGGTGCTGTTCCTTGCGCTGAAGGTCGGCAACATGAGCTCGCTGTCGTTTCAGCCGACCTACTCGGTGAGAATGAAATTCGACAACATCGGCGGGCTGAAGCCGCGTGCGGCCGTGAAGAGCGCGGGCGTCGTCGTCGGCCGCGTGAAGTCGATCGGTTTCGACACCAACACCTATCAGGCGGTCGTGACGATCGACGTCGACGGCCAGTACCAGTTCCCGAAGGACTCGTCCGCGAAGATCCTGACGTCGGGCCTGCTCGGCGAGCAGTACATCGGCCTCGATCCGGGCGGCGACACCGAAATGCTGAAGGCCGGCGATACGATCACGATGACGCAGTCGGCCATCGTGCTCGAGAACCTGATCGGCCAGTTCCTGTACAGCAAGGCAGCCGATGCGGGCGGCGCGAAGCCCGCGGCAGGCGCACCGGCGACGCCGGCCGCGCCCGCACCGGTTGCGGTGCCGGCGTCCGCGGTGTCCGGGGCGGCCGGCCAATAACCACACGAGAGAACGACAAGAGGGTAATGACCATGCAGACGATCCGCATCAGGCACGCCGCGCTCGCCGTGGCGGCAGTCGCCGCGTTGAGCGGTTGCGCGACCGTGCAGACGCCGACCAAGGGCGATCCGCTCGAAGGCTTCAACCGCACGATGTACAAGTTCAACGACACGGTCGACACCTACGCGCTGAAGCCGGTCGCGAAGGGTTACCAGTACGTGGTGCCGCAGCCGGTGCGCGACAGTGTGACGAACTTCTTCTCGAACATCGGCGACGTCTACATCGCGGCGAACAACATCGTGCAGCTGCGAATCGCGGACGGTGTCGGCGACATCATGCGGGTCGTGATCAACACGGTGTTCGGCGTCGGCGGCCTGTTCGACGTCGCGACGATCGCGAAGCTGCCGAAGCACACGGCCGACTTCGGGATCACGATGGGCCGCTACGGCATGCCGTCGGGCCCGTATCTCGTGCTGCCGCTGCTCGGACCGAGCACGCTGCGCGACACGGCCGGCCTCGGCGTCGACTACGTCGGCAATCCGCTCACGTACGTGAAGCCCGACGGGCTCAGCTGGGGCCTGTTCGGCGTGAACCTCGTGAACACGCGTGCGAACCTGCTCGGCGCCGGCGACGTGCTCGATGCCGCGGCGCTCGACAAGTACTCGTTCGTACGCAACGCGTACCTGCAGCGCCGCCAGATGCTGATCGACAATGCGCGCGGCGAGGCGTCGACGACGTCGGGCAACGATGCGCTGCCGAAGTACGATCTGCCGGACGACGGCGCGGCGCCCGCACCGGCGGCGACCGGCGCGGCGGGCGCGGCGGGTGCAGCCGCAGTCGGCGGCGCGACGGCGCCCGCGGGCGCATCGGGCGCGGCCGTTGCTGCACCGGCATCGGGGAGCGCCGAATCGCCGAACCCGGCGAGTGCGACCAATGTGCCGGCGATGCAGATGACGCCGCCGGCGCCGGGCGGCTTCCGCTTCCCGAGCATCAAGCTGCACTGACGAACTTACATTCGTTACAGCCGGAAACGATTCAGTCGGTAGCGTGCGCGAACTTGCGCGTAAGCTACCGGCTCCAACCTTCGCATCGACTTTTCATGCAGGTCACCATGATGAAAAAACTGTTCCTGATTCCCGTATTCGCGGCGCTGTTCTCGTTCGGCAGCGCAGCTCACGCGCAAGTCGACCAGTCGAACCCGCAGGCGCTGATCAAGACGGCAACGCAGCAGGTGCTCGACGAGGTCAAGCAACAGACGATCAAGCAGGGCGATACCAACCGCATCATCTCGATCGTCAACAAGGACATCCTGCCGTACACCGATTTCCGCCGCACCACGCAGCTCGCAATGGGCCGCAACTGGCGCACGGCGACGGCCGACCAGCAACAGCAGGTCCAGGAGCAGTTCAAGCTGCTGCTGATCCGCACGTACTCGGGCGCGCTCGCGCAGCTGAAGCCGGACCAGCAGATCCAGTACCCGCCGTTCCGCGCCGATCCCGCGGACACCGACGTCGTCGTGAAGACGATCGCGATGAACAACGGCCAGCCGGTCCAGATCGACTACCGCCTGTACAAGACGGCCAACGGCTGGAAGGTTTATGACCTGAACGTGCTGGGCGCATGGCTGATCCAGACGTACCAGCAGCAGTTCAACGAGAAGATCCAGCAAAGCGGCGTCGACGGCCTGATCAAGTTCCTGACGCAGCGCAACCAGGAGCTTGCCGCCGGCAAGCAGGCGTCGTGAGCGGCTTCGCAGCCGGCTCGTCGCTGACCGTCGCGAGCGCGAAGGCCGCGCTCGCGGACGGTCTCGCGCGCATCGACGCGGGCGCCACCGCCGTCGATTTTGCCGCGCTCACGCAGTTCGACTCGTCCGCGCTCGCCGTGCTGCTCGCATGGCAACGCGCCGCCCACGCGCGCGGCGCCACCCTCGACATCCTCAATCTCCCTCCGAAGCTCGCGAGCCTCGCTCGCGCGTACGGCGTCGACACCCTCGTCGAACCCACCGGCCGACATTGACCCTGTCCGCTCGAAGCCTGCCGCGCCAGCCGGCGCGCGCACGCTTCCGGCCGCGCGCCTGCCGCGTCGGCTCCACCAGCCGGTTTGCCCTATAATCAAGCGTTTTGCGGGGCTGCCAATCGGCGTCCGGCCCCCATTTTCATTCGCAGCAAGCACAGAATAGGCGTCGCGGCCGTTGCGTCGCGCACAGTCATGTCAGCCATAGAAATCCGTCACGTCAAGAAGCGCTACAAATCGCTTCAGGCGCTCAAGGGCGTCAGCCTGTCGGTCGAGGAAGGCGAGTTTTTCGGTCTGCTCGGCCCCAACGGCGCAGGCAAGACCACGCTCATCAGTATCCTCGCCGGGCTAGCCCGGGCCGATGAAGGCAGTATCTCCGTGCGCGGCCACGACGTCGTCAAGGACTTCCGCGGCGCGCGCCGCGCGCTCGGCGTCGTGCCGCAGGAGCTCGTGTTCGACCCGTTCTTCACCGTCCGCGAGACGCTGCGGATCCAGTCCGGCTATTTCGGGCTGCGTCGCAACGACGACTGGATCGACGAAGTGATGGCCAATCTCGACCTCACGGAAAAGGCCGACGCGAACATGCGCGCGCTGTCGGGCGGGATGAAGCGCCGCGTGCTCGTCGCACAGGCGCTCGTGCACCGGCCGCCCGTGATCGTGCTCGACGAGCCTACAGCCGGAGTCGACGTCGAGCTGCGCCAGACGCTGTGGAAATTCATCTCGCGGCTGAACCGCGAGGGCCACACGATCGTCCTGACGACCCATTACCTCGAGGAAGCCGAGTCGCTGTGCGACCGCATCGCGATGCTGCGTCGCGGTGAAGTCGTCGCGCTCGACCGCACCGATGCGTTGCTGCGCCGCTTTGCGGGGCTGCAGCTGTACCTGCGGCTCGCGACCGGCGCGCTGCCGGCCGAGCTGCGCGGGATGGAAACGGATCCGGCCGCGCGCGCGCCGGGCGAGCACCTGCTGCGCCTTGCGAACTACGACGATGTCGAGCGCATCCTCGCGCAGTGTCGCGCGGCGGGTTGCACGTTCGACGAGATCGAGGTCCGCAAGGCCGACCTCGAGGACGTGTTCGTCCAGGTGATGAACGGAGCAGAAGTCGTCGAGGGACTCGCATGAGCGGTTTTCAAACCCTGTTCTACAAGGAACTGCTGCGCTTCTGGAAGGTGTCGTTCCAGACGGTGTGCGCGCCGATCGTCACGGCGCTGCTGTATCTGACGATCTTCGGCCACGCGCTGTCGGGCCGCGTCGAAGTGTATCCGGGCGTCGAGTACGTGAGTTTCCTCGTGCCCGGCCTCGTGATGATGAGCGTGCTGCAAAACGCGTTCGCGAACAGCTCGTCGTCGCTGATCCAGTCGAAGATCACCGGCAACCTCGTGTTCGTGCTGTTGCCGCCGCTATCCTACAAGGACATCTTCGGCGCGTACGTGCTTGCGTCGGTCGTGCGCGGGCTCGCGGTCGGCGCCGGCGTGTTCGTCGTGACGATCTGGTTCATTCCGACGCACTTCGCCGCGCCGTTGTTCATCCTCGCGTTCGCGCTGCTGGGCTCTGCGATCCTCGGCACGCTCGGGCTGATCGCCGGGATCTGGGCCGAAAAGTTCGATCAGCTCGCCGCCTTCCAGAACTTCCTGATCATGCCGCTGACGTTCCTGTCCGGCGTGTTCTATTCGACGCACTCGCTGCCGCCCGTGTGGCGCGAGATCTCGCGTCTCAATCCGTTTTTCTACATGATCGACGGCTTCCGTTACGGGTTCTTCGGCGCGTCCGACATCAACCCGCTCGCGAGCCTCGCGATCGTCACCGGTTTCTTCGTGTTGCTCGCGGCGTTCGCGATGCGGCTGCTCGCGACCGGCTACAAACTGCGTCATTGATATCGACGGCAGCGGCCGCCTCGGGCGGCACGCGCCGACAGGAGCCCCTCATGTTGCCGACTCCCGAACAGGTCAAGCAATACATCGCCGGCGGTCTCGCCTGCACTCATCTGGAAGTCGAAGGCGACGGCCAGCATTTCTTCGCGACGATCGTGTCGGCGGCCTTCGAAGGCAAGCGGCCGATCCAGCGGCACCAGCTCGTCTATGCGGCGCTCGGCGACCGCATGAAGCAGGAAATCCACGCGCTCAGCATGAAGACGCTGACGCCCGCCGAATGGCAGAACGCATAACCCGGAACCACTGAGTGCAAGTCACCGTCAACGAGCGCGACGCCGTCCAGAGCGTCGCCACGGCACACCCGGCCGCCAACGGGGAATCGCAGGGACAGGGGATGGACAAGCTGGTGATTGAAGGCGGTCGCCGGCTGTCGGGCGAAATCGTCGTGTCGGGCGCGAAGAACGCCGCGCTGCCGATCCTGTGCGCAGGGCTGCTCAGCGCCGAGCCGGTCGAGCTCGACAACGTGCCGAATCTGAAGGATGTGCGCACGACGCTGAAGGTGCTGAACCAGATGGGCGTGAAGAGCGAAACGGACGGCTGCCGCGTGCAACTCGATGCGTCGCACGTCGACAATCTCGTCGCGCCTTACGAGCTCGTGAAGACGATGCGCGCGTCGATCCTCGTGCTCGGGCCGCTGCTCGCGCGCTTCGGCGAGGCCAAGGTGTCGCTGCCTGGCGGCTGCGCGATCGGTGCGCGTCCGGTCGACCAGCACATCAAGGGCCTGCAGGCAATGGGCGCCGAGATCAGCATCGAGCACGGCTTCATCGACGCGCGCGCGAAGCGGCTGAAGGGCGCGCGCATCGTGACCGACATGATCACGGTGACGGGCACGGAAAACCTGCTGATGGCCGCGACGCTCGCCGACGGCGAAACGGTGATCGAGAACGCGGCCCGCGAGCCGGAAGTGAGCGATCTCGCACACTTGCTGGTCGCGATGGGCGCGAAAATCGACGGCATCGGCACCGACCGTCTCGTGATCCAGGGCGTCGAGCGGCTGCATGGCGCACGTCATTCGGTGATTCCGGACCGCATCGAGGCGGGCACGTTCCTGTGCGCGGTCGCGGCGGCGGGCGGCGACGTGCTGCTGACGGGCGTGCGCCCGCACATCCTCGATGCGGTGATCGACAAGCTGCGCGAGGCGGGCGTGTCGATCGAGGAAGGCGACAGCTGGCTGCGCGTGAAGATGGACCGCCGCCCGCAGGCAGTGACGATCCGCACGTCTGAATATCCGGCGTTCCCGACCGACATGCAGGCGCAGTTCATGGCGCTCAATTCGGTCGCGACGGGTACCGCGCAGGTTGTCGAGACCATTTTCGAGAACCGCTTCATGCACGTGCAGGAACTGAACCGGCTCGGCGCGAACATCACGATCGACGGCAACACCGCGCTCGTGACGGGCGTCGACAAGCTGTCCGGCGCGAACGTGATGGCCACCGATCTGCGCGCGTCGGCGAGCCTCGTGATCGCCGGGCTGCGCGCGGAAGGCGAAACGCTCGTCGACCGCATCTATCACCTGGACCGCGGCTACGACCGCATGGAAACGAAACTGACTGCCGTCGGCGCGAACGTGCGCCGCCTCTCCGGGAGCCAAGCATGACTGCGCCGTTGACCCTCGCCCTGTCGAAGGGCCGGATTTTCGAGGAAACCCTGCCGCTGCTGGCGGCCGCCGGCGTACACGTCGCCGAGGACCCGGAAACGTCGCGCAAGCTGATCCTGCCGACGACCGATCCGAACCTGCGCGTGATCATCGTACGCGCGAGCGACGTGCCCACCTACGTCGAATACGGCGCGGCGGACTTCGGCGTGGCCGGCAAGGACGTGCTCATCGAGCACGGCGGCTCGGGCCTGTACCAGCCGATCGATCTGAACATTGCACGCTGCCGGATGTCGGTGGCCGTGCCGGCCGGATTCGACTACGCGAGCGCGGTGCGCCAGGGCGCGCGGCTGCGGGTCGCGACCAAGTACGTCGAAACGGCGCGCGAACACTTCGCCGCGAAGGGCGTGCACGTCGACCTCATCAAGCTGTACGGCTCGATGGAGCTCGCGCCGCTCGTGGGGCTGGCCGACGCGATCGTCGACCTCGTCAGCTCGGGCGGTACGCTGAAGGCGAACAATCTGGTCGAGGTCGAGGAGATCATGGCGATCTCGTCGCGCCTCGTCGTGAACCAGGCTGCGCTGAAGTTGAAGCGCGCCGCGCTCAAGCCGATTCTCGACGCGTTCGAACGCGCGTCGCAGAATGGCAATTGAGCGCATCACCGTAACGGAATTCCCATGGCCATCACCATCCGCAAACTCGATTCGACGAGCGACGGCTTCGACGCCGCGCTGCGTGCGGTGCTCGCGTTCGAGGCGAGCGAGGACGAAGCGATCGAGCAGTCGGTCGCGAAGATTCTCGCCGACGTGAAGTCGCGCGGCGACGCCGCGGTGCTCGAGTACACGAACCGCTTCGACCGGCTCGACGCGCAGAGCGTCGCCGCGCTGGAACTGCCGCAGGACGCGCTGCAGGCGGCACTCGACGGCCTCGCGCCGAAAGCGCGCGCGGCGCTGGAAGCCGCTGCCGCGCGGGTGCGGGCGTACCACGAGAAACAGAAGATCGAATGCGGCACACATAGCTGGCAGTACACGGAAAGCGACGGCACCGTGCTCGGCCAGAAGGTCACGCCGCTCGACCGCGTCGGCCTGTACGTGCCGGGCGGCAAGGCTGCATATCCGTCGTCCGTGCTGATGAACGCGATTCCCGCGCGCGTTGCCGGCGTCGGCGAAATCGTGATGGTCGTTCCGACCCCCGACGGCGTGAAGAACGATCTCGTGCTCGCCGCGGCGCTGCTCGGCGGCGTCGATCGCGTATTTACGATCGGCGGCGCGCAGGCGGTCGGCGCGCTCGCGTACGGCACCGAGACGGTGCCGGCCGTCGACAAGATCTGCGGGCCCGGCAACGCGTACGTCGCGTCGGCGAAGCGCCGCGTATTCGGCACGGTCGGGATCGACATGATCGCCGGCCCGTCGGAGATCCTCGTGTTGTGCGACGGCACGACCGATCCGGCCTGGGTCGCGATGGACCTGTTCTCGCAGGCCGAACACGACGAGCTCGCGCAGTCGATCCTGCTGTGCCCGGACGCCGCGTTCATCGACCGCGTCGAGAAGGCGATCGGCGAACTGCTGCCGACGATGCCGCGCCAGGACGTGATCCGCGCATCGCTCGAAGGTCGCGGCGCGCTGATCAAGGTGCGCGACATGGCCGAGGCGTGCCGGATCGCGAACGACATCGCGCCCGAGCACCTCGAAATCTCCGCGCTGGAGCCGCAGCAATGGGGCCAGCAGATCCGCCACGCGGGCGCCATCTTCCTCGGCCGCTACACGAGCGAAAGCCTCGGCGACTACTGCGCGGGGCCGAACCACGTGCTGCCGACGTCGCGTACCGCGCGCTTCTCGTCGCCGCTCGGCGTGTACGACTTCATCAAGCGCTCGAGCCTGATCGAAGTGAGCGCGGAAGGCGCGCAGACGCTCGGCGAGATCGCGTCCGAGCTTGCGTACGGCGAAGGGCTGCAGGCGCACGCGCGCAGCGCCGAACTGCGGATGAAAGGGTGACGCGCGCCGGAGCCGATGCCGACGCATTGGCTCCGGTCGACGAGGAGACCCGGCGCAGGGCGGCAGCCGCCGCCTTGCCGACCATTTGATGCCGGCGCGATGCACGCCGGCTTGAGACCATGACGACGCCACAAGACATCATTCGCCGCGACGTGCTCGCGATGACGAGCTACCCGGTGCCGGACGCGACCGGCTTCGTGAAACTCGACGCGATGGAGAATCCGTATTCGCTGCCCGCACCGCTCGCGGCGGCGCTCGGCGAGCGCCTTGCGCAGGTCGCGCTGAACCGCTACCCGGCGCCGCGTCCGGCCGCGCTGCTCGACAAGCTGCGCCGCACGATGGGCGTGCCGGCCGCATGCGACGTGCTGCTCGGCAACGGTTCGGACGAAATCATCAGCATGATGGCGATGGCGTGCGCGAAGCCCGGCGCGAAGGTGCTTGCGCCGGTGCCCGGTTTCGTGATGTACGAGCTGTCGGCGAAATTCGCGCAGCTCGAATTCGTCGGCGTGCCGCTGAAGGCCGACCTGACGCTCGACGCCGGCGCGATGATCGCGGCGATTGCCGAGCACCGGCCCGCGCTCGTCTATCTCGCGTATCCGAACAACCCGACCGGCACGCTGTACGACGAAGCCGACGTCGAGCGGATCATTGCGGCCGCGCAGCACAGCCTGGTCGTGATCGACGAGGCGTACCAGCCGTTCGCGGAGCGCTCGTGGCTGCCGCGCGCGGCCGAGTTCGACAACGTCGTCGTGATGCGCACGGTGTCGAAGCTTGGCCTGGCGGGCATCCGCCTCGGCTACCTCGCCGGGCTGCCCGCGTGGCTGACCGAATTCGACAAGGTGCGCCCGCCGTACAACATCAACGTACTGACGCAGGCGACCGCCGATTTCCTGCTTGACCACCTCGACGTACTCGATGCGCAGGCGGCCGAACTGCGCGCGGAACGCGCGCGCCTTGCCGAGGCCGTGGCCGCGCTGCCGGGCACGACGGTGTTCCCGAGCGCCGGCAATTTCCTGCTGGTGCGCGTGCCGGACGCGGCGGCCGTATTCGACGCATTGCTCACGGAGCGGGTGCTGGTCAAAAACGTGAGTAAAATGCATCCGTTGCTGGTCGAATGCGTGCGGCTGACCGTCGGTTCTCCCGACGAAAACGCGCGACTGCTGGCTGCCTTGAAACTCGCGCTGCCCGGTTGAGCCCAGGGCGCGGCGGTGCGCGACGATCAATCCCCATTTACATCAGACTCAATCAAGGAATTGCCATGCGTGTGGCGGAAGTCGTTCGCAATACCAGCGAAACGCAGATCCGTGTGAAGCTCGATCTCGACGGTACGGGCCGACAGAAGCTGGCCACCGGCGTGCCGTTTCTCGACCATATGCTCGACCAGATCGCGCGACATGGTCTGATCGATCTCGAGGTCGAAGCGCATGGCGATACGCATATCGACGACCACCATACGGTCGAGGACGTCGGCATCACGCTCGGCCAGGCCGTCGCGAAGGCGGTCGGCGACAAGAAGGGCATCCGCCGCTACGGCCATTCGTACGTGCCGCTCGACGAGGCGCTGTCGCGCGTCGTGATCGACTTCTCGGGCCGGCCGGGCCTCGAATTCCACGTGCCGTTCACGCGCGCGCGGATCGGCACGTTCGACGTCGACCTGTCGATCGAGTTCTTCCGCGGGTTCGTGAACCACGCGGGCGTCACGCTGCATATCGACAACCTGCGCGGAATCAACGCGCACCACCAGCTCGAAACGGTGTTCAAGGCGTTCGGCCGCGCGCTGCGCGCGGCGGTGGAGCTCGACGAGCGCGCGGCCGGGCAGATTCCGTCGACGAAGGGCAGCCTCTAACTTCCAAACGGACGACGCCAAGGACAACCTCACGGCTTCGGCGCGGCGCGCCGGCTTGCGATGGATCTGCTCAAATCGTTCATTTCGCTGCTGGCGCTGATCAACCCGGTCGGCGCGGTGCCGTTCTTCCTGAGCCTGACGGCGCAGCAGACGGATGCCGAGCGGCGTCGCACGATCCGGATCGCGTCGGTGTCGGTGTTTTGCGTGATGACGGTGACGACGCTGCTCGGCCAGCAGATCATCGACTTCTTCGGCATTTCGGTCGGCTCGCTCGAAGTCGGCGGCGGGATCATCATGCTGCTGATGGCGATCAACATGCTGAACGCGCAGATCGGCAACACGCGATCGACGCCGGAGGAGCGCGACGAGGCCGAGTTGAAGGACAACATCGCGGTCGTGCCGCTGGCGATTCCGCTGCTCACGGGCCCCGGCTCGATCAGCACGGTGATCATCTACGCGGCGAACTCGCATCACTGGTATGAGCGAGCCGGGCTCGTCGCGATCGGCGCGGTCCTGGCTTTGCTGTGTTTCTTCGCGATGCGGCTTGCCGAGCCGATCGCGAACTGGATCGGCCGCACCGGCATCAACATCGCCACGCGGCTGATGGGTTTGATGCTGTCGGCGCTGGCGGTGGAATTCATCGTCAATGGACTAAGGGCGCTACTGCCTGCACTGAGATGAAAACTTCGATTGCGATTGTGGATTATGGGATGGGCAACCTGCGCTCGGTCGCGCAGGCGCTCAAGAAGGCCGAGCCGGCCGCCGACGTGGCGATCGTCGACACGCCGGCCGCGATTCGCGCGGCCGACCGCGTCGTGCTGCCCGGGCAGGGGGCGATGCCCGACTGCATGCGCTGCCTCGGCGAATCGGGGCTGCAGGAAGCGGTGATCGACGCGTCGCGCACGAAGCCGCTGCTCGGCGTGTGCGTCGGCGAGCAGATGCTGTTCGACTGGAGCGCGGAAGGCGACACGAAGGGGCTGGGCCTGTTGCCCGGCAAGGTCGTGCGCTTCGAGCTCGACGGCCGGCTGCAGGACGACGGCTCGCGCTTCAAGGTGCCGCAGATGGGCTGGAACCGCGTGCGCCAGGCGCAGCCGCACCCGCTGTGGGACGGCGTGCCCGACGACGCATATTTCTATTTCGTGCACAGCTACTACGTGAGCCCGGAGAACCCGGCGCACACGGTCGGCGAAACGGCATACGGCGCGCCGTTTACGTCCGCGGTCGCGCGGGACAACATCTTCGCGACCCAATTCCACCCGGAGAAAAGCGCCGAGGTCGGGTTGCGTCTGTATCGCAACTTCGTGCACTGGAAGCCGTAAAACGTGGCGCGCGAGCCACAGTCGACCTGGCCGAACGGCCTGTCGCGCGTGGCGAGCGAGCTTAAGCGCCGAAAGAGTTGTACTAAACTAGCGAGACGGCGCGGCACCGGTTTGGCCGGTACGCGCCTGATTCTTTTCATTTTCCACGACGACACCCGATTGCTATGTTGCTGATTCCGGCCATCGATCTCAAAGACGGTCAGTGTGTGCGCCTCAAACAGGGCGATATGGACCAGGCCACGATTTTCTCCGAGGACCCGGCGGCGATGGCCCGCAAGTGGGTGGATCTCGGCGCCCGGCGGCTGCATCTGGTCGACCTGAACGGCGCGTTCGCCGGCAAGCCGAAGAATCTCGACGCGATCGAAGCGATCCTCGATGAAGTCGGCGACGAAATCCCCGTTCAACTCGGCGGCGGCATCCGCAGCCTCGAGACGATCGAAAAATATCTCGACGCCGGCCTGTCCTACGTGATCATCGGCACTGCCGCGGTGAAGAACCCGGGCTTCCTGCAGGACGCGTGCACCGCGTTCTCGGGCAACATCATCGTCGGGCTGGACGCGAAGGACGGCAAGGTCGCGACCGACGGCTGGAGCAAGCTGACGGGCCACGAAGTGATCGATCTCGCGCGCAAGTTCGAGGACTACGGCGTCGAGTCGATCGTCTACACGGACATCGGCCGCGACGGGATGCTGCAGGGCATCAACATCGACGCGACCGTGAAGCTCGCGCAGGCGGTCGGCATTCCGGTGATCGCAAGCGGCGGCCTGTCGAACCTCACGGACATCGAGCAGCTGTGCGAAGTGGAAGAGCACGGCGTCGAAGGCGTGATCTGCGGCCGTGCGATCTACTCCGGCGATCTCGATTTCGCGGCCGCGCAAAAGCGCGCGGACGAACTGAACGGCGAACTCGACAACGCCTGAGCGCGGCGGCGTCCTCTTCGCCGGGGCTGCCCACGGGCGGCCCCGACCGGACGCCTCGCGCGAGGCGTTCGCAACCGGCCGTCCCACCGCGGCCTATGGCGCAACATCATGGCTCTAGCTAAACGCATCATCCCCTGCCTGGACGTGACCGCCGGGCGTGTCGTCAAGGGCGTCAACTTCGTCGAACTGCGCGATGCCGGCGACCCGGTCGAAATCGCGCGCCGCTACGACGAACAGGGCGCCGACGAACTGACGTTCCTCGACATCACCGCGACGTCCGACCAGCGCGACCTGATCCTGCCGATCATCGAAGCCGTCGCGTCGCAGGTCTTCATTCCGCTGACCGTCGGCGGCGGCGTGCGCGCCGTCGAGGACGTGCGGCGCCTGCTGAATGCGGGCGCTGACAAGGTCAGCATGAATTCTTCGGCGGTCGCGAACCCGCAGCTCGTGCGCGACGCCGCCGACAAGTACGGCTCGCAGTGCATCGTCGTCGCGATCGACGCGAAGCGCGTGTCCGCCGACGGCGAGCCGCCGCGCTGGGAAGTGTTCACGCATGGCGGCCGCAAGAACACGGGCCTCGACGCGATCGAATGGGCGCGCAAGATGGCCGAGCTCGGCGCGGGCGAGATCCTGCTCACGAGCATGGATCGCGACGGCACGAAGTCGGGCTTCGATCTCGCGCTCACGCGCGGCGTGTCGGATGCGGTGCCGGTGCCGGTGATCGCATCGGGCGGTGTCGGCTGCCTGCAGGATCTTGCGGACGGCATCAAGGAAGGCCGCGCCGACGCAGTGCTGGCCGCGAGCATCTTCCACTACGGCGAGCACACGGTCGGCGAGGCGAAGCGCTTCATGTCCGACCAGGGCATCGCGGTGAGGTTGTGATGAATACCGAAACGAAACCGCTGCCCGCGTGGCTCGACAAGGTCCGCTGGGACGACAACGGCCTCGTGCCGGTGATCGCGCAGGAAGCGTCGACGAACGACGTGCTGATGTTCGCGTGGATGAACCGCGATGCGCTCGCGAAGACGATCGAAACGCAGCGCGCGGTCTATTATTCGCGCTCGCGCAAGCGCCTGTGGTTCAAGGGCGAGGAGTCGGGCCACGTGCAGCACGTGCACGAGGTGCGGCTCGACTGCGACGAGGACGTCGTGCTGCTGAAGGTCGAGCAGGTGTCGGGCATCGCTTGCCACACCGGCCGGCATTCGTGCTTCTTCCAGAAATTCGAAGGCAACGTGGACAGCGGCGACTGGGTCGCGGTCGATCCGGTGCTGAAAGACCCCGAACACATCTACAAATGACGCAATCGACCGAAGACACGCTGCTGCGGCTCGCGGCGGTGATCGATAGCCGCAAGGGCGGCGACCCCGAGCAATCGTACGTATCGCGCCTGTTCCACAAGGGCGACGACGCGGTGCTGAAGAAGATCGGCGAAGAGGCGACCGAGGTCGTGCTGGCCGCGAAGGACGTGCGCCAGGGCGGCGCGCCGACGGCGCTGGTCGGCGAAGTCGCCGATCTTTGGTTCCACTGCCTCGTGATGCTGTCGCATTTCAACCTGAGCCCGGCCGACGTGATTGCCGAGCTCGAGCGCCGCGAAGGGCTGTCGGGGATCGAGGAAAAGGCGCTGCGCAAGCGTCGCGAGCGCGAGGAAAACGGCGGGTGACGTGTATCGGCACGCCGTGGTGGCAACAGTGCGGTAAGCTGTAAGAATTGTCATCCAACGGGAGTAGCATCATGACCGATACGCCGAGCCAGTTTCCGACGCCGTCGGTGCCGGGCGCAGCAGACGCCGAGCGACTGAACGGTCTGCGCACGCTCACGCACGTGCTGTACGGCCTCTATGCGATTCATTGGCTGACGGGCGGCGTCACCGGCATCATCGCGATCATCATCAACTACGTGAAGCGCGGCGACGTGGCCGGCACGCCGTACGCCGACCATTTCGAGTGGCAGATCCGCACGTTCTGGCGCGCACTGATCGCATACGTGATCGGCTTCGCGCTGATGTTCGTGGTGGTTGGGTTCGCGATCATGTTTGTCACGTGGATCTGGACGCTGTACCGTATCATCAAGGGTTGGCTGTACCTGAACGACAACAAGACGCTCGATCCGCAGGCGTGGTTCTGACCGCGCGCGAGCGTTTCGCAGGAGCAACATGAGTCACGATCCGAATTGCCTGTTCTGCAAGATCGCGGCGGGCGAGATCCCGAGCACGAAGGTGCACGAGGACGACGAATTCGTCGCGTTCCGCGACATCCGCCCGGCGGCCGAGACGCATGTGCTCGTGATTCCGCGCCGGCACGTGCCGACGCTGTCGGCAGCGACCGACGCCGATGCCCCGATGCTCGGCAGGCTGATGCTGCTCGTCGCGCGTCTGGCCGACCAGCTCGGCGTTGCGTACACGGGCGGCGAAACCGGTTTTCGCACGGTGATCAACACGGGCCCCGGCGGCGGGCAGGAGGTCTACCACCTGCACGCTCACATCCTGGCCGGCCCGCGCCCGTGGCAGCGAATGGGTTGACGCAGCGGGGCGTTTCCCCGCATCGATAGTCGAAGCCGGCGTGCCGCCGGCAATTTGCGCCGCGACGCGGCGTGGTTGAGGAGAGGTTTCATCATGGGTGGATTGAGCATTTGGCACTGGCTGATCGTGCTGCTGATCGTCGCGCTGGTTTTCGGTACGAAGAAGCTGCGCAACATCGGCAACGACCTCGGCAGCGCCGTGAAGGGTTTCAAGGACGGCATGAAGGAAGGCGACACGCCGGCAGACGCGCAGCAACTGCCGCGTTCGGGCTCGGTCGACGTCAACGCGAAGGAAACGACGCGTTCCGACTCGAACAAGGCTTGACGCCGGCACGCTGACAGGCATTCGCGATGCTGGATCTCGGTCTTTCGAAGATGGCGCTGATCGGCGTCGTCGCGCTCGTGGTGCTCGGCCCTGAGCGCCTGCCGCGCGTCGCGCGTACGGCGGGCGCACTGTTCGGCCGCGCGCAGCGGTACATCAACGACGTGAAGGCCGAGGTCTCGCGCGAAATCGAACTCGACGCGCTGCGGACGATGAAGACCGATTTCGAAACGGCCGCACGCAATGTCGAGACGACGATTCACGACAACCTGCGCGAGCACGAGAAGGAACTGAACGACACGTGGAATTCCGCGGTCGGCGGTCTCAACGAAGGCTCGGTCGATGCCGGCACGTACGGCAGCGACACGCCCGCGGCGCCGTCCTGGCGTGGCGGCGGCACGGCCGTGTTCGCGCGCAAGCGTCGCAACTGGCGTGTCAAGCAGGCGGCGATGCCTGTCTGGTACAAGCGCGCGACGACCCGCCGCACGCACGTGCAGTCGGGCGCCGCGCGTGTCGCGCGCCACCAGCCGGCCAGCCTGCGCCGGCCGACGCGCTTCTTCTGAGTCGAGCGCATGCTCGCTCGTCAATCCTACCGAGGGCCGGTGTGAGCGACCCCCAGCAGAATCCGGGCGACGCCCCGGAAGAAACCTTCATTTCCCATCTCGTCGAGCTTCGCGATCGCATCATTCGCGCGGGGCTGGCCGTGATCGTCGTGTTCCTCGGGCTCGTGTACTGGGCGCCCGACATCTTCAGGCTGCTTGCTCGGCCGTTGATGGAAAACCTGCCGAAGGGCGGCAGGATGATCGTCACCGACGTCACCGGCTCGTTCTTCGTGCCGATGAAGGTCACGATGCTCGTCGCGCTCGTGATCGCGCTGCCGATCGTGCTGTACCAGATCTGGGCGTTCGTCGCGCCGGGGCTGTACCAGCATGAGAAGAAGCTCGTCGCGCCGCTCGTCGGAAGCAGCTACTTCCTGTTCCTGTGCGGGATGGCGTTCGCGTACTTCCTTGTATTCCCGACCATCTTCCGCGTGATGGCGCACTACAACGCGCCGCTCGGCGCGGAGATGTCGACCGACATCGACAACTATCTGAGCTTCGTGCTCGGGATGTTCATCGCGTTCGGCGTCACGTTCGAGGTGCCGATCGTCGTCGTGCTGCTCGTCCGGATGGGTGTGCTGTCGCTGAAGAAGCTGAAGGAGATGCGGCCGTACGTGATCGTTGGTGCGTTCGTCGTCGCGGCGGTCGTCACGCCGCCGGATGTATTCTCGCAGTTGATGCTGGCGCTGCCGCTCGTCGTGTTGTTCGAGATCGGGCTGCTGGCCGCGCGATTCTTCGTGCCGAAGCCGGCCGAAGAACCGGAAGCCGAGAACAACGGCGCCGCAAGCTGACGCGCGCAGGCGCTCCCTGGCGGGCATGAGCGGCGCTACGGATTGGTGGCCGTGTGGCAGCGCCGACTCGGGCAAGGTAAGGGCAGCGCGCGCGGTATGAGCGAAGCGCAGCTTTGCCGGAAGCAACGGCGATACAACGCAAAAGGGCAGCTCGGAATCGAGCTGCCCTTTTTTGCTTTCCGGCGGACGCAGGCGGCGCGGACGCGCCGGCCGTGCGGTGTTATTCGGAGTCGCTGTCCTGCTCGTCGAGGGTCTGCTTCGGCGGCGGCGGACGCTTGCCGATCACGACGTTCACGTCGAACTCCTTGCCCTTGCGCACGACATGCACCTTGGTCGGTGTGCCCGGCTTGATCTGTGCGACGGTGTTCAGCAGCTTCGTCGTATCGGTGATTTCGTCGCCGTTCACGCTGACCAGGATGTCGCCTGGCTTGATCCCGGCCTTGTCGGCCGGGCCGCCTTGCAGCACACCCGCAACGATCGCGCCCGACTTCTGCTGCAGCCCGAACGACTCGGCGATTTCCGGCGTGACGTCCTGTGGCTCGACGCCGATCCAGCCGCGCGTGACCGAGCCCGTCGTGATGATGCTTTCGAGCACGGTGCGCGCGGTCGACACGGGGATCGCAAAGCCGATCCCGAGCGAGCCGCCGGAGCGCGAGTAGATCGCCGTGTTGATGCCGAGCAGGTTGCCGTTCACGTCGACCAGCGCACCGCCCGAGTTGCCGGGGTTGATCGGCGCGTCGGTCTGGATGAAGTTCTCGAACGTGTTGATGCCAAGGTGATTGCGGCCGAGCGCGCTGATGATCCCCATCGTGACCGTCTGGCCGACGCCGAACGGGTTGCCGATCGCGAGCACGACGTCGCCGACGCGCGATCGATCGGAGCGGCCGAGCGTGATCGTCGGCAGGTTCGTCATGTTGATCTTCAGCACCGCGAGGTCGGTTTCCGGGTCGCTTCCGATCACCTTCGCGGTGGCGGTGCGGCCGTCGGCGAGCGCGACTTCGATCTGGTCGGCGCCGTCGACGACGTGCTGGTTCGTTAGAATGTAACCTTCCGGGCTCACGATAACGCCGGAGCCGAGGTTGGCTGCCGGTTCGTCCTGGTGCTTGCGAGCGTTGCGGTCGCCGAAGAAATAGCGGAACAGCGGGTCTTTCGCGCGCGGATCGGGCGGCAGCGAACCGTCCTTGCTGGAGAACACGTTGACGACGGCAGGCATCGCCTTTTGGGCGGCTTCGGCGTACGACGTGGTCGCCGGTGCGCCGCCGATGCCCGGCGCGACTTCCCGCAGCGCGACGATCGGCGTGGCGAGCTGCTTGCCGAGCTGTCCTTGCCGTTGCAGCCATTGCGGCTTGAGCGTCACGACGATGAACATCAGCGCGAGCAGTACGGTCACCGCCTGCGCGAAGAACAGCCAGAAGCGTCTAAGCATCTGAATGGATTAGAGGTTTATATGGATCGGATCGAACTCGAATTGTACTTGAACAATACCCTTGAAACCGCGCGCTTCAAGGACTATTGCCCGAACGGCCTGCAGGTCGAGGGGCGCCGCAAGATCGAGAAGATCGTCACCGGCGTGACGGCGTCGGTTGCGCTGCTCGAAGCGGCGCTCGAATGGGGGGCGGATGCGGTGCTCGTCCACCACGGGTACTTCTGGCGCAACGAAGCGCCGCAGATCACCGGCCGCAAGTACCAGCGCCTGAAACTGCTGCTCGCGAACGACCTGAACCTGTTCGCGTTCCACCTGCCGCTCGACGCGCATCCCGAGTTCGGCAATAACGCGCAGCTCGGCCAGAAGCTCGGGCTGATCGGCGAACAGCGGTTCGGCGACGGCGATCTCGGCTGGATGGCCACGCTGCCGATGCCGGTCACGCTCGAGCACTTCGTCGCCAAGGTCGAGAACACCGTTGGCCGCACGCCGCTCGTGCTCGGCGATCCCGACATGCAGCTGCGCCGCATCGCGTGGTGCACGGGCGCCGCGCAGAGTTACTTCGACGCAGCGATCGACGCGGGCGCCGACGTGTTCCTGACCGGCGAGGTGTCGGAATCGGTCACGCACGCATCGGCCGAGAGCGGCGTCGCATTCGTTGCGGCGGGGCACCATGCGACCGAACGTTACGGAATTCAGGCACTTGGCCGCCACTTGTCGGAAGAATTCGATATCGAGCACCTTTTTATCGATATTCATAATCCGGTCTGACAGCCGGATTTGCGGCGGCGCATCGAAATTTCTCAATGTAGCGTCTGCTTAAAAGCGAAATGATTTAATTGCTCCGATAGTGGGGGAAAACCCTTGACTATCAATTACTTCGAAGGGATTTTCGTCTCCGGGCCTTGTAAATGGCGGCTCCATTCGAGCAAACTAGCGGCGGAATGGAAAGTCGTGACGGAAAATCCAACTCAGAAGTGGGGCGTGTGATGCGAGACAAGGAAGAGAAACGCGTCGACAGCGGCCGCCGTACCTGGCTGATTGCGACATCCGTAGCAGGTGGCGTGGGAGGCGTAGCCACCGTCATACCTTTCGCGGCGTCGCTTGCGCCGTCCGCGAAAGCGAAAGCGGCCGGTGCGCCGGTCGAAGTCGACATCAGCGGCCTGAAGCCCGGCGAGATGGTGACCGTGCCGTGGCGCGGCAAGCCGGTCTGGATCCTGAACCGCACCGACGACATGCTGGCCGACGTCGTCAAGGCCGACAAGGAAGTGGCCGATCCGACCACGAAATCTCCGTATTCGATGCCGTTGCCCGCGTATTGCGCGAACGAATATCGCGCGCGGGCCGATCGCAAGAACATTCTCGTCGTGATGGCCGTATGTACGCACCTCGGCTGCACGCCTAGTCAACGCTTCACGCCGGGTCCGCAGCCGAACCTGCCGGACGACTGGCCGGGCGGTTTCCTGTGCCCGTGTCACGGTTCGACCTACGACCTCGCCGGCCGCGTGTTCAAGAACAAGCCGGCGCCTCAGAATCTCGACATCCCGCCCTACATGTTCACGTCGGCGACGACCCTCGTGATCGGCAAGGACGAGAAAGGAGAAGCGTGATGGCAGTCGACAACAAGGAAGTCTCCACGACAGGTGTCACCGGCTGGATCGACCAGCGCTTCCCGCTCACGTCGACCTGGAAAAAGCACGTTTCCGAGTACTACGCGCCGAAGAACTTCAACTTCTGGTACTTCTTCGGTTCGCTCGCGCTGCTGGTGCTCGTCAACCAGATCGTCACGGGCATCTTCCTGACGATGAACTACAAGCCCGACTCCCTGCTCGCATTCGCGTCGGTCGAGTACATCATGCGCGAAGTGCCCTGGGGCTGGCTGATCCGCTACATGCACTCGACCGGGGCGTCGATGTTCTTCGTCGTCGTCTACCTGCACATGTTCCGCGGGCTGATGTACGGGTCGTACCGGAAGCCGCGCGAGCTCGTGTGGATTTTCGGTTGCGCGATCTTTCTGTGCCTGATGGCAGAAGCGTTCTTCGGTTACCTGCTGCCGTGGGGCCAGATGTCGTTCTGGGGCGCGCAGGTGATCGTGAACCTGTTCTCGGCGATTCCATTCGTCGGTCCGGACCTGTCGTTGTGGATCCGCGGCGACTACGTCGTGTCCGACGTTACGCTGAACCGCTTCTTCGCATTCCACGTGATCGCGATTCCGCTCGTGCTGGTCGGCCTCGTCGTCGCGCATCTGGTCGCGCTGCATGAAGTGGGGTCGAACAACCCGGACGGCATCGAGATCAAGGCAAAGAAGGACGCGAACGGCAATCCGCTCGACGGCATCCCGTTCCATCCGTACTACTCGGTGCACGACTTCTTCGGCGTTTGCGTGTTCCTGATGGTGTTCGCGGTGATCGTGTTCTTCGCGCCGGAGATGGGCGGTTACTTCCTCGAGTCGAACAACTTCGTGCCGGCGAACCCGCTGCAGACACCGCCTGAGATCGCGCCGGTGTGGTACTTCACCGCGTTCTACGCGATGCTGCGCGCGACCACCGATCCGTTCAAGATCGTGCTGATGATCGTGATCGCGCTGCTGGGGGTGCTCGCGCTGATTCGCGCGCGCGGCAAGTGGAAGATCGGCCTGCCCGTGCTGGCCGCGGCGATCGTCGTGTTCATGTTCCTGACGGAATCGAAGTTCTGGGGTGTCGTGGTGATGGGCTCGGCGGTGATCACGCTGTTCTTCCTGCCGTGGCTCGACCGCAGCCCGGTGAAGTCGATCCGCTACCGGCCGTTGTTCCACAAGGTGTTCCTCGGGATCTTCGTGGCGGCGTTCCTGACCCTCGCGTTCCTCGGCACACGGCCGCCGTCGCCGGCCGCGACGCTGATTGCGCAGGGTTGCGCGCTGATCTACTTCGCGTTCTTCCTCGGCATGCCCGTCTGGACGCCGCTTGGCACGTTCAAGCAGCCGCCGGAACGGGTGCGCTTCAAGCCCCATTAACGTGAGCGAGGAGAGAACGACATGAAGAAACTGCTTTCGACGCTCGCGCTGATCGGGGCGACGGCCGTGGCGCTGCTGGCGGCGCCGGCCGTGCGCGCGGAAGGTCATTTTCCGCTCGACCGGGCGCCCGATAACACGGAAAATCTCGTTTCGCTTCAGCACGGCGCGCAATTGTTTGTAAACTATTGCCTGAACTGCCACAGCGCGAACCTGATGCGCTACAACCGTCTGACGGATCTGGGCATATCCCAGAAGGAGATCGAAAAGAATCTCCTGTTCACGACCGACAAGGTCGGGAACACGATGTCCGTCGCGATGCGGCCCGAAGACGCGAAGAACTGGCTCGGCACCACGCCGCCCGACCTGTCGGTCGAGGAGCGGGCGCGCGGTCGCGACTGGCTGTACACGTATCTGCGCAGTTTCTATCGCGACGATACGCGGCCGACCGGATGGAACAACGCGGTGTTCGAGAACGTCGGCATGCCCCACGTATTGTGGCAACTGCAGGGGCAGCGCACCGCCAAATTCGAAGACAAGACGGACGAGGAGACGGGCGAGAAGGTTCACACGCTCGTCGGCTTCCAGCAGGTCACGCCGGGCACGTTATCGTCGCCCGACTACGATGCTGCGGTGGCCGACCTGGTGGCCTATATGACGTGGATGTCCGAGCCGGCCCAGCAGACCCGCAAACGCCTCGGCGTGTGGGTGCTGGTCTTTCTCGGTGTCCTGACTTTCCTGGCCTGGCGGCTCAATGCCGCGTACTGGAAAGATATCAAGTAAACACGCCTGACCGGCGTGGGGCCGGCGCAAGGTGGAACCCGTGAAAGGGGTTGCGCCGCGTGCCGGCCCTCGGCTTTTTTGAGGAAACGCAAATATGATGGTTCTGTATTCCGGCACAACTTGCCCGTTCTCCCAGCGTTGCCGGCTGGTGCTGTTCGAGAAGGGCATGGACTTCGAGATCCGCGACGTCGACCTGTTCAACAAGCCGGAAGACATCTCGGTGATGAACCCGTACGGTCAGGTGCCGATTCTGGTCGAGCGCGACCTGATCTTGTATGAATCGAACATCATCAACGAATACATCGACGAGCGCTTCCCGCATCCGCAACTGATGCCGGCTGATCCGGTGCAGCGCGCGCGCGCGCGCCTGTTCCTGCTCAATTTCGAGAAGGAACTGTTCGTTCACGTCAGCACGCTCGAGAACGAGAAGGGCAAGGCCGCCGAGAAGAACCACGAGAAGGCGCGCCTGGCGATCCGCGATCGCCTGACGCAGCTCGCGCCGATCTTCGTGAAGAACAAGTACATGCTCGGCGAGGAGTTCTCGATGCTCGACGTCGCGATTGCGCCGCTGCTGTGGCGTCTCGATCACTACGGGATCGAGCTGTCGAAGAACGCTGCGCCGCTGATGAAGTACGCCGAGCGAATCTTCAGCCGTCCGGCGTATATCGAAGCACTGACGCCGTCCGAAAAGGTCATGCGTCGTTGATGGTGCAATGAGTGCACGACGGAGCGGGCGGCGCGGCATGCCGCGTGCCCGCTCCGGGTTCGAGGATTGTGATGCAAGAGATTTCAACGAAGCCTTATCTGCTGCGCGCGCTGTACGAGTGGTGCACCGATAACGGCTACACGCCGCATATCGCGGTGAGGGTCGACAACTCGACGCGCGTGCCGCGACAGTTCGTGCGTGACGGCGAGATCGTGCTCAACATCAGCTTCGAGGCGACGAGCCAGCTGCAGATGGGCAACGAGTGGATCGAGTTCACTGCCCGGTTCTCCGGGAAGGCGCACAAGATCGAGATTCCGGTCGCAAACGTGCTCGCGATCTATGCGCGGGAGAACGGGCAGGGAATGGCGTTCCAGGTCGATGCGGTGGCGGGCGAGGGTGCGGATTCGGGGGCGTTCGAAGACGAAGCCGAGCACGCGGAAGATGCGCCGCGCGATGAGTCGCCTGCCGTGTTGACGCCGGTCGCCGATGGCGGCGCGAACGAGGAGCCGTCCGAAGGTGCCGACGAACCGCCGAAAACCGATGGCGACGGCTCGAAAGGTGGCAGCAGACCTCGCCTCAAGATCGTGAAATGAGGTAGAATCTCGCGCTTACGCCGGCTTAGCTCATCTGGTAGAGCAGTTGATTTGTAATCATCAGGTGGCGGGTTCGAGTCCTGCAGCCGGCACCAATAAAATCAAGGGGTTACGCGATTTTTTCGTGTAACCCCTTGTTCGTTTTTGTGTCCGTGTAACCGCTGTGTAACCGGATTCGGTCAGCGAAGATCCATCTCGATCACCGGGATACGGTAGGCTACGGCCCTTGCCACTACTGCAACTGCCGAGGATGAGCGCCGACGTTCAGAAAAAACGCAGTCAATCAGCCCACAAACGAGTGAAGTTTCTTGAGCGGGTCGAATACTACATAAATAAGCGCCCATACTGGACGCCAGCAGAAGGGGTCTTGTTGGTCACGGGCGTCATCCCGCCTTCCGACAGATGCACGGAGATCCCCGGCGAGGGAAGCGATGTACGCCAGCTCGATGACCCCGATTTGCCCGCGACCCCGCGTCAATTGCAGTTCGCGAGTCGATTGCTGGACGAATATCGCGATGATGCACGTGGCGGGCTCATGCCCCTTGATGAGATCGTATCGGACGAATTCCTGAAGTGGTGCAACGCTACTGGCGAAGCCTCTTGGAATGTTCCCAAGCTGCTGGAGTTTATGCGGCATATTTACCCTCCCGGCTCTAACCAGCACCCTTTCGCGGTCTCCGTAGACGACGAGTTGGCTGCTTTGAGATTATTAGCCACAGCAGAGGAGGAGCAAAAAACTCAATCTGCGTCACAGGCAGATGTCGCAGTGCAACCGACGTCTAACCATGGTCGGCGTGTCTCCCTCTTGGGGAAAAAAAGACTACACGATCTGGATCATTTAATTGCGGCAGCCATTACGGCGGCGGCCTCTGATGCCACCAAGGAAGTATGGCTACAGCTCAAGGGGATGGCGCTGGATGAGGTCCCTCCATTCACTGGTCGCATCGAGCAGTACCAGACCAAGAAGGCGACCGTATCTGCCCTTATCTATAAAGCCAATACCGTACAGAAAGACGGAACCATGATGGGCCGCCTGACTGAAGATGCGCTTGGCGCTCGGTTGCGTAGGCTGCGCGAAAAGCAAAAGGGCTAAAACTCACGAAGGATTCCGACGGTAGCCGTCGATAAGCGACGGTTACCGTCGCTCTGGTTCAGCACCTGCTTCTCGAGTCGGATCATGGCGTTACGTTGATCGCATTTGATCAACGTGGCGCACAGGCCCGCATTCCGGCCGACGAGGAACAGAGATGTCCAATACTCAAAATCGTTCAGCCGAACACACCGCATATCCGTGGCAAACCAAGACGTTTGCCGCGCACAACCATATCGAAGAGCAGACCGCCCGCAAGCGCTACTGCCAGACGGGCAGCTACTTCGGTGTCGTGCCGCAGAAGCATGCGAACGGCCGTCTTCGCTGGCCTGCCGTGATCGTTACCAAGCGCGATGGTGTAGTGGCTGCCTATGACGCATTTGTCAACATCAGCAATAGCGAGGTGGCGCAATGATTGGCATCGCCACCGACAAAGTCTACATGGTAGTTCTCCTCGATGGACAGGAGGCCGCGTGATGTCCGGCAATTCTGTTCCGCTACACGCGCTATCGAGGAAGCAACGTGCTTTGGTCGAGGCAGTGGCTCGCACCGCTACGTTCGCTACGATGTTCGCAGGCGTTATTGATACACATACCGCGAACGCTGTTGCTCCATGCGCCAAAGCCAAATGGAACGGTCGGCTAATCGGGCTTGCCGCCTACATTGGAATGGGTGGTGCCTCAGGCGTTGGAAAGTCTCCAGCAGCGGAGCCGTCCATGAATCACCGCCGCGCCCTCATTGCCGCACACGATACGGAGACGCTCGCTGCGTGGCAGGAACACAAAGGCCGCATGACGGCGTGGCACGCCGAGTATGCGGGCACCCAGAGGGCAATTGGCAAGCTAGCGAGCAAGGGACTTCCCTCTAACGATGCCTTTGCCAGTCGGTTGGTCGAGCTTGAACAAAGTCGTCCCAAAGCCCCGCCGTCACCGCCTCGCACCCTTGAACGGTTTACGTTTGTTGCCGTGAAAGAGCAGACAGATCAGAACCGGGCGCTTTTGATTGCCCCGGATGAGGGCAGTGCCTTCTTGCCCGAGTTGGGGAAGGACTTGATCGGTTTGCTGTGTTCGAGCTGGAGTGGCATCCCGATCAGTTTCTCGCGTCGCGGCACAGGCGTAACGATGGTCGATCCGAAGATTACGATGGCCGTGCCAATTCAGCCAGACCGACTCCTAGCCTTTTTGCGCACACCCCAGGGAAGGCATGCACTCGAAATTGGCCTGTTTGCCTGTTGATTTCCACCGAATCTTGACCCACCGTTTTCATCTAAATCTGACCCACCCCGAGACAGCGTAGTACATCTATTCCGGTGTGGATAACTCCTCACTGCCTGCTGCTTTTGCTGCTCTCTTTCTGGTTGTCTTCGCCTTGGCAGAACTGGACTTGAAGCGCCAGGATTCATTGCCCGTTTCGACGATGTGGCAGTGATGGGTGACGCGGTCCAGCAGCGCCGTCGTCATCTTTGCGTCCCCGAACACGGTCGCCCACTCGCCGAAGCTGAGGTTGGTGGTGATCACGACACTCGTGTGTTCATACAGCTTCGAGAGCAAGTGGAACAGCAATGCGCCACCGGTCTGGCTGAACGGCAGGTAGCCCAGTTCGTCGAGGATCACCAGGTCGACGTACATCAGCTTATGGGCGATCTGGCCTTGTTTTCCGATGGACTTCTCCTGCTCCAGTGCGTTGGTCAGCTCGACGGTCGAGAAGTAACGCACGCGCTTGCCGTGGCGCTGCACGGCCTCAATTCCGATCGCTGAGGCGAGGTGCGTTTTGCCGGTGCCGGGGCCACCGATGAACACGACGTTGTGTGCGCCTGCGAGGAACGACAGGTCACTGAGTTCTCGAACCAGCGCTTCGTCGACGTGTGCCTGCGCGAAGTCGAAGCCCTTCAGGTCGCGGTGAGCCGGGAAGCGAGCGGCGGTCATCTGGTAGGCGATCGAGCGCACCTGTCGCTCCGCCGTCTCAGCCATCAGCAGTTGCTTCATGAAGCGCTCCGGGGCGAACTCCGTGTGACGCGACTGCGCCAGCAGCTCTGGCCAGGTGCTCGCCATACCATGCAGTTTGAGCCCCTTGAGTTGGGCGGCGATGTCGTTAGACATGACGGTCCTCCGGTGGGTTGGCGCGCAGGGTTTCGTAGCGGCTCACGTCGGCGGCCGGCTCTTCGGTAAGCTGGAGTTTCGTCGTCGCGAGGTTGGTGCTCGTGGTGGGTGCCTTCAACCGGCTCAGCACGTTCAGAACGTGCTCCCCACTGGGGCGTCCCGAGTCCAGCGCTGCCTGCACGGCAAGCAGCACGGCATCGAGTCCGTGTTCGCGCACCGCGGCGAGCACCTGCGTCATGATGCGATCGCCTCCCGGGTGCTTCAGTAGGTGCCGCTGCAACTGCTGCAGCGGCTGTGGCATCGTGACGAACGGAGCGCCGTTGCGCAACGCGCCGGGTTTGCGCTCAACCAGCGTGATGTAATGGCGCCAGTCGTAGAAGGTCATGTGCCGCTCGAAGCTGCGTTCGTGGCGTGCGATCTCCTGGGCGTCGGCGACGACGCTGAGATATGCCGGATAGCAGCGCACGCTCACCAGCTGGTTCGTGTACTCGGTGGGCACGCTGTAGCGGTTGCGCTGGAAGTGGATGAGGCTGGTCGACGACACCCGCAGCGTCTGCTCGACATAGCCGTCGAACGGGCGTGGATTGGGCATCAGCCTGGTGCGCTCGTCCTGCAGCACGTCCTCGACCGTCAGCTCGGGCCACTGCGGGTGCCGCATCTGCCAGGCCTGACGACACTGGCCCGCGACCCATTCGTTCAGAAGCTCCAGCGTTTCCCAGCGTCGTAGCGCAGCCTCGTGCCAGATCTGGCGGCGCCGGTCCTGCACGTTCTTCTCAACGATGCCCTTCTCCCAGCCGGCGGCACGGTTGCAGAATTCCGGCTCGAACAGGTAATGGCCGCACATTGCCTCGAAGCGGGCGTTGACCGCGCGCTCCTTGCCGCGGCCGACCTTGTCCACGGCGGTCTTCATGTTGTCGTAGATGCCGCGGCGCGGCACGCCGCCGAACGCGGCGAATGCGCGGGCGTGCGCATCGAACAGCATCTCGTGACTCTGGGTCGGATAGGCGACCAGCCAGAACGCCCGGCTGGCATTGAGCTTGACGTGGGCGACCTCCAGGCGTCGCCGCAACCCGCCGATGAAGGCGTATTCGCAGCTCCAGTCAAACTGGAAGGCTTCGCCGGGTTCGAAGGCCAGCGGTACATAGGCCTTCCTGCGCGGTGCTGCAGCCTGCTCCTCGTGCCAGCGTCTCACGAAGGCGCTGACGCGGCCGTAGCTGCCGGCATAGCCCTCGCCGCGGATGGCCTCGAACATGAACCGGGCCGTGCGCCGGTCACGCTTCGGGCGATGACTGTCTGCCCGCAGCCAGCCCGTCAGTTGCGCGGCCCACTCGTCGACGACGCTCGGGCTGACGCGCTTCGGGTACTTCGGCTCAACGGCATCCGTCTGCCGAAGCCAGCTGCGCACCGTGTTCCGGGACAGGCCCGTGCGCCTCGCAATCTCGCGCAGCGGGACCTTCTCGCGGAAATACATCCGCCTGATCTTGGCCAATATGCCCACCGTGATCACCTCTGTATCCCCTGCTCAAAGATTGAGCAGGGCATTCAATCACGTGGGTCAAAATTCGATGAAAACTACAGCCTCAGGTGGGTCAGTTCTGCGTGGACATCAACAGATCGACTTCTGCGCAGACGCATCGGACTGGTACACGCTGTTCATCCCGGCGGCCGAGCTGGCTGTGAACGCGTTCACAGACATCCGCAAGCAGGAAGACATCCTGATTCGACTTTTGGCCGACTACACCGACCGCTTCTATAAGGCACTGAAGACAGGCTACGAGGGACAGTTCTACGACGTCACACACATTGACGAAGACCACGGCTCGATGCTCAAGGTCTACCAGTTCGAGATCGAGAACAGCGACGATGGGCTGGAGTACCAGAAGAAGCTCGAAGTGCTGAAGAAACTCGTGGCCGACGGCAAGATCGGCGAGGCAAGCAAGTGGAACGCGCCGCACATGGTCGCTATCATTTGTGGACAAGGATCACTGCCAATCCAAGAACGTGCAGGACCTTGCCTCGAATGAAGGAACGTGGTCCGCGCCGCGCCGTTCAGTAAGCTTTGTCGTGCAAGCGATGAAGCGCTGGAGCGGACAACGTTCAGGGGGAGGCGCGGCGATTCTCGGGACCGAGAGAATCGGACGGTAGCCAAAAAGAGGAACCCATGTTGTCGAGGGTTCCTCGGTGCCTACAGGCTGTATTAGGTTTGGAGTTCCCAGGGTTTTGTGGACGATCTGTTTCCCCGTCGGGCCTCAGCGAGTCATTGCGTGGGCGTATCGCGGCGCGAAGCTTGCGGGACTCGAACTGCGCTACCACAGGCTTTTGTTGGTATTTCTGTTGGTACCGGAACAGTTTGGGGGCATTTCTGGGGGCATGAGGGAGCAGACATGCCGCCTGGCACTGGCGGCATAGTTGCTCTCGAGCTTAAAGAACGGCTTCGAGCCCTTTCCTGTCAATCAGGTTCAGCAGCTTTTGCGAAGGTCCGCTCGGTCGTTTGTCGCCGATCTCCCACTTACGCACCGTCGATGAACTGGTGTTGAGCGCGGCCGCAAGCACTGCCTGGCTCAAATGAAATCGGGCGCGCAACGCGCGAATTTTCGCGGCATCGTATTCCGGCACGGGTTCGAGGCAGAGTGCCTCGTACTTCTGCATCTTCCGCTTGTCGATAAAACCGAGGCGATGCAGATCGGCCGCCGTTTCATGAACGGCACCAAGGATCGCGCTCTTGGCTTTAGCTTTGGTCGCCATGACAAATCTCCTGTAGCGTTCCGTCGGCCACCGCAAGGTCGAGTTGGCCGGACGTTCTGGCAAGCAAATCGGCAGCAAGACTCTGCAAGGCATCGAGTTCGCTGTCACTGATATTCGAGCGTTCGTTTTTCTCGAATCCGAACACAAAGAACCAGCGGGTTCCCTTGTTCGTTGCAAGGAGCGTTCTGGCCCCGCCACGCTTGCCGCGCCCGGAAAGGCCAATCCGCTTCTTCACGACACCGCCCCCAAGGTCGGCATCAATCAGCCCGGCAATCATTTCCTCGACCGCCTCGCACAAGGCCGCATCCGTCAGCCTGGACTTGCGCATCCAGCGCTGGAAGTGCCGGGTTTTGAACACTCTCTTCATTTTGGTATTATGCCACTTGGTGGCATAGTTTCAAGATTGGGTTGAATCGAATTCGATGCCAGCCTGCTCCAGCATCCACGCCTCGATGCGGGTGTGCCACTGGCGTAGCAAGTCGAGCGGTCGTCGGCGGTAGTGCTTCTCGGCCAGTGCGCTAGGCTTGTGTCCCTGAATTTGAGCCACGACACCGGCGGGAACCTCCAGCCACTCGGCCAGTGTGCCGAAAGAACGGCGCAAACCCTGTAGCGTCACGTGGGGTAGGCCCGCTTGTTCGATGGCGGTCCCGTGGGCATAGCGCGGTTCCTCGATATGGCCGCTTTCCGATGCGCTGCTCGGGAATACCCATGGCGAAGGTTGCCAGGGCGTGCCTGCCGCTGTCATGTCCTTCCGTTGTGCGACGCTCGGCGGTGTCTCGTTGATGCGCTTCAGTTCCAGCAGGAGCGATCGGAAATAGGGCGTCAGCGGGATGGTGCGGGTGCCTTCGATCTTGTCGCGCAGCTTTATCTTGTTCCAGCGCAAATCGACGTTTTCCCACCGCAGTTCCGCGAGTTCTTCGCGGCGTGGGCCGGTGATGAGAACCCCTTGCAGGTAGGCGGACGCCACGGGGTTGGGTAGCGCGCGTACTGCCTTAAACCATGCCGGCAATTGCTCGCGCTCCAGGCAGTCGCCTTCGGGCGTTTTCGTACTGGGCAGCAGGGCCGTGACCTTGGGAGACGAATGGCAGTCGTCCGGCAACAATCCCTTGAGTTTCGTTTGACCCTCGCACCAACCGGCAAAGGCCTTAAACATGCGGTAGGCGTAGGCGATGCTGGTCGGGCGTTCGGCAACCTCGTCTTCCATCCAACTGGCGATCGTGTCGCCAGTCATGTCGGACAGCTTCCGCGGCATGAGCGGATACAGCGGGCCTTGGCTGGTCAGCCCCTTTCCTCGCTTCTTTTTCTCGCCGCCGGGGGCGGCCAATTTGCGGTGGTCCTCGATGTACTGCGCGCTGCGCGGGCGCTTTGTTTTCGGGGAGGGTTTCGTTTCAAGCTCGATCAGGTAAGCCGCCCATGCGTCGGCAAAGGTCACGTTTTTGCGCTCGGCTTCGGCTTTTCGCGTCGCTACCACGGCACGCTGCTCGGCAGCGTGTTCGCGCGGGTCGATGCCTTCGTCGACGAGGCGCTGCAGACGGCGCGCTTCCTCCTGTGCCTGGTCGATGTTCCAGCTTCTGGGGTCGCCTATCGTGACGCGGACGGCGTCCCCGTTGAGCTTCGCCTGGAAGATGTACGCCTTCGCCCCTGCCTTGGTTGCACGCAAGCCGAGACCGGGAGCCTTGCTGTCCCAGATGAATGCCTGCGATTTGCCGGCAGGGCACTTATGCGCTTCTACGCGTCCTGCCGTGAAATTGACCTTCGCCACCGTTGCCACCCTCGGAAAGGGTTACATGGACATTCCATGTAACCGCTGTGTAACCCGATTCTGGGACTTTGAGGGCGTCTGTGTCAACGTTAGAAGATGACGAACTTCCTTGTGTGCCTTATATTTACCGGGTTTTAGGCGATTTTCGGTTCTTTGATCAACGTCGATAAATGTCGCGTCTTGATGATTTGTAATCATCAGGTGGCGGGTTCGAGTCCTGCAGCCGCACCAAACACCGAAAAGCGGGCCCCAAAGATGAGGCCCCTTTTTTTGTACCGCAAGAATGCTGGCTCTGCGCTGCCGAGTCGAGGCCGCTACGCTCCAACGCTCGCGCGAAGCTCCTGCCAGCGATCCCCGCTCGACCGCCATAAACTTCGAGCACCGGCGTTCGACGTGAATCAACGGCACGTCAGCTGTTTTCGCCCATCGTCAGGATGATCTTTCCCACGTTCACGGCCGACTCCATCCGTCGATGTGCAGCCGCGGCATCGGCGAGAGGAAACACGCTGTCGACGACCGGTTCCAGGCCCGCCCCTCCCGTAAAGCGGTCCAGCCAATGTTCGCGAAACCGCCGAACCATCTCGTGTTTCTCGCGTTGGTCGCGCGACTTCATCACCGTGCCGATGATTTGCAGATGACGGTACAGGATCTGTTCAAGACCAACGTTCACGTCACCGCCGCCGCCGAGTATCCCCACCTGCACCAGTCGGCCGCCGTTTGCCAATGACGCGACATTCCGGGAAAAATACGGCTCGCCCACAAAGTCGATGACAACGTCGACGCCACGTTTGTCCGTCCTGCTCGCGACGATTTCCGCAAAATCCTGCGTCTTGTAGTCGATTGGATGGTCCACGCCGAGTTGAACGATCCGTTCCAGCTTCGAAGCCTCGGCGGTCGCGAATATCGTCGCACCGGTTGCGTAGGCCAGTTGGACCGCTGCAGAACCCACCCCGCCCGCCGCTGCGTGAATGAGCACCGAATCGCCTCGCTGCAAGCGGCCAAGATGCAACAACGCTTCGTGCGCCGTGACGAAGACTTCCGGTATTGCCGCCGCGTGCACGTAGTCGATCGTTGCCGGAATGGGCATCGCCATTCGCCAGTCAATGCGTGCGAGTTCTGCGTAGGCTCCGCCGCCCACCACGCCCATTACACGATCGCCGACCTTGTAACCCTGAACGGAAGGTCCGGTTTCGATCACCTCGCCGGCGATTTCAAGCCCCATGATGGACGAGTCGCCGAAGTTCGGCCGACCGTATCCGCCGCGCCGATGCGTAAGATCCGCGCGATTCACACCTGCGGCATGGACGCGTACCAGCAGATCGTCCGGGCGAACCTCGGGTGCGTGGACCTCGGCGAGCCGGAGAACGTCGGCCTCGCCGAATTCGTCGAATGTGATGGCTTTCATTTGCAATCTTCCTGCTTCGTGAATGAATGGACCGCGCGCTCGTCGGACCGGGATTGGGCGCCAAGCGCTTCCTGCGCCGCCGCTGATGCCGAGATGGCCGCGGGAAACCCCGCATAGAACGCAAGGTGGGTGATTGCCGCTGCGAGTTCTTCGCGCGTTACGCCGTTCGTCAACGCACGGTGCAGATGCGCCGGCAACTCGTCGAGATGGCCTCCCGCGATCAGCGCGGCGACGGTCACGAGGCTGCGGTCGCGCGGTGACAGCGCGGGATCGCTCCAGATCCGCGGATAGAGCGTATCGTCGACGAATGCCGAGAGCTTCGGCGTGAACGCACGCGCGGCCTCGCGCGGACTGTCGAAATGCGTATGAGACATGGCGGTTCCCCTTCAAGCCTGGCTGATGAACTTGTGCGTGAGGTAGTACTCGATGCCCTCGGTGCCGCCTTCCGAGCCGTGGCCGCTTTCCTTCATGCCGCCGAACGGCAGTTCTGTCGAAACGATGCGGTACTGGTTGATGCCGATCATGCCGGCTTCGAGACCGTCTGCGACATCGATGGCCGTGCGTGCGCTGCTCGTGAACGCATAGGCTGAGAGGCCGTAGGGCAACCGGTTCGCCTCGGCGAGCCCGTCGGCCAGCGCATCGAAACGCATCAGCACCGCGATCGGGCCGAACGGTTCTTCGTGCATCACGCGGGCGTCCTGCGGTACGTCGGCGAGGACCGTTGGTTCGAAGAAATACCCTTCGAGCGCGATGCGCTTGCCGCCGGCAAGCACCCTTGCGCCACGCTTCACCGCATCGGCGATGAGTTCCTCCATCTTCGCAAGCTGTCTCGGATTTGCCAGCGGCCCGACCTGCGTGCCCGCATCCATGCCGTCCCCGACCTTGAGCGCGTTGGCCGCACGCACGAAGTGGCCGACAAACTCGTCGTAGACTTCACGCTGGATCAGGAAGCGTGTCGACGAGATGCAGATCTGGCCCGTACCGCGAAAGCGATTCGCGGCGCCTTCTACTGCGGCCTTTTCGACATCCGCATCGTTGAATACGAGGACGGGCCCGTGGCCGCCCAGCTCCAGCGTGATGGGTTTGACGCCTTCGGCTGCGCGTGCCGACAGCAGACGGCCGATCGGCACCGAGCCCGTGAACGTCACCTTCCGGATGACCGGCGAAGCGATCAACTGTTTCGACACCTGGTCGGGCACGCCGAATACGACCTGAAGCACGCCCTTCGGCAAACCTGCCTCGTCCAGTGCGCGCGCCAGCGCAAGCGCCGTTGCGGGGCTTTCCTCGCCCGGTTTGATGATCACGCTGCAGCCGGCGGCGAGCGCGGCGGAGAGCTTGCGCGCCGGGGTGATTGCCGGAAAATTCCACGGCGTGAATGCGGCGACGGGCCCGATCGCCTGTTTCTTCACGAGCTGTTGCACACCCGGGCGGTTGGACGGCACCACGCGGCCGTCGATGCGACGTGCCTCTTCGGCGAACCATTCGAAGTAGTCTGCCGCACGCAGGACTTCGTCGCGGCTTTCGGCCAGCGGCTTGCCTTCCTCGAGCGTCATGACCGTGGCGATATGCTCGGCACGCTCGCGCATCAGCTCCGCCGCGCGTTTCAAAATGCGCGCGCGTTCGGCCGGCACGGTCGTGCGCCAGACGTCGAACGCCTGTGCAGCGGCCTGTAGCGCGCGATCCAGATCAGCTGCCGTAGCCAGCGGGACGCGTCCGATCTCGCGTTGTGTGGCCGGGTTGATCACCGGCGCCGTTTCGCGTTCGCTCGCACCGATCCACTCGCCATCGATGAAAAGATGAAGTGCGTCGTAATTGATGTTCATGATAGTGACCTCTATGGTTAGGATTGCGATTCAATAAGTGTTCGCCGCGAGCCGGATAACGGAACCTGCGCGACAGCGTGTCCGGGTGATCCGCCATGTCGGGCCGGGATCCGGTCTGAAGCTTCCTGGTTCTGGCTGCCTGACTTCGGAACCAAGTCTAGGCGGGAAGCGGGCGGCAACTTAGAGGGGCCGGAAAGAATGAATCTTGTCGCTGGAGAGAAAATCCCGCCGCCGACGTGAAGGCGGATTGAAAGATGCGCAAAAACGACACGAGGCCGCGCGCTGACTGCATGAAACGGGGGCCGGCTCTATGATCACAGGCTCGCGCGGGCCGGAAATGCGGCGATTCGACGAATAATTCAGAGCCAGGTGTGTAATGGACAAGGTCTATACCATGTCGGTGTTTGCGAAAGTGGTCGAGATGGGCAGCTTCACGGCCGTCGCAAACCACCTCGATACGACTGTCGGCAACATTTCCCGAGCGGTCTCGGTACTCGAGGACAATCTCAACACGCGGTTGTTGCAGCGCTCGACGCGACGGCTCGTGGTCACCGATGCGGGGCGACGTTTTTACGAGCGCAGCGTGGCGATCCTCTCCGACATCGACCGGGCAGAAGCGGAAGCCCGCGATGCGCTGCTGGAGCCGCGAGGGCTACTGCGCGTGCACGCCGTGCCGGGATTAGGCCGTCAGCTTGTTACTCAAGCCGTGCTTGCGTATCGGAACGCATATCCGGAAGTGTCGGTTGAGCTCATGCTGTCGCAGCGGATGCCGAATCTGCTCGAAGAGCAACTCGACGTGGCGGTCGTGATTGCGCGCACGCTGCCGGACTCGGCGTACGTGAGCCAGAAGATCGGCGCGAGCCATTGCATTCTGGCGGCCTCGCCCGATTATCTGGCGCGGCATCCGGCTCCGGAATGTGTGGAGGATCTCGTCGATCACACGTGTGTGCTGCTGAGCACGGTCGATTACGCACCGGACGAGTGGCATTTGCAAGGCAGGACCGGCGACGCGGTGTATCGCCCGACGGGATCGCACTTCAGTATCAACGACATGGATGCGATGTCCACCGTGCTGCGCGAGGGTGCGGGAATCGGGCTGATCGCGGCCTTCTCGGCAATCGACGATTTGCGTAAAGGATCGCTGGTTCGCGTCCTGCCCGAGTTTCACACCGCTCAGCGCAACGTATATGCGGTGTATTCGTCGCGTCAGTTCGTCGACGCGAAAATCAAGCGGTTCATCGACGTACTGAACGCGCGGGTAGGTGACCAGCTCAATGCGTATGCGCAAGAGCTCGGCATCGCGGTTGCATGACGGGCTTCCCGGGCGACATGGCCGGCGAAGGTATTCGATTTGCCAGCACGCCGATCAACCCGGCGACTTTACCGGCGGCGCGCCGCGTACGTAGCGGGCCGTCATGCCGGGGCCGCTGCGGCCGCTACGCGTGCACCATAATCGTCCCCGTTTTGCTGTCACGCCGGCGTCACGCGGCATCGCTAACGTTGCACACTCCCGTCGCGGCAGCACCTTCGCGATCGGGGCGCGTGTGACCGCATGCAACGCCGTGCCCGCGTCCTGCAACGGTCACCCGGGATCTCGCTCCCGCCCACGCATCGGCTATTGCCTCGCACCGATTCCATTCGAAAACACGATCGACGCCGATTGAACCGCTCGCGGACGATCAGGAGACAAGGACCATGTTGAGTCCGCACGAATTCTCGATGCTGCTGCGCATTGCGCGCGCGCCTGACAGTGTCGACCTCGCGAACCCGGCATTTGCCGTGCTCGTCGAAAAACGGCTGGTCGACGATACGCAGGTACGCGTGAATGCGGTTGCAGCGCGCCCGGCGCTCACACCGATCGGGCAGATGCTGCTTGCTCGCTTCGACGAGGCGGCTTGATCGAAACGGAAAAGAGAGAGCAGCCCGGGAAAATCCGGCAGCTGCGCGTCACGCCTTCGCCGCAGCGAAGAACGTGACGCACTGCACGCGCAATGAACGCGCGGCGAACCGCTTACTGCGCGACCGGCACGGTCACGTCGCTTCCGAACCAGTGCATCGAGATCTTTTTCAGCGTGCCTTCCTTGCGGAGTGAATCGAGCGCATCGTTGATCGCCTTCTCGAACTTCGGATTGCCTTTGCGGAACGGGATCGCCATCTCCTGCTTGCCGCCGTTCAGCACCGCACCCGAGCGCAGCGGCAGGTTCGACGTCTTGATCATGTACGGCAGCATCAGGCGATCGTCGAGCGTCGCTTCGATCCGGCCCGCGGCGAGATCACGCAGTTTTTCCGGTGCGCCCGGATACGTCTGCACCTCGATGCCCGGCACGCTGCGCGCCATCTGGTCGTAGTTGGTGCCGAGCGTCACGCCGAGCTTCTTCCCCTTGAAGTCCTCGAGCGACTTGAAGTTGCGCGTGTCGTCCTTGCGCTGAATCAGCTGCGCGGCCGAATACGTGTACGGCTCGCTGAAGTCGAGCGCCTCCTTGCGTTGCGGCGTGATCGTCACCTGGTTGACGATCACGTCGAACTTGCCGGCTTGCAACCCCGCGATGATGCCGCTCCACTCGGTCGGCACGAACTGCGTCTTCACACCGAGCTTGCCGGCCACCGCATTCGCGACGTCGACATCGAAGCCCTCGAGCTGACCTGACGTGCCGCGCGAGTTGAACGGCGGATACGTGCCTTCGAGACCGACGCGCAGCACGCCGGCTTTTTTCACCGAGTCAAGCAAGTCTTCCGCGTGCGCGGCGACGGCCGTAAAACCGAGAGCCGACGCGAGCAGCAGGCCCGTCAGCAGGAACTTCGAACGTTTCATCGTGGATCTCCAGTGGTTCAGTGTGGTGTTTGGGCGCCGGGCATCAGCGCGCCCGGGCCGGAATGCGGGCACGTAGACACTACTCGCAACCGCGCCGCGCCGGAAGTCGAATTGGCCCTGATTGCAATTGATTCCCGGCGGAGGCCGCGCAAGCTGCGCGAAGGCGATGAATGTGCGCCCGTGTGTTCCACCGCTTGTTCGGCATACGCTTAAAAATACTCTTTTAAACCAGGTCGTTTTTCCGATTCACGCAGTAATTTGTCTGTAAAACCGCGCGAGCGAAATCGCTCACCGCGCCATCCGAGGGCGCGTCAAAAGAAGAAAAGGCCGTAGCCATGAACATGCAGAACACAATTGCCGCATTGCGCGGCGGGTTGCTTCAGCAGGACCGGCTGTTGAAGCTCGACACCCCGTTGGGCGCGAACGTGCTGACCGTACAGCGCGCAGTCGGCCGCTCGCGCATCGGGCGAGCGTACGAATTCACGCTCGACGTGCTGTCGACCGACGTCCAACTGGAGCTCAAAAAGCTGATCGCGCAGCCGGTCACGTTGTGGATTCAGCAGGGCGATCGCAGCTACCGCCCAGTGAACGGCTACGTGCACACCGCGCGGCGCCTCGGCGCCGACGGGGCGCGCACGACCTATCAGCTGACGTTCGCCGATTTCACCCATTTCCTGAAGTTCTGCCGCCACCAGAGAATCTGGAACGACACGTCCGTCGACCAGATCATCAGCGACGTGCTGAACCAGCATCCGCAGGCGCGCGGACAATTCCGCTTCGCGCTGTCGACGCCGCTGCGGAGCCGTTCGTACACGCGGCAGCACGACACCGACTGGCATTTCGTGCACCGGCTGATGGAAAGCGAGGGCCTTTACACGACGTGGCAGCAGGCCGACGGCGGCAAGTCGCATACGCTCGTGATCGCCGATAACCTGCAGGCGTTTGCGCCGACGTCTTTCAGTACGCGGAAAATCCGACCGGCTGGATTGATCCACTTGGACTTGCACGTTGTCCCACATCCAGAGCGGCGCGCCGGGAAGCAATGAGGGCAAGCAGGCATTCCGACGAGCCAACAACCAATCGGTCAGTCAAGAAATGCCTCCGGCTTGGAGTATCGATACGAGGTGAAACCGACCGACACTGACCACGGAGCCGGCGTCGAGCATCCGGAATTGGCATAATCACGCCTCGCCGACCGGAGTGCTGCCACACAGGCACGACGCGCGCCGTCACTATCGCGTATACGCATCGCTTCAAGTCCAGTTCTCACCGCAACACCCATGTCGACCGTCACCCCGACCACCGCGTCGCTGAAACACATCCTCGAACACCCGGGAGACTTCTCCGGATGGCTTTGCATGCCGCCGATGCCGTGGACGCTCGAGACAGTGGGCGAGTTCACCGACGCCGCCGCCCGCGCCGAAAGCACCGCACCACCTGCAACCGCGCCACACCCCGGCTGGCGCGTCACCTTGAACAGCACGACGATCGAAGACATCGTGATCAACGCGCATGACCAGGTCGACGAACCGAGCGTCGCGCAACTGCTCGACGCATTCGTGTTCTACGTCGACAACGAAGAATTCATTCTGCTCTGACGACGCACGTCGCGTGCCACAGCAAAAAAGGACCGCCAGGCGGTCCTTTTTCATGCAGCGTCAACGTCGGAACGAAGCGCAGCGCTCAAGGCAACGAAATCGTCAAATTCGCCGACTCCGGGCCCACCTTGATCACCTGCGAATAAGGCGCCAACGCCTGCAACGTCTTGTCCTTCAGATACGTATTGAGCCCGAGGTACCCGAGCAGCGCTACCAGCGCAAACACTGCCCCGATCGCCCACACCGGCACCTCTCGCTTCAGCCGGTGTGCGATCTGATCCGGCAGCGGCCAATGCGGCGCAAACGCGGCGCGCTTGCCCTTCATGTGCGCGATCTCGTCGCCGAGCCGCGCGGTCAGATACGCGAGCTTCTCCGGCCCCTCGAGCAGATACTTGCCCTGGAAGCCGAGCAGCAGGCACATGTGAAACACCTCGAGCGACTGCAACCGCGCCGCGCCCTGCGCGCGACATTCCTCGAGATACTGGAAGAACTTCTCGCCCGCGAGTTGCTCGCCGAACAGCACGAGCTGCAGCGGCCGGCGCTCCCAGTCGGTGCGGATCTTGAACTGCGACGACAGCACCATCTCATCGACCGCCGCGCAATAGGCGAACTTCGCGCCGTATACGTCCTCGGCAGCGATGTTCAGCTTCTTCGCGCCGCGCTCGAAATCCGACAGGAATTCCTGGATCTTCGTGCTGAATTCACTCGCGCTGTCCGGCTCGCGGCCGTTCTTGAGCAGGAACAACATGAAGAACCCGTCGTACAGCAGATCGAGCAGCGAACGAGCCTGGAACGCGGCATCGGTGGACGCCGGCGTATGAAGAGGGGCCGGCGTGTTGTCGCCGAACAGGGAAGGCGCGTAGCTCATGATGTGACCGCGATCAGTTCGAATTTCAGGTCATTGATGCCAGTCGGCGCATAGATCATCGCCGACTGGGCCTGCAGCATGCGCTCGTACAGCGCGCCGCGCGAATCAAGCTGGAAATAGCATGCACCCGGCCGCACGGGAATCGCGGGCGGCACCTGCGGCGTGTACGACAGCCGCACGCCGGGCATCGCCGACAGCACGAGCTTGTCGACGTCGTCGGGCGCGCCGACCTTGAAGCGGGCCGGCACCGCATCGACAAGCTCGACGCTCGGCATGTCCGCGGACACCGCCAGGTAGAACTCGGTCTTGTCGTCGATCTTGCCGGAGTCGAGGCGGCCGAGGTGGAACGACGGACGCACCTCGTCGAGCGTGATCGCGAAGTAGCGCGTCGAGATCACGGTGTCGAGCAGCTCGCGCAGCATCCCGTCGAGACGCGCGAAGCTCGGCCCCGGATCATCATGGCGGTACACGGGCAGGTCGGCGAGCGTGTAGCCCTTCGAGAACGTCATCAACTGCCCGGCGAGGCGCAGCAACTCCTGGAACAGCCGCTCCGGATGCAGCGCCGCGTGCTGGTGCAGATGCGCGAGGGTGGCGAATGCGGCGTTCGCGGTGTGCAGCAGCCAGAACGACGCGATGTCGCCCGAGCGGAACTCGATGATGTTCTTCGACGGCTCGCGGTGAAAACCATACAGCGCGTTGACCTTCGCCTGCAGCGCATCGACGAGCTGGCGCAGCCGCTGATGAAGAATCGGCGACGCCTCGATCGCGAGGCACGGCGGCACGAAGTTGTCGTCGATTTCGAAGCCGGACGTCGCGGTGCGGCGCACGCGCACGAGCGGCACGGACAGCAGCTGGTCGCGCGGCTCGCTGTGCGCGATCAGCTTGACCTGCGTCTTCAGGAACGTGATGTCGGCTTCGGCGGCGTCAGTGAAGTTGTCGGCGACGCTCGTCTGTTCGCTGACGAAACGCGTCGTGAAGCCGGCGGCCGGATCGTCGCTGTAGTTGGTGCCGTTCTCGCGCAGCGGGTGCAGCGCAAGGTAGAACACGAACTCGCCGATGCCGTCGGGCAGCGTGTCAAGCGCGATCGGCGGCGGCAGCTCGTCGGCCTGCGGCGCGGCATACAGCGCGCCGTCCGGAAACACGAGCGCGAGTTCGGCCACGCGCAGCACGTTGCTGCCTAGCGCATCGCGGTCGATGCGCACCGAACGCACGCCCCAGTTGTACGGCTGGATCGCCTGGATCGATTCGAACAGGCGAGCCTCGTGGTAGGCGTCCTGCCGCTGGAAGTGTTGAGGCCGGAGGAACAGCCCTTCCCCCCAAAGCACCTTGGCCGAATAACTCATGTCAAATCCGGTTAATGTGGCGTTGTGATGTAATCGATTTGGTCGTGCCCGAATTTAATCGCCAATTTGTTAACTCTTGTTAATTGACATTCGTGCGTCATGCTTAACCGCAAGTGACCGACGACAGCATATTCAGCGGTTGCGAAGGCGCGCCCTGTTGCGGTGCGATGACTGAGCCGCCGGTGACGGTCATCGCGCAATTGTGCAGGCCGATGATTATGCCGGATTTCTCCGACTTCGCCGGGTCGAACGTCAGTTTCCATCGCTGGATGGCGGGATCGCGGAACAGCGCAACGATGCCGAATGCCTGCGCTTCGCGTGAAACCTTTTCGGTGGCCGTATAGCGCTGCCCGGGAATCAGCGTGATTTCACGTACGTTCAGCAAATCGGCGCCCAGCGCGGCCTTTTCCTTGGTCGGATCGGTGAATGCGTCGAACGGCGCCTGCTGGAACGACGTCGGGTCCTTCAGCGCGTAGAGTCTCACCACTAATGCAAGCGGCTTGTGATCGTTCGCGGCGTTCAGGTTGGGCGCGGCGGCGAGCGTGAGCCCGATGTTGCGCGGCGGCTTCTGCGCATCGGGCAACTCGGGCTTGCCGACGCCGGCCGCTTGCATTACGGCGCTCGCGGCGGAACCGAGCAACGGGGCGGCCGCGCATCCGGCCAGAAGCGCGCAGGCAACGAGCGGCAGCGCAAAGCGAATCATTGACGATCTCATCGTGTTTCCGGCGTGCCGCCTTTAACTCCCCTGTCAAAACTGCCGGGTATTTCCGCGTCGGCGGTGGCGCCCGGCCTATCTGCCGTTCAAATATTAAGCAGCGTGCTCCGCGCCGAGCCCCGGAAATTTTTTCCGCGAGGCGGCCGATGCGCTCGGCGCCAAGTAAAACTTGCACATTCCGGTCGCGGGAAAAGCGGCCGCCAAGCGGCTTCGAGACGCGTTTCGACGGGGTAGCGCACGGTTTTAAAAGGAATTACTCTGCACGCAGCGATTGAATTATGAAAAATTGATCGGTACTATACCCGCGCGCTTCTTGCAAAGCAAAAGAACCAGATTCTCAACGATTTTAATACTCACGCGCCGGTGGATATAACGATGAAAGACCGTCTCTTCGCAAAACTTTCTGGGGTAGTGCTGGCTTGCGGCGTGATCGCCGGTTGTGCGAGCCAGCCGCCGGCGCCGACTGCCGAGGTGTTCAACAAGTCGCTGGCCGATGCGGACGCCGTCGCGAAGGCGGGTGACCAGGACAAGGCGCTCGGCCTGTACCAGCAGCTCGCGAAGTCGGACCCGACGCGCGAGGAACCGTGGTCGCGCATCGCGCAGATCCAGTTTGCACAGAATCACTATGGCCAGGCGATCGTCGCCGCGCAGGAAGCGCTGCAGCGCGATGCGACGGACCGCCAGGCGAAGAGCGTGCTCGCCGTCGCCGGCCTGCGGATCGCGACGCAGTCGCTCGGCGAGCTGCGCCAGGATGCATCGCTGGCAGGCGACGCGAAGTCGGACGCGCAGGCGCTCGCGAAGCAGCTGCGCGACACGCTCGGCGAGTCGGCGCTGTTCCCGCCCGAGCAGCGCGCGGTGAAGACGCGCACGGCGCGCCGCCCGGTTCATCGTCCGAAGACGAGCGCGGCACCGGCCGCAGAAGCGGCAACGACCGCGCCGACGCCGGCAGCCCCGCCGCAGGCAGCGGCGCCGCAAAAGGGTGGCGCCGACCCGTTCAGCGCGCTGCGCTGACCCGAACGCAACTGACGCGATAACCACAACTAACCTGGGAGCCGTCGAGATGGCCAAGAAAGAAAGCATTCAGAAGAGCTTGCAGAAAATACGGCCGCCGCGCGTCCAGCTGACCTACGAGGTCGAGAAGGGCGATGCGATCGAGGTGAAGGAGCTGCCGTTCGTCGTCGGGGTCGTCGGCGATCTGGCGGGCCAGTCGGAAGTCGAGCAGCCGAAGCTGCGCGACCGCAAGTTCGTCAACATCGACCGCGACAACTTCGACGACGTGATGAAGGCGATCGAGCCGCGCGCCGCGTTCCAGGTGGAAAACCGCCTGAGCCCGGAAGGCGGCAAGTTCGCGGTCGACCTGAAGTTCCGTTCGCTGTCGGATTTCAGCCCGGACGAAGTCGTCGAACAGGTCGAGCCGCTGCGCCGCCTGCTCGAGGCGCGCGCGAAGCTCGCCGACCTGCGCAACAAGCTCGCGGGCAACGACAAGCTCGAGGACCTGCTGTCCGAGGTGCTGAAGAACACGCAGCAGCTGCAGGAGCTCGCAAAGGGCACGGGCGGCGACAAAGACGGCGAATGACGACGGAGTGTTGAGATGAACCAGCAAACGGCTGCGGCCCAAGCGAGCGGCGCGGAATACGCCGCCGGGACTTCGCTGCTCGACGAGATCGTCGAGAAGAGCAAGGTCGCGAAATCCGATTCCGAGCATGCGCGCGCCAAGGACCTGATCGGCGAGCTCGTGCATCAGGTGCTCGACGGCACGGTCATCGTGTCGGACAACCTGTCGGCAACGATCGACGCGCGCGTCGCGGAACTCGACCGCCTGATCTCCACGCAGCTGTCCGCGGTGATGCACGCGCCGGAATTCCAGCGCCTGGAAAGCACGTGGCGCGGCCTCGATTACCTGGTCAAGGAAAGCAACACCGGCCAGACGATCAAGATCAAGGCGCTTCACGCACCGAAGCGCGACCTCGTGCGCGACTTCAAGGGTGCGAGCGAGTTCGACCAGAGCGCGCTGTTCAAGAAGGTCTACGAAGAGGAATTCGGCACGTTCGGCGGCTCGCCGTTCGGTGCGCTGATCGGCGATTACGAGATCTCGCGCCAGCCGGAAGACATGTATTTCATCGAGCAGATGTCGCGCGTCGCGGCGGCCGCGCACGCGCCGTTCATCGCGTCGGCGTCGCCGGAACTGCTCGGGCTCGAATCGTTCGCCGATCTCGGCAAGCCGCGCGATCTCGGCAAGGTGTTCGATACGGTTGAGTACGCGAAGTGGAAGTCGTTCCGCGATTCCGAGGATTCGCGCTACGTCGGCCTGACGCTGCCGCGCTTCCTCGGCCGCCTGCCGTTCAATCCGAAGGACGGCCAGACGGCGGAACGCTTCAACTTCGTCGAGGACGTCGACGGCACCGACCACGACAAGTACCTGTGGTGCAACGCCGCATGGGCGTTCGCCGCGCGGCTCACGGCCGCATTCGACGACTTCGGCTGGTGCGCGGCGATCCGCGGCGTCGAAGGCGGCGGCCTCGTCGAGGATCTGCCGACCCACACGTTCAAGACCGACGACGGCGAGATCGCGCTGAAGTGCCCGACCGAGATCGCGATCACCGATCGCCGCGAGAAGGAGCTGAGCGACCTCGGCTTCATCCCGCTCGTCCATTGCAAGAACTCAGATTACGCCGCGTTCTTTGCCGCGCAATCGGTGCAGAAACCAAAGAAATACAGCACCGATAGCGCGAACGCGAACGCCGTTCTGTCCGCTCAGCTGCAGTACATCTTCTCGGTATCGCGCGTTGCGCACTACCTGAAGGCGATGATGCGCGACAAGATCGGCAGCTTCGCATCGGCGCAGAACGTGGAAACATTCCTCAACCGGTGGATTTCGCAATACGTGCTGCTCGACGACAACGCGACGCAGGAACAGAAGGCGCAATTTCCGCTGCGCGAGGCTTCCATACAAGTGTCGGAGATTCCGGGCAAGCCGGGCTCGTACCGTTCGGTCGCGTTCCTGCGTCCGCACTTCCAGCTCGACGAACTCTCGATTTCTCTGCGACTTGTCGCTGATCTGCCCAAACCGGCAAATTCATAAGCGAGTAAATCGCCCGGGCGGGCCGCCTGGGTAGGACGTTAAAACCACCTCTTTGGGGAGTCGAAGGGCCATGCTAGACCTGTATCTGAAATTCGGAAATCCCGTCATCAAGGGCGAATCCGCGGACAAGGACCACTCGGGCTGGATCGAAGTGAAGTCCTGGGACCATTCGATCGTGCAGCCGCGTTCGGCGACCGCATCGACGTCGGGCGGCCTGACCGCCGAGCGTTGCGAGCACGGCGACATGGTGTTTACGAAGGAAATCGATTCGTCGAGCCCGCTGCTGTATCAGCACGCGTCGGGCGGCACGACGTTCGATGAAGTCACGATCGACTTCATGCGTTCGGACGGCGAAGGCCAGCGCGTCAAGTATCTCGAGGTCAAGCTCAAGTACGTGATCATTTCCAGCATCGCACCGAGCGTGCGCAAGGAAGGCCTGCCGGTCGAAACCTTCTCGCTGAAGTATGCGGCCGTGCAGTGGAAGCAGACCCAGCAGAAGATCGGCGGCAACCAGGGTGGCAACACGCAGGGCGCCTGGAGCCTGACCAAGAACGACAAGACCTACGCGGTCTAAGGTCGGTTGCGGCAACGGGGCGCTCGGCGTCCCGTTGCCGTTTTCGCTGTGCAGGCCGGCCGATGAAACGATTCGAACCGAGTTTTCTCGACAAGCTGTTCGACGACGAACCGCACCAGCCGGCAACGGCTGCGATGCGGCAATTGTCGTTGGACGAGCTGAAGAGCACGGTCGCCCGCGACGTCGAGGCGATCCTCAACACGCGTATCGCCCACACCGAAGTCGAGCTCGAGGCGCTGCCCGAATGCCAGAAGTCGGTGCTGACCTACGGGCTGAACGACTTCGCGGGGCTGAGCCTCGCGAGTCACTACGACCGCGCATTCATTTGCAAGTCGATTCAGCAGGCCATCGCGCGCCACGAGCCGCGGCTGCAGCAGGTCAAGGTGACGTTCGAGCTGAGCGAGCAATCGACCAACGCGCTTTACTTCGCGATCCAGGCGCTGCTCGTCGTGCATCCGGCCGAGGAGCCGGTGAGTTTCGACGCGATGCTGCAGCCGTCGACGCTGCAGTATTCGGTCACGCGCACGCGCGCGGCCAGAATGCCGTAAATCAAGCCGCCGAGCGGGCCGGACCGCCCGGTGGCGGATCAGGGTCCGGCAGGAAATATTGAGGTTCGGGGTCGTCGATGGAAGAATTGCTGCCGTATTACGAGCGCGAATTATCGTTTTTGCGGCGCTATTCGCGGGATTTCGCCGAACGCTATCCGAAGATCGCGGCGCGGCTCGCGCTGTCCGGCGAGCATTGCGAGGATCCGCACGTCGAGCGAATGATCGAGTCGTTCGCGCTGCTCGGCGCACGCATCAACAAGAAGCTCGACGACGACTACCCGGAATTCACCGAGGCGCTGCTGGAAGTGCTGTATCCGCACTACATGCGGCCGTTTCCGTCATGTTCGATCGCGCAGTTCACGCCGGCGTCGCCCGGCCAGCAGACCGAACCGGTCGTGATCGAGCGCGGCACCGAGCTGAAGAGCCGCCCGATCCGCGGCGTGCAGTGCCGGTTCCGCACCGCCTACGACGTGACGCTCGCGCCGATCCGCATCTCGGAGGCGCGCTACACGCCGGTCGCGCTCGCGCCGAGCGCGACGGTGCTGCCGTCGAACGCGACGGGCGTGATCTCGATCACGTTCGAATCGCTCGCCGCGCAGCTCGATCTCGGCGCGCTGAAGCTGTCGACGCTGCGCGCGCACCTGCACGGCGAGCAGTCGTTCGTCGCCGCGCTGACGGATTGCCTGTTCGTCAACGTGCTCGGCGCGTACGTCGAACCTGAGCGCAACGGCCGCTGGACGCCGCTGCGCAAGCTGCCGATCGCGCAGGCCGGCTTCGACGACGACGCGCTGATCGACTACCCGGCGAAGTCGCACCCCGCATACCGGCTGCTTACCGAGTACTTCGCATTCCCCGACAAATTCGATTTCGTCGATTTCGACGTCGCGGCGATCGCGCGCGCGGCCGGCCGCTGCCAGCGTGCGACGCTGCACCTGGTGCTGCAGGACGTGCGCAGCGATTCGCACGTCGCGCGCCTGCTCGAACTTCTGACGGCAAGCCATTTCCGGCTGTTCTGCACGCCGGTCGTCAATCTGTTCCGCCAGCACGGCGAGCCGATCCGGATCACGCACCGCGCGGTGTCGTACCCGGTGATCGCCGAGGCGCGCCGCGCGTTCGCGTACGACGTGTACTCGATCGACTCGGTGAAGCTCGTCCGGCAGCAGGCGCACGAAGAATCGGTGATCGAATTCCGGCCGTTCTACTCGCTGCATCACGGCGAAGCGGCGCGGATCGGCCATTACTGGTTCGCGCGCCGCAACGACTGGGTCGCGCAGAAGAGCCCCGGCTACGAAACCGAGATCTCGATCGTCGACATCGACTTCGAGCCGACGTCGCCGCAGACCGACACGCTGAGCCTCGACCTCACCTGCACGAACCGCGACCTGCCGGCGATGCTCGCGTTCGGGCTCGAAGGCGGCGACCTGTTCCAGGAGGGCGGTGCGCAGACGAGCGGCATCTCGATGCTGCGGCGCCCGACGCAGAGCGTGCGCTTCGAGCGCGGCCGCGCCGCGCATTGGCGGCTCGTGTCGCACCTCGCGCTGAACCATGTGTCGCTCGTCGCGCACGGGCTCGCGCCGCTCAAGGAAATGTTGACGCTGTACGACCTGCGGCGCACCGCCGTGTCGATGCGCCAGATCGACGGCCTCGTCGCCGTCGAGCAGCGCAGCGCCGTTCAATGGTTGCCCGGCAAGCCGTTCGCGACGTTCGTGCGCGGCATCGAGGTGCGCCTCACGATCGATGAGGAACATTTCGTCGGCGCGAGCCTCGCGTCGTTCGTGCGCGTGCTCGACAGCTTCTTCGGGCTGTACGTCCATCTCAACAGTTTCGTTCAATTGGTCGTCGTGTCGAAGCGCACCGGCGAGGAGATCATTCGATGCAAGCCCCGAACCGGCGAATCGATCCTGGCGTAGTCGACGCGCTGCTCGACGAGCCGCACCGCTTCGAGTTCTTCCAGGCAGTGCGCGTGCTCGAGGGGCTGTTCGCGCGGCAGGCGTCGGATGCACCCGGCGCGTGGCGGCAGGGCGACGTCGTCGCGCAGCGCATCGAATTCCGCAACACGCTGTCGCTAGGCTTCCCGCCGAGCGAGATCGAAGGCGCGCGCTCGTTCGACGACGAAGGCACGCTGCTCGATTCGGGCGACGCGCGTGGCGCCGCGCTCGCGGCCGGAGAGCTCGGTCACGTCGAGCTGACGCCCGCGTTCTTCGGGCTGCTCGGCGGGCAGGGCGCGCTGCCGCTGCACTACACCGAGCAGATCGTCGCGCGCGAGCACCTGAAGCGCGACCACGCGGCGCGTGCGTTCTTCGACGTGTTCTCGAACCGCGCGACCGCACTCTTCTACGCGGCGTGGAAGAAATACCGGCTGCCGTTCCATTACGAGCTCGACCGCGACGAGCGCTATCTGCCGCTGTTGCTCGCGATCGCCGGCGTGCCGAGCGACGAGGTGCGCGACAGTCTCGCGGCCGGCGCGGGCGGCGTGCTCGACGAGGCCGTTGCCGGCTACGCGCTCGCGGCACGGCACCGGCCGATGTCGGCCGCGTACCTGCAGCGCACGCTGTCCGACTACTTCCGCGTGCCGGTGAAGATCGACCAGTTCGTCGGCAAGTGGTACGACGTGCCGCCCGACCAGTTGAGCGTGCTCGGCGAGGTCAACGCGGTGCTCGGCGCGACGGCGCTCGTCGGCGAGCGCGTGTGGCAGCGCGACATGCGCGCGCGGATCGTCGTCGGCCCGCTGTCGAAGCGCGATTACGAAGCGTTCCTGCCCGGCGGCCCGCAGGCCGTCGCGCTCGAACGGATGCTGACGCTGCTCGCCGGCGTCACGCTCGAATATGAGGTCAAGCTCGTGCTGAAGCGCACCGAGGTCGGCGCGAGCGTGCTCGGTGCGGGCTCGCGGCTCGGCTGGGACGCGTTCCTGTGCACGCGCGACGCGGACGAGGACCGGTCCGACGCTCGCTACGAACTGCACGTGATTCACTGAATTCCGAACGACAAAAACACGCAATCGAACCTGAGAACGACGCCATGAGCACGCCTCTGAAGACCCTCATCACGAAACTGAACCCGCTGTGCCGGCACGCGACCGAGCGTGCGGCGAGCGCGTGCCTGACGCGCGGCCATTACGAGGTCGATCTCGAGCATCTGTTTCTCGCGCTCCTCGACGAAGCGACGGGCGACCTGCCGCTCGCGCTGCGCGCGAGTCGCGTCGATCCGCATGCGTTGCGGGCCGATCTCGAGCGCGAACTCACGCGTCTGAAGACCGGCAACACGCGCACGCCGGTGTTCTCCGTGCATCTGATCGCGCTGTTCGAGCAGGCGTGGCTGATCGCGTCGCTCGATTCGCAGCTCGGCCGGATCCGCTCAGGGCACCTGTTGCTCGCGCTGCTGACGGCGCCCGATCTCGCGCAGTTCGCGCAGCGGATGTCGCCGCGGTTTGCGGAAATGAACGTGACGGACCTGAAGCACAAGTTCGACGAGATCATGGCCGGTTCGAGCGAGGCCGAGCCGCGCCAGCCGGACGACGAAGGCGGCGATGCGTTGCCCGCCGACGGCGCGGCAGCCGCGGCCGGTCCGTCGAAGACGCCCGCGCTCGATACGTACACGACCAATCTCACGCAGCGTGCGCGCGACGGCAAGATCGACCCGGTGATCGGCCGCGAAGCCGAGATCCGCCAGGCGATCGACATCCTGATGCGTCGTCGCCAGAACAACCCGATCATGACCGGCGAGGCCGGCGTCGGCAAAACGGCCGTCGTCGAGGGTCTCGCACTGCGGATCGCGGCGGACGACGTGCCGCCGCCGCTGCGCGGCGTCGCGCTGCACGTGCTCGACATGGGCCTGCTGCAGGCCGGCGCGAGCGTGAAGGGCGAGTTCGAGAACCGTTTGAAGAGCGTGATCGACGAGGTGAAGAAGAGCGCGCACCCGATCATCCTGTTCATCGACGAGGCGCACACGATCATCGGCGCGGGCGGCCAGGCCGGCCAGAACGATGCGGCGAACCTGCTGAAGCCGGCGCTCGCGCGCGGCGAGCTGCGCACGATCGCCGCGACGACGTGGAGCGAATACAAGAAGTACTTCGAGAAAGATGCGGCGCTTGCGCGGCGCTTCCAGGTCGTGAAGGTCGAGGAGCCGAGCGAGCCGCTCGCGGCTGCGATGCTGCGCGGAATGTCCGGGCTGATGGAGAAGCACTTCAACGTGCGGATCCTCGACGACGCGATTACCGAGGCCGTGCGCCTGTCGCATCGCTACATCAGCGGCCGCCAGCTGCCGGACAAGGCGATCAGCGTGCTCGACACCGCATGCGCGAAGGTCGCGCTCGCGCACAGCGCGACGCCGGCGGCGATCGACGATACGAAGAAGCGCATCGAGCGCATCGACGCGGAAATCGCGTCGCTGGAGCGCGAAGCGGCAGGCGGCGCGGCGCACGACGAGCGGCTCGGCGAGCTGCGCGGCGCACGCGATTCGGCGCTCGCGCAATTGACCGAGGACGAGGCGTGCTATGAGGCCGAGCGCGCGATCGTCGCCGAGATCACCGCGCTGCGCGAGACGCTCGACAAGGCGCGCGGCCCGTCCGAAGACGGCGAGCCAGTCGACGTGCCGGCCACGCGCGAGAAACTGGCCGAACGCGTCGCGGCGCTGCACGCGTTGCAGGGCGGCGAGCCGATGGTGCCGCTGCAGGTTGACGGCCACGTCGTCGCCGAGATCGTCGCCGCGTGGACCGGCATTCCGCTCGGCCGGATGGTGAAGGACGAAATCGATACCGTGCTGAACCTGCAGCCGCTGCTGACCGCCCGCGTGATCGGCCAGGACCATGCGCTGGAGGCCATCGCTCAGCGCGTGCGCACCGCGACTGCGAACCTCGAGGATCCGAACAAGCCGCGCGGCGTGTTCATGTTCGTCGGGCCGTCGGGCGTCGGCAAGACCGAGACCGCGCTGGCGCTGGCCGACATCCTGTACGGCGGCGAGCGCAAGATGGTCACGATCAACATGAGCGAATATCAGGAAGCGCACAGCGTGTCGGGCCTCAAGGGTTCGCCGCCGGGCTACGTCGGTTACGGCGAGGGCGGCGTGCTCACCGAAGCGGTGCGGCGCAATCCGTATTCGGTCGTGTTGCTCGACGAGGTCGAGAAGGCGCACCCGGACGTGCTCGAGATGTTTTTCCAGGTATTCGACAAGGGCACGATGGACGACGCCGAAGGGCGCGAGATCGACTTCCGCAACACGCTGATCATCCTGACGTCGAACGTCGGGTCGGCCGCGGTGATGCAGGCGTGCCTGAACAAGCCGGCCGACGAGCTGCCCGATCCGGACGCGCTCGCCGAGGCGCTGCGCCCGCAGCTGTACAAGGCGTTCAAGCCGGCGTTCCTCGGCCGGATGAAGGTCGTGCCGTACTACCCGATCTCCGACGACGTGCTGGCCGAGATCATCGAGTTGAAGCTGGAACGGATTCGCCGCCGCATCGAAGCGAACCACAAGGCCGCGTTCGAATGGGACGAGTCGCTCGTCGATGCGGTGCTCGCGCGCTGCACCGAAGTCGATTCGGGCGCCCGCAACGTCGACCATATCCTGAACGGCACGCTGCTGCCGGAGATCGCGGGCCACGTGCTTGGCCGGATCGCCGACGGCGCCGCGATCGCGCGCATCGCGGTGCGCGCGGACGAGGCTGGCGAATTCGCGTACACCGTCGAATGAGCGCGTCCGTGCAACACGTATTGATGAACTGACCGAATCATGCCGATCAATCTCCCCGAGCTGCTCTCGCCGATCAGCGACGCGTCGCCAAGCGGCGACGACCTGCTGTTCTCAAACGAATTCGACGCGATCCAGGATGCGCGGCGCCACGACGATCCGACGCTCGACCAGGGCGAGTGGGTGACCGAGATCAAGGAGGCCGACTGGGGCTTTGTCGTCGATAGTGCGAGCGACCTGTTGCGCACGCGCACGAAAGACCTGCGGCTCGCCGTGTGGCTGACCGAGGCGCTCGCGCTCGAGGACGGCCTCACCGGCCTCACCGAAGGCTATGCGCTGCTGGAAGGCCTGTGCCGCGACTACTGGGACACCGTGCATCCGCTGCCGGAGGGTGACGACGCCGAATACCGGCTCGGCAACGTTGCGTGGCTGTCGGGGCGCACCGCCGAACTGCTGCGCGGCATTCCGGTGACGGACGGCGGGTCGACTGCGTTCACCACGCTCGACTGGGAGGTCGCGCAGCACGTCGCTCAGGCCGTGAAGCGCGATCCCGATCACGCCGACGACATCGCGCGCGGCAAGCCGTCGGTCGAGCAGATCGACGCGTCGCGGCGCATGACGCCGATCGCGTTCTACACGACGTTGCTCGCGAACCTGAAGGCGTTCGAATTCGCGCTCGACGCGTTCGACGAGCGGCTCGTCGAACGCGCGGGCGATTCCGCGCCCAGCTTCCGCCAGACCCGCGACGCATTCGAGACGGTCTATCGGCTCGTCGAGCGCTTTGCGCGCGAGCAGGGTTATACCGGCAGCGCACCGCATGCGCCGTCTGCGCCGAGCGCGCCGCCCGAGCGGGTCGAGCCGAGCTTCGGCGACGCGTTCCATCAACAGGAGACCCATGTGCAGCCGCAGACCACTCCGCGTGCGCCGGTCGCGCAGATGATCGCCGGCATTCAGAATCGTGCGCAGGCCGTCGACCAGTTGCGTGCGGTCGCGCGTTACTTCCGCCAGACCGAACCGCACAGCCCCGTCGCGTACCTGGCGGACAAGGCAGCCGAATGGGCCGACATGCCGCTGCACAAATGGCTCGAGAGCGTGGTGAAGGACGACGGATCGCTGTCGCATATCCGCGAGCTGCTGGGCGTGAGGCCCGACGAGCAGTCGTGAGCGATGACGTTTTGACCCGAGAGCGCGGGCCCGGCGCGTCCGCGATGAACGAGAAGAAAGGTGACGCATCAACGTGACCGAACTGGCGCAGGCGATTCGCGGCGGCCTGATTCAGCAGGATCGCCTGCTGAAGACGGACATCCCGTCGCTGCAGAATAATGCGCTCGTGCCGGGGCGCGCGGTGACGCGCTCCTAGCGCGGCCGCGATTTCAGCGTGGTGCTCGACCTGGTTTCCGCCGCAAGCGACGTCGAGCTCAAGACGCTGATCGCGCAGCCGATCACGCTGTGGGCGGGGCGGGGCGGGGCGGTGAGGCGAGCGGCTTATCGATCATGCGTGAGCGGATGGAGCGCGCCGTCCGACGGGCGAACCTGCCGCTATCCGCTACCGGTCGCGCAATGCCGCCTAATTCCCGCCTACTGCCCCACCCGAAACTCGATCCGCCGATTCCTCGCGCGCCCCTCCGCCGTATCATTCGGCGCAATCGGCTGATCCGGCCCGACCCCTGTCGTCGTCATTTGCTGCGGCGGGATGCTCTTCGTGATCAGATACCCCTTCACCGCATCCGCGCGCGCCTGGCTCAGCGCGATGTTCGAAGTCCGGTTCCCCGAGTTGTCGGTATGCCCGATGATGTCGACCGTGCGGTTCTGCAGCTTCGCGAGCGCGGCCGCCATCTGATCGAGAATCTGCTTGCCTTGCGGCGTGAGCGTTGCGCTGCCGGTTTCGAACTCGATCGTGCGATTGGCGAGCGTTTGATCGAGCAGCCCTTGCTCGGACGCCGACACGCGCAGCCCGTTCTTGATCGTATACGTCGGGTTCAGCGTGTTCGCCATGTCGCTCGCGAGCTGCTGGCGCTGCGCCTCGTTGTGCACCTCGCCCTTCATCTCGATCTGCGTGCCGTTGATCTTCAGCTGCCCCTTGCTGATCTGCTTGAGTTGCGCGCCGAGCAACTTCTGCACGTTCGCGCTCCAGTTCGGCGGCGTCGCGACGTCGCCGACTTCGATCTGATCGACCACGTTCGCCGCGCCATAGGTGTCGCGCAGCTTCTGCAGCACTGCTGCCTTCGTCGCTTCGTCGGGCACCTTGCCGCCGACCACAACCTGGCCGGGCGTCGCGTTCGCGGGCGGCGGCGCGATCGTGCCGGCCGTGCCGTGCACCACGGTGCCGGACGCCGTGCCCGGTGCGCCGCCGGCGTTCGGCGCAGCAGGTAGCGCGGCGGCTGCGACCGTGCCGTTGCCAACGGGCGTGACGGTCGCGCCCGTGTTCTGTGCGTAAGCCGCACCGCCGCCGACGAGGCCGGCAGCGAAAAGGGCGATGACGAACGGCGACAAATGCGACAAACGCGGCAAGCGCACGCGCCGGACATGATTCGTACGTTGCATCCCGTCAGCCTCCGATGAACGCTTCGCGGAACGCGTCGATGGCGACGCGCAGCGACAGTTGCGGTTGGTCGAGGTAGCTGACGAGCTTGCTGATCTGCGGATCGTTTTGCGCATGGGCGTCGATCCACTCGGGATCGTCGATGTCAATGTTGTGGGCGGCGTAAGTCCGCGGGTCGACGACGCTCAGCAGCGTCTTCGACGACGCGCCGTTGAAGCCGATGATCAGCCGTTCGCGCTCGGCGATGGTGCCGATGAAGATCGCGAGCTCGAAGTCGGCCTGCGCGACGAACGGCGTGATGAGTTCGAGCCAGAACGCGGCGACGAGACTGCGGTAGAACGGATCGACGGGCAGCGGCAGCGTGAGGCCGCGCTCGATGTGCGACGAGCCGCTCTGCATCACCGGCCGCAGCAGCGAGCCGAGCGCGAGCATCGCACCGCGCAGTCGCACCGGATGGCCGCTTTCGAGCAGCATCTGCTGCAACCCGTACAGCGACTGGTGTTCGACGAAATCGTTGAAGGTGCCGTCATGCGACGTGCCCGGGCCGCCGATGTCGATCGGCACCTGCGTGTCGCCGAGCGCCTGCAGCGCGCCGGGCGGCTCCTCCTTCGCGAGCAGCGCCGGCATCTGCGCGGCAACGCGCGACCACAGCCGCGCAAACGCGAGCGGGCTGCGCGCGAGGAACGCGAGCGGCCGGTCGACTTCCAGCGCGGTCGCGCCGAGGAACGGGAAGCGGCGCATCGACACGTCGTGGCTCGCGACCATGTGGCCCGCGATCGCGAGCTTGCTGCGCGAGCCGAGGAACGCGAAATGCATCGGCTTCGCGTCCTCGTAGACGATCTTCCAGCGCGGATCTTCCGCGAGGAGTTCGAGCGCCTGCGCGATCCAGCGATCGAGTGTCTGCAGCAGTTGCGGATTGTGCGCGCTCTTCACGAAGTCGCCGCGCGACGGAATCTTGCCGAAGTAGGCGATCTGCGCCTGAACGGTTTGCGTCATTGCGCCCCCTGTGCATTCGTTGCGGCGGCCGCGACGGCCGGTGCCGTGGCCGGCGCGCCGGTGCCGGCCTGCGTCGCGTTCTGCGCGGCGCCTGCGCTCGCGTCGGCGACCGACGACGGCAGTTGCAGGCCGCGCAGGCTCTGCTGCTGCGGCTGATCGCCGCCGCCACCGGTCGGCTGCGACGTGCTGATGATGCGCATCGTCACCGACACGTTCACGCTGCCCTGCGTCCACGTGAGATCAAACGTGCCGTCCGGGCGCCGCTTGCGCTGCGCCGAGTTGATGAGCTTCTCGAGGCCGTAGCGGCCCGGTTCGTTCACGAGCTGCACGGTGCGACCGTCGAAGGTGGTCGCGGACAGCGTCGCGCCCGGCGAGCCTTGCGGGTTCGGCCACACGAAATTGGTCCACTGCGGCGGCGTGTTGCGGTAGCGCAGCTGCTGCCCGTCGATCGCGATCGTGTACTCGGTCGTGCCGGTGCTCGGCTGCGGCAGGATCTGGAACACGGTCTGCGGCTCGGCCGCCGCGGCTGCACCGCCCGCGGCGCCGCCGGCGAGCGGCGCCACCCAGCGCGCGAAGCCGTTCGTGAAGTCGGGCGTGAGGCCGATACCCATGTCGCCCCACGTTCGGGCGGCGAGCGTGTCGCCGCGGCGCACCGCGAGCGGGCCCAGCGTCGTGCCGACGAACTTCGCGATCGCACCGTCCGGGCCGAACACCTGCGCGATTTCGCCGGCGCCGGCCTCGACCTTCGCGTTCGCGGCGAACGGATACTTGGTCGCGAGCGAGTTCTGGAACGGCTGGTAGACCTGCGCGTTCCACACCTTGTTCACTTCGGCGCTGGCCGGCTGGATCACCACCGAGAACGCCTGCATCAGCGGGCGCACCAGGAGCGGACGCAGCGACTTGCGTTGCGAATCGGTGAGGCCGGTCAGCATCTGCTCGTCGACGAACTTCAGCGAATCGGCGAGCTCCGAGCCGTTGCCGTCGAGCGTCTGCTGCATCAGCTGGCGCGCGCCGGGGCCGGGGTCGCCCTGGTTCTTGATCACGTTGAAGCGCGTACGAACCTTCGACAGCGAATCCATGTAGCCCTTGAGCATCGACGTGCCGTCGTGCGTCGCGACGATCCGCGCGAGCCCGATGAACTCCTGGCCGATCGGACCCATCGGAACCTCGGCCGGATTCCCGTTGATGTCGATGTTCGCGGCCGCCATCTGGCCGGCCTGCGAGCGCGTGAACAGCTGCTTCACCCAGTTCACCACGCCCGTCTGCGCCTTCTTGATCGCGACGTTCGCGAGCGACGGGTTGTCCCACGACGTCTGGTCGTACGCGGTCTCCAGAATCTTGCGGATCGGCGAATCCTGAGGATCGCCGAGGCGGTTCATCCCGTCGACGGCCTGACCGAAGCTCGTGAAGCCCTGCACCGCGATGCCCTGCATGAACTTCTGCCAGTGCTGCGCGTATTCGGTCTTGTACATGCCGACGAGCGTCTTCTGGATCTGCTCGGGGCTGCCTTCCAGCGTCAGGTCGTCCTGCGTCGACGTGTTCAGCACCCAGTCCTTCGCCTGCAGTTCCTTGGTCGCAGCGTCGCGGATCGCCGGCTGCACGTAGTCGAACCACGCTTCGCGCGTGAACGTGCCCGGAATGGCGTAGCTGCCGGCAATCAGCCCCTGGTTGCCGTCGCCGACGATGCGCGCGATGGTCATCGGCGCGAAGCGGGTCGACGCGCGCGCCTTGATTTCCTCATAGACCCGCTGGCGGGCCGGCATCCCGCGCACGACGCGACGCAGGTTTTCGCGGGTCTGGTCGACGAGCGCGAGGTTCGCATCGATCATCGGCCAGTCGTTGTCGTTCACGCGCGACAGATAGAACGAGATCATCCGTTCGGCGCTCTTGATCATCTCGTCGCGCGGCATGTTGCCGCGATTCGTCTCGAGCCAGCCGCGCCAGAAGCGTGCGAGCTGGTCGGTCAGGTGCGCCTGTTCGACGTGACGTTTGTCCGACAGCATCAGGTACGTCTTCAGCGCGTTGTACGCATCCTGCACGTTGGTCGGCGAAGCGTCGCTGTACAGGCCGCCTTGCGGTGCGGCCGGCTGTTGCGGCGAGCCTGCCGCTGCGGCCGATGCGCCTTGCGCGGCGCCGGCGGGCGGTGCGGCGCCCGGCGGATTCGTCGACACCGGAATCGTGCCGCCCTGCACCGCGCCCGATTCGGGCGGCCGCGTCATCGGCACGAGCTGTTCGGGGTGCGCGTTCACGTCCTTCATGAACGATGCGAGGTTCTGCGAGACCGGCGCGAGCAGGATCTGGCGCACGCCGTTGTAGTACTCGGTCAGCAGATGCTGTTCGAGCCGGTCGCCCTGATACAGGCCGAGCGACACCGACATCGGCTTGTCGCGGCGGAACTGTTCGAGCTGCTCGATCCGGTCTTCGAGAATGTCCATCGCCTGCAGCCGCGACTGCAGGTCGTTGCGGCCCTGCTGCAGGCGCGTGACGTTGTCCAGGTCGGCCTGCACGTTCGCGACGAGCTGCTGGTTGCCGATCGTCGACCAGGTCCAGCCGCCGAGTGCGAGCGCGAGCGCCGCGACGAAGCCGAAGAAGGTCGCATAACGCAGCCGCGTCTTGGTCGGGCTCGCGAACTGGCGCACGGTCTGGCGGTCCGCGAAGATCACCTTCGAGAAGAGGTCGCGCAGGAAGAAGCCGTTCTTCGAGAATGCGCTGTGCGGCTTCGGCAGCGCGCTCGCGTCGAGGCCGAAGCGGTGCGCGATGCGCTGTGCGGCGGCGCTGTTGGTCTCGCCTTCCTGCAGTGCGCTGGTGAAGTAGAAACCGCGGAAGATCGGCTTGTACTGGAACGGGTTGTTCTCGAACAGCGTTGCGAGGAACGCACGCAGCGCCGGCTTGATCGTCGAGAATTCGAGCGGGAAGCTCAGCTGGCCCGGCGACAACTGGTTGCCGCGCGACAGCGACAGCTGCGCGACGCTGATCTCCTTCAGCCCTTCGTACAGTTCCTCGAAGCGTTCGTCGAACAGTGCGACGACGTCGCGCTTCTCGTCCGGCTCGTAGGGCAGGGTGGCGCCCCACACGCGGTCGTATTCGTGCTTGTCGCTGCTGCTGAAGAATTCGGTGAAGCCGGTGATCAGGTCGGCCTTCGTGAACATCACGTAGACCGGCGCGAACACTTCGAGCTTTTCGGTCAGCTCCTGAACGCGCTGACGGAGGTTTTTCGCGAGGTTGATCGCGAATTCTGGGCGGTTGCCGGTGAGTTCGGCGATGCTGGCGGTGACGATGATGCCGTTGATCGGCGCTTTCGGCCGATAGCGTTTCAGCAGGCCGAGAAAGCCCAGCCATTCGCCCCGATCTTCCTCGTGCACCGAGTAGCGGCCGGCCGTATCGAGCAGGATGCCCTCGGTCGTGAAGAACCAGTCGCAGTTGCGCGTACCGCCGATGCCGTGGATCACCGCGCTGTTCTTGTCCGCGAACGGGAACTGCAGGCCGGAGTTCAGCACCGCGCTGCTCTTGCCCGCGGCCGGGTTGCCGATCACGATGTACCACGGCAGTTCGTACAGCGCCGAGCCACCCGATACCTGGCCGATCTTCGACGTCTTGATCGTCTTCACCGCGTCCGACAGGCGCGTGCGCAGCACGTCGAGATCGGCGGTCTTTGCGTCCGGCGAGATCGCGGCGGCGGCCGGTGCGGCGATCTTGCCCGTTTCGGCCTGTTCTTCCAGCACCTGGCCGAGCTGCTGGTTCGCGCGCTTCACGCGCCAGCGGCGCCACAACGCGACGCCGAGCCACATCACGAGGATGGCCGCGAACGCGATCGCGGCCCACAGGAGCGGCAGCTGCAGCATGTCGGCGGCGATGAACAGGATCGCCGCGAGCGCGACGATCCCGACGATCGAGAGCGTACGCGGATGAGTCAGCACGTTGAGGATGCGTTGCATAGGACGTTCAGGTTCCGGTGCGTTTTCGGTGAGGCGACGCAGGCGCGCCGAGCGGCAAGCGTGGCGGCGCGATGTGTCGCCATGCTGTCAAACAGGAAGAAGGGGCTGGCATCAGTGCGCCCGCGACATCGGAGAAGGCGCGCGCAATAATGAAAGGACGCTGTGAGAATTAAAACTGAAGCGGCCGCCGGAAAAAATCGTGCAACGGAATGCCCGATCGATTGCGCCGCCAAAACCGTTTCCTGCCGGGTGATTAAAAAGCCCCATGCCGCCCTCATTATTTCTTGTCCGGCAGCCCTGACTAGCTGCCGCGTCCCAGTTTAAAACCGGGTTTATGGTATTCCACGTGCCCGAGATCCATCATTTTCCATCGGCCTCCCCAGGTCAGGCCGACCTGCTCGGCGACCTGTCCGTACAACTGGTAGCCGCGCATCGCCCAGGGGTCTTTCTCGGAAATGACCAGCTTGCCGTCGCGCAAGAATGCGTTGTCGGCTGCGAGCCCGAACTGGTGATAACTCTGGAAAGCCGCCGCATTGGTCACGTTGGTGCCCATCTGCGCGAGCCGGTTCTGTCGTTCCGGGCTCCGATAACCTTCCAGCAGCGCCATTTCATAGCCATGTTGTTCGTGCATGATCTTGTAGACCAGCAGCAAACGCGTGCGGAAGTCGGGATCCAGCAGATTCCAGTCGCGGCTCGCATCTCTCAGCGCAGGCCGCACCTGTTCGACTTCCTTCGTGGCAAACACTTCAGGCGGCAACGGCGGCGGCGGGACGAGCTGCTCGCCCTGCAGCAGCGCGGCAATCTTCTCGTCGGGCACGCGCGCCGTGTCGTCGTACTGAAACAATTGCCGACCGCGTAACGCAATGGCCACCAATGGCGGCGTCGCAAGAATACCTGCCGACACCATAATCATCAAGCGTCGCCGGATCAGTAAATTTTGCACGTCACTTAATGCGCCGCGCGTCACGCTTGCCGATTTAACAATTTGACTGCGCGTGCGGGCGGCGCGCTCGTTCGCGCGGCGCGTCAGGCGGCCGTGAAACTGGGCGACGGATTCGAAAACGGTCGCGCGAATACCCGGTAAAAGCAACAGGGCCGCTACCGCGACGGCAAGGGCGAAATAGGCGACGAGTGCGACGGCAATCAACGAAATCCCCGGAAATTGGAATTGATTGTGTTTTGCAATGCTTGCTCTTAGAATCAGGCTGCTTTGAGAGGCCGGGCTATATTATCGCGGTGAATTAAACCAGGATTCAATGAGACGCTGAATGAGTGCGCCGGAAAATTCAAATTCGAAAACCCCGCCGAGCCTGTTGTCCGATACCAAACCGGCGGGCCAGGGCGGACCTCAGCAGTCGCGCATTCTCGCGGATCTGGAAGGACGCGTCACGCCCCCGGCCGAAGCGCCGCGCCGTTCGCTGAAGGCGCCGATCGCCGCCGTCGTCGCGCTTGTGGTCGCCGTCGGCGGCTGGGGCGCGTGGCGCTCGCAGCAGCGGTCCGCCGAACCGGTCGCGACCGCGACGCCCGCAGCGCCCGCGCAGGCATCGGCGAAGGCGGAACCCGCCAGCGGCGCCGCCGCGCAGGCCGCGCAGAATGCCGCTTCGTCCGCCCCCGCCGCGCAACCGGCGACCATCGTCAACGACGATGCCGCATCCCGGACCGTTGCGTCCGCATCGTCCCAGGCGCCGGCTTCTGGCGTGGACAACAGCCGCCTGTCGCGCGCGCTTGCCAACGGCGCCGACGACGCGTCGGGCGCAGCCACGGCCGGCGCCGTCGCCGCGACGGCCGCCGCCGCTGCGGCGACGAACTCCGCGAAGGCCGACGCCGCGAAGAACGACAAGGTCGCCGCACGCGGCAAGACCGATGCAAAGGCCGATGCGAAGGCGGACGCGCGCAAGCATCGCAAGGAACAGCAGGCGGAGCTTGCGCAGGCGAAGAAGCGTCGGGACGCTGCGACGCGTACCGCGAGCGCGAAGGCCACTGCGAAGGACGATCCGGATGCGGATCTGCTGGCCGCGCTCGTCGCGCGGACGAAACCTGCGGACAAGAAGGCGGCTGCGCAGAAGGCGCAGGCCGTGCCGACCCGGACGGCCGCCGCGACGGGCGGCTCGCTTGCAGCGCGCGTGAAGGATTGCTCGGAGCGCGGTTTCTTCGAGGATCAGCTGTGCCGGTGGCGCGTCTGCGACGGCCACTGGGGCAAGGATCCGGCATGCCCGAGCGCCGCGCAGTCGGAAACGCGCCAGTAACCGGCATCACGCCGCCCGCTCGTCGCACACGCGCCGCCCAATGGGCGGCGCGTTGCTTTTGCGGGTGCCCTGCGTCCGGACAGCCGTGTGTGACGGTGTCACGAGAACGTCACGCGCGTCGGGCATACGTTTCCTTTCATTTCCCGGCGTAGCGCCGCGGCGCGCGAAGCGCGGCACGGTGCGCGCCGCACGACTTTCGACACGATGGACCTGATCGTACAGACTTACGGCGCCGATACGTCCGGCATGGTGTGCGGATTCCGTTTCGTGCCAGGCGGATCGGGGGCGATGCTCGACGCCGATGCGGCCGCCGCATGGTTGCGCACGTGCCGCGACGGCGATGCGGCCGCCTCGGACGACTTCGTCTGGCTGCACTTCAATCTCGCGCACGGCGCGAGCGAGCGCTGGATGCGCACGCATCTCGCATTGCCGGACAGCTTCTTCGAATTCCTGCATGAAGGATCGCGCTCGACGCGCATCGAGCAGGAAGACGGTGCGCTGCGCGCCATCGTCAACGACGTGATGTTCAACCTCGAACTGACGCCGTCCGAAATCGCGACGCTGTTCGTGCACGTCGAGCGGCGCATCATGGTCACTGCTCGGCTCAAGCCGCTGCGCTCGGTCGACACGCTGCGCGCATGCGTGCGCGACGGCGAACGGTTCCGCTCGCCGGCCGAGCTGCTCGTGCATCTGCTGCGCGATCAGGCTGATCTGCTGATCCAGATCATGCGGCGCACGAGCGTCGACGTCGACCGCATCGAGGATCGCTTCCTGTCGCAGCGGCTTACGTCGAATCGCGTCGAGCTTGGCGCGATGCGCCGCACGCTGACGCGGCTGCAACGGATGCTCGCGCCCGAGCCGGGGTCGATCTTCCGGCTGCTCGCGAAGCCGCCCGCGTGGCTGCATCCCGAGGACGTGCAAGAGCTGCGCGAGTCGACCGAAGAGTTCTCGCTGGTGCTTGCCGATCTGTCGGGGCTCAACGAGCGGATCAAGCTGTTGCAGGAAGAGATCGGTTCGCGGCTCGACGAGCAGAACAACCGGACGCTGTTCACGCTCACGCTCGTCACCGTGATCGCGCTGCCGATCAACATCGTCGCGGGTTTCTTCGGGATGAACGTCGGCGGGGTGCCGTTCGCCGAGAACAAGCACGGGTTCTGGCTGATGGTGCTGCTCGTCGCGGGCTTCACCGCGCTTGCCGCGTGGTGGGCGTTCCGCCGGCGCGACGATCGCTAGCGGCATTCGAAAAAAAGGCCTCGCACGCGAGGCCCGGAACGGACGTGACATCTGAACGCCGGCCGGCGCCGCAAAGCACGGCGCCGGCCGGAACAACGTTACTGAACGAGCGTCTTGCGCGGCTTGAACATGCCCTGATAGCGCAGCGACGGGCGCTCCTTCACCGCCGGTGCGATGCCGCCGAAGCTCGGCGTCTGACGCAGCTTCATCGCGGCCGGCGAAGCAACCGAGCCGATCGACGTCGAGCGCGAAGCCGGCGCGAGGTTGTTCGCCACGAGCAGCGCGGCCTCGCTCTTCAGGTTCGCGAGCAGCACCGGATCGGTAGAGCCGTTGACCTGCGTGAGCAGGCCGCTCCACGCGGCGTCGCTGTAGTTCACGACGTAGTAATCGAGCCCGCTCGGATCCGCGACCACGCCCGTGCAGCCGTCGACCCGCGTCTGCGTCTGCGTATCCTTCAGCGCGAGCGTCGTGCGTTTCGCGAGACCCTGGCCGTACGCGAGCGTGATCGGCACCGTCCATTGCAGGCCCGGGTACGCGTTCTTGTTCGGGAACGGCTGCTGTTTCAACGTGACGATCGTCTGGTTCTTCGTCATGTCGCACTGCGTGTCGAGCGAGATCAGCGGCACACCCGTCTGGCGCACGTAGCTGTCGCCGATCGGGCCGACCGGCTGGCCGCTCGCCTTCGACAGCGCATCCCACAAGCGCTTCGGCGTGCCGTTGCCGAACGAGTAGTCGACCAGGTATTGCTGCAAGCCCTTGCGCAAGGTTTGCTCGCCGAGATAGTTCTCGAGCGTCTTCAGCACGTGGCCGCCCTTGTCGTACGTGAACGCGCTTGCGCTCAGCACGAAGTCGTTCGACGCCCAGTCGTTGAAGTTCGGCGCGACAGGGAACGCGTTCGGGCCGATGTCGCGATTGATCACGCGATACTTGTTCTTCACCTGGTCGAGCCAGCTGAACTCGTCGGGGAAGAACTGGATCGTCGTCTTCGTTTCGAAGAACGTCGCGAACGATTCATTGAGCCACACGTTGTCCCACCAGTCGGTCGTGACGAGATCGCCGAACCACTGATGCGCGACTTCGTGCGTCAGCACCTCGTTGCCGTAGTGCGACATCGGCTGGCCCGGCTGCGGCAGGATGTCGTCGGCGAATTCGAGGATCGACCCCCAGTTCTCCATCCCGCCGAAGTTCAGGTCCTTCTGTTCCTTGAACGCGTCGTTCGCGGCGACCGTGTCGAACTTCGTCAGCGGCAGCGGAATGCCCGTGTAGCGGTAGTAGAAGTCAAGCGCCTGCTTGGTGCGATCCATCGCCGGCTTTGCCCAGTCGCTCATGCCCGGCGGCGTGAACACGCGCAGATGCAGGCCGCCCTTGCCGCCCGGCAGCGGGCTCGTGAAATCGTCCTCGTAGGTGTCGAACATCCCGCCGCCGAAAAACAGCAGGTACGACGGCATCGGCGGGGTCTTCTCGAACTGCACGAGCTTGTATCCGCCGCCAACGTTGGTCGACGGCTTTTCGGCCGCATTCGACACCACGCGCCAGTTCTGCGGCACTTCGGCCGTCACTTCATAGGTCGGACGGAACGCCGGCTCGTCCCAGCCGGGGAACCACTGGCGCGCCAGGTTCGTTTCGCCCTGCGTGAGGATCGCGCCGCTCGTCGTGCCGTCGGTGCTTTTCAGGTCGACGCGGAACACGCCTTCCGCGGCCGAGCAGCCCGGATACGGATCGTCGCCGCAGCTGCCGCCCGTCTGCGTGGCCGGATCGTCATACGACTTGAAGTTGATGATGCCCGACCACTCCATGTGCAGCGAATAGTTGCCCGGGGCGATCGTGCCGGCGACGGGGCGCAGCTGGTAGAAGTCGCCCTTGTCCTGCGGTGTCGCGATCAGCTGGATGTTGCCCGGCTGCAGCGTGATGCGGCCGTTCGTGAACTTGATCCGGTGGCCGGCGACCACGATGTTGTTGACCGGCTTCAGCACCTTGATCGCGACGTCGGCGCGCCCGTCAAACGCGTTCAGCGCGTCGTTCGGGCGGAACCACAGCCGGTAGTTGACCGGCACGACAGTGTCCGGCAGCTCGACAGGCGATACGCTCTTGTCGACATTGGATGGGCTCGGCGGCGTGCTGGCGGCGGGCGCCGAACTGGAATGCGGCGCGCCGGCAGAGCTGAGTGCGGAAGCCGAACCCACGCCGCCGTCGTCGCCACCGCACCCGGCGAGTGCGAGCGCGGCGACCAGCGGCAGATAACGCATCTTGTGAATGTTGATCGACATGACTGAAACCTCTATTGTTGAAGGAATCGTTCAGTGCTGCGAAAACGCCGGCAAAAGGAACCCCTCGCCGTTAATCAACAGCGACGAGAAATGCCAATGACGGTTTATTCGAAAAGACGGTCGGCCGACTACGTGAAGGTAATCATGGTTTACTGCCCCCTCTGTGTTTCCGGATGTCGGTTAACTTGCCGGTTCAAAATGGCCGGGCGCGTGTTCTACTGAATTGATTTCGCGCGCACGACACGGGGCCGCCCGCCCTGCGCGGGCGTGCATTCCCTTTAAACCGACAGCCCACGGGGCTGGCCGTACCAGGCCGCAGGACGGAAGGACGGCCTGTCGCCGTTCCGTAAAATCGCCGTCATGCGGCTTGAAGCTTTGTCGGCCTGCTCGAAGGATGGGTAAATATACTTGATGGTTTTGGGTAAAGGAAACGAAAAAATTAGAAGGTGATTCGATTGCGGCTTGTGCGGTCGATTGAATGCCGGGAGGCATTAATTCGAATTTTGTTTATCCGGTATTTTCGTAGTTTTAATCTATTAAGGATCGAGGCGGTGCTGGAAAACTACGAATCGGTGCGTCGCGGCGCGCGCTCGGTACAATGCATCGATACCGTGACGATCGATTCCCGCCCGGAGGCCCTTGATGCCACACGCGTTGTTCCGAATCGCAGTGCTTCGCGCCGTACTGCCGCTGTTCGCCGCCGGGTTGCTGCTCGCCGGCTGCGCGGGCCTGACGCGCGAACCCGTGAGCGTCACGGTCGCCGGCCTCGAGCCGCTCGTCGGGCAAGGTCTCGAGATGCGTTTCAGCCTCAAGCTGCGCGTGCAGAACCCGAACGACGCGCCGATCGAATACGACGGCATTTCGGTCGCGCTTGACCTGAACGGCACACCGTTCGCGAGCGGCGTCAGCGACCGCTCCGGCATCGTCCCGCGCTTCGGCGAGGCCGTGATCGACGTGCCCGTGTCGGTATCGGCGTTCGCCGCCGCGCGGCAGGCGTGGAATCTGCCCGGCGCGGCAGCGAACGGCGAGTTGCCATACGCGCTGCGCGGCCGGCTCGCGGGCGGCGTGCTCGGTACCGTGCGGTTCAGCGACGCGGGCACGCTGCGGATGCCGGCCGCGCCGGGATGGGGCGGGTAGGCGGATGTGCGCCGGCCGCCGCGGAAAGGGGCGGAACCAGCAGTGGTTCGCGCGCTTTGCCGCGCGCGCAAAGCACGGTATGGTGTGGTCCGCGCGGTGCACTCTCCCGTCGCACCGCCTGTCTGAAGCCAACCTGTAACCGAGCTCGCGTGACCGATTTTCCCGTTTTCCACTGGACCGACGCCGACGGCGCCGAACATGCGCTGCGCTGGCGTTCCGAAGCCGGCGTGCCGCCGCCGAAGCGCGCCGTGGCGGCCGACGACCGCCTGACGGCCGACGCCGCGTATCGCCTCGCCTGCGAGGGCACGGCGCTCGTCTGGCAGGGCGACTTCCAGAATGCGCGCCAGCTCGTGCAGGCGATGGCGCGCCGCGTCGAGCGCAAGCCGAAGAAGGCGAAGGCTGCGGCCGGCGTCGATGCGTTCAACCTGCACCGGCTCGCACAGTCGCAACGCGCCCGCACGCTCGGGATGCTGCTGATCCCGCTCGAGGCCGACTACACGATTGCGCTGCGCCGCGCTCCGGACGTGCGCGCCGCATGCGAGGAAGCGTACGGCGCGGGCGGCGTGCCGTCGATCGTGTCGTTGCGCGAACTGCTCGGGCTCGTCGGCGCGCACGAATGGCGCAAGAAGGGCGTGCCGATTCCGGCACTCGGCGGCGCGCCGATCCATCCGCATTACGGGGTGTTCTCGCCGGTTCGCGGCGAATACGTCGAGCTCGTCGCGCGCGCGCCGTTGCCCGCGACGTCGCTCGCGTTCGACATCGGCACGGGCACCGGCGTGCTCGCGGCCGTGCTCGCGTCGCGCGGCGTCGAGCGCATCGTCGCGACCGACCAGGATCCGCGCGCGCTCGCATGCGCGCGCGAGAACGTCGCGCGGCTCGGCTATGCCGAGCGCGTCGACGTCGTCGAAGCCGACCTGTTCCCCGCCGGCCGCGCGCCGCTCGTCGTCTGCAATCCGCCGTGGGTGCCGGCGCGTCCCAGCGCGCCGATCGAATACGCGGTCTACGATCCCGACAGCCGCATGCTGCGCGGATTCCTGGCGGGGCTCGCCGCTCATCTCGAGCCGGGCGGCGAAGGCTGGCTGATCCTGTCCGATTTCGCCGAGCATCTCGGGCTGCGGCCGCGCGACACGCTGTTGCAATGGATCGACGAAGCCGGGCTCGCCGTGCTCGGCCGCGAAGACATCCGCCCGGCGCACCCGAAGTCGGCCGATGCGGACGATCCGCTGCACGCGGCGCGCCGCGCCGAGGTCACGTCGCTGTGGCGGCTCGGCGCGCGGGCCTGACCGCGCATTTTCGGTAAACTGTCGCCATTCCTCACGAAATCCCGCCGCCGGGCCGTGGTCGACCGACCGTGGCCCGGCGCCGCTTCACGATGTCGAACAAGACCTACGAAATCCGTCCGGAGCAGTCCGTCGAGCTGCTGAAGGAACTGCATATCCTGACCCGCGACGGCAAGCTGAACCAGGACAGCCGCCGCAAGCTGAAGCAGGTCTATCACCTGTTCCAGTTCATCGAGCCGCTGCTCGCGAGCGTGCACGCCGACAAGGGCGCCGTCACGCTCGTCGATCACGGCGCAGGCAAGTCGTATCTCGGCTTCATCCTGTACGACCTGTTCTTCAAGCAGCAGCCGGGGCACGGCACGCCGGCGTTCACGTCGCACGTGTACGGGATCGAGACGCGCGAGGAGCTCGTCACGCGCTCCGCCGAGCTGGCCGCGCGGCTCGGGTTCGGCGGCATGTCGTTCCTGAACCTGTCGGTGGCCGATTCGATCACGTCGCCGAAGCTGCCGGAGACGGTCGACGTCGTCACTGCGCTGCACGCATGCGACACGGCGACCGACGACGCGATTCGCTTCGCGCTGGCGAAGCGCGCGCAACACATCGTGCTGGTGCCGTGCTGCCAGGCGGAAGTCGCGGGCGTGCTGCGCAAGAACAAGGGCAAGTCGCTCGCGAATGCGCTGACGGAAGTGTGGCGGCATCCGCTGCATACGCGCGAATTCGGCAGCCAGATCACCAACGTGCTGCGCTGCCTGCAGCTCGAGGCGCACGGCTATCAGGTGAGCGTGACGGAGCTGGTCGGCTGGGAGCATTCAATGAAGAACGAGCTGATCATCGCGCAGTACAAGAACCTGCCGCGCCGCAAGCCCGGCGAGCGGCTGAACGAGATCCTCGGGATGTTCGGGCTTGCCGAGCTGAACGAGCGCTTCTTCGTGCCGGCGCCCGCGGGGGCGGGCGGCGCAGCGATCGAGCCGGCTGCGGACTGAGCGGGCGGCCCCGAAGGTGCGACCGGGCGGCCGATGCGTGTGCCGCGCGCGACCCGGCCGTTGCGCGATGCGTCAGACGTCGTCGTCCGGGCGGCGCATCCATTCACGCCAGCCGTCGTGCCCGAGGCGGCGCAGCGTTTCCTGGTTTTTCTCGTAGATCGCCGATGCGTCCGGGAACGCATTCACCGCGCGCGCGATGCTGTCCTCGCGCAGCAGGTGCAGGATCGGATACGGCGCGCGGTTGGTGTAGTTCTCGATGTCGTCGGCTTCGCTGCCTTCGAACCGGTACTCGGGATGGAAGCTCGCGATCTGCAGTACGCCGTCGAGGCGTAATTGCTGCACCAGCCGGTCGGCGAAGAACAGCGCGTCGTTGTAGTCGACGAAGTCCGCGAAAACGCGCGGGTAGATCACGAGCGTCGTGTCGACCTGTTGCGGGTCCGCGGCCTCGAGCGCGCGCAATTCGGTTTCGAGATCGGCGAGCGCATCCTCCAGTGTCGTTGCTTCGCTGATCGCATAGCGCACCTGTTCCTTCACATACACGCTTTTCGCAAACGGGCACAGATTGAGCCCGATCACCGCGCGCGCGAGCCAGTGCCGGGTGGCGGCGACGATGTCGTCTTGAGATTCGGGGCGGCTATCGGTCATGGTGAAGGCAATCGGACGGAACGGCGGCGAGGGCCGCATTGTAGCCGCGGCGCGCGCGCCGGATATTGACCGGCCCGGCGTGTCATACGCATGCGGCTTCGATCAGTTGCGTTACCAGCGCGGGCGCGGTGCCGATCGGCGTTTCACCATGCCGGTAGGTCTGGCTGGCCGCGTAGATGCCTTCGACGACGAGCGCCAGCGCATCGGCGAGCGCCTGCGGCTGCCGCGCGCCGGCCCCTTTGCACAGCTCGACGAGCCGCTTCATCAGCTGTTCCTTGTTCTGCGCGACACGCTCGCGCGCGGGATGCGACGCATCCGGGAATTCGGCCGCGACATTGACGAACGGGCAGCCGCGATAGTCCTTCTGCGTTGCGCGCTCGGCGAGATCGGTGAAATACTGGATCAGCTGCGCCCTGGGCTGGCCCGGATGCTTCGCGACGCTCGAATCGAGACGCTCGAAGAAGCACGCATCCATGCGCTCCAGATACGCGAGGATCAGTTCGTCCTTCGACGAGAACTGACGGTACAGGCTCATCTTGTTGACGCCCGCGCGTTCCACGACCGCCTCGACGCCGACTGCGCGCACGCCTTCCTTGTAAAACAACTCCTGCGCGGCGCGCAGCAGGTGCTCCTGCGCGGCGGCCGCGGCGATGGGCCGGCGCGTGCGCCGCGCCGACGGTTGCGCCAGCGGCTTGTTGGCGGCCTCGATGCCCGACATGATGCCCCTCGAATGCGTGATGAATTGCTTGACATGTTACCGACTGGTAACTACGATCGCAACACACTTGTGACCGACCGGTAACAATGCTGGTCGCGTCCACGGACAAATGCCAGGCATCGGCCCGGGTCAGCCGATGCGGTGTGCGGCGGAGGAGGCCTGGTGTAAGGCGGTTCAGGCGCGCGGGCGCCGCTGCGCCAACAGGAGAGGGATGACATGAACTGGGCAGTGACACGAATCGGCGGGCGTTTCCATTACGGATGGCTCGCGGCGGCGGTGGTTTTCCTGATCCTGCTCGCGGCGGCCGGTACGCGCGCGACGCCGAGCGTACTGATGGTGCCGCTTGAGCGCGAGCTCGGCTGGAGCCGCGCGGCGATTTCGCTCGCGATTTCGGTGAACATCGCGTTGTATGGGCTGACCGGGCCGTTCGCGGCGGCGGCGATGCAGCGCTTCGGGCTGCGGCCCACGATCCTCACCGCGCTCGTGACGATGGGTGCGGGTGTCGCGCTTTCGTCGATGATGACGCAGAGCTGGCAGATGGTCGTGATCTGGGGGCTGATGGTTGGCTGTTCGACCGGCGTGGTCGCGCTGACGCTGTCCGCGACTTTCGTCACACGCTGGTTCCATGCGCGGCGCGGCCTCGTGATGGGCATCCTGACGGCGAGCACGGCGACGGGCCAGCTCGTGTTTCTGCCGATGCTCGCGGCCATCGCGCAGCGTCATGGCTGGCGCCCGGTCGTGCTGGTTGTCGCGCTGGCGGCCGCGATCGTGATTCCGCTGGTCGCGTTCCTGCTGCCGGAGCGGCCGGCCGACGTGCAGTTGCGCCCATACGGCGAGCCCGCCGATGCGCCGGCGGCCCCCGACGCGACGAAGGAGAACCCGCTCGCGGTCGCGTTCCGCACGCTGCTGACGGCGAGCCGCTCGCGCGATTTCTGGCTGCTGTTCTTCAGCTTCTTCATCTGCGGCGCGAGCACCAACGGCTATGTCGGCACGCACCTGATCGCGATGTGCAGCGACTACGGGATGACCGAAGTGCAGGGCGCATCGCTGCTCGCCGCGATGGGCGTGTTCGACCTGTTCGGCACGACGCTGTCGGGCTGGCTGTCGGACCGTTACGACAACCGCGTGCTGCTGTTCTGGTACTACGGGCTGCGCGGGCTGTCGCTGATCTATCTGCCGCACGCATTCGGCATCGATTTCTTCGGGCTGCCGCTGTTCGCGATGTTCTACGGGCTCGACTGGATCGCCACCGTCCCGCCGACCGTGCGGCTCGCCACCGACGTGTTCGGCAAGGCCGCGGCGCCGGTCGTGTTCGGCTGGATCGTCGCCGGCCACCAGCTCGGGGCGGCGTTCGCGGCGCTCGGCGCAGGGCTGCTGCGCGCGAGCCTCGGCACTTATACGATCGCGTCGATGATCTCGGGCGGCCTTTGCATCGTCGGTGCGCTGATCGTGCTGCGGATCAACCGCGGGCCGTCGCGCGCGGCCGCGCAGGCGGTCTGACGGCACCGGTTCGGCTGGCTGGCGCACGCGGGCGGCACGCCCTCGAGGCGGTCAACGCAGGATCGGTGATTTGCATTGAGCGGGATCAGCGGGCGCGTCGCGGCGCAAGCGGTTATGCTTGCGATTCGCCGGGGCGTTCGCGCCCCTTCATCGATGCCAGCGAGGAATTGCATGTCCGTCAAACCTGCTCCCACCACCGTTTCGATTCACGATCTGATCGCGGGCCGCTGGAGCCCGCGTGCATATTCGGACGAGCCGATCAGTGCCGCCGACCTGCACGCGGTGCTCGAAGCCGCGCGTTGGGCGCCGTCCGCGTATAACGCGCAGCCGTGGCGCTTCATCGTATTCGATCGCACCCATGACGAAGCGGCATTCAAGCGCGCGTTCGCGACGCTGGTGCCGTTCAACCAGGGCTGGAACGCGCCGGCGCCGGTGCTGATCGCCGTGACCGCGCACACGCTCACGCCGAAGGGCGAGCCGGCGCCGACCGCACTGTACGACGCGGGCGCGGCGGCGATGTCGCTGGTGCTGCAGGCGCACGCGCTGGGCCTTGCCGCGCATCAGATGAGCGGCTTCGACGCGAAGGCATTCCGCGATGCGTTCGAGATTCCTGCCGACGTCGCGATCCCGGCGATCATCTCGCTTGGCCATTACGGCAACGTCGACAAGCTCGATCCCGTGCTGCGCGACCGCGAAAAGGCGCCGCGCACGCGCCATCCGATCGGCGAAGTCGTTTATGCGGGCGCATGGAAAAAGGGGTTCGATGCCGCGGCCTGATCTCGTATTCGGGCGGGCATCCACGGTGCGCTCCGTCCTCGATGCCGGCGTGTAGCCGGCGCGCCGGATGCCAGCGCGGCGCTGCCGCCGGCGGGCTGGCCGGCGCCGCCGAAGCGCACCGGTTGTGATCCGGCGGGCTTCATGTTAAAAAGCCCGTCCTTTCCGTTTTCGCGCCGGCCATGCTGCGGCACCTTCCCATGACTTACTGCGCGATCGATTTCGGCACGTCCAATTCCGCCGTGGCGCTGCCCGGCGGCGATGGCATGCGTCTCGCGCCCGTCGAGGGCGACCATCTGACGCTGCCTACCGCGATCTTCTTCAATAACGACGAAGAAACGGTCGAGTTCGGCCGCGCGGCGCTTGCGTCCTATATAGACGGTTTCGACGGCCGCCTGATGCGGTCGATGAAGAGCATTCTCGGCTCGCCGCTCGCGGAGACCACGACCGATCTCGGCGACGGCAGCGCGATCGCGTACACGGAGATCATCGCCCGCTTCCTGATGCACCTGAAGCGCAAGGCGGAGGCACACGCCGGCGCGCCGATCGGCCGTGCGGTGCTCGGCCGGCCGGTGTTTTTCGTCGACGAGGATCCGCGCGCGGACCGTCTCGCGCAGAACCAGCTCGAAGCAGCCGCGCGCGCTGTCGGCTTCGCCGACGTGCATTTCCAGTACGAGCCGATCGCCGCGGCGTTCGACTACGAGTCGCGCCAGCAGGCCGAACGGCTCGTGCTTGTCGCGGACATCGGCGGCGGCACGTCGGACTTTTCGCTGGTCCGTGTGGGGCCGGAACGGATGGCACGCCTCGAGCGCAAGGACGACGTGCTCGCGCACCACGGCGTCCACGTCGCCGGTACCGACTACGACCGGCGCGTCGAGCTGGCGGCGATCCTGCCCGCGTTCGGCTACCGGGCGCTCGACCCCGAGGGCCGCGAACTGCCGAACCGCATCTACTTCGATCTCGCGACCTGGCACCTGATCAATACGGTCTACACGCCGAAGCGGCTCGGCGAATTGAAGCTGATGAAGCACCTGTATCAGGACGTGCGGCAGCACGATCGGCTCACGCGCGTGGTCGAGCAGCGGCTTGGGCATGCGCTGATGGCACGCGCGGAGGAGGCGAAGATCGGCGTCGCGGCGGGCGGAGAGACGATGATCGACCTGAACGACGTGGAAGAGGATCTGCAGATTGCGTTCGATGCGAAGCGCCTCGTCGACGCGAGCGTCGACGATACCGCGCGCATCGTCGAAGCCGCGCGCGAAACGGTGCGGCTCGCGGGCGTGGCGCCGCGCGACGTCGGTGCGCTGTATTTCACCGGCGGTTCGACGGGTCTCGCGTTCCTGTCGGGCGCGCTTGCCGGCGCGTTCCCGGACGCCCAGCCCGTATTCGGCGATCGCCTTGCGAGTGTCGCGACGGGGCTCGGCATTCACGCGCAGCGGCTGTTTGGCTGAACGGCGAAAGGCCATTCGATCGGCGCGGCCAAAACGCGCGGTTGTGCCGGAAAACAAAAAGCCCCGCCGAAGCGGGGCTTTTTTACACGAAATATCGCGCCGAACTTAGACCGGACGGATGTTCGCAGCTTGCAGACCCTTCGGGCCCGTCTTCACTTCGAATTCAACCTTCTGGTTTTCTTGCAGCGTCTTGAAGCCTTCGACGCGGATTTCCGAGAAGTGCGCGAACAGATCGTCGCCGCCGCCTTCCGGGGTGATGAAGCCGAAGCCCTTTGCGTCATTGAACCACTTGACGGTACCGGTTGCCATGTTACTTGTTCCTAAAAAGATAAAACGGGGCCGAAGCCCATGGGTGCGGAAAATCAAGGAAGGGGGTAATAGGACCAACCGGAGTACCGTTGATGGGCGAACTACGAAAGAACCAATTCACTCGCCGCTTGAAATCCTGCAACGTTGTTTATACGGCTAATCGGCCCTGCGGTCAACCGTATTTCCATGCTCTCAGGGTTATTGCGGAGTTCAGGTTTACAAACCTTGCAAGCGATGCGAATTTTTTGTAGGGGACGAACGATTTTGGCGCCAACTCGCAGGTGCAACCGTTAAACTACGCGCCGCGTGGACGGGTTGCCCCGATCGGGTGACCCTCCCCCCAAAATGGCATGCGCGGCGTTGTCCGAGCCGATCCCGGACAGCAGGCTGACCGTGCTTTTTGAGACATAGGAGAGGATGTGAAGAGTTCTATTCAACGGAACATCGGCCCGTTTGCACTGATGCTGACGGGGCTGGGTTCGATTATCGGCTCGGGCTGGCTGTTCGGCGCCTGGAAGGCCGCGAAGATCGCCGGTCCGGCGGCGATTTGCGCATGGATCATCGGCGCGGTCGTGATTCTCGCGATTGCGCTCACGTACGCCGAGCTCGGCGCGATGTTCCCGGAGTCCGGCGGCATGGTGCGCTACGCGCGCTACTCGCACGGTTCGCTGGTGGGCTTCATCAGCGCGTGGGCAAACTGGATTGCGATCGTATCGGTGATCCCGATCGAAGCGGAAGCGTCGATTCAGTACATGAGCACGTGGCCGTATCCGTGGGCGCATGCGCTGTTCGTGAATGGCGAGTTGACGACACCGGGCCTATTGCTGTCGGCCGTGCTGGTGGTCGTTTACTTCCTGTTGAACTACTGGGGCGTGAAGGCATTCGCGCGTGCCAACACCGCGATCACGATCTTCAAGTTCCTGATTCCCGGCCTCACGATCCTCGGCCTGATGCTGACGAGCTTCCATTCGGAAAACCTCGGCACCGCATCGAACGCGAGTTTCGCGCCGTATGGCTGGTCGGCCGTGCTGACCGCGGTTGCGACGAGCGGTATCGTATTCGCGTTCAACGGCTTCCAGAGCCCGGTGAACCTCGCCGGTGAAGCGCGCAACCCGTCGCGCAGCGTCCCGTTTGCGGTGATCACGTCGATCCTGCTCGCGCTCGTGATCTACGTGCTGCTTCAGATGGCGTACATCGGCTCGGTCGATCCGGCCGAAGTCGCGAAGGGCTGGGCGCATTTCAACTTCTCGTCGCCGTTCGCGGAACTCGCGATCGCGCTGAACCTGAACTGGCTCGCGATCCTGCTGTACGTCGATGCGTTTATCAGCCCGAGCGGCACCGGCACGACGTACATGGCGACGACCACGCGCATGATCTACGCGATGGAGCGCAACAACACGATGCCGAAGATGTTCGGCAACGTACACCCGATCTACGGTGTGCCGCGTCAGGCGATGTGGTTCAACCTGCTCGTGTCGTTCATTTTCCTGTTCTTCTTCCGCGGCTGGAGTTCGCTCGCGGCGGTGATTTCGGTCGCGACGGTGATTTCGTACCTGACCGGCCCGATCAGCCTGATGGCGCTGCGCCGCGCGGCGACCGACATCGAGCGTCCGCTGTCGATTCCGCTGATGAAACTGATCGCACCGTTCGCGTTCGTTTGCGCCTCGCTGATCCTCTACTGGGCAAAGTGGCCGCTGACGGGCGAGATCATCCTGCTGATGATCGTCGCGCTGCCGGTGTACTTCTTCTTCCAGGCGAAGGCCGGCTGGACCGGCTGGGGTGCCGACCTTAAAGCCGCATGGTGGCTGGTCGCGTACCTCCCGACGATGGCCGTGCTGTCGCTCATCGGCAGCAAGGAGTTCGGCGGTCACGGCTTGCTGCCTTACGGCTGGGACATGCTGGTCGTTGCGGTGATCTCGCTGGTGTTCTACTTCTGGGGTGTGAACACGGGCTACCGGACCCAGTATCTCGACGAGCGCGAAACGCACGACGAGATCCTCGAAGGGATCGGTGCCTGACGACGCCTGACCTGCTGCCGGAATCGGCGGCGGCAGGAAGCGTGAAAAAAGCCCGTCCGAGCGCTGCTCGGGCGGGTTTTCTTTTATGGCGCGCATCGGGGACGGGGCGACGCTCGACTCAGGCGGTCGCGCTGTCGAACACGTAGTTCGTCATCGCGAGCACGCGCTGATACGTGCCGAGCGACTGGATGCCGAGCCGGTAGTCGTCGTCGGCCGCGCCGAGCGCGGCGAATACCGGCAACAGGTGTTCGTCGGTCGGATGCATCAACGCCGCGTGCGGCGCCTGCCGACGATAGTCGAGCAGCGCGTCGACGTCGCGCGCGGCGAGCCTTGCTTCGAACCAGTCGGTGAATTCGGCGACGCGCGGGTCCGCATCCTCGGGCGCCGCGCCGAAATCGGCCGCGCGCAGGTTGTGCGTGATCTGGCCGGAGCCGATCACCATCACGCCTTCGTCGCGCAGCGGACGCAGCGCGCGGCCGAGCGCGAAGTGATGGGCGGCGTTCGCGCGCGGCTGGATCGACAACTGCGCGACGGGCATGTCGGCCTGCGGGAACATCAACAGCATCGGCACCCACGCGCCGTGATCGAGGCCATGCTCGGTCGTCGCCGTCGCGATGCCGGCCGCGTTCAGCAGCGTGGCAGCGCGCTCGGCGACGTCCGGCGCGCCCGGCGCCGGGTAGCGGATGTCGTACAGCGCCTGCGGGAAGCCGTAAAAGTCGTGGATCGTTTCAGGCTGCGCGGCTACGCTTGCGACCGGCTGCTGCGTGCCCCAGTGCGCGGACAACATCAGCACCGCGCGGGGGCGCGGCAGTTGGCCGCCGAGGCGCGTGAACGCGCCGGACGGCAGCGTCGGATCGATCGGCAGCGTCGGCGCGCCGTGGGACAGGTACAGCGAAGGCAAGCGATTCATGGTGAGGGGCCTGCAACAAGGTTTGCCTGTGACTATAGGTCCACACCAAGAATTGATAAACGCGTGTTTTGGAATTTGATTGAATCGAATAAGTTGATAATCGCCGAATGGAGATTCGCCCGCGCCGGGTGCGCGCAGACGCGTGCCGCGGCAAATCGTGGAGAAAGCGATGGATCAGCGAAGAAGGGCTAAGAACCGCCCCGAACCGCTTACTGGGCCGGCCGGATTCCGGCCCACGGCGCCGTCATCGGCGTGCCGAGCGCGAAGAGGTCGAGTACGCGCGTGACAGTCTGATCGACCAATTCGTCGATCGTCTTCGGCATCGCGTAGAACGCAGGCAGCGGCGGGAACACGATGCCGCCCATTTCGGTCACGGCGGTCATGTTGCGCAGATGCGCGAGGTTGAACGGTGTTTCGCGCACCATCAGCACCAGACGGCGGCGTTCCTTCAGCGTGACGTCGGCCGCGCGCGTGATCAGGTTGTCCGAGAGCCCGTGCGCGACACTCGCGAGCGTCTTCATCGAGCAGGGCGCGATCACCATCCCGTCGGTCGCGAACGAGCCCGACGCGATCGTCGCGCCCACGTCGCGTACCGAATGCACGACATCGGCACGGCTTTCGACGTCGGCTTTCGACAGCTTCAGTTCATGCTGGATATTGAGCCAGCCGGCGTTCGAAACCAGCAAATGCGTTTCGACGCCGCCGGCGGCGCGCAGCAGTTCGAGCAGCCGCACGCCGTAGACCGCGCCGGTGGCTCCGGTGATCGCGACGATCAGCCGGCGCGGCGGCGCGCTGGGAAATGCCATCGGCGACGCTACGTTACGCAGCGGCGAACAGTTGCTGCAGTTCGCCCGACTGGTACATCTCCATCATGATGTCCGAGCCGCCGATGAATTCGCCCTTCACATACAGCTGCGGGATGGTGGGCCAATTCGAGAATGCCTTGATGCCCTGACGGATTTCGTCGTCCTCGAGCACGTTCACCGTCTTGAATTGGTCGACGCCGCAGGCTTTCAGCACCTGCACTGCGCGGCCGGAAAAGCCGCACATCGGGAACTGCGCGTTGCCCTTCATGAAGAGCACGACCTGGTTTTCGTCGACGATTTGCTTGATACGTTGTTGGGTGTCCATGACTGACCTTGCGTTTGCGGGGCGTTAGAACGAAATGATAGCGGATTTCAACCGGACGGGCCGGCTGTCAGCCGGGCAGGCGGCCGCCGGTCGTGCGTTCGATCGCTGCGAGATCGGCGAGCGATTCGACCGCGACGAAACCGCGCGACTCGAGCAGGGCGCGGACGGCTTCGGCCTGGTCGTAACCGTGCTCGATCCATAGCGAGCCGCCCGGCTTCAGATACGCGCCGGCGCCCGCGACGATCGTCCGGATTGCGCTCAGGCCGTCGGCGTCGTCGGTCAGCGCGCCGCGCGGCTCGAAACGCAGGTCGCCCTGCTCGAGGTGCGGGTCGTGCTGCGCGATGTACGGCGGGTTGCTGACGATCGTGTCGAATGCGAGCGCCGGATCGAGTGCGGCATACCAGTCGCTTTGCAGCCATTGCAACGGGCCGCCGGGGCGGTGCGCATCGAGCAGCTTGTCCGCATTGCGCCGTGCGACGTCGAGCGCGGCGGACGAGCGATCGAGCGCCCACACGCGCGCGTCGGGCCGTTCGGCCGCGATCGACACGGCGATCGCGCCGCTTCCGGTGCCGAGGTCGAGCACGGCCGGATGCGGGCGGCCGTCGAGTGCGTCGAGCGCTGCTTCGACGAGCAGTTCGGTTTCGGGGCGGGGTATCAACACGTCCGGCGTCACGTCGAACGGCCGGCCGAAGAATTCGCGCATCCCGACGAGCTGCGCAACCGGCTCCCCTGCGACGCGGCGTGCTTCGAGCGCGCGGTAGCGCGCGATCGCGGCGGCGTCGAGCGGCGCGTCGCCGCGCGTGATCAGCTGCGTGCGGGTCCAGCCGAGCGCGTACGCGAGCAGCACGCGCGCGTCGACCGCGTCGAGCGGCGACGCGCGCAGCAGATCGTCGGCGGTGGTGTCGCGCATTGCCGCCTCAGTCAGTGTCGCCGAGCGACGCGAGGAGTTCGGCCTGGTGCTCGCTGACGAGCGCGCCGATCAGTTCATCGAGATCGCCGTCCATCAGCGCCTCGAGCCGGTACAGCGTCAGATTGATCCGGTGGTCGGTCATCCGGCCTTGCGGGAAGTTGTACGTGCGGATCCGTTCCGAACGGTCGCCCGAGCCGATCAGGCTCTTGCGCGTCGCCGCTTCCTTCGCGTGCTGCTCGTGATACTGCTTGTCCTTGATCCGGGCGGCGAGCACCTTCAATGCACGGTCCTTGTTCTTGTGCTGCGAGCGGTCATCCTGGCACTCGACGACGATCCCGGTCGGGATGTGCGTGACCCGCACCGCCGAATCGGTCTTGTTGATGTGCTGGCCGCCTGCGCCGGACGCACGGAACGTGTCGATCCGCAGATCGGCCGGATTGATCTCGACCTCGCCAATCTCGTCGGCTTCCGGCATCACCGCAACCGTGCAAGCGGACGTGTGGATGCGCCCCTGGGTCTCGGTCGCCGGCACACGCTGCACGCGATGGCCGCCCGATTCGAACTTCAGGCGTGAATACGCGCCCTGACCCGCGATCCGCACGATCACTTCCTTGTAACCGCCGAGATCCGACGGGCTTTCCGACATCATCTCGACCTGCCAGCGCTGGCGTTCCGCGAAGCGCAGGTACATGCGCAGCAGGTCGCCCGCGAACAGCGCCGATTCGTCGCCGCCGGTGCCCGCGCGGATTTCCAGGAAGATGTTGCGGTCGTCGTTCGGATCCTTCGGCAGCAGCATCTTCTGCAACTCGCCTTCGAGGCGAGCCATGCGTTCGCGTGCGCTGCGGATCTCGTCTTCCGCGAACTCGCGCATCGACGCATCGGCGAGCAGTTCCTGCGCGGCCGTCTCGTCGTTGCGCGACTGGCGCCACAGCGCGTACTGCTCGACGACGGGGCCGAGTTCCGCGTGTTCACGCGTCAGCTTGCGGTACTGGTCGAGGTCGGCAGTGACGTTTTCTCGGCTCAGCAGGTCGTTCAGTTCGGCCAGCCGGGTGGACAGCTGGTCGAGCTTGCGTTGCATGCTCGTTTTCATGGTGTGGAGCGGCGCTCCCGGGCAAGGGTATTCGAAAAGGATAGGCCGGCTCGCGGCCGGCGGCAGGGACAGCCGGCCGGCGCTAGTGGCCGGACTGGTCGTTCGAGCGCGGCGCGTGCTGGTAGAAGCCGCGCATCAGGTCGATCAGCGAATCGCGATCGGCGCCGTTCACGCGGTTGAGCGCGCTCGTCGGGCCATGGATCAGCTTGTTGGTGAGCGCTTGCGACAGCGCTTCGAGGACGGCGGCCGGATCGTCGCCGCGGGCGAGCAGCTTCTGCGCCTTCTCGACTTCCGCGCGGCGCAGCGCATCGGCCTGCGTATGCATGTGGCGGATCACCGGCACGACGCTGCGCGTGTCGAGCCATTGCATGAAATTCTGCACGCGCGTTTCGATGATCGTTTCGGCCTGCGCGACTGCGGCCTGACGCGATGCGTTGCCTTCGCGCACGATCGCGCCGAGATCGTCGACGGTATAGAGGAAGACGTCCTTCAGTTTGCCCACTTCGGGCTCGATGTCGCGCGGCACCGCCAGATCGACCATGAAAATCGGACGGTGGCGGCGCGCTTTCACCGCGCGCTCGACCGCGCCGAGGCCGATGATCGGCAGCGTCGACGCGGTGCACGACACGATGATGTCGAACTCCTGCATGCGGGCCGGCAGGTCCGACAGCGGCATCGCGCGGCCGTTGAAGCGGTCGGCAAGCCGCTGGCCGCGTTCGGCCGTGCGGTTCGCGATTACCAGCTCGCGCGGGCTTTGCGCGGCGAAATGCGTCGCACACAGCTCGATCATTTCGCCGGCGCCGATGAACAACACGCGCTGATCGGCGACCTTCTCGAAGATCCGCTGCGCGAGGCGAACGGCGGCGGCGGCCATCGACACCGACTGCGCGCCGATTTCGGTCGTGCCGCGCACTTCCTTCGCCACGGCGAACGTGCGCTGGAACAGCTGGTTCAGATAGGTGCCGAGCGCGCCGGCTTCGGTCGCCGTGCGCACCGCGTCCTTCATCTGGCCCAGAATCTGCGTTTCGCCGAGCACCATCGAATCGAGGCCCGAAGCGACGCGGAACGCGTGACGGACGGCTTCCGACTGCGGCAGTGCATAGACGTGCGGTGCGAGTTCGTCAACGGGGATCTTGTGGTACTCGGACAACCAGCGAATCGCACCCTCGCGCGCGGCCCGATCGTCGGTCGCGCAATAGAGCTCGGTGCGGTTGCAGGTCGACAGGATCGCCGCTTCCGGCGCATTCGGTGCCTGCGGGCCGAGGAATACGTTCTTGAACGTGGTGAGAGCCGGCTTGATTTGCTCGAGCGGAAACGCCACGCGTTCGCGCAAGGCGACAGGCGCAGTGTGGTGGTTGATTCCGATCGTGAGGAGTTGCATATCGAGGGCTATCGTTTAGCCCCATATTATAGCGTTTCAGCGATTTCCTCACTCGCGGCATACCGGGCATCAGCGTGGCGTGGCCTCGAATTTGGGGGCTCGATCGGCACGCGATCGAGCTGGTAGCCGAAGCCATAGAGCGGCAGGAGCCGGTATCCGCGCACCGGAAGCAGCTGCAGCTTGCTCCGCAGCCGGGATGCATGGGTGTCGAGCGTGCGCGACTTCATGTCGCGGCGGCGGCCCCAGACCGTCTCGAGAATGTGGGCCCGTGACACGGGCCGCGAGAGGTTCGTGAACAGTAGCTGCGCGAAGCGGAACTCCTTCGGCGTGAGTGAAACGATTGCGTCGCCGAAACGCACGAGGCTGTGAGTCGCGTCGAATGCGTATTCTCCATACAGTTCGCGCGCGCGATTCGGCGGCCGTCGCACGCCGGCGCGCCGGCTCAGCGCGGTGACGCGCGCGAGCAGTTCGGGGCCGCTCAACGGGCGCACGAGGCAATCGTCGGCGCCTGCGTGCAGGCACGTGACGATTTCGCTTTCGCGCGCGCACTGCATCACTGCGATCGCCGGCAGACCGGGCAATACCGCCTGCGCGCGCGGAATGACTTCCTCGGCCGGCTGATCGCCGGCCCAGTGGCCGGTGATCAGCATGTCGCAGGTGTCAGTGGCGAGCCACTCGAAGAACGCCGCGCTGGACGGAAACGCGTGGCACACATGACCGCCGGCGAACAGCAGGCGGTTCAGGAGCGCAGCGTGACGTGCCTCCGGATCGATCAGGGCGATTCGCATGAGGATTTCTTCAATACGGCTGCCGGTGCGCGCTTGCCATAACATCTGGTCGGCCCCTACACTCGAATGTTCGCGGCGCCCGGCTGGTCTCAGGTTCGATGGATGAATCGATGCTAGCCGCTGGCAACGTTCACGCCTATGGGACGAATCTGAATTTATAGAAGGCGTCGAATGAACTGGTTTGGAATTCTGGTCTTGGGGGCGGCCGTCGGGCTGTTCGGCCGATGGCTGCACCCGATGCGGCGCACGGGACGGCCGGCATGGTGGATCGCGGTGCTGGTCGGGATCGCAGGCGCCGCCGCCGCGCGCATGGCCGGCAATCTCTCAGGACTGTTTTACGATGGCGAAACGCTCGAATGGCCGGTCTGCACCGGTGTCGCGTTCCTCGCCGTGGCCGTGACGGTCGCCGTGTCGGCCCGTCGCTGAAAGCTCTCAGGTGAAATCATGAATGCCCGTCTCCCCGAAGTGTCGTCGGTGCCGGCCCGCCTCGCGCTGCTGCGCGGCGCGATGGTCCGCGAGAACCTCGCCGCCTATCTGGTGCCGTCCGCCGACCCTCACCTGTCCGAGTACCTGCCCGAACGCTGGCAGGCGCGCCGCTGGCTGTCCGGCTTCACGGGCTCGGTCGGCACGCTGGTCGTCACTGCCGAGTTCGCGGGCCTGTGGGTCGACAGCCGTTACTGGGTGCAGGCCGAGGCCGAGCTCGCCGGCACGGGCGTTCAGCTGATGAAGATGACCGGCGGCCAGCAGAGCGCGCCGCATGTCGAATGGCTCGCGCAGAACGTGCCGGCCGGCGCGACGGTCGGCGTCGACGGCGCGGTGCTCGGCGTCGCGGCGGCGCGCGCGCTGACGGCCGCGCTCACCCCGCGCGGGATCGCGCTGCGCACCGATCTCGACCTGCTCGACGCGATCTGGCCCGAGCGTCCCGGGCTGCCCGAGGACGCGGTATTCGAGCACGTCGCGCCGCAGGCCGACACGACCCGCGCAAGCAAGCTCGCCGAGGTGCGCCGCGCGATGCAAGCGCAGGGCGCGCAATGGCATTTCGTGTCGACGCTCGACGATCTCGCGTGGCTGTTCAACCTGCGCGGCGCCGACGTCAACTTCAACCCCGTGTTCGTCGCTCACGCGATGATCGGCGCCGATCGCGCGACGTTGTTCGTCGCCGACGGCAAGGTGTCGCCGGCGCTGGCCGCGTCTCTCGCGCAGGACGGCGTCGAGGTTCGCGCGTACGACGCAGCGCGTGCGTCGCTGGCGGCGCTGCGCGACGGTGAGACACTGCTGATCGATCCGCGCCGCGTGACGTTCGGTACGCTCGAGGCGGTGCCGGCCGGCGTGAAGCTGATCGAGGCCGTGAACCCGTCCACGTTCGCGAAGTCGCGCAAGACGGCCATCGAGATCGAGAACGTGCGCGTGACGATGGAACACGACGGCGCCGCGCTCGCCGAATTCTTCGCATGGTTCGAGCGCGCGGTGAACCGCGAGACGATCACCGAGCTGACGATCGACGAGAAGCTCACGGCCGCGCGTGCACGGCGGCCCGGCTACGTGTCGCCGAGCTTCGCGACGATTGCCGGCTTCAACGCGAACGGCGCGATGCCGCACTACCGCGCGACACCCGAGTCGCACGCGACGATCGCCGGCCACGGGCTGCTGCTCGTCGATTCCGGCGGCCAGTACACGACCGGCACGACCGATATCACGCGCGTCGTGCCGGTCGGCACGGTCAGCGATCTGCAGCGCCGCGATTTCACGATCGTGCTGAAGTCGATGATGGCGCTGTCGCGTGCGCGCTTTCCGCGCGGGATCCGCTCGCCGATGCTCGACGCGATCGCGCGTGCGCCGATGTGGGCGGCCGGGCTCGACTACGGTCACGGTACGGGCCACGGCGTCGGCTACTTCCTGAACGTGCATGAGGGCCCGCAGGTCATCTCGCACTACGCGCCGGCCGAGCCGTACACGGCGATGGAAGAAGGGATGATCACGTCGATCGAGCCGGGCGTGTACCGGCCGGGCAAATGGGGCATCCGGATCGAGAACCTCGTCGTGAACCGCGCGGGCGGGCAGACCGAGTTCGGCGACTTCCTTGCATTCGAGACGCTGACGCTGTGCCCGATCGACACGCGCTGCGTGCTGGTCGAGATGCTGCATGACGAAGAACGCGCGTGGCTGAATGCGTATCACGCGACCGTGCGCGAGCGCGTCGGCCGGCACGTGAGCGGCGACGCGAAAGCGTGGCTCGACGCACGCACGCAGCCGATCTGACGCAACGCGCGCACTGGACGATACCGGCCGCGCGACGGCCGGACCGCACATGAGAGGGCACCTGATGGCAGACACAGCAGTGATCGTGATCGACATGCAGCGCGGGCTCGTGCAGCGTGCGCGGCCCGCGTACCGGCTCGACGACGTCGTGGCGGGCATCAACCGGCTGACGGCCGCGGCGCGCGCGGCGGGCGCGCCCGTCTGCTTCGTGCAGCACGACGGCGATGCGGACGACGACATCGTGCCCGGCACGCCGGGCTGGGAGCTGCACGACGAACTGATTGTCGGTCGCGCCGACTGGCGCATTCGCAAGCAGGTGAGCGATGCATTCCAGGACACGCCGCTCGCCGCGCAGCTCGACGGCCACGGTGTTCGTTCGGTGCTGATCTGCGGCTATGCGACCGAGTTCTGCGTCGACGCCGCCGCTCGCCGCGCGGCATTGCTCGGCTACCGGACGACCGTCGTGTCCGACCTGCATACGACGAACGAGCGCACGCACCTGTCGGCCGCGCAGATCGTCGCGCATCACCACTTCATCTGGGAAAACGGCACGCTGTCGGGCAATGCGGTCACGCCGCGTCCGCTTGCCGACGTGCTCGCCGCGGAGTTCGCATGACGATCAAGGCGGTCGTATTCGATTTCGGCGGCGTGCTGATCGACTGGAGTCCCGAGTACCTGTACCGGCAACTGATTCCCGACGAAGCGCAGCGCCGCTGGTTCCTCACGCACGTGTGCGCGATGGATTGGGTGGCTCGCCAGGACGGTGGACAAACGATCGACGAAGGCACGCGCGAGCTGGTCGCGAAGTTTCCGGAGCACGAGGCGCTGATCCGTGCGTTCTATGCGCGCTGGCACGAGATGATCGGCGGCGTGTTCGATGAGGGCGCCGCGCTCGTCGACCGGCTCGATGCGCAGGGGATGCCGCTGTTCGGGCTGACCAACTGGTCCGCGCAAACATTTCCGTATGCGTGGGATAACTTCCCGGTGCTGCGGCGCTTCAAGGACATCGTCGTGTCGGGGCATGTGAAGCTCGTGAAGCCCGATCCTGCGATCTATCGCGAAATGCATGCGCGGATCGATTCGCACGTGCCGGGCATCGCGCCGCACGAGCTCGTGTTCATCGACGACAACGCGAACAACGCGGCGGCTGCGACGGCGCTCGGCTGGCACGGGATTCATCACACGAGCGCGGCCGCGACCGCGGCGCGCTTGCGCGAGCTGGGCGTGCTCGCGTAGCCGGCGGCGGCCGCGTCGTCTTCAGATGAAAAAAGCGCCCCGCAGGGCGCTTGTTCGTTTTCACGGATGCGGCGTCGCGCGAACCGGCGCCGCAGCGGCGCAGTGCCGGTCGCGCAGGCCGCGCCGCTCAACGGCTGATCGGCTTGTAGCGCAGACGCTTCGGCTTCGCGGCTTCCTCGCCGAGACGCGCACGCTTGTCGGCTTCGTATTCCTGGTAGTTGCCGTCGAAGAACGTGACCTGCGAGTCGCCTTCGAACGCGAGAATGTGCGTCGCGATCCGGTCGAGGAACCAGCGATCGTGCGAAATCACCATCACCGAGCCCGCGAATTCGAGCAGCGCGTCTTCCAGCGCCCGCAGCGTTTCGACGTCGAGGTCGTTCGACGGTTCGTCGAGCAGCAGCACGTTGCCGCCGGAGATCAGCGTCTTCGCGAGGTGCAGGCGGCCGCGTTCGCCGCCGGACAGGTTGCCGACGATCTTCTGCTGGTCGCCGCCCTTGAAGTTGAAGCGGCCGATGTACGCACGCGACGGCGTTTCGTACTTGCCGACCGTCAGCACGTCGGCGCCGCCCGAGATTTCCTCGAACACCGTCTTCGAGCCGTCGAGCGCGTCGCGGCTCTGGTCGACGTACGCGAGCTTCACCGTCGGCCCCATCACGACTTCGCCCGAGTCCGGCTGTTCCTTGCCCGTCAGCATCTTGAACAGCGTCGACTTGCCCGCGCCGTTCGGACCGATGATGCCGACGATCGCGCCGGCCGGGATCTTGAAGCTCAGGTTGTCGATCAACAGGCGGTCGCCGAACGACTTGCGGACGTTCTTGAACTCGATCACTTCATTGCCGAGGCGATCGCCGACCGGAATGAAGATTTCCTGCGTTTCGTTGCGCTTCTGGTATTCCTGGCTGTTCAGCTCCTCGAAGCGCGCGATACGCGCCTTCGACTTCGCCTGGCGGCCCTTCGGATTCTGGCGCACCCACTCCAGTTCCTTCTTGATTGCCTTCTGGCGTGCCGATTCCGCCGCTTCTTCCTGCTTCAGACGCTCTTCCTTCTGGTCGAGCCAACTGCTGTAGTTGCCCTTCCACGGAATGCCGTGGCCGCGGTCGAGTTCGAGAATCCATTCGGCGGCGTTATCGAGGAAGTAGCGATCGTGCGTGACGGCGACGACGGTGCCCGGGAAGCGCACGAGGAACTGCTCGAGCCAGTCGACCGATTCCGCGTCGAGGTGGTTGGTCGGCTCGTCGAGCAGCAGCATGTCGGGTTTTTCGAGCAGCAGCTTGCACAGCGCGACGCGGCGCTTTTCGCCGCCCGACAGGTGCTCGATCTTCGCGTCCCACGGCGGCAGGCGCAGCGCGTCGGCGGCCACTTCGAGCTGCTGCTCGGGGCTGCCGCCGTCGCTCGACGCGAGGATCGCCTCGTACTTCGCCTGCTCGGCCGCGAGCGCGTCGAAATCGGCGTCCGGCTCCGCATATGCGGCGTAGATTTCCTCGAGCTTCTTGTTGGCCTGGAACAGCTCGCCGAGGCCTTCCTCGACGGCTTCGCGCACGGTCTTGGTCGGATCGAGCTGCGGTTCCTGCGGCAGGTAGCCGATGTTCAGGTTCGGCATCGGCGTCGCTTCGCCTTCGATGTCCTTGTCGACGCCCGCCATGATGCGGATCAGTGTCGACTTGCCCGAGCCGTTCAGGCCAAGCACGCCGATCTTCGCGCCGGGAAAGAACGACAGCGAGATGTCCTTCAGGATCTGGCGCTTGGGCGGCACGATCTTGCCGACCCGGTTCATCGTGAAAACGTATTGGGCCATTTGGGTGTGAAAGTCAGAGGGTTGAGACTGCCGCGCGGCACGTGGGCGCGCGTGGCGTCGGATGATTCGGTACGGAGCGTGCCGCGCGCGGCGCGGCGATATCGCCGCGGGTTGGCGGCGCGAGCGCGTATTGTACTTCGCCGATGGCTGGCGCTGGCGTCGCACCGGCCATTGGGCCGGCCCGCGTTCAGAGCCACGCGGCGACGCCGCCGTGCCCCGAGCAGGTGCCGCGCCGATGGCGGCTGAAGCTGTATGTGCCGTCGCGGCAGCGCGCGCTCGCGCCGTCGGGCGCGCGGCCCGATTTCGAATGTGCCGGTGCATGGACCGCGTCACCGTCGCGATTGCGGTATGTGTCGTGCCGGTCGAGGTCGGCTTCGTTGTCGTAGCCGGGTGACGCGCGATACGCGTGCGCCGCGGGCGGCAGCGCGCAGCCGACGAACAGCGCGGCCGACAACGTGGCGATGCGCGTCGCGCGGCGGAGCAGGGCAGGCATGGTCTCTCTCTTCGGATAGTGTTGTCTGCGATCGACGGCGGGCGGGCCGCCTGCCGCATGTTAGCCGAACGGCAGTGTTGCATTGCCGCGATCGGCCGGTGCGGATGTCGGACCGGACCAACCGTTGCATCGATCCATATCGATACAACAAGTGGATCCATCGAAATTCTTCAATTGGTTCTTAGTGAAGAACCGTTTGGTGCTTACACTCCTTCGCTTCGAAGGCGGCACACCGACCAGCCCAAGGGACAGTGCGCACGCGATGCGAGGGTGCTTCGCGCACCGCATCGCATTCGCAGCTTCGCAGACTGCGTCGCGCACCGTCCGGAGCGGGCCCGATCCGCTCTTGCCTCCGCGCCGCGCACGCGCGGCGGGCAGCCGGATTCAACAACGACAATTCCCCGCGCCGCCTTCACGCGACACCGGTCGTACCGGAACCGTTTTTTGGAGAGAGACAGATGAGTGGAAGCAACACAGGCCTCGGCACGGGTCTGAAGCAGCGGCACGTGACGATGATGTCGATTGCCGGCGTCATCGGCGCGGGCTTGTTCGTCGGCTCCGGCCATGCGATCGCGGAAGCCGGCCCGGCTTCGATTCTCGCGTATGCGATCGCGGGTGTGCTGGTCGTACTGGTGATGCGCATGCTCGGCGAGATGGCCGTCGCGCATCCGGACAGCGGGTCGTTCTCGACCTATGCCGATCGCGCGATCGGCCATTGGGCCGGCTTTACGATCGGCTGGCTGTACTGGTGGTTCTGGGTGCTCGTGATCCCGATCGAGGCCACGGCGGCCGCGACCATCCTCAATGCATGGTTCCCCGGCATCGCGACCTGGATTTTCGCGCTCGGCATCACGCTGCTGCTGACCGTCACCAACCTCTTCTCCGTCAAGAACTACGGCGAATTCGAGTTCTGGTTCGCGCTGATCAAGGTCGTCGCGATCGTCGTGTTCCTGTGCATCGGCGGTGCGGCGATCGTCGGTATCGTGCCGGCGCCGGCCGTATCCGGCGTGTCGAACCTGTTCGCGCATCACGGCTTCATGCCGAACGGCGCTGGCGCGGTGCTCGCAGCGATGCTGACCACGATGTTCTCGTTCCTCGGCACCGAGATCGTGACGATCGCGGCCGCCGAATCGGACAACCCGCAGCGCCAGATCGTGCGCGCGACGAATTCGGTCATCTGGCGTATCACGCTGTTCTACCTCGGCTCGATTCTCGTCGTCGCGGCGATCGTGCCGTGGAACGATCCGCTGCTGCCGAAGCACGGCTCTTACCAGCGCGCGATGGAGTTGATCGGCGTGCCGAACGCAAAGGCGATCATCGACGTGATCGTGCTCGTGTCGGTCGCGAGTTGCCTGAACTCGGCGTTGTATACCGCGTCGCGGATGCTGTTTTCGTTGTCGCGGCGCAAGGACGCGCCCGCGTTCCTGCACCGCACCGATTCGACCGGCACGCCGCGCGCGGCCGTGCTTGCGTCTACCGCGTTCGGGTTCCTGACCGTGATCGCCAACTACCTGATGCCGGAGCAGGTGTTCAGCTTCCTGTTGGCGACGTCGGGCGCGATCGCGCTGCTCGTGTATCTCGTGATCGCGATCTCGCAATTGCGGATGCGCCGGACGCTCGAATCGGGCGGCGCGGACCTCACGTTGCGGATGTGGCTGTTCCCGTGGCTTACGTGGGCGGTGATCCTGTTCATCTGCGGCACGCTGACCGTGATGTTCGTCAGTGAGGAGCACCGGATCGAAGTGGGGGCGACGGCTGTGCTTGCGTTGATGGTGCTGCTTGCGTCGTGGCTCAACAAGCGCGGGCGCGATGCGCAGGCGAGCGACGGGCGGCGCGTGTCGGCGACGTAACGAGCACGAATGGGCGGACGCGGCTGTGCAGGGTGGTTGCCGCTGGCCGCAAGTCCGGGGGAGTCGGGAAGTGGAGTCGGCGAGCGCAGCCATTTGCGCTCGACCGCACGCCGCGGGACGGCAGGATGACGCTTGTCGCCGACGGGCGATGGATTGTGCGTTTTCCGAGAGAGCACGCCAGAATGCCCTGTCGACAGAGATCCGTAACCACATCGCGGATGCGGTCCGCCTCGGTATCGGCACGGCGCCTGACGCATTTCTTCGTTGTGTCCGTCCGACGCCAGGGTCCGCGCTTCCCGCATCCGTCGAGCGCGAGCCGGAAATAGCGGCAGCCAAAAAGAAAAAGCCCGCATCAAGCGGGCTTTCTCACATCGGCATCGAAACGACGCTCAGACGTTGAACAGGAAGTTCATCACGTCCCCGTCGTGCACGACATATTCCTTCCCTTCAGCGCGCATCTTGCCGGCTTCCTTCGCGCCTTGCTCGCCCTTGTACGCGATGAAGTCGTCGAATGCGATCGTTTGCGCGCGGATGAAGCCGCGCTCGAAGTCGGTGTGGATCACGCCGGCCGCTTGCGGTGCCGTGTCGCCGATGTGAATCGTCCACGCGCGCACTTCCTTCACGCCCGCGGTGAAGTACGTCTGCAGGCCCAGCAGCTTGAAGCCCGCGCGGATCACGCGGTCGAGGCCCGGCTCTTCCATGCCCATGTCGGCGAGGAACGCTTCCTTGTCCGCGTCGTCGAGATCGGCGATTTCGGCTTCGATCGCCGCGCACACCGCAACCACCGGCGAATTCTCGCTTTCCGCGTACTTGCGCACCGCTTCGAGGTGCGGGTTGTTGTCGAAGCCGTCGTCCTTCACGTTCGCGACGTACATCGCCGGCTTCGCGGTGATGAGGCAGAACGGCTTCAGCAGCGCCTGTTCGTCGTCGGACAGGTCGAGGCCGCGCACGGCCTTGCCCTGGTCGAGATGCGCGCGCACCTTCTCGAGCACTGCGGCGAGCTTCACCGCTTCCTTGTCGTTGCCCGACTTCGCGGCCTTCGAGTAGCGCGTGAGCGCCTTCTCGACGGTGCCGAGGTCGGCGAGCGCAAGTTCGGTGTTGATCACTTCGATGTCGTCGATCGGGCTGACCTTGCCGGCGACGTGGATCACGTTGTCGTCTTCGAAGCAACGGACGACGTGCGTGATCGCATCGGTTTCGCGGATGTTGGCGAGGAACTGGTTGCCGAGGCCTTCACCCTTGCTCGCGCCCGCGACGAGGCCCGCGATGTCGACGAATTCGACGACGGCCGGCACGACGCGCTCGGGCTTCACGATTTCGGCGAGCGCCTTCAGGCGCGTGTCGGGCACTTCGACGATGCCGACGTTCGGCTCGATCGTGCAGAACGGGTAGTTCTCGGCGGCGATGCCGGCCTTGGTCAACGCATTGAACAGAGTGGACTTGCCGACATTGGGCAAGCCGACGATGCCGCATTTGAGGCTCATGGAATCCTTCGAACGGGTGAGGCAGCGCGGCCGGACAACGCGCGGCGGCGCGGGAAAATAGGGACGGCCGGCGCTCGGGGCGCGGCGGGCCGACGTCAAAGGCGCTATTGTACCGTGCCGACGTGCCGGTTTCCGCCGTCGCCCGCGCGCGTCGATGCAACGCCCGCCGACGTCGCCGTGACCGCCCGCGATTCTGCTGATTTCCCGCAAAGTACGGCCGCGTAAGGGCTTCGCCGCGCGGCTATAATGCCCGCCATGACTGCCCACCACACCTTCGACGTCGCCGTGGTCGGCGGCGGCCTCGTCGGCAAGACCGCCGCGCTCGCGCTGACTCAGTCCGGCTACAAGACCGCGTTGCTCGCCCAACCTGCCGCGCCGCGCCCGGCCGATCTCGCGTTCGACACGCGCATCTACGCACTGTCGTCCAGCTCGCAGGCGTTGCTCGAGCGGCTGCGGGTCTGGCAGGCGCTCGATCATCGCCGGCTCGCGCCGGTGTACGACATGCGCGTGTACGGCGATGCGCATGCGGAACTGCACTTCTCCGCATATCAGGCGTCGGTGCCGCAACTCGCATGGATCGCCGAATCGTCGCTGATCGAGACGTCGCTCGATGCCGCGCTGCGGTTCCAGCCGAACCTCACGTGGTTCGACGCGCGCGCACAGGGCTTCGACGTGCGCGACGACGCAGCGGTGCTCACACTGTCGTCGGGCCACGTGCTCGAAGCGGACCTCGTCGTCGGCGCGGACGGCGCGCACTCGTGGGTGCGCTCCCAAATGGGGGCCAAGGTCGACCGGCGCGATTACCGGCAAACGGGCGTCGTCGCGAACTTCAAGGCGTCGCTGCCGCATCGCGAGACGGCGTACCAGTGGTTTCACGACGGCGAGATCATCGCGCTGCTGCCACTGCCGGACGGCCACGTGTCGCTTGTATGGTCCGCGCACACCGCGCACGCGGACGAACTGCTCGCGCTCGATCCGGCGCAGCTTGCGGCCGAAGTCGAACGCGTGTCGCACGGCCAGGTCGGCACGCTCGAATGCGTGACGCCGGCGGCCGGCTTCCCGCTCGCGCTGCAGACCGTCGACAAGCTGATCGCGCCGCGCGTCGCGCTCGTCGGCGATGCCGCTCACCTGATCCATCCGCTCGCGGGGCAGGGCATGAACCTGGGTCTGCGCGACGTCGCGGCGCTCGCCGACGCGATCGCGAACAAGGAGAGTTTCCGCAATCTCGGCGATACGGTGCTGCTGCGCCGGTACGAGCGCTCGCGCCGCGAGGATATCCGCGCGCTGATGGTCGCGACCGACGGGCTGCAGCGCCTGTTCGCGGTGCCCGGCTCGCTCGCGAAGGCGGTGCGCAACGCGGGCATGGCGTTCGTCGGCGCGCAGCCGCTCGTGAAACGCTGGCTTGTGTCGGCCGCGCTCGGCTGATCGAACCTTCGCGCCCTCGGCCTGTCGGACAGGGTCGCGTTACGGCGTACACTGTGACGTGCACTCCGATTGAGCTGAAGGAACAACAGGATGAAAAAAACGATCCGCATCGCGTCGCTGGCGCTGGCCGTCACGATCGCGACGCTTGGCTGCACCGCGCAGGCCGACCAGACCACCGACAAGCTGAAAGCCACGCTGCAGGCGCGTCTCGGCAGCGACGCGCCGATCAAGAGCGTGTCGAAATCGCCGGTCGCCGGGTTGTACGAAGTGAATCTCGGCACGCAGATCATCTATAGCGACGCAGCAGGCGACTACGTGCTGCTGGGCGATCTCGTCGACACCAAGACGCGCAAGAACCTCACCGACGCCCGCCTGTCGGAACTCAACAAGATCGACTTCGCGAGCCTGCCGCTCGCCAACGCGATCAAGGTCGTCAAGGGCAACGGCGCGCGCAGGATCGCGGTGTTCTCGGACCCGAACTGTCCGTACTGCAAGCGCCTCGAGACGACGCTGCAGTCGATCGACAACGTGACCGTCTACACGTTCCTGTACCCGGTGCTGTCGCCCGATTCGACCGCGAAGTCGAAGGCAATCTGGTGCGCGACCGACCGAGCGAAAACGTGGGAGAGCTGGATGCTCGACCATCGCGTGCCGACCGGCGCCGGCACCTGCGACACGACCGCGCTCGACAAGAATCTCGCGCTTGGTCGCGGAATGAACGTCACCGGCACGCCGACGATCTTCCTGCCGGACGGTCGCCGCCTGCCGGGCGCGGTGTCGGCAGACCAGCTGAACCAGGCGCTCGCGTCGAGCAAGTAACCGGCCGTGCCGGGCCGCATGGCCCGGCCAGCGAGGGGCGCCCGCGATTCCAGCCGGCGCCTCTCTTCGTTTCCACTGCCGTATTCCGTTCGATTTCCTTCCCGATTTCCGACCGATAGCCACGATGACCCAGCCGATCCGTTATTCGATTGCCCCGAAAGATCTTGCCGCGCACCTGTTCGAGGTGTCGGTCACGGTCGCCGATCCCGATCCCGCCGGTCAGCGCTTCTCGCTGCCCGTGTGGATTCCCGGCAGCTATCTCGTGCGTGAGTTCGCGCGCAACATCGTGACGCTTGCCGCATTCAACGACGCCGGGCGCAAGGTGCGCATCGCGAAAACCGACAAGAATACGTGGCAGGCGGCGCCGGTGAACGGCGCGTTGACGCTGCGCTATGACGTGTACGCGTGGGACCTGTCGGTTCGCTCCGCGTATCTCGACGGGTCGGGCGGCTTCTTCAATGCGACGGCGGTGTTTCTGAGCGTCGCCGGCCGCGAGGATGCTCCGTGCGAAGTCGACATCGCGAAACCGATCGGCCCGGCATTTCGCGGGTGGCGCGTCGGCACGTCGCTGCCGGAGGCGCGCGGCACCAAACGCTACGGGTTCGGCGCGTATCGCGCATCGAACTATGACGAACTCGCCGACCATCCGGTGACGATCGGCGAATTCGCGCTGGCGACGTTCGACGCACACGGCGTGCCGCACGACATCGTGATCGCCGGACGCGTGACGCAGCTCGACATGGAGCGGTTGCGCACCGACCTGAAGCGCGTGTGCGAAGCGCAGATCGCGCTGTTCGAGCCGAAATCGAAGAAGGCGCCGATGGAGCGCTACGTGTTCATGACGCTTGCGGTCAGCGACGGCTACGGCGGTCTCGAGCATCGCGCATCGACCGCGCTGATCTGCAACCGCACCGACCTGCCGGTGAAGGGCCGACCGGAAACGACGGAAGGCTATCGCACGTATCTTGGCTTGTGCAGCCACGAGTATTTCCACACGTGGAACGTGAAGCGCATCAAGCCGGCCGCATTCGTCCCGTACGATCTCGCGCGCGAAAACTACACATCGCTGCTGTGGCTGTTCGAAGGCTTCACGTCGTATTACGACGATCTGATGCTCGTGCGCAGCGGGCTGATGTCGCAGGACGAATATTTCGCGGCGCTGGGCCGCACGATCGGCGGCGTGCTGCGCGGCACGGGCCGCCTGAAGCAGAGCGTCGCGGAAAGTTCGTTCGACGCGTGGATCAAGTACTACCGGCAGGACGAGAACGCGACCAACGCGATCGTCAGCTATTACACGAAGGGATCGCTCGTCGCACTCGCATTCGATCTCGCGATTCGTGCGCAGACCCGCAACCGCAAGTCGCTCGACGATGTGATGCGGCTGCTGTGGCAGCGCTACGGCCGCGATTTCTATCGCGGCAAGCCGGCGGGCGTCGCGGAAGACGAGGTCGAGACGCTGATCCAGGAAGCGACGGGCGTCGCGCTCGGCCGCCTGTTCGCCGATGCCGTGCATGGCACGCGCGACCTGCCGCTCGCCGAACTGCTCGCGCCGTTCGGTGTAACGCTTACGCCTGACGTCGCATCGGGCGCGGCCGCGAAGCCGACGATCGGCGCGCGCGTGCGCGGCGGCGCGGACTGCACGCTCGCGGCCGTCTACGAAGGCGGCGGCGCGCATCGTGCGGGGCTGTCGGCCGGCGATACGCTGATCGCACTCGACGGCTTGCGCGTCACCGGCACGAATCTCGACACGCTGCTCGCGCGCTATCGCCCCGGCGACAAGGTCGAAGTGCACGCATTCCGCCGTGACGAATTGCAGATCACGAAGCTGAAGCTCGACGGGCCGGAAGTGGCGCGCTACCGGCTCACGGCCGCCGCGAAACCGGCCGCCGCGTACAAGGCCCGGGAAGCCTGGCTGAAGGGCTGAGCATGGCGCAGGTTTCGGGGCGCGATCGTTGATTGTTCTGCTGTTGCAACAATCCGTCGCCTGGGGCCTGCTTTTTCGCGGTCATGCGGCCACGCACAATGGCGTCACTCGCGCTACCCAAGCGCAACCTAACTGGAGCCTGACATGACGACCATTCTGCAAATCAATTCCGCGGCACGCTCGCAAGGTGCGCAGTCCACGCTGCTGGCCAACGAACTGACGGCAAAGCTGCAACAATCGAACCCCGGTTCGACCGTCGTGGTTCGCGACCTGCTGGCCGACGCGCTGCCGCACCTCGACGAATCGGTGCTCGGCGCCTTCTTCACGCCGGCCGACCAGCGCAGCGCGGAACAGAATGCGATCGTCGCGAAGAGCGATGCGCTGATCGCCGAACTTCAAGCGGCTGACGTCATCGTGATCGGCGCGCCCATGTACAACTTCGGCGTCTCGTCGCAACTGAAGACGTATTTCGACTGGATCGCCCGCGCAGGTGTCACGTTCCGCTACACCGAGAACGGTCCGGAAGGTCTGATCAAGGGCAAGAAGGTTCACGTCGTAACGGCGCGCGGCGGCAAGTACCTGGGTACGCCGAACGACAGCCAGACGCCGTTCCTGCGTACGTTCCTCGGCTTCATCGGCCTGACCGACGTGAGCTTCATCCACGCGGAAGGCCTGAACCTCGGCCCGGACGCACAGAGCGCCGCGCTCGCCGGCGCGCGCGAAGCGATCGCCGCCGTGTAACGCCGATGCGGGTGGATCGCACCCGCTGGATCGCGCGATGAAAAAAACGCTGCGTCCCGACAAGGGGGCAGCGTTTTTTTTGCATTTCGGGCCGATGAAAGCCCGGCCGACGCCGTTACGCGAGCGTCTCGGCGACTTCAGGCAGACGCCAGTCGATCGGCGCACGACCCGCTTCGACCAGATAGTCGTTCGCGAGCGCGAAGTGACGGCAACCGAGGAAGCCGCGGTGCGCGGACAGCGGCGACGGGTGCGGCGCCTCCAGCACGCAGTGGGCGCTCGGATCGAACAACGCGCGCTTCGCCTGCGCGTGCGCGCCCCACAGCATGAACACGAGCCCGCGATGGCGGTTGGCAAGTTCGCGGATCAGCGTGTCCGTGCATTGCTCCCAGCCGCGCTTTGCGTGGCTCGCGGCCGCGCCTCGCTCGACGGTGAGCACGGTGTTGAGCAGCAGCACGCCCTGGCGTGCCCACGTGTCGAGACAGCCGTGGCGCGGTGTGTCATGGCCGAAATTCGCGGCAATTTCCTTGAAGATGTTGCGCAGCGACGGCGGCGTGCGCACGGCCGGCGGCACCGAGAACGCGAGGCCGTGCGCCTGCGGCGTGCCGCGGTCGTCGCCGTGGTACGGATCCTGGCCAAGGATCACGACCTTGACGTCGTCCGGGCTGGTCAGGCGCAGCGCGCGGAACACGTCGGTCGGGTAGACCGTTTTGCCGGCCGCGCGCTCGTCGTCGACGAAGCGGCACAGTGGCGCGTAGGCGTCGCTGTCGACGAAGGGCTTCAGCACGTCGCGCCAGGCGGCTGGCAGCGCGTCGAATTGCGCGGCGAGGTGCGGGATGTCCGCGGTGACAGCGTTGGCGGGTTGCGGGGCGGCGGAAGCAGCGCCGGCAGCCGCCGGCTTCGTTGCGGGCTTGCGGCCCGTTGCGGCGGCTGCGGCGGGCGCGGGTGCCGGCGCGGGAACATCGCCCGGCGCCGTTTCCGGCACGGGATCGTCGAACAGCGACGCCTGTTGCGGCGTCCGGAGAGTCTTGCGGGTTGCCATGCGTGATGCGGGTTTATCGCGCGCGCAGCCGGTAGCCGCGCTGCGCCTTGCTGATGTTTTCGGGGGTGAGGCCCGGCAGCGCCTGCTGCAGTTCGGCGGCGAGTGTTGCGAGCGCTGCGTCCGGGCCGTCGATCAGTTCGAGTTCGATTTCGCTGATCGGTTCGCGGCGCGTATCGTGTTCCGCGTGGACGACGATCTCGCCGACGTCCACCGCGGCTTCGACGGTTGCGCCGCCGATCGCGATACGCCACAGCGTACGCGAAAAATCCGTCCGGAACAGCGCGTGCAGTGCGGGCGCCGCCTCGCGCAGCGCAGCCGCGGCCTCCGGCACGTCGCACGCGGCGACCAGCGCATCGACTTCGAGCGCGTCGCCGGCAATCGGCAACTCCCATTCGTGGCGGCGATGCAGGCCGGCCTCCGCGCTGCCGACCGTCTTGAAGGTCTGCAGCCAGCCGTGCGGCGTGCGGCGCACGCGCACCGCGCTTTTCGAACGCGCCAGCGCCAGGTCGGGCGTGTCGTAGTAGACGTTCGCGAGCGCGATGACCTCACCGGCTTCACCGGTCAGCGTCTCGAAGAAGCGGCGCGCGGCGTCCGTCTGGCCGGCCGGCAGCGCGAGCTTGATTTCCTTTTCGATCGCCATCAGAAGAACATCCGCGCGAGTTCCTCGCCCGGCTGGTCGGCGCGCATGAACGCCTCGCCGACGAGGAACGCGTTCACGTTCGCCGCGCGCATCGTGTCGACGTCCGCGCGCGACAGGATGCCCGACTCGGTCACGACGATGCGGTCTGCCGGAATCATGTCGAGCATGTCGAGCGTGGTCTGGATCGTCGTCTCGAACGTGCGCAGGTTGCGGTTGTTGATGCCGAGCAGCGGCGTCTTCAGCGTCAGCGCCTGTTCCATCTCGTTGCGGTCGTGAACCTCGACCAGCACGGCAAGGCCGAGCGAGTGCGCATACGCTTCGAGTTCCTGCATCAGCGGCGTGTCGAGCGCGGCGGCGATCAGCAGGATCGCGTCGGCGCCCATCGCGCGTGCTTCGAGGATCTGGTACGCGTCGACGATGAAGTCCTTGCGCAGCACCGGCAGCGCGCAGGCCGCGCGCGCTTCCTGCAGATAGCGGACGCTGCCCTGGAAGAATTGTTCGTCGGTCAGCACCGACAGGCACGCGCCGCCGTGCGCCGCATACGAGCGCGCGATGTCGGCCGGCACGAAGTGCTCGCGCAGCACGCCCTTCGACGGGCTTGCCTTCTTCACTTCAGCGATTACCGCCGCGTCGCCGGCCGCCTGCTTCGCGCGCAGCGCGCCGACGAAGTCGCGCAGGTCGCGCGCCGATGCTTCCAGTTTCAGTGCCTCGAGCGGCGTGCTGCGCATGGCCGCCGCGACTTCTTCGCGCTTGACGGCGATGATTCGGTCGAGAATGTCGCTCATGTGGGTTCCTGCTTGATTCGTAAATGGAGTCAGCGCTTGAACTGCTGCGTAAAGCGCACGAGTTCGTCGACCTTCGCGCGCGCCTTGCCGCTCGCGATCGCTTCGCGCGCGAGCTGGATGCCGTCGGCGATCGATTCGGCGATATTGGCCGCGTAGAGCGCCGTGCCTGCGTTCAGCGTGACGATTTCGCGTGCGACACCCGGCTGGTTGTCCAGCGCACCGAGCAGCATCGCTCGCGATTCCTCGGCATTTTCCACCTTCAGCGTGCGGTTCGACACCATTTGAAGGCCGAAGTCCTCCGGATGGATCTCATATTCGTGCACGTTGCCGTCGCGCAATTCGCCGACGAGCGTCGCGGCGCCGAGCGACACTTCGTCCATCCCGTCCTTGCCGTACACGACCAGCACGTGCTGCGCGCCGAGCCGCTGCATCACGCGCACCTGGATGCCGACGAGGTCGGGGTGGAACACGCCCATCAGCTGGTTCGGCGCGCCGGCCGGATTGGTCAGCGGGCCGAGGATGTTGAAGATCGTCCGCACGCCGAGTTCACGGCGCACGGCCGCGATGTTTTTCATCGCCGGATGATGGTTCGGCGCGAACATGAAGCCCATGCCCGTTTCGGCGATCGACGCGGCAACCTGGTCCGGCTGCAGGTCGATGTTCACGCCGAGCGCCTCGAGCACGTCGGCGCTGCCGGACTTGCTCGACACGCCGCGGTTGCCGTGCTTCGCGACTTTCGCGCCGGCCGCCGCGGTGACGAACATCGACGCGGTCGAGATGTTGAACGTGTGCGAGCCGTCGCCGCCCGTGCCGACGATGTCGACGAAATTCGAGTTGTCCTGGACGTCGACGTGGTTCGCGAATTCGCGCATCACCGTCGCGGCTGCGGCGATCTCGCCGATCGTCTCCTTCTTCACGCGCAGCCCGGTGATGATCGCGGCCGCCATCACCGGCGACATGTCGCCGCGCATGATGAGCCGCATCAGGTGCAGCATCTCGTCGTGGAAGATTTCGCGGTGCTCGATCGTGCGTTGCAGCGCTTCCTGCGGGGTAATCGTCATCGTGCGTCTCCCGTCACGCGGCCGGTGCGGCGGCATGGGCCGCTGCGCGATGCTGCTTGAGGAAATTCTCGAGCAGCGCGTGGCCGTGCTCGGAGAGGATCGACTCCGGGTGGAACTGCACGCCTTCGACCGGCAGCGTCTTGTGACGCACGCCCATGATCTCGCCGTCGTCGGTCCAAGCCGACACTTCGAGGCAGTCGGGGAGCGATTCGCGTTCGATCGCGAGCGAGTGATAGCGCGTGACGTCGAAATGCTTCGGCAGGTCGGCGAACACGCCGCGGCAGTCGGTTTCGATCCGGCTTACCTTGCCATGCATGATGGTCTTCGCGCGCACGACCCGGCCGCCGAACGCTTCACCGATCGCCTGGTGGCCGAGGCACACGCCGAGGATCGGCTTCCTGCCAGCGAATTCGCGCAGCACGTCGAGCGTGATGCCCGCGTGCTGCGGGTTGCTCGGGCCGGGCGACAGGCAGATCGTGTCGGGGTTCAGGCGCGCGATCTCGTCGAGCGTGATTTCATCGTTGCGGTACGTATGTACGTCCTCGCCCAGTTCGCCGAAGTACTGGACCAGGTTATAGGTGAACGAGTCGTAGTTGTCGATCATGAGCAGCATGGTCAGTCTCCGGTCAGAAGTCGCTATCGAGGCCGTCCTGGACCTGTTCGGCCGCACGCAGCACCGCGCGCGCCTTGTTCTCGGTCTCTTGCCATTCGGATTCGGGCACCGAGTCGGCGACGACGCCGGCCGCCGCCTGCACGTACAGGTTGCCGTTATGGATCAGGCCGGTGCGGATCGCGATCGCGAGATCCATCTCGCCGGAGAACGACAGGTAGCCCACCGCACCGCCGTACAGTCCGCGCTTGATCGGCTCGAGCTCGTCGATCAGCTCCATCGCGCGCACCTTCGGCGCGCCGGACAGCGTGCCGGCCGGAAACGTCGCGCGCAACACGTCGTAGTTCGTCATGCCGGGCTTGAGCTTGCCTTCGACCGAGCTGACGATGTGCTGAACGTGCGAGTACTTTTCGATCACCATCTTGTCGGTGACCTGCACCGAGCCGATCTCCGCGATGCGGCCGACGTCGTTGCGCGCGAGGTCGATCAGCATCACGTGTTCGGCGATTTCCTTCGGGTCGTTCAGCAGCTCGGTCGCGAGTTCGGCGTCGCGCTCCGGCGTGTTGCCGCGCGGGCGCGTGCCGGCCAGCGGCCGGATCGTGACGATCTGGTCGTCGCCGCGCTTTTCCTGGCGCACGAGAATTTCCGGCGATGCGCCGACCACGTGGAAATCGCCGAAGTTGTAGTAATACATGTACGGCGACGGATTCAGCGAACGCAGCGCGCGATACAGCGACAGCGGATTGTCGCGGTACGGCTTCGTCAGCCGTTGGCCGACCTGCACCTGCATCAGTTCGCCGGCCGCGATGTATTCCTTCGCCTGGCGCACGGCAGCCAGGTAGTCGTCCTTCTTGAACTCGCGAAACGTCTCGGTGCGCACGCTCGCCGACGTGACGGGCGGCTGCACGGTGGTGCGCAGGCGCTGCTTCAGCTCGCGCAGGCGCTGCTTGGCCTTCGTGTAAGCCTCCGGCTGGGCCGGGTCCGCATAGATGATCAAGTAGAGCTTGCCGGCGAGGTTGTCGATCACCGCGACTTCCTCGGTGAGCAGCAACTGGATGTCCGGCAGGCCGAGGTCGTCGCGCGGCGCGGTGTTCGCGAGTTTCTTCTCGATGTAGCGCACCGCGTCGTAGCCGAAATAGCCTGCGAGGCCGCCGCAAAAGCGCGGCAGGCCCGGGCGCTGCGCGACCTTGAAGCGCGCCTGGAACGACTCGATGAATTCGAACGGATCCCCGTCGTGCGTCTCGACGACCTGGCCGTCGCGCACCACCTCGGACACGCCGTTGCGGGTGCGCACCAGCGTGCGGGCCGGCAGGCCGATAAACGAATAGCGGCCGAAGCGTTCGCCGCCGACCACCGACTCGAGCAGGAACGAGTTGGCGCCCGCGCGTTCGGGCTGGGCGAGCTTCAGGTAGAGGGACAGCGGCGTTTCGAGGTCGGCGAGTGCTTCCGCGATCAGCGGGATGCGGTTGTAGCCTTCGTTCGCAAGCGATTGGAATTCGAGTTCGGTCATGTTCCGGTCCTGTTCGGGACGAGCGGCGGAGTGCGCCAGGGATCACTTGACGCTGCACGCGTGGCCGTCGGCGAAAGGGCGGTCGATCGAGAAGTGCCTGTTGCCGGCCGGCACTCCGGGCGTGAACGTCGCGAGCCTGCGGCCGGACCTGAACGCAAGCGTTCGGACGCGGTACAACTCAAGGTGGTGCGACGATCGGCGCGGATGCGCAGCGAGATAAAAAACGGCGCTGAAGACGTGCTTCAGCGTACCTCATCGAAGAGGTTAGCGCGACCAGCGACGCCAGGGCCAGGCTCCCCGGTCGATGCTGCTCAGACTCCGTTTTTTATTCAGAAACATGCGGATGGAAGAAATAATCAGATGGTTGGCCGGCCGGCGTTGTGCGCAGCAATCGCGCGTGCTGCGACCAGCAACGAATCGACTATACCATCCGAATTTATCGTTTGTATAGCTTTGCCGTGGTTGTAGCCGTACGGCACGGTCAGCGTCGCCATCCCGGCCGCACGGCCCGCGAGCGCATCGTTTTCGGAGTCGCCGATCGCGACCGCCGCGTTCGCGGCGACACCGAGCGCGTCGCATGCGGTGAGCATCGGGAGCGGATCGGGCTTCTTGCGCGCGACGCTGTCGCCGCCGAGCACGATGCCGAAGCGATCGAGCAGCCCGTACTGCCCGAGCAGTTCGACCGCGAAGCGATGCGGCTTGTTCGTCACGCACGCGAGCCGGATGCCGGCTGCGCGCAACGCGTCGAGCCCGGCGGTGACGTCGGGATAGAGGCGCGCGTGACGGCCGTTGATCTTCGCGTATTCGGCCTGATAGATCGCGAGCGCATCGTCAAAGCGCGCGTGCGCCTCGTCGGACGCGAAGCGGGGCTTCAGCACGCTGTGGATCAGATGCTCGGAGCCCTTGCCGACGTAGCCGATCACCTCGTCGCGCGACGTCGCCGGCGCACCGAGCCGCGCGAGCATCCCGTTCAGCCCCGCGGTGAAATCATCGGCCGTATCGACCATCGTGCCGTCCAGGTCGATCAGCGCGGCGTCGATGCGCGGCGCCGCGAAACGGATCGGGCCGGCGGCTTCGGCCGCGGCACGGCCGGTAATGGAGGAATCGACCAGCGACGAACCGGCCACGGTGTCAGCTCCGCTCGACGGTGGCGAGCGCGGCGCGCATCTCGTCGATCACCTTGCGGTAGTCGGGCTTGCCGAAGATCGCCGAGCCGGCGACGAACGTGTCCGCGCCGGCGGCAGCGATTTCCGCGATGTTGTCGGCTTTCACGCCGCCGTCAACCTCGAGCAGGATCTCGCGGCCGGTGCGCTCCATGTACGCATCGATGCGTGCGCGCGCTTCGCGCAGCTTGTTCAGCGTTTCCGGGATGAACGACTGGCCGCCGAAGCCCGGGTTGACCGACATCAGCAGCACGAAGTCCAGGCGGTCCATCACGTGGTCGAGATAGTTCAGCGGCGTGGCCGGATTGAATACGAGCCCGGCCTTGCAGCCATGATCGCGGATCAGCGACAGCGTACGGTCGATGTGATCCGATCCTTCCGGGTGGAAGCTGATCAGGTTCGCGCCGGCCTTCGCGAAATCGGGCACGATCCGGTCGACCGGACGCACCATCAGATGCACGTCGATCGGCACCTGCACGTGCGGGCGGATCGCCTCGCAGACGAGCGGGCCGATCGTCAGGTTCGGCACATAATGGTTGTCCATTACGTCGAAGTGGATCCAGTCGGCGCCGGCGGCGACCACGTTGCGGACTTCTTCACCGAGCCGTGCGAAGTCGGCCGACAGAATGCTGGGAGCGATGCGGAATTGAGTCATGACAGGAGAGCGGGGACGCTGCGGCGCAAAACCGCCATTCTACCGTCCGGCGATCCGCTTCGCGGCGACGGGCAGTGCGGTAGCGGCCCGATTCCGCATAGAATGCCGAACCAATGCGGCGCACCGCGGCCCGGCTGCCCGAGTCGGCGCGAGCGGTTACCTAGAACGGAAACACCATGAGTCAGTATCAGTTCACCGTTTCGGTGAAAACCACCTACTTGCCGGAACAATCCGACCCCGATCGGCGTCAATACGCATTCGCGTACACGCTGAACATCCGCAACACCGGGCAGGTCGCGGCGCAATTGATCGCGCGTCACTGGATCATCACGGATAGCGAAAACCACGTGCAGGAAGTGAAGGGGCTCGGCGTCGTCGGGCACCAGCCGCTGCTGCAGCCGGGCGAACAGTTCGAATACACGAGCTGGGCCGTGATCGCGACGCCGGTCGGCACGATGCGCGGCGCGTACTTCTGCGTGGCGGAGGATGGAGAGCGGTTCGAGGCGCCCGTCGACGAGTTCGCGCTGCATATGCCGCGCACGCTGCATTGAGTTGAGCGGGCGGCGGCGATCAGCGCAGCTTGCGGTCGTTGCCTCGAGCGTGCTTCTTCCTGCCCGACGACGTCCACACGACGATGAAGATCAGCAGGGCAAGCGCTACGAAAGCCTCGAGCGCGAAGATGAGCATCGGATATTGGTCGAGAAAATCTGACATGGCGGTTTCCATCAAGAACGGACATTGTATGTGGTTTGGGCCCCGGCTGGCCGGCTGGGTTGCCGCGGCGGCAGCTGCCGCGCTGCTGGCCGCGTGCGGCAGCGCGCCGACTCGAACGTCGGCGTTGAAACCGCCGACCGGCGCGGCGATCGTGCCGGGCCAGCTCGCCGCAAAGCGGCTGACGCCGGTCGCTTGGCAGCAGGTGCCGGGCTGGCAGGACGATTCGCTGATCGGCGCGACGGCGGCGCTGCGGCAGAACTGCGCGCGACTCGCGCGCCAGCCGGCATGGCAGCGCGCGTGCGCGGCCGCCGACCGCCTCGACGAACTCGACGTCAGCAGCGCGCGCGCATTCTTCGAAGCGTATTTCACGCCGTTTCAGCTGGCGAACACCGACGGCACGCTCGACGGGCTCGTGACCGGCTATTACGAGCCGTTGCTGCATGGCTCGCGCGTGCGGCGCGGCCCGTACCAGTACGCGCTGTACCGCTGGCCGGCCGGCTATCGTGCCGGCGCGCCGCTGCCCGCGCGCGCGCAACTCGAGCGCTCCGGCATCCTGAACGGCAACGAACTCGTGTGGGTCGACGATCCGATCGAGGCGTTCTTCCTGCAGGTGCAAGGCTCGGGGCGCGTGCTGCTCGACGACGGCTCGGTGATGCGCGTCGGCTTCGGCGGCACCAACAATCAGCCGTATCGCTCGATCGGTAAATGGCTGCTCGATCGCGGCGAGCTCACACCCGCGCAGGCGACGATGCAGGGGATCAAGGCGTGGGCGAAGGCGAACCCGACGCGCGTCGACGCGTTGCTCGACACGAACCCTCGCTTCGTATTCTTCCGCGACATGCCGACAAAGGAAGACGCACCGCATGGCGGCGCGGACGGCCCGATCGGCGCACTCGGCGTGCCGCTCACGCCCGAGCGTTCCATCGCCGTCGATCCGTCGTCGATCCCGCTCGGCACGCCCGTGTTCCTGCAGACCACGCGTCCGCTGACGAACACGCCGATGAACCGTCTCGTGTTCGCGCAGGATACGGGCTCGGCAATCAAGGGCGGCGTGCGCGCCGACTATTTCTGGGGACTCGGCGATGACGCCGGCGATCTCGCCGGGCGCATGAAGCAGGTCGGCCGGATGTGGCTGCTGTTCCCGAATTCGTGAAGCGACGCGGCGCCGGTGCTCGTGCACGGCCCGCAGCATTGAAACAAAACAGCCCGACCGTCGACCGGCCGGGCTGTTTTTTTTGTGCGTGCTTGCTGCTGCGTGACGCTCGGACAGCGGCGCGGGCCGTTATCACCCTTTGCGCTTGTCGATCACACGGCGCGCCTTGCCCACCGACCGTTCGATCCCGTTCACGGGCATCACGTTGATTGCGGCCGTCACGCCGATCAACGACTTGATGTCGTGCGCGAGCGCGTGCCTGGCCGCGTCGATCGCCGCCGTGTCCGGCGCCGTCTCGGGACATGGCTCGACGTTGAGCGTCAGCACGTCGAGCGGCCCTTCCTTCGTCAGCACGATCTGGTAATGCGGTGCGAGTGCACGCTGCTTCAGCAACTGTTCCTCGATCTGCGTCGGGAAGACGTTGACGCCCCGTACGATCATCATGTCGTCCGATCGCCCGGTGATCTTTTCCATCCGGCGCATAGTGCGTGCGGTGCCGGGCAGCAGGCGCGTGAGGTCGCGTGTCCGGTAGCGGATGATCGGCAGAGCCTCCTTCGTCAGCGACGTGAACACCAGTTCGCCGAGTTCGCCGTCCGGCAGCACGGCGCCCGTCTCCGGGTCGATGATTTCCGGATAGAAATGGTCTTCCCAGATGGTTGGCCCATCCTTGGTCTCGACGCATTCCGACGCGACGCCGGGGCCCATCACTTCGGACAGCCCGTAGATGTCGACCGCGTCGATGCCCATCCGTTGCTCGATGGCCACGCGCATGTCGTTGGTCCACGGTTCGGCGCCGAAGATGCCGATGCGCAGCGAGCTCTGCGCAGGATCGAGGCCCTGGCGCTCGATTTCGTCGGCGATCGACAGCATGTAGCTCGGCGTCACCATGATGATGTCGGGCCGAAAATCCTGGATCAGCTGCACCTGCTTCTCGGTCTGGCCGCCGCCGAACGGGATCACCGTCAGGCCTGCGCGTTCCGCACCGTAGTGCGCACCAAGGCCGCCGGTGAAGAGGCCGTAGCCGTAGCTCACGTGAACCTTGTCGCCGGGACGCGCGCCGGCCGCGCGGATCGAACGCGCGACGAGATTCGCCCACGTGTCGATGTCGCGCGCCGTGTAGCCGACGACGGTCGGCTTGCCGGTCGTGCCGGACGACGCATGAATGCGCGAGATCCGGTCCTGCGGCACGGCGAACATGCCGAACGGATAGCTGTCGCGCAAGTCGCTCTTGGTCGTGAACGGGAAGCGCGACAGATCGGCGAGCGTGTGCAGATCGTCGGGATGCACGCCCGCTTCGTCGAACTTGCGGCGATAGACGGGGGAGTGCTCGTACGCGTGCCGCAGCGACCATTTCAGGCGCTCCAACTGCAGCGCGGTCAGCTCGTCGCGCGACGCGGTCTCGATCGGCTCGAACGGTAGCGGGGTAGTCATGCGTGTCTCCAGTGTTTGTTATCGGCGAGCCGTGGACGTCAGCGGTCTTCCGGCAGCACCGTGCCCTTGATCTGGGCCGATTTGCCGCGGAACATCGCGACCGTTTCACCCGCCTGATTCGTGACGCGGATGTCATAGATACCGTGCCGTCCACTGCGCGTCTGCTCGATCGCCTCGGCGGTGAGCAGGTCGTTGCCGTAGGCCGGGCGCAGGTATTCGATCGAGCAGCCCGCCGCAACGGTATTTGCGTTGTACGAGTTGCATGCGAACGCGAACGTCGAATCGGCGAGCGTGAAGATGATGCCGCCGTGGCAGGTCTGATGCCCGTTCAGGAATTCAGGCCGGATGCGCATCTGCAGGCGTGCGTAGCCTGCGCGCACTTCGACGATTTCCATGCCGAACGCGCGACTGCACGCATCCGCGTCGTACATGGCCCGCGCCGTCGCACGGGCGAGCGCATCGGGATCGAGCGTGTGGGTGGGCGCGCTCATGTCACCGCCCCTCGAAGCGCGGCGCGCGCTTCTCGATGAACGCCTGCACGCCTTCCGCGTAGTCGTACGACTGTCCGAGTTTGCGCTGCATGTCGCGCTCGAGGTCGAGTTGCTGATCCAGCGAGTTCGTCACGCTGTCGCGCATCGTTTGCTTGATCGACGCGATGGCCAGCGTCGGCTGCTGCGCGAGCTGGTTCGCGAGCTGACGGGCCGACGCAGCGAGCGCATCGTCGTCGACTGCGCGCCAGATCAATCCCCATTGCTCGGCCTGTTCGGCGCCGAGCTTGTCGCCCGTCAGGGCGAGCCCGAGCGCGCGCGCCATGCCGACACGTTGCGGCAGGAACCAGGTGCCCCCCGAATCGGGCACGAGCCCGATCTTCACGAAGGCCTGAATGAAACTGCTCGACCGCGCGGCGAACACGATGTCGCATGCGAGCGCCAGATTCGCGCCGGCGCCCGCCGCTGTGCCGTTCACGGCCGCGATCACCGGTATCGGCATGCGTTGCAGGCGGCGGATCAGCGGGTTGAAATGTTCGTCGATCAGCGCGCCGAGATCGGTGGACGCGCCCGGCGTGAAGTCGAGGTCAGCCAGATCCTGCCCTGCGCAGAAGCCGCGCCCGGCACCGGTCAGGATCAGCGCGCGCGCGCCGGCCGATTCGACTTCATCGAGCGCCGACTGCAGTTCGCGGTGCATCGCCCGCGTAAAGCTGTTCAGCTTGTCCGGGCGGTTGAGGGTGATCGTCGCCACGCGGGTAGTCTGATCGAACTCCAGCTGGATCGCCTGATATGACATGCGGTGTCTCCTTCATGACTTCGTTATAGGCGCGCGAGGCGGCCGTTACACGCGTTCGATCGCGATTGCGATGCCCTGACCGACGCCGATACACATCGTACAAAGCGCAAAACGGCCGCCCGTACGCTCGAGCTGGTGAAGCGCCGTCGTCACGAGTCGTGCGCCCGACGCGCCGAGCGGATGGCCGAGCGCGATCGCACCGCCGTTCGGGTTCACGCGGGGATCGTCGTCGGCGACGCCGAGCATGCGCAGCACCGCGAGGCCCTGGGATGCGAATGCTTCATTCAGCTCGATCACGTCGAACTGGTCGATCGTCATGCCGAGCTGGCGCAACAGTTTCTGCGTGGCCGGCGCAGGGCCGATGCCCATCACCCGCGGCTCGACCCCTGCTGTCGCCATGCCGACGACGCGTGCGCGGCGGCGCAGCCGATACTGATCCGCGGCCTGCGCGTTGGCCAGCAGCAGCGCGCATGCGCCATCGTTGACACCCGACGCGTTGCCGGCCGTGACGGAGCCGTCCGGGCGCACGACGCCCTTCAGCTTCGCGAGCGCGTCGAGCGACGTCTCGCGCGGATGCTCGTCGCGCGACACGACGAGCGCATCGCCTTTCTTCTGCGCAATCGTGACCGGCACGATTTCTTCGGCGAGCGTGCCGTCCTGCTGCGCACGCGCGGCCTTCTGCTGGCTGCGCAGCGCGAACAGATCCTGGTCGGCACGGCTGATGTTGTAATCGACGGCCACGTTCTCGGCCGTCTCGGGCATCGAGTCGACACCGTATCGCTGTTTCATCAGCGGATTGATGAAACGCCAACCAATCGTCGTGTCGAAAATGTCGGCCTGGCGCGCGAACGCGGTGGTGGCCTTGCCCATTACGAACGGTGCGCGCGTCATGCTTTCGACGCCGCCCGCGATCATCAATCGCGCTTCGCCGGCCTTGATCGCGCGCGCGGCCACGCCGACCGCGTCCATCCCGGAACCGCACAGGCGATTGATCGTCGAACCCGGCACGCCTTCCGGCAAGCCCGCGAGGAGCGCGGACATGCGCGCGACGTTGCGGTTGTCTTCGCCGGCCTGGTTCGCGCAGCCGTAGATCACATCGTCGATCGATGTCCAGTCGACGTCGCGGTTGCGTTCGATCAGCGCCCTCAGCGGTACCGCGCCGAGATCATCGGCTCGAACGTCTTTCAGGGCGCCGCCGTAGCGGCCGATGGGGGTGCGAATCGCATCGCAGATGTAGGCGTCGATCATGGTGTGTCGATATGTAACGAACCCGCCGGCTGGCGGATTCGTTCATGGTAGGGAACGTGGTGGCGTTTGCACGTCGGCGGAACGGCTTATGCCGTCTGGCCGGCTTCCACGGGCACCGCCTTCGGCGCAACATGGACGCGGCTTTGCACTACGCGGAACCGATTGGCGACGAACGCAGGGTCGGCCAGCGCGGCGTTCGCGGCCGGATTAGCACCCGTGCCGTGGAAGTCCGAGAACGCGGCCGACTGGTTCACGAACACGCCGCCGGTCAGGTTGATCGACAGTGCGACGCCGCCGCGCACCGCCGCCTCGTGCGCGTCGTCGAGGATCTTGTCGTCGGTGCTGTAGACGGACAGCGTCAGCGCGCCATGCTCGGCGGCGATCTGGCCCGCGAGATCCAGCGATTGGGCGGTCGAGTCGGTCGCGATCACGAACGAGATCGGGCCGAACCACTCTTGCGTGAATTTCGCGCGGTCGGCCACGTCGAGCTGCAGCACGAGCGGCGTGCGCACGCGAGCGTTGGGGAATACGGGGTGCTGGAGCGTCTGGCTGTCGGCAAGCACCCGGCCGAGCTTGCGGGCGTCGTCGATGCGCGCGGTCACGCCGTCGTTCTGGATCGCGCCGATCAGTTCGACCGAGCGCGCCGGGTCGCCGGTCAGCTTTTGCACGGAAACCGCGATCGCCTGGGCGACTTCTTCGAAGCTCGCATGACCATCGGCCGTCCGGATGCCGTCGCGCGGCACGTAGATGTTCTGCGGTGCCGTGCACATCTGGCCGGAGTACAGCGCCAGCGAGAACGCGATGTTCTTGGCCGCGGCCTTCAGGTCGTCGGTCGAGTCGATCACGATCTGGTTGACGCCCGCCTTTTCCGTGTACACCTGTGCCTGATGGGCATGGCGCTCGAGCCACGTGCCGTTTTGCGTGCTGCCGGTGAAGTCGATCAGCTTGATTTCAGGACGCAGTGCGAGTTCCTGCACGAGCGCGCCGTCATTCGGCTCGGTCGCGAGCAGCGTGACGACGTTCGGATCGAAACCGGCTTCGCGCAGTACGTCGCGCGCGATGCGTACCGTGATCGCGAGCGGCAGGATTGCGCCGGGGTGCGGTTTGACGATCACCGTATTGCCGGTTGCGAGGTCGGCGAACAGGCCCGGGTAGCCGTTCCAGGTCGGGAACGTACAACAGCCGAGCACGAGGCCGGTGCCGCGCGGGACGACTGTATAGCGCTTGTGCATCGCGAGCGGCGGGTTCTTGCCTTGCGGTTTCTCCCAGTGCGCGTCGGCCGGGATGCGGCGCAGCTCGTTCCACGCGTAGGCGACCGCTTCCAGCGCGCGATCCTGCGCATGCGGGCCGCCAGCCTGGAACGCCATCATGAATGCCTGGCCCGTGGTGTGCATCACGCTGTAGGCGATTTCGAAGCTCGCGCGATTCAGTCGCGCGAGGATTTCCAGGCTGACTCCGATCCAGGCGCTCGGGCCAGCTTCGCGCCACGTGCGCTGCGCAGCGGCGGCGGCTGCGATCAGCTCGTCGGGCGTCGATTTCGGATAGCGGATGTCGAGGTCGATCCCGTACGGCGACCGCTCCGCACCGACGGTTCCGCCGGATGCCGGCTGGTCGAGCGCGAACGTGCTGCCGAGGTGCGCGTTGAACGCGGCTTCGCCATCGGCGTTGGCGCTTTCCCCGTACACTTTGGGACTCGGCATTTCCGCGAACGGGCTCCAGTACCCGCGGCTCTCGATGGCGGCGAGGGCGTGTGTCAGCGTGTCTTCGTGCTTCGTGAACAGTGCATGGGTCATGACGGCGGCCTGATGGACGTTGAGAGGAATCGGATCGATTAATTAACCGACCGGTTGGTCGGAGAATGGTAGCATCAAACTATTCGCGTGTGCGAGGCGTTTCTCATTTCATTGATCGAGGAGAAATAGATGTCTTACGAGAACATCCTGGTGGAGACCCGGGGGCGAGTCGGGCTGATCACGCTCAATCGCCCGAAGGCGCTGAATGCGTTGAACGATGCGTTGATGGACGAACTGGGCGCAGCACTGAAAGCGTTCGATGCGGACGACGAGATCGGCGCGATCGTCCTGACGGGAAGCGAAAAGGCGTTCGCGGCCGGGGCGGACATTGGCATGATGGCGACCTATTCCTATATGGATGTCTACCGCGGCGACTACATCACACGTAACTGGGAGGCCGTCCGCGAGATCCGCAAGCCGATCATTGCGGCCGTGGCGGGCTTCGCGTTGGGCGGCGGATGCGAACTTGCGATGATGTGCGACATCATTTTCGCGGCCGATACGGCCAAGTTCGGCCAGCCCGAGATCAAGCTGGGCGTGATGCCGGGCGCGGGCGGCACGCAGCGCCTGCCGCGTGCGGTTTCGAAGGCGAAGGCTATGGACATGTGCCTGACCGCACGCTTTATGGACGCGGCCGAGGCCGAACGGGCGGGGCTGGTGTCGCGTGTGCTGCCGGCCGACAAGTTGCTCGACGAGGCGATTGCTGCAGCGACGACGATCGCCGAGTTCTCGCTGCCGGCGGTCATGATGGTCAAGGAGTCGGTGAACCGGGCGTACGAGACGACGCTGGCGGAAGGTGTCCATTTCGAGCGTCGACTGTTCCATTCGTTGTTCGCGACGGAAGATCAGAAGGAAGGAATGGCGGCATTCGTCGAGAAGCGCAAGCCGGTATTCAAGCACCGCTGATTGGACTGCGCGGCGAGGTGACGTGCGGGGCGGGTGGCGCGGGTCGCGCGCGAGGTGATCGTCCGAGCCTGCCCGCCCCCCCAAGCCCCGTGCGCGGCAGCGCACGGGGCTTTTTCAAAATATTTTCACAAAGGGGTTGCGCGGCCGCGGGCGGGTGCCTAGAATCACGCCTCTTTCGCGCTAACGGAAACGCGGCGCGGAGGAAGAAGGGAAGCGGTGCGATTGGGTCAGCGGTAGCGGCCCTGGGCACACGAAGCGGAACCCCTCGCGGTCGCAACGAAGCAGTTCAGAAAGTTGTTGACGAGCGAAGAAAGGCGGTTCATAATCTCGCTTCTCTGCTGCTGAAAACGCAGCGCTGCCGGGAAACGCGAAGTTCCTCGCAGGAATGCTCTTTAAAAATTAACAGCCGATAAGTGTGGGCGCTTGATGGCAGCGAGCTGATCTTCGGATCAGATAGCAAAAGTATCAAGAGTCTCACACTAAAGTAAGTCAGGTTTATGAAGTGATTCATATTCCTGTCAGCTTTGAGTGAGCGACCGGTTCTTAACGGAACCGAAAACAGTAACAGGTTTGAACTGAAGAGTTTGATCCTGGCTCAGATTGAACGCTGGCGGCATGCCTTACACATGCAAGTCGAACGGCAGCACGGGTGCTTGCACCTGGTGGCGAGTGGCGAACGGGTGAGTAATACATCGGAACATGTCCTGTAGTGGGGGATAGCCCGGCGAAAGCCGGATTAATACCGCATACGATCTACGGATGAAAGCGGGGGACCTTCGGGCCTCGCGCTATAGGGTTGGCCGATGGCTGATTAGCTAGTTGGTGGGGTAAAGGCCTACCAAGGCGACGATCAGTAGCTGGTCTGAGAGGACGACCAGCCACACTGGGACTGAGACACGGCCCAGACTCCTACGGGAGGCAGCAGTGGGGAATTTTGGACAATGGGCGAAAGCCTGATCCAGCAATGCCGCGTGTGTGAAGAAGGCCTTCGGGTTGTAAAGCACTTTTGTCCGGAAAGAAATCCTTGGCTCTAATACAGCCGGGGGATGACGGTACCGGAAGAATAAGCACCGGCTAACTACGTGCCAGCAGCCGCGGTAATACGTAGGGTGCAAGCGTTAATCGGAATTACTGGGCGTAAAGCGTGCGCAGGCGGTTTGCTAAGACCGATGTGAAATCCCCGGGCTCAACCTGGGAACTGCATTGGTGACTGGCAGGCTAGAGTATGGCAGAGGGGGGTAGAATTCCACGTGTAGCAGTGAAATGCGTAGAGATGTGGAGGAATACCGATGGCGAAGGCAGCCCCCTGGGCCAATACTGACGCTCATGCACGAAAGCGTGGGGAGCAAACAGGATTAGATACCCTGGTAGTCCACGCCCTAAACGATGTCAACTAGTTGTTGGGGATTCATTTCCTTAGTAACGTAGCTAACGCGTGAAGTTGACCGCCTGGGGAGTACGGTCGCAAGATTAAAACTCAAAGGAATTGACGGGGACCCGCACAAGCGGTGGATGATGTGGATTAATTCGATGCAACGCGAAAAACCTTACCTACCCTTGACATGGTCGGAATCCTGAAGAGATTCGGGAGTGCTCGAAAGAGAACCGGCGCACAGGTGCTGCATGGCTGTCGTCAGCTCGTGTCGTGAGATGTTGGGTTAAGTCCCGCAACGAGCGCAACCCTTGTCCTTAGTTGCTACGCAAGAGCACTCTAAGGAGACTGCCGGTGACAAACCGGAGGAAGGTGGGGATGACGTCAAGTCCTCATGGCCCTTATGGGTAGGGCTTCACACGTCATACAATGGTCGGAACAGAGGGTTGCCAACCCGCGAGGGGGAGCTAATCCCAGAAAACCGATCGTAGTCCGGATTGCACTCTGCAACTCGAGTGCATGAAGCTGGAATCGCTAGTAATCGCGGATCAGCATGCCGCGGTGAATACGTTCCCGGGTCTTGTACACACCGCCCGTCACACCATGGGAGTGGGTTTTACCAGAAGTGGCTAGTCTAACCGCAAGGAGGACGGTCACCACGGTAGGATTCATGACTGGGGTGAAGTCGTAACAAGGTAGCCGTATCGGAAGGTGCGGCTGGATCACCTCCTTTCCAGAGCTATCTCGCAAAATTGAGCGCTCACGCTTATCGGCTGTTGACAAGGGCAGAAAGACTGTCTGCTAGCGGTTTTGTCAGGTGTAATGCCGGCCGCTTTCGATAATCTTCAATGACAAGCATTCGACTTGGTTCGAGTCTTTGTCATTGGCGATTGAGCCAGTCAGAGTGATATGAGTAACACCATATCGGCTGTCGTTCTTTAACAATCTGGAAGAAGTAAGTAATTTGGATAGCGGAAGCGTCTTTGAGATGGACGTGAAAACTATCCGGGTTGTGATTGTATCGATGTATCTCAAGATGATTCGAACTTCATGTTCGGCTCCCTACGGGAGTGGGGCCAGAGTAAGCGCTAAAGCGCCAACTCTGGTCGACATCAACTTGGAATACGGCACAACGCGAGAACTCAACCTGTAACGAGACAGACTCGTTATAGGGTCAAGCGAACAAGTGCATGTGGTGGATGCCTTGGCGATCACAGGCGATGAAGGACGCGGTAGCCTGCGAAAAGCTACGGGGAGCTGGCAAACGAGCTTTGATCCGTAGATGTCCGAATGGGGAAACCCACTCCTTATGGAGTATCCATGGCTGAATACATAGGCCATGCGAAGCGAACGCGGTGAACTGAAACATCTAAGTAACCGCAGGAAAAGAAATCAACCGAGATTCCCAAAGTAGTGGCGAGCGAAATGGGATGAGCCTTGCACTCTTTATTTGTATTGTTAGCCGAACGCTCTGGAAAGTGCGGCCATAGCAGGTGATAGCCCTGTAGGCGAAAACAGTATGAAAGAACTAGGTGTGCGACAAGTAGGGCGGGACACGTGAAATCCTGTCTGAAGATGGGGGGACCATCCTCCAAGGCTAAATACTCGTGATCGACCGATAGTGAACCAGTACCGTGAGGGAAAGGCGAAAAGAACCCCGGGAGGGGAGTGAAATAGATCCTGAAACCGCATGCATACAAACAGTCGGAGCCTCGTAAGGGGTGACGGCGTACCTTTTGTATAATGGGTCAGCGACTTACGTTCAGTAGCAAGCTTAACCGTATAGGGCAGGCGTAGCGAAAGCGAGTCCGAATAGGGCGTTCAGTTGCTGGGCGTAGACCCGAAACCAGGTGATCTATCCATGGCCAGGATGAAGGTGCGGTAACACGTACTGGAGGTCCGAACCCACTAACGTTGAAAAGTTAGGGGATGAGCTGTGGATAGGGGTGAAAGGCTAAACAAACCTGGAAATAGCTGGTTCTCTCCGAAAACTATTTAGGTAGTGCCTCGTGTCTCACCTTCGGGGGTAGAGCACTGTCATGGTTGGGGGGTCTATTGCAGATTACCCCGCCATAGCAAACTCCGAATACCGAAGAGTGCAATCACGGGAGACAGACATCGGGTGCTAACGTCCGGTGTCAAGAGGGAAACAACCCAGACCGCCAGCTAAGGTCCCCAAATATAGCTAAGTGGGAAACGAAGTGGGAAGGCTAAAACAGTCAGGAGGTTGGCTTAGAAGCAGCCACCCTTTAAAGAAAGCGTAATAGCTCACTGATCGAGTCGTCCTGCGCGGAAGATGTAACGGGGCTAAGCTATATACCGAAGCTGCGGATGCGTGCTTGCACGCATGGTAGGAGAGCGTTCCGTAAGCCTGCGAAGGTGCGTTGAAAAGCGTGCTGGAGGTATCGGAAGTGCGAATGCTGACATGAGTAGCGATAAAGGGGGTGAAAGGCCCCCTCGCCGTAAGCCCAAGGTTTCCTACGCAACGTTCATCGGCGTAGGGTGAGTCGGCCCCTAAGGCGAGGCAGAAATGCGTAGCTGATGGGAAGCAGGTCAATATTCCTGCACCGTCGTTAGATGCGATGGGGGGACGGATCGCGGAAGGTTGTCCGGGTGTTGGAAGTCCCGGTCGCTGCATTGGAGAAGGCGCTTAGGCAAATCCGGGCGCGTAATTCAAGGGTGTGGCGCGAGCTCCTTCGGGAGCGAAGCAATTGGAAGTGGTTCCAAGAAAAGCCTCTAAGCTTCAGTCTAACGATGACCGTACCGCAAACCGACACAGGTGGGCGAGATGAGTATTCTAAGGCGCTTGAGAGAACTCGGGAGAAGGAACTCGGCAAATTGGTACCGTAACTTCGGGATAAGGTACGCCCTTGTAGCTTGACTGGCCTGCGCCAGGAGGGTGAAGGGGTTGCAATAAACTGGTGGCTGCGACTGTTTAATAAAAACACAGCACTCTGCAAACACGAAAGTGGACGTATAGGGTGTGACGCCTGCCCGGTGCCGGAAGATTAAATGATGGGGTGCAAGCTCTTGATTGAAGTCCCGGTAAACGGCGGCCGTAACTATAACGGTCCTAAGGTAGCGAAATTCCTTGTCGGGTAAGTTCCGACCTGCACGAATGGCGTAACGATGGCCACACTGTCTCCTCCCGAGACTCAGCGAAGTTGAAGTGTTTGTGATGATGCAATCTACCCGCGGCTAGACGGAAAGACCCCATGAACCTTTACTGTAGCTTTGCATTGGACTTTGAACCGATCTGTGTAGGATAGGTGGGAGGCTATGAAACCGGAACGCTAGTTTCGGTGGAGCCGTCCTTGAAATACCACCCTGGTTTGTTTGAGGTTCTAACCTTGGCCCGTGATCCGGGTCGGGGACAGTGCATGGTAGGCAGTTTGACTGGGGCGGTCTCCTCCCAAAGCGTAACGGAGGAGTACGAAGGTACGCTAGGTACGGTCGGAAATCGTGCTGATAGTGCAATGGCATAAGCGTGCTTAACTGCGAGACCGACAAGTCGAGCAGGTGCGAAAGCAGGTCATAGTGATCCGGTGGTTCTGTATGGAAGGGCCATCGCTCAACGGATAAAAGGTACTCTGGGGATAACAGGCTGATACCGCCCAAGAGTTCATATCGACGGCGGTGTTTGGCACCTCGATGTCGGCTCATCTCATCCTGGGGCTGTAGCCGGTCCCAAGGGTATGGCTGTTCGCCATTTAAAGAGGTACGTGAGCTGGGTTTAAAACGTCGTGAGACAGTTTGGTCCCTATCTGCCGTGGGCGTTGGATATTTGAAGGGGGCTGCTCCTAGTACGAGAGGACCGGAGTGGACGAACCTCTGGTGTACCGGTTGTCACGCCAGTGGCATCGCCGGGTAGCTATGTTCGGAAGAGATAACCGCTGAAAGCATCTAAGCGGGAAACTCGCCTTAAGATGAGATATCCCTGGGGACTAGATCCCCTTGAAGGGTCGTTCGAGACCAGGACGTTGATAGGTCGGGTGTGTAAGCGCAGTAATGCGTTCAGCTAACCGATACTAATTGCCCGTAAGGCTTGATCCTATAACAAGTCTGTTTCGCGCTACAGAGCGCGTCGGACGGTTGGATTCTCGTGTGTGATACACACAACCTAAAATTACTGCTTCTTCCCAGATTGGTTCTGTTGGCCATGCCAGCAGGACAACCCTCTTTGCCTGATGACCATAGCGAGTCGGTCCCACCCCTTCCCATCCCGAACAGGACCGTGAAACGACTCTACGCCGATGATAGTGCGGATTCCCGTGTGAAAGTAGGTAATCGTCAGGCTCCCCTCAAGCCAGAAACCCCCGCCCGAACCGGCGGGGGTTTTTGCATTTGCGGCGGAAAGGCGTGCTGCGTACGCGGCATGGGTCACATTTCGTGCTCTATGCGCTCCGGTTGCTATTGAAACTTTATATGCAGGCCCGGCGGAGAAAATAGTGGAATTGCAAGAACTTCGTAAGCGGCCGGGCAACCCGTCTTGAGTTGGGGTAAAGCTCTTGGGAGTATCGTGTCCACCTAACGAATAAGCGGACACGTGAACACTATCGAATCGGAAGCATTCCCCGAGCGTCGTCGCCGGCAACGGTACAGCGAGGAGTTCAAGGCGCAGGTGGTAGCTGCGTGCCAGGGAATCGGCGTATCGGTTGCTGCGGTCGCGCTGGAACACCGGCTCAACGCGAATCTGCTGCGGCGCTGGATCGATCAGGCGGAGGGGCGACTTCCCAAGAGACCGCTGGGTCGTCCACCGGCCACGCCACCGTCGCTGCCAGCCTTTGTGTCGGTGCCATTGGGAGCGCCGAGTCCGCACTCGGCAGAGATCCGCATCGAGGTGCGCCGGGGCGATCAGTCGATCACGGTCAGTTGGCCCGTGTCCGAAGCCGCCCAGTGTGCCGCCTGGCTGCGCGAGTGGATGCGGTGATCCGCGTCGACGAGATCTGGCTGGCGACCGATCCGCTGGACATGCGTGCCGGTTTCGACACGGCCTTGGCGCGCGTGGTCAAGGTATTCGGTGCCGCGCACCCGCACCATGCTTATCTGTTCGCCAATCGCCGCGCCAACCGCATGAAGGTCCTGATCCACGACGGGATCGGCATTTGGTTGGCAGCACGACGTCTGAATCAGGGGCAATTTGCCTGGCCGCACGCCGGCAGCGAACCGAAGCAGCATGAACTGACGCACGAACAACTGGCCGGCCTGGTGCTGGGCCTGCCGTGGCAACGCATTGGCGAGAGTGGCGTGATCCGTGTCGTCTGAGTACGACGGAGGCGTAAACAGTTCAGCTTCCACCGCCTACAGCGTTCTGGCAGACTGGCCTGCATGAATCCCGCTGACCTCGACGCACTCACCCCGGAACAGTTGCGCGCCCTGACTGCGCAACTGATTGCAGAGGTCCAGTCGAAGGACCAGGCGATCCACGAGAAGGAGCGGGAAGCCAGTGAACGAGATCGGGAACTCCGCTACAAGCAGACCCGCATCGACCAGCTTACCCATGAGATCTCGATCCTCAAGCGCCAGCAGTTCGGCCGGCGTAGCGAACAGCTCAACAGCGAGCAGATGAACCTGCTCGACGAGGCGATCGATGGCGACTTGGTTGCCATCGAGATGGAGCTCGAGCAACTCGAGCCTACGCGAGCTGAACGGCAACGCGAGCAGCCGAAACGGGCACCACTGCCGCCGCAACTGCCACGCACCGACGTCCATCACGAACCGGACAGCACAACATGCCAGTGCGGTTGCGAACGCATACGGATCGGCGAGGACGTGAGCGAGAAGCTGGACTACACGCCGGGCGTGTTTACGGTGGAACGGCACATCCGCGGCAAGTGGGTGTGCAAAGCGTGCGAGACGCTGATCCAAGCGCCGGTTCCACCGCATGTGATCGACAAGGGCATGCCCACCGCCGGGTTGCTCGCGCAGGTGCTGGTCGCCAAGTACGGCGACCACCTGCCCCTGTATCGCCAGGAACAGATCTTTGGTCGTGCGGGACTGGCCATCCCGAGATCCACGCTGGGTGCCTGGGTGGGCCGGTGTGGCGTGCAGTTGCAGCCGTTGGTCGACGCGCTCGGCCAGGCCATCCGGCAACAGGCGGTGTTGCACGCCGACGAGACGCCGGTGCAAATGCTCAGCCCCGGCAAGGGCAAAACGCACCGGGCATACCTGTGGGCGTATACGTCGACTCAGTTCAGCGAACTGCGCGCGGTGGTCTACGACTTCGCCGAGAGCCGCGCCGGTGCGCACGCTCGCACGTTCCTGACGGGCTGGCACGGCAAACTGGTATGCGACGACTACAGCGGGTACAAGGCCTCGTTCCAGCACGGCATCACCGAGATCGGATGCGCGGCTCATGCTCGACGCAAGTTCTTTGAATTGCATGCCAACCACAGCAGCCATGTTGCGGGGCAGGCCCTGCCGTTCTTTACCGTGCTCTACGACATCGAACGCGAGGCCGCAGCACTGGATGTCGACGAACGGCAGCGGCTTCGACAGCGTCGGGCCAAGCCGGTGTGCGACGCCCTCTATGAATGGTTGATGGCGCAGCGCAAACTCGTTGCGGACGGCTCGGCGATTGCGAAGGCGCTGGACTACAGCCTGAAACGATGGGACGCACTCACGCGCTATCTCGATGACGGCAATGTGCCGATCGACAACAACTGGGTCGAAAACCAGATCCGACCGTGGGCAGTCGGCCGGTCCAATTGGTTGTTCGCCGGATCACTGCGTGCGGGTCAGCGCGCGGCCGCCATCATGAGCTTGATTCGATCGGCGCAACTGAACGGGCTCGATCCGCTCGCCTATCTGAAGGACGTCCTCACACGCTTGCCGACCCACAAGGCCAACGACATCGACGCGCTACTGCCGCATCGTTGGCAACCTCTCTCGACTGCCGCCTAAACTCGCTCGTCAAGACGGGTTGGCTGGTCGCTTACAGAACTTCGCGATGTGCTCCGACAGTTTGTAGCGGAGCGGGGTTGGCAGAAATTTCACACGCCCAAGAATTTGGCGGCGGCGCTGAGCGTCGAGGCTAGCGAGCTGCTGGAGCCGTTTCAATGTATGCGGTCCACGAACGACGCCCCACAGAGTGAGGTGGCGAAGCGCGTGATGTGTGGTAGCGCTGCCGATCAGCGGAGGTGGGTGGGCATCTTCCAGGGAAGCAGCGCGTCGTAATCATCGGCGGTCTTCGCCAGGGGCAGACGCTGGAACAGCCAGGTGAGGTATCGGTACGGATCGATGCCATTGGCCTTGCAGGTCTCGACGAGCGTATAGAGATTGGCGCTCGCGTTCGCACCGTCGACGGTGTCGGAGAACAACCAGCCGCGGCGCCCGACGCAGAACGGGCGAATCGCGTTTTCGCAGGGATTGTTGCTGATCGGCAGGCTGCCGTTCTCGACGTAGCGGATCAGCTTCGGCCACTGCTCGCGCAGATAGGTCAACCCCTTGCCAAGCAAGCTTTTCGGTACGACGCCGGGAGACTGTTCGAGCATCAGCGCGTGGATGATGTCGAGTACGCGTGCGCTGTATCGTCGTCGCAACCGCTGCCGTCGTTCCGCCGTCCACGCCTCACTCCGGGATTCCGCCGCGAACAGCTTGCCGATCAATTTGATGAAGCGCGTCGCGAGCAGCTCGGGCGAGCGTGCAGCCTTCGGCACGTTCTCTTCCGCCTTGACGAAGTACCGTCTCACGTGAACCCAGCATCCAAGGTGCACGAGTTGGTGACGTTGTGCGATGTCGTTGTAGGGCTCGTAGCCGTCGGTCATCATGACCGCGCCTTCGCGGATCCCGGTGAACAGCTTGTCGGCCAGCTTGGTACCGCGCCCCGGCGTATAGGTGAAGCAGCGGATGGGGACGCCCGAACCGGTCATTTGCGCCCAGAGGTAACTCTTCGTTTGAGGTCGTCGGCCTTCCTCCTTCAGCACCTGGAGCGTCGTCTCGTCGCAGTAGATCAGCGCGGCATCGAGCAACGCATCGCGCATCAGGTTGATCACGGGCTGCGTTGCGAGGCCGACGCGCACCATGCTGGCGGCGATCGTGTTCGAGGAGATGTCGCCGCCGAAGCGCCGCAGCAGACCTGCCTGGCGATACAGCGGCATACCGAACTGATACTTGCCGGTGGCAATCCACGCGAGCGCCGATTCGCTCAACAGTCCGCGCGGGATGATGCGCGGCGGCGCTGGCGTGACCTTGATGCCGAGATCGCAGCACGGACACGCATATTTGACGCGCTGGTGCTGGATCACACGAAGCTGTTCCGGAATCACGTCGAGCTGCTCGCTGATCTCCACGCCAAACTCGACGAGTGCGTGCCCGTCGTGCGCGCAGAAGCGTTCGGCTTCGGGCAGTTCGTGTCGCACAACGTCGCGCGGCAGATTCGGATCGAGCGGCTTGCGATGGCCGCGCTTCTTGCGCGCGTGAGCGGCAACCGTCGTTTCCGGAGTCTCTTCCTGCGCGGGCGTCGCGTTCGTACCGAGCGCCTCGGCTTCGTTGAACAGGCCGAACTGTTCCGAGTCTCGCGCTTCGCTCTTTGCGCCGAACAGCTCGCGACGGTAGGCTCGGAGTCGTTCCTCGGCGAGATCGCGTTCCGCCGTCACGAGACGCAGCACGCCGCGTAGTTCATCTCGCTCTTGCCGAAGTGCTGCGTGCTGCTCGCGTATTGCGAGCAGTTCCTTCAGTTCGTCGGCGGAGAGGGTGACCTGGATCGGCATGCCGGTTAGACTAGCATGCCGATGGCGTGTTCAGCTCACGCGCAGATATTCCTGCTTCGGATGCCGTCGAATCGCAGTGATGTCATCGCCGTCGAGCAACGCGTGTAATACGTCGGTCGTCATCGTCACGACCTCGGCCTTGTTGTCGGGCCAGATGAAGCGGCTCGTCTCCAATCGTTTCATCAGAAGCCAGAAACCACTACCATCCCAGCCAAGGATCTTGATCCGGTCACGACGCCGGTTTCCGAAGATGTAAAGCGACGAGTCCATCGGATTCAGGCGCATCGACTGTTCGACGAGAATCGACAGGCTGTTCATGCCGTAGCGGAAGTCGACAGGATCGCGATGCAGATACACCTTCAGTTTGTCGTCGAACCGGAACACGGCATCCTCCCCAGGATCTGAACCAGGGTCGTCAGTTCGTCGATGGTCGCGATGGCCTTGCCCAGCTCGAGTTCGACACCGTTCGACAAACGCACCTGGAGCGCGAGCGTCATCGACAACCGTGGCGAAGTCGATGCCGGCGGTGACAGGGGCACGGGTGCGGCAGAGGAAACGACCGGCAAGAACGCCGGTGGGGGACTCATATCCACTGGACTTCTGACTCTCGGCCCGGGGGCGTCGATCGAGACGCCATCGATTACCATCAGGTCCGGATCTCTTGACGCCTGCAGCATCTGCTGCTGATAGCGCGAGATCCAGCGACGCAACTGGTTCGGATTGACGTCGTGATCCATGGCCGCTCGGGCAATCGATACGCCAGGCTTCAGGCAAAGCTCGACCAGCTCTTGTACGGCCGCCTCATCAAATTCACGTCGGCCATCCCGTCTGCGGCCAATTACCAGTCTGCTTCGAAGGTCTTGTTTCTCGGTCATCACGGTCTGAGTGCATGTGTCCACGCGGACACTTAGCTTCTGACCTTCTGCCCTTCATTGGAAGGGCGTCGTTCGTGGACCGCATACGTTTCAATGGCTCGATTCGGGAGAGAAGGTAGAGCTTTCATCTGACCAGTTGACAGCGATCAGCCATGAGATGGCAGACGTTCTCGCGTACCGGTGTTGCTGGCCGATAGATTGGAAATAGATCTCCATAAGGCTGCGCTGGAGAAAATTGAAATCAATCGAAAAAATATCCAGCAGAGAAGGTGTTCGGAAAATCAAAAAAATACTCTGATCACGGGTTGATTCGGCGGCATTGAGTAGAGGGTCACCGTTGAGCCGAGTTCAGGGTCACTCGGCATCGAACGCCGGTTGATGGACGCCAACAAATTCGGCTCCCAATAAGAAACGGACCCGTAAGTTTCTCAACTTATGGATCCGTTTTTCTCAGGTTATGCGTCTATCTACAATGCGTTAGACATCAATATTCCCCGCCCGCAACGCATTCGACTCAATAAACGCCCTACGCGGCTCGACCTCATCCCCCATGAGGGTGGTAAAGATCCCATCCGCAGCAATAGCATCCTCGATCTGCACGCGCAGCAGACGCCGCACGGTCGGATCCATGGTCGTTTCCCAGAGCTGCTCAGGGTTCATCTCCCCAAGCCCCTTATAGCGTTGCTTCGAAACGTTCCGTTCCGCATCCGCCAGCAGCCACTTCATCGCACTCTTGAAGTCGCTCACAGCCATGCTGCGCTCACCACGCTTGATCACCGCCCCAGCCTGAATCAGCCCTTCAAACGTCTTCGCGGTAGTCACCAGCTGCTGATAATCCGCCGTATGCTGGAACTCTTCATCGATGACCGAAACGCGCACGTTCCCGTGATGCGCTCGCTCAACCCGCAGCGACCGCAGCTCTCGCACTGGATCATACGAAGGCACGACACGCACTTCGTTCTTCAGCGCCTCGTCGTGCAAAGCAGCGTGAAGAGCCTTGGCCGAAGCCTCCGTCGATTCCTCGTTCGACAGATCGATCGCCACACCATCCATGATCGCCTCGAGCGCTGCCGGGTCATACAACCGGCTCAACCGTTCGATGACGCTTTGCGACAGCAGATACGACCGTGCCAGTTCCCCAAGCGCATCGCCCGAAATCGCGGCCGCATTCTCGCCAGGCACCAGCTCCGATCCTTGCAACGCCAAGCGCAGCATATGCGCGTTGAGCTCCGCGTCATCCTTCAAATACCGCTCGTCCTTCCCGGCTTTGATCTTGTAAAGCGGCGGCTGCGCGATATAAACATACCCGCGCTCGACCATCTCCGGCATTTGCCGATAGAAGAACGTGAGCAGCAGCGTCCGGATATGCGCACCGTCGACGTCCGCGTCGGTCATGATGATGATGCGGTGATAGCGGAGCTTGTCGAGGTTGTAATCGTCCTTGCCGATGCCGCAGCCGAGCGCGGTCACGAGCGTGACGATCTGTTCCGACGACAGCAGCTTGTCGTAGCGCGCCTTCTCGACGTTCAGCACCTTGCCGCGCAGCGGCAAGATTGCCTGGAACTTCCGATCGCGCCCTTGCTTTGCCGAGCCGCCTGCCGAGTCACCCTCGACGATGTAGATTTCGCACTTCGCCGGATCTTTCTCCTGGCAATCCGCGAGCTTGCCCGGCAGGCCGACGCCATCGAGCACGCCCTTGCGTCGCGTCATCTCACGCGCCTTCCGCGCAGCGTCACGTGCACGAGCCGCTTCAACGATCTTCCCGCAGATGATCTTCGCGTCGTTCGGCGTCTCGAGCAGGAACTCTTCCAGCGCCTTCGCGACGACTTCCTCAACCGGTGCACGAACCTCGGAAGAAACAAGCTTGTCCTTCGTTTGCGAGCTGAACTTCGGCTCCGGCACCTTCACGGAGAGCACGCACGACAAACCTTCGCGCATATCATCGCCGGTCGTTTCGACCTTCGCCTTCTTCGCGATCTCGTTGTCTGCGATGTACTTGTTGATCACGCGCGTCATCGCGGCCCGCAGGCCGGTCAAGTGCGTGCCGCCATCCCGCTGCGGAATGTTGTTCGTGAAGCACAGCACGTTTTCGTTGTAGCTGTCGTTCCACTGCATCGCGACTTCGACGCCCACGCCATCCTTCTCGCCATTCACGTGGAAGATGGTCGGATGCAGGTTGGTCTTCGTCTTGTTGATGAACTCGACGAAGCCCTTCACCCCGCCGGCGAACGCGAAATCGTCTTCCTTGCCCGAGCGCAGGTCCGTGAGACGAATCCGCACGCCGTTGTTCAGGAACGAAAGCTCGCGCATCCGCTTCGCGAGGATGTCGTAGTGATACTCGACCGTGCCGAAAATGGTCGGATCGGCCATGAAGTGCACTTCGGTGCCGCGGTTCTCGGTGTCGCCGGTAATCAGCATCGGCGACACTTCGACACCATCCACCTGCTCGAGCACGCGATCCTGCGCAATGCCGCGATGGAACTCCATGAAATGCTTCTTGCCGTTGCGGCGCACGGTGAGGCGCAGCCAGCTCGACAGCGCGTTCACGCACGACACGCCCACGCCGTGCAGGCCGCCGGACACCTTGTAGCTGTTCTGGTCGAACTTGCCGCCGGCGTGCAGCTCGGTCATCACGATCTCGGCGGCGCTGCGCTTCGGCTCGTGCTTGTCGTTCATCTTCACGTCGGTCGGAATCCCGCGGCCGTTGTCGGTCACGGAAATCGAGTTGTCGGCGTGAATCGTCACGTGGATGTCGTTGCAGTACCCGGCCAGCGCTTCGTCGATCGAGTTGTCGAGCACCTCGAACACGAGGTGGTGCAGACCGGTGCCGTCCGACGTGTCGCCGATGTACATCCCGGGGCGCTTGCGCACCGCTTCCAGACCTTCGAGGATCTGGATCGACGAGGCGCCGTAGCTGCTGTTATCGGGTTGCGAATTGTGCTGTTCACTCATGGATATCTTCCGGTTCTGCGAGGCCACTCTCGTGGCGGCGCGGTGCGTTTCAGCGAGAGAAATCGCCGGGCCGCTCCAGTTTCCTGGCCCGCCCCAAGCGCCGAAAACGCACCAAAGGGACGGGTTGTCAGTTCGCCATAAAAACGCCAAAGGGGCTTGCCGCCCCCTGGTGTGTGTCGCGATGTCGAGCGCGTCAGATGCGCATCGGCATCACGACATACTTGAATTCGTCGTTCTCGGGCACGGTGATCAGCGCGCTCGAGCTGGCGTCGCCGAGGCTCACCTGCACGGTGTCGACCTTCAGGTTTGCGAGCACGTCGAGCAGATACGTGACGTTGAAGCCGATATCGACGGTATCGCCCTGGTACGCGATTTCGAGTTCTTCCTGCGCCTCTTCCTGATCGGCGTTGGTCGACATGATCTTCAGCTGGCCCGGCGCGACGATGCAGCGCACGCCCTTGAACTTGTCCGAGGTCAGGATCGCCGCGCGCTGCAGCGAGCGCTGCAGCTCTTCGCGGCCGATCTCGAACGTGTTCTTGTGCGCCTTCGGGATCACGCGCTGGAAGTCGGGGAACTTGCCCTCGACCAGCTTCGACACGAGCTCGACGCCGCCGAACGTGAACTTCGCCTGGGTCTGCGCGATGTCGATCGTGACGGTGTCGTCGATATCTTCGAGCAGGCGCTGCAATTCGAGAATCGTCTTGCGCGGCACGATCACTTCCTGGCGGCCGAACGTGCCGCCTTCGAGCTTCATCGACGAGAACGCGAGGCGGTGGCCGTCGGTGGCCACGGCCATCAGCTGGTCGCCGTCGACGACGAGCAGCATCCCGTTCAGGTAATAGCGGATATCCTGCTGCGCCATCGCGAAGTGCACCATGCCAAGCAGCTGGCGGAACGACTTTTGCGGGACGGTCAGGCTCGCGCCGAAATCCTTCGCCTGCGCGACCGTCGGGAACTCGTCGGCGGCGAGCGTCTGCAGTGCGAAGCGGCTCTTGCCGGACTGGACGGTGAGGCGCTTGTCGGCGAGCGACAGCGTGACCTGCCCGTCGGGCATCGCGCGCAGGATGTCGAGCAGCTTGCGGGCCGCGACGGTGGTGGCCACCTGGTCGCCGCCGACGCCGAAATCGGCGCGCGTGGTGATCTGCAGCTCCAGGTCGGTCGACAGGAAAGAAACGTCCGGGCCGTTCTTGGTGATCAGCAGGTTGGCGAGGATCGGCAACGTATGGCGGCGTTCGACGATGCCGCTGACCGTTTGCAGCGGCCTGAGGAGTGTGTCTCGTTCGGTCTTGACCAGTTGCATAGAGTTCCTTCGTTGAGTAACGGCCTGCAGCGCAGCAGCCTCGCAGCGCCCCGCCGGCCGGGCTCTTGGCCCGCCGCCGCCGGGGCGGTCAAACCTGTATTGTGCCTCAAAACCGAACCGCCCCCCTTAAATTGGGGCGGAGGCCGAATTATCAAGCGCGGTGCGCGCGCTCACCCCTTCAGCGTCTGTTCCAGCACGTGCAGTTCGTGGTTCAGCTGCGCGTCCTTGCTGCGCTCGTCGGCGATCTTGCGCACCGCGTGCAGCACGGTCGTGTGATCGCGCCCGCCGAACAGCTCGCCGATTTCCGGCAGGCTCTTCTGCGTGAGTTCCTTCGCCAGATACATCGCAATCTGCCGCGGCCGCGCGATGTTCGCGGGGCGCTTCTTCGAATACATGTCGGCGACCTTGATGTTGTAGAAGTCGGCGACGGTCTTCTGGATGTTCTCGACCGAAATCTGCCGGTTCTGCACGGTCAGCAAGTCCTTCAGCGCTTCCTTGGTCAGCTCGATCGAGATCTCGCGGCCGTGGAACTTCGAATACGCGAGGATCTTGCGCAGCGCGCCTTCGAGCTCGCGCACGTTCGAGCGCAGGTGCTTCGCGACGAAGAACGCGACGTCTTCGGACAGGTTCACGCCTTCCGACTGCGCCTTGCGCATCAGGATCGCGACGCGCATTTCCAGCTCGGGCGGCTCGATCGCAACGGTGAGGCCCGAGTCGAAGCGCGAGATCAGGCGATCGTCGATGCCCGAGATTTCCTTCGGATACGTGTCGCTGGTGATGATCACCTGCGCCTTGTTCGCGACGAGCGCCTCGAACGCGTAGAAGAATTCCTCTTGCGTGCGCGATTTGCCGGAGAAGAACTGGATATCGTCGATCAGCAGCAGGTCGAGCGAATGGTAGTAGCGCTTGAAATCGTCGAACGCCTTGCGCTGGTACGCCTTCACCACGTCGGACACGTATTGCTCCGCGTGGATGTAGCGGATCCGTGCGCCGGCCTTGTCCAGCAACAGCTGGTTGCCGATCGCGTGGATCAGGTGAGTCTTGCCGAGGCCGACGCCGCCGTACAGGAACAGCGGGTTGTACGAGATGCCGGGGTTGTCCGCGACCTGGATCGCGGCGGCGCGCGCGAGCTGGTTGGCTTTACCGGTCACGAAGTTGTCGAACGTGAGCACCGGGTTCAGCTTCGAACGTTCATACATCGAATCGGCTTCGCCGCCGTTCGCGGGTGCGGCGCCCGGACCCGGCCGCCATGTGCGGCGGCCGGCCGCGGCTTCGTGCGCGGGCAGGCTCGGCAGATCGATGTCGGCGTCGTCGGCGTTCAGGTGGTGCGCGGCAGCCGCCGACGGCGTCATCGGCACGTCGGCCGGCGCGCTCGGCGCAGCCGATGCGTTCGCGGTCAGGTTGGCGGCGATCGCGGCGACCGTCGCAGCGGGGCCGCTCGGCGCGAGCGGCGCGCGCGGAGCGGCCGGTGCGGCGCCCGCCGGCGCGCTGCGCATGCCGGCCTTCGGATCGAGAACGAACTGGACTTCGATCGGCGTGTTCCAGAATTCCCGGGCCAGATCGGAGATCCGGCCCGAAAACTGGCTCTTGACCCAGTCCAGCTTGAAGCGGTTCGGCGCGGCGATCGACAGCGTGTTCGCCGACGCATCGAAGGCCACCGGGGCCAAGGGTTTGATCCACGTCACGTACTGCTGGGGCGTCAG